>NZ_RJVG01000004.1:331771-371150 GCF_003752155.1 Mobilisporobacter senegalensis | reverse complement strand
AAGGTAGATAGGTTAGAGGTGGAAGTGTGGTAACACATGGAGCTGACTAATACTAATAGGTCGAGGGCTTGACCTAAGATACTTGACGAGTTGCGGGCGTAAGCGAAGCAAGAGTCTAGTATTTAGGTCGTTCGATTGAACAAAGTGAAATCGAACTTCCTTTAATAGGATAAGTTCAGGATAGAAATATCAGTTTGGATGAAATTCATACAGTGTGTAGTTTTTAGGGTATATGATCAAAGAAAGAGAAGATATCCGAAGGAAGTTATTCCTCGATAGCTCAATGGTAGAGCACACGGCTGTTAACCGTGGGGTTGTAGGTTCGAGCCCTACTCGGGGAGCTTATTTTCAAAGAGCTAGAAAAGTAAAAAGTAGTTATAATTCATTGACTTTTATAAGTTTAATATGATATAATTATGACCTCGGCTCCATGGTCAAGCGGTTAAGACACCGCCCTTTCACGGCGGTAACAGGGGTTCAAATCCCCTTGGAGTCATCTATTATACATGTAATAGGATTATCTTATTTAAGTGTTACGCCGACGTGGCTCAATTGGCAGAGCAGCTGACTTGTAATCAGCAGGTTATCGGTTCAAGTCCGATCGTCGGCTTTTTGGACCTTTAGCTCAGTTGGTTAGAGCAACCGGCTCATAACCGGTCGGTCCGGGGTTCAAGTCCCTGAAGGTCCACTTAAATTAAAATATGGCCTAGTGGCTCAGTTGGTTAGAGCGCCGCCCTGTCACGGCGGAGGTCGAGGGTTCGAGTCCCTTCTGGGTCGTTTCTCTTTCATAGTAGAGAATATGACAATTAATATTATATCTTAAAGTGTGAACACTTTATCCCATGGGATCTTAGCTCAGCTGGGAGAGCATCTGCCTTACAAGCAGAGGGTCACAGGTTCGAGCCCTGTAGGTCCCATTTTATGCCGGCGTGGCGGAACTGGCAGACGCACAGGACTTAAAATCCTGCGGGCCTAATCGCCCGTACCGGTTCGATTCCGGTCGCCGGCATACTTTTAAAAGCTAAATTAAGCGATAATGTAGCACTAAGGTGCTATTTTTATTACTTATTAGTGTAATAGAGAAATATGTATGTGCGTTTAGCTCAGCTGGATAGAGCGTTTGGCTACGGACCAAAAGGTCGGGGGTTCGAATCCTCTAACGCACATTATTTAAGCCTAGATAAGTTATCTAGGCTTTTTTTGTTGTTAAGAAATAATTATGATATAAGCATTTATCCCCCACTGGATAGGTGTAGAAAACATTTAAATTCCATTCAAACCACATCTGAATTAAGTTTCATTTTATAAAATCTTAATTTTTCTTATATTTACCTTAGATAAAGTTTATGTTAGAATGAATACAATTTAATTGTAGCGAGTATTTTATGAAAATGATGAAACAATAATGACGATGAGATAGGAGTAAAGGTCTATTATTGTAATACCGAGGAAGACATTTAGCGGTTTATTAATAATAAGGAGATAAATAATGACAAAAATAGAATTTCTTGACACACTTGGTAAATCCCTTAATCATGAATTACCAAGTGATAAAGTGAATGAAAATATAAATTACTATGATGATTATATTAATCAGTCTATGGCAAAAGGAAAGAGTTTAGATGATATATTTAATGAATTGGGTGAACCAAGACTAATTGCGAAAACTATCATCGACACATATAAATTATCGAAAGGATACCAGTATAAGCAAGAAACTAACTCAATGGATTATGAAGATGATTCACGTTATGAGAATACTTACAGTAATACGAATAGCAATGATAACAAATATAAAGGGAATGACTGGAATATTAAGTTCGGATTTGGTGCTCCGATACCATGGTATCAGAAATTGCTTGGAATACTTTTATTGATACTTGTAATATTTGTGGTTATTACTCTTGGTAGCATTGCAATAAATTTATTCTTCTCTATTGGAATACCCATATTATTTGTATATGTATTATATAGGATAATTATTAATATGTTTCATCGAAGATATTAACATTACATTGAAAAGGCCGATAAATAATATATAGTAAGTTTATATTATAATTTAATAAAGAGAAGCTATTCGTTCCATGAGGAAGAAAGTAGGTGTTTAAATGGATATTGGTAAATTATCTCCAGCTCTTAGCCAAGGCCAATTAATTACAGAAGTTAATATTGGCATGCTTAGAAAGAATCTTGACACGGTTGAAACATTGGGTGATGCTATGATTCAAATGATGGAACAATCAGTAAATCCAAATTTAGGACAAAATGTAGATATTAGATTATAAAAAAAGCTGCCAGTTATGGCAGCTTTTTTTATAAAACGAAAACACCACTAGGGGGAGCCAAGTGGTGTTTTCAATGAGGGGAGTATAAATAATTAATAAGGGGTTATATAGTGTGTGAATGAGTTCATTGAAGGGTGAACTCTTACACAATTTGATTATAATACACCCACGTTGAAAAAGCAATATATAAATCATAAAAATAAATGTTTCTAATCATGGAGAATTTAGGCAATTAGTTCAATTATTATTAATAATTAATAACATTATATGTATATTTAGGAGGAAAGAGTTAATAATAAGCATGTAAATTAAATCTTATAGGAGGAAATATCATGGCTAATAACAACCAAAAAAACAAATCTAATGGTACAAATGTAAGTGATTCAACATCAAGAAATCAAAGTAACAACAAGAGCGGATCAAATTCTACTAATACTAGAAATACTACAAGTACTAACAATAATTCAAGAAATTCTAGTAATTTTAGAAACGTTGGCAATGAGGACAATGATTTCTAAAAATCTAGCGTAATAGCAATCTGCCCGAAGGAGTACATTCAGCGATAAGCAAATCACTGGATGTACTTTTTTCTATCACCAAGCTTTCTTAGATGAATATAATAAATAATAAGGATAAAAGATATGGAATGATTCTATGAAATAGTAGGTGATATTATGGATTTTAATACAGTTCCTGCAAAACAATTAGGTGATTATATTGGAAAATATAGCACTATTATTATAGATTTAAGAGACGAAGATGAATATGATTCAGGTCATGTACCTACAGCAGTTAATATACCATATGATAATTTAGACCAATATAAGCATAAACTTAGTAATTTTAATGAAATAATATTATATTGCGATCGAGGAAGCTCAAGCTTATTAGCATCAAGAAAGCTAAGTAAACTGGGTTACAATGTAGTGAATATTTATGGCGGTTTTCATGCATATAGAGGAGATATAAGCAAGGAAAAGAATGCACCGATAAATCTTGATTGACGCATGATGAAAAGTGTTTTAATATTAAAGAGAATAGCATGTATAAAAATGTCATATTTTAATATATGCAACGAGATAAAGGAGATAAAATGAGCCGATACGAATTTATTGCCCCTTGTCATTTTGGATTAGAGGCAGTTTTAAAAAGAGAAATTCAAGATTTAGGATATGAAATTGTTGAAGTTGAAGACGGTAGAGTTACGTTTGCTGGAGATGAAGATGCATTTGCAAGAGGGAATATATTTCTTAGAACTACCGAAAGACTTTTATTAAAGATTGCCAGGTTTAAAGCAGAAACCTTTGAAGAATTGTTTGAGAAAACAAAAGCCATACCATGGGAGAATTACATTCCAAAAGATGGGAAGTTCTGGGTTGCTAAGGCGACTTCAATTAAAAGTAAATTATTTAGTCCGTCTGATATCCAATCTATTATGAAAAAAGCTATTGTTGAAAGATTAAAAGGAGTTTACAAAATTAACTGGTTTGAAGAAAGTGGGAATAGTTATCCCATTCGTATTACATTTATGAAAGATGAGATTACAATAGGAATAGATACTTCTGGAGAGTCTTTGCATAGAAGGGGCTATCGAAAATTAGCAAGTAAAGCTCCTATTACAGAGACTCTCGCTGCTGCGCTTATTATGCTGACCCCATGGAATAAAGATAGAATTTTAGTTGATCCCTTCTGCGGCAGTGGGACTATTCCAATTGAGGCGGCTATGATAGGAGCAAATATTGCACCCGGAATGAACCGTTCATTTTCATCAGAAGAATGGACAAGTATCATACCTAAAAAAATCTGGTATAGTGCAATTGAAGAAGCAAATGACTTAATCCTTAATGATATAGAGATGGATATTCAAGGATATGATATGGATGGAGATATTATAAAGGCAGCCAGAGAAAATGCAAAATTAGCGGGAGTCGATCATCTGATTCATTTTCAGCAAAGGGCAGTAAGTAATTTAAGCCATAATAAAAAATATGGATTTATTATAACAAATCCACCTTATGGAGAAAGATTAGAAGAGAAAGAAGCTCTTCCAGAGTTATATAAAGAAATAGGCAGAACTTTTAATGCACTGGATTCCTGGTCATATTATATTATTACAAGTTATGAAGAGGCTCAAAAATATATTGGCAGAGAAGCAAATAAGAATCGAAAAATATATAATGGTATGCTAAAAACATATTATCTGCAATATTTAGGACCAAAACCCCCAAAAAAACCTCAAAAATTTAATAAATAAATTAAAAATTATGTCTGAAATAATCAGACAATGAAGAAATATAACGAAAAAGTAAAAAAATATTGTATAAAATCGCAAAATATAGTATAATTGCTACAATTATGGGGGGAGGCAATTAGATGGAAGATAACATACTAAAGAAAATGGCAATAAGAAGTACTGCATTTATGGTTACTGTTCTAATGATATCTACCGCTTGTAAAAATTATAGTGATATAGCTATTTTTGCAAATGAAAATAAAAAAACAACAACTGTCGAAACTTCTCCATTAGATGTAGAGAATATAGATATTGAAGTAAATGATATAGAAGTCCTTTCCAGTATGGATGGGAAAGTATATAACGCAGCTCCAGATGAAATTTTAAGCGATAAATATATTTTAGTGAAAAAACCAGAAGATAGTGGTCCGACCATCAGCCTTGAAGATCTATATATGGAACGTTCCATTAAGCTTACTATTACTGGATTAAAAACTGAAAATTTAAACTATGATAATGTCATTAGGATGAATAATTCTGATTCGTTTACTGGAAAGCCTGATAATGTACTAGAAGATGATATAGAAATTACGAAAGATTTTGCCAAGAAGATTGGTATTACTTATGACCACAATATTGAAAGAGATGAATTTACAGCAACCATTAAAATGGAATTAGATACAGTCTATGTGTATTCCTTATATCAAGATAGTCAATATTATTACATAAATTTGCAAAGACCAAAGGATGTATATGATAAACTAATTGTCATTGATGCCGGTCATGGGGGATATGATGTAGGGACTTTTCCTAAAGATATGTCCTATCTTGAAAAAGATATGAATTTAAGTATGGTTTTATATTTAAAACAATTACTTGACTCAGAAGATATAAAAGTGTATTATACTAGATTAACAGATGTAAAGCCTTATTTAAGACCAAGGGTGAGTCTTGCAAATGATCTAGATGCCGATTTATTTATTAGTATCCATTGTAATGGAAGTAATTTAATCCAACCCCATGGCACTGAAATATTATATAATGAGCAATGGAATAGAGATGGCTTTAGCTCAAAGCAGTTAGCAGAGGTATGTCTGGAAGAACTTACAAAAACTATTGGACTGCGTAATCGTGGTATTGTAGAAGGCAGTGAAAAATATATTGTAGGTCATTCTAAAGTTCCTGTAGCCCTTATTGAGGTAGCTTATATGACCAATCCGGAGGATCTTGAATTTTTAAAAAATTCTGATAATCGAAAGTTGGTTGCGAAAGGAATATATAATGGAATTATGAGATACTATGAAGAATATGATAAATAATAGTTTAAGGTGACATAATGAAGAGAATAATTTTTGCAACAACGAATGAAGGAAAGATGAAAGAAGTCAAATCCATCCTGGAAGATTTAGAGTGTGAAGTAGTTTCATTAAAAGATATAAATTTAGATGTTGATATTGTGGAAGATGGTAAAACATTTGAAGAAAATGCAATAATTAAGGCAAAAACAATAATGGAATTAACTAATGAAATGGTTCTTGCAGATGATTCAGGGCTTGAAGTAGATTATTTAGATAAAGCTCCCGGTATTTATTCTGCAAGATTTCTAGGGGAAGATACTTCTTATCGTATTAAAAACCAATATATCATTGATAAATTAGAAAATGCCACAGGAAATGAAAGAAGTGCAAGATTTATATGCGCAATTGCTTTTGCATGTCCAGATGGGCAAATTAGCACCACCAGAGGTACAATAGAAGGACTTATAGGGTACGAAGAAAAGGGTGAGAACGGATTTGGTTATGATCCTATTTTTTATGTACCTGAATTTAATTGTACTACAGCAGAATTATCAACGAACCAAAAGAATGAAATTAGTCACAGAGCAAAAGCTTTAAAAGAAATGAAAGAAAGAGTTTTGACTAAATTAGCTAGGTAAGCCGGAGAATAATATGAAGATATTGATTGTAAGTGATTCCCATGGACGAACAACTCATCTGGAAGGGGTATTAGAAAAGATAGGACCGATTGACTTATTAATCCATCTGGGTGATATTGAAGGTAGTGAAGACTATATTGAAGCCATAGCGAACTGTGATGTGGCCATGGTCTCAGGAAATAATGATTATTTCACCTCCCTGGAAAGAGACAAGATAATTGTTGTTAATGGCTATAAGATATTTTTGACCCATGGACACAGATATCAGGTTAATTATGGGACAGAAACAATTAAAGAAAAAGGGAGGCAGATAGGTGCAGACATAGTTATGTTTGGGCATACCCACCGGCCTCTGATAGATACTTCTGGTGATATCATGGCAATTAATCCCGGCAGTATCTCTCAACCACGTCAAGAGGGCCATATACCAACCTATATTATTATGGAGATAGATAGACATGGAGAACTTCATTTTACATTGAATTACGTAAAATAAGAATTTTCATTTTTATAATAATCGGGTGATTTTAACATATACTAAAAGTAGAGAATTTGAGTTTTAAATTATCGGAGTTGTTGTTATAATTAAAAAAATAAATAATTTTTAAAAAATTCAAAAAAGCAGTTGACATTATATTAAACATATAATATAATAATTCTTGCGTCACGGACGAGACGAAACAATAAAAGAATAACGGGGTGTGGCTCAGCTTGGCTAGAGCGCTTGATTTGGGATCAAGAGGTCGCAGGTTCGAATCCTGTCACCCCGACTATGCGGGTGTAGTTCAATGGTAGAACACTAGCCTTCCAAGCTAGATACGTGGGTTCGATTCCCATCACCCGCTTGCATTTAACATTAGGTTAAATAGCAGCATGTGTGCTAGTAGCTCAGCTGGATAGAGCATCGCCCTTCTAAGGCGAGTGTCGGGGGTTCGAATCCCTTCTGGCACATCATTATCTAGATAATTCCACTAGAAATGAAGTATGGTGGGTATAGCGCAGTTGGTTAGCGCGCCAGATTGTGGCTCTGGAGGCCGAGGGTTCGAATCCCTCTATCCACCTTCAGTATTACACAATAGATACTTACCTCATTAGATATTATTGGGCTATCGCCAAGCGGTAAGGCACAGGACTTTGACTCCTGCATTCGCTGGTTCAAATCCAGCTAGCCCAGTCTAGGACAAGTTAATGCTTTTCCTAAAGATGGGATATTAGCTCAGTTGGTAGAGCACTAGACTTTTAATCTAGGTGTCCCGGGTTCGAACCCCGGATGTCTCATTTAAAATATATTTGGACTTTATTATTATGTATTGTTCGAGTGATTTTAAGAATTTAATATGCGGATGTGGCGGAACTGGCAGACGCGCTAGACTTAGGATCTAGTGGGAGACCGTGCAGGTTCAATTCCTGTCATCCGCAGTAAGAGGAAAGACCTTGAAAGCAATTGCTTTTAAGGTCTTTTTTATATTTTCATTATTCAATAAAATATAATTTTTTATTTATCCTTGACTCTGACATTATGGTATACTCTATACTATATTTGAGCTCAAAAAAACACATATATGTGAGGTATAGACCATGTTAAAGATTGGAGATTTTTCAAAACTATCAAGGATTAGTATACGTATGCTAAGGCATTATGATGAGATTGGATTACTTGTTCCAGAAGAAATAGATCACTTTACTAATTATCGATATTATAGTGAAAATCAATTGCCTCTGGCATCCCGGATAAAGGCACTAAAAGATATGGGATTTAGTCTGGCGTCAGTTTTTGAAATTCTGAAAAATTATGACAATCCTAAGGCTCTTGAACAATACCTAATGCTTAAACAAACGGAAATAAGAGAACAGGTAAAGGAATCGAATCAGCGATTATTACTCCTTGAAACCACAATCAATCGGTTAAGAAAGGAAGATAGCAGTATGAATTATGATGTTATATTAAAAGAATTACCAGAAAGATATGTTGCAAGTGTTCGTAAAACAATTGATTCTTATGATAAAGAGGGAATGCTCTGGAATATCTTAATGACAGAAACAGCACCCCTTCATATTCAGGCTGATAATCCATGTTATACTCTTGCAATTTTCCATGATGGGGAATACAAAGAAAGAGATGTGGATGTTGAAGTTCAAAAATCAGTAAAAGGAGATTATAAAAATACTGATAATGTAGTTTTTAAAACAGTTCCACCGATTCTTATGGCTTCAGCTACTTATAAGGGGAGTTATGACCAAGTGACGGAAGTGAATCAGGCTGTAGCAAATTGGATCTTAGATAATGGTTATGAATTTGATGGAGTTAATTTCTGTATCTATCATGTCAGCCCTCATGAAACGTCCAATCCTGAGGAATTGGTAACGGAAGTATGTTACCCGGTAAAAAAGAAGTAAATTCATAATAATTCATGTTATAAAAAATTCCAGGCTGTCGTATCTAAGCGACAGCCTCATTGTATAGTATCCTATTGAATTCCCGTTGCCCTACATACTTAAATTTGTTATACTTTATTTGAGATTAGCTTATACTATAAAGTATTGTATATACTGAAAGGAATAATATGAAAAAGAAAATAAAAAGAAGATGGATAGTTTTAAGTGGATTGATCATTATAGTTTTTTTAATATGGCTTAATAATACGAATCTATTTTCCAATAAAGAGAAAGATTATAAATTGTTAGCACACAGGGGCTTAGCACAAACCTTTGATATAAGTAATGTTAAATGGGATACCAATACAGCAAAAATAATCTATGAACCGGAGCATGAATATTTAGAGAACACTATTGCTTTTAGATAAAGTTCCAGAAGGTTTTTCAGGTTATGTGTGGACGAATCGAATTGACAGGATATCAGAGCAAAAAGAGTAAAGATTATTTTATTCCTTATCAAGCGGGGAGGTAATGTAATGTTTTTTATTATGGGTATATCATCTGGGCAAAAGAAATTAGGATTTGTTCAAACAATTCTTTGTAATAGGTGTGGCAGTTATGGCAGATATGAAGTGTATGTAACCTATACGTATTTAAGCTTATTCTTTATCCCTGTTCTTAAATGGAATAAAAAATATTATGTGAAAAGTACTTGCTGTAATTCTATCTATAATATTGAATTAGAACTAGGAAAACGGATTGCACGAGGAGAATGTACAAACATTAATGAATCTGATTTAAACCTTGTGCAAAAGGGAGTGGATAGATGCCCTCATTGTGGAGCACAAGTGGAAGAAAACTTTAAATACTGCCCTGCATGTGGACAATTTGTTAAGAGTAGGAATGAACTATAGATTAAATTAAGGAAATATATAGGTATCATAAGAATGATAAAAGAAAAAATCTGGATCAATGGAAAATGTATTACTTATATCTTGATGCGAAAAAAAGTTAAGAATATAAATTTACGCATCAAGCCAGATCTAACTATCGTTATCTCTGCAAGCCCAAGGATTAGTAAAAAACGAATTGAAGACTTTTTAATCAGTAAAGGGGATTGGATTGAAGAAAAGTTAGGGCATGTAGATTCGTTAGAAAGAATTCGATTTATGGAATTTAGCTGCATAGGTGGAGAAGAAATAAGATTATTTGGTCGTAATCTTAAACTTATCCTGTTGCCATCAAACAGCAATAAGGTGGAGATGGATCAAAATAATTTATACCTTTATTGTAAAGATATAAACAATCTGGATCAGGTAAAAAAGTACTGGAATCAATGGTATCAATTATTTATAAAAGAGTCCTTATATGATATTGTAAAAGAGGTACATTCAATTTTTTATCAGTATCATAACAATATGCCAAAGATAAAATTAAGATATATGAAAACAAGATGGGGAACATGTAATAAACGAACGGATACAATAACATTAAATAAGTTTTTAATAGAAGTTCCCATAGAATGTATAGAATATGTTATTATTCATGAATTTACCCATTTCATACATCCAAATCACAGCAAAGAATTTTATGAGACTTTAAAATCATTTTTACCAGATCATAAATCAAGAGAGAAAATGTTAGATAGATATATCATCATAAAGTGAATATAGTTTTAGCTTTATATAAAAATATATACTTTTCCCATAGTTTTATTCAGGTATTGAATCAGTAGACAGATTATTATTAATACTATTAAATAGTTGACAAGAGTTTAAGAATTTATAATAATAAATCTAGATTAACTTAATGACTTGCAAACGAATCAATTTAGAAGGAGTATCAACAATGAAAATAGCAATTGGAAATGATCATGTGGCAGTAGAAATGAAGAAAGAAATCATAGCTTTTCTGGAAGAAAAAGGACATGAAGTAATTAATTATGGAACAGATTCATCAGAAAATTCAGATTATCCTATATATGGCGAAAAAGTAGCGAATGCAGTGGTTAATAAAGAGGCAGAGTGTGGAATTTTGATCTGTGGTACAGGAGTGGGAATCTCAATTGCTGCAAACAAAGTAAAAGGAATTCGCGCGGTAGTATGTAGTGAGCCATATTCTGCAAAATTATCGAAACAACATAACGATACAAATATTTTAGCATTTGGAGCCAGGGTCATTGGTATTGAACTGGCAAAAATGATAGTAGAAGAATGGGTTGATGCAGAATTTTTAGGAGAGCGTCATCAAACACGCGTTGATATGTTAACTGATATTGAAAATAAACATTAATAAATTAAAATATTCATCAATAATTTTAAATAATATTAGGTTAAAAACTAATACATTGACAAGCAGGAACAGATAAAATATAATTTGAAACGATCAAAGGCGATTCATGTCAAGTGATGTAACAATCACAGCATGGATTGCCTTTTTATGTTGCAATTACAGGTTCTATTTAGATATTTATTAACTTGTAAGAGTCACAATAATGATATTGAAAAGAGAGGGAACAATAGATGAAAATTGATTCTGCGAATGTTGCATTTATTTTAATCTGCACTGCTTTAGTTTTTCTTATGACACCTGGTTTGGCATTCTTCTATTCTGGATTAGAAAGAAGGAAGAATACTCTTAATACCCTTATGTCCTGTTTATTTATATGTGGGCTTGGTTCTATTTTATGGATTGCATTTGGTTATTCCTTATCCTTTGGAGCAGACCATAATGGATTTATTGGAGGGTTGGAACATTTATTCTTTAATGGCGTAGGTTTAGAGCCAAATGAAGTTTATTCCGGTACCATTCCCGAATCCCTTTTTGCAACATTCCAGATGATGTTTGCGATCATAACGCCGGCGCTTATCTGTGGATCTATTGCAGGTAGAATGAAATTTAGTACATTATTTGTATTTATAGGAATATGGTCTGTCATTGTATATTACCCAATGGCTCATATGGTCTGGGGCGACGGAGGACTTTTAAAAGAGCTTGGAGCAGTTGATTTTGCCGGAGGAAATGTAGTACATATCAGTTCCGGCATTACAGGGTTAATTGCCAGTATTCTTCTTGGAAAACGCCACGGGTATGGAATCTTGCCATATAAGCCTCATAATATTCCTTTTGTAGTACTGGGAGCAGGATTACTATGGTTTGGGTGGTTTGGATTTAATGGGGGCAGTGCTTTGGCAGCTGACGGTTTAGCGGTACATGCTTTTTTGACCACTCATGTTTCAGCAGCGGCAGCATTATTATCATGGATGGTGATTGAGAAGATGTTTCATGGAAAACCGACAGTATTAGGAGCTGCAACCGGTGGAGTTGTGGGGCTTGTAGCAATCACACCCGGAGCTGGATTTGTACCTGTATGGTCAGCCTTAATTATAGGGGGATTAGTTAGTCCTATCTGCTATTTTACAATGTCTACTGTCAAATCGAAATTTGGATATGATGATGCATTAGATGCATTTGGATGCCATGGTATTGGTGGTATCTGGGGTGGTATTGCAACAGGAATATTTACTATGAAATCTATAAATCCAGCTGCAAAATGGGATGGCTTGCTATACGGCAGTACTGAATTGTTTAGCGCACAGATTATAAGTGTTATAATAACCGTTGCATATTCAGGAATAGCATCCTTTGCTATTTTAATCATCTTAAAAAAGGTGATGGCATTAAGAGTTACAAAAGAAGAAGAACTGTTGGGGCTTGATATAGCACAACACAGTGAATCTGCATATCCGGCATTTACGGGACTTGATTAATAATAATTTATTTTAAAAGGGGAATTCTTATGAAGAAAATCGAAGCAATTATCAGACCTGAAACATTAGAGCCTTTAAAGGAAGCTTTAATTAGAGCAAAAGTGAATGGTATTACAATAAACCAGGTGTTTGGATGCGGAAATCAACTAGGATGGACAGAATATGTCCGTGGTAATACCATAATTATGAATACTTTATCAAAAATAGAAGTGACATTAGTCGTACCAGACGACAAACTGGAGGAAATCATTGATGTAATTACATCAGTATCTGAAACCGGTGAAGTGGGAGATGGAAAAATATTCATCTCTGAAGTGATGGACTGCATTCGAATAAGAACAAAGGAACGGGGAGAAATTGCCCTTTAATCCTATATATTCCCATAAAAACAAGAAATATTTTAGATAATTATTATATTTCATATATTTTATTGACAGAATCGAATCGAGAAGATATAATCTCTATAGCAAATTTTTAAAATAAAACTACTGGAGGATTTCAAATGTCATCGAAACAACAAAATGTCGGTTATTTACCTGACGAGAAGCCACCAATTTCCCAACTGATTTTATTTGCATTGCAGCAGATAATCGTTATGTTTCCAGCAACAGTATTAGTAGCCTTATTAACTGGTTTCCATGTTGATACTACAATCTTTGCTAGTGGTCTTGCAACTATTGGTTTTATTCTCATTACAAGAAGAAAGATACCTTTATTCTATGGCTCAAGCTTTTCTTATATTGCTGCTATCGTATCCATTACAGGGGCAGAAGCTTTTGCCGGTCCGGTATCTGATGAAAAAATAGCTGCAGCACAATTCGGTATTGTATTATCTGGTTTAGTATCTATTGCAGCAGGTCTTGTGATTAAACAATTTGGGCATGATGTCATTGAAAAAGTACTACCGCCGACAGTAACCGGCAGTATTGCTATTGTTATTGGTTTATCTCTTTCTAAAACAGCTATGGAAAATCCTTCTTTATTACCTAATGGTGTACCGGCAGGTGATCCCCTTGCAAGTAATCTTGCCTGGATCATTGCAATTGTAACATTATTAGCAACTATTCTATTCTCAGCTTATCTTAAAGGAACCTGGAGTCAAGTACCTATCTTACTTGGACTATTAACTGGTTATCTTACAGCATTCGTGCTAGGATCAATCTATGATATTAATTTTGTTGATTTTAATAAACTTTCTAATGAATCAGGAGCAATATTTACAATTCCTCATTTCACATTCCCTAAAGCAAATCTGGCAGCAGTAGCAGCTATTATGCCGATTGCAATTGCTACCATCCCAGAATCAACAGCACACTTATACCAATTAGATATTTACGTGAACAATCTTGCAAAAAAGAAAAAATCAGAGAAACGTTATAATATCGCAGATAAATTAGGTTTAAATTTAATAGGGGATGGCCTTGGAGATATGATTTCCGGTGCGATTGGCGGACCGGCTGGTACAAACTATGGAGAAAACCTTAGTACAATGGCTATTACAAAGAATTTCTCAATTCCAATGTTAGTTGCTTCCGCAATCATTACTATGATAATTGCATGCTTTACGCCACTTACTGCCGCAGTATATTCCATTCCAAGCGCAGTGATTGGTGGAATTTCAATATACTTATTTGGTGTTATTGCAGCTCAGGGTATCACTATTATGATGGAAAGAAAGGTTGATATGTTTGATTCTAAGAATATGGCAGTTATCTCAACCATTCTTATCATTGGTCTGGGGGGAAGCTTTGGATTTGCTGGAAATGGTATGATACCAATCTTTGGTTTGGAACTTCCGGCAATTGCAACAGCAGCCATTGTTGGTATTATCTTAAGTTTACTGTTCTTAGCAGGTAAGAAGAACGAACAGGAAGATTAAATAAAATTAAATACCGGTTCAATAAAGACTATTAACATAACAAAGGTTGTCCTAAATTTAGGACAGCCTTTTTAAGCAATTTTCAGGAGGTTATATTATGAAATATGAGAACATGGTAGAAGGTACATTTATAGAGCGTCCCAATCGCTTTATTGCCCATGCCCTGATCAATGAGAATATGGAAGTGTGCCATGTTAAAAATACAGGAAGATGTAAGGAATTATTAATACCTGGAAGTAAAGTATATTTAGAAAAAAACAATAATAGCAATCGGAAAACAAAATATTCTCTTATTAGCGTGAACAAATCGGGGCGTCTTATCAATATGGATTCCAATGCTCCCAATAAAGCAGTTCATGAATGGTTAAAAGAGGGTAATCTATTCTCTGATATAACATTAATAAGACCGGAGACAAAATATAATAATTCCAGGTTTGATTTTTATGTGGAACATGGAAATAAGAAAACATTTATAGAAGTAAAAGGTGTAACTTTAGAAGAAGATGGTATCGTAAGATTTCCTGATGCACCTACGATCAGAGGAGTAAAACATATATATGAACTATGCGAAGCAAAGAAGGATGGGTATGAGGCTTATGTGATCTTTGTGATTCAGATGAAGGATGTGAAATATTTTATGCCCAATTACAGCACTCATAAAGAATTTGGAGATGCTCTCATAGAAGCACGTAAATCAGGAGTACAGATACTAGCTTTTGACTGTCAGGTGACAAAAGAGTCTATGAAATTATCAGATGAAGTAGAAGTCAAATTATAATTAAATATAGGACTAAATTAACAATTGTATATTTTTTGGAACTTATGTTATAATAAGGAAACAAAAAAAGTCGAATTATAAAAAATATATAAAAAAATTGTTATAAATTGTATCTAGAAAGGTTAGGTTAAGGTTATGGGATTTCGTGGCTATAAGTTTAGGTTTGAGCTTCATGCAAGTCATTCGGGTCTTCACAATTCATTAAAAGACCAACACTTTCATAACTTTACGATTATCCTGTATATAAGCAATTTAGAAACAATGTATGACGAATTGATATTATATGAAAATATTGAATCCCATATTACACAATGGATGGATCAATATCAGAATAGACATTTAGGTGATGTGGGACCATTTCAATATAATGATACAACAATAGAATCCATTGGAGAGATTTTTTTTACAAAAATTCAACGTGACTTAAAAAATTTAGAATTAGAATTATTAAGATTAGAGATATTTGAAAATCCCACACGCATCTATTCTGTATCCGAAAAGATTCTCGATAATAGTGTAAATGAATTAAGGCTGGAACCAGTAAGTTTTAATTTGGACCAGAAAATAGAAAAAGAATTTCCAGAGACAGATGTACAGGAAGAAGTTGCCGCTGCCATGGCAGAATCAGGTTATGGAGAAATAAGCATAGAGCCTTTGGAATCATTCGTTCCAAAAGAGAAGGACAAGACCGGCAAAAATATGGAAGCAGTAAATAATAAATATAAGGTAATGAAACTGTTAGCAGCTTTTACTTTATTGCTTTTCGGTGCTGGAGTAATTATGTATATTATAAAGATCAGTGGAAGTTATCCTAGAGGATCTGACACACTATGCCATATTTACCGGGCTGATTTTATTTATAACAGTTTCAAATCTGGTGTTGCATACCCTTTATATGACAGCAGATGGTACAATGGGGTTGAGATTATGAGATATTGGGGCCCGGTTCCATTATATGTACTGGCTTTTATGGAGTTTTTCACTAATGGAAATGTATTGGATGCTTATATTTTATTTATCGGCCTGCTTGTTGTCTTAGGTGGATGTGGATGGCTCTTATTTGGATGGAAAAATAATCGCATTGGAATTGCAGCCATCTTAAGCCTCCTTTGGTTTCTATATCCTGAAAATATCCGGGTCGTTATCACTGATGGAAACCTGCCAAGGGCGTTGATTAGCGCATTAGTACCCTTCCTGCTTTATTGTATCTGGGAATTTATAAATGAAGAGCGATGGCATTTTATAATCAGTATCATTTTTCTTTTTTCTTTTATTGGATTATGCCATGTGGGAATTGCAGCTATGCTGCTATTTTCATTGCTTATATTTATTCTTATTGATTCAGCTTACAGGAAGAACTTTAAGCTTCATAAATATATCTTAATTGGTTTGTTCCTATCTTTTATTAATGGTGGAATCTGGATCGTCCCTTCTTTACATGGAGGGGCAGTCTCTAAAGGAGAAAGCACAAATCAGGTAATGAAGTATTTCTTTAATAGTGTTTTTGACTCACTGAATCCTGCCTATAGAATGCAGGGTGATTTAGAGTGTTTTTATTATGGGATATCAATCTTTATCATTATTATTGCAGGGATTCTATTAGGAAATAAAAAAGTGAAACCGGGATTTTTAAGTGCTCTCTTAATATTTTTTGGTACTTCAAAATCAGCATATTTTATTTTTAGCAATCTGCCATTTAGCCAGTTCCTCTGGATGATACGCTTTATTCCATTTTCCCTGGCTTTTGCATTCATGTCTTTTCTTATGTGGAAGAATTTGAAAAAGAGTGTAATAGGGATCATGTGTATACTGCTTATCCTGGATACAATACCTGCATATCAATATATATTTGTAAAAGAGGAATACAGGATTCGTGATGTGGAAGCGTCCCAATATGAAAAGGCAGATACCCTGTCAATTAATGAGGCCAAGGAAATAACAAACCAGAGAATGGCTGTATTTGATTTAAGCAGATATGGATCTTTTGCACCCTATTATATCGCCAGAATGAATCCCAAAGTTCAATATACCTTTGGTGCCGGATGGGAAGGCGCAAAAACAGCAACGAACATAGTACAGATCAACAGTGCTTTTTCCGGAGGAAATTATTATTATCTATTCGACCGCTGTTTGGAACTTGGTAATGATACGGTTTTAATTCCAATTGAATTTCTGAATGAGAATGGAACAGGAGCGCGTATAGAGGAGATGATCCGGGCAGGAGAAAAATCCGGTTATCGTTTTGTGGGACAGAATAATAATTCTTTCCTATTTCATTTAGATAATGATTTTAAAAGTTTTGGAACCATAGTGGAATATGATTGTATTGCAATCGGAGATTCTGCAAGATCCATATCGTTACTGTTTCCTGTCTTTAAAGAGGGGAATTCATCCAACATTAATGATTATACTATAGAAGAATTGAGGAAATATAATAAAATTTATTTATCAGGATTTACATACGGGGATAAAGCTGAAACCGAACAAATGCTGTCTGAGTTGGCAAAGAGCGGAATTAAGATTTATATTGACATGAATAAAATACCAGTCAATATGAAAACCAATCGGCATGAGCTATTTGGTGTTTGCGCCCAGGCGATTTCATTTCAGGAAATCTACCCCAACATACATTATAAAAATCAGAAATATAAACCGAAAGAATTCTCTAATGAGCCTGAAGAAAAGGAAAATAGTCTCATCACATGGAATACAGTATATCTGGATGGTATTAAAAATATTGACGGATATTGTACATTAAATGACATGGATCTAACCTTTTCTGGAACCATGGATAATCCCAATATTCATTTCTTAGGGTTAAACCTCCAATATCATGCACAGATAAGCAGAGACATGGAAATTATGAAGCTATTAGAGGAGATACTTGAGGAAAGTAAGGAAGACCTTCCCCAAAGAGCGATTGTTCCACTGGATATAGAATTCAAAGGGGACCAGATTGTTATAGACAGTCAATATGATAATGTAAATACATCTTTATCATTTATTGATATTTTTCATACTGAGGATACAGTAATGGAAGAAAATAACTTGCTTGTAGTAAATAACGGAAGAACAACAATTAATTTAAAGTATCCCTATTGGCTGGAAGGCTTTGTGGTAAGCTCCATTGGTATCGTTTTCACAATTATTTTTATAATTTACATATATAAACGAATGAATAAAAGGAAATCAGTATCTATTAAGTAGACAATATTACTAAGGATGATCACTATGAAAAAATGGTTTATTTCTATTTGTATTATTTTTCTTTTTTTTACACTGAAAACAGAAGAGGTCCATGGGGAACAAGTTCTTATCATTGATGGTTCATTTGGTGACTGGGAAGGCATAGAACATGTGGATATTTCTAATTCAAGCAATGTATTTTCCCAGGCAGCAATGGTTTATGATGAACAATTTATCTACATTCATGTAAAAGAAGAAAAATCAGGTCAATGGGCTACCAATTACCCAACAATTAAGATGGTCTGTAATGGCACAAGTAAGGATATTGTTATAGTGCGAAACGACTATAGCGGCAATGACGGTATTTTTGATCTCTCCATTAAAAATAGCTGGTATGCCAACATCAGCAATACAGAGGCTAAGGTATTAAGAAAGCAGGGCTACAATGAATGGGAGATAAAAATGCCCATATATGATATTTTTATATCTAATTCCAACCAAACATCTAATAATGTAAAAACAATTGTGGTAGAGTCATTAAATGCCTCCTGGAGCCAGGGAGGAGCAGTCAGCCTTTCAGGAGCATATATAGGGGATGAGATTCCACCAATCCCTGACCCCGGGGAAGAGCCAGGCCTGTCCGGAATAATTATTGATGGATATTTTGATGATTGGGAGAACATGCCTATTACTGAAATTGGTTATGGCCCAAGTAATATGAACCAGGCTTCCCTGGTAAAAGATGATCATTATATTTATTTATATTATGAGATGAATGCCAATAATAACTGGATGCCTCTGGATGGAATCAATCTGTCAGTGAATGGAAATACGTGTCAGATATTTATAAGATATGCTAAGGCAGATGGGACGATAGACTGGAGCAGAGATGTTTATCACTTAAGTGAAGGAATTTATCCTGAGCTATCTTCTTTTACCTATAGTTATAATAACAGGTTAGGAGCCACAGCTATAAGTATTGGCCATAATAATCGTTTGGAATTAAGAGTTGACATAGCTACATTAGAAACTGCATTGGGATTAACGCAGGGTACAATTAACAGTGGCGCAACCATTTCTGTGACACTGCCCAGCCTGGGAAGTGGGAAGCTTGAAGCACAAGAGGTTTCTACGGGAACATTTGCGTGGATACTAATATCCATAGGAACTGCTTTTTCTTTATTCTGGTATCAAAGGAAGAGAAAGAGTCAAAGATGTAGGGAAAGTAGAGGGTGGAATTAGAAATGAACGTATTTATTATATTCTGCATTCTGCTCTGGTGCTATATCTTAACCGTATTTCACAGAGGAAAGCTTTATTATTTTAAGTTTATTTGGGGAAGTGTAGGTCTATTTATCACCCTTATGATTCTTGTTCAGCCTGTAGCTACAGAAGTTTTAACAGTGCTGGTATCTTCAGCGGCGGGAATTGTAGGAAAGTTTACCGGGCTTTATGAATCGTATCATGAATATGGAGTACTTTTTATTGTTAACAATAGTTCGTCCATATCTTTATATATTGATTATGAGTGTTCCGGAGTAATTGAGATGATGGCATTTGTTTCAATGCTGGCATTCTTCCAGGTATATGATATTAGTCAAAGAATCATAATCAGCATTATTGGATGTGTAACCATATTTTGCGCAAATGTAATGCGTATTTTTATAATCTGCCTGATTATCTACTATTTTGGAAACAATGCCTACTACTTTGCCCACACTATCGTAGGAAGAATATTCTTTTATGGAGCATCTGTTGCTATGTATTATTATGTATTTACCAAATCTCAGGTAATGAAACAAAAAGTAGGAGGTTTTCAATATGAACAACATTCTGAAAATACTCTCAAATAAAATTTGTTTTTGGGCTTCATGGGTAGTGATTCCTCTGATTATGGAAATTATCCCGGCCATATTAGGTTTCTTTATATTAATAAAAAAGAAGATTGAATTTAAATCAGATATGGAATTAAGTTATTTTCCACATATAACATTAATTATACCTGTATATAATTCCGCAGGCTCTTTAGAACAATGCCTGGATTCTGTACTTAATTCAAGCTATCCAACGGATAAGATATATATATTACTTGTTAATAATGGAAGTAAGGATGAAAGCTTTAAAATATTCCAGGATTACCAATATTCACATAGCTATATGAATATGAAATGGATGAATGCCCATCAGGGAAAATCCAAAGCGCTAAATATGGCTTTGTTTAATAGCAGCGGAAAATATATTATTCATATTGACAGTGATGGTATTTTACATCCGGATGCAATTTTGAATTTAGTACGCCGCTTTGAATCCCATGAAAATATTAATTGTATGACGGGGGTCATTTTAACAAATCCGGATTTAATTGATGAGACCAAAAAATTTTCTCAAAGGCTTTTGAAAGAAATAGAATTTTATGAATATGCCCAGGCTTTTTTAGCAGGGCGTAATTATGAAGCAGAAATAAATAGTATATTTACTTTATCAGGAGCATTTTCAGCATTTCGAAAATCTACAATTTTAAAGACCCAGTTATATAATACGGAAACAGTATGTGAAGATACCCATGTTACTTTCCAGGTCCGGCGATTATTAAATAAAAAGATTGATTTATGTGAAAATGCCATATTTTTTGTAGATCCAATTGAAAATGTGCAAACTTTATATGTACAGAGACAGCGGTGGCAAAGAGGAGAAATAGAAGTTGCCCATATGTTCCCAGAGACGGACGGTATTTTGGTGGGATTTTTCCGTAATTTTATGTTAAGGCTTTTGATTTTTGATCATACCTTTGCATTTCCCAGAATGATATGGTATTTTGCATTGATCTGTTTAACTTTTCTTGATTATCCATTTCAGTTCATAATGATATCCATTGGATTTATATATTTTTTATATACAGTATCAGCATTTTTATATTATTTAAATATATGCTCGTATCTCAACTGGGAAAAGAAATTAAGGAATTATTATGCTAAAAGGCTGCCAATTATATTTATGCTGCCTCTATTTAATTTTATGATGTATTGGTTCCGTTTTGCAGGTATTATAAATAGTATCAAAGGGCAAAGCAACTGGAAGACCAAAAGTTTAAAAGAGGAGAAAGAAATTATCAAATCCATTCTATCTTCAGATTTATTCCATGTAAAAAAATATATTACTAAGTTGAAACAGAATATCTATTATCATAAATAATACTTCTATCATAGAAATATGTCAGATCACGAAGCAGGAAGGTATTGTAAAAATGAATATAGTGGACAAGTTTAATAATAAAAAGTTAATGGCTGGTGTAGTTATTTTTTGCTCTATCATATTTTTTTTAATTTTACTGAATATTGAATATTGCATCAATCAGAGCATGAAAGTATACAGCAGTCTCCAGGAAGATAAATTAGTGCTGATGTTATCAGAGGCAGAAATCAGGACAGAATGGAATCACGATACTTACCAGAGCAATCTAAGTTCCATTATTAAATCAGATTTCGCAACTTCTGCCAGCGAATATTGCTTTGTAGCGGTTGAGGATGAACTGACATTTATAAAAGATAACGATACAACAGAGATAGCACTGGCCAAGAACAACCTTAAATTGAAAGACTTTATAAAGATAGAAAATGGCTCATATCCATTGGATGATTCATCGATTACGACGTTAAAAGCCAGATTAAGTGATAAAAGAAGCTATTTAGTATCAATAGGTACCTATACATATAAAAATGTAAATTATAGATTGGGAATCTGTTCTAGAGAAGGTTACGTTATAGAAAAGTATAAAATGGATATATATCGTTTGCATCTTTTTATTTATATACTACTTTTTTGTACGGCTTTCATTTCTTCGATATTTTACTTACTTCGCAAGCAAAAAAAAGACAAAGATACTATTTATAGATTGGAACAGGAAACGATACACAGTCGCCTGTTAATTGATAAGCTGCATGAAGATATAAATGAAGCAGCCAAGCTAAAGAATAGATATCCCATGCATGGGTATTTTACCAAACAAATAGTAGAGAATATTTTATTAAATCTATCAGAAGAGCAGATGAACAAATCTGTAAAGCTTATTATAAGAATCAATTCTTTAAGACCAGAGGTAGTTACCAACACATCAGTATTATTAGAACGGATACAGGTAGAGGAAGGGGTTAGCTGTCTATGGTCAAAGAATGAATTCATTGTACTGCTTCTCAATGCACATAGAAAAGAAGCAGAACGATTTATACAGGTTTTTAGGCAAAACTATGAATTGTTCTCAGAAGATGCAGTAGAAAATGATATTGAGTTTATTATTGAAGACTGGAGGATAAGAGATGAGATATAGTCAATATAGATTCAAGTTCTATCTGAATGCTAGTCATGCAATATTTATCCAGGGAATTTTAGGTGATAAGCATCCTCATACATGGGAGATCCAAATTGATGTGATCAAGCAGCAAGGAGAATTTGTGAAATTTGAGAATGTAGAGAATTCCATTGATAAATTTTTAGAGCAGTATCAAAATACATTTCTAAATGATTGTGAACCATTTAATTCTATCAATCCTACATTAGAAAATATTACTGAATTCTTTTTGAAAGAGATACAGGAGGTTCTTAAACCATATGGGTGGAATATATTTTCCATAGAAATTAGTGAAACACCAACCAGGTCATTTATTATCAGCCTGGTTGAAAACAATATTATTACAGATTTGCAGAGAAAAAATCTGGCTCAGGATATTATAGACAAATCCTTTGCAAACAAACAATAGGATAAAAATTATGAGAAGGATAGGATATCTAATATGATTTTTCAAGAACAAGTAGCAATTATTATTCCATCACTGAATCCGGATGAAAGGATGCTTCATTTAATTAAGAATTTGAAAGAATCAGGTTTTCAAAAGATTCTGGTCGTAAATGATGGCAGCAGGGGCGAGTATAATACATTATATCATCAGGCAGCAGAAGATTATGGATGTAAAGTCATAGAA
This sequence comes from Mobilisporobacter senegalensis, assembly GCF_003752155.1. GTDB lineage: Bacteria > Bacillota > Clostridia > Lachnospirales > Lachnospiraceae > Mobilisporobacter > Mobilisporobacter senegalensis. Next base: position 347,731 of record NZ_RJVG01000004.1, on the reverse strand, counting down.
CATGCAGTGAACCTTGGTAAAGGACGTGCTTTAAAAAGTGCTTTTAATTACATATTAACACACTGGAATGATGTGGTGGGTGCAGTTACTGCAGATTCTGATGGTCAGCATCAGATAGATGATATTCTTAAGTGTGCACAGGATTTAGTGAAAAACCCGGATTGTTTAATTATGGGGTGCCGGGATTTTTCCCAGAATCATATACCATTTCGAAGTAAAGCAGGAAATATCATTACTTGTAAAGTATTAAGTATGTTATGTGGAATCAGCGTTGCAGATACACAAACAGGGCTAAGAGGACTTCCCAGGAATTTAATGGAAAGTGCACTTCCGGTAGAGGGTGAAAGATTTGAATATGAGATGAATATGCTGGTTTCTACAAAAGAGAAAAAGATTGATATAGTAGAAGTGCCAATTCAAACCATTTATCTAAATAATAATCAATCTTCACATTTTAGTCCATTGGTAGATTCTTTAAAAATATATGCTATATTTTCAAAATTCCTGATTATGGCATTATCATCTTTTGTTATAGACATTAGCCTTTTCACTATTTTTAATTTGCTATTAAAAGATATATCTTCAGATTATCATATTATCATTAGTACAGTAATCGCCCGTTTCATTTCTTCTATATATAATTTTATACAGAATAAAAACAAGGTGTTTCATAATAAGGAAGGAAACAAGAAAACTGCGATCCGTTATTATATTCTTTGTATAGTCCAGATGTATGCTTCAGCAACAGGAGTCAACAGCTTATATCACTTAATCGGAATGAATGAATCAGTAATTAAAATGTTTGTGGACTTATTCTTATTTATGCTGAGTTTTCAGATCCAGATGAGGTGGGTATTTAAGGATAAAAATTAATCTAAGAAGAAATATGCAATAAAATAATAATTTTTACCGTAGACTTACTTGCAAAAATTTGGATAAGAACTATAATTTTAGTTAGAATAAAGATATCTAATACATTATTTTTGGGAGGTTACTATGAATAAAAATTATATATTTCTGGCAAATGGATTCGAAGAAATAGAAGGCTTAATGGTGGTTGATCTACTCCGCAGGGCCAATATAGATATCACTATGGTTTCTATCAGTGATAAAAAAGAGGTCACAGGAGGGCATAGTATTCCTGTAATCGCAGATGCTAATTTTAAAGATATAGACTTTGATAATGCAGATATGTTGATCTTACCGGGGGGGATGCCTGGTACGACGAACCTTTTGAAACATGAAGAACTGATTCAATTATTGAAGAAGCATAATAAAGAGAATAAAATGATCGCAGCCATTTGTGCAGCTCCAAGTATACTTGGAGTGAATGGAATTTTAGAAGGGAAAAAGGCTACCTGTTTTCCAGGATTCGAAGAAAAATTAAATGGAGCAATCTATACCAATGAAAAAGTAGTAAAAGACAAAAATATTATTACAAGTAAAGGTCTTGGAACTGCACTTGAATTTGGAGCAGCTATAATAGAACACTATAAAGGGAAAGAAGCAGCAGAAAATCTTAAATCATCGGTTCAATATTAATTCTGATGATTAGACTGGGTAATTGGGGAACATCATTAGACACAGTTAGAATTGGGCGGTTAACTAATGAGAATCAGATAAGTGAAAGGAGTTGTGTGATTTCATTTTGGAATCACACAAATTTAAAATGGGTATAAATATTTTAGTCGTAGAAGATGAACAATCAATAGCAGATTTGGTTGAACTTTATTTAAAAAATGATAATTACAATGTATATAAATTCTATACGGGGAAAGAGGCACTTGAATGTATTGAATCCGTACCCCTTGATTTAGCTATTTTAGATGTAATGCTTCCGGATATCGATGGATTTTCTATCTGCCAGAAGATACGTGAGAAATATTTCTTTCCAATCATAATGCTTACGGCAAAAGTGGAAGATATGGATAAAATCATGGGTTTAACTCTTGGGGCGGATGATTACATAACGAAGCCATTCAATCCCCTGGAATTAACCGCTCGTGTGAAAACACAACTCCGAAGATATAAAAAGTATAATAACGGGGAAGGGTTTGAAGACACCAATGAAACTAATAATGAAATAGAGTTCAGTGGGTTAATTATTAATAAGGATAACCACAAATGTATTTTATATGGAAAGCAGCTTCAGTTAACACCAATTGAATTCTCAATTCTCTGGTATCTTTGTGAGCATAAAGGGAAGGTCATATCTTCAGAGGAATTATTTGAAGCGGTCTGGGGAGAAGATTATTTAGATAATAATAATACGGTTATGACCCATGTAGCCAGACTTCGTGAAAAGATGAATGAACCATCGAGAAAGCCAAAGTTTATAAAAACGGTCTGGGGGGTAGGATATACCATTGAATAATAGTAAATATAAATTATCCGGTTCAAGATTAACAAGAGCAGTATTTTTCCAGTTTATCTCTACAGTTATAATATTTTCAATCTCCCTGGTGATAGGACTTTTAATGGCCAGATATTTCTTTTCAAGATTTACCTGGTATAGTGGAGACCTTATCTATGAAATTTTACGACCGATCAATAACAATATAGAACTATTTTTAATATTCGTCTGGGTCATAGGATTTATTATCATATTCTTCATATATTGGAGAAAGACATTAGGCTATGTAGATACAATAGCTGCTGCCAGTAATCTCTTAGTTGATCCCGGGGATGATTATATTCATCTTCCGCCGGAATTAAAACAAATAGAAGAGCAGATGAATCATGTGAAACAGGATGCGTTGCGTAATGCCAGATTGGCAAGAGAATCGGAACAGCGCAAAAGTGATCTAATTGTCTATCTTGCCCATGATTTGAAAACACCCCTTACCTCTGTGATAGGATATCTTACACTTCTTCGTGATGAACCCCAGATTTCAGAGAAAATACGTGAGAAATATCTATCCATATCCCTGGATAAAGCAGAACGATTAGAGGATTTAATAAATGAATTCTTTGAGATAACAAGATTTAATTTAAGTAATCTCACACTGGAACTGAGCCGTATCAATTTATCACGAATGCTGGAACAGATAGCATTTGAATTTAAACCAATCTTTGATACCAAGAATCTGCAATACAGTTTAGAGATTGAACCGGATATGGAGATAAAGTGCGATACAAATAAGATGGAAAGAGTCTTTGATAATCTGATTCGAAATGCAATTAATTACAGTTATGAAAATAGCACTATCCATATTATCGTAAAAAGAGTAAATGACGGAATCCATATGACTTTTCATAATCAAGGGAATACCATTCCAAAAGAAAAGCTGGATCGTATCTTTGAACAATTTTATCGTCTGGATTCTTCCCGTGGTACAAAAACAGGGGGTGCCGGCCTTGGGTTAGCCATTGCGAAAGAGATCATCGAACTGCACAAGGGTACCATTACCGCATCCAGTGAAAATGAAAATATTGAATTTGAAATTTATCTTCCATTTCTCTCTTAAGAAAATCGTATGATTTTCCAAAGAGAATAGCAAGAAATCCTTATTGAAAAACGAAAGATTAAAACTCTTTGATTTGTTACCATAAGTGTAACAAATCAAAGAGTTTTTTTATGGAGGTTTTTATGGAAAAGAAAAAAGTTGCAATTATTTTTGGAGGATGTTCTTCTGAATATGAAGTTTCACTTCAATCTGCCTATTCAGTGATTACAAATATAAATAATGAAAAATATGAAACAGTTTTAATCGGTATTACAAGACAGGGAAATTGGTTTCACTATTATGGGGATGTTAACAAAATTGCTACAGATAGATGGTATGAAGATGCACTTCTTTGTATTCCGGCAGCAATCTCTCCAAGCAGAGATATCCATGGAATTCTTGAGTTCAATGGGGAGGATATCAAAACGACGAAAATTGATATCGCATTTCCTGTGCTCCATGGTAAAAATGGTGAGGATGGAACCGTACAGGGATTACTTGAATTGGCAGGAATTCCATTGGTAGGCTGCAATGCCCTGGCTTCTGCCTTGTGTATGGACAAGGACCGGGCCCATAAACTTGTGGCTTTGGCAGGAGTAAAAACTCCAATGGCAGTAGTTTTTGATTCTGTGCCTTCAGAAAAGGAAATTATGGATCAAACAAAACATTTACAATACCCTCTTTTTGTAAAACCGGTAAAAGCAGGATCTTCTTTTGGAATTACAAAGGTATACGGGAAAGAACAATTGACGGAAGCAGTTAAGAATGCTTTTTTATACGATGATCAAGTAATCATTGAAGAAAATATAGATGGGTTCGAAGTGGGTTGTGCAGTTCTTGGAAATGGGGAACTTACCATTGGAGAGGTAGATGAAATTGAATTAGCAGATGGCTTCTTCGATTATGTAGAGAAATATAATTTAAAAACCTCAAAAATTCATATGCCCGCAAGGATTGATAAAAGGTTAAAAGAAAAAGTAAAGAAAACAGCAATTATCATTTATCGTGCTCTTGGATGCAGGGGATTTGCCAGAGTGGATATGTTTCTAGCTCCAAATGGCGAAATTGTATTTAATGAAGTGAATACGATTCCTGGTTTTACATCCCATAGCCGTTACCCTAATATGATGAAAGGAATTGGATTAGAATTTGGAGATATTTTGGACAAGCTGATTCAGTTGGGGCTGGAGTAATGAGAACAGTAAATTTATATAAGGATGACGTGGGAAGAGGATCTTTAATTTTAGTGAATCTAAACCATCCCATTAAGAGCAGTATGAAAATACCTCTAATGCCAGTGGATGCAGAATATAAAGATATCTGTATGGAAACAAAAGCATCTACTTTATTATCCCGGTTATTGGATACCATTGGAAGTAAGGGGAAGATCATTCCTGTAAGCGGATACCGCAGTAAAGAAGAACAGGAACAAATCTATGAAGAATCATTAAAAGAGAATGGTATGGAATTTACCCGTAAATATGTAGCATTGCCGGATCGGAGCGAGCACCAGACCGGACTTGCCATAGATCTAAGTGAAAAAAGTGAATCCATTGATTTTATCCGGCCTGATTTTCCATATACGGGAATATGCGGGGAGTTCCGCCAAAAGGCGGCCAGGTATGGTTTTATTGAAAGATATGCAAAAGGGAAAGAGAGGACAACAGGGATTTCTCACGAACCTTGGCACTTCAGGTATGTTGGATATCCTCATTCCCAGATCATTAAGAATCATCATATGAGTCTGGAAGAGTATATTGAGCACATGAAAGAGTTTCCATATGAAGGAAAGCATTATTTCTTAAAAGAGAAGTCCAGAATGACAGAAGTGTTTTATGTTCGAAAAGATTCTCATAAGACAACAATAGACCTCCCTGATAATGATTTGTATCAGATATCAGGGAATAATGTTGACGGTTTTATTGTGACCCTATGGAGGCAGTAAGATGAATCATTTAAAACGTTATGCATCTCTTGACTCTTTTCGTTTAGCAGCAGCTTTTCTGATTGTTGCAATCCATACTTCTCCCCTCATTTCTATGAGTGCAATAGCTGATTTTATTCTAACACGTATCATAGCGAGGGTAGCTGTTCCATTCTTCTTTATGGTCACGGGATATTTTATCTATTCTCATATAGAAAAAAAGGATACAAGATATATCATAGGATTTTGCAAAAAGCTGGGGATTACTTATCTTATTTCAGTTATCCTTTATTTACCTCTTAATTGGTATGCAGGGTATTTTAAGAATATTACAGTATATCAAATAGTAAAGGACATTATATTTGATGGGACTTTTTATCACTTATGGTATCTGCCGGCAGCAGTCCTTGGAGTACTTATTATAACAGGGCTATTGTATAAATTAAAAATATGTGGGGTTTTGCTTATTTCCTTTCTATTATATCTTATAGGGTTAGGAGGAGACAGTTATTATGGATTAGTAGTAAAGGCAGATGCTGTAAAAGGATTTTATGATCTACTTTTTAAAGTTTCCTCTTATACAAGAAATGGAATCTTTTTTGCACCTATGTTCCTGGCTCTTGGAGTATGGATTGGTCATTCGAAGAAACAGATAAGTAAAAAACTCTCTATAACAGGATTTACTTTATCCATAATACTTCTTTTTATAGAAGGAATGTTACTTTACAGCTTTAAATTACAAAGACATGATAGTATGTATATAGGTTTAATTCCATGTATGTATTTTTTATTCCAATTTTTACTATTGAAAAATGGAAAAAGTAAAAAAAGCCTGCGTTCCATTTCATTAATCATTTATATCATTCATCCTTGGATGATTGTTTTGATCAGAGGCTTTGGGAAAGCAGTGAATCTTGAAAAAATATTAATAAATAATAGTTTGGTTCATTTTCTTGGAGTGAGTATAAGTTCATTCCTATTTGCCTGGGTCATGGTCTTAATCCAAACCAAACTAAAAAAAAACGAACCTTCAAAGACAGGCAGGGCCTGGGCAGAAATAAATCTTGATGCGTTAAAGGATAATGCAAAAGAGTTACAAAATAGTTTACCTGATGGATGTAAACTTATGGCTATTGTGAAAGCCAATGCTTATGGTCATGGAGATATCAGAATCGCAAGAACATTAGAAAATGAAGGAGTCAAAGTATTTGGAGTCGCAACATTAGCAGAAGGAGTGGGACTTCGAAAGAATGGAATCAAAGGGGATATACTTATACTTGGATTTACGAATCCAAAGGATATAGATTGTCTTATAAAGTACTGTTTAATGCAGACAGTATTAAATTATGAATATGCCGATACTTTAAACAGATCCGGGAAGAAGATCAGGGTACATATCAAATTGGATACGGGTATGCACAGACTTGGAGAAGATTATAATCATTTTGAGGAACTGGAAGGGATTTATAAGATGAAGAATATCATTGTTGATGGTATATTTACTCATCTTAGTGTGGCAGACAGTTTAAAAGAAGAAGATATTATTTACAGTAAGATGCAAATAGAACACTACTTTAAAACAGTTTCTTACCTTAAGTCAAAAGGGTATAATCCGGGAAAACTACATTATCAAAGCAGTTATGGAATTTTAAACTATAAGGAGCCCCGATGTGACTATGCCCGCATTGGGATTGCCTTATATGGAATTTTAAGTAATTCCAATAAAACAAAAACTACTTTGAATCTGCAGCCGGTTATGTCTGTAAAAGCAAGGATAGCATTGGTAAGAGAGCTGTCAAGGAATGAAAGTGTCAGTTATGGCAGAACCTTTACCTCCCCAAAGGATATGAAAATTGCGGTCATAACCATCGGGTACGCAGATGGAATTCCAAGAAGTCTGTCGGGAGAAAGTGGATATATCCTGATTCATGATAAAAAGGCTCCTATTCTTGGGCGTATTTGCATGGATCAATTAATCGTTGATGTAACTGAGATCAAGGAAGTAAAACCCAATGATATTGCTACCATAATAGGAAAAGACGGAGAGGAAGAAATACGCTGTGAGGATTTTGCAGAAAGGTGCGGTACAATCACCAATGAAATTCTTAGTAGATTAGGGAACCGTCTGGAGTATATCTATCAAATGAAATAATCAAGTGGGGCTAAAATTCAATGTGGTTTGAACCACACTGAATTTTAGCCCTACTTATCCATGAACACAGCAGCTGTTAAAGGCTGTTGCAAAATTATTATGAATAATACAAGAAAGAGTTAAATCTCATCTGTGAATTCTCCCCTCTCTGCTTGAAGACATAGATGATAAAGTGCTGAAATGCCACTGATCTGTGCTCTGTTCACTTTATCTAAATATTTATTGATATCATTTGCAATTGTAATGATCCTGTCTCTGTCATTATAGTCAAATTCTTTTAGCTCTTCTTTTACCCTGTCTACAAAGTAATAATAGTTATTAGAGTAAATTGAAAATTTTAATGCATAAATAGTAAGGATTTCCTGAACATGTTCCTCGGAGAATATACGGTAATTATTTCCTTTCCCACGCTTTGCAGTAATAAGTCCAACTTTATCCCAGTAACGAATGGTAGAAGCCGGAACGCCGGTTTCTTCACTAATGTCACGTATCGTCATTAATCTTTTGGCTTTTTGGCTATCTGATCTTGTCTGTTTCTTGTTTATTAGATTTTCTGCAATTTTTTCTGAGATTATTTTATCTCCCCGGAGATTGACCTGGTGTTGATTTGCCATCCATAAAGCAGCATCTATATTTTTTAACATGACTTCCCGCAGAATTTTAGAGATATTGGATAATCCAAAACCAACGATCATTTCCCGGATACATATAAAATAAGCAAGATGTTCATTGGTAAATATTCGATATCCCGTTTCAGACCGGGATACCCGTGGAACTAAACCAAGTTCTTCATAAGTTCTTAAAGTAGTAGTACTGATTCCCAGTTTACGTGCAATGTCGATTGGTCGTATAGCCATAGTAACCTCCTTTGATATTAAGTAAAACTTTAGGTAGTTGGGAAACTCTTTTCTGTGGCTATTGATATTCCAGTGTTCTTAGGCTGTCTACTACAGTTTGCTAAAATATGTTTGACTTACACATACAAGAATAGCATTTATATGTGACGTACAAACAATTTTAGCAAACAGTAACGACAGACAAAGAACACGTTGGAACAATCATAGCCACAGAAAAGAGTTTCTTAAATATTTACAAGTAAAACTTAGTTCAGATAAGTTTAATTGTTGAGAAACATTATATCTATGGTTTAAGGTTTTTTCAAGGGTATACCATATAATTAAGGATTATTTTTTCAAAAAGTTTCCGTCTTGCATTAATGTTGTATAATTAAATTATATTGCAATATATGAATAGAAAAAGCTTGAATCTAAATTCTAATACATGGAGGAACATATGGAGAATAATAACTTGAATGAACAAAATAGGAAAGGGTGGAAAAAAGGGTTTTTTACGATTGCTTTTGGACAAACTATATCATTAATTGGAAGCAGCGCTGTTCAATTTGCTCTTATCTGGTGGCTGGCCAGTGAAACATCATCTCCGCTTATGTTATCATTTGCCAGTTTATTTGCTTTCCTTCCACAACTTCTGCTTGGACCATTTGCAGGAGTATGGGTGGATCGATTACATCGAAAGACAGTTATCATCTGTGCAGATTTGTTTATAGGAGCAGTTGCAACCGTATTCGCCTTTTCTTTTTTAATATGGAATCCTCCATATTGGCTGGTTTGGGTTGTTTTGGGAGCAAGAGCGGTTGGTAATGTATTTCACACACCGGCCATTCAGGCTGCTATGCCAATGCTGGTTCCCAGGGAAGAATTGATCCGTGCCAATGGATGGAATCAATTTATGCAATCAGGAGCGTTTATGCTTGGTCCGGTCATTGGAGCTGCTATGTATGGAGTGTTTCCAATTCCAGTGATTTTATTATCTGATTTACTTGGAGCAGTTGTTGCCTGCCTTACGGTTGCAGTTGTAAAGATACCGGAGATTGAAAGAGAGCAACAAAAGCATCCGGATTTTATCGGCGAGATAAAAGAAGGTATCACTATATATTTACAAGATAAAAAGTTATGTAATGTAACTTTAGCTATGGCAATATGTATGGTATTTTTTATGCCCCTAGGTTCATTTTACCCATTAATGACCAGTGATTATTTTAAAGCATCTGCCTGGCATGCCGGTTTAAATCAGCTATTATATGCCGTAGGTATGATGATTGGAGCAGTTGCTATAAGTAGTCTTGGGACTATAAAGAATAAATTATTGGTCGTTCGGATCGGATTACTTGCCATTGGTATTATATCTTTATTATGTGGAATTCTTCCTCAAAATATGACGGGATTTTGGATGTTTGCTGTTCTTTGTACACTGCTTGGAGCAACTATGAATATATATAATATTCCTTATGTGGCCTATATACAGGAACATATTCCCAAAGAAGCACAGGGAAGAGCCTTTTCCCTCATGGGCAGTCTGATGTCTGTTACATTGCCAATTGGTCTGATTGTGGCGGGACCGGTGGCAGAGAATTTTGGAGTTCCATTATGGTTTCTTATTGGTGGAACAGGGATGATTATAGTTACTTTGTTCAGTGAGGCAGTCACATTATTAAAGAAAGAAAATAGAAGCAATGATCAAAATTAATTATTGCCAGGGAGGGTTTTATGAAAGATGAATTTATTGTTTTAAAAGGCTGCAGAGAGAATAATCTAAAAAATATATCATTAAAAATTCCGAAAAGGAAAATCACAGTATTTACCGGCGTTTCAGGATCAGGGAAATCTTCCATTGTTTTTGAAACAATAGGAAAAGAAGCCAGCAGGCAATTAAATGAAACATTTAGTGCGTTTGTACGTAAATTTCTGACCAATTATGGAGAGGTAAAAGCGGATTCTATTGAAAACCTTTTAACTCCTATTTTAATTGATCAAAAAAGGTTAGGTGGTAATTCAAGATCTACTCTTGGAACAATATCGGATATCAATCCCCTTCTTAGAACCTTGTTCTCCAGGATTGGAACCCCTTATGTTGGACCACCTCATCATTTCTCTTTTAATGATATCAATGGTATGTGTCCTGAGTGCGAAGGATTAGGGAGGAAGATGGAGGCAAACCTGGATGCGATTTTAGATCAGAGTAAATCCTTGAATGAAGGTGCCATTTTACTTCCTAATTTTAATGTTGGATCCTGGTATTGGAAGATATTTGCGGAATCTGGTTTTTTTGATAATGATAAGAAAATCTGCGATTATTCCAAAGAAGAATTAGAGAAATTTTTATATGGAAGCCCTGAGAAATTACAGGCAGACGAATCAACAGGAATGCGATTTACTTATGAAGGGCTTATTGTAAAGTTTAATCGTCTTTATTTTAAAAAAGATGGGGAACAAAGTGAAGCTGCCAAGAAGAAATTAGATAATCTTTTAAAAGAAAGTGATTGTCCTTTATGCCATGGAAGCAGATTAAAACAGGATTCCTTAAATTGCAGGATACAAGGGCTTAATATTGCAGAGATGACGGAATTACAAATTGATGAACTGCTTGGGATTATTGATGACATTAAAGAGGAGGGAATTCGTCCCGTCATCAATAGCCTAAAGGAGAAATTAAAAAACATTGTGGATATCGGACTTGGATATCTTACTTTAGACCGGGAAAGTTCTTCCTTATCCGGCGGTGAGGCACAGAGAATAAAAATGGTCCGCTATTTAAACAGCAGCCTTACGGATTTAATGTATATCTTTGATGAACCTAGTATTGGACTTCATCCGAGGGATGTTTACAGACTGAATAATTTATTAATGAAACTTCGGGATAAAGGAAATACAGTAATTATTGTAGAGCATGATCCTGATGTGATTAAAATAGCGGATCATATTGTGGATGTTGGGCCATTTGCGGGTAAAGGCGGCGGAGAAATCATGTTTGAGGGAAGCTTTGTGGAACTTCTAAAATCGGATACCTTAACAGGAAAAGCCTTAAATAAAAAATTATCATTAAAAGAGCAGGTCAGAAAACCAAATGGGTGGTTAGAGATTAAAAATGCAAACTTGCATAATTTAAAGAATGTTTCTGTTAAAATTCCTAAGGGAGTTTTAACGGTAGTTACAGGTGTTGCAGGTTCAGGGAAAAGCAGTCTGATGAAGGGTGAGTTCTTAAAACAACACCCGGAAGTTGTACTGATTGATCAAAGTGCAGTCTTTGCAACAAGCCGTTCTAATCTTGCAACTTATGGGGGAATGATGGATGAGATACGTAAAGTCTTTGCAAAAGAGAATAAGGTAAGCGCATCCTTGTTCAGTTACAATTCAGAAGGAGCATGTGAAAGCTGTAAAGGGACAGGTTTTATTGAAACAGAAATAGCATTTATGGAAAATACAAAAGTTGAATGTGAAGAGTGCCAGGGAAAACGATTTAAAAAGGCAGTTCTGGAATATAAAGTAAAAGAGAAATCCATTCTTGATATTCTTGAGATGACAGTAAGTGAAGCAATTTCTTTCTTTGAAGAGAAGAAAATTAAAGTGCGTCTTGTTGGGCTTGAAGAAATGGGAATCGGATATCTGACTCTTGGACAACCACTGGATACCCTTTCAGGAGGAGAATGCCAGCGGTTGAAACTTGCCAATGAACTCCATAAAAAAAGTAATGTCTATGTAATGGATGAGCCATCCACAGGGCTTCATATGTCTGACATAGAAAACTTTACTGAGATTATTCAGAATCTAATCGAGAATGGCAATACTGTCGTTATCATCGAGCATAATGTGGACATTATGAAACAAGCGGATTGGATCATTGATATCGGACCGGAAGGTGGGATCAAAGGAGGAGAAGTGATATTTGAAGGACCTCCTATGGAAATTACCAAATGTGAGAGATCTTTGACAGGGAAGTATATATAGGAAGATAGTATGGTAGTAAAAGAAAAAATATAAAATAATACCATATCTGAATCTTAGCCACTTATCTAGAGGCGTAGCAGCTGTTCTCCCCCACTTTAGAAGTGGGAGAGAACAGCTGCTAGCCATCAGATCAACTAAGATCAGCGTGTTTTGATAAGTCTATGTAAGCACAGGATTCCAATCAAATTTGGAAAAGCCATAAATGCATTTACCAGATCGGAAAGTTCCCAGACTAAATCCAAGGACATAATTGCCCCAAGGAATATCATGACCATATATCCGATGCGGTAAAGATTAATAGATTTCTTTCCAAATAAATATTCGCAGGCACGTTCGCCAAAGAAGGACCAGCCAAGAAGTGTAGCTATAGCAAAAGCAATCAATGAGATTCCAAGCATCGGTTCACCAATGTAAGGAATCTGGCGAAAAGCAGCAGAGGTCAATTCGCCAAAAGTAAATCCTATGATTGAGTCTGGAAGTTTTATAATATTAGTCACAATCACAAGACCAGTGATTGCACACATAATGACTGTATCCCAGAAGGTTGCAGTCATGGAGACAAGGGCCTGTCTGGAGGGATCATTCGTTTTTGCACTTGCAGCTGCAATTCCTGCTGAACCAAGTCCTGCTTCATTTGTGAATAGCCCTCTGGAAATACCATATCTTGCAGCTGCTTTCATGGTATTTCCTAAAATACCACCTGTAAGTGCATGAGGAGAGAAAGCAGATTTTACGATTAATTCAGCTGCATTTATAATGTAGTCATAATTTAAGAAAAGTATAATAAAGCAGCCTATAATATAGAAGGCACCCATTGCAGGAACTAATTTAACACATACCTGACCAATCTTTTCCACTCCACCTACTATAACGAGTCCAACAAGTATTGACACAAGAAACCCCACAAAGTAAGGAGAGAAACCCCAAAGGGAAGTAGTGGCTGCAGTAATGGAATTGGATTGTGTAGAACAACCAACACCATAAGAAGCAATCAATGTAAAAAAAGCAAAAATCCATCCTAAAAATTTAGAATGCAGTCCATCTTCAAGGATATACATCGGACCTCCAAGAAAGGTACCATCTTTCGTTTTTCTACGAAATAAAAAACTTAAATAACATTCGGCATAGGAAGTTGCCATACCCAGGATACCAGTTAACCAGCACCAAAATATTGCTCCCGGGCCGCCCATGGCGACTGCTGTTGATATACCAACGATATTGCCGGTACCAATAGTGGCAGCTAATGTTGTTGCCAATGTTGCAAAACTGCTGATATCTCCTTCGCTGTTTAAATCATTTGTTACAGAATATTTTATTCCCCGAAAAGTTTTCTTCTGTATAAATCCAAGACGGAAAGTGAAGAATATGTGTGTGCCCATGAGCAAAAGCATCATTGGAGCACTCCATATATAATTATTAATATTTTTTATTATTGAAATCATTTTTTTTGTACCTGGCAGGAAACTTTCATTATACTATATGCTTATAATGTAAAACATATGAGAATAAGCTTTCAATAAAAAATCCCCCCCACAAATTACCATAATAATAATTATCACCTTGGTAACAATATCATTAAAGACATATCAATGTCTTTAATATTATATTTAGAGGTGAAAAAATTATGGCAAGTAATAATAATTCAGGTTCTAACAGAACAGAAGTTCCTCAAGCAAGAGAAGCTCTTAACCGTTTCAAAATGGAAATAGCATCTGAGATTGGTGTTCCATTAAAACAAGGTTATAATGGAGACTTAACAAGTGCTCAAAATGGTTCCGTTGGTGGAGAAATGGTAAGACGTATGATCAAAAGACAAGAAGAACAAATGTCTGGTCAAGGTCCAACAGCTTAATAGCAAAGGTGCTTAGGAATAGTAAGTACTAACTGGATAGAATTTATGTAGAATTCTAACCTAGGAAAAACATCATCTAATATTTATGATTTTTAATATACTTGATGTAAGACATCATCTTATTATTAACCATAATATAGATGATGTTTTTCTATGTAGACACCCATTTGGTGGCTCTTCTTTCAGGGCAGGAGATAATTTTTGTAATTTGTTCACATTTAAGATGAATTGTGATAAAATATTATAGCTGTGACTTTTTAAAAAGAAGAATATAGAAATTGCAAATATATAATCATGAAAGGTTAGGTAGATTATGGGTAAATATTTCGGAACAGATGGATTTCGTGGAGAAGCAAATGTAGATTTAAATGTAACTCATGCTTATAAAGTTGGAAGATTCTTAGGATATTACTATGGAAAAGAACATAAGGCAAAGATAGTAATAGGAAAAGACACAAGAAGATCAAGCTATATGTTTGAATATTCCCTTGTAGCCGGTTTAACTGCAAGCGGAGCAGATGCTTATTTACTTCATGTTACTTCCACACCTAGTGTTTCTTACGTAGTCCGAAGCGAAGATTTTGATTGCGGCATTATGATTTCCGCCAGCCATAACCCTTATTATGATAACGGTATTAAAGTTATAAATGGAAATGGATACAAATTAGAGTCTGAGATTGAAGATATGATTGAAGAATACATAGATAAAGAAGTGGACGATCTTCCATTAGCTACGAAAGAAAATATTGGCAGAACGGTGGATCACGCAATTGGACGTCACCGTTATATTGGTTATTTAATGTCTCTTGCTACCAGATCTTTTAAAGATGTAAAAGTAGGCCTTGACTGTGCCAATGGTTCCGCTTCCACGATTGCAAAAGGTGTATTTGATGCACTGGGAGCCAGAACATATACCGTTAATAATGAACCTGATGGAACAAATATAAATACCAATTGCGGCTCGACCCATATAGAAAATCTTCAGAAATATGTACTGGAGAATGGATTAGATATTGGATTCGCTTACGATGGCGATGCAGACAGATGTCTGGCAGTGGATGATAAAGGCGGAATTATGGATGGGGATAAAATTCTTTATCTTTGTGGAAAATATATGAAGGAAAGAGATGAGCTAAGCAATAATACAATTGTTGCTACAGTTATGTCTAATCTTGGCTTATTCAAAGCCCTGGATAATGATGGAATTCGTTATGAGAAAACTACGGTTGGAGATAAATATGTAAATGAATGTATGATTCAGAATGGATATGCTCTTGGTGGGGAACAATCTGGACATATCATATTTAGAAAGCATGCTACGACAGGAGATGGTGTATTGACATCTCTCAAAATCATGGAAGTTATGCTTGAAAAGAAAGCAAAAGTATCTGAATTATTAAAAGATCTGGTGATCTATCCACAATTACTCGTAAATGTAAAAGTTAAGAGTAAAAAGGATGCAAAGACGGATCCTGATGTTTTAAAAGCAGTAGAAGAAATTACAGCTATGTTAGGAGATGATGGAAGGATATTGGTCCGTGAAAGTGGGACGGAACCGGTTCTACGTGTCATGGTGGAAGCAAAAGATGATGAAACATGTAAAAACAGCGTGTATAAAGTCGTAGATATTTTAAAAGCAAATGGTCATGCTGTGGAATAGGTAAAAAACCGTAACAGTTCAGCCCTAAGCTCGAATTCGCTACGCTACTTCTCGCTTAGGCAGAGCGCCTTATAGAAAGTAGTGCACAAACTGCCCTTAGCGTGCAAGCACTCACGGGCAG
>NZ_RJVG01000004.1:0-331765 GCF_003752155.1 Mobilisporobacter senegalensis | reverse complement strand
CCCTAAGCTCGAATTCGCTACGCTACTTCTCGCTTAGGCAGAGCGCCTTATAGAAAGTAGTGCACAAACTGCCCTTAGCGTGCAAGCACTCACGGGCAATTTGCAGCTGGTTTTCATAGCAACTTGTTTTTGTAACAGTTCAGCCATAAGCTCGAATTCGCTACGCTACTTCTCGCTTAGGCAGAGCGCCTTATAGAAAGTAGTGCACAAACTGCCCTTAGCGTGCAAGCACTCACGGGCAATTTGCACACTACTTTCTGCATGGCTGAACTGTTAATAAAAATTTTATAGTCTTTACAAGTGACTTATGTTATAATATACTAATGTCAAAACGTGAAAATGGGTAATTGTTCGAATTAGATACTCTTCACGTATCTTAAGGAGGAAACATTAATGAGTTTACAGGTAGAAAAATTAGAGAAGAACATGGTTAAGCTTACGATAGAAGCTACTGCAGAAGAGTTTGAGGCAGCAACTGAGAAAGCATATCTTAAGAATAGAAGCAAGATGAATGTTCAAGGGTTTAGAAAAGGAAAAGCACCACGTAAGATCATAGAGAAAATGTATGGAAAAGAAGTGTTCTATGAAGATGCTGCCAATAATATCATTCCGGATGCATATGAAAAAGCAGCAGTTGAGAGCGGACTTGACCTTGTATCCCAGCCGGATATTGATGTAGTTCAGATCGAAAGCGGAAAACCATTTATATTTACAGCAACCGTGGCTGTAAAACCAGAGGTTACTCTTGGCGACTATAAAGGAATCAAAGTTGCGAAAGCAGATATTGAAGTAACTGAAGATGAAATGAATGGAGAACTTGACAAAGTAAGAGAACAGAATTCAAGATTAATCGCAGTGGAAGACAGACCGGCAAAAGACAAAGATCAAACGATCATTGATTTTGAAGGATTCGTAGATGGAGTTCCATTTGAAGGTGGGAAAGGAACAGATTATCCTTTAACATTAGGAAGCCATTCATTTATTGATACATTTGAAGAGCAATTAGTTGGCAAGAAGATCGGGGAAGAAGTAGAAGTGAATGTAAAATTCCCAGAAGAATACCAGGCAGCTGAACTTGCTGGTAAAGATGCAATGTTCAAAGTAACAATAAAAGAGATCAAAGAAAAAGAACTTCCGGAACTTGATGATGAATTTGCTTCTGATGTTTCTGAATTTGAAACTTTAGCAGAATATAAAGAAGATCTTAAGGCAAAACTTTTAGAGAAAAAAGAAAAAGATGCCAAGAGAGCAAAAGAAGATGAAGTTGTTGATAAGATCATTGAAAACGCAACAATGGAAATACCGGATGCTATGCTTGATACACAAGTAAAGCAAATGGCAGATGAATTTGCTCAAAGAATCCAGCAGCAAGGTCTGACTGTAGAACAATATTTCCAATTCACCGGAATGGATAGTAAAAAGTTCATTGAAACATTAAAGCCACAGGCAACGAAACGTATTCAGAGCAGATTAGTTCTTGAAACAATCGTGAAAGCAGAAAACATTACTGCCAGCGATGAAGATATCGAGAAAGAAATCAAAGATATGGCTGCTATGTATCAAATGGAATATGAGAAATTAAAAGAAATCATCGGTGAAAGAGAAAAAGAACAAATGAAAATGGATATTGCAGTTCAAAAAGCTGTTGATTTTGTTACAGAGGCAGCGAAAGAAGCCTAAAAGGAGGAATTCGTATGAGTTTGGTACCTTATGTCATAGAACAAACAAGCAGGGGTGAAAGATCCTACGACATTTATTCAAGACTTTTAAAAGAAAGAATTATTTTCTTAGGGGAAGAAGTAAATGATGTATCTGCCAGTGTGATTGTTGCTCAGTTATTATTTTTAGAGTCAGAAGATCCTGGTAAGGATATAAATCTATATATTAACAGCCCTGGAGGATCTGTATCCGCAGGTCTTGCAATTTATGATACAATGAATTACATTAAATGTGATGTATCAACCATTTGTATTGGTATGGCTGCAAGTATGGGAGCTTTCTTACTTGCCGGCGGAACAAAAGGGAAGAGATTTGCCCTTCCTAACGCTGAGATCATGATCCACCAACCATCTGGCGGGGCCAGAGGACAAGCAACAGATATTAAGATTGTTGCTGACAATATTTTAAAGACCAGAAGAAAGTTAAACGAGATCTTATCAGCAAATACAGGAAAATCTCTTGAAGTCATTGAAGTTGATACGGAAAGAGATAACTATATGTCTGCAGAAGAAGCAAAAGCATATGGTTTGATTGATAGTGTGATCAGCAATAGATTATAAGATAAATTTATAAGATATAGATGAATAAAGGACGCATGTTTCATGTTAACACATGCGTCCTTATTCACTAGAAGTGAGGTGTATAAAGTGGCAAATAGATCTGATGAGAGAAAACAGTTAAAGTGTTCTTTTTGTAACAAGACACAAGATCAGGTTAGAAAATTAATTGCGGGGCCCAACGTATATATCTGTGATGAATGTGTGGAAATCTGCGCAGAAATTGTAGAAGAAGAACTGGATGATGTAGCTTCTGACACTGATATTAATTTATTAAAACCAAAGGAAATTAAAGAATTTTTAGATGACTATGTAATCGGGCAGGATGAGGCAAAAAAGGTCCTGGCAGTATCTGTATATAATCATTACAAAAGAATTTTATCTGGTAAAAATTTAGATGTAGAGTTACAAAAAAGTAATATCATAATGGTTGGACCAACAGGTTCCGGTAAAACTTTTTTAGCACAGACATTAGCAAAATTATTAAATGTTCCATTTGCAATTGCAGATGCAACAGCTTTAACAGAAGCAGGATACGTTGGTGAAGATGTAGAAAATATTTTATTAAAAATTATTCAGGCAGCAGACTATGATGTGGAAAAAGCAGAATATGGAATTATCTATATTGATGAAATAGATAAAATTACCAGAAAATCAGAGAATACATCTATTACGAGAGATGTATCCGGTGAAGGTGTGCAACAGGCACTTCTTAAAATATTAGAGGGAACCGTTGCTTCGGTGCCTCCTCAAGGGGGACGTAAACATCCTCATCAGGAATTCATTCAGATAGATACAACGAATATTTTATTTATCTGTGGTGGTGCATTTGATGGACTGGAGAAAATTATTGAATCCAGAATTGGCAAAAAATCTATTGGATTTAATGCTGAAATAGCACAGAAAGATAAGAAACAGATAGGGGAATTATTTAAACAGGTATTACCTCAGGATTTTGTTAAATATGGATTGATTCCCGAATTTGTAGGACGTGTGCCAATTAGTGTAGGCCTTGATTTGCTGGATGAAGCAGCTTTAGTCCGTATTCTTTCTGAGCCTAAGAATGCAATTATTAAGCAATACAAGAAATTATTTGAATTAGATGGTGTAGAACTTGAATTAGAAGATGAGGCAATTGAAGCAATTGCAAAGAGATCTTTTGAACGTAAAACAGGTGCAAGAGGATTAAGGGCCATTATGGAAGATGTAATGATGAATTCCATGTATGAAATTCCGTCCCAAGAGAAAATTGCAAAAGTTATCATTACCAAAGATGCAGCTTTAGGAAAGGGAGAACCTGAAATTATTTATTCAGATGAAAAAATCACGAAGAAACCACTCGGTAAGAAATCTCATAAATCAAACAGTAATGAGATCGCATAGATAGATTTAAAAAAGTCTGCTAAAGGTTATGCTTTTGGGAGGCTTTTCTTATAAACAGGAGGATAAAGAATGAATGAGAAGCAAACGATGCCAGTTGTACCACTGCGTGGAATGACCATTCTTCCTGGTATGCTAATTCATTTTGATATAAGTAGAAACAGAACAATTGCAGCAATTGAAGAAGCCATGAAAGAGGATCAGATTACATTCCTGGTCACTCAATTAAATGGCGAGATTGAAGAACCAAAAGAAGAAGATTTATATTCTGTTGGAACAATCGCAGAAATTAAGCAATTGATAAAGTTACCAGGAGATATTGTAAGGGTCATGGTCCAGGGAATGAAAAGAGCAAGATTAGAAAACGTTATTTCCCATGAACCATTTGTAATTGCCGACATCACTGCTTATGATGGGTCTGATAACCCTCAGTATTCACCAATTGAAGTAAAAGCAATGATTAGTGGAATGAGGGATATTCTGGAGCAGTATTTCATTGAAAATAATAAAATCAGCAAATCAGTCATGTCCAGTTTATTATCCATAAACGAAGTAGAAGAATTAATTGATCAGATTGCTATTAATATTCCATTGGGATATGAAGATAAACAAAAAATTCTGGAAGCAATCGATATCACAGAACGTTACAATACGGTAGCAGTTATTTTAACAGATGAAATCAGTTTATTAAGGATTAAGAAAGATTTTCAGGCAAAAGTAAAAGCAAAGGTTGATAAGAATCAAAAGGATTATATTCTCCGGGAACAGCTTAAATTGATCGGTGAAGAACTTGGAGAGAACAATACAATCAGTGATGCAGAGAATTATTTAAATCAATTAAAAGAATTGGAAGCATCCCAGATGGTAAAAGAGAAGATAGAAAAAGAGATCAACCATCTAAAAAGTATAGGATCTGCTTCCTCCGAAAGTGCAGTTGTCAGAGGATATATTGAGACTCTCTTAGAACTTCCATGGGAAAGAGAAAGTGAAGACCATGATAATTTAAAGAATGCCGCTAAAATATTAAATGAAGATCATTATGGTCTTGAGAAAGTGAAAGAACGTATCTTAGAATTTCTTGCAGTAAGATCCCTTACCAAGGGAGGAGACAGCCCGATTATATGTCTCGTTGGTCCTCCCGGAACAGGGAAAACTTCTATTGCAAGATCAGTGGCAAGAGCACTGGATAAAGAATATGTCCGCATCAGTCTTGGAGGTGTCCGGGATGAAGCAGAAATCAGAGGACACAGGAAAACCTATGTGGGTGCGATGCCGGGTCGGATCATTAATGGACTTAAAAATGCAGGAGTTAAAAATCCTCTGATGCTTTTAGATGAGGTAGATAAAGTAGGAAGTGATCACAGAGGGGATACTTCCTCTGCATTGCTTGAAGTATTAGATTCAGAACAAAACAAAAAATTTGTAGATCATTATGTTGAAATTCCGGTAGATCTATCACAGGTCCTTTTTATTGCAACTGCAAATTCTCTGCAGACAATGGCAAAACCACTTCTTGACCGTATGGAGATCATTGAAGTGAGCAGTTATACTTTAAATGAAAAAGTACATATTGCCAAAGACCATTTAATACCAAAACAAATGAAGAAAAATGGAATTGCCAAAAAGCAATTAAGTATTTCAACAAAAGCACTAGAATTAATCATATCTGGATATACTAGAGAGGCAGGAGTAAGAAATCTGGAGCGTAAGATAGGAGAAATCTGCAGAAAGACCGCGATCAAGGTTTTAGAAGATCAAAATACAAAAATCAAAATCAACGAAAAGAATCTGCCAGTGTATCTAGGGAAGATAAAATATTCCTTTGAGGAAGCGAATAAAGAAGATGAAGTTGGTATTGTAAAAGGTCTTGCATGGACCAGTGTAGGCGGAGACACTTTGCAGATCGAAGTAAATGTCATGCCTGGCAAAGGAAGAATAGAACTGACAGGGCAGCTTGGAGATGTAATGAAAGAATCTGCAAGAGCAGGAATTAGTTATATCCGTTCCGTTGGCGAGAAATATCACATAAAGAATGATTATTTTGATAAACATGATGTTCATATACATATACCGGAAGGCGCGGTGCCAAAAGACGGTCCATCTGCCGGTATTACAATGGCTACAGCTGTAATGTCAGCAATCACTGATAAAAAAATCCGGGCAGATATTGCCATGACTGGTGAAATTACTTTAAGAGGCAAAGTCTTACCGATCGGCGGACTAAAAGAGAAGCTGCTTGCCGCAAAGACTGCCAAGCTTAAATTGGTTCTGGTACCTAAGAAAAATGAAAAAGATATTGAAGAAATATCTGGAGAAATACTTGAAGGTCTTGAGATAAGATTTGTAGAAACTATGGAAGAGGTATTGAACTTCGCTCTGGTAGAATAGAAAAGAGGTTATAAAATGGTTATAAAAAGTGTAAATTTAGAAATAGTGTGCGGTATTACCAGTACAATACCGATTACAGATAAGGTCGAGATAGCATTTGCAGGAAAATCCAATGTAGGGAAATCTTCATTGATCAATGCCCTTATGAACCGTAAATCTTATGCAAGGACCTCTAGTTCACCAGGCAAGACTCAGACCATTAATTTTTACAATATTAATGATTTATTGTATTTTGTGGATCTTCCGGGATACGGTTATGCGAAAGTATCTGTAGCCGTGAAGGAAAAATGGGGTAAGATGATTGAAAAATATCTTAAGAAATCACAGCAGTTAAAGATTATTTTTCTTCTCATTGATATTCGCCATGAACCATCTGCAAATGATAAGAATATGTATGAATGGATTGTATATCATGGATTCCACCCTGTTATCATAGCCACCAAATATGATAAGATCAGCCGTGGACAGAAAGACAAACATATAAAAATGATCCGAAACGGATTAGGTGCAGATAACAGTACTAAGATTATGCCATTCTCTGCTCTGTCAAAAGAAGGCAGGGATGAAATCTGGGAGCTGATCGATAGTCTTTTTGAAGATGAAAATGAAACAATATAAATAAAAAGTAATTATTATTACTAAAGACAGGATATGAAATGGGATATCCTGTCTTTTTTGATAATCTTTATGGGTACATTTTCCTATTTAATATAATGTAGCAAATAATGTAAAATAAGAAAGCGAAACAAGTGTAACTATTTGGAAAATCATGTTGAATAATGGAGGGGAAAGATGAGAAAGATTCTAAAAAATTTTATTATTACAGCTATGATTGTGGCATTATTAATGCCATGCGTACCTGTAATAACAATTAATGCGGAGACGAAAGAAGTCTTAACGGAAGAATCACTTAATATTGAAAAAAGTGAGGGAATTACTATAACTCTGGATGGTAAAGAAGTTACTTCAATCAAACCTGATGAATATAGTAACCCGGAAACAAAATTAACTGAATATGATGTTACTATGCCAGAAGCAGGTTATATGGATGATGTATTTATTAAGATTCCAGTAAAAGTAACAGAACCAGGATATTTAGCGTTTGAAATGAACGCAAATAATGTTAATACAATGATTAAAGGTTATATTACAAATAGTGAGGGTAAAGAAGCACCTAACTTCTTTAGTATAGGTAGCTTTATTGACTCTGATTATTACAATACCAGCAGGGGAAGCACTATATTTGAACCTGGAATTTATAATATAGTTTTTAATTATGTAACATATGCAAAAATGAAGCAAACATTTAACTTAAATATAACATTTACAAAAACGGAAGGTATAACACTTGGAAGTGGTGAAAAGCTACTCCTTCCGGGACTAGATGCCAGTGCAACTTTCTATAAAGTTGATGCTTCTAAAACTGGTGGGATTTTAACCGTTGTATATACTGGGGGAACAAAAAAGTATGATTTTGGACATACGTTTGGAACTATAACACTTTGTGATTCTTCTAAAAAAGCTATTGATGAATCTAAAAGATTATCAGATAAGGGTAAAACTGTATGGAGATTAAATAAAGGAATCTATTATATTAGAATGAATATGCAGGACGCCCTGTATACTTTGGAAGGAACCTTAGTACCTTATTTAAACACTCCTACCATTAAAAGTACTAAAGCAAAATCAACCAATATTACTGGTACTGCTCCTAAAGGAACTACCGTTGTAATAACAGTTGGGAAAGAGCAGTATAAAGTTAAAACATCCAGCAGTGGTAAATATACTCTTAAAGTAAAGCCATTGGCTAAAAAAGCGGTAATAAAAGTTTATGCTAAAAATAATAAGGGGCAAATAAGTAAAACAAAAACAGTTACAGTAAAATAAAATTGTAAACTCACTCGACTGATTAAATTTACATAATCAATCAAGTGAGTTTTTAGCAAGTGAGTAATGGTTAAGTAAAATGTACACCTAAAGAAAATAAAAATTTCAAAGAACAAATGAGGATAATAAGTATGAACAAGAAATTTATAGCATTAATAATAATAGTTGGTATTATTATTGGAATCATGGGCTGTGGTAATAAAAGTACCGATAATATTAAGAATAAAGGTAACATAAAAGAACAAAGTATATCAGACTTACAGAAAGAATTAGAGAAGCAACAAGAATTAGAATTAAAAGGTGATATGAAGGTTGTTGAGGAGTATCATAATAAAGATGAACACGGTAAAGATTATCTACTTTTTGTAATTGAAAATACGACTAATCAAGATGCACGTGTAGATGTTGATGTGCAATTCTATAATGGCGATGAACTAATAGACGAGGATTATGGTGTTGCAGGTGTAGTAGAGAAAGGTCATAAAACAGTAATAGATTTTAAGGATCTAGATGAATTTACAAAATACACCTATACTTTAGAGACTTCCAAAGCAGATGTAGTGGGAATTGATAGTTTGATTTCTGAAAGCCACACGTTTATTGATAATAGAGCAGTGCTAGATATTAAAAATAATAGTGCATATATACTTGACAGTTCTGGTGTATATGGCCTGTTCTATAAAGATGGGAAGTTTGTATGCTATACAAGTGATCGATTTAATGAATATAGTCATTTTTCAATCATTGAAAGTGATGTGGATTTTGATGAATGCAAACTCTACTATGATTTAAATGTTGATGCTGATAGGATTAAAGATGAAGCTTATAAAGAGGAAATAAAGAATAAAAATCCTGAAGGATTAGATGTGATTGGGGAATATATCTACCCTAATTATGATGGTTCAGCTAGTACTTGTATGTTAATTTTAGAAAATAATATGGGAGAAGATACAGGGGCAGAAGTATATATGCAGATATATGATAAGAATGGAGCTCTTTTAGGTTATAGTTTCAATTACATAGAAGTTATTGGAGATGGATGCAAAACTACAGTTAAATCAAGCTTTGATGAGAATGCAGCTGACTTTAAATATATTATATATAAAAACCCATCAGGTAATTTTAAACCAATAGAAAAAATGGTTACAGAAAAATCATCAAAAATAGATGAGAGCGGTAATCTATTATTAGATTTTGACGTAAATCTGGGGGATTATGACTTTATTAGCAGGTTGGAAATAAATGTGTTATTCTTTAAGAATAATAAATTATTAGAAAGCTCGATGAGATATGATGATGCAGTAGATAAAGAAACTGTATTGGAGTCGATATATTTTTCAGCACCAGATGATTATGATAGGTACGAGGTGTATTATACTGGATATTGCCATGTAAGGGATAATTAATAGCTATAAAATAGGAGAACAGGGTTTAATATACAGTTTATGTGAAAGTGGAATTAAATCTGGTATTTGATTTGAAGCGATCAATATGAAATTGATTATAAATATAAATAAAAAGTAATTATTATTACCAAAGACAGGATATGAAGTAAAGTATCCTGTCTTTTTTTAATATGGTAAAAAAATATTAAAAAATTTATAGTAATTTATTCCTAGATTCCTTTACATAATATACAAAATATGTAAAAATTGAACATACCACTATATAATATAAATGCTTAATTTAAGATTTGTCCTTAAATTAATAAACAATATGAGAATATAATAAGAAAATAGAGGCAATTCCAGAGAAAATACAGAATATTACAAACATAGCATAAACTTGACATATTTTGGTTTTTGTGAAATAATTATCCAAATTGATATTTATGCAATTAAGGACTTTTAAAAGAATGAATGATGAATGGAACAATGTGGGGGGGATAAATAAGTGATAAGGATAAAACTTGCAATTTTAGAATCCGATAAGAATTATCTTGAAAAAATCATGACGGTTTTTAACAGTACCTTTCATGATAAACTGGAGGTCTTTTCTTTTACAGATAAAGATACAGCACTGAATGTACTGGCATCCAGCCGAATCGATGTATTTATAGCATCAGAGGATTTTCATATTGAGACGGATCAACTGCCAGGTCGTTGTGCATTTGCATATTTTACAGAATCCAATGGTCTTGATACTTTGTATGATCAGCGTACCATCTGTAAATTCCAGAAAGCAGAGTTGATTTATAAGGAAATTTTAAGTATATTTTCTGAAAAATCCGGTGGAATTATCGGATACAAAAAAGACGGTTTAGGTGAAGTGTCAATATTAACCTTCTTATCCAGTAGTGGTGGAACAGGAAGTTCAACCACAGCAGCGGCTTGTGCCATGCATCTGTCCAAACAAGGAAAAAAGGTATTATATTTAAATATTGAACAATTTGGATGTGCCAATTTGTTTTTTAATGCAGAGGGGCAGTATCATCTGGGCGATGTATTATTTGCCATTAAGAGTAAAAAGTCCAACCTAATCCTAAAGTTAGAGGGTACTGTGAAACAAGATATATCGGGAGTATATTTTTATGAATCCTGCAAACTTCCTCTGGATGTTTATGAGATTAAGGAAGAGGATATTACGAAACTATTGGATGAATTAGAAATAGCCGGAACATATGATTACATTGTAGTAGACATGAACCTTTCCTTCCATCCGGTATCATTAGCGATTATGAAACGTTCCAAAGGTCTTGTGTTCGTAACGGATGGAACTTACATAGCCGGTGCAAAGAATGAAAGAGTCTTCCAGTCTTTAGAGATTCTGGATAATCAAAATGACTGGATGTTAATGAAGAAAGCTCATATTCTTTATAATAGAACGAATCATACTCCGGACAAGCAGCTAAACCCACGTGAAATTTCAACTCTTGGGATAGTGCCATATTATCAGGGAACCGATCATAAACAGATTGCTAAGCTTATATCTTCTATGAATCTGTTTGAACAATTGATGTAAATGATAAAAGGAACATTAGAATAAAATGAAAAAGAATGAAATGATTTATATTTCTTCGTAATATGCAATATAAATCAGAATAGAATACAGGGGTAAACTTATTGAAAGATAAGGACACAAAGCTACAAGTCTAAGGGTAGTATAAGCCAAGCCAGGCATACTGCTTATGATGGTTGAGTTGCATTTTAAATAAAGGGTATTGACCGTTATTTTGAAGTGCAATTTTTTTTCACCCTATTTTCATGGAAAATTGTAAAAAACAGAATATTAATTCTAGATATTTACAATTTTAATCAGAATTTAGAGGGCTTAGTAGCTTTCCAAATGCCGAATCAATTCTAATAACAGGGGGGAGAAAAATGCAAGAGGAAAAACTTGAAAAGTTAATTACAGAGCTGAAATCATATACTGTTGAGAATCTGCCGCTCAGCACCTTATCAGATGAAGAACTGGAAGCTGAAATTGAACAGATAGTACATAGAAAAATCGCAGATTCTTATTATCCCATTGAAACACAGGTTGCTCTGGTCCAGAGCATCTATAGTTCCATACGTGGTTTTGGAATCCTTGACAGTATCATAAGTGATGACACGATTACAGAAGTCATGATTAATGGACCGGAGGATATTTTCATTGAGAAAAGCGGCAAATTAATCAAACTGGATAAAAAGTTTGAAAGTGAAAGGCGATTAGAAGATATTATACAGAGGATCGTGGGATTGGCAGGAAGAGAAGTGAATCAGGCCAGTCCTATCGTTGACACCAGACTTCCCGATGGATCCCGTGTCAATGTGGTCCTGCCTCCAATCTCTTTATGCGGGCCAACCGTTACTATACGTAAATTTTCCAAAGAACCTATGACGATAGAGAAACTGATCAAATACGGATCCATAACAGAGGAAATTGCAGAGAAACTTAAATTATTGGTAAAGGCCAAATATAATATTTTTATCTGCGGCGGTACCGGTTCCGGTAAGACAACCTTTCTAAATGCTCTGTCCAATTATATTCCTAAAGAGGAACGTGTTATTACTATTGAGGATTCTGCGGAATTACAGATTACCGGAGTTGCCAACCTTGTAAGGATGGAGACGAGAAATGCCAATACCTCCGGAACAGGAGAGATTACCATTCGTGATTTAATTAAGTCTTCTCTTAGAATGAGGCCGGAACGTATTGTTGTTGGTGAGGTACGTGGAGCGGAAGCTTTGGATATGCTCCAGGCTATGAATACAGGTCATGACGGTTCTTTATCTACCGGACATGCCAATTCTACCAGAGATATGTTAAGCCGTCTTGAGACCATGGTACTTACGGGGGCAGAAGGGCTTCCTCTGGAAGCAGTCAGACAACAGATCGCTTCTGCGCTGGATATTATAATACATTTATCAAGATTAAGGGATCATTCCAGAAAAACCATGGAGATTGCAGAAGTCCTGGGATATGAAGCTGGACAGATTGTATTAAATCCACTTTATACTTTTGAAGAGGATGAACACAGCACATTGGAAAAGGTATCCGGTCAGTTACAGAGAACGAAGAATAAAATGCAAAATGTATTTAAACTTCAGTTATCGGGAATAAAGACGGAGATATAGGAGGAAATCGCATGGCGAAAAAACAGAAAAAGAAGAAAGAATTAGAACCTCAGTATTTTACCTCTGCTACAAATATCAAAACTCTCAATTATGGTGTTTATTATATGAGCTTATTGGAAAAGGTTTTATATTTTAGTATGGCATTTCTAATTGGTGCAGGAGTGGGATATTTATTTTATGGAGGAATCGGAGCCAATGAATTTGGCGAACCTACAAAACTGACCTATATATTGAATACGATTATATGTACCATAACGGGCCTGGTAGCAGGAAAATTATTCTTACCTGCCAGAAACATCCAGATTTTAAAGAAGAGGAAAAATCAGCTCAAGATGCAGTTCAGGGCATTGCTGGACACACTCTCCACTTCTATTGGAAGCGGAAAGACAGTGTCTGATGCCTTTAGGGAAGCCCAGAATGATATGAAGATCATATATTCAGAGGATGCTTATATTGTTAAGGAATTAGAAGTGATTAATTCCGGAGTAAATAACAACTTAAATGTGGAAATTATGTTACTGGACTTTGGGAAACGAAGTCATCTTCCAGATATTGAAAGCTTTGCCAATGTGTTCGAGACCTGTTATCGAAAAGGCGGAGATATTAAAGACGTGATTCGAAGTACCCAGCAGATCTTAAATGAAAAATTGGAAATAGAATTAGAGATTGAAACCCTGGTGACTTCCAATAAAACAGAGCAGTCCATAATGACTTTTATGCCCGTTATCTTAGTTGGAATTATCAAAGGAATGAGTCCCGAATTCGGTTCTAATTTTGCATCAGGAGCCGGAATTATATCAACAACTATTGCAGTCGCTATGTTTATAGCAGCATACTTCATTGGCAAAGAAGTATTGGATATTAAAATATAGGAGGATGTTATGTTTTTAGAATTAAGTTCAATTATCATTCTGGGAATAGGAACCGTACTGGCAATCATATTTATCATTCTGATAATGATGTCAGGGAAATACAGATCCATGACAGAACCTTTATCCGAGAAAGAATATCCCTTACATGATATTTATGGAGCTGGTTTTATCATCCTGGATCTACTTCACTATCAGTTCCAGTCAAAGAGAGATTATAAGAGAAGACAAGCGGTAGAACTTTTATACGAAGTAAAATATTCAGACTATTATATGAGAGTAATAGCAGCTCAGAGGATCACTCTTTCCGCTTTGCTGGCTCTTGCCGGATTTGCAGTATTTGGTATAACGAATGATATTACCATATTGTTATTACTATTCGGCTTTTCTGCACTGGCTTTCTATTATTTTGGAATAGTTCCGGAAGAAAAGATAAAGAAGAGATCCAATGAAATCTTATCGGATTTCCCGGATGTAGTATCAAAACTTGCATTATTGATTAATGCAGGAATGATTATGAAAGAAGCTTGGAAAAAGGTTGCAGAAGGGGGCAAGGGAGCCCTTTATGATGAGATGCGGATTACTATGGAAGAGATGGATAATGGGGTATCTGAATTAGATGCTTATTATAATTTCAGCTTACGATGTGTCGTTCCAGAGATTAAAAAATTCACATCTACGGTAATGCAGGGACTAGTAAAAGGAAACCGGGAATTTTCATTAATGATAAAACAGCAGAGCAAAGAGATCTGGGATGTGAAGAAGCATCATGTAAAGCAGCAAGGAGAAAAGGCTGCCAGTAAATTGATGATTCCAATCAGTATTATATTCCTTGGAATCATCATTATGATTATCGTACCTATTTTCTCAAACCTTGGAGTTTGATGAATTTAGATAAATAAACAATATAAATAATAAGGAGGGTAAAAAATGAATGCTTTAATGTATTTAAAGTTGTGTGCTGAGGTGAAACTTGCAAAATTTTTAAGAGATGAAAAAGGTGAAGTAAATATTGTGGCCACAGTTGTCCTGATTGGAATTGCGGTAGTTCTGGCGCTTGCATTTAAAGGTCAGATAGAAGAGCTATTAACAGATTTATTTACAAAAATCTTTAAAACAACAGGTGATGTTACAAAGGATGCAAATGTTTCACACTAATTGCAACAGGACAGGAGAATTTCCTGTCCTGATAAAAAAGAATCGGAACAATAAATGAAATATTGTTTTTATATAAAAATAAGAAGGGGGAGATAAGGTGGTTAATTTTGTATACAAACAGAGGGGAGCCATATCCATATTTCTGGTTATTATATTACTGCCAATGCTTTCCATTGCATCGATTATGGTAGATACCTCAAGGATTCGTCTGGCACGTTCCGTAGCAGAATCTGCAGGGGACTTAACGCTGAATACTGCATTATCTCAATATGATAATGTCTTAAAAGAAATGTATGGGTTATTTGCAGTCTCACAATCGGAAGAAGATTTAATGAACAACTTAAAGTCTTATTATACCAACAGCCTGCGGGCAGCAGGTATGTCCGAAGCAGATGCCGGAGATCATGTTGGGAGAATTATGAAGAAGCTGGGCAGCATCAGTGAAGCCAGTGCAAGTGAAACGGATCTCCTTCGAATCAGTGTGGAACATTTTGAAGCAGAGGCACCGGAAGCAGGAAGCTTAATCAACCCTGCATTGCTTAAGAGCCAGATGATTAACTTTATGAAATACCGGGCTCCTATTAATACAGGTTTAGGATTTTTGGATTCTCTTAGAAGTTTCAGCTCCCTATCCAAACAGATGAAGGTAGTAGAGACCAGAGATGCATACTATAAAGAACAACAGGCAGTCGTTGATAAATGCCAAACAGCATGGAAATGTTTATATGATTACAAAAAGCTTGGAATGGATCAGGCATATTTTGATGAGATGCAGGATAAGCTGGATTCCTATGCGGCAGCCTATGAATTTATCTCCAACAATCTGGTTCAGGATTATGGCAATTCCAAAAAGAATTCCATAGATTATTTTAGTAAGAACACACTGACTTATGCAACCGGAAGCAGAGGCAGTTTTACTTTCTATTACCGGGGCAAAGTACTACAGGTAAATGCCTATATGAGTGGAACAGCCAGTGCAAGCAGCTTATCCAGTGAGGCAAACAGGCTGGCATCTGCTGTGGATGCACATACGACATCTATGAACGACAGTTTTTTTAATATCTATCTAAAGGATGTAAGCAGTAATATCTATGGAATTCAAAGAGTCATTCAATATATGAAAGATGATTATGAGAAGAGTAAGAGTTATGCCAGCATAACAAAGGATGTATATCAGGCATACCATACCCTTGATAATGCCATTGAAAGTATTGAAAGAGCAATCTCTGACTGCCAGGATAGAATCTCCAGTCTCCAGGATAAAATCAGTGCTGCATTGGAGAAAGATCCTCCAGGAGATACTTCTGGTTATGAAGCAGCTATTGAGGCTCTGGAAGAGAGAATTGATGACTATCAGAAAGATCTTGCAACCCAGATTACCATTAATGGCATGACAAGGACAGCAAGTGGATGGCTGAGTTTCTATAAAAAAGATTATGATAGCAAGCTTGAAACGTTTGAAGGAGTGACCAGAGGACAGTCCGCCTCCAAGACCGGTATGTATGAGACCATCAATGATGTGAGTAAAATTAGTCTTCCGGATATTCAATCTGCCAAAAAGGGAAGTTCAATAGAACCTATCATTAATGATGATTTAGTAGATGGTAGAATATCTGATACATTTGTAAAAGAAATCTATGGAACAATGTATGTCATGTATGAGAAATTTAAAAAAGGAAAAGAACTCTTAGAAGAGGCAGAAGGACTGTTAGATGATGTATCCAAGTCTGTTGCACCGGGAGGTAAGTTAAAAACAGCCGAAGGAAACTGGGAAGCTGCTACGAAAGAGCCGGATCTGCAGGGAGATGCCCTTACGGAACAGAATAAGGAAGAGTTAGAATCTATTCGTGAGTTTATTAACAAAGGAGAAGTGGATGCACTGAATGCCCATATCGGGAATACCATAACTACCATGACAGAATTAATGGAAGAAGTGGATGGATATACTTATGCAGACAAAAAGCTCTATGAATTAAAATCTTTCGATGAAGTAAAAAGTGCCCTGGAGAAGAAATACAAAGGAGCTTATGGAAGTTTGGAGAGACCACCTCTTACTTACACCGGAAGTGGAGGATTAAAAGAAATGGCAGCCTCCATCTATAAGGAATATTACAAAGAGCCTTATGACCTTCCTTACAATAAATTAAAACAATTTACCGCAGAATGGGAACAGGAATTCCATCCGGAACTGGATAAAGAAACGGATGAACATGGAGAGAATGATTATAACAAATTCTACCGTTTTCTACAGAATAATTTCCAGAATACCACGGATGAAAATATGACAGAAGAAATCAATGACAAGAAGGAAGCCATGGAGAAGAAGAAAGAGGCTTTGAATGCCACAGCCGAGTCCCAACAGAATGAGGTAAAATCAGAAGGAATGAGTGATAAAAACATTGCTGATGACAGCCGTCCTTCCAAGATCTGGAGTGGTATCCGCCAGAATGCCATAGACAAGGGACTGGCAAAAGATCCGGATTCCGGAGGCAAGGGAGCCGGTACCATGCCGGAAGTAAATGTAGGTACTGGGTCCGATACCGTTGCTGATTCAAACTTAAGCGGCGAATTATCGTCCATGTTCGATGGTCTGGGAAGTGCCCTGGCAGGGCTTGGAATAACCCTTAGAGATGACATCTATATCAGTTGTTACGGAATGGATATGTTCAGCTATCATACCTTTGAGAATGAGATTATCTGTAACTCCCTGAATGGAAATGACCAGACCAAACTTACTGCTGTGGAACCGGCAGTAAGCGGAGGACTCTATGATGGAAATTATGAAATTAAAGTAGCTAATATAGATAAAAAAGATGCCATGTCATTGACCTGTATTCCAATCAACCCTGCTTACAACGCAGCCTACAGAAGTGAAGTAGAATACATGATCTATGGCAAAGACAACAGTACCAATGTTACCGCTGCCTATGCTTCCATCTTTGGAATCCGTTTGGCATGTAACTCAGTCTATGCCTTTACCAATGCTCCAATCCGTGACGGTGCTTATGCCATTGCATTCGCAGTCTTTGGAACACCGCCGCTAACCTTCATGGTACCTATTGCCCAGGCAGCCATTATCATCGGGATAGCCATTGCAGAATCTTCCCTGGATCTGCTCTGCTTAAAGAATGGAATGAAGGTGCCGGTATTTAAAAACAAGGATACCTGGCAAATGAGTTTTGATAACCTCTTTGAAAACTTAGCAGGTGCAGCAACCGCAATATTAGTAGAGAAAACAAAGGGATTTGTAGGTGAAAAAATTGATACAGTGGAAGATACCCTGAATCAGTGGCTGAATAAAACAGATGACGAGATAAATCAGGCTACTAATGATGAAATTGATCAATTAACATATGCGGTAGAAACTCGTATTGATGAAGCAATTGATCGTTATGCGAGTACTGCCATCAATCAATTAACCTCACTCTGTCAGGCGGCAAATAATAAATTAAGTTCCAATGCAGTAAGTGACACTATTGAATATAAGGGCAAGAATGGGATTGAGTTTATCTCCAAAGAAGAGTTTGTAGCACAAGAGCTTACGAAGTGGTTGGCAGGAGAAAGAAAAGGGACTTCTGGTACAGATTATGGCTATCTGGCAAAAAAAATAGCAGTAGAATATATTATTGAGCAGGGATATATAGAGGATATATTTCTAGGAATGGATAAAGTGGCTGGAGGAACAGCAGATATTATTGATAATTTTAAGGATGAACTGGATAGAATGCGAACTAGAATCATTGAAAGTATAAAAGATGAATGCCAAGAACTTTTGAATTACAAAACGGCTGTAAAAAATCAAATTACTAGTGCAATCTCTAAAGGAGCAGATAGTTTAAAGACGGAAATAGACAAATCCTTGGATGGTCTCTCAGGAGGCGCAACTACAGGAGGGCTGGCAGCGAATGCAGGAAGTGCCAACACTACTGCTACGTTCTTCTCTTTCCAGTATAGTGATTACCTTCAATTATTTTTAGTAATTGCGCTTCTGGGGAATCAGGAAGGGGTGCTACTTCGTATATCCGATGTCATCGAAGCTAATATGAAGATGCAAAATGAAGAATTCACTATGAAGGAAAGTTATACTTACGTAAAGATTGATGCAACCTTAGAAGTAAAACCAATCCTTATGACATTGCCATTTATGGCGGAGGAGACAGAAAGTAACTTACCAGGAAGCAATTGGTATACCATAAAATATAATGGAATGCAGGGCTATAATTAGAAAAAGAAAGAGGGAAAAGAAAATGAAAAAAATATTAATAATAATGTTATTATTTACACTGCTATGTACTGCATGTGGGAAAGATAAAAACAAGGATAGTAAAGAAGCAGCAAAGGAAACAACACAAGAAACACAAGAGAATAGTACAGAGGAAGAGAAAGATACTGTGGCAGAAGATGTAGAATCAGAAGAGACAAAAGAAGATGTATCTGGGAGAATTTATGAACCACAGTTTATCTATGATGGAGAACCAATAGATTCCTATCAAGATAGTGTACCAACATATGATATTGTTTATGATGTTCCAAATTATCAATCATTTGAAGATGGGTTAACTGAATTCTATATACGTTCTGGAAAGCTATGTATAGCAGTAACATCTGGTGATGAAGGAGCCACAGGTATGGCATTGGAGGATGTCTATGCAGCAACTGAGAAGACCTTTTCAAGAGCAATAAATGGTCGCTTAGAAGGTGGAAAAGAATATAACGGAATAGAAATTATCGAACAAGAAGAAGTAAATATTAATGGAGTGAATTGTTTGCGATTTGTAGGAGAAATCGATGGACGTTCTCCATCAGCACCGGATGATAAAACATTGTGGTTTCGATATCATGTACGCGGATATGCTTTTGTGAAGGATGATATCCCAGTAACAATTATCGGTGTTACTTTAGATAATGGTAGTGATGGAGAAGACTATATTAAGCAATATACAGAAGAGGTAGACCACAACGTGGATGAATTAATGAAAACATTGCGTGATAAAAAGTATTTTGATTAATTTGTAGATTCAAATATTTTCCACATACCTTATACTGTCCTGTATTAATTATAGGGCAGTATAAGGATAGATAATAATTTAACGATTTCTTGCATCTGTTTTAAGTTTAAATAGAGAACAGATACAAGAGATCATTAAAAGAATCTATTAAGAAATTACATAAAAGCCCCTTGTGAATGATGAAATATAATTGCGAAACTTCATAATCTGGATAATTGTGATTCAGCTGATACAATTCCGGAGCGGAAGTTAAGCGGATGGAGCGTTGGAGCGAAGGAATTTGTATCAGTGAATCACAAATGATATATGTATTAGTTTCGCAATGGATGTTTTATGAATTACTCTTTTGGGGAATCAGGAAGGAGTTCTGCTTCGTGTCTCTGATGTAATTGAAACCAACATGAAAATGCAAAATGAAAAATTTACCATGAGGGAAAGTTACACATATGTAAAGATTGATGCAACCTTAGAAGTAAAACCAATCCTTATGACATTACCTTTTATGGCTGAAGAAACAGAAAGTAATTTGCCGGGAAGTAATTGGTATACTATCAAATATGATGGAATGCAGGGATATAATTAAAAAAGAGAGGGAAAAGAAAATGAAAAAAATATTAATGATTATGTTATTACTCACACTACTATGTACTGCTTGTGGAAAGGATAAAAACAAAGATAGTCAAAAAGCAACAAATGAAACGGTTCAGGAGACACAAGAGCACAGTACAGAAGAAGAAAATAATTCTACAACATCAGAAACTGAACAGGAAGAGATAAAGGATGAAACATCGGAGAGAATCTATGAACCGCAGTTTATCTATGATGGAGAACCTATAGATTCTTTGGAAAATAGTTTGGGAAGTACCAAGGCAGTTTATGATGTGCCAAACTATCAGATTGTAGAGGATGGGCGGGCAAAATTATATATTCGTTCTGGTAAACTTTGTATCGTTGCTACTCGTGGGAAAAAAGGAGCCACAGGAATGTCTTTTGAAGAAATTTTTACAGCAACAGAGCGAAGTTTTGGGGGAGCAATAGATAATCGTTTAGAAGGGGGGCATAATTATTTTGGAATTAAAATGGCGGAAAAAGAAGAAGTCACTATCAATGGAGTCAATTGCTTGCGTTTTGTAGGAGAAATTGATGGGCGTGTATCAGAAACTTCAGAAAAAGGATTTGGTTACCATGTACGTGGATACGCCTTTGTAAAAGACGATACACCGATTACTATTATTGGTGTTACCTTAGATGATGGTAGTGATGGAAAAGATTATATTAAGCAATATACAGAAGAAGTAGATCACAACGTGGATGAATTAATGAAGACATTACGTGATGATTATTATAATTAATATAATAGCTAAGATAGATTATTATTTTGTATACTTATCCTTATACTGTTCTAGGATAGAACAGTATAAGGATAAGTGAAAAAGAAAAGAAGTAAGTTGTTAATAACTACATAATTATAGATTTTTAGAATGTATATAAAGCATACCATACCCTTGATAATGCTATTCAAAGTATTGAAGATACCATTGATAGTCTTCGAGAACAAATCAAAGAATACAGGGAAGATCTTGCAACCCAGATTACCATTAATGGTATGAGTAAGACAGCAAGTGGATGGTTGAGTTACTATAAAAAAGATTATGATAGTAAACTTGAAACTTTTGAAGGAGTGACAAGAGGGCAGTCTGCTTACAAGACCGGTATGTATGAGACCATCAATGATATTAGCCAAATAAGTCTTCCAGATATAGAATCTGCCAAAAAGGGAAAGTCAGTTCAACCCATAAGCAATAGTGACTTGGTAGACGGTCTCAGGGCAGATTATTTTGTAGAAGAAATCTATACAACTATGTATGATATGCATGAAAGATTAAAAAAAGGAAAAGAACTCTTAGAAGAGGCAGAAGGACTGTTAGAAGATGTATCCAATTCTGTTGCACCGGGAGGTAGGTTAAAAACAGCCGAAGGAAACTGGGAAGCTGCTACGAAAGAGCCGGATCTGCAGGGGGATGCTCTTACAGAACAGAATAAGGAAGAGTTAGAATCTATTCGTGAGTTTATTAACAAAGGAGAAGTGGATGCACTGAATGCCCATATCGGGAATACCATAACTACCATGACAGAATTAATGGAAGAAGTGGATGGATATACTTATGCAGACAAAAAGCTCTATGAATTAAAATCTTTCGATGAAGTAAAAAGTGCCCTGGAGAAGAAATACAAAGGAGCTTATGGAAGTTTGGAGAGACCACCTCTTACTTACACCGGAAGTGGAGGATTAAAAGAAATGGCAGCCTCCATCTATAAGGAATATTATAAAGAGCCTTATGACCTTCCCTACGATAAATTAAAACAATTTACCGCAGAATGGGAACAGGAATTCCATCCGGAACTGGATAAAGAAACGGATGAACATGGAGAGAATGATTATAACAAATTCTACCGCTTCCTAAAAAATAACTTCCAGAATACCACGGATGAAAATATGACAGAAGAAATTGCAGGCAAGAAGGAAGCCATGGAGAAGAAGAAAGAGGCTTTGAATGCCACAGCCGAGTCCCAACAGAATGAGGTAAAATCAGAAGGAATGAGTGATAAAAACATTGCTGATGACAGCCGTCCTTCCAAGATCTGGAGCGGTATCCGCCAGAGTGCCATAGACAAGGGACTGGCAAAAGATCCGGATTCCGGAGGCAAGGGAGCCGGTACCATGCCGGAAGTAAATGTAGGTACTGGGTCCGATACCGTTGCCGATTCAAACTTAAGCGGCGAATTATCCTCTATGTTCGATGGTCTGGGAAGTGCCCTGGCAGGGCTTGGAATAACCCTTAGAGATGATATCTATATCAGTTGTTACGGAATGGATATGTTCAGCTATCATACCTTTGAGAATGAGATTATCTGTAACTCACTGGATGGAAATGCACAGACCAAACTTACCGCTGTGGAACCGGCAGTAAGCGGGGGACTCTACAATGGAAATTATGAAATTAAAGTAGCGAACATAGATAAAAAAGATGCTATGTCATTGACCTGTATTCCAATCAGCCCTGCTTATAACGCAGCCTACAGAAGTGAAGTAGAATACATGATCTATGGAAAAGACAACAGTACCAATGTTACCGCTGCCTATGCTTCCATCTTTGGAATCCGTTTAGCATGTAACTCAGTCTATGCCTTTACCAATGCTCCGATCCGTGATGGTGCTTACGCCATTGCATTCGCAGTCTTTGGAACACCACCGCTAACCTTCATGGTACCCGTTGCCCAGGCAGCCATCATCATCGGGATAGCCATTGCAGAATCCTCTCTGGATCTGCTCTGCTTAAAAGCAGGAATGAAGGTGCCGGTATTTAAAACCGATAAAACATGGCAAATGAGTTTTGATAATCTGTTTGAAAACCTGGCAGGTGCAGCAACGGCAGTAGCGGTAGATGTAACAAAAGAGTTTGTAGGAGCACAAATAGATACAGTGGAAGATACACTGAATCAGTGGTTGAATAAAACAGATGAC
Source organism: Mobilisporobacter senegalensis (assembly GCF_003752155.1). Taxonomy (GTDB): domain Bacteria; phylum Bacillota; class Clostridia; order Lachnospirales; family Lachnospiraceae; genus Mobilisporobacter; species Mobilisporobacter senegalensis. The sequence continues at coordinate 308,713 of NZ_RJVG01000004.1, read as the reverse complement.
GAGATAAATGCAGCTACAGAGAAGGAAATTAAAGAATTAACCCAAGCTGTAAGTGATAATATTGATGCAACCATTGATCGCTATGCAAGTACAGCCATCAATCAATTAACCTCACTCTGCCAGGCGGCAAACAATAAATTAAGTTCAAATGGTGAGAGTACTTTGATTGAATATGAGGGTAATCTTATACCAAAGGAAGAGTTTGTAAAAGAAGAACTTAACAAATGGCTGGCAGGTGAAAGAAAAGGGACTGCTGGTACAGACTATGGGTATCTGGCTAAAGAAATGGCTGTGCGGTATATCATTGAAGAAGGGTATATAGATACTGTATTTCAAGGAATGAATGACGTAAAAAACGGCACGGCAGATATGATAAAAGACTTTAAGACAGATTTAGAAGATTTACGAACTTATATTATTGAGCAAATATATTCAGAATGTGCTGAGTTATTAGCGTATAAGACAAATGTAAAAGATAAAGTTGCAAGTGCAATATCTCAAGGTGCAGACAGTTTAAAATCCGAAATAGACAAATCATTGGATGGTCTTTCGGGAGGTGCAACGACTGGAGGATTGGCAGCGAATGCAGGTAGTGCTAATACTACTGCGACATTCTTCTCTTTTCAGTATAGTGATTACCTTCAACTGTTTCTACTAATTGCGCTACTAGGGAATCAAGAAGGAGTATTACTTCGTATTTCTGACGTTATCGAAGAAAACATGAAGATGCAAAACGAAGAATTTACTATGAAAGAAAGTTATACATACGTAAAAATTGGAGCTACACTGGAAGTAAAACCAATTCTTATGACACTGCCATTTATGGCAGAGGAGACTGAAAGCAACTTGCCAGGAAGTAATTGGTATACCATTAAATATAACGGAATGCAGGGATATAATTAAAAAATAAGAAAGAGGGAATTAAAATGAAAAAATTATTAGTAATTATTTTATTATTCACAATACTTAGTACTGCATGTGGGAAAGAGAAGAATATTGAGAGTAAAGACACAGCTAATGAAACGACTCAGAAAGTAGAGGAGACTAGTTTAAAGGAAGAGAATGAGACAACAGGAGAGAAGATAGAACAAGAAGAGGTAAAGGAAGAAACATCTGAAAAAATTTATGAACCACAGTTTATTTATGATGGAGAACCGATAGATTCCTTAGAAAATAGTTTGGGAAGTACGAAGGCAGTATATGATATTCCTAAATATCAGATTGTAGAAAAAGGTTTGACTAAACTTTATATTCGCTCTGGTAAACTGTGTATTGCTGCAACTCGTGGTAAGAAAGGGGCAACTGGGATGAAACTGGAAGACGTCTTCGCAGTTACAGAGAAAACTTTTTCAAGAGCAATGGATAGTAATTTAGAAGGTGGATATGGTTATTATGGACTTGATATCAACGAACAAGAGGAGGTAACTATTAATGGAGTAGATTGTTTGCGATTTGTAGGAGAAATTGATGGACGTGTATCAGAAGATTCAGAAGATAGATTTGGTTATCATGTACGTGGATATGCCTTTGTAAAAGATGATACTCCACTTACCATTATCGGTGTCACCTTAGATGATGGCAGTGATGGAGAAGAGTATATTAAGCAGTATACAGAAGAGGTAGACCACAACGTGGATGAATTAATGAAGACATTACGTGATGATTATTATTAATTTTAAATAATTGATAAGTAGCTTTAATTTTGCCTTATACTGTTCTGTATTAATTATAGGACAGTATAGGGATAAATAATAACTTAACGATTTCTTGTATCTGCTTTATATATGAATACAGAACAGATACAAGAGATTATTAAAAGATTTATTAAAGGAATTACATAAAAACTTTATGAAGGATAGAATATGAAGTCTTAACACTTTATACATGAAATAGATAATTGCGAAACTTCATAATTTGTATCAGTGAATCACAAATGATATATGTATTAGTTTCGCAATGGATGTTTTAGTAATCGCTCTTTTAGGGAATCAGGAAGGAGTATTGCTTCGTATATCTGATGTTATCGAAGCAAATATGAAGATGCAGAATGAGAGTTTCACTATGAAGGAAAGTTATACTTATGTAAAGCTTGGAGCTACCTTAGAAGTAAAACCAATCCTTATGACATTGCCATTTATGGCAGAGGAAACAGAAAGTAATCTGCCAGGAAGCAATTGGTATACCATTAAATATGATGGAATGCAAGGATATAATTAATTAAGAAAGAAGGAAATTAAAATGAAGAGAATATTAATTATGATGTTATTATGTACACTGCTTTGTACCGCATGTGGGAAAGAGAAAAACAAGGATAGTAAAGAAGCAACAAAAGAAACAGCTCAGGAAACACAGGAGAATAGTGTGAAGGAAGAGAAAGATGTGACAGAAGAAGATGCAGAACAAGAGGAGGCAAAGGAGGAAAGTTCTGAGAGAATTTATGAACCACAATTTATCTATGATGGTGAGCCTATAGATTCCTTAGAAAATAGTTTAGGAAGTACGAAGGCAGTTTATGATGTTCCCAAGTATCAGATAGTAGAGGAAGGACGCACAAAACTGTATATCCGCTCTGGTAAACTCTGTATTGCAGCGACTCGAGGAGATAAAGGTGCCACAGGAATGTCCTTTGAAGAAGTTCTTGTAGCAACAGAACGGAGTTTTGGAGGAGCAATGGATAGTAATTTAGAAGGTGGAAAACAATATCATGGAATTGATATTACTGAACAAGAAGAAATAACTATCAATGGTGTAGATTGTCTGCGATTTGTAGGAGAAATTGATGGCCGTTCTTTAACAAAACCAGATGATCAAACATTATGGTTTAAATACCATGTGCGTGGATATGCCTTTGTAAAAGATGATACACCCCTTACTATTATTGGTGTTACTTTAGATGACGGTGGTGATGGAGAAGACTATATTAACCAGTATACAGAAGAAGTAGACCACAACGTGGATGAATTAATGAAAACACTACGTGATAAAAAGTATTTTGATTAATTAAATACAAATTATTAAAAATAATATATATCCTTATACTGTTCTAAGGATAGAAAAGTATAAGGATATATAAAACTTAACGATTTCTTGTATCTGTTCTAAATATGAAGAGGAACAGATACAAGAGATCATTAAAAATTTCTTACATAAAAAATCTTATGAAGATAAAATATAATTCTCTAACACTTTATACATGAAATAGATAATTGCGAAACTTCATAATCTGGATAATTGTGATTCAGCTGATACAATTCCGGAGCGGAAGTTAAGCGGATGGAGCGTTGGAGCGAAGGAATTTGTAGCAGTGAATCACAAACAATATATGTATTAGTTTCGCAATGGATGTCTTATGAGTTGCTCTTCTGGGAAATCAGGAAGGGGTGCTACTTCGTATATCCGATGTTATCGAAGCAAATATGAAGATGCAGAATGAGAGTTTTACTATGAAGGAAAGTTATACTTATGTAAAGATAGGTGCTACGTTAGAAGTAAAACCAATCCTTATGACATTGCCTTTTATGGCAGAGGAAACAGAAAGTAATTTACCAGGAAGCAATTGGTATACCATTAAATATAATGGTATGCAGGGATATAATTAATTGAGAAAGAAAGAGGGAAAAAAATGAAAAAATTATTGATAATAATTTTATTATTTACACTACTATGTACTGCATGTGGAAAAGAGAAGAGTGAGGATAGTAAAGAAGCAACAAAAGAAACAACTCAGGAAACACAGGAGAATAGTGCAGAGGAAGAGAAAGATACTGTGGCAGAAGATGCGGAACAAGAAGAGACAAAAGAAGAAACATCTGAGAGAATCTATGAACCCCAGTTTATCTATGATGGAGAACCAATAGATTCTTTAGAAAATAGTTTAGGAAGTACGAAGGCGATTTATGATGTTCCTAAGTATCAGATCGTAGAAGAGGGATTGACTAAACTCTATATCCGATCAGGAAAACTTTGCATTGCAGCTACTCGAGGAGAGAAAGGTGCTACAGGAATGTCCTTTGAAGAAGTTCTTGCAGCAACAGAACAGAGTTTTGGATGGGCAATGGATAGTAATTTGGAAGGCGGATATAGTTATTATGGACTTGATATCACAGAACAAGAAGAGGTTAATATTAATGGAGTAGATTGCTTGCGATTTGTAGGAGAAATTGATGGACGTGTATCAGAAGATTCAGAAGATAGATTTGGTTATCATGTACGTGGATATGCCTTTGTAAAAGATGACACTCCACTTACTATTATTGGTGTCACCTTAGATGATGGCGGTGATGGAGAAGAGTATATTAAGCAGTATACAGAAGAGGTAGATCACAACGTGGATGAATTAATGAAAACATTGCGTGATAAAAAGTATTTTGATTAATCTGTAGATTTAAATATTTATCATATCCCCTATACTGTCTTGTATTACTTATAGGACAGTATAGGGATAAATAATAATTTAACGATTTCTTGCATCTGTTTTAAATATAAATAGAGAACAGATACAAGAGATCATTAAAAGAATCTATTAAGAAATTACATAAAAGCCCCTTGTGAATGATGAAATATAATTGCGAAACTTCATAATCTGGATAATTGTGATTCAGCTGATACAATTCCGGAGCGGAAGTTAAGCTGATGGAGCGTTGGAGCGAAGGAATTTGTATCAGTGAATCACAAACGATATAATGTATTAGTTTCGCAATGGATGTTTTAGTAATCGCGCTTCTAGGAAATCAGGAAGGAGTACTGTTACGTATATCCGATGTCATCGAAGCTAATATGAAGATGCAAAATGAAGAATTCACTATGAAGGAAAGTTATACTTACGTAAAGATTGATGCAACCTTAGAAGTAAAACCAATCCTTATGACATTGCCATTTATGGCGGAGGAGACAGAAAGCAATTTACCAGGAAGCAATTGGTATACCATAAAATATAATGGTATGCAGGGATATAATTAAATAAGAAAGAGAGAAAATAAAAATGAAACGATTATTAGTAATGATCTTATTACTCACACTACTCTGTACTGCATGTGGGAAAGATAAAAACAAGGATAGTAAAGAAGCAGTAAAGGAAACAACGCAAGAAACACAAGAGAATAGTACAGAGGAAGAGAAAGATGCTGTGGCAGAAGATGCAGAATCAGAAGAGACAAAAGAAGAGGCATCTGAGAGAATTTATGCACCACAGTTTATCTATGATGGAGAACCAATAGATTCCTATGAAGATAGTGTGCCAACATATGATATTGTTTATGATGTTCCAAACTATCAATCTTATGACATAGGGCTAGCTCAATTGCATATACGTTCTGGAAAGTTATGTATAGCAGTAACATCTGGTGATGAAGGTGCCACAGGAATGTCCTTTGAAGAAATTCTTGCAGCAACAGAACGGAGCTTTGGAGGGGCAATGGATAGTAGTTTAGAAGGTGGAAAGGATTATCATGGAATAGATATCATCGAACAAGAAGAAGTAACCATAAATGGAGTAGATTGCGTACGGTTTGTAGGAGAAATTGATGGACGTTCTCCATCAGCACCAGATGATAAAACATTGTGGTTTCGATATCATGTACGCGGATATGCTTTTGTAAAGGATGATATCCCAGTAACAATTATCGGTGTTACTTTAGATGATGGTGGTGATGGAGAAGATTATATTAAGCAGTACACAGAGGAAGTAGATCACAATGTGGATGAATTAATGAAGACATTGCGTGATAAAAAATATTTTGATTAATTTGTAGATTCAAATATTTTCCACATACCTTATACTGTCCTGTATTAATTATAGGGCAGTATAAGGATAGATAATAATTTAACGATTTCTTGCATCTGTTTTAAGTTTAAATAGAGAACAGATACAAGAGATCATTAAAAGAATCTATTAAGAAATTACATAAAAGCCCCTTGTGAATGATGAAATATAATTGCGAAACTTCATAATCTGGATAATTGTGATTCAGCTGATACAATTCCGGAGCGGAAGTTAAGCGGATGGAGCGTTGGAGCGAAGGAATTTGTATCAGTGAATTACAAACGATATAATGTATTAGTTTCGCAATGGATGTTTTAGGAGTTACACTTCTAGGGAATCAAGAAGGAGTACTGTTACGTATATCTGATGTGATTGAAGCCAATATGAAGACGCAAAATGAAGAATTCACTATGAAGGAAAGTTATACTTACGTAAAGATTGATGCAACCTTAGAAGTAAAACCAATCCTTATGACACTGCCTTTTATGGCAGAGGAAACAGAAAGTAACCTACCAGGGAGCAATTGGTACACCATCAAATATAATGGAATGCAGGGATATAACTAATAAAAATGAAAGAAGGAAATTAAAATGAAACGATTATTAGTAATGATTTTATTATTTACACTACTATGTACTGCATGTGGTAAAGAAAAGAGTGAAGAAAGTAAAGAAACAACAAAAGAAACAACGCAAGAAGATCAAGAAAATGGTACAGAGGAAGTAAATAATACTACAACAGAGAATAGTGAACAGGCAGAAGAGACAAAAGGAGACTCATCTGAGAGAATCTATGAACCACAATTTATCTATGATGGAGAAACTATAGATTCATATCAAGATAGTATTCCGACATATGATATTGCATTTGATGTTCCTAATTATCAATCAGTAGAAGAAGGGTTAACTAAATTGCATATACGTTCGGGAAAGCTATGTATAGCAGTAACCTTTGGAGATGAAGGTGCTACAGGAATGGCATTGGAAGACGTGTTTGCGGCAACAGAACAGAGCTTTGGATGGGCAATGGATAGTAATTTAGAAGGTGGAAAGGATTATCACGGAATAGATATCATAGAACAAGAAGAAGTAACCATAAATGGAGTAGATTGTTTGCGATTTGTAGGAGAAATTGATGGACGTTCTCCATCAGCGCCGGATGATAAAACATTGTGGTTTCGATATCATGTACGCGGATATGCTTTTGTGAAGGATGATATCCCAGTAACAATTATCGGTGTTACTTTAGATAATGGCAGCGATGGAGAAGACTATATTAACCAGTATACAGAGGAAGTAGACCACAACGTGGATGAATTAATGAAAACATTGCGTGATAAAAAGTATTTTGACTAATTAAATACAAGTTATTAGAAATAATCTATATCCTTATACTGTTCAAGGGATAGAAAAGTATAAGGATATAGATAACTTAATAATTTCTTGTATCTGCTCTAAATATGAATAAGAACAGATACAAGAGATCATTAAAAGAATCTATTAAGAAATTACATAAAAGTCCCTTATGAATGATGCCATATAATTGCGAAACTTCATAATCTGGATAATTGTGATTCAGCTGATACAATTCCGGAGCGGAAGTTAAGCGGATGGAGCGTTGGAGCGAAGGAATTTGTATCAGTGAATCACAAACGATATAATATATTAATTTCGCAATGGATGTCTTATGAGTTACTCTTCTAGGAAATCAGGAAGGGGTGCTACTTCGTATATCCGATGTTATCGAAGCAAATATGAAGATGCAGAATGAGAGTTTTACTATGAAGGAAAGTTATACTTATGTAAAGATTGATGCAACGTTAGAAGTAAAACCAATCCTTATGACATTGCCTTTTATGGCAGAGAAAACAGAAAGCAATTTACCAGGAAGCAATTGGTATACCATTAAATATGATGGAATGCAGGGATATAATTAATAAAAAAGAAAGAGGGAAAATATAAATGAAACGATTATTGGTAATGATTTTATTATTCACAGTACTTTGTACTGCATGTGGGAAAGATAAAAACAAGGATAGTAAAGAAGCAACAAAAGAAACTACTCAGGAAACACAAGAAAATAATGCAGAGGAAGAGAAAGATACTGTGGCAGAAGATGCAGAATCAGAAGAGACAAAAGAAGAGGCATCTGAGAGAATCTATGAACCCCAGTTTATCTACGATGGAGAACCTATTGATTCGTTAGAAATGAGTTTAGGTAGTACGAAGGCTGTCTATGATATACCCAAATATCAGATAGTGGAGGAAGGACGCACAGATTTATATATTCGTTCTGGAAAACTCTGTATTGCAGCAACTCGAGGAGATAAAGGTGCCACAGGAATGACCTTTGAAGAAGTTCTTGCAGCAACAGAACGGAGTTTTGGAGGGGCAATGGATAGTAGTTTAGAAGGTGGATATGGTTACTACGGACTTAATATCACCGAGCAAGAAGAAGTAACTATCAATGGAGTGGATTGCTTACGGTTTATAGGAGAAATTGATGGACGTGTATCAGAAGATTCAGAAGATAGATTTGGTTACCATGTACGTGGATATGCCTTTGTAAAAGATGACACTCCACTTACTATTATCGGTGTTACCTTAGATGATGGCGGTGACGGAGAAGAGTATATTAAGCAGTATACAGAAGAAGTAGACCATAACGTGGATGAATTAATGAAGACATTACGTGATGATTATTATTACTGATTTTAGGTAATTGATAATAGCTTTAATTTTATCTTATACTGTTCTGAGACAGAGCAGTATAAGAATTAATAGGAAAATAAGTAAGTTATGAATAACTACATAATTATAGATGTTTAAGATGTATATCAGGCATACCATACCCTTGATAATGCCATTCAAAGTATTGAAAGAGCAATCTCTGACTGCCGGGATAGTATCTCCAGGCTCCAGGATAAAATCAGTGATGCTTTGGCGAAAGATCCTCCGGGAGATACTTCCGGTTATGAAGCAGCCATTGATGCTCTGGAAGAGAGAATGGATGACTATCAGAAAGATCTTGCAACCCAGATTACCATAAATGGCATGACAAGGACAGCAAGTGGATGGCTGAGTTTCTATAAAAAAGATTATGACAGTAAGCTTGAAACGTTTGAAGGAGTGACCAGAGGACAGTCCGCCTCCAAGACCGGTATGTATGAGACCATCAATGATGTGAGTAAAATTAGTCTTCCGGATATTCAATCTGCCAAAAAGGGAAGTACCATAGAAACTATCATTAATGATAATTTAGTAGATGGTGAAATATCTGATACATTTGTAAAAGAAATCTATGATTGATTTTAAATAATATAATTAACTTAATTTTGCCTTATACTGTTCTGTATTAATTATAGGACAGTATAGGGATAAATAATAATTTAACGATTTCTTGTATCTGCTCTAAATATGAAGAGGAACAGATACAAGAGATCATTAAAAATTTCGTACATAAAATCTCTTATGAAGAATGGAATATAAAGCCTTAACACTTCATATATCAAATAAATAATTGCGAAACTTCATAATCTGGATAATTGTGATTGAACTGATACAATTCTGGAGCGGAAGTTAAGGGTCAGGAAGCGCCTCCGCGGAGGAATTTGTATCAGTGAATCACAAACAATATATGTATTAGTTTCGCAATGGATGTCTTATGAATTTTTCACCATGAGGGAAAGTTACTCTTATAAAGATTGATATATTTTAGAAGCAAGAGGGGTTACCACTGGTAGTCATCATATAAATAATATGCGTTAATGGAGGGGAAAGTAAAATGAAAAATTTATTCAAGAAATTTTTAGACAAGATAAAGAAAGAAAAAGGCTTAGTCATAATAGAGGCTACCATTGTATTTCCAGTTATGTTCTTTGTTTTGTTTTTCATTATATATATTGGAAATGCATATTTTCAGATTGCACAGGTGGATGACTGTGTGTCACGTGCGGCTATAAAAGGAGCCCAATGTATTGCCAATCCCCAACAGTATGAGACAGTTGATGAGGGTATGATCCCTTTGAAAGTTAATAATGCAGAGCCATATCGGTATATTATAGGTGAACTTCCTGGAGGAAGCATTAATGAAATAGAGAGAAAGATTGAGAATGATCTGATTAAGGAAATTAATGAATCAACACTTAGTTTCTTTATTAAGATGAATCCAAAAGTTACAGGAAGTACAGATAAAATAGCAGAATTTAATAATTATTTCTTATATTCTACTTTTAAGGTGGGGGTTCAATATGAAGTCCGTTTTCCGATTCGTTTCTTTGGAGCAGCAGAACCTACTATTTTAAGATTGCAATCCCATGCAGAAGTGGCGGTGAGTGATACACCGGAGTTTGTACGTAATGTAGACATGGTAGCAGATATGCTTTATGATACGGATCTCGGGAATAATATTGCCAATACATTTACTAAGGTCAATAATTTCATAAAGACTTTCGCAGGTGAAGGATCGGATGATTCAAGAACTGGTGGAACAGACGTTGGAGATTCAGATAATAATAAAAATGAAGAAAAAAATACAGACACAGCGAAAGATGAATCAGAAAAAGAACAATCTGGAATAGATTTAGCTGATGGAGGAATATCAGACGTATCCGGTATAATTCCTGGTGGTTTAGCAGGAGGGGATATACCTGACACTCAAGATAATAATCCAGTGGTGGATGAAAAACCCGAAAATATAGATACAAAGAATGATCCAAAAGATAAAATAAGTCAGGAAGACAGAGCAAAACTTGATAAATGGAAGTACAAACCTGATGATGAAGTCTACTTAGAACATAAAGCTATATTTGACGACAAAAGCTATTATAATCAGGAAACTGGTGCAATTATTTATCCAGGGACGAATGGAGATCCAAATACCAATGGTTTTAAAGATGGGAAAAGTGATCCAGATGTGTTAAAGAAAGGTAACGTATATACTCGGTATGGAGATAATGATGATGCACAATATTTTTCGGCGGAGGATGTTCCATATGAGCAACGGGCATTACCACCAGGAGCAGATAAAAAACCTTTAGTAATAATTACTGTTTTAAAGGATATTCCTTGTAGCTCTGGTGAGATAGCACAATGGTTTGGTCAGCCCGGAGGTGGAAAACAATATTACACAGATGTTGAAATTAAAGATTCAGATGGTAATCTGGTTGAAGCCAATTTGAAGAATTTAGAAAAGTACTCATATATAGAAGTAAAAATAATCAAATAATTAGGAGTCATATTATGTCAATAGATGAATTTATTAAAGTAATGCAATTTGAAAATATAAATACGATACATGTTATAAATGAGAATTGCATTGAAGAAATACATGATAGTTATGAAGACTATGAAAAAATACAGGAAATAGAGGGCGAATGGAAATTAATTGTAGCAAGAAGAGAAAGAAGACATTTGGATGAAGTATCAAAAGAATTTCACAGTAAAGAAGAAGCCATTCGTTACTTTTGCTTTTACCAACTAGAACGCCATTATACAAAAAAATATTTGGCTAAGGCTAAGGAGAATAGTACGATTAGTATCTATTCTGATAATTTTAACATTAATAATTTATTAAATATGTTTTCAGAACTTGGTATTATGCAAGAATATTATTCGGTAAATGAAAATAAAAAGAATGCATTCGTTTTCAAAAATACTGGTCATGATCAATATCAGATATTTTGGTTTGATAAAGAAGGGAATGAAATACATAAGACGATGGAATTGGATAAAGGGACAGCCTTATATGCCATGTTCCGCTTGACATATTTATATTATCTTGTAGATACCCATGTTCTCCAAATGCAAGAAAAAGGACTTTTAGCAGATGGAATTACAAGAAACGATTATAATGTGATTTTTTCCATTGTTAAAGGTTAAATATTATTAGAATTTTAAGGGTACAGGAGACGATTTTTATGGAGAATAATGCAGCAAAAGAAATGGCAAATAATTTTATAGATATGTTAAGAGATAAATTTGGTGAAAAAGTAACCGATTTTGTAATATACAATTCATATGATGGGGAAAGAGGAACTACATTTAGTATTCGGTTTGAGGCCTATAAATACTTTATACTAATTATGAATTATGATAGAGGAAGATTTGGATGCAGCATATCCTATGGAACAGAAGGAATATTACTTGAAAGCAGCCAGAAATGGTATGATACAGCAAATTTTGAAAATTATTTCAAAGATTTGAAAGAGCAGATTGAACTTAGAATACCAGATAAATTTTTAAAAGCAAATGGTTGGATTTAACTGTCTTGAATAAGCTGGATTGCCAGGCAGCAATCAAGTTATATTAGGAGTAATTTTATGTCAATTGATGAATTTATTAAGATAATGCAATTTGAAAAAAGAAGGGGAGGAATACATAAGATGGACCGTAAAAACCAAAAGGGCTCTGTAACAATTGAGGCCACCATATCTCTAACTGCCTTTTTGTTCATGTTTATTATGGTATATAGTCTGATTACCATATGCAGGGCTCAGGCAAAGATTGGGAATGCAATTAATAATACAGCCAGGGAAATATCCCAATACAGCTATATCTATGGTCTGACTGGGTTGAATGAAAGTTTCAAGACATTACATGAATCCGCTTCAGGAACCAAAGACGGTATCAATGGGTTTATTGATGATGTGAATGAGACCTTTGATGCCATTCAAAACCTTGGAGATGATGTGGATGCTGCCAAGCAGGCCGATCCCACGGATATCGAGGCAACTGCACAAAAATGGGATACAGTGCTAGAATCAGCCAAAACAGCGAAAGATTCAGGAGCAGCAAATGTGAAGGAAGTAAAAAATGCCATTGACAGCCTCATTGAAGACCCGAAAGGAGTTATGCTTGGACTGGCAAGAGTGTTTGCTTCCGAGGCAATTGATGCAGCGACCTCGAAATTAATTGCAGAACCAGTTTCAAAGGCTTTGATGAAGAAACATTTAAAGAGATTTGAAGGGGATAATGCCAATGCATATCTGGCTTCCATGGGAGTGGTCACGGATGAAACAGGAGGAAATGCATATATAGATGCATTGGATTTTTCAAGATCTACCATCTTTGCAGATGGCGAGGATGATATCGTTCTTGTTGTAACCTATAAAATAGAAGTGCTTCCATTACTACCGATAGATTATGATTTTGTAATCACCCAGACAGCGGCCACGAAAGGATGGCTCAACGGAGATAAATTAGAACCCAAACCAGCGAAGTAATCTGTTTTGGAATTGACAAATGATATGAGAGAGAGGATATTCGTTTATGCTAATAGGAATAGAAATTTGTCTGGTTATTGTATTATCAATAGCAGGATGGTTATATCTTGAGTTAGAAGGGGCCGACAATAAGAAAGAGGCCATAAGAAATGGAGACAGGAAGAAGAAAATCTTCGGGGGCATAATGTGTGTTTTGGGGATAGTTATGGTATTTGGATTAAATCATATATTTCCTGAAAATCATTATTTAGCAAATATTAAATTACTCACACTTGTCACGCTTTTATTTCCAATCGCCTGGAAGGATTATACTAATATGATCATACCCAATAAAATCATTGGAACAGGGCTTATAATACGGTTGGTGTATTATGTTCTGGAATTAATACTCCGGTCAGAATCATTTTTCACCATATTGAAACAGGATCTCTTTGCCTTGGTGATCGTAATAGTCTTTCTGATTGTTGGAACGTTTATAATCAAAAATGGGATTGGGATGGGAGATATTAAACTATTAATTTTAATAAGTCTATTTCAAGGAATCTATGGAATGTTCAGTTCAATCTTTTTCTCGCTCTTTGCTGCATTTATAACGGGTATCTTTCTCCTCGTTACAAAGAGAAAAGGGAAAAAAGATTCGATACCTTTTGCCCCATCCATATTGATAGGTACATATATTTCCGTGTTTTTAACAGGGGTGTAGAAGGAATTCGTATTAATTATTGCACAAATTGAAGGAAACTTAATAGTTTCACAAATGTCTATAAGGAAACATAGTTAGGAGGAGTTTATTTGAAGGGAATAAAAGAATTAACTATCTTAGGAATAGTCGTGCTTTTTGGGATGTCCTGGTATTCACTTTTTAATAATAGTAAGGCTGCCCAGACAGAATATGATAATTACATAAAAACTGCAAGGATGAAAGCAGAAATGGAGATCGTAACAGATGCAGAAGAGAATTATATGAAGGCTTTAAATTTGCATGAGAGTATAGAACTTCGAAGTGAGATTGCAGAGTTCTACAGGGATTCCAATCAGGAATATGCCCTGGAAGACTGGAGTGAGGGTATGATTACCAAATACCCATATGAACCGGAAGGATATGAATTTTTGGCATTCTACTATAAAGGGGAAGAACAGTATTATGACTGTTATACCATACTGAATCAGGCAAAGAAAAGAAGAGTCAGTTCCAAAACTTTGGATTCTTTAGATAATGAATTAGCTTATGCTTATGAAATCGAATGGGCAAATTATACTGATAAAACAGTATTTTCCTCTGGTTATTGTGCTGTTGCCAGTGAATCAGGGAAATGGGGATATATCAATACAGCAGGTATCACAGCGGTCCCATATGGTTATAGAGCCGGGAAACCTTTTACAGCTTCTGGATTTGCACCGGTCCAAAGTGAAAAAGGAGAATATTTTCTGATCAACTCACAGGGAGATAAGAAATATGTGGATGTGGAGAAGAAGAATATACAGGATTGCGGTCCTTTATCAGAAGACAGGATGGCAGTTTTGATTGATGGAAGATACCAATATGCAGACATAGAATTCAAGAAACTGTTTGGTGACTATGATTATGCAGGAACCTTTTTAAACGGTGTTGCAGCAGTGAAAGAGAACAATCGGTGGTCCATCATTGACAAGGACGGAAAACAGATTGGAACAGACACTTATGAAGATATTAAATTAGATGGCAGAGGATATGCATTTCAAAATGGAGTGGCATTTGTAAAAAAGAATGGTGCTTATTCCTTAATTGATACAACTGGAAAACCGGTAGGAGAAAATACATGGGAAGATGCACATGTATTTGGTTCAGATATGACCAGTGTTAAAAAAAATGGGAAATGGGGATATATTGATAAAACGGGAGAAATTGTAATAGAACCCCAATATGAAAATGCAAGGACTTTTTCCAATGAACTGGCTGCAGTATCCATAAACGGAAAATGGGGATATATTAACACCGGGAATAAAGTGGTCATAGAACCGGTGTTTAATGAGGCAGAGGAATTCACAACTTCCGGTTCTGCTTTTATAAAGGATGATATAGGCTGGAAGCTATTAAAGTTATATAGATTGAATAAGGAGTAGATAAGATGAACGAATTTAAGTTTGAGAATCAGGGCACCAATACATTTCTTGTATATCATTTAAAACCGGAAGATGAGATAGATACTTTCAGCTATGGGATGATATCCAATAATTCCATTTATGGGATTGTTTCTACTATATTGGTGCAGATGGACCATGATAAATATTTAAAATTTAATGTTTCTTCTAAAATAAGCCTGGAACAATATTTTATGGGAGTAGTGAACAAGCAGAGATTTTTGAATGTATTCTCTAATATTGCAACGGCAATTTTAGCCAGTGAAGAATATATGCTGGAAACTTCTACTTTTCTATTAGATCCAAAGTATATCTTTGTGAATGTGGGAACAGAAGAGGCAGAAATCATATGCTTTCCTGTGTTAGGAAAGGAAAGCCCTGTGGAATTGGTGAAATTCTTTAAGGATATTGTATTTGGAACACAGTTTGATCAAAGTGAAAATGCCGATTATGTGGCAAAGATCATTAGCTTTTTAAACGGCAGTAATAATTTTTCCCTGGTTGATTTTAAAAATCTGCTGACAGAATTATTGGAAAAACCTAAGAAAATGCCAGAGGTAAAAAGAGAAGATATCGTACCTCCAAAAGTAATTCCAGATTTTGCAGCGACCATAGCACAGCCTTCCATTACCCCTGTTTATAATATACCTGACAGCAGCGAAGAAAAGATGAATCTGAATCTGCCAAAAGGAAAATTTAAATTTAACTTATTCGGGGGAAATAAGGGAAAAGAAGGCACTGAGAATAAAATAAAAGAGAAGAAAAAAGAAAAAAAGATAAAAGAGAGCAAACCAAAAGAGAAGAAAGTAAAACGTGGAGGGTTAGGAAACAGTAAAATGGCAATTCCAGGGATGGCAATTCCGGGCATGGAGGAAAAACCTCAGGAATCCGTACCGTTTGAACAATTGGTACAGCCGGTGCCGGCAACACCGTCTGCTCCGGTAACGCCAAAGCCTATGTTTGCACAACCAGAAAAAGTGCAGCCGGCTCCAATACCTTTACGCCCGCTTCCAATCAACCCTGTTATGAACCAGATGGTACCAGGCACAGCGGGAGAAACTACAGTGCTGAATGAAGTGACGTCAGGAGAAACCACCGTCTTATCAGAGCATAATTCTCTCCAAAATATAAGGCCTCATTTAATCCGCCATATAAATAATGAAGTGATCCAGATCAATAAACAAGTATTTAAACTTGGAAAAGAGAGAAGCTTTGTGGATTATTGTATAGGGAATAATCCCGCAGTAAGCCGGAGTCATGCCAATATTATAAAAAAGGGAGAAGCCTTTTATATTATGGATATGAATTCAAAGAACCGTACCTATGTAAATGAAACAATGATTCCCAGCAATACAGAGGTAGAAATTACTCATGGCTGTATGATCCGCCTGGCCAATGAAGAATTTGAATTTAAAGTACGGTAAACAAAGAGTACTTATGTAGGAGGAAGTATGAGATATTTGGTAACGGCAGCATCAGATAAAGGAATAAAAAAGCCAGTGAATCAGGATAGTCTGACTGTAAAAGTAGCGGATACAAAACAGGGACAAGTCGTGCTTGCAGTTATTTGTGATGGTATGGGAGGGCTTGAATATGGAGAAGTGGCAAGCTCCAATGTTATTAAAGCTTTTGAAGAATGGTTTTATAAGGATTTCTCCAGATTATTGGAGACAGGATATGGCAGGGATGAAATTCAAAGACAATGGGAGAATATTGTATCTGTTCAGAATAACCGGTTAATGAACTTTGGAAGGGAAAGAAACATCAGACTTGGGACAACGGTAACAGCAATGCTTCTTGCAGATGGAAATTACTATATTATACATATTGGGGATACAAGAGCTTATGAAGTTCAATATGATTTAAAGCAGCTGACCATAGATCAAACGGTAATTGAACGGGAGATATCCCTGGGAAACATTACGGCAGCCCAGGCCAAAAAAGATGCAAGAAGGAATGTTCTCCTCCAGTGCGTTGGAGCATCCGATGTAGTGTTTCCTGAATTTATCGTTGGTGAAATTAAGAAAGATGCAGTATATATGTTATGTTCAGATGGATTTCGGCATGAAATAACAGATCAGGAGATCGCAGGATATTTTACCCCGATGAATTTATGCAATGTAGAACATATGTCATATTATGCACAATATTTAGTTGAATTAAATAAGAGCAGAATGGAACAGGACAATATATCGGTATTATTAATTCGAACATATTAATACAAGCAGGAGGGTAAATAATATGCTTGAAATTGGTTCAGTGATAGATGGGAAATATAAGATTTTAAATATAATCGGTAAAGGCGGTATGAGCGTTGTTTACCTTGCAATGAATGAGAAGGCCAATAAACAGTGGGCGATCAAAGAAGTCCGTAAGGACGGGGTGCAGAATTTTGAAGTTGTAAAGCAAGGATTAATTGTAGAAACGGATATGTTAAAGAAGTTAAAACATCCCAATCTGCCAAGTATCGTTGACGTAATTGAGTCGGAGGGTACCTTGCTTATTGTAATGGATTATATTGAGGGGAAACCCCTTAGTGATTATCTGGTGGATCAAAAAGCAATGCCACAGGAGGAGGTAATTGAGTGGGCAAAACAATTATGTGACGTATTAGGCTATCTCCATACAAGAAAGCCGCCAATCATATACCGTGATATGAAACCTTCCAATATAATGTTAAAACCAGACGGTAACGTTACATTGATCGATTTTGGAACAGCCAGAGAATTTAAAGAAAGTAATATTGAAGATACTACCTGTCTTGGAACCCAGGGATATGCGGCACCGGAGCAGTTCGGAGGGCAGGGTCAGACAGATGCCAGAACAGATATCTATTGCCTTGGAGCTACCCTGTACCACCTGGTCACAGGTCATAATCCAAGTGAACCACCTTATGAGATTTATCCTATCAAAACGTGGGATCCCGCTCTCTCCTCAGGACTTGAGAATATCATACTCCGATGCACCCAAAGGAATCCAAAGGACAGATACCAGACTTGTGCAGAATTAATGTATGATTTAGAGCATTATGAAGAGATTGATGAGAAATATATTAAGAAACAAAAGAAAAAATTAGGAACGTTTCTCTTATCCATGTGCTGTATGTTCCTGTTCTTTATTTTGGCGGTATTTGGGCATGTAAAAGCAGCTGCAATTATGGCAGAAGATTATGATGGGCAGATGCAATTGGCGGAAAGTACAGAGGATTATAATAAAACAGTTTTAGCTTATCTTACTGCTATTTCAATTTCTCCAGGGAGCGAAACTGCTTATCTGAAATTAATAGAAGAATTTACAAATGATCTGGCCTATACGGAGGAAGAGGCAGATATGGTTGAATGTCTTCTGATTGGAGGACTGGAAAGACCAATTAAAGAACTGTTGGAGAACAGCAAGGATGGGAATATGAAGTATCAGGGAACGGAGTTGAAATCCTTTGTTGCACTGGACCAATTAGAGAAAGTTCCGGAAGAATATGCCCGGGTCTGCTATAAAATTGGGGAAGCATACTGGCTTTATTATGATACCTCCACAGAAGTAAATAAGAAAACACTGGGCTCCGTATGGTTTAAAAGAGTAGTGAATAATGATATGGCAGCAGATGAGGATAAAAGAAGGGCTAAAATTTATCAGAATATCGGTGATTTTTATGCAAATATAGCAAAACTTCAATATGAAGGAAATGACGATGGTGAGTATAAAAAGCATTGGGAAAATTTAAAAGAGCTAAAAAAAGAAAATGATGAGAATCCAAATCAGGAAGCGGTAACGGTACGTCTTTATTCAGAAATTATTTCTCAGATCACAATTCTCTCCAATGATCTGAAAAATGACGGGATAAAACAAGTGGAACTGACAGATATGCTTCTGGAAGTAAAAGAAGATTTGGAAAATATGAAAACAAATAATTCTTTAGTAAGGAAAGAAATTAATAACCAGCTTACTTTATATGATACTGCTTATCAAAGCATATTAACTGCATATCAGAGCAGGGAGGAGGAAACGAAATGACAGAGCAGGCACAGGTGTATAATTTACTTTTTTATATAGGGATAGGACTTGGAGCAGCAGCATTCATTCTTTCTATTATATTGTTTTTTAAATTACGTATTCCTAAGGTGATTGGAGATCTGACAGGATCCACCGCCAGAAAAGTCACAAACCAGATTCAAAGAGAAAGTGAAAGTGGAGGACAGCGTATCAAGAAGAACCAGATGCAGATATATAATATCGAGGATCTTCCATCAGGTGATGAAACAGTTCCACTGGAACAGCCGGAATATGCAGGGAGTGGCAGCAGTCCTACAGTGGATCTGGCTGAAGCGGATGTACCATTATCAGGAATGAAGATTGAAGAAGATATTACTATAGTTAGTTCAGATGTTATTGTTTAGATTTCAGATTACAAGTAGTAGGGAAAAGGGGAAGAGAGATGGATTTGAAGGAATATTATCGGAGAAAGATTGCATTGATATTGATTTGTGTAATGTTTATGGTAAGTTTATTATCAAACGATATGCTATATGCAGCATCTGCATCTGACGGACCGGATGCAGCCTCAGGCTCAGCAATCAGTGTGACATCAGGTTCAGCGATTGATGCAACTACAGGCTCAGCAATTGAGGTAACTACAGGACCCGCAGTAGTAGTAACACCGCCGGCGATTGTTTTAAAAGAGCAGGAAGCCCTTTATTTTAGTGATACTGTACCGGATCAGGTGGATTATGGAACTGAGTCAGTTGATCTATCTGTTGAGGGCGGTTCCGGAACGGGTGAAGTATCGTACCACATTCTAAGTGGTGAAGAAAATGCTGTGATAGAGAACGGAAATCAACTTATCATTAAAAATGCCGGAAATGTAGAGGTTGAAGCAGTGAAGGCAGAAGATGAGGAATATCTGGAAGCCAGTGTTTCAAAAAATATTGAGATAGTAAAAAAAGAAGTGACCATACAGATCAATACGTCTAAATACCGTGGTCAGCAGAATCCTGATTTTGAAGAGATCATGGTACAAATGATACAGAGCTCTTTAATCGATGGTGATTCTATTAACAGAGTACCGGGTGGGGATTATCTCATAGTCTATCAATGGGGGTGTGAGCAAATAACCCTTCCTGAAATCCTGTGCACAGCCAAGAAATTTTCAAAAGGAACCTATCCGGTAAAATTCTCCAAAGACAGGGTAGAATGTGGAAATTATAGTTTCACATTTGTGGAAGGAGAATTAAGAATAGACGAATTTACAGATAAGAAATATGTTATATTACCGGACAAAGAAGGAAGCAGGCTGTACAATCAGGATGTGACCATTTTGCCTGATAATGGATATAAGGTATTGGAATCAGACTCCACGGGAGGAGTATGGGAGAGCAGTGAGGATGCAGTAGATAAACTTATCTACACAGAAGAAGGAGAATATAAGGTTTATTTTCATCTTTATAATGAAAGTATGAACAGTACTTCCGTATTGTTTTCAGAGGAATTTGTCATAGATAAAACTTTGCCGGATATTGATTATGAATTTGACAAAGAACAGGCACCTGTGAAAGAAAACTATTATAATGCTTACCGTACACTGAATATCTCTCTGGAGGATGAGCACTTTTCTGATGAATTAATATCAATTACCGTGGAGAAAGATGGTGAATTAACGGCAATTCCTGATTCAGAATGGAATACAACTAAGAAAGAGGATAAATCCTGGGCTTTCTCTATTGTGTTAGAGGATGGAGAATATGAAAATTTAAAAATAGTGTGTACTGATAAGGCAGATAACGTATCAGAAACAGTGATTGGAGAGAAATTCATCATAGATACTACCCCTCCTAGTATGGATATCTGCTTCACAAATAATAATCCTGTCAATGGGAATTATTACAATACAAGCAGGCTCGCACTGGTATTTGTAAATGAGAAAAACTTTGATCCAGAAGATATGTATATTGAAATTATTAAAGATGGAGAGCCAGGCACAGTTTCTGGAAGTGCAATCACCTGGAAAAAGGTAGGGAATTCTTATGGCTCAGAGATTCTCTTCTCAAAGGATGGAAAATATACTTTAAACATGAAATACATAGATCCTGCGGGAAATCCAGCCAATGACGTCAGCTCAGAAGAATTTATAATTGACCGTACCCTTCCGGAAATTATAGTATCTTATGATAATAATGATGTTAAAAACAACAGATTTTATCAGAATAACAGAACTGCCACAATTTCTATTAAGGAAAAGAATTTTAATTCATCGGACATTCAGATATCCTTAAAGAAAAAAGTAGGAATTGGAATCGCGGAAGAAGTAGACCTGTCTCATCTGACCTGGGAAGGGGAGGATGATACCTATGTGGAAACAATAGTTTATGATGAAGATGCAGAATATATTTTTCACATTTCTTATACAGATTTGGCGGGAAACAGAAATGAGACATTAGAGGATGACTCATTTGTGGTAGATAAAGAAGCACCGGTCAATCTTAAAGTACAGTATAATAATGATCCTGTGAAAGAATTTTTAAGTGGTATTACAGGGGGACTATTCTTTAATAAGTCCACTAAAGTGACTGTATTTGCAGAAGATATAACAGCAGGAGTGGATCAGATCCACTATAGTTATATCCGTGAAAATGGCGAGATACAAAATGGAATTCTGAATGAAACAGAGGAAGAAGCCGGAGTTTATTCTTCATATTTTCAAATAGAGCCTGAATTTAAAGGACATATTGAAGTGACTATTTTTGATAGAGCAGGAAATTTTGTTTCTGCTACGGATGAGGAAATAGTGATTGACAGCATTCCACCTGAAATCCATGTAAGTTACGATAAAAGAATAGCAAGTGGATATTATAATGAGAGCAGGACCGCAACCATTCAGATTACAGAAAATAATTTTGATGTTGAAGATGTAGTAATCAGTGTTACAAAAGGGGAGAAAGAAGTACCGGAATTAATCCCTTCTAAGGAATCCTGGAAGAAGGTCGAGGGAAAAGAAAATGTTTACCAGACAACTATCTGTTTCGATAATGATGGTAAATATCAGCTAAAAATTTCATATACCGATAAGTCATTGAACAAAGGGAATCCTTATGAATCAGAACTTTTTGTAATAGATAAGACACGTCCGGAACTGTCTGTTAAGTATGATAATAACAACAGTGCGGAAGGGAATTATTATAATGCAAAAAGAACCGCTACCATAACAATCAAAGAAGAGAACTTTTCTAATTCAGAGGTAAAAGTGACAATAACTGCAAAAGACATATTTGGAAAAGAGATCACAGTCCCTGACATAAGCTCGTGGGATAAACAGGGGGATATTTCTACTGCCCATATAGAGTTTGCCCAGGATGCCATCTATACATTTGACATTAATTATACCGATCTGGCTGGAAATAAAGCGAATGAATATCCTACAGATAATTTTGTGGTAGATACCAAAGCTCCGGTAATATTAAGTGATGATATGATATATAAAAAGAAAAACAGTGGTTCACTTGCAAAATTTATTAATTACATATCCTTTGGATATTTTTGCAATGAAACAGTTCAGGTTTCAGTAAAATCAACAGATGAAACAAGTGGTATGAAGTCCATTATATATTATACGGAAGACAAGGAAAAAGGAAAGAGCCAGGAAACAACCCTCCCACTGGGAAAAGAGGGAGAGAGTGTCCAGACTATCACCTTTGATATTCCTCCTAACTTCAAAGGAACGGTATATGCCATAGGACAGGATTACGCTCATAATAAATCTACTGAATATACGAAGGCCAAATCTATTATCATAAAAAAAGCAGATAAGAATGCTTCTGATACGATTACGATCAAACCTTTAACAGAGCCAAATAAAAATGGTTTTTATAATTCCGATGTGGAAGTTGCCCTGAAGATTCTTGAACCATATTCAGGCATTAATAAATTCACTTATGATGTGGGAGCAACGAGTCCTGTAACGGTTAATCTGGAGCAGAAGGAAGATATCACTTATGAGTGGAATAAAATTGTTAAGCTGGATGCATTAAGCAATAATAATAACAATGTTGGTATTAATATTACTTATAATGATAATGCAGGTAACGAAAATATTATCGCAGAAAAAGATATAAAGATAGATGTTACGAGACCAGTATTAGATGTTACTTATGACAATAATGATTTTTTGAACAGTACTTATTATTGTAAAGAAAGAACAGCAACCATCCAGATTGAAGAGTTAAACTTTAATCCTGAAGATGTGAAGATCACAATTTATAAAGATAATGAACTTGTACAGAACTTAACTCCTAAGACGGATAACTGGAAATCCAAAGGAATCGTACATACAGCACATATCAGATTTGCAGAAGATGGAGATTACCGTTTTCAGGTATCTTACACGGATCTTGCAGATAATGAAGCATCCTATGAACATGATGATGAATTTACCATTGATCTGACAAAACCGGTTCTACAGGTTACTTTTGATAATAATGCAGTATTGAATACCAGTTATTATAAAGAGTCCAGACAGGCAAAAGTTGTGATTCAGGAACATAATTTTAATCCGGAGGATGTCAATATCACTATGACAGGAAGCTATAATGGTAAGGGGATTCCTCTTCCTGGTGTCAGCAGCTGGAATACAGAGGGAGATACCCACACAGCGACCATATCCTTTGGGAACGATGGAGATTATTCTCTGATGTTAGATTATACGGACATGGCAGGCAATCGGATTGATCCCTTCGAAAAACAGGAATTTACCATTGATACTACTGCCCCGGAATTACAAATCACAGGAGTAGAAGACAAACATGCCTATAATGGGGAATTAAAACCTGTCATTGAATATACGGATACTAATTTTAATACACAACAAGTATCTGTTTCCTTAAAAGGATACAAAAAAGGTGAAGTATCCCAGAAAGGACATGCAATTCGTATGGGGAATGGAGAAAAAATAATTCTTGATATATTCCCAATATTGCAGAATATGGATGATTTCTATACCCTCTCGGTGAAGGTGGAGGATAATGCAGGTAATGAAACAGAAGCAAAACTGTCTTTTAGTGTGAATCGATTTGGTTCTGTTTATTCTGTGGATGATAAAACAGAAAAGATCAGGAATAGCTATATTAATCAGGAGGTTGACCTGGTTCTTATGGAAACCAATGTGGATTCTTTGAAAGAATATTCCATCAATTATAGTAAGGATGGTATCATACAGGCACTTCATAAGGGACAGGATTATAAGGTAGAACAGTTCTATGAAAGTGGCGGCTGGAACCAGTATGTATATACGATCTATAGTAAGAATTTTGCAGCAGAAGGTAATTATATCGTAATGGTTGCATCCTCTGACAATGCAGGCAATCTTTCCAATAATAATATAAAGAAAGAGGAGATCCAGTTCACTGTGGATAAAACCAAACCAAAAGCTACGGTTCTGGGGATTGAGAGTGGAGCAATTTACAACACCGAAACAGAGAAAGCCCGTATTGTTGTAAAAGATAATCTCAGATTAAGTGATGTGAAGTTATCCTTAAATGGTAAAAAAGTATCCGGATGGAAGGAAGAGAGCCTTCATAATGAAGCTGGTGATTTTTCCATTGAAATTCCGGAAAGTAATAATAAGCAGAATTTAGAAGTTGAATTTGAGGATGCAGCGGGAAATACAGGCTCACTTAAAGTAGATGAATTTTTAGTTACACAGAACAGGTGGGTTCAATATTATAATAATAAAAAAGCAATCTATGCATCCTTTGGTATGGGTGGTATAGCAATAGCCATGATAGCCAGAATGTTAAGAAGACGAAAAAAGATACAATAAAATATCACATATGTAAATAAAATAAGAAGAAACTTTATATTTCCCGAATATATGGAATATAAAGTTTCTTCTTATTTTATACAATATTTATCAGATGCTTATATTTATTGATTTTAATCATTGCTATGAAACATAAGTGTTTTCATAATATATGCATAGACTTCCTGGCTTTTTGATTTCCAATTATTACAGATAGAGACTGCTTCCTGCTCAGATGGAACACTGATACTTAAATCAATGATAGGACTGCCATTTTCTTTGACCTGGCAACGCACAATATATTCGTCCTTCTTTTCTTCATAGTAATCAGCAATAGTAGAAACTTCATCTCTAAGCTCATATTCATTCTTGCTTAAATATTCGTCAATATCACTCTTTATGGCATCGGATACTTTATTGCCAAAGAATTCAAGAGTTTCTTCTCCTGCCTGGTTAATCCTGTAGTAAGTACTGTTTCGAATGGTTTCTGTCCGAATCAGTTCAGCATCATTTAATTCAGAAATCGCCTGTTGTATGGTGAAATAGTTCGTATATTCCTTTTCCAATATAAAGTTGGAAATCTGTGCATTTGTAAGAGGAAAATTAACTTTATCAAGGATGTATAAAATAATTAATTTATATAATGTTAGAGCATCGTTTTGCAATCAACTCATCTCCTTTGTAATGGAACATGCTAAGAAAAGTATTTTCCCTGCCATGTATTCCTTAATTTCAATTCTTGATTTATTGTATTTAATGTCTTTTTCTTATTTGTACTCCACATGGGCGCCAGAAGCAATGCTTTTGGTCCATCTCCGGTAATTCTATGAATCACTATACGTTCAGGCAGATGTTCTATACATAATATTACCATATTAATATAATCTTCGAAAGATAAAATTTCTAAGCCGGTAAGATGATCAGCCAAATCAGTGCCTTTTAATACATGGAGAAGTTGTAACTTTACCCCTTGGATTGGCAGTTTTGAAAGGTATTCTATGGTTTCTAATATGTCGTCCCGGCTCTCTGTTAATATTTTTTGATTATCCATATATGGCAATCCTATAATAAGATGGACGATAATGTCAATATTTATACGGGATAATTCCTCCACAGCTTTTTCAAAACAATCCAGCGGATATCCCCTGCGGATAAAATCAGCTGTTTTTTCATGAATGGTCTGTAAGCCAAGTTCAATCCACACAGGTTTTATCTTATTCAATTCAGATAATAATTCTAACACATTATCACTAAGGCAATCTGGCCTGGTGGCAATGGATAAAGCGACAATATCTGTATGATTTATTGCTTCATAGAATATTTCTCTTAAATATCCTATAGGAGCATAAGTGTTGGTATAAGCCTGGAAATATGCTATAAATTTAGAACATTTGGTTTTGCCCGCTACTTTTGATTTTGCCTCTTCAATCTGATCTGTGATAGAATCCTTTCCATTGGAGGCAAAATCTCCCGAACCACCTTCACTGCAGAAGATACACCCACGTTTTCCTAAACTGCCATCACGGTTAGGACAGGTCATTCCTCCATCTAAAGACAGTTTATATATTTTTTCTCCAAATTGGTTCTTTAGATAATGATCCAGGGAATAGTATCGTCTTCCGCCCCAGGTTTGCAGGTCTTTCATATATGTGATTTAACTGCCTCGCTTACCACAGCAGCAACTCGCGGATCAAAAGCCTCAGGCATGATATTATCTTCCCTTAAGTCGTTCTCATCCACCAGTCCTGCAATGGCAAGAGCAGCAGCCAATTTCATCTCTTCCGTAATTTGCGTGGCACGTCCTTCCAAGGCTCCTCTAAAGATACCTGGAAATGCTACTACATTATTTACCTGATTAGGAAAGTCAGAACGTCCTGTGCCTACGACTTTAGCTCCTGCTTCTTTGGCTAAATCGGGCATAATCTCAGGGACAGGATTTGCCATTGCAAAAAGAATGGAATCTTTATTCATGGAGGATACCATTTCTTTGGTAACGATATTAGGGGCAGATACTCCCACAAAGATATCAGCACCTGTCAAGGCATCTGCCAGAGATCCTTTTTTATTGGAGAGATTTGTAACGTCCATCATCTGTTTTTGCATCCAGTTCAGATCAGGAGTATCTTTAGATAAGATTCCTGATTTATCACACATTACAATATTCTTAAATCCATAGTTAAAAAGTAATTTGGTAATTGCAATTCCCGCAGAGCCTGCACCGTTTACTACAATATAACAATCTTCTTTCTGCTTTTTCACTACTTTTAGGGCATTAATGATACCTGCAAGTACAACAATTGCAGTTCCATGCTGATCGTCATGGAACACCGGGATATCTAATAATTCTTTTAGTCTTTCTTCAATTTCAAAACATCTTGGAGCAGAAATATCTTCTAAATTAATTCCTCCAAAAGCGGGAGCGATATTCACGATTGTTTTAATTATTTCTTCTGTTTCCTGAGTATCCAGGCAGATTGGAAATGCATTTACTCCACCAAACTCTTTGAATAATACAGCTTTTCCTTCCATAACCGGCATTGCAGCCAGGGGACCTATATTTCCAAGACCAAGAACAGCACTTCCATCTGAAATTACAGCAACTGTATTTGATTTGATGGTATATTTATAAGCAGCCTCTTTATCATTTGCAATTACTTTACATGGTTCGGCAACTCCCGGTGTATAAGCAAGTGCTAAATCTTCTCTTGATTGTACACTGCATTTGGAAGTTGTAGAAATTTTACCTTTCCATTCTTCATGTAATTTTAAAGCTTTTTCGTTAGTTGTCATGATATTTCCCTTTAACCCTTTCTAATCAGTTAATGAATTGGTTCAAGTATAAAACTAGGTTAATAATACCATTATGAATAGGTTAAATCAAGAGAGAAATGCCCCCTTAAAACAAAAGAACCACCCCTATGATTATAAAATTCCTGTGCTATACTCAATCTGTAATTGTAAATAATTTACATAAATTATCAAAGGCTTAATTTTTATTGTTACCGTATTAGATAATTATAAGGAGGGATGCTATGGATTCAGGTTAGGATGAAATACATAAGATAAACATTTCAGGATACAAATGGGTATTGACCTTAAGATTTTAAGGTCATATTTGCAAAATAATAGAGAGTACAAAAGTGTTTATTAAAGTATTCATTCTAATATGGGAAAGGGGTAAGGTATGAAGAAACATTTTAAAAGATTACTATCATGGCTATTAATGGCATGTATGATCATTTCAACTGTAATATCATCATCTCCAATTACAACAAAAGCAAAAGAAGTAAAAAATGGTGAAAAGGATATTTTATGGTCGACTTCATTTGAAACACCAGATGATTTTACTCCAAATAAATTAGATGAAAAGGGAAGTGCCAATGTAGCAGGAGTGCTTTCTGGTACTTTGACCGGTGATATAACATATCTGGTAGACATAAAATCTGTTGAAGGCAGTACTGACTTTAATGAGAATGAAACTAAGGTTAAATTATTTGACCGATCTTCATCTACAAAATTTTTAACGAATACAGGATTACCGGTTACTGTTACATGGTCATTAAAAGATAAAATGGAAAAAGCAATCAATCAGTATGGTGTCGTTGCTGCCAATGATGCGCCGGAACGTGACCCTAAAAGCTGGAAGTTATATGGGAAAAAAGAAAGCGATGCAGATTGGAGCCTGATAGATGAACAATCCAATCAGGTATTTACAGCAAGATACCAGAAGAAACTATATTCAATTTCAGAACCTGAAGATTATAGCAGCTATAAATTGGTCATTTCAGAAAAAAATGGAAGCAGCGGCTCAATGACTCAGCTGGCTGATATAATACTTGCTACCGGGAAAAAAGAAGATAATGAATTTCAATCAGATGGTATGAATGTGGAAATTACCAATGGACCTACTGCCGCATGGAATCAAAAATCAAATGCAGGCTGGTCTGGAAGCAAGGCATTAAGAACATCAGGAAGTATAACAGGAAATGATGCATATTCTTATAATATTCTTTATGACAATCTAAATATTCCTGTAGATAGCACTACCTATTTAAAATATAATATATTCCCATCCATGTCCAATGGGGACGTGTACGATTTTCAATATACAGGAATGTTCATGTCAATTGATTTAAAGTTTGAAGATGGTACTTATTTAAGTGAATATGATGTATATGACCAAAATGAGAATCCATTAAATGCAGCAGGACAAGGAGCGAGCAGAACGTTAACCACTCATCAATGGAATCAGATCTATAGCAATATTGGTACGATTGCCAGGGGAAAAGTAATTAAAAGTGTTTTAGTAGATTATAATAAACCGGCTCATGATATGGCTGGTCTTATAGACTTTATTACCTATTTTGATGATATTGAAATATATAATAAAAGCGAAACAGTACATAATCATTTATCCGAATATACCTCCATACTCAGGGGAACGAATGATTCATCGTCATTTTCAAGAGGTTTAACAGCTCCGGCAGTAACCATGCCTCATGGATTTAACTTCTTTGTTCCGGCGACGAATTTAAATGATAACAAAATCTATGATTATCAGGATACTTCCTTAAGATATATTACGATCAGCCATGAACCATCTTACTGGATCGGTGATCGTGGAACCTGGCAGTTCATGGTCAATACAAGTATTAATGCATCTACTGCAAATAGTTTCGGGCTGGGAAGCCTGACTTCTGATTTCGCCCATGAGAAAGAAAGCGCTCATGCTCATTACTATAGTGTTGAATTTGATAAAGAAAAGGGTGCATCCAAAGGATCAAAATTAGAACTGACACCTACAAATCACGGTGCAGTCGTTCGCTTTACTTTTGATAAGGATACTGCCAATCGAAATGTAATCCTGGACTGTACCCGTGCAGCAGGAGGGGTTACATTTAATAATGAGGGCGCTGTTACAACCTTTACAAGTTACAGCGATCATATGAGCAATGGTTCAAAGAGGATGTATGTCTATGGAGTATTTAATAAGAAAGCAAATATTACAAAGACATCAAATAAAGCAGGACTTGCCGGTTTCAATGACGAAGTAGTAGAAATGAAAATAGCAACTTCTTATATTAGTTATGATCAGGCGAAGAAGAACCTTGAATTAGAAATTGCTTCTGAAGAAAATTTTGATGATATTTATAATAAAGCACAGGGTGTGTGGGATAAGAAGCTAAACATTATAAATGATGTAAAAGGTGCTACTTATGAACAATTAGTGACTTTATATTCTAATATGTACCGTCTGTTTGCTTATCCTAATACCATGTCTGAAAATGTTGGAACCAATGATAATCCAGTATGGAAATATAAGAGCCCATACCGCGCTGGTGACGCAGAACCGGTCGATGGTGAAATCTATATTAACAATGGGTTCTGGGATACATATCGTACCACCTGGGCTGCCTATGGATTATTTACTCCTGCAGAGGCAACAAGAATGCTGAATGGTCTGGTACAGCACTATAAAGATCAAGGCTGGGTCCCAAGATGGATCGCTCCTGGCGGAACTAATAGTATGGTAGGAACCAGCAGTGATGTCATCTTTGCAGATGCGCTCATGAAAGACATTGAATTTGATTATGAGAATGCTTATAAATCAGCAATTCGTAATGCTGCAACAGTATCTTCCAATTTGACCAATGGGGGAAGAACAAAACTTGAAACGTCCATCTTTTTAGGCTATACTCCGGGAACCGGAGATGAATTCTCCTGGTCCATGGAAGGGTATGTAAATGATTATGGTATTGCTCAGATGGCAAAAGCACTGGCTGAGAAAGAAACGGATGAAACAAAGAAAGAGCAATATTATTCTGAATATCAATACTATATTAACCGGGCAAAGAACTATGTAAAACTATTTGACGATTCTGGTGAAACAGTACTGGAGAAATGGTTCAAAGGAAAATCAAGCTCAGGTGAGTGGAATATATCTAATTATACAGATGATAAATTCGATCCATTTTACTGGGGAGCAAATTACACGGAAACCAATGCATATAATATGGCGGTTTCTGTACCACAGGATGGACAGGGATTGGCTAATCTATACGGAGGTTTAGAGGAACTTGGTAAAAAACTGGACTCCATCTTCACAACAAATGGTATTTACAATGGTTACGGTGCAGTAAATAGCGTTGGTGGTATCCATGAACAAAAAGAAGCACGTGAAGTGAAACTGGGGCAATACGGCCACAGCAATCAGCCATCCCACCATATTCCATATATGTATAATTATGCGGGGCAGCCTTGGAAGACTCAGGAATATGTGAGAGATGTATTAGACCGGTGCTATGTTGGTTCTACATTTGGCCAGGGATACATTGGGGATGAAGACAATGGTGAAATGTCAGCATGGTATATCTTCTCTGCACTAGGCTTCTATCCGTTAGCTATGGGCAGTGATGAATATGCAATCGGATCACCTCTATTTGATGAAGTTACCGTGAACCTGGAAGAAGGCAAAACTTTAAAGATAATTGCAAACAATAATAGTAAAGAGAATGTTTACATTCAAAGTATGAAATTAAATGGTGTGGATTATTCAAAGAATCATATCAAACATTCAGACATTGCTACCGGCGGAACAATTGAATTTAATATGGGAGATACTCCAAATACATCCTGGGGGTCCTCAGAAAATGATTTACCAACATCCTTGACTGCTGCCAATGAAACAGTCAAATCTTATGATGACATCATTCAGCCAAAGGCAAATATAGTGAATGCAGATACAATACCAGAAGGCAAGGTATATAAAGATTGTGTATCTTCCATGACAGCAGATGTAGCTAAGTTGATCGATAATACTTCTGCAACAGAAGCTAAATTAGAAAATGATGCAACAATATATTATAGTCTTGACAGTGAAAAGAAAGCAGAGATGTTTACAATAACCTCTGGTAAGGAGGAGCCTGCACCAACATCAGTGGCATTATATGGGGCTTTATCAGATGGAGTATGGGTAGAACTTGGAAATTATAATAATTTAAGTTTCGAGTGGAGCAGATATACTCGTCCATTTAAGATTAAAGAGGAACTACAGAAAGAGTATTCTCATTATAAATTTGTTTTTAGCGAAGGCAGTGTATCGGAAATTGAATTATTGTCCTATGATGATGGAATCCGCACCAGGGAAGATCTGGGAAATTTAATTGCTTCCGCCAAACTAATAGATCAGTCCAATATGATTTCAGTGATAAAGATGAAATTAAATGAAGCAATCGAAGCAGCAGAAGTTGTATATCATACCGGAACTACAGAAGAGGAATTTACCAGTGCATACAATGCCTTGAAAAAGGTGATTGATGATGTCACAAGTGAATTTGTGAATCCATATGAGCCGATAGAAGCAGAAAACTTTACCAATGGTAATGTTCTAATTGATTATGTAAACGGAGTGCCCCATAATATTGGCGGAGTAAAGGCAAATTACTGGGCAAGTTATGAAAATGTGTTATTTGATGGAGGAAGTAATTTTATAGAGATGCATTATTCAGCACAGGGAACAGATGGTGGCGGATACGTAGAAATTCATCTGGACAGCAAGGATTCAGAGCCGGTTGGAATCATAGAAACACCTGTCACGGCTCCATCTGGATGGGCAACCTATAAAACAGTGAGTGCGACTCTGCCTGCAACTATTTCCGGATTACATGATATTTACCTGGTATTTAGAAATGACGGAAGTCATGCATACGTTGCAAATGTTGACTGGTTTAAGTTTACTAAGACTTCATATAATAATGCAGAAATAAATCCAGTTAGTGTTACATTTGATATCATTAATCCAACAGATGTGACAACTTCCATCCTATGGAATGATGCAACTTTAGTTGAAGATATTCTTATGGATGGAATGAGTATTGGAACAGACTCTTATGTAGTAAGCGGAAGCGCTTTGACAATCAAGAAGGAATTTCTTGATGTTCAATCAATCGGCAGCCATGAACTGAATATTAAATTTGACAGAGGAGATATGGTAAGCTTAATCGTAAATATCATAGATTCTACGGTTCCTTCAAAAGTAAGTGCAGTCATTGAGCCTTCCAATGTTGTTTTGGATAAAGAGTTATTGGGTGAAGAGGACTTAAATATCTCCATTACCTGGAATGATGCCACAATAATTAATGATATTAAGAAGAATGGTACTTCCTTAGGAAACGATACTTATGTAGTAAGTGGAAGTGCTTTGACAATCAATAAAGAATATCTGAAAGAGCTGCCTTTAGGAAACCATTCATTAGTAATTGTGTTTGATGAGGGAGAAGCTGCAATTCTGATGATTGAAGTGAAAGATTCAACACAACCGGAAACTAAGAGCGCAACGATTCAACCGGGTACTGGGATATTTGATAAGTACTATAGTAAGAGTCAGGATGTTAAAACAACGGTTACCTGGAATGATGCCACCCAAATTACAGACATTAAAAATAATGGAAGAAGTATAGGTACGGATTCCTACACCATTGCCGGTGACAATTTAACAATCAGGAAGGAATACCTAAGAACATTATCCAGAGGAAACCAAACGTTGAATATAGAATTTGATGCTGGTAATGCTGCAATTCTGGCAATAAACATTTTAGATACTACTCCAAATAATCCAACGCCAGGTAATCCATCGTCACCGCCGCAGACAGTAACAGAACCTCAGATTGTTGGAAGTGATAATGCAAAAGGATGGAATGCAATTATGAATGTACTTTCTTCCAAAGAGGCAGGAAGTAAAGTTGTCATTCATATGAATGGGAAAAACATTCTTCCAAAAGGGGTCATTCATTCCTTAAAAGGTAAGGATATTACCCTTGAGTTACAAATAAATGAATACAAATGGATTATAAATGGCATGGACATTACAGAGGAAGTTTTAAGTGATATTAATCTGGCAGTCACATTCAATCCAGGTGTAATCAAAGAACAAATCATTAAGGAAATAGCGAATGAAAGCAAAACAAAACAACTCCAGCTTATGAACAATGGAAAATTTGGATTCAAAGCCGCACTGGAAATTAATCTGGATAAAGCCAATAGTGGATTCGTTGCCAATTTATTCTACTATGATTCAATTGCAGGAAAATTAATATTACAGGATGTAGGGAAAATAGATGAAAATGGTAATGTGAATTTAAGTTTCTTACATGCTTCCGATTATGTTATCATCATGGGAAAGAAAGCATTATTAGAGAAGGTTCCAGATAAGATTTCAGTGACTCCGGCAAATAAGACATTATATATAGGAGGTACTACAGGCAAGTCTGCGTCTATAATGATTGAATTGCCTGAAGTGATTTCTAAGGCAGCAGAACAGGAAATTAGCAGTGTGAAGGTAACATATCAATCAAGTAATAAAAAAGTTGCAACGGTATCTAAGACCGGTAAAATTACTGGAAAAGGAGAAGGAACTGCTGTAATTAAGACGAGTGTTACTATTGATGGCGTTACAAAATCCTATAATACAAAAATCAGAGTGGCAAAAGCCTATATTAAATTTACAAAGGCAACTTCTTCCATGAGATTAGGTGAAACATTTGCTTTCGCAGTAAAGTGCTACGGATTTAATCAATCTGATGTAATATATTCTACAACAGCGAGATCAAAAGTAGTGATTGGCAAGAAATCAGGCAAAGCAATCGGAAAAACAAAAGGGATTGATTATGTTGTTGCTACTTGTGATACGATACAGAAAAAAACAAAAGTAACAGTTAAGTAGTATGATAGCCTGATAAAATTTTAGAAGAACATACCTGAATTTGTAAAAGGTATGTTCTTCTTATTAGAGATTAAATGGGATTTCTGTACATTTTTATTTTTGACCTGAAAATATCCATATATACAAAACATAGGAAAATTTAATTTATAATTGTAACACAAGGGGATATATGGTAATATAATTGAACATCTAAAATTATAATTAATATTATAAATTTTGAGAATAAGGCAGGTGAGAACATGACAGAATTTTTAGTGAAATTATTTGTGAAAGACAGGGAAAAAATTGAACAGTCAAAAGTAAGGACTTCCTATGGAATCTTATCAAGCGTAGTGGGGGTAGTATGTAATATTATACTTTTTGCTGTTAAGATATCCATTGGTCTGGCAATTCATAGTATTTCTGTCATGGCAGATGCATTTAATAATTTATCAGATGCATCTTCAGGAATTATAAGCTTTATTGGAGTGAAATTAGCCAATAGACCAGCAGATAAAGAACATCCTTTTGGTCATGGGAGATTTGAATATTTATCTGCGTTTGTAGTGGCCTTTTTAGTCCTCCAGGTTGGTTTTACCTGCTTTAAAAATGCAATTTCAAAAATTATACATCCGGAATCCATGGAGTTTAATATAATCTTAGTAGGCATCCTTTGTATTTCAGTACTGTTGAAACTTTGGCTTGGATTATTTAATCGGAAACTGGGAAACCGCATTAATTCTTCTGTAATGAAAGCTACTTCTGCAGATGCTTTTGGTGATGTTCTTATTACTGTAGTTACTATAGTGGCAATTGTTGTGGAAAAATTGACCGGATTCAAAGTGGATGGCTACATGGGTCTTGTAGTATCCCTCTTTGTATTATATGCGGGCTATAATATTGCAAAGGAAACCATTGAACCATTAATCGGTGAAGCAGTGAA
The DNA here is from genome assembly GCF_003752155.1 of Mobilisporobacter senegalensis. Classification (GTDB taxonomy): domain Bacteria; phylum Bacillota; class Clostridia; order Lachnospirales; family Lachnospiraceae; genus Mobilisporobacter; species Mobilisporobacter senegalensis. The sequence continues at coordinate 273,182 of NZ_RJVG01000004.1, read as the reverse complement.
TCCGGAATTATATGAGAAGATAACCACTATGGTAGAGAATTATGATGGAATTGTGGGAAGCCATGATCTGATTGTGCATAATTACGGCCCTACTCATACGATGGCGTCCATTCATGCAGAAGTTCCCAATGATATTGATTTTGAAGTGGCACATGAAACGATTGACAGGATTGAGCGGGATGCACAAAAAGAATTAGGGATATTCTTAGTAATTCACATGGATCCCATTGAAGTAAATGATACAAAAGTATTATCCATTAAGAATATGGTAATAGATACAGTGAAAGAATATGATGAAGGTGCAACCATTCATGATTTTAGAATGGTCAATGGAGAAGAACAGATCAATCTTATCTTTGATCTGGTAGTTGCACATTCTTACAGTGAAGATAAGGAATATAAGTTAATTCAGGATGTAATGGAAGCAGTGGCTGAAAAAGATAAGAGATATCAATGTATCATTACTCTGGAACATAGTTTTATCCGAAATAGATAAAAAACATATAATCTTTCTAATTATATAGAAAATTCAAAAAATACCTTGAATTTTTAAATTGCATAGGTTATAATATCTTTTGCAATAGTGGGCTATCGCCAAACGGTAAGGCACTGGACTCTGACTCCAGCATCTATAGGTTCGAATCCTATTAGCCCAGTATTATTAAAACCTGTTGGATATTGAAATTCAGCAGGTATATTATTATAGCCAGTAATTAAAAAATATTAAATCCTCATATCAACTTAATATAGATGATATGAGGATTTATTTTATGTAGTCTACAATATGTTAACTAGATTTTTTGCTTGATACTAATGTTAATATTTCATTTAATCCACCATCAAACATATTGATAACTTTAAGCATTCCTTACCATAAGTATTTAGCATTAAGTTTTGTTTTGGTCCATTTAAGCAATATACGATATATTTTAGTCGTTTTCGCCAAATAATTACAATAATTTATTGAAGTATGTTAATATATGGTATATATTATGATTGCTGGTCGTGCCCATGGTTGGCATTTAATCCAGATGTTTGGGATAGGGCAAGAACTTATTATGGTAATTAGTAATAAGGTTTAAAAAGTAAAATTTACATAATTTCTATAGTCTGCTGCCTTTGCTTTAAGTAAGGCAGTAGACTATTTATAAATTAATAGAACCTATCACTTTTGGAGGATACGATGAAAATAAGACCTTATCTTAAAATAATTCCTTTTTCACTTATTATATTATCTATATTTTTACTAAAAAGTTTTGAGGGCCAATTTCAACACATTCAAAAAATGTTAATTTTAGAAAGCAATAACTTAATGTCACCGTACCATATACAGGTAAGTGAAGATATAAAAATAAATTGGAGAAAATTAGTTAAACCAAGGGATAACTTTTCTGTTTTTGGCTTGTTAGAAAGAAGTTCGACAGAACAGGTCATTGCATTTTATGCAACAGATTACAAGAAAATTATCTTACCTCTAAAATCCGGAAGTTGCTTCTCATCAAAGGATAGTAATGAGGCTATTGTAGGTATGGGGATTCCAACATATATGTTAGGCGATAGTGAATACTATGATTATAACAATATACGTTATTACGTTATTGGGAAATTTGGATTAACAGATGATAGTCCTCTAAAAAACACTATTTTATTAAACAATTCATCACTACTTGACCAACCAGATATACCACTTACTTCTGATGGACCAAATCTTAATAAGATTACCTGGCTTCAAGGAAAATCTTTAGGCAATAAAGGAGTAGAGAGGTGGTTTAATATATCTTTTGTGACCAACTGGATTAGAAACTTAACATGGTTAGTAATACTGTGTTCTTCCTTTTTATCTATGTACTATTATCTTGTAATTACGCAAGAGCGTAGAAACATTCTTTGGGAGATTGGTATGGGGGCTAAGGCTATTTTTAAAAAGGGTATTAGGGATATTACTATAGTTGTACTATTTTTTGATCTGATAATAGTATGTATATTCCAAAGGGAGACCCCTTTTTTTGAGTTTATTATGTCTAGTGTAGTGATTTATACTATATTGCTAGGAGCTTATTGTATTTTATTTTGGCGGCAGATTTTGAAGGAGATAACTTAATATGTTTAAGACAGTAATCAGTCAATGCTTTCATAAGAAACGTTTGTTTAAAGTAACTTCACTATTCAATATTATTAGCTGGTGTGTTTTAACGACATTTTTAGTAATGATAGGAATTCTATTTCAACTTCAAACCGCTACATTTACTAAAGAAAGTTCAGTTGAGAATATTTATGAAGGTAAACAGTTGTATAGAATTGTTGATAATTATTATGATCCGGATGCATTTTATGAATTTAGACAACATTCAGATAATATTAATCGCTTGGGAGAATTCTATAATGCACTTGTAACATCCACAAATATGGAATTTATCTCAATATTTAATCAACCAATATATGTTGAACAGTTTATGGGAGAAGAGCAGTTTTTATATAATTCCCAAGAGTTTAGAGATGCACATGATCTAGATACCACGAATGCTAATGTAAAAGCTATTCAATTGAATCAAAGTGCATTTGAATTATATGGGTTGAAAGTCTCAAATGGTACAATCTTTGATTGGGACGAAGTTAATTATGGCGGGAACAAGCTGCCTATTTTGATAGGTTCTGAATATAAAGGAATTTATGATATTGGTGATACTTTTTTCGTTAATTATTATAATCGTGAAATAACATTTGAGGTAGTTGGCATCCTTGAGCCAAACACATTTGTTTATTATAAAGGAGATCCTGAATTCTATCTGGATCAGTATCTTATAGTACCATATCCAGAACTTTTAGAATCAGTGAATGAATCAGATTTTAAATTTGAAGGTATATTATATTTTGCCATGATTAATGGCGATATTATAACCACTATTGATAAGAATAAACTTTTGAAAGAAATAAAATATATTTCTGATTCAACAGGATTTGCAGATTTTTCGGTTGTTGGAATTTCTGATTTCACTTTAAAATATGATACCATGATATCAGTTATCAAGGGAAATCGTAATCTTATATTTATAATGATGCTATTAATTAGTATATTGGTCACATTTATCCAGTATGGAATGGGAAACCAGATTCTCTTAAGGAGGCTTGATGTATATAGGGCTTTTTGGCTTGTTGGAATTGATAATTATAGGCAAGTATTTTTTAAAGATATTAGTATCCCCTATATTTTGGCGTTTATTAGTACAGTTATTATTATTAAAATATGTTTTCAACATATTTCATTGTTGGTTATCTTATTTATATTAGCTGTTTCATTAAGTATTTTGTGTTTGGTTTATTTCATATGTAAACATATTTTAAAGAATTATGTAATGAAACATCTATAATATAGGGAGGAATTGTTATGATACAATTATCAAATGTAACAAAGCAGTTTGTTAGTGGAGAACGCGTAGTGTGCCAGGTTTTTCGTGATATAGATTATAATATTGATGCATCTTGTTCTATATCAATAAGCGGTCGAAGTGGCTCGGGAAAATCCACATTGTTGCGCATGCTGGCTGGCCTGGACCTGAATTATTTAGGAGACTACTACTTTAAGAGGAATAAACTGGAGAAGAATATTGAAAAAATGGCTACTCATCGTCTTAAACATATAGGAATTGTAACTCAAAAATATCAGCTTCTATCTGATAGAAACTGTTACGATAATATAGCTTTTCCCCTTAAATGTTTAAAACATGATAAAAAAACTATAAAGAATAAAGTTGAAGAAATAATGGAATTACTAGATTTGAATGAATTTAAAGATAGGTACCCTTACGAATTATCTGGTGGTCAATGTCAACGTATAGCAATTGCAAGAGCTATTGTTAAATCACCGGATATTCTGCTTGCTGATGAGCCAACGGGTGCACTAGATAAGGCTTCTGAGTATGAAATTTTAAAAATCTTTGATCTTTTAATCTCAAAAGGACAGACCCTGGTAGTAGCAACCCATAGTGATGTGGTCGCTAAACATTGTACATCAAATTATATAATTGAAGATTATAAGATTCAGAGTATTAAGTAACTACAAATTAGGGCTGGTAGTGTGACAGCCCTTTTTTTAATTTACACAAAGAATCCCCCCCTAATTCAAAAGATGTCCCCCTATATTTCAGATTGTATCGATGTTATCTTCTTATATAGAGTAAGTATAAAAAATTAGGGGTTTCTTTATTTTTCAATTATAAAAAACAGGAGGTATTTGAATTTAAGTTAACTTGCTGATTTGGGGAAAATTTATTGAAAAAAGTAAGTGGGGTGAAGAGATTAAAAAAAGTTGTTTCAATGGTTGGCAAAAACAAGGTAAAAAACAATCTAACAAGTAAAAAAGGAGATAATATGCGCAAAATTAAAGATAGAATTTTAGCCATGGTAATGATTATTCCGATGTTGTTACCGTCCCTTATCATTAATAGTCAGGTAATAATATCCCGGGCTTCTCAAATAGAAACACAATCCTTTGAAGAAGATTACACCCAATATGTTGATCCATTTGTGGGAACGGATGTAGACTATGGCCAATTGTTTCCGGGTTCCGTTACCCCAAATGGTCTGATGAAGCTCAGTCCTGATACCTATCCTCATCAGACAGATGATCATGCAGGATATGACTATAGTAAGACTCAGATTGCAGGATTCTCACACACCAGAATTGAAGGTGTTGGTGGACAGGGTGCAGGAGGTGATGTTCTCATCACTCCAACCTATGTACAATATAGTTCAAAGCCAGCGGCAGCTTCGAAAGCACAGAAATTTAGCCATGATAAGGAAGCAGCCGAGCCTGGATATTATTCTGTAGAATTAACACCAAAAACAGGAACAGGCACTAATTATGTTGACAATAGTTCTATAGGGAATATAAAAGCAGAATTGACCAGTAATACAAGAACAGGATATCATAAATATACTTTTCCACAAGATGGAAAAGTATCACTGATTGTTGATCTTAATTATACTTATCATGGAACGGATATTCGAAATGCAATCATGGAAGTGGAACAATTAGAGAATACAACTGCTATTTCAGGTAGATTTAGTGGCAGAAATGTATCTGGCCATGGAAAGTATACAATGTATTTTTATATGGAGACAAGTCAGCCTGCAACAGGGGTACAAACCTGGCTGGACTCTAATATTGGAAATGATATAAAAAGAGAAGGCAATGATATTGGGGCTGTTTTGTCCTTTGATGCTTTAGCTTCCACACCAATTGAGGTTAAAGTCAGTATCTCTCCTGTCAGCAGCAAGCAGGCGAAAACAGATATGTATAATGGAATGTCGGGCTGGAGTTTTGAAGAGGTGCGCAATGGTGCGAAAGCTGAGTGGAATGAGATTCTTGGGAAGGTTAAAGTAGAAAATTCCACCCAAAGCGATCCTGGTGACAAACTAAAAAAACTCTTTTATACACATTTATATCATATGTTCACGACGCCGGTAAATGCCACAAGTACAGATAATACATTTAGAGCGACAGATTTAAATGTTTATAAGGCAGATGATTATACTCATTATGATTCATGGACACTTTGGGATGATTTCAGAAAATATCCTATGATTGGACTGATCCTCCCGGAGGTTTATAAAGATTACATACGTTCCCTTGCAAACACCATGGAATATGGTATTGGTACCTGGGGAATTGAAACTCAGACAGTTCCAACAGTCAGAACAGAGCACGCAGTCGCCTTATTGGCAGATGGTGTCGCAAAGGGATTTGACGATGTGGACAATTTAGATATTGCATATAATAAGTCAAAAGAGATTGCGGATAAAACAGTCAATAGTGCCGCAGAAAGCCTGGGATATATTGAAGGACGGGTAGATAAGACAGTAGAATTTTCTTATGATGACTGGGCAATTTCTTTACTTGCAGATAATTTAGGCAAGACAGAAGATTATAATAAATATTTGGCCAGATCCTTCTTTTATAAGAATTTATTTAAGGCAGATGCAGTAACAACTACGGTAAACAGCATTCAAAAAACATTTGGACTTTTATGGCCTAAGGACAGTAATGGTAACTGGAAAACTGCAGATCCTGAGAAATATGGTGATAATAGTTTGTACCAGGGGACATTATGGCAGTACACCTGGTGGGATTCCAATGATGTAAATGGATTACTAGACTTAATTGGAAGCAAAGAACTTATGGCGGATCAGCTTAAATATCTATATGGGATGCATGCACCGGAAGATGGAAAGCGTATGCTCCATACAAATACAAATGAAATAGATCTCCATACCCCATATTTATTTAATTTTGTTGGTGAGCCATATAATACCCAATATTGGGTAAGACAGATTTATACGAAACAAACCTGGAATCGTTATAGCGGTACAGGTGAATATAATCCTCCAATTAAGGATTATGTATATAAACTTGATCCACAAGGATTCCTTGAAACTATGGATGAAGATGCAGGGACAATGGCGGCTATGTATGTTTCAGCTGCAATGGGGCTTTTCCCAATGGCTCCTGGGGATACCACTTTCCAGGTTGGGACTCCTTTCTTCGAAAAAATAACACTGGATGTAGGGAATGGAAGAGAGTTCGTAATTGAAGCAAATAATGTATCTTCTGACAATTTTTATATCCAGTCAGCAACTTTAAACGGTGAAAGCTTTGACAGGACATGGGTTGATTATTCAGAAATAATCCGTGGCGGCACATTAAAATTTGAAATGGGTCCGACACCTTCTGACTGGGCAAAAGATGGAGTGACAGCTCTTTCATCTTCTGATATGGTTGACACTTCAATTTATGATAAAACTGACCCTCTTAGATATTCTGCAACAACTATATTTGAGTCGGAGAATAATGATGGTTCCATCGATCAGGAAGTAATTATTTCTTTGCAAAACACATCAGCTACTATCAGTGGAGTAAATAATGAAGATTTAATTGCAGCAGGCAGAGTGACTGTAGGAAATGTTCCGGATGGACTTACTCTAAAAGCAACGAAGGTAAATGATACAAGTATTAAATTAAACTTTGAGGGGAACTCATTAAACCATAGATTAAGTAATAGTATTGGCAATCTATCTCTTAAACTTGAGGATACATTATTCAGCCAGCCTATTACAAGTAAGAGAAAAGAGAAAAATAATATTAAAATCATGTTCATGGATGATTCGATTCAGTTTTCTAAAGACAGATTATATGAATCTGAATTAAATGACGGATCAGTCACAGACACGGTAGATATCAATCTTACTGGCAGCACAACATTTAACGGTAGTATTGGAGAAGATTTCATATTATCAAATAAAGTTAACTTATCGAATCTACCAGCAGGATTAACTGCCAATGTTGCAAAGATTTCAGACCAGAAAATTCTGTTAAGTATATCCGGTAATGCTGATATCCATAATGCTGACATAGACAATCTGGTTGTATCCTTTAATGACTCAGCGTTTGATGGAGCCAGAGCCTGTGATATTAATGGTTCTAATTATGGAGGTATGAAGTCGCTGATTATTGACTTCATTGGTGATTGGAAAGAAAGACTGGTTCAAATTATTGATGAAGGTAAACTTATTAATCCGTCAGACCTTACATCCTTAGCATATGCAAAGTTACAGGTAGAGTTATTAAATGGGCAGGCAGTACTTGATGATGCTGATTCAACAGAAGATGATTATGAAGATGCCTATAATAAAATATATAATCTTATCAACAATTTAGTTTATAGCCAAAATGCTTTCAAACAGCTGGAAGCAGAAAGTTTCACAGTATGGTCTGGAGGAAAAGATCTAAAGACAGAAGGTGGTAAGGACAGCAATAATGTAAACTTAAATAATATTGGTGGAACATATGATGGTGCCTGGATCGGGTTTGAAAAATTAGATTTTAGCAATAAAGAGGTTGCGACTCTCTCAGTACGTTATGTAAATAATTCCGGCCGCTGTGCCACAGATGCATCTATGGAGATCCGTCTTGGCAGTGCAAGTGGGGAACTATTGCAGACAATAACCCTTCCGGAGACCGGAAACAATTGGAACAATTATGTTGTCAAAACCGTAGAGCTTATAAACAGTGAAAAATTAAAAGGTGTTGTAGACATTTACTTTGTATTAAAAGGAACAGGAGCAACTGGTGAAGGAGCAGGAAAAGTTTTTATTGCTAATATTGACTGGATGAAGTTCAATCAGGCAAATACTTACGGTATCTATCAGGCAGAAAATTATTCTAACTGGTCAGCTGGCAGCTTGAAAACAGAATCCAGCAGTACAAGTGAAGGAGAAAGCCTGACTAATATTGGAGGAACTTCTGATGGGGCATGGATTTCTTTTGAACAGCTGAAATTCTCTGGTGAAGGTCTTGGTAAGGTTGCAATAAGATATGCAGCAAATAATGGACGCTGCCCAGATGATACGCGAATTGAAGTGCGTTTAGATTCATCTACGGGAGAATTGTTAGATACCATTGCAATTCCACCTACTGCAGGAAACTGGAATAATTATGTAGTCGTTGAAAAGAATCTTCAAACAAGTGTAAAAGGATTGCATAATATTTATTTTGTCCTGCGTGGTACGACAAATGGATCGAAACCATATATAGCTAATATTGACTGGTTCAAATTCTCAGAGGGTGAGAATTTAATAAACAGTGCAGTTCTTGATCCGGACAATATCAGTTTTGATAAATTAGATCCAAAAGATGCAGACACTACAATTATATGGAATGATGCGGCTTCCGTTACAGATATTACAAAAGACGGTATTTCTATTGGAGCGGAGGCTTATGAAGTAGATGGAAGTGTATTAACAATTAAAAAAGAATATTTAGAAAACCAGTCAATTGGCAGTCAGATATTATCTGTTGAATTTGATAAGGGTGATGCTGCAACGTTAATTGCCAATATCTCCGATTCCACTGTTCCAACGAAGAATAGTGCTACAATTTCACCTTCCTCATTTGATATTAATATAGAGAATGCAGGGGCAGAAGATATTGAAGCTACAATTACATGGAATGATGCAACAATGGTGACAGATATTAAGCAAGAGGATATGACCATTGGAGCAGATGCTTATGTAGTAAGCGGCAGTGCGTTAACGATATCCAAAGATTTTATAAAAGATCAAACAGTGGGAACCCATACCTTAACAGTAGAATTTGATGAAGGAAATGCCGCAATTTTAACTCTGAAGATGATAGACTCTAATCAACCTGAACCAGAAGTCATCAGCGCTGTTATTAGCCCTAAAACAGCTGTTTTTGATAAATATTTCCGTAACATGGCCGATGTTGATACAGTAATTACATGGAATGATGCAGCATCTATTACCGATATTAAAGACAGAGGAAGTAGTATTGGTTCTGAAAATTATAGTATAAGCGGCAATGTATTAACTATAAAGAAAGAATATTTAATAAGACAGCCTTATGGAAACCTGGTATTAAATATTGACTTTAATGTAGGAGACAGTGAAATTCTTGCTATAAATATAGTGAATACCACTCCTTCAAGCCCATCCCCAGGCTCATCCTCTGGATCAGCCCCTGTTAACAATGAACCTCAAATTGCAGGAAATAACAACGCTACAGGCTGGGATGCAATCACAAAAGATATTAGTGCAAAATCTGAAGGCAGCAGTGTAAATATTGACATGAAGAATCATACAATTATTAAAAAAGAGATCCTCGCAGTTCTAAAAGGGAAAGATATTACAACAGAATTTCAGATGAATGGCTATAAGTGGATCATTAATGGAAAAGATATTACAAAGGATGAATTAAACAATATTGATCTGGGCGTTACTTTTAAAGAAAATATTTTACCTGAGACTGTAGTTGATGCGATAGGAAAGAATAGCAAGGCGAAACAAATTCAACTTGTACATAATGGAGAATTTGGATTTAATGGGAAACTGGAACTTAATTTAAGAAAAGAAAATAATGGTCTGGTTGCAAACCTATTCTATTTCAATCCTGTAAAGAAAGAATTGATATTGCAGGATGTAACGAAAGTGGATAAAAACGGTAATGTTTCATTAAACTTTAATCATGCATCTGATTATGTGATCATTATGGAGAACAAAGTATTATTGGAAAAAGAAGTGGCCAATATGACTGTGAAACCATTAAAAACATTATATTTAGGTGGAACAACAGGAAAATCAACGTTTGTGAATGTGGAATTACCAGAGGTAATCTCCAGAGCAGTTGAACAGGGCTTAAGTAATATAAAAATTACTTATACATCAAGTAATAAGAAAATTGCGACGGTTGAAAAATCAGGTAAAATCACGGCAAAAGGAACTGGAACTGCAACAATTAAAACAACTATAACAATCGATGGTATTAAAAAAACATTTAGTAATAAAGTAAAAGTAACAAAAGCATATATCAAATTCACGAAAGCTGCAACATCTATGAAGTTAGGTGAAACCTTTGTATTTGCAGTAGAATGCTACGGATTTAATCAATCAGATGTAATATATACAACAACTGCCAGATCCAGAGTGGCTATTGCCAAAAAATCAGGAAAAGCAATTGCCAAATCCAAAGGAATTGATTATGTTGTTGCGACTTGCGATACATTAAAGAAAAAAACAAAAGTAATTGTCAAATAGTTTCAACTAAATACCATTAGTTGAATTAATACTCCCATAGTAAAATTGTTCATTAACGTATAAAAAGCGATATTCATCAGGATATCGCTTTTTATACATAACAGGTAAGAAATATACTCTATCTAGCAAAGGAATGCCCCCCAAATTCAAAAGATGCTCCCCTATATTTCTATAAGTTAATATGTTACTTTTAAAACAATATAAGCTATTATGTCGAATATGTGTGAGAAGGGGAATTTTATGAAGATAAAAGGTAAGATATTATTGCTAAGTATTTCTTCTATTTTAATCACTGGATTGATTGCATTAACGATTAGTCTAATGCAGTTATCCAATGCATTAGCAGTGGAAAGTGAGGAAGGTCTAAAAACGACCGCATTAGCATCCAGAAATATCTATAATGTCCAGGGGTATGGGGATTACTCCCTGAAAGAGGATGGATATGTATGGAGAGGAATGAATTTTAATGTTTCAACTGAGACAAGTATTGTGGATGATGTGAAGAAGGAAGCGGATGTAGATATAACATTTTTTTATGGGGATACGGCTGTAATGACATCTTTAAAGGATTCTAAAGATAACCGGTTGATCGACCTGAAAGCAGGAAATGAAGTGGCTGAACGGGTCCTTAAAAAAGGAGAATCCTATTTTGATTCCCATTTAATTGTGAATGAAAATGAATATCAGGGTTATTATGTTCCTATTAAACAGGATAGCGGTGAAGTGATAGGAATATTAATGGCAAGCCGGTCAACGGATAAGATGAATACCATAATCATGAAAAGTGCCATTACGACTATTGGGATAATTATTGGGGCAATATTAATTTTTGTAGGAATTAATATATTATTTACCAATGCTGTTACGAAAGCACTGGCAGGTTCAAAAAATATGTTACAGGAAGTATCCGGTGGTAATTTGACAATTACTTTAAACAATTCTATCTTAAAGCGAAAAGATGAAATAGGAGATGTTGCCAGAGCAACGGACTCTTTAAAAGGGGAATTGCTGCATATCATTGGAGATATTAAAGACAGCAGTAATACTTTAATGGAATCTTCAAGTCAATTGGATAAATCATCGGAATATACAGCAAATGTTGCGACCCAGGTTGAACAGGCAATAGATAGTATATCTGAAAGTGCCCTGTTACAAGCAGAAGAGACGAAAAAAGCATCTGAAGATATTGAAGTAATGAGGGATTTAATTGAAAAAACTAGTATAAATGTAGACGAGCTGCATAAAAATTCTAATGAGATGAATTTATTAAATGAGACTGCCGCTAACACTCTTGAAGAGCTCCATGGAGTAAATAATACGGCGAAAGATGCAATAGAAATAATTTATGTTCAAACAAATACTACCAATGAATCTGCTAAGAAAATTCAAGAAGCAATTAATTTAATAACATCTATTGCAGAGGAGACAAATTTATTATCTTTAAATGCAAGTATTGAAGCTGCCAGAGCCGGGGAACATGGAAAAGGATTTTCTGTAGTGGCATATGAAATTAAAAAGTTAGCAGAACAATCCAATGAATCGGCCAGACAGATTGAAGAAATCATATCTAATCTTTTATCGGATTCTACACAAGCAGTAGATACCATGAATGAAGTACAAAAGATCATATCAGAGCAAAGTGACAAAGTAAGAAAGACAGAACAAATATTTAAAGATATAAAGAATAAGATTGAACGGTCCAATCGGAATGTAAATGTAATTGAAAGAAATACAGCAGAACTAAATGAAGCTAAGAATTCTATGGTTGATATTGTGAATAATCTTTCTGGCATTGCCCAGAATAATGCAGCAGGTGCGCAGCAGACATCTGCAATTACTCAGGAAGTTACGAGAACAGTGATTGAAGTAGCAAATTTGGCAGGAAAACTAAAAGAAATTGTAGTGAATTTAGAAAAGAATATTGATATGTTTAATTTGTGAAAAGTTTTACAATCAGACAAGTAAATACCTTGTCTGATTTTTTCAAATTTGGTATTATATAATTAGTAATAATAGAAGGAAAAGCTGATAAGTTCAACTAAAATTCACTTTATACTGAGAAGGGGAATAGTTTATGCTGAAAATTATTATCGCAGATGACGAGGATAAAATTTGCCAATTAATATACAAGCTGGTGGATTGGAAATCAATAGAGATGGAAGTTGTTGGTATTGCCCATAACGGGATTGAAGCTTTAGAATTAGTGAAGTCACATAATCCGGATGTAGCTATTACTGATATAAGAATGCCAGGGTATGACGGGCTTGAGTTCATTGGAAAGGCAAAAGAAGTTAACCCTGACATTGAATTTATTATTATCAGCGGGTACCAGCACTTTGAATATGCCCAAAAAGCAATTAAATATGGCGTATCAGACTATCTGTTAAAGCCTATTAAAAAAGATGAATTAATAACAACTTTAACAACGATGAAAGACCATTATTTAGTCAGAGCAGAACAATTATCAAAAGAAGAAAAGATGAAATTAAGTTTAAAAAATAATATGGTAAAATTAAGAAACAGTTTTTTAAATGAAATTTTATTAAAAAAAGTAAGGAGAATGAAAGACATCTCAATTGATGTGATAAACAGAGAATATCAATACAATTTTAAAGAAGGATGCTTTCAGATCCTGACATTGAAATTAGACGGACTGGATCAAACCTATTTTAGTAATGTGAAATTTTTAGAAGAGAAAATAGTTTTGCTCATTAACAATAATTTAAAAGAATATTGTTATGATCTGGAAAGCTTTTTTGTAGAAAATATATGCTACAGTATTTTAAATTTCAGCTTATCTAATAAAAAATTGATACGTAGACAATGTAAGATATTATTAGATGAAATAGCCCTGCAAAAAGATATTTTTGAAAATTTAGAAAGTACAATTGGACTTGGTACGGTAGAAACAAATCTGAGTACAATTGATGATTCTCTAAAAACTGCTATCTGGTCATATGAACAAAGACTTGTAGTTGGAACGAATCGTGTGATTGACTATGATTTTACAAACACGAATCAGTTGGCAGACAGTCAGCTATTTTATGATTTTAATAAACAGATGGATTCGGCATTGGAAAGACTGGATAAATCGGCAGTAGTGTCTTCAATCCGGTTTTTAAGGGAAGGAATTAAGAAGCGTCCGGAAACGAGCGGGCATGAAATTGTTCAGATGACAAAAGAGGTATGCAATTTGTTCCTTATCACAATTAGAAAGAATAAATTTTTATTAGATGAAAATACTACATTTTTTGAAGAATTCAGTTCCAATGTGAATAATTTTGGTTCAGTGAACAGCCTTTTTAATTATCTCATCAATTCAATCGTGAATTTATTGGATAAAATCATTGAAGATAAAAAACAGCTGGATACGAAACCAATAAGAGATGCGAAACAATACATACAGGAAAATTATCAGAATTCTATCACCTTAGAAGATGTAAGTACCAGAGTGGGGTTCAATGCAACCTATTTTAGCTCTTTATTTAAAAAAGATACTGGTTATACATTTCTTGAATATCTTTCAGAAGTCCGTATGAACCAGGCAAAGATTTTATTAAAAGAAACAAATCTGGGCGTTGCAGCCATCTGTGAAAGAGTTGGTTACAGCGATGTAAAACATTTCACAAAAATGTTTACGAAACATATTGGCTTGAAGCCAAATGAATACAGGAAATTATATTCATAAGAAAAGGGGCATTATATGAATAAAAAAAGAAGTCAATATATCTCTTATCGTACAGTATTTATATTTGCTTTAATGGTATTATTCGTTTTTATAATGCTTCTATTTTTAGCGGTAATCGTAATCAGGGAACAAGATTATGGACTGGGTCTGACCTTATGTGTGATAGGTCTGGCAGCAATATTATATGGAAGCTATAATTGGGTCTATAAACCGTACAGAGAAACAAGCAAAGCATTTAATCTGTTTGCAGAAGGACTGATTCTGCAGGGTATTTTTGATATGCGTTATCCTTTAAGTCCTCTTATGCATCGAGCTACCCTACGGTTTAAAGATATGCTTGACACGAAAGAATTAATTAACATTTCCAAAAAGCAGGCAGAGTATCTTGCCCTGCAGAATCAGATCAATCCCCATTTTCTATATAATACATTGGAAGGAATCCGAAGTGAAGCTTTATGTACTGGTATGAATGATCTGGCAGAGATGACAGAAGCATTGGCGACATTTTTTCGTTATACCATTTCTAATGTAGATAATTTAGTTACATTGGAGGATGAGCTGGTAAATATTCAAAATTACTATAGGATTCAGCAATATCGATTTGGAGATCGATTAAATGTTAATGTTGAATATGACGATGAAGATGAGATGGAAGTATTAATGCTTAAACTTCCTAAATTAACACTGCAGCCGATTGTTGAAAATTCAATTTATCATGGAATTGAAAGAAAAATCGGAAAAGGAAATCTCCGTATTAAGATCCAGACTACTTCAGACAGACTTCTTATTACAATATCTGATGATGGACTTGGTATCAGCGGGGAACAATTAAGTAACCTGAATAAAAGGCTGCGGGAAATCTCGTTAGATGGGGTAGCTCCAACACCGAAACAAAAAGGCGGCATTGCAATTGTAAATGTTAATAACCGTATTAAATTATTGTTTGGCGAAGAATATGGAATCTATATGTATAGTACGGAAAATGTAGGTACAGATGTGACCATAACCCTGCCAAAAGTTAAGGAGTAGGTTTTATATGAGAGAAGAGATACTCCGCATGGAAAATGTAACATGTAAATATGATGGAATTACTTTTTTAGATCATATTAATCTTAATATCTTCAAAGGAGAAATTATGGGGTTAATTCCAATTAACAGCCAGGGGAAATCTTGGCTTTTTAATCTGCTGTGCCAGAATTACCCTATTGATTATGGACGTATCTACATAAACAATCAGTTAGTAAATTATTATGAGCACAGTGCTTACAACCGAAACCGTGTTTATATCATTGAAAAGAAGAGCAAATTAATTCAGGATTTATCTGTATCCGACAATATCTTTGTATTAAAAAGAGGTTTTCGAAAATATATCATAAACCGGAAAGTCTTAAATAAACAGGTAAATCTTTTTCTGGAAGAAATGAATGTTTCCATTGATCCGGATGAGCTGGTAATGAATTTAAACAGTTACGAACAATGTATTGTAGAATTATTAAAAGCAATTATATCAGGCTCCAAACTTATAGTTATAAGTGATATCAGTAATATTCTAAGTGTCGTTGATCTTTCTAAATTATTAGATCTAATTAAAAGCTATTCAGAAAAAGGCTTTACATTTCTTTATGTGGGTAATCATCATGAAGAAGTTTTCAAAATATGCGACCGGGTGGCCTTAATGAAAGATGGGAGAATTATCAGGGTTCTGGATGAGAAAGAGCTGACCGAGGATAATATTAAAGCATATACCATTTCTTTTGAGGATGCCAAGCCTTCTGCTCCTAAATATGATGGACAGGGAATCTTAAAATTTGAAAATGTATCAACGAATCATTTAAAGAATATGTCCTTTACGATTGAAAAAGGAGAATGTGTCGTCTTTTTTGATACAAATAATATGATTTATTCTGATTTACTCCAGATAATGAATGGAGAGATGATGCCAGGACAGGGAGAAATAATATGGAATCAAAAAAGATTTACTTCAAAACTGGCAAAGAATGCACTGGAAAATGGAATTGCTGTCATTGTTGAAAATGCTACAGTGAATATGCTGTTTCAAAACTTAAGTTATGTAGAAAATTTATATTTTCTGATTGAGAGAAAATTAAAAAGTGTAAAAAACAAGTCAAAGGTATTAAAAAGTATTATTACAGAATATGAA
Source organism: Mobilisporobacter senegalensis (assembly GCF_003752155.1). GTDB lineage: Bacteria > Bacillota > Clostridia > Lachnospirales > Lachnospiraceae > Mobilisporobacter > Mobilisporobacter senegalensis. The sequence continues at coordinate 256,725 of NZ_RJVG01000004.1, read as the reverse complement.
AATATCGTTGGGCAGGAAATATATGAAACAGATATATCTAAATTAGGACTAACATCACTATATAATCTTGTATACTACAGAATTCACCTTTACAAGCCCAAAGTCGTCTTCTGCTTGCAGCCTTTTTCCGGGGCAGATATGTATTTAAGAAAACATATTGCAGATTTAATTCGTGAATTAAAAAGAAAAGGAATCGCTGTAATTATTCTGGCAGTCAGTATCTCCGATACCTTAACCATAGCAGACCGATTTCTTGTTATCGAGAATGGATCCATCGTAAAAGAGTTTTCTAAGGAAAAATTTTCATCGTTACGGTCTATCGTTTAATAAAGAATAGAACAAAAGAATATCCCCCTCATTCCAAAGAATCACCCCTACTATAAATTAGTAGGGGTGATATACTTATTTACAGGAATTGAAATATATTGAAAACAAAGAAAGATAAGGTGCAAGTTATGGAAAAATATATTGTTGAGCTTGAACATATAACGAAAAGCTTCCCTGGTGTTTTAGCGCTTAATGATGTTGCCTTTAACTTAAAAGCAGGTGAAGTTTTAGCTTTACTTGGGGAAAATGGTGCTGGTAAGTCAACATTAATGAAAATATTAAGTGGTGTTTATGAAAAAGATAGTGGTTCCATAAAAATCTTTGGGAAAGAGATCGATGATATGAATCCCAAAAAAGCACAGGAATTAGGAGTGGCTATTATTCATCAGGAACTAAATATGTGTGCTCATTTAACGGTTGCTCAAAACATTTTTCTTGGGCGGGAAAAAATCCACTCGGGAGTTTTAGCTGCGAAAAAGATGAATATGGAAGCTAAAAAAATCCTTGACAACCTTAATATTAATATTGACCCGGAGACAATTGTGGGAGACTTACCCGTTTCGAAGCAGCAGATGGTTGAGATTGCAAAAGCCCTTTCAATCAATGCAAAGATTTTGATCATGGATGAACCTACCAGTGCTCTTACTTCTAAAGAAATTAATGATTTGTTTGTCATTATCAAGAAGTTAAGAAGTGAGGGGTGTGGAATTGTATACATATCACATCGTTTAGAAGAACTAGAACATATCGTAGACCGTGTTACTATTTTGCGGGATGGCGAATATATTACAAGCATGGATTTACAAGAAACAACACTGGCTAAGATTATTTCTCATATGGTAGGCAGGGAGATAAAAGAAAAATTCCCCAGAGTGGACTGCGAACGGGGCGAAAAGATTTTTGAAGTCAGAAATTTAAATGCCGGAAAAATGGTAAGAGATATAAACATTGATCTGTATGCTGGTGAAATTGTTGGGATTGCAGGTCTTATGGGTGCCGGAAGAACGGAGACAACAAGAGCAATCTTTGGTATCGATCCAAAGGAGAGCGGAGAAATCATTCTTGATGGGAAATCAGTAAAGGTAGAAAAACCTATAGATGCCATTAAACTTGGTATTGTTCTGGCTCCGGAAGACCGTAAAAAAGATGGTCTGTGTACAAAATTAAGTATTAGAGATAACATTTCCCTCCCTAATTTAGATGTTCTTTGTAATAAACTTGGTGTTGTGAATAAGAAAAAAGAAAAAGATATGACCAAGAAAGCAGTTGATGATCTAAGAATTAAACTACCAAATTCTGAAGTGGATGCAGGAAGTTTATCCGGAGGGAATCAACAAAAAGTGGTCATTGGAAAATGGCTTGTTCGTAATTCAAGGGTCGTAATCTTTGACGAGCCTACAAGAGGAATTGATGTAGCTGCAAAAGTCGAGATATATAATCTTATGAATGAATTAAAACAGCAAGGAATTGGTGTATTGTTTGTATCATCAGAGATGCCGGAAGTATTAGGAATCAGTGATAGAATTATAGTCATGTGTGATGGCAGGATAACAGGTGAGTTACGAACGGAAGAAGCAACACAGGATGAAATATTACAATATGCCACAAGCTTTGAAAAGAAAGTTGATAATGGAGCGAATGCATAGTGATTATGACAAAGAATAAAGGAGAGTTAACAATGGGAAATGACAAACAAAATGCATTTAAAAGAATAATGGCAATTAGAGGAATGGGGCAGGTCATTACAGTGGCATTTGGACTGATCGTTCTATGTATCGTATTTGGAATCATCAATCCAACCTTTTTCTCTAGTAAAAATATTGGAAACTTACTAAGACAGATAGCGCCAATATTAATCATTGGTATTGGGCAGTCATATGTATTAATTACAGGAAATATTGATCTTTCAATTGGATCTGTTGTTGGTATGAGCTGTATGATTTCTGCAACTCTTATGACAAAAGGTGTAAATCCTTTAGTGGCAGTATTTATCACTATCATCTGCTGCTTAATTGTAGGTGTGCTAAACGGTGAATTAGTAGCAAAATGTAAACTGCCTCCTTTCATTGCGACTCTTGGTACAATGACAATCGCAAGAGGTATTGCACAGATCGTAAATAATAATTACAACACTGATTCTATTGGTGATGGAGCCAAAGTTTTCCGTAATTTCTTTTATTATGGGAAAACAATGGGATTATATAACACAATATGGATAGCAATTGTATTATGGATAGTATTTAATTTTATCTTAAGTAAAACACGTACAGGACGTCATATTTATGCCATTGGAAGTAATATTGAAGCGTCTAAGTTATCGGGAGTGAATACATCCGTTACGACTATCAAGGTATATGTAGTAAGTGCCATTTGTGCCTGTACCGTAGGTCTTGTTACGACTGCAACAAGTGGAATGGGAACAATGGATGCCGGAAACAGCTATGAAATGTATGCAGTAGCAGCTTCTGTTATTGGTGGTGTGAGTACACTGGGTGGCCAGGGTATATTACTTGGTACAGTAATCGGTGCATCTATTTGGGGTGTTCTTCAAAATGGTCTTCAATTTGCAGGTGCTCCCGTAGCTATCAGGAATATCATCATTGGTATTATCGTAGTTGTGTCCGTATTATTGGATGTGGTTGTCCGTACAGGAAAACCAAGGAAATCCAGAGTTAATTAATTTGTTATTGAAGCAATAAAAAAGCTTTAATATAAAAAAGAAAAGAGGAGGTTTCAGGATGAAACGAAAATTATTATCATTAGCATTATGTCTTAGTTTAATGGCTACTATGGTGGTTGGATGCGGCAAAACGAAAGAAACTGCAACTACTGATAGTGAAACAAAGGAAGAAACAGCACAGGAAGAGACAACTACAGAAGAAACAAAAGGGGATACATACAAAGTATACTTAATTACAATGGATCAAATGGACCAACATTGGGTTAATGTGGATGCAGGCGCTAAAAAAGCAGCTGGGGAAGCAGGCAATGTAGATTACAAATGGTTAGCACCAGACGTTAAAGATGATGCAAAACAAATTGAATGTATTAATAATGCAGTAGCTGGTGGAGCAAATGCGATTCTTCTTGCAGCAAATGGACCGGATGCAGTTACCTCTGCATTAGAAGAAGCAGAATCTGCAGGTGTTAAAATTGTTTATGTAGATTCAGCAGCAGATTATCCAGCAATTCAAACTCTTGCTACAGATAATGAAGCAGCTGGTAAAACAGCAGGTACAGAAATGTTAAAAGCTTTAGAAACAGCTGGAGTAAAAGAAGGAAAAATTGGTATCGTTAATGTTAATGCAGCTACAGCATCATGTGTAGCTCGTGAAAACGGTTTCCGTTCAGCATTTGAAGGAACAGCATTTGAATTATTAGAAACTCAATACGGCGATGGTGATGCTGCTAAATCAAAAGATATCGCAGCTAACTATATTACATCTGGTGTTGTTGGTATTTTTGGTGCCAATGAAGGTTCAACCGTTGGTATTGGTAATGCAATCCAGGAAGCTGGCGATACAATCGTTGGTGTTGGTTTTGATAAATCTGATACAATTCTTGATTTAATCAAAAATGGATATCTTTTAGCTACAATGGCTCAAAATCCTGATGTTATGGGTTATGAAGGAATGAAGACAGCAGTGAATGCTTTATCAGGAGCTGATACAGGAGCTGAAACTGTTGATACAGGCGTTTCTGTCATCACTAAAGAAGGACTATAATTAGTCATAAATAAATTCATAAGTTCTTGGCAATATTTAATATAAACAATATAAATATAAAACAGGAGCTGTCTTGCCACGCAAGACAGCTCCTGTTGGGGTTAAAATATTATATTAGCAGATCATGAAATTAGATACACCTACATTTTCTAAAACAATAATTGGTTTGCACTTTGCAGTTCTTCTATAATTCCTTGGAGGACATATACTTAACATATAATTTCCCTCATAAGGAACTTCATATTCAAAACTTCCAAAGCAAGCGATTCTTTCGCAATATAACATTATCTTTTCATCTTTACATATCTGATAGAGAGTAATTTCCCAAGGATGATTTCTACAACAATTACAACCTCTTACATAACCTGAAATGATACCTGGTGTTATTAAAGAAATCGGACATTCAGGGCATTCCGTTGGTTCGGGATATGGGATTGGAATTGGTAGTGGAACAAATTCTGTATACGACCTTGCTTCAGGACAATCCGGACAATCTGGACAAACAGGACAAGGTTCTGGAGTCGGACAAGTAGGACAAGGCTCCGGAAGTGGACAATCCGGACAATCCGGACAATCCGGGCAAGGTTCTGGAGTCGGACAAGTAGGACAAGGCTCTGGAGGTGGACAATCCGGACAAGGTTCTGGAGCAGGACAATCCGGGCAAGGTAGCGGAGCAGGGCAAGGCGGTGGAGTAGGACAAGGCTCTGGAGTCGGGCAAGCAGGACAAGGCGGTGGAGTAGGGCAAGTAGGACAAGGCTGTTGAGGTGGACATTCAGGACAAGGTGCTTGTTCCGGAGCCGGTATGACCGGCATTTCCTCCGCAGGCAAAAACTCCTGGGTAGGAGCAAATGGTTGATATGGTACATATTCAGTGATAGGTGGAGTCTCAACCACAGGCATTTCTTCGGCCTCTTCAGGCATTGTTGGAACAGTTACTCCACAATACAGACCTCCCATAAATGGATGGCTATGAAATTCAAATCCACTTGTTGCACTTACAGCAAAAGAACGAAAGGCTGCATTGCCACTGATATGTCCGCCTGTTGGATGAGCATGGAACATAGCCTGTGGTGCAAGTATACTTCCCCAGATTGCAGCAGGAACTTCCATAAAAATTTCATTTGCATCTTCAAAGACATAAAGAGTTTGATGAACATGTCTTCGATCGCCCCACAATCCGTATTGTATGTGAGCATTATTTCCGGTTCTGAATCTGACAACAATAAGACTTCCATCTGGAACTTCAGCTCTGATTCCTTTGTTTAATATGCCATTAGGTCTGGCATCAATAACGAATACATTTAGTTCAGGATCATTGCCACTAAGAATCCATTCATGGAAATTATCTATTACGGTTCCATTTTCCTCCATTGCCATAATACAATTTTTATAATCCGTAATGCTATCTCTGGCTTCTTCAAAGAATAATCCCACATCTGCCCCAATTCTGCTGGCTGGTATATAGCGAGGCACATCATAGCTTGAGATGATATAGTGAGTCCTTTTGTCAGTTGGTGTCCAATAAGGACTGCCGCCAACTGCCTGATATAAAAATTCTAACTCTTGTAATTGAGTAGCCATCTGGTCCTTACCGATAAAATAAGTACTGCCACTTGCGCCTCGGAATCTTCCTCCTGCCACAACATGACCTATCACAACAAGAGGACCACCAGTAGTTATATTTCCTCCTACTAAAAATCTTACTGCATCAGGAGAGTAATTAACTTCTGCAAGTTTAACATTTTCACCAAATGCAAGGCTTAATCCCCGTGGACTGTAAAAGTTTCCTCCAACAGCCATGGCACCTTTTGTATCTATAATATTATTTGCATCTTCAAATATAATAGCATTAAAATTTGAAGCAATCCCGAATGGCTGCCCCTCTATGTCATTCCAAATAATATTATCGTATGGTATTCCTATGTTTAATAAAGCTTCATTTCTGTTATTATCCATATTAACACTAAAAAACTCCTTTGGATTACAAATATCCTTATTCTTAATACAGTTTATTCACTAGAAAAATTTGGGTGCAAACTTTTTTGTATAGATATAGAAAAACTTTATTCCCCATCATGCATTGTTACAGTTCAGCCATCCCATTCATAATATGCCGGAATATAGATTTTGTCTAAAAATATATAATTTCTGCATGGCTGAACTGTAACAAGTATTGAATTTAGTACAATATTTAGAAACTGACAACCTTTACAATTAATTGTGAAAGTGATAAAATTATAACAGAGTATGTTTAAAAAAGTACTTTTAAGGAGGAAATTATATAATGGCTAGAAAAATGAAAACCATGGATGGAAATACGGCAGCAGCTCATGTGTCTTATGCATTTACAGATGTTGCAGCAATCTATCCTATTACTCCATCTTCAGTTATGGCAGAACATACTGATGAATGGGCAACTCAAGGAAGAAAGAATATCTTTGGGCATGAAGTTCAAGTAACTGAAATGCAATCTGAAGCAGGTGCAGCAGGTACAGTACACGGTTCTTTAGCAGCAGGTGCATTAACAACAACTTATACTGCTTCTCAAGGATTATTATTAATGATTCCTAATATGTATAAAATTGCAGGTGAATTACTACCATGTGTGATCGATGTATCTGCACGTGCGTTAGCAAGTCATGCACTTTCAATTTTCGGTGACCATTCAGATATTTATGCATGTCGCCAAACTGGTTTTGCTTTCCTATGCAGCAGTAGTGTACAAGAAGTTATGGATTTAGGAGCTGTAGCTCATCTTTCTACAATCAAGGGAAGAGTACCATTTGTACACTTCTTTGATGGTTTCAGAACATCCCATGAACTTCAAAAAATTGAACAATGGGATTATGAAGACCTTAAGGATATGGTTGATATGGATGCAATAGATGCTTTCCGTCGCCGTGCTTTAAATCCTGAACATCCAGTTCTTCGTGGTTCAGCTCAGAACCCAGACGTATTCTTCCAGGCAAGAGAAGCATGCAATACATATTATGATGCGGTTCCTGGTATTGTAGAAGACTACATGAACCAAGTGAATGCTAAAATTGGTACAAACTATAAACTATTCAATTACTATGGAGCTCCGGATGCAGAAAAAGTTATTATTGCAATGGGTTCTGTATGTGAAACAATCGATGAAACAATTGATTATTTAATCGCTGCCGGGGAAAAAGTCGGCGTTGTGAAAGTAAGATTATATAGACCATTCAGTGCAGAACATCTTATTGATGCAATTCCTGATACTGTAAAACAAATTAGCGTATTAGACAGAACGAAAGAGCCGGGTTCTCTTGGTGAACCACTTTATCTTGATGTCGTTGCAGCATTAAAAGATACTAAATTTGATAATGTTCCAATCTATACAGGACGTTATGGCCTTGGCTCAAAAGATACAACTCCTGCTCAAATTATTGCAGTTTACCGTAATACAGAGAAGAAGAAATTTACTATCGGTATCAATGATGATGTAACTCATCTTTCTCTTGACTTAAAAGAAAATCCAAATACAACTCCTGAAAGTACAATCAGTTGCAAATTCTGGGGTCTTGGTGCAGATGGTACTGTAGGTGCGAATAAGAACTCCATTAAGATCATTGGTGATCATACTGATATGTATGCTCAGGCTTATTTTGATTATGATTCCAAAAAATCTGGTGGTGTAACAATTTCCCACTTACGTTTTGGTAAAGATCCAATCAAAGCTACATATTTAATTAAGAAAGCTAATTTTGTTGCCTGTCATAATCCATCTTATATAAGGAAATACAATATGGTTCAGGATCTTAAAGACGGTGGAATCTTCCTGCTTAATTGCGGATGGTCCATGGAAGAGATTGAAAAACATATTCCAGGCCAGGCAAAACGTTATATGGCTGAACATAATATTAAATTCTATACAATTGATGGTATTTCAATTGGTAAAGAAATCGGTCTTGGTGGACGTATTAATACAGTTCTTCAAGCTGCATTCTTTAAATTAGCTAATATCATTCCAGTAGATGATGCAGTAAAATATATGAAAGATGCTGCTACAGCTTCTTATGGCAAAAAAGGTGAAGCTATTGTTAAGATGAATCATGATGCAATTGATCGTGGTGTTACTGATATTGTTGAAGTTAAAGTTCCAGCTTCCTGGGCAAGTGCAGCAGATGAAGATTTATCTGTAACAGCAACCGGCAGCAGAAAAGGTCTTGTTGATTATGTTAACAATATTCAAAATCCAATTAATGCCCAAGAAGGTAACTCACTTCCTGTATCTGCATTTGTTGATTATGTTGATGGTATGATGGTTCAAGGTTCGGCTGCTTATGAAAAACGTGGTATAGCAGTAGATGTTCCAGAATGGAAGCCTGATAATTGTATTCAATGTAACTTCTGTTCTTATGTATGTCCACACGCTGTCATTCGTCCAGTGGTAATGAATGAAAGTGATGCTGCTAATGCACCGGAAGGTTCATTAATGCTTGATATGACAGGTATGCCAGGATATAAATTTGCAATTTCTGTATCTGTACTTGATTGTACAGGATGTGGATCATGTGCTAATGTATGTCCAGGTAAGAAGGGCGAGAAAGCATTAGTTATGAAGAATCTGGAATCTCAATTAGATTCACAAAAATTAGCTGATTATGCTACAACACTTGGAACACCAGAGGCTGTGTTAGATAAGTTTAAAGAATCAAGTGTTAAAGGCAGCCAATTTAAGAAACCATTACTTGAGTTCTCAGGTGCTTGTGCTGGTTGTGGAGAAACTCCTTATGCCAAACTTGCAACTCAATTATTTGGAGATAGAATGTTAATTTCCAATGCAACAGGTTGTTCTTCAATCTGGGGTGGATCTTCACCTTCTACTCCATATACGGTGGGACCTGATGGACGTGGTCCAGCATGGGCTAATTCATTATTTGAAGATAATGCAGAATATGGTTATGGTATGCATTTAGCAAATCAGGCATTAAGAGGCCGTTTACTTTCTTCCGTAGAAGCATTATCTAAGGTTACTAAGAAAGATGATATAAAAGCAGCATGTGAAAAATATCTTGAAACAAAAGATCACAGTGGTGCCAACGGATTAGCTACAAGAGCGTTAGTTGCAGCTTTAGAATCTGAAAACAGTACTGAAGCGAAAGAACTATTAAAAGAAAAAGACTACCTGGCTAAGAAATCTCAATGGATTTTTGGTGGAGATGGCTGGGCTTATGATATTGGTTTTGGCGGATTAGACCATGTAATTGCCAGTGGACAAGATGTTAATATTCTTGTATTTGATACAGAAGTTTACTCTAATACCGGCGGACAATCTTCTAAAGCTACTCCAACCGGTGCAATTGCTCAATTCGCAGCTGGCGGAAAAGAAGTTAAAAAGAAAGATCTTGCAGCGATTGCAATGAGCTACGGCTATGTATATGTAGCACAAATCGCTCAGGGTGCTGATTACAATCAATGCGTGAAAGCATTTGTAGAAGCGGAAAGCTATCCAGGACCATCTATCATTATTGCTTATGCTCCATGTATCAATCATGGTATCAAAGGCGGTATGAAAGGTGCTCAGACCGAAGAAAAACGTGCGGTGCAATCAGGTTACTGGCATCTATTCAGATTCGATCCACGTCTTGCAGAAGAAGGAAAGAATCCATTCCAATTAGATAGCAAGGCACCTACTGCAGATTATCAGGAATTCCTTCAAAATGAAGTTCGTTATAGTTCACTTGCTCGTTCTAATCCAGAAAAAGCAGCGAAATTGTTTGCGAAATCAGAAAAAGATGCAAAAGCGAAGTATGAAAAATTAGTAAAATTAGCATCTGAAGAATAATTAAATTATCCCCTTGTCATATATAAGGCAAGGGGATTTTTCATCTTGATCCAATAGTATGTACATATATTAATAGCTTAAGAATATAATAAATATAAACAAGATATCAGTGGTAGGATCATGAATGGTTATTCAATAATTTCAACAATGGAAGAGAAAGAAGAGAATAAGTTTCGAAAACGAAAGAAATATTTGCCTCGAAAAATATATTTATTTTACTTAAAAAGATATGTTAAGACTATATATAAAGAAAGTGTATATCTGGGAGAAAAAGGGGACACAATTATGTTGCCCTTTACGAACAAAGAATTTGATGAGCTGGATGAAGAATATAAAACAGATTATATTGACAAGATAATAAAAGAAAATAAGATAGAATATCTGTATACAGAACCAAATTTAACCAGATTCATTCGTAAAATAGATGAGTCACTGATAAAACAATATAGGACTATAATTATGTATATAATGATAATTCCTATAATGGAACGTACCCTAAAGATTCATTCCATTGATATGAAAGATATGAGATTAAAGATAATTGATTCAGGAGATTGTAAGATTGACTACATCCTGGAGTTATTAGTAAATGATTTAAATCATCTGACAATTATTACTCCCAGACCTGAATATTTTAATGAGTTTGTTGATATTATATATGATAATACAGGACTAGTTATTGAGATCACATCAGAATATCTTGACAATGACAATACTAACGATGTAATTATAGATTTATCAAAAGAACGTTCCAGATATCAGGGCAATATAGTGATAGACCTGGAAAGTGATATTATAAAGAGGCAGTATCAATATTTAAGAAATAAAAATACCTGTATTATCCATGATGTTATAATCAGCTCTGGAAATCAAGTGATTAATAATGAATTATTGGGATTTTATTTATTAAGAAACCGTTCTTTCCTGGGCGAGTTTATAGAAGGGAAGAATAATGGAAGCCTAAGGTATAGCTTAGATGAAATAAGTAAAGAATTAAATTTGAACTTAAGGGAATTAATATACCTCTAGGAAGTAACTTATATATTCAATTATATTATGGAAAATACAGTTCAGGTGTGGTTTAAACTGCACCTGAATTAATTACACTCTTTTTGAGAAAAATGATATAGTTTTAAGAAAAGATCATGCTGGTTTGTAACTAATAACGATTATATTAAATTGACTTATATAGCGAAATCTTGACAATGAAAAGATGATAGGATATAATATCATGAATGTACAGGGTCATAGCTTGCTAAGAAAAGCCCTGTTCTAAGATTTTCAAAACAGAAAATACCTGGGATAAGTTATTTTTTATAGTCATATACATTATAAAAGATACGATAATACAATTTGGAGGTTGAGCTTTAATGGAGAAGAAGAACATCTTAACCTATGAGGGGTTAAAACAATTAGAGGATGAATTACAAGATTTAAAGGTAAATAGACGTAAACAAGTAGCAGAAAAAATCAAAGAGGCAAGAGAACAAGGGGATTTATCAGAAAATGCTGAATATGATGCTGCGAAAGATGAACAAAGAGATATTGAAGCAAGAATTGAAGAAATAGATAAAATCCTAAGAAATGCAGAAGTAGTAGTAGAAGAAGATGTTGATGTTAACACAATAAACATTGGATGTAGAGTTCGTATTATGGATTTAGAATATGATGATATATTAGATTATAAAATTGTTGGTTCCACAGAAGCGAATAGCTTAAAAGGAAAGATTTCTAATGAATCTCCTGTAGGTAAAGCATTAATTGGCGGTAAAGTTGGAGAAATCGTTGAATTAGAAACACAAGTAGGAATATCACGTTATAAGATATTAGAGATACAAAAATCTAACTAGCCAGTTAGGCTACATATGAAGGAGAGATAGATTTTGGCTGAAGAAAAGAAGCAAGTCGAACAGGATTTAAATGAATTACTAAAAATAAAGAGAGCTAAATTAGCTGAACTTCAGGAGAATGGAAAAGATCCTTTTCAAATCATGAAGTATGATGTAACAGCTCATACAAAAGATATCCTTGAAAATTTTGAGAAATTAGAAGGACAGGAAGTATCTATTGCTGGCCGTATCATGTCAAAGAGAGTGATGGGTAAAGCATCTTTTTGTAATATAGCTGATGTAAAAGGCAATATGCAGGCATATGTCAGAAGAGATGAAATTGGCGATGATGCATATGCAGATTTTAAGAAATTTGATATTGGTGATATCGTAGGTCTGAAAGGGGTTGTATTTAAAACCCATACAGAGGAAGTTTCCATTAAAGCAGTAGAAGTTGTATTACTTTCTAAAAGTCTGCAGGTTCTACCTGAGAAATTCCATGGTTTAAAAGACACCGATACTCGTTACAGACAAAGGTACATTGATTTAATTGTGAACCCGGAAGTAAAAGATACATTTATTAAACGTTCTTTCATTATTCGGGAGATTCGTAATTATTTAGATAATCAGGATTTTATTGAAGTAGAAACACCGGTACTTGTACCAAATGCTGGTGGTGCGGCTGCAAGACCGTTTAATACACACCATAATTCTCTTGATCAGGATATTCATCTAAGAATATCTCTTGAATTATATTTAAAGAGATTAATCGTAGGTGGGCTTGAGAGAGTATACGAAATTGGACGTGTATTCCGTAATGAAGGTCTATCTGTTCGCCATAACCCAGAGTTTACTTTGTTAGAATTATACCAGGCATATACGGATTATTATGGTATGATGGATTTAGTGGAAGAATTATTTAGAATCGTTGCCAATAAGGTTCTTGGAACAACTCTAATTAGCTATGATGGTGTAGAAATTGATCTGTCAAAACCGTTTGAACGTTTAACTATGGTTGATGCTGTCAAGAAATATGCTGGAATTGACTTTAATACAATTGAAACAGAAGAAGAGGCAAAAGCATTAGCAAAAGAGCATCATATTGCCTTTGAGAACAGGCATAAAAAAGGTGATATTATCAATTTATTCTTTGAAGAATATGTGGAAGAAAAATTAGACCAACCTACATTTATTATGGATCACCCTGTTGAAATATCTCCTTTAGCTAAGAGAAAACCAACAGATCCAAACTATACAGAAAGGTTTGAATTATTCATCACAAAACGTGAGATGGCCAATGCATTCTCCGAATTAAATGATCCAATTGATCAAAGAGGACGTTTTGAAGCACAGGAAGCACTTCGTGCCGCAGGTGATGATGAAGCAAATGTTCTGGATGAAGATTTCTTAACAGCGTTAGAATATGGAATGCCTCCAACTGGTGGTATAGGAATTGGTATTGATAGATTAGTTATGCTTTTAACTGATTCTGCTGCTATTAGAGATGTTTTATTATTCCCTACGATGAAGACGCTGGATAAATAAAGCCAGTAAAATCAAGGGTTTGAAGGGTGTTGAATTCCCTAAGGACAACAAAAAGACAACATTTTTGACTCGCATAATACGTGATAATACACGATAATGCTGAGTTCCCTCTAAAGAAACCAATTTAATATTTTGCACTACTTGGACACTTTTCTAAAAGTTAACTTTTAGAAAGGTGTCCTTTTTTCGTTGCAGGAAGAATTTACGAAGTAAATTCTATGCCATTAAAGTGTAAGTCATAGTCGATAAGCATAAATAATTATTTTTACCATGAGAAGGTAAGTTTCAAAATAACTTTACCACACTGCGGAATTTTCAAATTAGAAAATTGGCGGTAAACTAAATCCAACAACGGCAGAGATGCTAAAGTTTCCTGTAGAAGCTTTCATATCAGTTACAGCATGGAGAATTCATTATAGTAGGAGAGGCACCAGGTTACAAGGGTGTCGCAATACAGGAATTCCGTTTACGGAAGAATTTCATTTGATAAAAAGAAATGGTGTAACTCGTATTTAGGGGAGATACTTGGATATAAAGCAATTAATTGTGATGTGAATTTAGAAAAAGGGAGCTAAGCAAGTATAGTATGGGGGAATATAGGTACATATTTGGATCAATTACTATTGTGGAACAAATTTCGTTTTCATCCCTTCAAGGGTAGTAAAGATACTAATAGAAAACCAACAAAAAAAGAAAATGAAGCTGGACTAAGATATTTAGAAATTATTTTAAATGAATTTAGAACTATAAATAAAATTATTGCAGTGGGAAGAGCAGCGGAAGAAACTATACTAAATAGTACTATGTTTCAAAGTTATGCTACGGAGTATGTTAGACATCCCGCCAACGGAGGGCAACAAAAATTTGTTGAAGGGATAAGACAAATAATTAACAAAAACAACATAATAAATGAATAGTATAAATGAATAGTACTTCAATAGTAACTCAATAATAATGGACTTCCAAGAATGAAACACTTTAAGAATGATTTTAACAATATAGAGAAAAAATATAAGAACTCCATATAATATACCTATACAAGTGATAAATCATATTGGTTAGCATTAAAAATAGAATCCTATACTTACCTATACTCATTATCATGTGATAATTGAATAAGCAATGAATTCTTGATATAATTTAAATTATTATTCATGAATAAAGTCGGATTTACAAATTCTCTTGAATATACCATCAACCATTCAAAGTAAAAAAGTTGGAAAGAGAATAAAATGAGATAAATGCAGAACAGAATGATACATTTTCTAGATAGCTATATATATACCTTTTGAAGAACACCATATGAAGTAACATAGGATGAAATGGAATCAGAGATTGAAGAATAAGAAGGGGGCATAGACCATGAAACAGGAAAATCATGTTTATATTGCGATTGATCTAAAATCTTTCTATGCCTCTGTTGAATGTGCTGAACGTAATCTTGACCCTTTGACTACTAATCTTGTAGTTGCTGATGCAAGCCGCACTGAAAAGACAATCTGCCTTGCGGTGTCACCATCTTTAAAGTCATATGGCATTCAAGGGCGAGCAAGACTCTTTGAAGTTGTTCAAAAAGTCAAAGAAGTGAACTCTCAACGAGTTTGTAAAGCCCCTGGTCACATATTTATTGGCTCTTCCTATGATGATATAGTACTAAAAAAATCTCCTGAATTGTCATTAGATTATATTACAGCTCCACCAAGAATGGCTTGCTATATGGAATATAGTACTAGGATTTATAGTATATATTTGAAATATGTTGCACCGGAAGATATCCATGTTTACTCCGTAGATGAAGTTTTTATGGAGGTGACCAATTATTTGCAGACATACCATCTTTCAGCACGGGAATTAGCTATGAAGATGATACAAGAAGTTCTTCAAACTACTGGAATTACGGCCACAGCTGGAGTGGGCACTAACTTATATCTTTGTAAGATTGCGATGGATATCGTGGCGAAACACATAGTACCAGACAAGGATGGAGTCCGGATTGCTGAATTAGAAGAGATGACCTATCGTCATCTCCTCTGGTCACATCGCCCACTAACGGATTTCTGGCGTGTTGGGAGAGGATATGCCAGAAAATTAGAAAAATATGGACTGTTTACAATGGGGGATGTGGCAAAGTGTTCGATTGGAAAACCTAATAGTTTTTACAATGAAGAACTGCTTTATAAGTTGTTTGGAATAAATGCTGAGCTGTTGATTGATCATGCTTGGGGCTGGGAACCATGTACGATGGCAGACATAAAGTCTTATAAGCCTCGTGTAAAAAGCCTTGGATCCGGACAAGTTCTACAGTGCCCATATGATTATGAGAAAGCAAGGTTGATTGTACGGGAAATGACAGATCTTCTTGTTCTTGATCTGGTTGATAAAGGGCTTGTGGCGGATCAGATGGTTTTAATTGTAGGCTATGATATTGAGAATATGAGTAACCCAGAGATAAGGAAGAAATACAATGGAACTGTAACTACAGATCATTATGGGCGTAAAGTTCCAAAACATGCTCATGGAACCGCAAATCTAGGAGGTCTAACGTCCTCTACAAAACTAATAATCGATGCAGTCATGGATTTGTATTGTCAAATAGTAGATGAAAACCTTTTGGTTAGAAGGATTAACATAACTGCAAATCACGTTGTTGATGAAAGTTCTGTAGTAAGGTCTGATTCCTTTGAACAGCTTGACCTGTTCACCGATTATACAGCTGAACAAAAGAAAAGGGAAGAAGAGGAAGCCGCTCTGGAACGTGAAAAGAAGATGCAACAAGCGGTATTGGACATAAAGAAAAAGTTCGGAAAAAATGCTATATTAAAGGGCATGAATTTGGAAAAGGGTGCTATGACAGTAGAGCGAAACAAGCAAATAGGAGGACATAAGGCATAGCTCCGAAAGGAAACGCTTGTGAAACAATGTATAAGGAGGCAGAAAATGAAAGACGATAAGAATTATGAACATCAGTATGATGATATCATCAATCTACCACACCATATATCAAAATCTCATCCACATATGTCTACACATGATCGTGCGGCACAATTTTCTCCATTTGTCGCAGTGACCGATTATGAAGGAGCCATCAAGGAGACAGCAAGGCTAACAAATAGAAGAATGGAGTTGGATGAGTGTGCGAAAAATGTATTAGATGAAAAACTGAGAATCGTACATGAGCAGTTAGGTAGTCAACCAGAGATTAATATCACTTATTTTCAGCCAGATGAAAAGAAGACAGGTGGAGCTTACGTTTCTGCTATTGGCATTGTGAAAAAAATTGACGGGCATGAGCGAACTGTCGTTATGCAGGATGAAACAAGGATACCTATAGAGGAAATCATCAGTATCAAAGGAGAAATTTTTCCGTCTATAAATGATTTTTCTATGTAAGCATTACCTTTTGGTTAAATGTTATGAATAAGACAAAAGTTGATATATAGAAAAGATATGCTATTTAGAGCAAATATATTTAACGTTTACAGCTTTGTCAGAGTCGAAATTGATAACAGAAGAAATATATTTATTTAAAATGAAAATGTTGATTGGAGAAAAATGGACGGAACAATAAGAGATAATATGAGGATCGGTATGAAGGTGTTAGTGGTACAGAAACAGGATCAGAGAAGAGAAAATTAACAGAAGGCATTATGGGGTTATGCACTTCTAAAATATAAAGCTGTTTTCATTGGGATAAGTGGAAATAATATCGACAGCAAGTATTTTTTTAGTGAAGATAAATTAGGTGTGAACTAAAGGCGGACGGAATGCGGACTAAGTGCGTGCTGACTTTGAATCTTCAATCCCTTATACTCTGTATTATGGGGTAGCTATAAAGAATATTAAGTAAGTAAAAATATCCTTGGCATTTTTAAGTGTCAGGGCCATTTTTATGACCTTTTCAACTATGGCCATGAAAGCCGGGAGTATCAGAAATGTTACGCCCGGCTTTTTTTCTGCCCATTTTAGGAGGAAAGATGAACTAGCTATTCAAGAAGTTATATATCAGGGAGTTAGTCACATGATTAAAAGGTGTAAATTAGCAATACTTAAAACTACAATCCAGAAAGATTTAGCAGAAGAGTATGGTGTGGCAAGGATTTTAATTTGTTCATTAATGAATGTAGGAGATGTATTTTATGCTGATTATGCAAAAACAGAAGGTTTTTGCGATGAAGAATTTAAGCAATCAGAAAATTATTGACAAAATGTGGCATATTTTGTATTATTTATTTAATTGGAGTTAATTGGATAAAGTATATTAAAAAGAGCGAAAAATATAGAAAAATACATAAAAATGTACAAAATTTAAGTAATATGGTGGGGTGTTAAAAACTTTATTAATAAGCTACTGTGTGGGGGGATATAAGTGAAAAGCTTTAATATTATAAATAAAAAGGTTAAAGAAACCTATGAGAGTCAGGTTTTTGAAATTATTGATAATATAGATTTAAAGGATTTTATGTCAATTCCAGAGTTTATGCAGGTAATAAAATGTCCTGGGAAAATGATACGTTCTACTTTTACATATATTACAGCTTATTTAGCAGGAAAAGAATACGACTCTAGCCTTACTGAACTCACAATTATTATTGAGTTAATACAGGCAGCAAGTCTCATACACGATGATATAATTGACAATGGGGTATATAGAAGAGGACGAAAAACTATTGTGAATGAGTATGGGCTGCCTTCAGCCTTGCTATTGGGGGACTGTTTAATATTTATCGTAATGAGATTAATAGGCGAGATTGAAACTGGAGAAAATCAGAAAAAAGAAATTTTAAATAGTATATCATCCTGTTTATTGCATATGTATGAAGGTCAAAAGTCAGAAAGTATTTTAGAGGGAAACTATACTATCAGTGAATTGGATTATATACATGTGATCAGTAATAAGACCTCTATATTTTTTTCTATGGCTTGTGAATTAGGTACAATTATTGCTGGGGATAGTGAGAATTATAGAGCTGCTGTAGTGTCTTATGGGTATAATCTTGGTCTGGCATATCAAATACTGGATGATTTAAAGAGTGTTATTTATTTAAGAAATGAGGGAGCTGATAAATCTTATCAGACTGATCTAGAAAGAAGAATTGTTACATTACCAACAATTGTAGCTTATAAAATAGGTAATACCCTGCAAAAGGAAATAATACAAAATTTTTATAGCGGGAAATCTTCAAATAAGGAATTGGTAATTGAAATAATTAGCCAGGATATAATTCTGTCCGAAGTAAAAGATAAAATCGTTTATTATATAAAAAAAGCAAAAGAGGATATAAAGGATTTAAGAAAGAATGAGTACAAAATAGCTTTACAAGAATATTGTGATTGTTTACTGGAGGGAGTTCAATGAATATTGATTTAATTGTGGAGGAAATAAAAAGAGAACCAGAAGTGAAGACTTGTAAAAATCTTCTGAAAAAGAAAATGGGTATTGATTTTACATCCGATGATTTTAAGCAGGTATTGGATATTCTAAAATCAGAGGATGAATATGTGAGAGTATTTGCTGTCATGTATATGGCTCTGGCATATGAAAAATTAGAATCATGCAGAGTAATTATTCATGAAAGATTTGTAGAGCTGACAAATGATTGGAGTAAAAAATTTATAAGGTATGGTTTGATTCCCAGTATTGAATCAATATTGGAAAAGGGGGACCTTGAACTAATCAAATATATAAAAAATAAATTAGCAGACCCAGAGTATCCAGTTTTAGCACGTATATATCTAGAAACATACAGTAAGGTGTTGGCTAAAAAAGATAATAAGGAAGAAGTTGTTGATTTTTTAGATTCAATAGTGATTTTTATTGTTTCAAATAATATGGATACTCAGCAGGGGCTAGTTACATCAATTAATAATCTTGGTAAGAAGAATATTATTTTATTGCAAAAATACATCATGGAGTGGATAGAAATCAAGAATGTTAATGCTTTCTATGTGGTTAGAAAAGTATTTGAGCTAAAGTTTGGAGAACTAATAGAAATTGAATTTAAAAAAGCCTGTGAAGAAAAAATGAATAAGTATGAGATCGAAAGAATCCAATTAATCAGTGAGAAATTCAATGATGATAAGAGTAAAACTGAGGTTACTTATCAAGAAATTGTTGTTTCCACTATGCTGCATTTCATTAACTCTCCAATGCTACCGTTTAACTGGGGGGCAAATCCCTATCGAGGATGTCTACATGCCTGTGAGTATTGTTATGGAAGAACAAGTCATGAATATTTGGGGCATACCAAAGATGAATTTGAACGAATTATTTATGTGAAAATTAATGCGGATAAAGCTTTAGAAAAGCAGATAATGGTTCCAAAATGGCGAGAAAGCAGAAATAAATTAATTAACCTTGGCACTGTAACGGATCCATATCAAAAAATAGATGAACACTATGAAATTACAAGAAAAATACTGGAGTTACTATATAAGTATAAAAATCCAGTAACAATTACAACAAAGTCTGATTTGGTTATGAGGGACATTGACATTTTAACAAAGTTAGGTCCATTAACAGATGTAGTGTTTAGTATACCTTCTTTAGACCAATCATTCTTAGATAAAATAGAAAAGAGAGCTGCACCGATTGAGAACCGCTTAAAAGCAATTGAAAAATTAAAGAAAGCTGGGATTACGGTGGGAGTACTTATGATTCCTATCTTCCCTTTTATCACAGATAGTGAAAGTGAAATGGAACATCTAGTTAAGACGTTGTCTGATTATAAAGTCGATTATGTAATACCGGATATTCTCAATTTACGTGGAGATAGCAAATATAAGGTAAAGCAGTTTATAGATGAATATTATCCGCAATTAACGGAAGATTATGAACGGTTATATGTGAGAGGAAATGATAACCTCTATGTTGATAAGGAGTATCAGAAGAGGATATTTGATTATCTTATGAAAGGCGTTTTAAAGAAATATGGTCTGAATGATTATTCAAAGATGATCAAAGGAAAGTGGTTGTAAATATGAAAAACAAAGAGTATGTCGATTGGAATTTTTTTTGGAAAAGGGTAAAAAAGCATCCCCTTTTTCTTAAATTCCTCTATTTTGTGCATTTAAAAAAATACCAAAAGATATTAAAGAAAATTAACATAAAAACACCGGATGTTATGGAAATAGGTGCAGGTACTGGTGCTGCAGCCATACATATTCTGGATATATATGGGGGTAGTGTAACGCTTGTTGATAATAATGAAATTGCCTATGAAATGCATAAAAAGTTATTTCAAAATAGAACAGGTAGTATTAAATACCTAAAAGAAGACTTTACAAAAATTGCCCGGAGACCGGAATACAATTTGGTAATGAGTGATGGTCTACTTGAACATTTCAGTAAAAAGGAAGACATAATTGAATTACATAAATCTTTTACCGAAGCAAATGGGTATGTATTAATTTTTGCTCTAAATAATAATTTATTTACAAGATTTTTGGAATTAGGAGAGAAAAAAATGGGCTATTCAGATCCAGTTAACATGGATGAATGCATTCAGTTATGCAAGAAATCAGGTTTAGAAGTAGTGGGAACTGTTAAGTATTTTTTTGAATATGGAATATTATGTAAAAGGGTAGGTAAAGATGGATAAAACATGGGAATTGTGGTGGGAAAAAATACTTATACGTATTCAAAACCAGGATAATCTCACACAGGAAGAAGTGAGAAAAGGCTGGGGATATTTATGGGGAGAATGGAAAAACATTGAGAAAGGGTTTGTAACCAAGAAGTTTTTACCTGAAAAGCTCCGAATGCTTATGTCCTTAAAATCAATTGATCCGCTTACGGTTTTGATTGCACCGACTTTCTTAACAGGTATATTTGCAAAAGGAATCACAGTGATGGAAATGAAAGGATTCATTCAGAGTTTTAAAGATAATGACTGGTTTAATGGATACCAGGACGTTAAGCCCTTCAGCAAAAATTTGATTTATACAAATGGATTTGGCGGCGATGAGATTAAAACAGTTAATGTCTCTACACCATCCATAATAATGGCCGCAGCTGCTGGAGCAAATGTTCTGAAAATGGGGAGTCATTCCTATTTTGGAGCTTCAGGGGCTGGAAATTTTACAGATAATATTGGGTATAAAGCTATTACATTACCAGAATCCGTTGAAACTGCCTTTATAACCAGTCGAGCTGCTTATATTAATGGAGAATCAGCGGCGGATGCCAAAACTCAGGATATAGCAACTTTTATGTCAAAAGTACCAAATGGTATGCACATCATGAAAGCATTATTTTATCCATTTCGATTTCATATACTCTGTTTTGATTTTTTTCAGGCTCCTTTCCAGCAACGGGGAATTAGTGTTCCAGATACTGAGTTGGTAGGAGAACTTGTTGCAGAACTTTGTTCATATACGAAAAAAGGAATGATTGTCTATGGGACTGATGACAAAGGTTTGTCATTGGATGAAGTATCAAATGTAGGTATGACTAAGATGACATTAATCGAAGAGAACAAGGTAAAGGATACTATTTATACAACACCTGAAGATTGGGGAGTAAAACACAGAAATGTGAAAGACATTACTTTAAGTGACTTTGATAATAGGTTAAAAATTACTTTAGAATCTATGGTAGGAAAGCGAGAGGATGGATTTTCAGATTTGCTTGTCATAAATGCCGCTCAATATTTATTTTTAAATGGAATGGTGGATACTTTTAAAAAAGGAACTGATCTGATAAAACAATCAATTGCAAATGGCAGTGTGAGAGAAGAATTACTAAAGTTTGTGGAGTCAACAAACGGCAATTTAGCAATTCTTGAAAAGGAGTTGGCGAATATAAAATGAAAATTGCATTACCATGTTCATGGGATTATGAATTCTTTGACTATCTTCCTGAAATACAAAAGGGAAAGAATAAAATACATGAGTTATATGGTTCATTAAAATCTAGTTATTTGGGAGCGGGACACTCCTCTGCTGCAATACGTGGAAAATTACTAAAAAGAAAAGACGTTGAAAATTATGTGAAAAAAGTCCATGAAAGCGGTCTGGAGTTTAACTATACAATAAATTCCAGTTGTCTTGGAAATATGGAATTTGATCCACGATATAAAGCTAAAATGTTGGATGAGTTAAAGTGGATATGTTCGTTTAGTGATACAGTTACAGTGGCAGTGCCTTATCTAATTGAATTGATAAAGAAAATAAGTAAAAATAAAGTTAAAATTGCATTATCAACCATTGTGGCTGTTGATAGCATCGGGAAGGTAAAACGTTATGAAGAGCTGGGTGTTAACCGAATTGTATTAAACATCAATTTAAACCGTAAGCCCAACATAATAAAAGATATTCGGAACCATACAAAGCTGGATCTTGAAATACTGGTAAATGACAGTTGTTTAAAGGATTGCCCTTATCGCTATTATCACTATAACTCTGGTTCACATGCTTCAGTACATAAAAAAGCTTTTTATTTGGATTACTGTATTTACAATTGTTTAAACAAACGGTTAAAAAATATGGATGAAATACTAAAAAGCCCATGGTTAAGACCCGAAGATAGCAATTACTATGATGGTATTGTGGACTATATGAAAATAGGGGGCAGAGAGAAAAATTTAGAATGGATTGTCCGGGCAGGACGAGCTTACAGTGAGGAATCATATGATGGAAATGTGCTTGATTTATTAACGATTATATCCCCCGAATCACATGAATTAGGCGAATTATTATTTGATAATAAACTCAATTTAACTTCTGATAAGGCAAAGCTGGAAAAATTCTTTAACCGGTTTTTTAAAAAAGGTTTTGAATGTGGAGACTGTTCAAAATGCAACTATTGTTCAAATCATTTTCATGATATTATCCATTACGACGAAAAGATATTAGAGGAATACTGCTCTACCTTTGATAAAATAGGAAATATGATGGAGGTAACTAAAAAACAGAATTTCATGCAATATATATTAATGAAATACGCGTTTAACCAATATGTTAAAAATACAAAAAAGTGGCAACTAATGAAAAAATATTTACCATATTTTAAAGAAAAGATTGTGGGGTAGAATTTGTATGAGAGTAACCTTAGTCAACCCGAATTATGATGAACCCAGAGTGTTAAAATTCATGGGCCTGCCCAGTATTCCAATTGGACTTGCTTATGTGGCTGCAGCTTTAGAGCAGGCTGGACATGAAGTAAAAGTAGTCGACGCTTTTGGCTTTAAATATAACGTGGAAAAAACAGTACAAGAGGCAATGAAGACAGATCCGGAATTCATAGGAATATCCTGTGTTACCTGTAACATTGATTACGGTAAGCAGATTGCTGAGAAATTGAGAACACATTATCCAGTGGCAATAGGGGGAACAATGCCATCCTTGGAACCGGATTCATTGATAGACTATGCAGATTATATCATGTTTGGAGAAGGGGAAAAAACGTTTGTAGAACTATTGAGCGGTAAAGATCCCCAAGAGATAGATGGATTAATGTTTAAAAAGGATGGGAAAGTAATTAAAACCAATCCAAGGATACCTGAAGAAAATTTAGACAACATACCTTTCCCTGCAAGACATTTATTTCCAATGCATAAGTATAAGCTTTTTGGCCCCATGAACATGGCCACTATGATGACCAGCAGGGGTTGCCCCATGACCTGTAATTACTGCTCAATCTCTCATCTATTTCCAAGCTGGAGAGGAAGAAGTGCAAAGAATGTTGTAGATGAAATGGAATTTCTTATTGAACAATATAAGGTTAAAGGAATTTCATTTGTGGATGAAGATTTTTTGGTGGATTTACCTCGTGCCTTAGAAATATGTGATGAGATTGAGAAGAGAAAGTTGAAAGTCTGGTGGGGAATGCAGACCAGAGCAGACAGGATACCGGATTTAGAAACGATGAAACGGTTTTCTCGTGCAGGCTGTGAATGTCTATTATTTGGGATAGAGTCTGTTCAGGAGAAGACGATGAAAAACCTGAATAGAGATATTTCAAATGACTTATTTTTCAGAGCTGTAAAATTAGGACGCGATTCCAAAATGAGAGTAGCAGTATCATCCATACTAGGGTTTCCAGGGGAGACAATTGCAGATGCAAAAGCAACAGTGAGTTTTGTACTAAAGCTAGATCCTGATTATGTTTTTTTCGGAGTTCCTACGCCATTTCCAGGAACACGATTTTACGAATCCTGTGAGAAGGAAGGATTGATTAAGGAAAAGAACTTGTTACGGTATACCATTATGAGTCCAATTCTGGAAACTGAGGAGATAAAATTAGAGGATGGGAAAAAGCTTTTGAATTATGCTTATCGGAAATTCTATTTCAGGCCAATTAAGATGTTGCAGCGTGTAATTTCGGAAGTGAAAAAATTGGATAAAGAAACATTTAAAGGGTTTTTAAAATGGTCATTTGGTGGTTTCTTTGACTCACAGAAATGGTAGGAGAGGGTATGAATACAGATTTCATTACATCAATCGAAGCTTTATCAAATCCTATACTAGGGCTAATTGAAGTGACACAAAAATGTAATCTTAATTGCCCCATATGCTTTAGGAGATTGAAAAATCAATCGGAAATTAGTATGTACAAAGACCTGGAGTTTGGAGACATAATAGATCGTCTGGAAAGATTAAAAAAAGAACGGCCAGATATTGATCCGACAATTGCACTGACAGGAGGAGAACCCACTTTACGAGATGACCTTCCCGACTTAATAGCTAGGATTCATGCAATGGGCTTTAAGCGAACAGAAGTTATGACAAATGGAATAAGGCTTGCTGAAGATATTGATTATGTAAAGGATCTTAAAAAAGCAGGGTTGAGTCAAATGGGATTGCAGTTTGATGGGTTCAATAATAGCACATACCAGTTAATGAGGGGAAAAGAACTGGCTGAAACGAAAAGACAAGCATTAAAGAACCTGAAATCTGTGAATCAGGCAACAATACTTGCAGCATGTATTATGCGGGGTATTAACGATGGAGAGATCGGATCTATTATAGATTATGCGGTTGAAAATAAAGATTTTATAGAACATGTTAATTTCCAATCTTTTATACGAAATAGTAACAACTCTGATAAATTTGATTTGGCTTATATTTATAATAAGGACGAGATTGTAAAAAGTATTGAATGTCAGACGAAAAGGCAGATTAGGAAGGAGCATTTCACGTCTCCTGCCACTATTCTTCCAGTTCCGGAGTTTATAGAGGCGGTTAGTAAAAAACCACAAAAGCAGTATTTCCCGCTGTTTCATGAGCATTGTAACTTAACAACTTATATATATGTTACAAAAAACAAAACTCTAATCCCGGTACAGGAGGCACTTAATATGGAATCCCTTCTGAAATATTTAGAGAAAATAACAAATGAGTTGAATAATACCAATTCATTTGGCAAAAAGACTTTCTTAATGATGAAACTGACACTGAATATGTTTCAATTAATAAAAAAACATATATTTAGAAAAATGCTGTATTCATCAATATTAAAGAAAGAATTTGATCCCTTAGCAAATCTAAAGGAAATTTTAATGATTAGTTGTGAGAACTATATGGGGGATCATCAGTTTGACTATGAGCGGAATAAGAAGTGTGGACTTTTTTTCCTGGAGGCTGATGATATGATCCGTCCATTTTGTCAACAGGAACATTATTAATTTAAATTATGAGGAGGAGAGAGATGAAAACAATCAAAAGCTTTTTTGTTTTAGTTAGATGGGAGTACATGCCATCCGCAATTAATGAAACGGGAATTCCAGCATTATTAGCATTACTATTTATTCCATTTTCTTCACAGTATGTGTTCAATGTCATTATGAGTTTATTGATATGGTATGGGGCACATTTTATAGGTGCACAAATTAATAATATAAGTGATTATAATGCGGACAAAAAATTTAAATCATATATATCGGACACAATCGATTACTTTGGTGTAAAAAAAGTAAAGTGGATGATCATTATAGAGGCGTTGATTGTTTCAGTACTAACTATAGGAATGTCGGTAATTCGTAAGCAGCCAATGCTGGTAATTTTGTGGTTGGTAGGTTTGTTCTTTGCGTGTGCTTATTCAATGAAACCATTTAATTTCAAGTCCCGGACAGTAATGAATCCGATTACGTTGGCATTAGTTTTATAT
The DNA here is from genome assembly GCF_003752155.1 of Mobilisporobacter senegalensis. GTDB lineage: Bacteria > Bacillota > Clostridia > Lachnospirales > Lachnospiraceae > Mobilisporobacter > Mobilisporobacter senegalensis. The sequence continues at coordinate 230,382 of NZ_RJVG01000004.1, read as the reverse complement.
TTAATTCCGATGTTATTTTCTTATTTATTAATATCGGGTAGCTTTCATGAACTGTCTGTAATCACTATTATAATTTTCGGTATTCAGATGGTTCCAATGTTCTTTATGGACGAGATAAGTGATTATGAAGAGGATAAGGAGGCAAATGTAATGAATCCATGTGTTACCTTTGGCCGCCGAAAAACAATTATGATTGCTACCATAATAGGAATTGTCTCAAATATGGCGATGTTGTTTTACTGGTTTTTTTACATATCGCAAAATTCTTCTTTTAAAATGATATTTTTCATTACTGCATTGATATTTTATGCTTTTGTAATCTTTGATTTTATTCTAATTTATAGAATGTCAGAACCAACATTATTGAAAGATGAAAAAAAGTTAATGAAACTAAAGAAAAGTATTTATACTCCAGTATGGCTTATGGGGACTGGATTAGCCACGTTATTATTGATATTTGAGAGATGGGTAAAATAATGAAATTATTGTTTATTGCACCACCAATAGGGAAACTGGCAAGCAAGTATTTGGCTCCACCGCTTGGGATTGGCATATTAGCTGGCTTAACACCTAACCATTATGAAATAAAGTTTATTGATGGTAATATTGAATCAGTTGATATTTTAGATGGATGGGATATTGTTGCAATTACAGTATCCACCCCAGCTGCACAGGCAGCATTTGAAATAGCAAAACAATATAAAAAAACCGGTGCTTTAATAGTAATGGGAGGTATGCATCCAACGGTTATGCCTGGAGAGTGCCTTACTTATGCAGATGTTATTTTCATTGGTGAAAGCGAAGTAACCTGGGGTGAGTTTCTTGAAGATTTTGAAAAAGGAAGTTATAAATCAGTTTATAAAGCAGAGATAGAAATGAATCCCTTGATAATCCCACGAATTTCAAGAGAAATTTTTAGTAAAAGGGGTTATTTGGTAACAAAAACAGTATTGATGAGCAGAGGATGCCCAAATTCATGCGAATTTTGTTTGGTCAAGAAAATATATGGACCTACCTACAGGACAAGAGAAATTGCCAAAATAATTGAGGAGATCAAAAGTTTTCCGAAAGGTGGAATGCCGGTAATTGTTTTTGTTGATGATAACATTGTGGGAAATAGAGAATTTGCAAAAGAATTTTTTAAGACACTTATTCCCCTAAAAATAAAATGGTTTAGTCAATGTTCCATTAGCATTGCTAATGATGATGAATTACTGGATTTGGCAAAAAAAAGTGGTTGTGTAGGACTGTTCATTGGATTTGAATCCATTGATGATAATAACTTGATTTCCAATCGTAAAAATGTCAACAAGACATCTTCCTTTATTGAGCAAATTAAGAAGATTAGAAAAAAGAAAATCATAGTCCATGGTGCATTTATTTTTGGTTTTGAAAATGATAATACCGAAATATTTGATAGAACGCTTGAATTTGCAAGAAAAGCAAAATTAGATGTAGCTAACTTTGGCATATTGGTTCCATATCCAGGAACTCCTCTTTATGATCAGTATCGTCTGGAAAACAGGATTTTCGACTATCAATGGAAGAACTACGACGCTGCACATGTAGTTTTCACACCTCATAATATGAAACCTATGGAATTACAACAGGGGCAATATTATGCGATGAAGAAATATTATTCATGGAAGAATATTGTGTTGCGTATTTTAGCGAATCCTAGTTCCTTGAATATTATTTTAAATCTTTCACAGATAAATGTAGTAAAGGAGTTGAAGAAGATTGTTCAAAAAAGTAATTTCATTTAGTCTTATTATTATCTTTGTAGTATTACTTGTCAATCCTGTAACTGCGAATGCAGCTCCTGTTACAGAGGAACAGATAGAAGACTCTATTGTAAAGGCTGCAAATTATTTGATGTCTCTTCAGACTGATCGGGGATTATGGCAGGCGGGAATTAGGATTAATCCAAGAGAAACCGCATATTTTATGGTAACTGCTAAGTATTTGCAGATAGAAGATATGGAAAATGATTTGCAAACATCAGCAAAATGGCTTTTGGAGCATATTAATAAAGATGGAGGCTGGGGTTTTTTTGATGAAGGCGGAAAGTCAGATATTTCTATAACTGCTATAGTTAGATTAGCGCTGATTGTAAATGGTGTAGATGAAGGGTGTGAAGAGCTAAAAAAAAGTGCTGTCTTTGTTGAAAATAATGGAGGTATAAAAAACTCAGATATCTTCTGTAAAACATTCTATTCACTTTTTGACCTTTACGAAGAACCTTGGGAAAGTCCGAATTCAGAAATATTTTTTCCAGACCTGTCAATATTGTACTTAGATAACACCGATGAGCATAGTACATATTCCAGTATGGCATGGGGACGAGAGGCTGGAATTGCCATGAGTGTAATCAAAGAATATAAAAAAAGAGAAAATCTACATATCAAGGCACAAGAGTTAAATTTAGCCGAGCAATGGATGGTATCGCACCAATTGGAAGATGGGTGTTGGTATACTCTTTTGGGTACCTGCCTTAATATGATTGCATTGTATGAAATAGACAGCGTAAAACATGCACCACGAATTAGTAAAGGCATGAAGTGGATTAACAGTAACAGGGATCCCGATGGGTATCAAAAAAGATTTGTATTAAGTGTCTGGGATACATCGTTTGCCATTAGTGCTTTACGAAAATCAAATATAGATTCTTCGGCTGAGAGCCTGCTAAAAGCAGCAACCTGGATTATGAATGCTCAGACTCAAGGAGGAGGCTACAATTGGTCAAATGTTCCTTCGGGTGGCTGGTCATACAATGAATATAATATACTCTATCCTGATAACGATGATACCGCATTAGCCATCACTGCATTAAATGATTTGCATTTTACCTCATATTCTACTGAATATAAGAAAAGAATGGCCATAGAAAAAGGGAAAGAATGGCTTCTATATATGCAGAACGATGATGGAGGATGGGGAACCTTTGAGCGGTTTAACGGTGATAAGGATTATAAAGCCCCACCAGAATCAACAGAGGATCCAAGTGTAGCCGATGTTACAGGACATGTACTGACTGCGTTGGCCTCATGTGGTTACACTGTAGATGATCAGGTTGTACAAAATTGCATCGAATATATTAAGAAGGATCAAAATGATCAGGGAGCCTGGTATGGGAGATGGGGACTGTGCTACTTGTATGGTACTTCCTGCATCTTGCAAGGTCTATCGGACATAGGATATGATATGACCGATGAATTCGTTGTAAAGGCGGTAGATTGGATTATTGCTCAGCAGAATAATGATGGTGGATGGGGAGAACATTTTGCTTGGTGGAGTGAGAAGAATGGAATTACTTTTACTAAGATGGGACCTAGTACTCCAGAACAGACTGCATGGGCGATTATGGCATTAATGAAAGTAGATTCAGATAAATACATGAACGAAATTGAAGAGGGGATAAAGTATCTAATTGAAAATCAGGAGGAGTATGGAGGCTGGGAACATCCATATTATACCGTACTTGGTCTAAATCCATATAAGAATCCTTATTACCCACATTATTTTTCATTAGCAGCTCTTTCAGATTACGCAAAAATTAAGGGAATTGCTATTAATACACCTGCCGAAAATGGAGAGCTTAGAACGGATCAGGAAACTAATTTAATGATAGATAAATTCTCCTATGAAGATGTTGCTGAAGATGCAATTAGCTCTATAAAAAAAGGTGTTCTAAATTTCAGTTTTGAAGAAACCGGGAAAAATAAATTTTTATTAGGTTTATATAATAATAGCAAAGATGAATTAGAGGATGTAATTGTAACTGTCTATGATGAAAGTAATAATGATATTTTAGTGGCTTATGATTTTGAGACTCTAAAAGGGGAAGAAAGAATATCTAAAAGCCTTTCTTTCTCCAGTGAAAAAGAAAATCAGAAAAATTTAAAGATTGTATCCACATATACAGCAAGAGGAGAAAAGAGAGAAATAAGTGATAGTTATCAAGTTACTTTGACCAAGGAAAGAAATGTTGATATTTCCGCTTCAACAATCATTATTATTGTTATTATAGTACTGTTGTGTGTGTGTTTGTTTATAATATTCAAAAATACGAATAAGCAATTGATTAAATTTACTTTTAAGAATTTAGGAAGAAACAGAAGCCGTACAATTCTGACTTTTATAGGGATTGTGATCGGAATCTCTGCCACGGCCGGTTCCATATCATTAGGACAAGCGTTTGACCAAAAGTTAAGAAAGGACTTTGAAAGCTTTGGAGCTGGTAGAATTATTGTACTACCAGAAAAGGTAGATATCAGCGTTTCTCCGCCAACGCAAACATTTGAAAAATCAGCATCCTTGCGTCTGGATGATGATGTGGTGGATGAACTTAAAAAAATCGAAAATGTTAAGAGTGTCTGCCCGGTTATAAATTATGAGACGACAGTTACTTTTAAGGGCGAGAGTACAAATTGCTTTATTCAGTTTGTGGACCTTGACACATTCCATCAGATGACACCTTTAAAAATTGACAAAGGAAGTGTTCTGGAAAAGGGAGACGGCCTGACAGCAAATGTTGGCTATGATATAAGTACAAAGGCTTTTTCCGAGACTATAGAAGTCGGCGATAAGTTGAAAATTGGTAACCTCGAAGTCAATACAAAAGGAGTTTTTAAAGAGACAGATGGGCTGTCAGGAAGGATAGAATCCATTGTGACACCAAATATTGTGATTTACCTTCCACTGGAGATGGTCAATAAATTTGTGAGTAAAGATTATTACGATGTAATCGAAGTGAAGGTAATAGATAAAAATAAAACAAAAGCAACGGATGAAAAAATCAACAATATTTTGGAAGACAAGTATCCAAATAGAATTTTTAGCACTGTATATACTGAAAAGCTGCAAAGCACAGTTTCAGAAATACTCTATCAATTTGATTTAATTATATCATTCATAGGAGTCTTCTGCCTACTGGTAAGCGGAATCGGTATAATGAATATGGTCATTGTAAATATAACGGAGCGACGTCAGGAAATAGGAATTATGATGGCGGTAGGAGCTCCATATAAAACAATTATGAAAACTCTAATATTAGAACTGACATTCCTTGGCATTATTGGGGGGATTGCAGGCTTTGTCGGAGGCTTATTGGTGGTATTGATTACACAGTATATTGCACAAATATTAACGGTACCTAATTTTGCTTTTATATTTAGTCTATCTCTTTTCTTAGGGATTGCAATTGTATTATTCTTTGGAGTAATACCAATAAAAAAAGCACTGAAAAAAGAACCAATTGAGGCATTAAGATGAGGTGGATAGATGATCATTAAAGCACGAAATATATCAAAAATTTATAACCAAAATTCAGAAACTGAATTTTTTGGTGTCCGGGATGTATCATTAGAAATAGAGAAAGGCGAATTAATTGCTATTGTTGGGCCCAGTGGAGCGGGTAAAACAACTTTATTTAACATGTTGGGAACCTTAGATACGCCTACCTTTGGGCAATTGAAAATTAAGGACAAGAATGTTTTGAGTATGGATTATAACGAAAAGTCAAAACTTCGTAATGAAGTGATAGGATTTATATTTCAACAGTTTCGCTTAATACCTACCTTATCTGCCTTAGATAATGCATTGCTGCCTCTTCTTGTAAGTGAATCAGGAATTGATTTACCTAAAAAAGAGAACGTGATTCAATTGTTTCATAAGTATGGATTGAAAAATCAGTTAAATAAATACCCCGGCAAGTTATCAGGGGGAGAGCAGCAAAGAGTAGCGATTATCAGGGCTTTGGTTAATGAGCCTGATATTATTTTGGCGGATGAACCAACTGGGAGTTTAGATAGCAAGATGTCAGAGTTTGTATTTGATACCTTACAACAGATTCATGAGGAAGATGGTAAGACTGTCATTTACATTACACATAATATGAATCTTGTAAAAAAAGCAAGTAGGATTATTAAAATTGAAGATGGGAGTGTGGTATCAGATGAAACCTGTTAGTATTAATGCCCCGGTAAGCTCATTCGAGGCAGCTAGGAAGGCAATCGGTGCGGGAGCAAATGAAATTTATTGTGGTGTGCGTTTAAAAGGAATTAAGCATGTTACTTTTAATGGCAGGCCAAGCTATGGAAGCCTGATAGACTTTGCTGAATTAACAAAGGTTACAGAGTATGCCCATGCCAGAAATCGCAAGGTAAACTTTGTACTTAATCTACCATTTATGGCTGACATTCTTGAGATTTTGGCAAAACCGCATATAAGGCAGGCAGTAAAGTCAGAGGTAGATAGTTTTATAGTAGCTGATTTAGGTTTGATTTTATTATTAGAACAGATGAAAGTGAAAACTCCAATACATATAGGAAGTTTTGCTACAGTGAGAAATCAGGAGGCTATGAGCTTTTATTCACAGTTCAATGTAGCAAGAGTCGTTGCTCCACCGGATACTACATTAAAAGAATTATCCAGCTTGGTAAATAATCCATACAATATAGAGATAGAGGCGTTTATTCACGGTCAGGGGTGCTCTAATGTTAATGGGAATTGCTATTTATCCCATTCCTATAAAAAGCAAAGTGTTGAATTCCCGGATGATCCGCTATGGAAATTAGATAGCGACAAATCATTTGTTTCAATTGGTATTCGTAATCCTTGTATGTTTACTTTTCAAATGGAGGATTGGAAAAGTGGTGAAAAAATGAATCTCAACTGTTTGAATAGCTTTCCATTCTGTTCAGTATGTTATCTGCCTGATCTTTTAAAAACGAATGTTTCTGTCTTAAAGATAGAAGGGAGATGCCAGCCAATAGAATATCAGGAGCGGGTTCCAGGGGAGTATGCGGCATTAATTAAGCTTTTGGAAAGCGATGATATAAAAGGCTATGAGAAGTATTTAGAAAATCTAAAGCGTACTACTCCAGAACTTCATGGAGTCTGTCGGTTAAAGAAATGTTTTTATGAAAGAGAGGGTATAGATGAATCAGTTAGTACAGTGTATTGATTGTTATGATCTAAAGGATATTGAGAGCTTTCAAATTCCACAAGAAACTTCTGAACTTCGATTTGGGGATGAATTTTGTTTCAAAAAGTGCTTATCGGATGATCAGTTGGATGAAGCTATAAACTTAACTCAAAAGTATAGAAAAAGATTATCTTTCATATATCCGCGCTTGAATGATTATGAAATAAATTTGGTAAAGGAGCAGTTATGTAAGATAAATACATATGATTTGCCAGTTTATATCATTGCAAATGATTTTGGTATCAGCCAAATCAAAAAATCATTATCTTTAAAGAATTTAAGGGTAATATTAGGCCGACAGACCATCTCAGTACCAATGAGAGCCAGGCCTGCCATGCCTTCAGTCATGGGGAAGGATAATATGATTTCAAATTTTGCAGATAAGAAATTATTTCATTTATCAAATTTGAATTACAAATTAACTCTAAAATTTTTAAAAAGTAATGATATTTATGGAGTTGAATTCGATTATATCCCAGAGACATTTCCACTAATCAGAAAATTACAAAAAGAGGGAATGTACATTTATATCCATAAAAGCAATGTAATGGTCGCATTGACTAGAAAATGTTATACGAAAAGGATCATTTGCGAAGAGGGTACTGGCTGTGGACTAATTTGTAAGAATAAGAAATACCATTTGTATCACGAAGTAACAGAAGAACTATTTATGGATGGAAATGCATTATTAGCAGCAATACCCTTTAAGGAGAAAGATATTCAAGAATTAAATAATGAGAATTTTAGTCTAATTAATAGTCATAGTTGGATAAAAGAATACATCAAGTAATTCTGGAGGAAAATTAATGAAAAGAATACATCTTCTATTATATAAATATCGGGTATTAATGGGTGTTATTCCGGTGGCTATAGGACTTTTGTATTTTGTTTTAGATGAGAACAAAAGGTTTAGTAAGCCAATGCTCGGAACAGGTACAGTTGTCATGTTTATCGGTATAATTTTAAGGATATGGACAGCTATGTATAACTGGGAAAATATTAATTCTGTTGAGCCTATAGCAACAAATGGTATTATTACAAATGGGCCTTACCGATATTGCAGAAACCCAATGTATTTTAGTGCAATTATCCTTACTCTTGGGTTTAGTTTGATTTTTGGTTCGTGGCAGGTTGTACTTATCGCTGTTTTACCTACTATAGCAGTACATTTGCATCAAATCTATGTAGAAGAGAAATACTTGATGAATATATGTAATGAATTTTACGATACATATAAAAAAAGGGTACCGAGGCTATTACCATATCGTGGAAAGGTTCTTGATATTCCAGTTCAGGGCAAAGCCAATTGGAAACGCGGGCTGCAGAGGGATGCTGGACCAATCTTCGGCGGAATTGTATTCGCGTTTTTAATCGCCATTTTAATGCCTTTTTTAAGGTATGATTACCTATTTCTTGGAGTTGTCGTTGTTGTCACTGTTATTATAAACTTTATCATTGTGGGAAAAATAAAGTCAGATGTAGGTAAAGTTAAAATGATACCATCAACGGCTCCACCGTATGTATTACTGCAGCCCTTACGATATATATTATTTTCAACCAAAAAGTATATTGATAATTTAAATATAGATAAGGAAATTGAAAATCCTGTGATCTTGGATTTGGGCTGTGGTCCAGGATATTATTCTTTACCTTTGGCAGAGAATATTAATGGAACTGTGATTGCTATGGATATCAGAGAAAAAATGCTGCAGATAACTCAAAATAGAGCTGAAAAGAAGAATTTGAATAACATCAGATATCTAAAGGGAGATAGTAGTAGGATTGATTTATCAGATAATTCTGTTGATCTGATCTGCATTAACCTAGTTCTTGGCGAGATTGTTAAGATGGATGAAAGTATCAATGAAATGGTAAGAATATTGAAATCTATGGGGCGAATCAGTATCATGGAATCTATCTTTGATGATCATTATTTGAATGTACAGGAAGTAAAAGCGTTATTTGAGAAGAAAGGTTTTTCTTTCGAGTTGGTAGAGAAGAAAAAGACTTATTATATTCTTGAGGCTCACAAATAAAATTTTTGGAGGAGTTGGCTATGAAATTAAAGTATGATTGTATGGAGTATTTAAAGAGACAGAATGAACCCTGGGTAGAATATGGTATTAGTAAATTTCTTGAACAGGATGAGAATGTTGCAATAGAAAAGAAAAAGCGGTTACTAGAATGTGATGAAGTAAAAAAGACCGTAGAAATTGTTGAACAGTGGCCAGAGCCACCATTGGTCAGACATAATGACGTAAATCATCCTATTCACAAAGCATATCTTTTACTGGAAATGGGATTAGATCGTTCAGATAAGGTGATGCAGGACCTGGCAAATAAAATCTTTGAAAACCAAAATGAAGAGGGTGTGTTCCTATCCCTATTACATGTTCCAGAAGCGTATGGAGGTGCAAAAGAGCCACATATGGACTGGTTAATGTGTGATTTTCCCCTACTAATCCATTTTTTAATAGCATTAGGATATAAAGAGGATGAACGGGTAAAGAAAGGGATACAATTTTTAATTTCAAAAGCAGAGGATAATGGATGGAGATGTACAGGATCTGTTAATAAATTCCATGGTCCGGGAAGAAAAACAGATTATTGCCCGGTGGGATCACTATGGTCATTACAAGTTTTCTCGTTGTTACCAGAATATCACAATAAAGAATTTGTGAAAAATGCTATTGATTCAATTTGTAATCATTGGATAAATACAAGAGAACGAAAGATATATATGTTTGGCATGGGAACTGATTTTAAAAAATTAAAATACCCTAATCACTGGTTTGATATTATTCATGTTGTTCAAGTATTAAGTAAATTTGAGTATGCAAGGCAACAGGCGGCTTACAATGAAATGCTATCCATAATATTGGAAAAACAAAACGAAGATGGCTCTTTTATTCCAGAATCACAATACACAAGTTATAAAGGCTGGGATTTCGGACAGAAAAAGATGTCATCGCCGACATTAACCTTGGCTATAGCCAGATTAGAAGTAAATATCTAAATATGATTTTGTAGATTGTATATTTAAGGAGGGAGGAGTATATGTTTGCAGGAATTGATATTGGCTCCAGTTCTACCAATGTTGTTTTTATTAATAGCGAAAAAGAAATAATCTGTTATGAGGTAATTCCAACAAGTCCGAATCATAAAGAATCCGCCCAAAAAGCAATAAGCTCACTATGTGAAAAGAACAATCTTTTAGAGTCTGATATAACGTATATTGTGAGTACAGGATATGGAAGGAAAAATGTGAATGAAACCGCTAAAGATGTCACGGAAATATCTTGTCATGCCAAAGGTGCAATATACTTCTATCCACAAGTACGAACAGTTCTAGATATTGGTGGTCAGGACAGCAAGGTAATAAAAGTAAATGAACATGGGAGAGCTGAAGACTTCATAATGAATGAAAAGTGTGCTGCTGGTACCGGAAGGTTTCTTGAGGCCATGGCAAGAATTCTGAATGTTCGTGTTGACCAGATGGGGAAACTGTCAGCACATGCTACTAAAGAGATTAAGCTAAGCAGTGTTTGTACAGTATTTGCAGAGTCAGAAGTTATATCTAAAATAGCTGAGGAAAATACGATCGAAGACATTATTGATGGGATTCATGATTCTGTATGCTGCAGAACAGTTGCCCTGTTAGAAAAAGCAAAGATAGATCCTCTTGTTGTAATGACTGGTGGAGTAGCCCAAAATACAGGTTTGGTTTGTAAATTAGAAAAATATATTGGCCAAAAGATCTATGTGCCTCCAGAACCTCAAATAGTCGGTGCGCTTGGTGCTGCTCTTATTGCCATAGAAGAATATGAGAAAAAGGGGGGATTCATTGGAAGTGAGACAAAGTGATATACATTTGGGTTATTTATGCGGGAATAATTTACCCTTTGAAATATTCCACACATGCGGCATAAAGCTCACAAAAATAAATTGCATTGGTCAGGTGTCAAGTAATTCCAAAGTTCATTTTCCTACGATGAAGTCGTTGGAGAAATAAAGCTAGTAAAATGAGGCACTTTGGAGTGTATTGGTTACAATATATATGACCGATTTACGGCCAAATAAAGAGGATACGCTTAAAGTGAGAGATGGTATGTTAAAATATCATCTCTCATAATTTTAATTACAGTAAATATGAGGATGGTGAAAGCCGGATATGGCTATGAAGATACTAACGGAAGATGAAGTTAGAGATATTGCTGGAAAAATACTAGGATTAGAGAATTGTGAACATGCAAAAAGTGGAGTGGGACAGATTACAACTTTTAATCAGCTTGGATTTAAAGGAGTGATAGATAAACCAGATGGATGGTATCTTCCTGATGATAAAACTGAACCTGCAATAGTATTGGAAACAAAATCAAGTTCTACAATTTTAAAAAAATCACATTCGGATGAACTACTAAAAAATATGAAAATTGTAATGAAAAAGTATAAGAAGAGCATAGGCTTCAAAATAAAGAATATTATCTTGGACTTTTTAATCAGAATAAAATTGATAAAAAGAAAATATTTGTGTTAACAAAGCGGATTAATGATTGCCTTCATTTTGATTTTGGAATTAAAAATTTGTATCATAGGATGGTATTTACAGCGTGTGCATAAAGATTTGGAATTGTGGATAAAACAACATGATGATATAGAAGTTTATGTTAGTTATAATAATAAATTTAATAGTTTTGATTACCCTGCGATGTATGAAAATGTTTATGTCTCAGGAAGTAGCCCTAAAATACATTATAAAAAATGATTTTAAATATAGAAATAATAGAATCATAATTTTGAACAATAATGGAATTAAAATTTACCAGGGGAATTCATTTTTATCATTGCTATCTATGTTAAAAGGAAATGCTAAACAGACGTAAGCAAAAAAATACATTATTATATTAATTCAAGCTAAAAAACAGTTACATTGTAAATTTCATACTGTAAAATTTCATGTTAATATGTAATAATTATATTGCAATGCTGTACAGTTAGTAAAGGAGACGAGTTTTATGCAAGTATTAGTGAAAAATACTTATCATTGCGATTTGATTGAATGTCCAGATCATATTATAGATAATTTAGTACAATATCAATCAGAATTTGATAAATGGGCTATGCTCCATGATTGTATGGTAAATTTAGATACTTTTATTGAATGGGTCAATAGTAATTATTTAAATGATAGTATTATCAAAATTAAAATAATAAGTATTGGTATTACACCTTCAGAAGAACAAAAGAAATTACCCTTTATTTATTACTAATTAAGTTGTATTAATATACATAGAATATCCATTTGTCTATTGTGTGGGTAAATACTAATAGTGATTGATTATCAATAAATATGGGATGAAGTAAGTACTAAAAAGTTGGATAAAGAGATGTCGTACTAGAAAGCTTTCAACATAGGAGCAAATAAATATGAAAATATAATAGTTATAAACAGTATTTGATAAACAGTTAAAAAGATTTGCCTCGCATTTAATTATAGACTAATTGGATTCGAGGTTTATTTTATGTCATTTTGTAGTATCTTTAGGGTATGATCTTATAGAGTTTAAGTCTATTTTTGTATAAGTAGTTGGTTAATAGATAAAATAGTTTATGCATATCAAGAGGCAATAACAAAATAGTGCTCGAAATTGCTTTTTCTTTATGTTATAATGTTCGTGTAAGCAATTTTACTTGCTTGCAAGGGTAAAATTGCTCATGGGACAATAAATTCAAAGAATTTATTGTATCAATATAATAGAATTGGTAAGGGCGAAATTACTCACGGGACAATAAATTCGAAGAATTTATTGTATCAATGAAATAGAATTGGTAAGGGCGAAATTACTCGCAGGACAATAAATTCGAAGAAAGTTATCTTGCTATCGAGGTGGAAAATGCTTAATAATAATAAAATAAAGATCATGACCAAGTTGGCTTTATATGAACAGGGAAATGGTAAAAATGATATTAAAATAAGCCATTTTTATAAAGGTGATTATATACGATATAATATACTTAAAACTATTGTTTCGATTACGGTAGGCTTTCTGTTTCTATTTGCGTTGGTAGGTCTTTATAATGTAGAATATTTTATTACGAATGCAACAGTGATTAATTATAAACAGATGGGGATTTATTTGCTTGTTTTGTATTTAGCAGCAGTAATTGTCTATGTGATTTTAACAATTATCATTACTACCATAAAATATAAAAATACAAGGAAGCATTTAGTGAAATATAATAAAGATTTAAAAGAATTGAATGAAATATATAAAACAGAAAAAAGTGACATAAGGTAAGGAGGGGTAGAAGATGATGGATTTATTGGTATTAAAAGAGAAAGTTAAAGCTATATATCAGAAATACGGTCATATCATAGAGCCAGTTTCAAAATTTATTTTAGCTGTTATAGTTTTTAGTATGATTAACAGTACATTAGGATATGACGTGAGACTTAGCAAAATTTTCGTAGTACTTCTCTTATCTTTACTATGCGCATTCACACCTATTTCAATATTGATTTTACTGGCAGCAGCTTTATCCATAGGGCACATATACTTTGTATCCAGGGTGTTGGCTGTTATGACTATAGTTATAATGTTTATTTTATATTTTTTATTACTGCGTTTTACAGCAAATTTAAGCTATATAGTGCTGGCTATTCCAATCTTATATATATTAAAAATACCATATGTAATACCAATTTTATTAGGATTAATAAGTACACCTGTATCGATCGTTCCCATGGCATGCGGAGTTATAGTTTACTATTTGTTTAAGATAATAAAGACCGTAGCTGGAATTCCAAGTGAAACAAGTATTGAAGACACTTTACAGTACTATAAATATGTTATGGATATGATTTTAGGTAATAAAGAATTATTATTTACAATTATAATTTTTGCAGTAGTAATAATAATAACGTATTTAATTAGAAGACAAAAAATAGATCATGCTTTTGATTTTGCAATATTAACCGGAGCAGTCATTAATATTTTAGCATTTTTAATAGTGGATTTAAGTATTGATGTTTCGGGTCAAATTATTATTATGATAATCGGAACCATTATATCATCTGGATTAGTATATATAATACAATTCTTTCGTTTGAATTTGGATTATACAAGGGTTGAAAATGTGCAATTTGAAGATGACGATTATTATTATTATGTAAAGGCGGTTCCTAAAATTAATATTACAGCGCCAGAGATCAATGTAAAGAGAATTAATTCAAGAAAAGGTTCCGATGGTGCACATCATCTTATGGATTTGATCAGAGATGATAAAGGATCAGATGAAGATACTAAATAATAGATAAACTATTATATTATTTATCATATAATAGTATCTGTAAATCAATTATTTTATAGAAGAGCTGGCTGGGAGCTTCAAATGTGAAAGGAAATTGTTCTTGCGTTAGAAGTTTGCGCCAAATGAAATCAATTTAGCTTGATTTTGCCTGACTTGGAGGACAAAATATGGATGCAATAAAAAATTTTATAGATAATTACCTTATATGGATGTCTTTGCCTCAGTTTACAAAGACGGATATATTTGAAATCTTAATAATTGCTTTTGCATTATATCATATTATTTTATGGGTTAAGAATACAAAAGCGTGGGTAATCGTTAAAGGTATTATTGTTTTGCTTATCTTCAGCTTGATTGCATCTATTCTTCATCTTAATGTTATCCTGTGGATTTTTAAGAATACTATTAGTGTAAGTATTGTTGCAGTTGTTATCGTATTTCAACCCGAACTTCGTAAAGCATTAGAGCAATTAGGAAGAAAAAATCTTGTATCTTCAATCATCCAGTTTGAAGATTCTAAAGATAAAAATGAAAAATTTTCTGATAAGATTATTTCTGAAATCGTTCGTGCTACTTTCGAATTAGCAAAAACTAAGACGGGAGCACTTATAGTGATTGAACGAAATATAATATTGTCAGAGTATGAGAGAACAGGAATACAAATTGACTCAATTATCAGCAGTCAATTATTAATTAATATATTTGAGCATAATACCCCGCTTCATGATGGTGCAGTTATTCTTCGTGAAAACCGGATTGCAGCTGCAACCTGCTATTTACCTTTATCTGATAACATGCAGCTGAGTAAAGATCTTGGTACGAGACATCGTGCGGGTATTGGTATCAGTGAAGAAACAGATGCAGTTACAATTATTGTTTCTGAAGAGACAGGAAAAGTTTCTGTGGCGGAAAGTGGAAGATTAATAAGAAATATAGATGGAGATTATTTAAAAACAAAATTGCAGGATATGAAAAAGAAGACCACAGAAGTCAAAGGAATTAAATTGTGGAAAGGAAGACGAGGGAATGAAAAAAAAGCTGACTAAAAACTTAGGTATGAAAATCCTATCGCTCATTCTTGCTACTTTATTATGGATTGTAATTGTTAATATTGATGATCCGGTTACTACCAGGCCGTTTCGTGATATCGTCGTTGAAATTCAACATGAAGAAGCCATAAAATCGTTGGATAAAGTTTATGAAGTTTTGGAAGGCAATACCGTAGATGTAACAGTGAAAGCAAAGAGAAGTGTTTTGGATACCATTCGGGTAAGTGACATAAAGGCAGTAGCTGACTTGTCCAACCTGTCGTATACCAATGCAGTTCCTATCACAGTTACCTGTTCAAAACCTGTTGAGCAGCTGACCCTGGGAAAAGTATCAACTTTAAAAGTTGCTTTAGAAGATATAGATACAAAACAGTTTAAGATAACAATCGTACCAAAGGGAACAGAGGAAGAAGGCTATCTTATAGGGACCATTAAGGCAAAACCTAATATAATACAGGTAAGTGGTGCAAAATCACAGATTGCACGTATTGACCAGATAAGAGTAGATATTGATGTATCCAATGCTTCAGAAGATTTTACTGCAAAAGGAGAACCCAAAGCATATGATGCAGACGGAAGAAGTATAGATTCCAGTAAATTAACGTTTAGTAATAAAAATATACAATTATCTGCTTCTGTATTAAAAACAAAAACCATTAATCTTGATATTAAATCAAAAGGAACAGCCTTGTCTGGATACCGCCTTGTAGATATTGAGTATGAGCCAAAAGAAATCACAATTGCAGGAGCATCCGGCTTACTAAAAAATATAAATTCTATTCCTATTGAAGTAGATATAGAAAATGCGTTTGTTAATATTGAAGAAGAAATAGATTTAACACAGTATATTCCAGAGGGTACTATATTAGCAGAAGACAGTAAGTCAATTATGATCAAAGTGACAATTGAGAAGCTCCAGGAAAAGAATATATCATTTAATACAAATGATATAGAGATAAAAAATTTACCACCAGGAGCTACTTTTAATTTTAATGATGATCAGGACTTAGTTATTAAAGTAACAGGATTGGCCAAAGATTTAAAGAATGTGACAATTAATTCTCTGAATCCGTATATCGATTTAAACGGTTTAGATTTTGATATTCATGAGGTAGAGTTACATGTGGAAACATTGGATGGAATACAGTTATTAGAGGTTCCCACACTGAGTATATCTTTAAAGAGTGCAAATGAGATGACTTTAGAGAATGTTGAAGTAAATGAAGAGATTAATAATGATGATTGAAAAATAATCAATGGGGATTTATAGGAGGTTTTATAATGGTTAGCGCTAAAGTCATGGTGAAAAATCCATCCGGATTACACCTAAGACCTGCAGGTGTCTTATGTGAGGAAGCACTAAAATTCAAGTCTAAGATATCGTTTAAATATCAGCACAGTATCGCAAATGCCAAAAGTGTATTAAGTGTATTGGGAGCTTGTGTAAAATCTGATAGTGAAATAGAATTGATTTGTGAAGGAGAAGATGAAGAGAAAGCTTTAGCAGCCATTAAGAATCTTATTGAGAATGGACTTGGAGAAGAAATATAAAATCATCTTTGAAGATCACTTATAACTTACAAATTAATAATACAGTTTAGAACATATGGTTTTGGTGCAAATTATCTGATTTTGCATCAAAACCATATTGCAGGAAAACCAATATTTAAATTATCAATTAAGAAACGAAACTATCTCAGGATAGTTATAGGAGGAAATCTATGAATAAATTTGATGTAATTATTGTGGGAGCAGGACCAGCAGGAATCTTTACAGCTCTTGAAATGATAAAGAGTGGAACAGAGAAGAAAATTGCAATTGTTGAAAAAGGGGTATCCATTGAAAAGAGAAATTGCCCAAAAGTTAAAACCAAAAAATGTGTAAATTGCAAACCATATTGTCATATTACAACAGGATTTTCAGGTGCCGGAGCTTTTTCCGATGGTAAATTATCCTTAAGTTACGAAGTTGGGGGAGATTTACCAAATCTCATTGGATCTGATTTTGCTCAGGAAATGATTAATTACACAGACCAAATCTATCTTGACTTTGGAGCCGATACTAAGATAGAAGGTGTGGATAATGGTGAGAAAGTGAAGGATATCCGCAAAAGAGCAATTCAATCTGGTTTAAAGCTGGTAGATTGTCCGATCAGACATTTGGGAACAGAGTCAGCACAGGTCATATATAACAAAATTGAAGATTATCTTGTAGAGAATGGAGTAGAAATTCATTTTGGACAAGTCTGTAAAGATATTATTGTCGATAATGGTACCTGTACGGGTGTTCTAGTAGCTGATGCAAGAAAGGAAGAGGAAGTACAAACCCTTTACAGTGATAATATTGTTGTTGCCACAGGACGTAAAGGGGCAGACTGGCTTGAGAAGATGTGTGAAGTTCATAATATTGAACATCAATCAGGAACTGTGGATATTGGCGTTAGAGTAGAAGTTAGAAATGAAATAATGGAAGATGTTAATAATGTACTGTATGAATCTAAATTAATTGGTTATCCACTTCCATTTAAAAATAAAGTAAGAACATTCTGTCAAAATCCTGGTGGATTTGTAAGCCAGGAGAATTACGACAATAATTTAGCAGTAGTAAATGGTCATTCCTATAAGAAATTAAAATCTCAAAATACAAATTTAGCAATTCTGTGCTCTCATAATTTTAGTGAACCATTTAACCAACCTATTGAATATGCTAAGAAAGTAGGCGAATTGGTTAATATGTTAGGAAATGGTCAAATTCTTGTTCAACGTTTTGGAGATATACTTGATGGAAAGAGAACATGGCAAAAAGAGTTAGACCGTTCAAATGTCAAACCTACATTGCCAGATGCCATTGCAGGAGATATCACATCTGCAATGCCATACCGAACCATGGTGAACATTATCAATTTTATTAAAGCTGTTGATACCGTAGTGCCTGGTTTTGCAAGTACAGAAACCCTGCTTTATTCCCCGGAGATTAAATTTTATAGTAACCGCATAAAAATGGATGAAAAATTTAATACAAATATTAAGAATTTATACTGCTTAGGTGATTCCAGCGGATGGACAAGAGGTCTTATGATGGCATCTGTAATGGGAGTTCTAATGGGAAGGGAATTGGATAAGAAATAATCTGAATTAAGTTTCACTTGATAAAAAAACAATCGGGTGTTATAATTAGTCACAATAAACAAATAAAGGAATGATTTGGATGGGACTAGAGTAGACAAGGCAAAATTATTTATAATCAAAAAATATAGTGTGATATACCGACTCCGAAGCTTACAATAACTTGATAAAAAAGTAATTTGTAAATAATATTGTAAATTAGGAGGATTTTATTATGAATAAATATAAGCGCTATAAAAGAGTACCGGTTGTTTCAATGCCTAATAGAGAATGGGCTAATAATGAGATTAGAAAAGCACCTGTCTGGTGCAGTGTAGATCTTAGAGATGGTAATCAGGCACTAATTGAACCAATGGTCGTTGAAGAAAAGATAGAATTTTTTAATTTATTGGTGAAGTTAGGATTTAAAGAAATTGAAATTGGTTTTCCATCAGCTTCACAGATAGAATTTGATTTTTTAAGACAATTGGTGGATCGAAAACTGATTCCTGATGATGTTGTGATTCAGGTTTTAGTACAATGCAGAGAACATCTTATTCAAAGAACTTTTGAGGCATTGGAAGGTGTTAAAACTGCGATTGTTCATATTTATAATTCAACATCTGTATTGCAAAGAGATGTTGTATTTAGTATGAGTAAGGATGAAATCAAAGAGATTGCCATTGAAGGAACAAAATTGGTCAAACATTATGCCAAAGATTTCCCAGGAAAAATTATTCTTGAATATTCTCCAGAAAGTTTTACGGGTACAGAACTTGATTATGCACTTGAAGTTTGCGAAGCCGTATTAGATACTTGGGGGGCATCAAAAGAGAATAAAGTAATTCTTAATTTGCCGGCAACGGTTGAGATGACAACACCAAATGTATATGCTGACCAGATTGAATGGATGAATAAGCATTTTAAGAATAGAGAATCAATTATCCTAAGCATTCATCCCCATAATGACAGAGGGACTGCAGTTGCGGCTACAGAGCTTGCCATACTGGCAGGATGTGACAGGGTAGAAGGGACTTTATTCGGAAATGGTGAACGAACAGGTAATGTTGATATCTTAAATGTTGCTTATAATATGTTTTCTCAGGGTATAAATCCTGAACTTGAAATAGAGAATGTAAATGAAATTATAGATGTATATGAACGCTGCAATAAAATTCCTGTTCATATCAGGCACCCATATGCAGGTAAACTTGTATTTACTGCATTTTCCGGATCTCATCAGGATGCTATTAATAAAGGTATCAAGGCGATGAACGACAGAAAAAGTACTATATGGGAAGTGCCATACCTTCCAATTGATCCATCTGATTTAGGCAGAGTATACGAACCAATCGTTCGCATTAACAGTCAGTCTGGTAAAGGTGGGGTTGCTTTTGTTATGGATACTTACTTTGGATATAAATTACCAAAAGGAATGCATAAAGAGTTTGCAGATGTGATTCAAAAGATTGCAGAGAAACAAGGGGAAGTAGCACCAGAAGTGATTATGCAGCAGTTTAGTGAGCAATACTTAGAGAAAAAAGAGCCATTGCATTTTAGAAAGTGTAGAATAGAAGATATGTCAGATTGTGAAGGAGATTATGATACTCTTGCCAAGGTTGTATTTACGGATCATGGTAAGGAAATAATAGCTGAAGCAACAGGTAATGGTCCAATTGACTCTGTAAAGAATGCACTTTTGAAAGAACTTGGTATTAATACTAAAATTCTTGATTATTCAGAGCATGCACTTGGTGAAGGCTCTGATGCAAAGGCGGCAGCATATATTCATATTTTAGATCTTACTACAGGTAAGGCGACTTTTGGTGTTGGTGTAAGTTCAAATATTACCAGAGCTTCTATAAGAGCCATCTTTAGTGCGCTTAATCGCTTGAATGAAGAATAAGTAAAAGAGAGAAGGAACATGATATGAAAAAAGTAATAACCTATGGAACATACGATTTACTTCATGTAGGTCATATTAATCTTTTAAGAAGAGCAAGAGAACTTGGAGATTACCTATTAGTGGTATTATCTTCTGATGAATTTAATGCATTGAAACATAAAACTGCATATCATTCCTATGAAGATAGAAAGATTATATTAGAATCCATTAAGTATGTTGATGAGGTTATTCCTGAATATACATGGGAACAAAAGATAAAGGACGTTGTAGATAATAATATTGATGTGTTTGTAATGGGAGATGATTGGGAAGGTCAGTTTGACTTTTTAAAAGATTATTGTGAAGTTATTTACCTTCCAAGAACAGATGGAATTTCTACAACTAAGATTAAAAGTGATCTTAACTTAGGCGCAAAATAAAAATTATAATAAATAAGTATTGTCATAATAAACAATAGAAGGGGGCTGTTACAAAACAACGTTTTGCGACAGTCCCATTTAATGATTGGGATTATGAATACAATAAGAGGTTGCTATGAAAGAAATAACGAAAGAAATAAAAAATAAAAAATTGTTTTTACTTGATATTGATGGTACCATTGCATTTGACAGTACTCTTATTGATGGAACACTGGAGTTTATGAATCGTGTTCTGGAGATAGGAGGAAAGTATATTTTTATTACCAATAATTCTACGAAAAGCATTCAGGATTATATAACGAAATTTGAGAAATTTAATATTCCGGTAGATGAAACCAGTTTTTTAACATCTTCCTATGCAACAGCACTTTATCTGAAAGAAAAATATGATGAACAGTTATTATTTGTATTAGGAACAAATTCATTTGTAAAAGAATTAAAAGGGTTTGGTCTTAAAGTAACAGAGAAAATAGAAGAAGGAATTGCAGCAGCAGTTGTTGGATTTGATAATGAATTAAATTACAAAAAAATAGAAAATATCTGTGAGTTATTACTCACAAGGAATATAGATTATATCGGGACAAACCCGGATTTAGTATGTCCTACCAGTTTTGGTTTTGTTCCAGACTGTGGAGCAATCTGTGATATGATTGAAAAAGCAGTGAAAAGAGAGCCTGTTTATATTGGAAAACCGAATCCACTTATCGTTAATATGGCACTTGACAGTACCGGTTTTAAACCGGAAGAAACTCTTGTGATTGGAGATAGACTATATACAGATATAGCCTGTGGTATAAATGCCAATGTGGATACGGCTGTTGTCTTTACGGGGGAAGCCAAAATGAAAGATTTAAAAGAAACTCCATTTAAGCCAACATATTATTGTAATACAATTAAAGATATATATGAAATGATAAGATAAGTTAATATCATCGTGGAGTGAAAGAGGAAATATAATGAAAGATATATTGGTGAAAATTGCAAAAGGGATACTTATAAGTTTTTATTATCTATGCACAAAAGTATGCAAAATTAAAAAAGATGTTATAGTTTTTGAAAGCAATGTAGGACGGAATTATTCCGGTAATCCAAAAGCTATTTTTGAAGAGATGATAAAACTTGGACTTGATAAAAAATATCATTGCTACTATATATTGGAAGATACCAATATGCAATTAACGGGGAATATTAGGAAGGTAAAAAGAGCCAGGTTAAAATATTTTTATATCATGGCAACCGCAAAAATCTGGATCAGTGATTCAAGATTTCCAAGATATATTATCAAAAGAAAAGGAGTGCATTACATACAAACATGGCATGGAACTCCGTTAAAGAAATTGGCTCTTGATATGGATGATGTTGTTATGTCGGGAGAGACTACCATAGATAATTATAAGAAGCTATTTTATGAAAATGCCCAGACCTGGGATTATCTTGTATCCCAAAATAATTTTTCTACCAATATATTTCGAAGAGCATTTGGCTTTGAAAAGACTATGCTTGAGATTGGTTATCCCAGAAATGATACATTGGTGAACAATAATGAGGAAGAATATATTGTATCATTGAAGGAAAAGTTTGGACTTCCGTCTGACAAAAGGATTATTCTCTATGCACCGACCTGGCGCGATAATGAGTTTTATGGAAATGGAAAATATAAATTTAGTCCCAAATTAGATTTTGATATGGCCAGAGAGCAATTAGCAGATGATTATGTAATGATTGTAAAATACCATTATCTTATCATGGACAATATAGATTGGAATGGATACGGAGGTTTTATCTATGCTTTTGACTCAAGCTATGATATATCTGATTTATATCTGGTATCAGATCTTCTTATCACTGATTATTCTTCCGTTATGTTTGACTATAGTTTATTGAGAAGACCAATGTTTTTCTATGCCTATGATCTGGACAACTATAAGAATAATCTGAGGGGATTCTATTTTGATTTTATCAGTGAAGTCCCAGGACCAATTTCATTGACTACAAAAGATCTAATAAGGGATATTTTAAATTATGATCCTTCTGAATATGAGGAAAAGTATTATTACTTTACTAAGAAATACAACCATCTTGATGATGGGAAAGCATCTCAAAAGGTAGCAAATCTAATTGAATATTTAGTGAAAGATTTAGAAAACGATAGAGTAATTGAGAGAATAAAAAATTTAGCAGATGAATCAGATAAGGAAGGGAGAATAAATTTATAATGAAAATCATAGGGTATCTTATATTTTCCTTCTTTTATCATATCTTTTTAATATGCAGGGCAAAAGACAAAAAAGTATGCTGTATTATGCATCATGATAGCAGCAGGGATAGTAATGTAGGTATGGTGATTCAATATCTACGGAAAATCTCTGATGAATATGAATTCACTTATATTACAAAAAGAGAGGTAAATGGAATAAAGGGGAAAGGAATGATTAAAAATTTTATTCCTTTTTTTATCACAAAATCCTATCATTTGGCTACATCGAATTATGTTTTACTGGATGATGCATTTCTGCCAATTGCTTACTTAAAATTTCGAAAAGGTGTTAAAGTAATTCAATTGTGGCATGGAACGGGAACGATCAAGAAATTTGGACAGGATGCCAACACTGGACGATTAAAAAAATTAGAGTATAAAATAAACCAAAATATAACCCATTTAATCGTTAACTCCAGCAAAATCATAGATCAGTATAGTAAAGCGTTTGGTGTTTCAAAAAATAAAGTATACCCTTTAGGGCTTCCAAGAACTGATACACTTTTTCAAACAAAAAAATTAGAGAAAGAAATAGCTGGTTTTTATGAAAATTATCCTGAATTAAAAGGGAAGAAAATTCTCCTTTATGCACCTACCTTTCGTGACGCAGAAATAGAGAATCCCAAGGTTCATTTAGACTATGGTAAACTTATAGAGGGTATATCTAAAGACTGGGTACTAATACTGAAACTACATCCATTTGTAGCAAATGCATTTCAGTTAAGTGAAGTGGAGAAAGAGAAGTTTTATGGAAGATTATATGATTTTTCATATTACCCTGACTTAAATGCTCTTATGGGGGCATCGGATATTCTGGTTACTGATTATTCCTCTATTATTTTTGAATATTGCCTGCAAAATAAGCCGATGATATTCTATGCCTATGATCTGGAGGAATTTTCTAATCATGGCCGTGGGTTTTATGAGCCATATGAAGAATACGTACCTGGCCCGATTGCACATAATACAGATGATTTAATTAATATAATAAATCAAGATACTTATGATATGGAGCGGATAGCAAAATTTAAAGAAGATAATTTTGAGTATCTTGACGGACAATCTACGAAACGTTTGGTTGATAAATTATTTTTAAATGAATTTTGAATATTGCCTGTTTAATGGATTCAAGAAGTTTGGTATAAATTAAAAACTTCTTGAATCCATTTTTGGTAGTAAGGAGTTATTTTCTAAAAGCTTGACAATAATTCCCTATTAAATTAGTATAAAATTATAAACAGTCAGGGATTATTAAAAAAGTTATTTTCTGGTTATTAAAATGTAGGTAATTGCGAAACTAATAAACATTCTAAATTTGTGATACAACTCATATAAATTCCTCCGCTCCAACGCTCCTTCCGCTTAGCTTCCGCTCCGGAATTATATTATTTGTATCACAATAACCAAATCTTTGGAGTTTCGCAATTACCTGCTATTAAAATATAAAAGGGGGAGTATCCATGAGTAAATTAGTTGTATCCTATGATGATCTTGATGATGCAATAAAGTCTGCAAAAAAGACTGCAATACTGTTAGAAGAATATGCGGAAACACTTGAAAATGAGGTGGGTAGAAATTTAAAAACGTATAGTGGTGAAAGAACAAACAATATTGAAGAAGCGGATTATTTAATTCAAGAGAAACTAGTGGAGTTGCGGCAAAAAGAAATTGATTTTCAAACACTATCCTATAATTTAGATACCTTTAAAACTAACTGCAGGATAGCGGATAATAATGTAAAGGTTGCCATTGAGTCTTTATCAGGAAATTTTAGAAACACATATGGGATAAAAGAAAATATATTCACAAATTTCTTTTGTTATGTAGGAACAGAAATCACCAATTCCAATGCCCTAACCAGATTTCTTAAAAGTCAACATAATAATATGGAATTTGATGTTCCAGATCTTATTGAAGAAATTAAAGATTGGTATAAACAAGGAAAATATTTAGACAATGATTTATTATGGGAAACAAGAAAAGCAGGTGATAAAATTAAAGATTTTATTAAGGGCCAATACGAAGGCGCCAGAGAAAGTATTAAGGAAGGAATTAATAAGGGAATAGAAGAAGCAAAAGCGTTTATCCCTCATCATGTTAGTAATGATATAGCATTAAATTTTTATGACTTTATCAGTATGCCTCTCTTTGCAATATCTCAGGATAAGAGCAATGAAAATTATAAAAAGAATACAGAGTACTTTAAAGAAAACTCAGATAAATTATTGGTAAAAGGGAAAGATGGGAAGAGTTATATAGAATATCAAGAGAAAAAAGAATTATTCAGTAATTTGAATTTCGGCTGGACTGATGTGAACTTGGCCGGATGTGGAATTATTGCTACCTATAATGCTATAATAGGTATGAACTCGTCTGTTTCTGATAACTTATTTCCTGATTTGATCAAATATTACGAGAGAAAAGGAATCGCTGCAAAAGGATTCCTAGGGAATAATCCTAATGCAATTCAGCAATATTTTAATGAAAATGGTTATAAGACAAAAGTGATAACGACTGCAAGCCCAAATGACTTTAATCAGCTTGGGAAAGATTATGATGCAATCATTGTAACAATATATAATAACGGAGATGATATCACTGAACAAGCTCATACTGTTGCAATAACGAAATATGAAGGAAAATATTATTCTCATAATTTAGACGATATAGCAAGTGAGAGTTTAAGTTCACATGAATCCTTAACAAATGATAATACAAGTGGTAATAGGAAGATTATTTCTGCAATAGGCATAAGTAAGGAGCCAAAAGATGAATAGAAAACTATTTGAAATAATAATGGGGATTATAATAGCCGTATTATTATCTGGTTGCTCTAACAGAGATAAAACAGGATATTACCCAATAAATAATATTAATTCCAAGTTATCCCACAGCTCTAGTGGCCTTACCTGTTCAAATGAAAAGGATGATTATTATTATTCAAATGGAATTATTTATAAATATGGTAATTCAATTGAGAGTAGTGAACCAATTGTTGATACAATCAAAGTTTCCGGTGTTGAGAAACTATATCCAACAAATATTGCAGTAACAAATAACTATTTATATTTTATTATAGATGGAAAATTCTTTCAAACTGATTTACATACGAAGGAGACAGAAGCCCTTTTTCCAGAATTAACAGGTCGTTTTGTAGATGTAGCCGCAGATAAAGAAGGCATTTTTATATCATACTTTACCAATATATCACGTATTTACTGGATGGATGATGGGAAAAAAGAATGGGATAAGGTAATAGATTTACAAAAGATGTTATTAGACGGTAAGAAAACACAGAATATATATGATTTTAATAATTATGTTACTCTATTTAAGAATTATCTAATACTTGGTGATGACCATTTGGGAATAGATGATATTCGAGTGACCAGTGTGTTTTCGCAAACGAAAGATAATATACTTATGAAAAATAACGGAAGTGCAAAAGAGTATTTTATGCTTGATGGAATAATCTATGGCTTAAAATTGGATGGATATTATCTTATTGACAATTCAACCATATATCCTATATCAGCATTGGCAGACTACGATAGTGTACATTTTAATTGGATACCCGGTCATTATGTAGTAGAAAACAAAAAATTATATATATTAGTACAGTATGCAAAACCACCTAAGGTTGTAAATCCACATCAGAGTGACAGCATTTTCGATGCTATCATAGAGGTAGATCCAATCGTGGGTGATAGCAAAGTACTGTTTAAGACTAAAAGTAATATGCCAAGAATAGTGGCTTATGAGGAAGGTTTTGTGTATCTATTTCGTGAATATCAGATTTCATCCTATAACTTAGCCACAGGAGAAGAAAAAAAACTAGCAGATCTGCCGGAAAAGGATTCCTTAATATTTGACTGTGTGAATGGAAAGATATTTGTTTATGAATGGGAGACAGCATATCATAGATTGATGGAGGTTGTGGAGTTAAGGGATTAATAATCTAATGTGGAAAAATAATAATTACTATTACCAACAGAAGTAATTATAAATTTTGAAAATAATGAAACTAATATGTAAACGTTCGTTTAGAGAGAATTGCTAACTTTTTATATCCGTATATGGTATTAATAAGTGATAATATTGAAAAGTAAAGACAGGTAATTTCGACAGATGGAATCAAAAAGGAGCAGGATAATGCGTAAGAAGATGGTAATATTGTACATATTGATACTTGCAGCTTTACTTATTGGTTGTACAAAAAGGGATAAGACAGGATATTATGCTGTGTATAATATTAATTCGAAATTATCATATAATTATTGTGGATTGGCTTATTCAAATGGAATAAAAGATTATTTTTATTCTGATGGTATTATTTATAAATATCATAATACAATTGATGATAGTGACCAATTGTAGATACATTAAAAGTTTCAAAAGCATATAAGCTTAACCCATTAGTGTTCGAGGCAACAAATAATTTTTTATACTTTATTATAGATTGGAAATTATATCGGACAGACTTAAAAACAAGGGAAACCATTCAACTTTTTAGTGAGGTGAAGGAGCAGTTTACTGATGTAGCAGCAGAAAAAGACGGCGTATACATTACAATTGACTCAATTAATGAATCTACTTTTTGGTTAAATGACGGAGAGAAAGATTGGAACTTATTATTTAAAATTCAGGATTTATTTTCAAAGGATGTTAGATTTAAAAATATCAATAATTACTATAATTATACATGTTATTATAGAGATAAACTGATTCTGGGGGATGATCGACTGGGTAGTGATAGAATGCAGATAAATGGAATTTTTTCGGAGACTGATAATAAGATACTATATAAAAATACTGGATCTCCTGATAATCAATTTATTCTAAAAGATAAAATTTATTGCTTAACATGGAATGGTTATTATGAAATTGGTAGTCAGGATATATATTCTATAACTGCGATATCTGACTTTAAAAATAGTCGATTTAGTTGGGTGCCCGGCCATTATGTAGTAGAAAATGATAAATTGTATTTATTAGTACAGTATGCAAAACCGCCAAAAGTAATAAATCCACACCAGAGCGATAGTATCTTCGATGCTATCATAGAAGTAGACCCCATAGCCGGTGACAGTAAAGTACTGTTTAAGACCAAAAGTAATATGCCAAGAATAGTGGCTTATGAGGAAGGTATCGTATATTTATTTCGTGAGTACCAGATTTCATCCTATAACCTAGCAACAGGAGAAGAGCAGAAATTAGCAGATTTACCAGAAAAAGATTCTTTGACATTTGATTGTGTGAATGGAAAGATATTTGTATATGAAAGGGAGACTGCATATTTTAGTCTGATCAAAATTGTGGAATTTGGGAATTAGTGAAATAGTTATATAAAGATAAGATGGTACAGGCGGTGGAATTATTTCTACCTATAATACTATAACAAGTATGAACATACCTATTTCTTATAACCTATTTTTGATTAAATATTACGAGAGAAAAATAATATCTGCAATAGGAATAAGTAAGGAGCCAAAAGATGAATAGAAAACTATTTAAAATAATAATGGGAATTATAATAGCCGTATTATTATCTGGTTGCTCTAACAGAGATAAAACAGGATATTATGAGATTCATAATATCAATTCCAAACTGTCTCACAGCTCTAGTGGTCTTACTTGTTCCAATGAACAGGATGATTATTATTACTCTAACGGAATTATCTATAAATATGGTAATTCAATTGAGAATAGTGAACCAATTGTTGATACAATCAAAGTTTCCGGTGTTGAAAAACTATATCCAACCAATATTGCAGTAACAAATAACTATTTATACTTTATTATAGATGGAAAATTATTTCGAACTGATTTGTATACGAGGGAAACTGATTCCCTTTTTCCAGAATTAACAGGTCGTTTTGATGATGTAGCCGCAGATAAAGAAGGTGTTTTTATATCATACTTTACTGATATATCACGTATTTACTGGCTGGATGATGGGAAAAAAGACTGGGGAAATACAATAGATCTCCAAAAGATTTTATTAGAGGGAAGGAAAGTACAGAATATCAAGGATTTTAATAATTATGTTATTCCATTTAAGAATTATCTAATGCTTGGTGATGACTATTGGGGCATAGATAATATTCAAGTAATTAGTGTATTTTCACAAAAGGATGACAGGATAATTTTGGCAAGCAATGGAAGCACAGAGGAATATTTTATGCTTGATGGAATAATCTATGGCTTAAAATTGGATGGATATTATCTTATTGACAATTCAACCATATATCCTATATCAGCATTGGCAGACTACGATAGTGTACATTTTAATTGGATACCCGGTCATTATGTAGTAGAAAATAAAAAATTATATATATTAATTCAATACGCAAAACCACCACATGTAATAAATCCAAATCAAGATAGTAATTATTTTGATGCTTTGATAGAAGTCGACCCGATTGCAGGTGATAGCAAAGTACTGTTTAAGACTAAAAGTAATATGCCAAGAATAGTGGCTTATGAGGAAGGTTTTGTGTATCTATTTCGTGAATATCAGATTTCATCCTATAACTTAGCCACAGGAGAAGAAAAAAAACTAGCAGATCTGCCGGAAAAGGATTCCTTAATATTTGACTGTGTGAATGGAAAGATATTTGTTTACGAATGGGAGACAGCATATCATAGTCTGGTAGAAGTTGTGGAGTTGAGGGATTAATAATAATCTCTATTACTGATCAAAACATAGTATACTAACAGGGACATAAAGCTCCGGGACCACTTCAATGGTGTGCAAAACAGTAAAGTTCCTCATGATTAAGAAATTTAGGGTATGATATAGTTCTTCTTCAATGTAAAATATGGTATTTGTTTATCTAAAATGTTTCCAATTGTTAGAAACTTGACAATGTTTTACTGATATTTTAATATATAGAGAACAGTGGATAAAAAATGACTTTTAAATTGGAGGACATTATGAAAAAATTATGGATAAAATATTTAGGCTACATAATATTGATATTTATATATTTAATATATAGAGAATATGCAGTTAGGGGAATGGAAGAAGATTATTTACGCTTCAATATGACTACCCACACCTACCTGATAATACCTTTTCTTCTTAATATAGGATTGGGCATATTACTAGGGCTGGAGAATCTGGTACGTGAAACAAAAAAAGAAGGAATATGGAGGATTTGTTGGCCTAAGATAATCTGTTTGGTAATTCCTTTATTGTATCTTTCTATAGCGGTACTGTTTCAATTTTCGGGTAATGAGATATTAGGAACTATAATGGTATATCCAGTTAATATATTTTTAAATAAGAGCCTGGATCTGCTTCCCATACTTCAGATAATGTGTGGTTACTTTATCATGACAAGTGTCTATAAACAAGGAGAGAAGAGAATAAATTTGAATAATTTTATTAATAAAATATAATATAAGAATATCTTCCTGTTTTATAGCTATACTTATTGTGTGTTCAATATCAGCTTTAACCTGTCCGGATTAAAAAAGGCTCCTATTATTATATTAGTTAAGAATTTCAATACTTAACCCAATATAATAATAGGAGTCTTTCAAATATCTTCCATGACGAAGAGTCTGTGAGAAAAAACTAAAATTTACTATCTATTTCCTGGCTTCTTGCTTTTACTGTATTAGATGGTTCGTAATTTTCTGTTCCAAATAAAAACTTATGAAGTGCTGTCACATTAGATTCCAGAGTAGTCGGTAATACGTAAGAGGTACCACCGATTTTACCAGCTTGATTTTCAATAGGGAAACCTGTCTGATCGTTTAGTTCATAGAAGAAAATATCTTTACCATAGTTTAGCATCTCTTTCGTATCAAGACTTGTATAAATCTGTGGAATCATCTCATTCATGATGGATACTAAAGTAGTAATATTAGATTTTTTGGCTTTCTTGAATACTTGCTCTACCACAGTTCTTTGGCGTTCTGCCCGCCTAAAATCTCCTCCGGCAGTATAACGGACGCGGGAATAACCAGTAGCCTGTGTTCCATCTACAACCTGTTCACCAGGTGATGTTATCTTATTATATTTAGTGCCATTAATTTTAGCTACATCTCTTGCATAGTTATTTACATGTTTTAATTCATTTTCTTCAATATTTAATGTAATACCACCGAGCAAATCAATGACATTGGTCAGGGCACTAAAATTAACAGTAACAAACTCCGTACAATTTAAATCAAAATTCGTATTAATCGTACTTAAAGCTAATTCAGGTCCTCCATAGGAGTAAGCATGATTTAATTTGGTATAACCATGACCTTCCACGTTAACATAAGTATCCCGGTAGATGGAAGCTAATTTTACTTTTTTGGTCTTTTTATTAATACTCATAATCATGATAGAATCACTTCTTGTATTCTTTTTTAAATCATTTGCTCTTGAATCTACGCCAAAAAAAGCGATATTACGATAATTTTTCATATCTGGATTATTTATCTCATTTTGTGAAATATTATTTAGGTCGATGTCAGCAGATGGTACTTTTTCAATTTGAAGATAGATATATACTACTGGAATTAATAATAGTATTAGAAGAATTTCCAGGATAAAGATAATCTTCGCCTTGCTTTTTTTTCTTTTTTTACTCATTTTAAACACACTTTCTTTTGGTAATTAATAGGCATTTTTATTTACAAATCCTTTAAAGAATGTCATAAATAATATTTTAATGTCTAATCCAAGAGTCCAGTTTTCGATATAATAAAGGTCATGGTCGATTCTTTTACGTATGGAAGTATCGCCTCTATAACCATTTACCTGAGCCCAGCCGGTAAGACCTGGACGAACCTGATGTTTGATCATATATCTTGGAATCTCTTCTTTAAACTTTTCAACAAAAAATGGACGTTCCGGTCTTGGACCGATTAAACTCATGTCGCCTTTTAATACATTAAATAATTGGGGAAGTTCATCAATGCTTGTCTTACGAATAAATTTACCAATTGGAGTAACTCTTGGATCATTGAAGGTTGTCCATGCTTTCTTTTCTTCAGAGTCTTTTTGTACAGCCATGGAACGAAACTTATACATTTTAAATTCTTTATTGTGTAATCCCACTCTCACTTGTGAAAAGATAAGGGGACCACTGGAAGTTAATTTAATGATTGCAGAAACAATAATCATAGGGATAGAAAAGAGGATTATTGCAACTACGGCGCCAAAGATGTCTATAATCCGTTTTATACATTTATTTAAAGTATTGGTAAGGGGTACATTTCTAATATTTATAACAGGAAGACCATTTAAATCTTCTGTATAAGGTTTCGTAGGAATAATGTTATTATAATCAGGAACAAACTTTGTATGCACTCCAAATTTCTCGCAGGTACTCACAAGGCATTCTAATTTGGAATATTCGCCGATATTTAGTGCGATTACGATCTCATCCAGAGTGTTTTCAAGGAGCATGGTAGAAAGATTTGAATTTGGTCCTATTATTTTAACTCCTTTATATGAAGTTCCAACTTCCATGTTATCATCCAGGACTCCATGAATATAATATCCCCATTGTGGATTGGCAAGGATACGATCTATATAATATTCGGCTGCCCGGCTGTATCCAACAATAAGAATATGTTTAAGATTAAAGCCTTTTCTTCTTATTATTCTAAGGATATTTCCTAACATATTACGGAAGAAATATCCGAATGCAATATTTACCACAAAGAAAACGCCAATAAATTTTCTTGAAAAGTCAGGTCTGTTCGTTAAATACAGAACGAACATAAAGAATAAGACGCCTAGAGCATTAGCCCGGGTTAAGTTCCACAATTCAAAACGCCTTGAACTTCCACGTTTGGGACTATATAAATTACAAAAATAATAGATGATCAAATAAACAGGAACCAAATAAATTAATTCTTTCGCAACGTAATGAAGTGGTAAATAATATACGGAGGAACGTCGGAAGAAATCTAAAAAATTCAAATATTTAAAACGTAATTCAAATGCAACAGCATAAGAAAGTACAATAATAAAGCCGTCTAATAATACATGTAATCGGTTGAACATCTTTTGGTTGTCTTTTATCATTGGATACCACCTTGATTCATAAAATATGTTGTTAGGCTTCTTTATTCTAGGCATATTGTACGTCAGAATCCCTCACACATTATAATACATTATTATAAAAGTTTCTACAATAAAAATAATATTAATAAATCTTACATTTTTTTTAGTTTTTCTTCACATTCTCTACACATTTTTCTGATAGGCTAATAGTAAGTATGATTATAAATGGAAGGAGCATAAAGATGAATAGTGATTTTAGCGAAGATAAAGATTTGGAAATAAACTTTAAAACAATAGATAATGATCAGAGTGATAATACGAATAGTAATGAGCAAGAGGCCGTGAATAATTTTATTCTGATAAATGAGCGGGATCAATCTTCCGAGGCGGATAATAGTAAAATGACAAATGATCCTGATAATTCGGGATATCTATTCTGGTTAGAGAAGTCCGATCGTTCAAATAAGAATGAAGAGACATATGGTTATAGCCGCAAAGATAAATATGGTTTTGATTATAATAATATACCCCATCCAATGGCCGGACATGACAATAGAGATTCTAAGAAAGGGGTTAGTAATTTTGCAAAGATAATTTTTGCAGCAATCCTTTTTGGTATCGTTGCGGGATTAAGTTTCCAAGGGGTTAATTATGTCATAAATCAATTAAATCCTAAGGGGAATCCGATAATTATAGGGAATGAAAATGCAAACATCAGTCAGATCGAAGAAAAGAATACCTTGCCGACTACCGCTATTTCAAACGGTATTGAAGGAGATAATGACGTTTCAGATGTAGTAGAAAAAACCATGCCATCGATTGTATCTATTACCAGTACAGTGACCCAGTCATATAGTGATTTCTTTGGAAATCAATATGATAAGGATACACAAGGCAGTGGATCTGGTATTATCGTAGGCAAGAATGATAATGAATTATTAATTGTTACAAACAATCACGTTATCACAGATTCCAAAGCAATTAAAGTTACCTTTATAAATAATGAAGTTTTAGAGGCTAAGATCAAAGGCACGGATCAAACAGCAGATCTTGCCGTAGTTGCTGTTAATCTTTCTGAAATCAATAAAGAAACAAGTGATTCCATTAAGATTGCATCACTTGGTAATTCGGATGATGTAAAAGTCGGCCAGATGGCAATCGCAATAGGGAATGCCCTGGGTTATGGCCAATCAGTAACTGTTGGCTATATCAGCGCAAAAGATAGAACTGTATCTATCGATAATAAAAGTATGACATTACTTCAGACAGATGCTGCAATTAATCCTGGTAACAGCGGGGGTGCTCTTTTAAATGTAAATGGAGAAGTAATTGGTATTAACTCAGTAAAATATGCTTCCAGTGAGGTAGAGGGAATGGGCTATGCAATACCAATTTCAAAAGCGATTCCTATTATTAATGAGTTAATGAACAGAGAAGTGATAAAAGAAGGAGAAGAAGGTTATCTGGGTGTTGTCGGGCAGGATGTAACGAAAGAAATGGCATCCATGTATAAAATGCCGGTAGGTGCTTATGTTGTTGAAACTGTGGAAGGGGGAGCTGCGGGCAAAGCAGGAATCCTTTCAGGAGATATCATTACAGCAGTGAATGGTATGGAAGCGACTTCCATGGCAAGTGTCAAAGAAAAAGTAAATGGATATCCGGCAGGAACCAAAGTTTCAGTAACAATACGAAGAAGAAATGGTGAGGAGTATGAAGAAAAAATAATCGACGTTGTATTGCAGAAAATGGATACTTCTGCTTCCAATAGCACAATAGAGCAAGAAGAGGATGATTTAAGTAAAATACCATTTGGCTATGAATTTAATCCAAATAATTAGATAAAAAATGATTCTTTTAACTTTTAAATGAGAAAGGAATCATCTTGTATATCCTTCATTAGTAAGTTATAATGTTTTTATTCTACTAATGAAGGATATTTTTAACAACAAATAGAAAAGATGATATATAATCGCTTGTTAGTCTAGGAGGAAACATGAACGATAAAGAAACATTTGAAGATAGTAAAGAAACAACTATTGAAGAGAAGAATGATAACATAAAACAAGAGACCGAGAATGAATATGAAGATATATGCTATATATGCAGACGTCCGGAGAGCAGAGCAGGAAGAATGATGAAGCTGCCCAATAATATCCACATTTGTTCCGAATGTATGCAGAAAACATTTGATACTATTAACACCAATGGAGTATCATTTATGGATATGGCTAATTTTAATCCTGCCATGTTTCAAATGAATAATGGAGTAGATGATGTTCCTAAGAGCCAAAAAATCAAAAAGAAGAAGCCCAAAGAAGAGAAGGAACAAGTATTTGATATTAAAAGTATTCCATCACCTCATATTATTAAAGGGCAATTAGATGAATTTGTAATAGGGCAGGAATATGCAAAGAAGGTAATTTCAGTAGCGGTATATAACCACTATAAAAGAGTAGCAAGTAATACTATGGATGAGATAGAAATTGAGAAATCTAATATGCTTATGATTGGGCCAACTGGCAGTGGAAAAACATTCTTAGTTAAAACATTAGCCAGGTTATTAAATGTACCTCTGGCAATTACAGATGCAACTTCACTTACAGAAGCAGGCTATATTGGAGATGATGTTGAAAGTGTAATTTCTAAACTTCTTGCTGCCGCAGATAATGATGTGGAAAAAGCAGAGAGAGGAATTATTTTTATTGATGAAATTGATAAAATTGCCAAGAAAAGAAATACCAATAGTCGTGATGTGAGCGGCGAATCGGTGCAGCAGGGACTCCTTAAATTATTAGAAGGCAGTGATGTTGAAGTGCCGGTAGGAGCAACGAATAAAAATGCGATGGTTCCCTTAACTACAGTAAATACAAGAAACATTTTATTTATATGTGGAGGAGCCTTTCCTGAACTTGAGAAAATCATAAAGAAAAGATTAAATAAACAATCATCCATAGGGTTTAGTGCAGACCTCAAAGACAAATATGATAATGATCCTGATATATTACAAAAAGTCAGTATTGAAGATCTAAGAGAATTTGGCATGATACCAGAATTTATTGGAAGATTACCTATTATATATACTCTGGAAGGTCTGACCCAGGAAATGTTAGTTAAGGTTTTAAAAGAGCCAAAGAATGCTATTTTAAAACAGTATAAAAAATTATTACTTTTAGATGAAGTTGACTTAGAATTTGAAGAGGATGCTCTTGAAGCAATTGCGCAAAAGGCTATCGAGAAGAAAACAGGTGCCAGGGCTCTCAGGGCTATCATAGAGGAATTTATGTTAGACATTATGTATGAGATTCCAAAAGATAGCAACATTGGAAGAGTTATCATTACAAGAGATTATATAGAAAAAAAGGGTGCACCAAGGATTGAGTTAAGAGGTTCTAATAACCCTAAATTAATAGGTTCTAATTTAAATTAATAAATGGGCTATTGCAAAATATATTTCTTTTCATTATAAAGGGATTATTATGCAATAGCTTTTTTATTTAAATGGGGATAGCAGTAAAGTGAAAAATATGCTAAAATATCAATTATTTTGCGCCCTTTTTTTCTTGTTAGAGTGTTACAATTTAGATATAATTATCTTATTAACACGGGAAATAAGGAGGAAAAGCAATGGAAGCAAGAAGTGTACCAGAAATTGATGGAATTTTAAGAAAACATATGATACGCGTCCCCAAAGTGATTGATCAGGTAAGTGGCATTCGAATTTTTGGAAAGCTTATAAGATCTGTAGTTTTTACAACGGATGTTGCGATTATCCGTAATTGTAATGCCAATGCTGTTATCGCAGTATATCCATTTACACCCCAACCGATTATAACACACTCAATTATTAGTGCTTCTGACGTACCTGTATTTTGTGGAGTTGGAGGTGGGACAACAACTGGTAAAAGAGTAACAAACCTTGCAGAAGATGCAGAATTTCAAGGAGCAGTAGGTGTTGTGGTGAATGCTCCTACTCCTAATGAAACCATTGCTTATTTAAAAGAAAAGATAGATATACCAATAGTCGTTACAGTGATATCCGATAAGACAGATATTGATGAGAGAATAAGAGCCGGAGCTGATATTCTTAATGTATCAGGAGCAGGGAATACAGTATATATTGTAGAGCAAATCCGTGATAAATATCCGGACATACCTATCATTGCCACAGGAGGACCAACGGAAGAAAGTATATTAAGAACAATACAGGCAGGTGCCAATGCGATTACTTATACGCCTCCTACAACAGGTGAAATTTTCCGAAAGATGATGAAAACATATCGTGAGAATGAAAATATAATTTAGAGGATAAAAGGGAAATAAATACATATAATAAGAGGAGAAAAATATGTCATTTAAGGATAAAATATTTAATAAATTTGCAGAAAAACAGGAGA
Organism: Mobilisporobacter senegalensis; assembly: GCF_003752155.1. Lineage (GTDB taxonomy): Bacteria > Bacillota > Clostridia > Lachnospirales > Lachnospiraceae > Mobilisporobacter > Mobilisporobacter senegalensis. Next base: position 192,939 of record NZ_RJVG01000004.1, on the reverse strand, counting down.
AGAAAATATTACTTAATGAACAAAGCGCAAAACTCACTGTTAAAAAAGAAGATAGCAGTCAGCCTTCAAAATTAATAGGAGGAAACAGCGATCCTCAGAATGAAGAATATCCAATTGTTGAGAGAGAAATCTGTCCGGCAAAGATTATCTGCCCTGACTGTGGAGGGGAAACTTTGGAAGGATTGGAATATTGTGATAAATGCGGAGGAGAAATCAATTATTAAGGGAAAAAACCACTTTGCCAGAGTAACGAATTAATGCTTTTTCCTGTTGACAAATTAAACTATTAAGAGTATTATATACAAAAGAATGAAGGTGTTCTTAAATTGCAAGAACACCTTTTTGGTTACTATAAGATAATTTATAATCTAATTAGCCATAATTTTGTATATTAAGTGAAACTTAATTCAGATGTGGTTTGAACCACAACACAATTTAGTTGAACTTATCTAGGGACATAGCAGATGTTACCGACCTCTTTAGAAAAAGGGAGTGTTACAGCTGGTAGTCATCAGATAAAAAGGAGGAATATATTATGAAATTGAAAAAATTATTAAGCTTAACTCTTATTGCATCCACGGTTGTAGCTGGGACAGTTGGTTGTGCAAAAAAAGATGCGGGTGGGGACGTATTCATGATTGGTGGCTCTGGTCCACTTACAGGAAGTGCAGCTTCCTATGGTATTTCTGTAAAACAAGGAGCTGAATTAGCCATTAAGGAAATTAATGATGCCGGTGGAGTAAATGGTATCAAATTAGAACTTAACTTCTTAGACGATGAAGCAAAAGCTCAGCCCGCAATTGCTGCTTACAATAAAGTAATGGATGAAGGTGCAGATGCAATCCTTGGAACTGTTACAAGTGATTCTATGCTTGCAATTACTGAATTAACCAATGAAGATGGAATTCTTCAGATAACTCCATCTGCTTCTGTTCAAGAGGCAACAAAATATGAAAATGCATTCAGAGTTTGTTTTACGGATCCTCTACAGGGTGTGACAATGGCTGATTATGCTGTTGAAACATTGGGATATAAAAACCTGGCAGTTCTTTATAATGTTGCTGATAACTATAGTAAAGGTGTAGCGACTGCATTTATAGAAGAAGCGAAAGCAAAAGGTGCTACTATTGTAGCAGAAGAATCTTTTGTTACTGATGATGTTGATTTTAACACTCAGTTAACGACAATTAAAGCTGCAGGAGCAGATGCTTTATTCTTACCTGTATATTATCAGGATGCAGCATATATTATTAATCAGGCAAATCAACAGGGAATTACACTTCCACTTCTAGGCAGTGATGGCTGGGATGGTGTTCTTGGACAGTTAGAGGACGCATCTTTAGCAAACGGTGGAATCTTCTTAAGCCCATTTGCTGCTAATGATCCAGCAGAAAATGTTCAAAAGTTCGTAAAAGCATATCAGGAAGAATTCGATGCAGTTCCGGATCAATTCGCTGCTGATGGTTATGATGGTGTATATATTATTAAAGCAGCCATTGAAAAAGCAGGTTCTACAGACAGCGCCAAATTAATCGCTGCAATGACTGAAATTGAAGTAGATGGTGTTACTGGTAAGATGACATTTACTCCAGAAGGAGAACCTAATAAATCAGCTAAGCTTATTGAAATTGTAAATGGAGAATATCAATTAAAGCAATAATTAAATAAATAAAATCATAAAAACACAATTGTGTTTCATAATGAAAATGTACAGTTGAAGTATTTTATTGCTTCAACTGTACCTATTTTAAGAGATATTCGTTGCATTTACAGGTATCACAGTGTATTATATTAACAATGAAGAATAAAGCAAAAGAGGTGGACAAATGAAATTATTATCCCAACTTATTAATGGGTTAAATGCAGGTAGTATTTATGCATTAATTGCACTTGGTTATACGATGGTTTATGGTATTGCAAAGATGATTAATTTTGCCCATGGTGATATTATCATGGTTGGAGCGTATGTTGTTTGGGTTGCAATAGCTGTATTAAAGCTTCCTGTTTCTGTAGGACTTATTATTGGAGTGGCAGCCTGTGCCGTTTTGGGTATTTTTATTGAGAAAGTAGCCTACAAGCCACTGCGTAAAGCACCTCCTTTAGCGGTCTTAATTACTGCAATTGGTGTAAGTTATTTCTTACAAAGTGCCAGTTTATTAATCTTTTCATCTGCAAAAAGAACATTTCCTGTGAGTTTTGATATTCCAGCGATTACGATTGGTTCATTGGTAGTTCCAGGACAAACTATACTTATTTTAGTGGTTACCAGTATCTGTATGATAGCATTGCATTTGTTTATTAATAAAACAAAGGCAGGCAGTGCAATGCTGGCAGTATCGGAAGATAAAGATGCAGCTCAGTTAATGGGTGTTAATGTTAATAAAACAATCTCAATGACATTTGCAATCGGTTCAGCCCTGGCTGCTGTTGCCGGTGTTTTATTTGCCAGTTCTTATGTATATGTATATCCAACTATGGGTTCATTAATTGGTATTAAAGCTTTTGTTGCGGCTGTACTTGGTGGAATTGGAAGTGTACCAGGTGCAATGCTTGGTGGAATTTTATTAGGATTGATAGAGAGTTTATCAAAAACGTATCTTTCGACTCAGCTTTCCAACGCAATTGTATTTGGAATTCTTATTCTTGTACTTTTAGTCCGACCATCCGGATTACTTGGTAAGAGTAGAACTGAGAAAGTGTAGGTGGAATAATGGGTGAACATAAAATGAAAAAATCAAATAAATATACTTTATTTACAAAAAGTAATCTTTTAAAAATATTGCTTGTTCTTGCCATTTACTTAGTAGTATATGTTATTGTCAGCCAGAACTTATTATTACGCCAATACAGAAGTGTACTTGTATTAATAGGAGTTAATGTTATATTAGCAGTATCCCTGAATCTCATTACTGGTTTTTTAGGAGAATTATCACTTGGACATGCCGGATTCATGATGATTGGTGCTTATGCCAGTGCAATTTTCTCTAAATATTTGCTTGGTGTTAGTCCGAATGTGTCGGCATTTATAGCCGTATTACTTGCTTTGCTCATTGGTGGACTTACAGCTGCATTAGCTGGTGTAATTGTTGGCATACCAGTTCTTAGGCTCCGTGGAGATTATCTTGCAATTGTAACTTTAGCATTTGGTGAAATTGTAAGATCATTAAGTGAAAATCTTAAAATAACCAATGGTGCAACTGGTCTTAGCGGAATCGAGACTTTTACAAATTACAAACATTTTACGTATGCTTTCGTAATTATGGTCATAGCTGTAGTTGTAATATCTAATATGATTCGTTCAAGACAGGGCAGGGCCATTTTATCCGTTAGAGAAAATCATATTGCAGCAGAATCTATGGGTATTAATATATCCCGTTTTAAATTATTGGCTTTTGTTGTAGGTTCCTTTTTTGCAGGAATTGCAGGAGTAATCCATGCACATAATCAGGGAAGTATCTTCCCTAATGAAGCAGGATATAACAAATCCATTGATATTCTTGTTATTGTTGTACTTGGAGGCATGGGTAACATCAAAGGTTCTATTATTGCTGCCATTATATTAACAATCTTACCGGAATTGCTTCGTGATGCAGCAGATTATAGACAATTACTATATGCTATTGTATTAATTGTCATGATGATAGTAAATTCTTCAGATAAATTTACAGCGATAAAGAATAATATGCTTCACAGATTGCCTAAAGTAAATCTTCAAAAGAAAGGGGAATAAGATATGGCTTTATTAGAAGTTAAAAACTTAGGAATTTCTTTCGGGGGATTACGTGCAGTTGACGATTTTAATGTGAATATCAATAAAGGTCAGTTATATGGTTTAATTGGACCAAATGGAGCTGGTAAAACTACCATATTTAATCTTCTCACAGGTGTTTATAAACCAACGGATGGTTCTATTATCTTAGATGGTGAGAATATAGTAGGAAAGAAGCCTGCTCAGATTAATATGGCCGGAATCGGAAGAACATTCCAGAATATCCGTCTATTTAAGAAACTTTCTGTGCTTGATAATGTTAAAGTGGGTCTTCATAACCATTCAAAATATTCCACACTGGCAGGAATTTTACGATCACCTTCTTATTTTAGAGAAGAAAAACAAATGGATGAAAAGGCAATGGAGTTACTGGCCGTTTTTGATCTTGATAAAGAAGCACATTTTCTTGCCTCCAATTTACCATATGGAAAACAGAGAAAACTTGAGATTGCCAGAGCACTGGCAACAAAACCCAAACTATTATTATTAGATGAACCAGCTGCAGGAATGAATCCTAATGAAACGGCAGAATTAATGGATACCATCAAATTAATACGGGATAAATTTGATATTACAATATTACTTATAGAGCACGATATGAAATTAGTAGCAGGTATCTGTGAGCAAATTACGGTATTAAATTTTGGTACGGAACTTGCGAGTGGTACACCAGAAGTTGTTTTAAATGATCCAAAAGTTATTACAGCATACTTAGGAGAATAGGAGGGAATACACACTATGGCTATGTTAGAAATTAAAGATCTTCAGGTATATTATGGAGTGATCCAGGCGATTAAAGGTATTTCCTTTGAAGTTAACCAGGGAGAAGTAATTGCGTTAATTGGTGCGAATGGAGCCGGTAAAACAACAATTCTTCATACCATCACTGGGCTGGTACCTGCTAAAGAGGGCAGTATTATGTTTGAAGGAAAAGATCTACTCAAAACACCCGCTCATACAATCGTAGCCCTTGGTATGGCTCATGTTCCAGAGGGTAGAAGAATATTTGCAGATTTAACAGTATATGATAATTTAAAATTAGGAGCATACACCAGGTCGGATAAAAAAGAAATCGCAGAAACACTTGAGAAAGTATTTGAACGTTTTCCCAGATTAAAAGAAAGAAGAAATCAAATTGCTGGTACATTAAGTGGTGGTGAACAGCAAATGCTGGCTATGGGTAGAGCCTTAATGTCTCATCCTAAAATTATATTGATGGATGAACCATCTATGGGTCTATCTCCTCTTTTTGTAACAGAAATATTTAATATTATTAAGGAAATCAGTGCCAGTGGAACAACAGTATTATTAGTGGAACAAAATGCGAAAAAAGCATTGGCAATTGCAAATAGAGCTTATGTTCTTGAGACGGGTAATATTGTTCTCGCAGGAGATGCAAAAGTTCTGATGGATGATGATTCCGTTAAGAAGGCTTATTTAGGAGAGTAGGAGGCTTTAGTATGAATAATTTTGTAATTACAATTGCAAGAGGTTATGGCAGTGGCGGCAGAACGATTGGTAAGATGCTTGCAAAGGAATTAAACATTGGGTACTATGATAGAGAATTATTAAGATTAGCTTCTGATGATAGTGGAATTAATGAAGAATTATTTGGTAAAGCAGATGAGAAAATCAAGAACAGCATTCTTTTTAAGGCAGCGAGAAAAGTCTATAAGGGAGAACTAATTCCTCCAGACAGCGATGATTTTGTGTCAAATCGTAATTTATTTAATTATCAGGCAAAGGTAATGAAAGAATTAGCAGAAACAGAAACCTGTGTTATTGTTGGAAGATGTGCTGATTTTGTCCTAAAAGACAACAAGAATGTATTAAAAATATTTGTCCATGCACCCCTTGAGAGTTGTATTGAAAAAGTAATGGAGTTGAATAGTCTCTCAAGAAAAGATGCTGAGAAATTGATTTTAACAACAGATAAGAACAGAGCAGAATATTATAAGCATTATACGGGCAGAGAGTGGGATAATGCCATGAATTACGACCTTTGCTTAAATAGTAGTGAATTAGGCTTTGATAAGTGTGTTCAACTTGTGAAAGCTTATATTGATATAAGAATGAAATAATTTATTTAATAATTGGGGCTGTTGCATTTCTAGTTTGCAACAGTCCCATATCCTAGATAAATTCAACCTTAATTCAGATATACTTTAAACCATGCCTGGATTAGGGTTTACTTAATGGAAGGGAAAGGGGTAATTCGATGATTTCAGATAAAATGAAACATTTAGTACAAAACAGTTCTGTCATTCGTGCCATGTTTGAAGAAGGTAAAAAGTTAGCAGCCCAGTATGGTGCAGAGAATGTATATGATTTTAGTCTGGGAAATCCTAGCGTTCCAGCCCCAGAAGAAATTAAAGAAGCAATCAGGGATATAGTTGGTACTGAAAACGATATTTTAGTTCATGGTTACATGAATAATTCTGGATATGAAGATGTAAGGAATACAATTGCTGAATCTATAAACAATAAGTATGACACTAAATTTGGAATAAATAATATTATTATGACAGTTGGTGCAGCAGGCGGATTAAATGTTATTTTGAAAACTCTTTTAAATCCAGGGGATGAAGTAATAACTTTTGCGCCTTATTTTGGAGAATATAAAAGTTATGTAGATAATTATGATGGGAAATTAGTTGTTGTATCTCCAAATACAGCGACTTTTCAGCCCAATTTGTCAGAATTTGAATCAAAGATATCTCCAAAGACGAAAGCAGTCATTGTAAACACTCCGAATAATCCAACAGGAGTGGTATATTCAGAAGAGACCATAATTCAATTATCCAGCGTATTAGATAAGAAACAAAAAGAATATGGCACTGCAATCTATATGATCTCGGATGAGCCATATAGGGAACTGGTATATGATGGGGTAAATGTACCCTATCTTACAAAATATTATAGAAACACAATTGTCGGTTATTCCTTTAGTAAATCACTGTCTTTGCCAGGAGAGAGAATAGGATATCTTGTGATTCCTGATGAAGCGGTGGATTCAGAGGATATCATTGCAGCAGCTAATGTAGCAACTCGTATTCTTGGGTTTGTAAATGCACCATCTTTAATGCAAAGAGTAGTAGCTAAGTGTATTAATTCCGAGGTGGATATAGCAATATACAATAAAAATAGGGAATTATTATATGATAGTTTAACAGAGTACGGCTATACCTGTGTAAAACCAGAAGGGGCTTTTTATCTGTTTATCAAAGCATTGGAAGAAAATGATGTTGCTTTCGCAGCAGCAGCCAAAAGACACAATATATTAATTGTGCCCGGATCATCCTTTGCATGTCCAGGATATTGTAGAATTGCATATTGTGTAGATCATGGAACAATAGAACGCTCATTGCCTGCATTTAAGAAATTGGCTGAACTGTACTAATAGTTACAGTTCAAATCATATTAAGTTCAATTTTTACTGACAAATTTTTGTGTGAATATTGGAGGGATAGAATGAAGTCTTGGAAAGAAAATATACGAAGAATAGATCCATATGTACCTGGAGAACAGCCCGATCTGGAGGATATGATTAAATTAAATACCAATGAGAATCCTTATCCTCCAGCGCCTGGCATAATAAAAGCCATGAAGGAATTTGATTTTGATAAACTAAGATTGTATCCAGATCCAACAGCTTCTATGTTGACAGATTCTCTTGCAAAATATTATCATGTGGATAAAGAGCAGGTATTTGTAGGTGTTGGTTCAGATGACGTTCTTGCAATGGCTTTCTTAACATTTTTTAATTCAAAAAAACCAATTTTATTCCCGGACATTACGTATTCTTTTTATGAAGTATGGGCCAATTTATATAAGATACCTTATGAAAGGCCACAGTTAGATGATAATTTTAAGATCAATAAAGAAGATTATTATAAAAAAAATGGCGGAGTAGTCATTGCCAATCCCAATGCACCTACTGGAATTTATGAAAATTTAGAGTTTATTGAAGAGATTTTATTACATAATCAAAATTCTGTAGTTATTGTGGACGAAGCTTATATTGATTTTGGCGGAGAATCCGCTGTTCGCTTCGTAGAAAAATATGAAAATTTACTTGTGGTTCAAACATTTTCAAAATCCCGTTCCATGGCTGGCATGAGAATAGGTTTTGCAATTGGGCATAAAGATTTAATAAAAGCTTTGAATGATGTGAAATATTCATATAATTCATATACAATGAATCAAGTCTCATTATGCTTTGGTGTTCCTGCAATTGAAGATGATATTTATTTTAAAGAGACTCTAAAACGTATTATAGATACAAGAGAAAGAACAAAGGTGGAATTAAAGAATTTAGGATTCTCCTTTCCAGATTCCATGACTAATTTTATTTTTGCAACCCATCCACAAATAAAAGCAATTGACATATTCAGGGCTTTAAGAGAAAAGAATATTTTTGTAAGACATTTTAATTTATCAAAAATTGATAATTACCTTAGAATTTCCATTGGTACGGATGAAGAAATGGATAAATTTATTAGTGCGTTAAAAGAGATATTATGTTAAAATAATAACAAGTCGTAAGTGATTGATGTGATCAAACTTCACATATAAAAGTATGATGATTTTATTTGCTCTGGAGGAGAATATGCTGGTAGAAAAACTAATAAAGGAACATTGTTTATCCAAAGAAGAATATATAGAACTTTTAGATAATTATACTGCTGATACTATGGAAAAGTTGCGCGTGGAAGCGGATAGACTGAAAAGACAATATTATGGAGATAAGGTCTTTACCAGAGGGTTGATTGAATTTACAAATTATTGTAAGAATAATTGCTATTATTGTGGAATTCGTTTAGACAATAAGAATGCTTCCAGATATCGACTGACCGAGGAAGAGATACTGCTATCCTGCAAAACGGGATATGATTTAGGGTTTCGTACCTTTGTATTGCAAGGTGGAGAAGATCCTTATTTCACAGATGATAGAATGGTAGAAATTATCAAAGAGATTAAATCATTATACCCAGATTGTGCCCTGACTTTATCTATTGGAGAAAGAAGTCATGATACATACAAGAGGTTTAAAGAAGCCGGAGCGGACAGATATCTTCTTCGCCACGAAACTGCAAATGAAGAACATTATAATAAATTGCATCCGGAAAACTTAAGTTTAAAATCCAGGATGGAATGTCTATATGATCTAAAGAGCCTGGGATTTCAGGTTGGTGCAGGATTCATGGTAGGTTCACCATATCAGACAAACGAAACTTTAGCAGAAGATTTAGTATTTTTAAAAGAATTAGATCCGGATATGGTAGGCATTGGACCTTTTTTGCCAAGTCATGATACTATTTTTGCAGATTGTGAGAAAGGCAGTGTAGAAAAGACTTTACTTTTATTATCTATCATCCGGATTATCTTACCGAAAGCATTAATTCCAGCAACTACTGCTCTTGGGACAGCAGATCCAAAAGGGAGAGAAAAAGGTTTATTGGCTGGTGCCAATGTGGTTATGCCCAATTTATCACCAGTAACGGTTCGTAAAAAATATTCCTTATATGATGATAAAATTTGTACGGGAGAAGAAGCTGCAGAATGCCAGGGATGCTTAACCAGACGTGTTGCCAGTGTAGGATTTCAGCTTGTATCAGAGCGTGGGGATGTTTATAGAGATTAATAATAATACGCCTTGCCTATAGAAGTTTTATAGAAATAGAAAAGTGCTATATAGCGCTTTTCTATTTAATTTAGTCTGTGAGGCAAGGCTGATATAGATATATATACAGCCCCTATAATAGTCATTTCTATTCCCACGAGCATTAACTGGATTGAGGTTTTAGCTAGCTTTAAATTACTTAGTATAGCTATAGTTAGAAGTGTAGTAGTGAATGCAACAAGAATATCCATAATTCTCTCTTTCTTTTGATATATTAGTCTAATTTCTTTTAAGGTTCATTCTTTTTTCATTCCAAATCCTAACTATATAGTTCCTGATTGGGGATAACAGGGTGATTGCCTGAATCAATAAGATGCTTTCTGTATCATTAATTCAGTTCTTTTTTCAGATATATCATATCTACAAGTTGTAGCCCACACTCATAAATAGGATGGTCATAATTGTCAATAAAGAAGTTTTTAATTCGGTGGGATTTTATGAATCCACAAGATTCATAGAAGGGTATGGTAAGAGGGCTGTCCCCGGTTCCAACGATCAGTGTTTTACATTTGCCCCTATAGTAATTTTCAATATAATTTATTAGTGCTTTTCCATATCCTTTCCCTTGATATATTTCATAGGTAGCGATATTTTTTATTTCATATGTGTCATCGTTTTCTTTTGTCACCACGCAAATACTTTTTAAATCATCATCATATAAAGCAAACATATCACCTCTTTCAAGGTATTTATCTATCATACTTTCTTGCTCATCTGCCAATAACAGTAAATCAAGAAATTTCTTTTTATTATTTTGTATTTTTTTAATGTTCATAGCTAAACCTCTGCCTTTAAATTACTTCAGGTAAGTATGAGAATTTATCTCTTTTACTCTATACCAATAAGTATAATCTTTAGTGAAGCCCATAGATTGATATAAATTTTTAGCCGCGTCATTCTCAGAAGCTACTTGTAAATACCCACTTTTTGCCTGATATTTTTTACTTTCGTTCATTATAGCTTTACAGATTAAAGTACCATATCCTTTGCGTCTATAATTCTCGTGAATACAGATATCAAATAACCCTATTTTTTTATCTTCAAGGACTCCCAGGCCGCATCCTATCATTTTATTGTCTTCGTTTATACTGGCACATATTATTGGATTTTTAATATTTGATAACATTGTTTTAGCGGTTTGCTGTTTTAATCTATCTGTTGTACCATTTAGGCTTAAAAAGCCATTAAGCCAATCCTCAGTCATCTTGATACTTATGTCAACCATATCTGTTTTACTGAATTTATCTTGGCTTATACTACAACTCATAATATCGGCTTGTTTTAAAATTTTATAATTATGTTTATCGAGAATCTGATCCAGATCATCATGAATCGGTTCTGCTAATTTATATACTACTGGCAGCCCAAGATGGACATACTTCTGTTCACAGTATTTAATTTTTTCTTCAATATTTATCATTGAAGTATATAGAGGATTGATGGAGTTGGCTCGATATGTATAACCATTTGAAAACCTCAGGATCCAGCCATCATATAGCTCTGTCAGTATTGCAGGGAAAGCATTGATTGCAAGCTCTTCCATTCGAATTATTTGTTCTTTCATATTCTGTATCCTCCTGTTGATTGATGTTCCTATGTTCATAGACCGACTATTACAGTTTACAAAAATCATATGATTTTGTCATACAATAAGGCTTAAATAATTTCAAGAACCTCAGTAAAATCAGAAATGTGATAATCAGCATATAGAATGATTTTCCTGTAATGAATATCATCTTTCTTTTGTAAGTATTCAGTAAATATAGTACTTATTCCAAGTCCTTTTGCACCTTTTAGTTCGTCGGAACCTCCATCTCCAATGAAAAAGCTTTGATTTGGAGTGGTACACATGACATCTAATGCTACTTTATAGATTTGTGGTTCAGGTTTCAAATAACCTATTTCATAAGAAAAAATTACATTATCAAAATATGTACTTAGTATTGAATCATTCCAATACATAACATCTATGGTGTCAGCATTGCTTATCAGACATAATTTTATGCCCATTTGCTTTAATGCTTTTAAGGTTTCTAAAATCTTTGGATCCACGTTAGTTAATGCATTCTTCATTCTTGATAATCGTAGTTTAAGTATCTCTTCCTTTTGGAACTCATTAATTTCTTTAGGAATTATATTTACTATATCATTAATAATTTCTTCAGGACTCATATAACAAGTGGCTCTTTTGGAATACAGCTCCTTGGACTCTGCATAGGATTCCCATTCATCAGGTGTCATCTCAAGTATATCGTTTTCGTTTTTTTCACTTGAATAATCAGGATGAATTAATGTATGAAATAAGTCAAAAAATATTACTTTTTTATTGTCCATTATTGTTTCTCCATAAGCTACTCTGTATAAATTCGATTTCATTCATAATAATACATTATTTGCCAAGTATCAAGATAAATTTATAGCCCGTCTATTCAATCAATATGAATGACGGGCTATGGTAATGTTTGAGACAAGTATACTTAATGGAGTTATAAGATCATATGGCATTTATTAAATACTTTTTGAAATCTGTAGAAAACGAAATAGGATTGACAGCTTCATTCTTTGTTTTTCCATCAATAACTGCCTGTGTCATAAGTATAAGATTTTTAGCTCCATTTTCTGAAAAGCCGGCTTGCATCAAAGTAGTTTTCCAATCCTGGGGCAGCACTTGCTGTAATGCAACATTCCGACGTAGTACATCTCTATATATTTCAGCTATATCTAAAGAACTATAGAGCTGTGGTCCTGTTATTTCATATATTCTTTCTTGTTTGGCTCTACAGATCATTACCTCTGATAGAAATTCAGCAACATCCGTTGGCGCAATCATAGGTAATTTCATGTCCGGTGGGAAAAAAGTTGGCAGTATTCCATATTCCTTAACCAACTCTAAATATCCAATCCAATTGCTGAAATAATAAGCTGGTCGAATATAAACCTGTTCAATCTTAATATCATTAAATGTATGTTCTAACATATATGAAGCCATTAGATTCCCGGTTCCTGATTTGTGCTGAGCTCCCATAGATGATAATCCAACAATCTTAGTAATACCAGAGGATAAAACAGCCTCTCTGTAATTGTTTAAAAGTATTTGAATGTCCTTTAATAAATTCTTACTTTCAGGATTTTCAGGTGTTAAGAAAAACACTGAGTTTCCGCCATAAAAGGCTTTCTTTAAAGAATCTGGATCTGAATAATCAGCAGTAATGACCTCAACGCCCTTACTCGTTAATTGCTGTGCTTTTAAACTATTTCGAACAATAACTCTCACCGGTTGCCCTTTTTTTAAAAGATTGTCAACAAGCATTGAACCTATCCGCCCGGTTGCACCTAATACTATATTCATGTTAGCTTTCTCCTTTCTTTAAGATTATTAGAAATTGATTTTACCCCTTTTATCAATATCTAAAATCACGGAAGCTTCATTAAAATGTATCTCATAAAGTTCTAATGCTCGTCCGGCTTGCTCTATAATAGCTTCATAATTGGGAAGCTTTTTGACAAAAACGTCTTTTAAATCAAAAATAGTCAATTCACTTTTTTGAACGGTACCATTACCTATGCGAATTTGTTCACTTGATCCATGTGGAATAGTAGTTAACGCAATTTTATTATTTTTATCAAACTCCTGTATTTTAGTACAATTTTTGAATGTAGCAAAATATATAATCCCATTTTTTAAAGTATCATAATAAAAGTTTACAATTCTTACATTTGGCATATTATCTATTGATGTTGCTAAAGCTATTTCATTGGTAGTTTCCATTATCCTATCAAATTCTTTTAAAAAATCCATTGGTTTTCTCCTTTTATAAAAAGTTATTTATATATCTTAAAAGCTATATACTAATATATTCTAACATGAAACCTTGACATCAGTATGTCATGGTTTTATAATTAAATGAAAATATTTAGTTAAGGTGCATAGAAATGAAGATTGATAGATTAATATCCATAATTATGGTATTGCTTGAGCGTAAAAAGATCAGTGCAACAAAATTGGCAGCAATGTTTGAAGTTACACCGCGAACTATTTACAGAGATATAGATACGATAAATCAGGCGGGCATCCCCATAGTAACTTATCCGGGAGTCAATGGGGGCATCGGTATCCTGGAAGAGTTTAAAATAGATAAGAAGCTATTTACTACTTCTGATATCACAACACTTTTAATTGGACTTGGAAGTATATCCTCAACGTTGTTTGATGATAAAATTGTTAATACACTGGCTAAAGTAAAAGGACTAATTCCAGATGGGCAAAAACAAAAAATTGAATTAAAATCAAACCAAATATCAATTGACCTTACATCCTGGTCCGGGAATAAGAATTTGCCTCCAATACTTGAAGAAATTAAACATGCATTAGATCATAATCAATTGATATCCTTTCAGTATTATGACCGGGATGGCAATAAAACCAATAGAAAAATCGAACCTTACCGATTAATATTAAAAGAGGCAAACTGGTACTTATCTGGCTATTGTACATATAGAGAAAACTTTCGTATATTTAAGCTATCTCGTATAACCGGGTTTAAAATACTAGAAGATACTTTCGTACCAAGAGAATATAATCCCCAGATATCAGGACCATCGGAAGAATCAGGCAAAAGAATTGTTACTATAAAGCTGCTGATTGATGAGTCCATTAGAGACAGGGTGGTAGAATATTGTGGTGATGAGAATATAGAAACTTATAAGGATAATAAATTGGTTGTCCATTTTCCTTTTATGGAAGATGATTATGGTTATAATCTTTTACTCAGCTTTGGAGACAAATGTGAATGTTTAGAACCTGAAAATATAAGAGAAGAAATCATAAGAAGAATTAATAAATTATCATTAATATATCAGCAATAACACAATATTGTAATTCTTAAAGACAGGTTTAAATTAGATTGATTGGCAGGTAAAAAGCCTTGTTGATCATAAATTCATGGCTGGGAAAGGCAGCACACTAAATTATTTCACAAGGCTTTGTATTGTGGTCAATCCATATCTGAATTAAGCTTCACTTGATAATAAAGACTTAATATATGGTGATTTTACTAAGAAAGGCATTAACAGGCTTGATACGATGATCCCAAAAATATTTTGTACAATATTTGCTGGAATTCCAGTAGCAGCAGCTAAAATATTATTACTGATGAAGAGAGCATCAAATGAGAAATATCCCAAGGTCACGACTATCCCGCCACCAACGCCAGCTGCCATAACTGCCAATGTTCTATTGGTTAATTTAGAGGCAAGGATTGAATAAATGGTACCGCCAACAATTGCAGCAATTCCTTTGATCAGCAATGTTGCAATTGCATATTGGGGATATCCGGATAACAAGTCGGCCAGCATAGATCCAATTCCGGCTGCAAGTAAGCCATAAACAGGTCCAAGAATTATTCCGGATAAAAGAACTAAACCATCCCCTAAGTGAATGTATCCACCAGTTGGAGAAGGTACCTGAATGATCATAGTTGCGATACAACACATTGCGGCCATTAAAGCAGCCATTACGATTTTTCTTGTTTTATTATTTGTTATCATTTTGAAACCTCCCTGATAAATTTTATTTATTTTCTTGATTTATATATAATTTTTAGAATTATTTTAATCTGTTTATTCTTGTTGATAAATATATAACAACATTGGTACTTTTAAAAGTGCCAGTTATTACAAATATAACAGTGCCAGAATCAAATAAAAAATGATAACTTGAAAAAGATTAATAAATTGGTATAATAGTGATAAGATAGATAAAAAAATAACGAACTTTAGATGGAGAAAAGTGTAAACTGGAAACGTTTTCACATTTAAAGAATTTGTTAAATAAAATCAAGGGAATTTGATCTGACTTGGCTTGGAGGGAGAAATATGAAAATATCAACGAAAGGAATTTATGCGATAGAAGCTATGCTGGATTTAGCTATGTATAGTAAGAACGGAGTAGAAAGCCTGAAAAACATAGCAGAACGCAGAGCGATGTCGGATAAATATCTTGAACAGATTATCGGGGCTCTTAGGAAATCTGACCTGGTATCCAGTGTAAGAGGAGCGGGTGGTGGATATCAATTGGCAAGAGCACCGGAAGAGATTACTGTGTTAGAAATTCTACAATCTGTAGAAAATAATCTTTTACCTATGGAATGTTTAGTGGATGAGGCAGAATGTGAGAATAATATTAATAAATGTGCCATGAGATCATTTTGGAAAAGGATCTGGGATGAAATCCATCAAATAACAGATAAAATCACCCTAAAAGATTTGATGGATGAAAGTGAGAAATACATAAAAAACGGATCAATAGAATATTTTATATGAAGAGAAAAACTAAGATTGAATTCTGATAAGGGTCATTCTTGGTTTTTTTCTTTTGTTGACAAGAATTTTGAGTTACAATATACTTAAATGAAAACCATTTGCAAGTAGCGATGATTAAAAATACCGTAATATGGAAGAATATAACATAAGAAAGCATGGAAAATACGAGGAATTCTGCTTATGAGGAGAAAATTATTAATTTTAGCTGGTATTATGATTGCAATGTCAGCCATTAGTGTTGCATTCACATCATTAACACGCACAACTTTTAATACTCAGAAAAATAAGATAACAGTTGTAACATCTTTTTACCCAATCTACGTTGTAACTAAGAACATTGTTTCTGATATAGATAGTATCGAACTGATTAATTTGGCAGAGAATCAAACAGGCTGCCTCCATGATTACCAGTTAACAACTCAAGATATGAGAAAACTCGAGAATGCAGATATATTTGTAATAAATGGTGGTGGAATAGAGGAGTTTGCAACAGATATTTTGAAAAGTTATCCAAATATTAAAGTAATTGACTCCAGCACAGGGGTTGAATTTCTTTCTTCTACACAAGAGCATAGTCATGAAGAAGAGGAGCATGAGGAAGAGCATGAACATGAAGAATCGAATCCGCATATCTGGCTGGATCCCGGTAATTATAGAAAGCAAATTGAGAATATTAAAAATGGACTTATTAAATACGACAAGGAAAATGAGAAGAAATACAGCGAAAATGCATATGATTATGGAGAAAAGATCAAAGAGCTTGAAAGTGAATTGGAAGGTGAATTAAAAGCTCCCAAGAATAAAGATATTGTTATATTCCATGATTCATTTGCATATTTAGCGAAAAGACTGGGACTGAATGTAATTCATACTGTAAACATAGAATCGGATACATCTTTAAGTGCAGGAGAGATCGCGGAAGTAATTGAAGAAATAAATTTGCACAAGGTTAAAGTACTGTTTTCAGAAGAACAATACAGTAATGACACCCCATTGAATATAGGCAAAGAAACAAATTCTAATGTGTATGTGATTGATAGTCTTGTGATTAATGATGGAGATGAAAATTCTTATATTGAAGGAATGAAAAAGAATATCAAGACTTTAAAAAAAGCTCTCTATGAATGACAGGCAGGAATATTTGGTTTGGAGGATAAATTATGGAAAAAACAAAATTTAGCAGAGGGCAGAAAACATTAGTACAGGCAAAGATAACCCCTGCCTTAGCTTGCGGCCTTCATTGTATAAAGATCATAGATTATGGAGTTAAAATAGGTACAACCACCATACTTCATAATGTAAACCTGCATATTCATTGCGGAAAATTAACTGCTATCATCGGCAGAAACGGTGCAGGAAAAAGTACATTAATGAAAGCTATCTTAGAGGAACTTCCACATGAGGGCAGAATTGAATTTAAAAATATGAAGAGCCAACGCTCAGAAAAATTGAGAATTGGATATGTTCCACAGAATATTAATATTGCAAAAAACACGCCTACAAGTGTTTACGATCTGTTTGCAAGCTTTATTAGTAATTCACCCGTGTTCTTATTTAAAAAGAAAAGATTATACCGGATAGTCAAAGAGCAGCTTAAAATGTTTGAAGCAAGTGACTTGATTGATAAAAGTGTATGTGACCTATCCGGAGGTGAGCTGCAAAGAGTATTGCTATCCATTGCTGCCATGCCAATTCCCAATTTATTATTATTAGACGAGCCTATTTCTGGTGTCGATCGCAATGGCATGGAATTATTTTATACTACAATTGATCATCTGAAAAAAAATTATGATTTAGCAGTTCTACTTGTATCCCATGACCTTGATTATGTGGCAAAATATGCAGATCATGTAGTGCTCTTAGACGGCACTATAATAAAAGAAGGAACCCAGAAAGAAGTATATGAGAGTGAAGAGTTTAAGAAAGTGTTCGGAAATGTTTTGCTAATGAACAGCTAGAAAGGACGTGCTTATAAAATGAATGAAATATATGAAATACTTGAGAATATATTTCCATATACATGGATAGAGTACGATTTTATGAAAAACGCTCTCATAGCTGTTTTAATCATTACTCCTCTATTTGGAATCCTTGGAACAATGATAGTGAATAACAGGCTGGCTTTTTTCTCAGAGGCACTTGGCCACTCGGCGTTAACGGGTATTGCCATTGGAGTTATATTAGGTATCTTTGATACGAATCTGTCTATGATCATTTTTGCAATAATATTTGCTTTATTTTTAAACAAAATAAGAAGAAAGAAAGCAATTGCTACAGATACAATTATTTCAGTTTTCTCCAGTTTCAGTAGCGCGATTGGCTTAGTAATTCTATCAAGAGGAGGCAATTTTTCCAAATATTCAAGTCTCTTGGTGGGAGATATTTTAAGTATAACGAATCTTGAGATTTTATATCTGGTCATTATATTTATCGTTACTCTGACATTTTGGTGCTTATGCTTTAATAAACTTCATGCAATCAGTGTAAATGAAGCTTTGGCAAGAAGTAAGAACATACATGTAAATCTGATCGATAACATATTTGTAATACTTATCGCATTTATTGTTATGTTTTCTATTAAATGGGTTGGAATATTAATTATAAATGCATTATTAATTCTGCCAGCAGCAAGCAGCCGTAATCTGGCTTCAAATATGAGGGAGTATCATTTGTTTTCTGTATTAATTTCTTTGTTTTCGGGAATCCTTGGACTGATTCTCTCTTATTACAACAATACAGCAACAGGTCCAACTATAGTTATTATCGCATCTATTTTCTTTTTCATTACATTAGGGATAAGTGGAAAAGTGAAATAAATTAGAATATCATTAAAGATTCAGAATCTTATTTACTTTAAGATAAACTATATTATAATAGTATTAAGAATAGAAAAAGGAAGAATGGTGGTGGAAAGTAAGATGAGAGAACGCAAATTATATATAAAGGCGATACTGAATTTATTCATTGCTTTAATTACTTTTCTAATTATTATCTATGCAGTACCAAAGCTTTTAGGGTTTTTCATGCCATTTGCAATTGGGTGGATAATCGCTATTATAGCCAATCCTATGGTAAAGTGGCTTGAGAAGAACGTAAGAATCGTACGGAAACATAGTTCAGCAATTATAGTAATCGGAGCAATAGTCATTATAATCCTTGTTCTATATTATGTTATAACAATCCTGGTCAGAGAGTGTGTGAATTTAATCCAAGACCTTCCAATTATTTATGTAGAGTTTGACAGACAGCTACAATCCGCCGCTAAAAGTCTGGATGGACTATATAAAATGTTGCCTGAAAGTTTACAAGGAACAGTTAACAGCTGGAATCAAAATCTGGGAGTGTATATTAGCGATATTGTTAAAAGTATTAAAATCCCTTCCATCAGTACGGCAGGGTCTATCGCAAGAAATGTAGCTGAGATTTTCTTTATGACCATTATTACAATTCTTTCAGCATATTTCTTTATTGCAGAAAGAGAAAATCTGACTGCATATATGAAAAAGCATACACCCAGATCAGTTCAAGAAAAATACACATTTGTGATGAATAATTTTAAATTAGCAGTTGGTGGTTATTTAAAAGCACAGTTAAAGATAACATTAATTATGATGGTAATTGTATTTATTGGATTGGAAATACTGAGAGTAGATTATTCTTTCTTCATTGCGTTTATTGTTGCTTTTATCGACTTACTTCCTATCTTTGGTACAGGAGCTGTATTCTGGCCATGGGCACTATTTGATGCGTTATCAGGGAACTATGTCAGGGCAATCGGAATTATGGTAATCTATTTAATCTGTCAGGTCATAAGACAGGTGCTGCAGCCTAAAATGGTTGGAGACAGTATTGGAATCAGCCCATTCATGACTTTAGTATTTATGTATATTGGTTATAAATTTCAAGGCATCCTTGGTTTGATCCTTGGATTACCAATTGGTATGATTATTGTAAATTTCTATCATGCAGGAGCTTTTGATGGAATCATTAATACAATAAAAATGATTATTGATGATATTAATAATTTTCGCAGGATGGATAAATAAGATGGGAAATGCCAGTTTGCAATAATTTGGTAAATAGGATAAAATAAGAGTAAAGAGAAGGGAAGGGAGCATATGGAAGCAGTATATTGGTTAATACTTTTAGCAATATTAATAGTAATTGAGATTGCTACCCTGGGACTTACAACTATATGGTTTGCAGGAGGTGCTTTAGTCGCTTTCGTTGCAGCTATGCTGGGGGGCAATGATTTTATTCAGATCGTTTTATTCTTTGTAGTTTCATTTGCATTATTATATTTTACAAGGCCAATAGCAGTAAAATATTTAAATGCCAATCGTACCAAGACAAATTATGAAGAATTAATTGGTAAAGAAGCAAAAGTAATTACTAAAATTGATAACTTTAATCAAAGCGGTTCAGTAATGGTAAATGGGCTGGAATGGACAGCCAGAACAAAAGAAGATGGAAAAATTATCTTACCGGATACAAAAGTGACAATAGTTAAAGTAAGCGGAGTTAAATTGATCGTTACGGATAATAAGGAGGATTTATAAGAGATGGCAGGTAATATTGTATTAATCACATTTGCAGTAATTATTTTATTAATCTTAGCAACAAGCATACGAATTGTACCACAGGCACAAGCTTACGTTGTAGAAAGACTTGGTGGATATCAGGCAACCTGGAACGTTGGGCTGCATTTAAAGGTTCCATTTATTGACAGAGTTGCAAAAAGAGTACTGTTAAAAGAGCAGGTAGTAGATTTCGCCCCACAACCGGTTATTACAAAGGATAATGTAACAATGAAGATCGATACAGTAATATTCTTTCAGATAACGGACCCTAAACTTTTTGCTTACGGTGTGGAACGTCCTATTATGGCAATTGAAAACTTAACTGCTACGACTCTTAGAAATATAATCGGTGATCTTGAACTTGACCAGACACTTACTTCCAGAGAGGTTATTAACACTAAGATGAGAGTATCTCTTGATGTGGCAACAGACCCTTGGGGGATTAAAGTAAATCGTGTTGAGCTTAAGAACATCATTCCACCGGCAGCAATCCAGGATGCAATGGAGAAACAGATGAAGGCAGAACGGGAACGAAGAGAAGCAATTCTTCGTGCAGAAGGTGAGAAAACATCTACAATACTTGTAGCAGAAGGTAAAAAGGAATCAGTCATTCTAGAAGCAGAAGCAGAGAAGGCAGCAGCAATCCTTCGTGCGGAAGCACATAAAGAAGCAACAATCCGTGAAGCAGAAGGTGAAGCACAAGCAATCTTAGCATTGCAACAGGCCAATGCAGATGGTATCCGATTCTTAAATGAAGCTGCGCCAGGGAATGCAGTCCTTCAGTTGAAAAGCCTGGAAGCATTTGCCAAGGCAGCAGATGGTAAAGCAACTAAAATTATTATTCCTTCTGAAATTCAAGGAATCGCAGGGTTAGCGAAATCATTAGTAGAAGTAGGCAAAGAAGAATAACATTAGCAGAAGGAGTATTTTTACTATGATAAATAGTGAAAATGCTCCTTTTTTGAATTACATGATTACTTTCAATATATACTACAAATAGAAACTTAATAGTTTTGCAATTACCTATTATCTATTGGATAAAAAGGGGTGATAAATTGAAACAGAAAATCGATTTTGAGAAAGAATATGGAGTTGTTTTAGAAGGTGGGGGAGCGAAAGGTGCTTATCAAATAGGAGTTTGGAGGGCATTGCGTGAATATGGGATTAAAATCAAAGGAATATCCGGAGTATCTGTTGGTGCATTAAATGGTGCCCTGATATGTATGGATGATTATGAAAAAGCTAAATCATTATGGGAGAATATTGCATATTCCCAGATTATGAATGTTGATGATATTAAGATGGATAACCTTATAAAACGTAATCTTTCAGAAGTATCCTTAAGTGAATTAAGAAAAGACACAACAAAGTTTCTTATAGACAAAGGTATTGATGTATCGCCACTAAGAGAATTAATCAAAAGTCATATTGATGAGGATAAAATCAGGAGTTCTCCCATTGAATTAATTATTAGTACATTTTCGGTTTCTCAAAGAAAAGAATTGGATATTAACGTAAAAGAATTAGAATCCGGGTTAATCTGTGATTACCTCATGGGGAGTGCCTATTTTCCGGCTTTTAAAAAAGAAAAACTCCATGGACAAAAATATTTAGATGGCGGGGTTGTGAATAATGTACCGATTAATCACTTAATTAGCAGAGGATATAAGGATATTATTGTTATCCGTATCTATGGGATGGGGCTTGAAAAGAATGTGAAAATTCCAACAGATGTGAATGTAATAGAGATTGCACCAAGAGTGGATTTAGGTAATATATTGGAATTTGATCATAGAAAGAGCAGACGGAATATCAAGATCGGATATTATGATGGACTTCGTTCCATGAGAGATCTGGCTGGGAAAAATTATTATATTGAGGGAACCCACTCAGAAGATTACTATGCAAAATTATTAACTCAGATCAGTATAAAATCTTGTGAGAAACTATTCCATTTATATCGGATAGAAATTACCAATCCATCCCTTTTTATAAGAATATTATTTGAAGAGGTGTATCCATTACTGGCGAAAGATCTAAAGCTGGAAAAAGATTGGAGTTATAAAGAGTTATTTTTAACTATGGTAGAAATATGTGCAAGAAGAATAAAAATTCAAAAATATCAAGTATATACAGAAACAGAATTATGCAGTTTAGTCCATAAATTAAGAGAAAAAATAGAATTAAAACAATCTGATGAGATAACATTAGTAGATGCCCTGTTGGACTTAATTGAAGACTTGAATTAAGTTTCACTTTATTAGTTGACAAAACACAAGATTAATAGTAATGTATAAATAAACATTTAACAGTATAAATATTAATACTTAAATACGATAGTCCAGCTTGGGAGGTTAATAATATGAATTTAAAAGGAAGAAGTTTTTTGACACTTAAGGATTTTACTTCACAAGAGATAGAATATCTTGTAGATTTAGCAGCTGAATTAAAAGAGAATAAGAAAAAGGGCATTACAGGAAATCATTTAAAAGGAAAAAATATTGCCCTTATTTTTGAAAAACCTTCTACAAGAACAAGATGTGCATTTACAGTAGGGTGTATTGATGAGGGTGGTCATCCGGAATATTTAGGTAAGGATGACATTCAATTAGGGCATAAAGAAAGTGTAGAGGATACTGCAAAAGTATTAGGAAGAATGTTCGATGGTATAGAGTTTCGGGGATTTAAGCAGGACACCGTGGAAAAGCTGGCAAAGTACAGTGGAGTACCAGTTTGGAATGGCCTTACGGATACTTACCATCCAACACAGATTTTAGCTGATTTTCTAACTTTGAAAGAAGAATTTGGGTTTCTAAAGGGCCTGAATCTTGTATATGCAGGAGACGGCAGAAATAATATGGCAAACAGCTTAATGATTGGATGTTCTAAAGTAGGCATTAATTTTACCATATTAGCTCCAAAATCTTTATGGCCTGCAGATGAATTACTAAACGTTTGCAAAGAATATGCAAAAGAATCCCAGAGTACAATTACCATATCTGATCAGTTAGAAGCAGTAAAAGGAGCTGACGCTATATATACGGATGTCTGGTGCTCCATGGGAGAGGAAGACCTTGCGGCAGAACGTATTGCTCTTTTAAAACCTTACCAGGTGAATAAGGAGTTATTCCAAATGACAGGTAATGTGAATACTATTTTCTTACATTGTCTGCCGGCAGTAAAAGGAAACGAAGTAACAGAAGAAATCTTCGAAAAATTTGACAGAATAATATTTGATGAAGCAGAAAACCGTATGCATACTATTAAAGCTGTTATGGTTGCGACTTTGGGGAATTGATGATTTTTGTTATTCAGATATGACGCTACAAGCCTCTAAATTAAGAAAAATGCAAGTCATCGACTTGCATTTTTCTTAAGAGTCTTGACTCAACATGAACACCATCCTCGGCCGGACGACACCCAAATGATTATTATTCCGCTAGAATGCATTCCAGAAAAACACGAAAATGAATACGCATCCCCAGGCATTTTCTGTGATTTCTTTTACCATTAACATTCCATAGATTATAATTAATACAGTAATCATCTCAATGATATTCCTTGGTGTTACACCTATCATTCCATGTATAAGAACGCACATTATAGCACAAATAATAGCTCCGTGATTGAACCATCTATTTTTATTTGGATATCTTTTATTGATCTTATCGCAGATAAATACATAGTTAAATCCTTCAAAAAACCCCCAGGCTGCTGTGACCAATACCAGTCCTATAATATTTACAGGAAAACTGCTTTCTAATACTTCTCTTGTCACCCATACAGACTGAAATGGTAAATAATAGAGCACCTGATCTGTGGCAAATAAAAAGATAAGATGGGGCAAGAAACATAGTGTGCTAAAAAGTATTGAAAGGAATGCACCTTTCTTTTTTAATCCATAGGTAAAAAAGTTTTCTTTCCTAAGAACTGCAACTAATGTAATCCCCAGACCGGCAGTACCAAACTGAAATAATGTGCTTACAAATGTTCTTAGTAATATATGTGTAGTTATATCATTTACAAAAATCATGATTTTATTTTGGAATACTGTATATAGACCAAGAATTATCAGGGCAGAGGCTAATATTATGTAAAGATCCTTATCTATTCTCTTTTGTTCAAATGTTAATTTGTTTTCTTTCAAAATAATCACTCCTATTCATAAGTGCCGATGTAACCCGATAAATATTATATCGGCAGATTGATAAATCTTAATTACATTAGGGGACTATGAAATTTTCACCATTTTTCGACTCTCTTTTTAAATTATCAGCTGAATGTGGTTCTTCACCTATAATCGTATCACCTATTCTAATTTCATATCCTCCTGTATTGAATCCTAAAATGAAATAAACTTTGGTAAAATATCAAATTTGTGGTATACTTAAGAGGTGTAACTGTAAATAAGGACAAAGTTAAATTACATGTAATGTTATTTGGGCTTGTCATTTTTGAAAGGAGAGATTTTATGCAAAATAACTATTCAGAAATAACACCAGAGATAATAAAATTAGCAGAACTTTGCAGAGAAAATAGTCAAGTGGATCCAGAACTTTATGGAAAATATGAGGTGAAAAGAGGTCTGCGTGATATTAGTGGAAAAGGAGTACTTGCAGGATTAACAGAAGTTTCTGAAGTCCGTTCTTATTCCATCGTTGATAGTGATCTAGTACCTTGCGAAGGTAAATTATATTACAGAGGAGTAGATATAGAAGATATTGTAGGTGGTTTCATAAAAGAAAAGAGGTTTGGTTTCGAAGAAACAGTATATCTTCTTTTATTTGGAAAATTACCGAACGAAGGCCAGTTAGATGATCTGATGAAACTTTTAGCAGATTATAGAACTTTACCAACAAGTTTTGTAAGAGATATTATAATGAAAGCACCAAGCCCTGATATGATGAATACTTTAGCAAGAAGTGTCCTGACACTTTATTCTTATGATGATAAGGCAGAGGATACGTCAATATCAAATGTGCTTCGCCAAAGTTTACAACTGATTGCCCTATTCCCAGTGCTATCTGTATATGGATATCAGGCATACAGCCATTACCATGACGGCAATAGTCTGTTTATTCACGCTCCAAAGCCAGAACTTTCTACTGCAGAAAATATCCTGCATTTACTTAGAGCTGATAGTAAATATAGTGAACTAGAAGCTAAGATTCTTGATATCGCTCTTGTATTACATGCAGAACACGGCGGTGGTAATAACTCCACATTTACCACTCGTGTAGTAACATCCTCTGGTACAGATACGTATTCTACCATCGCCGCAGCTCTTGGCTCTTTAAAAGGACCAAAACATGGCGGTGCCAATATTAAAGTAGTTAAGATGTTTGAAGATATGAAGCAAAAGGTAAAAGATTGGGAAAATGAAGATGAAGTAAGACAATATCTTGTTGACTTACTCAATAAGAAAGCATTTGACAATGCCGGCTTAATTTATGGAATGGGCCATGCAGTCTATTCTATCTCCGATCCTAGAGCTGAAATCTTTAAAGGCTTTGTCCAGAGCTTATCTGAAGAAAAAGGCTTGAATAAAGAATTTAAGTTATATTCCATAGTTGAACGTCTGGCACCTGAAGTGATTGCCAAAGAAAGAAAAATCTATAAAGGCGTTAGTGCAAATGTAGATTTTTACAGTGGTTTTGTATATAGTATGCTTGGATTGCCTCTTGAGTTATATACACCAATTTTTGCAATTGCAAGAATTGCCGGATGGAGCGCACATCGTTTAGAAGAATTAATTAATGAAGGTAAAATAATAAGACCGGCTTATAAGAGTGTAGCGAAACATTCAGAATACAACCCATTAAATGATAGGAAGTAGGAGAAAATAAATACTTCACATATAAAGTTTGTGCCAGATATAAAGAAAACAAGTTTGAATATCGTTGGTTTGGAGAAATATATGAAAAAAGAAATCCTCAAAATACTTAAAAATAATAAGGAATATGTTTCAGGGCAGGAATTATGTAAGGGCCTGGGAGTATCCAGGACAGCTGTATGGAAAGTAATGAACCAGCTAAAAGAAGAAGGTTATGAAATCGAATCGGTTTCCAAGAAAGGATATAAGCTATTAGACAAGCCGGATATCTTATCCAGGGAAGAGATTGAGAGCCAGATGGATACAGAAGTTTTTGGGAAAAA
This sequence comes from Mobilisporobacter senegalensis, assembly GCF_003752155.1. GTDB lineage: Bacteria > Bacillota > Clostridia > Lachnospirales > Lachnospiraceae > Mobilisporobacter > Mobilisporobacter senegalensis. The sequence continues at coordinate 166,430 of NZ_RJVG01000004.1, read as the reverse complement.
GGTAGTGTATTTTGACGAAATTGACTCCACCAATATATATGCTAAAAAACTTGGAGAAGAAATGGATTCCCATGGTATTTTAGTAGTCGCTGATCGACAGATTCAGGGAAAAGGCAGAAGAGGGAGAGATTGGGATTCTCCAAAAGGCTCAGGTGTCTGGATGACACTGGTTCTAAAGCCCGGTATAAAACCTGCGGATGCTTCAATGATCACTCTGGTTGCCGGACTGTCCGTCTGTAAGGCAATTCAAAAACTATACGGCGCAAATTGTTTAATCAAATGGCCCAATGATATTGTAATTAATGGAAAGAAGATTTGTGGTATTCTAACGGAAATGAGTACAGAGTTTGATTATATCAATCATTTAGTTGTTGGAATTGGAATTAATATAAACACAATGGAATTTCCTGAGGAATTAAAACTGACAGCTACTTCAATAGAAAAAGAATGCGGCAGCAGAGTTCTTCGTTCTGAATTAATCGCGGCTATTATGAAAGAATTTGAACTAAACTATAATATTTTTATGGAAACATGTGATCTCGAAGGACTAATGAAAGATTATAATAAATATTTGGTCAGTATAAATAAAGAGGTAGTTATTATAGAGGCTGGGCAAAAATACGAAGCTATTGCACTTGGCATTAATAAAAATGGAGAATTACGTATAAGAACAAAGGATGGAGAAGAAAAGAATGTATTTTCAGGAGAAGTTTCCGTTCGTGGAATTTATGGATACATATAATTTAACTTGCCATTTTTTGCTATATGGCATATAATATTGCATAAACTATAGTAGTTAAATTTTTATTAGGAGGGGTATCTATGAATAGATCCTTGTCAGGTATCATTATAGGTCTGATATTTATTGCACTAGCGCTTTCCATTGTTTTAAAAGCATTTGGATATGATTTTGATATCTTCTTTGATGGATGGTGGACTTTATTTATTATCATACCAAGTTTTGTAGAGCTATTTCACAGAAATAACAGAACTTCTGCAGTGATCGGGTTAGGTGTAGGTATATTGCTGTTACTTTCTGCTCAGGATATTATTGAATGGCAGATGTTTGGTAAATTAATGATCGCTCTTATTTTTCTAATGATTGGTCTTAGTATGATATTCAAGAGAACGTATAAACCACATCAATTTAATACAGAATATGCTTCTAATTCAGGAAATAAAAATTATTCCGCATTCTTTGGTGGAAGAAATATACGTTTTGATAATCAGGAATTTACAGGAGCATCAATATCAGTTGCCTTTGGAGCAATAGAAATGGATCTTAGAAATGCAATTGTTACATCAGATGCGGTAATTGATGCTTCGGCTGCATTTGGAGGAATTGACATTTTTGTTCCAAGTAATGTTAAAGTGGAAGTGGATTGTACACCAATACTTGGCGGCGTAGAAAATAAAGCAAGTACACCAACAAGTTCAGATGGAAGACAGATTCCGGTATTATATATTAATGCCACTTGTATTCTTGGTGGAATTGATATTAAATAGTATTTATAACAAAGGAGAAGAGCATGTATCAGGAGAATATCGTTTTGTGCGCTTCCAGTGCTTATGAACAGAAATATTTCTTAAATGAAGATTTTAATGGTCTTCCAGAAGCAATCAGGGATGAACTTAAAGTAATGTGTGTTTTATATACGGAAGATATCGGTGGTATATTAACATTAGAATATGAAGAAGATGGAACACTGATATTTCAAGTATCCTCCGATGAAGGTGATTTGCTTTTTGATGAGATTGGAAGTGTTCTAAAGATAAAAGAGCTACAGAAAAATAAAAAAGAACTTCTGGAATCTTTAGAATTATATTATAAAGTATTTTTTTTAGGAGAAGATGCAGATAATATAGGAGACAGGTAATTGGGAAATCATTCAATTTTCTGGATTTCCCAGTCATCTAAATTATATTGAAAGAAGAAAGGAAGCAAAAGATGGTAAGACATGTTGTTCTGTTTGAACTTGCAAAAGAAGCGGAAGGTAAGAATGCTTTAGAAAATGCAGAAATTATTAAGGAAAGTTTATTAGCACTTCAAGATACGATAGATGTGATTCAGAGAATGGAAGTTGGAATCAATAATAAAGATGCAGACGATACTAACTTTACTCTTTGTCTAATTGTAGATTTTGAGACATTTGAAGATTTAAACACTTATGTAGTACACCCTGAGCATAAAAAGGTCGGCGCTTATATCGTCAAAGTAAAAACTGGCAGAGCTTGTGTTGACTATATAATATAATGAGGTGAACTTATGTTATTAGTAGTAGATGTTGGCAATACAAACATTACGCTGGGATTATTTCAAGAAGAGAAACTGCTTGCAACCTATCGGATGACAACAACCATGCCAAGGACTTCCGATGAATATGGAATCTTTTTAAGAGATATCCTGTTGATTAAGAATATTCAGATAAAAGAGATAGAAGATGTCATCATTGCATCTGTTGTTCCAAATATTATGTGGTCTTTAACAAGCGGGATCATCAAATATCTGGAAATAAAACCAATGATTGTTGGAGTAGGAACAAAAACGGGTATTAAGATAATTACCGGAAATCCGAAAGAAATTGGCACAGATCGTATTGTAGACGCGGTTGGCGGCTTGGAATTATATGGTGGACCAATTATTGTTATTGACTTTGGAACGGCTACCACTTATGATCTTATTTTAGAGGACGGTTCATTTGCAGCAGGTATCACCAGTCCGGGAATTCGTATTTCTGCCAATGCATTATGGAGGGAAACTGCAAAACTGCCGGAGATTGAAATAGAGAAGCCCAAATCTATCCTTGCAAAAGATACCATTACCAGTATGCAGGCAGGGCTGATATATGGTTGTATTGGACAGACAGAATATATCATTAATAAGATAAAAGAGGAATCAGGAATTCATAATCTTAAAGTAGTTGCTACCGGCGGACTTGGTAAAATTATTTCTGACTCTACGGATACCATTCAGATCTATGATCCACATTTGACCTTAAATGGACTTCGCCTGATCTACAATAGAAGTAAAGGATAAAGGTTTTTACAGAAGAACCTTAAGATATAGGAGAACAAATGAATCTACAAATAGGTAATATTAAGATAAATGGAAATCTTATATTGGCACCTATGGCAGGGGTAACTGACCTGCCATTTCGTTTGCTGTGTAAAGAGCAGGGTGCTGATTTAATATATACAGAAATGGTCAGTGCAAAAGGAATTCTTCATAACAATAAGAATACAGATAGCTTATTAGAAGTAAAGGAAGAAGAACGCCCGGTATCACTTCAGCTTTTTGGAGCAGATCCAAAGATTCTTAGTGAGATGGCAAAAAAGATAGAGAATCGGAATTTTGACATTTTAGATATCAACATGGGCTGTCCTGTTCCAAAAGTAGTGAATAATGGAGAAGGTTCAGCATTAATGAGAAATCCTAAATTAATTGGTGAAATTGTGAATAAAGTAAGCAGAGCAATCAGTAAACCACTTACTGTAAAGATACGCAAAGGATTTACGGGAGATGAAGTAAATGCAGTTGAAGTCGCAAAAATTATCGAGGCCAATGGTGCAAGCGGAATTGCAGTACATGGAAGAACCAGAGAACAATATTATAGTGGGAAGGCAGACTGGGATATTATCAGACAGGTAAAAGAGGCTGTTTCTATTCCTGTAATAGGAAATGGAGATATCTCTACTCCGGAAGATGCCATTGCTATGATAAATGATACCGGCTGTGATGCTCTAATGATTGGAAGAGGGGTAAGGGGAAATCCCTGGCTCTTTCATCAGATTAAGGCATATATGGAAACGGGAGTTTTGGAAGATAAGCCAACGGTAGACCAAGTGATTGACATGATAATGCGTCATGCTGAACTTCAAATAGAATTCAAAGGTGAATTTATTGGAATCAGAGAAATGAGAAAACATGTTGCCTGGTATACAACAGGATATCCAAAATCATCTAAATTAAGAAACCGTGTGAATGAAATAGAAACAATGGATCAATTATATAAATTAATGGAAGAGTATAAAGTGGCACTTAATTCAGATGCGGTTTGAACCACATCTGAATTTCATCTTGCCTTTCCTATCTAACCTTGATATCCCTGTAAGAAATCAGCCAAACGATTTGTTGCATCTTTTAATATATTAATTTCAGGTAAATATACAACTCTAAAATGGTCAGGAGCATTCCAGTTAAATCCAGTACCCTGAACCAATAAAACTTTCTTTTCTCTCAGGAAATCCAGTGTAAATTTTACGTCATCTGTGATATTGAACTTTTTAACATCTATCTTAGGAAAGACATAAAAAGCTGCCTTTGGCTTCACTGAGCTTAACCCTGGAATATCATTTATAGCTTTATGTATAAATTCTCTTTGTTCATAGATTCGGCCACCAGGTAATAATAGTTCATCAGTTTTTGGCTCTTGTGATAGTGCTGTCTGAATAATATATTGTGATGGTACATTAGAGCAAAGTCTCATGGAGGAAAGAAGATTGATTCCTTCAATATATCCTCTTACTCTTGATTTATCCCCACTTAGGCACATCCATCCACTGCGGAATCCTGCAACTCTGTGAGATTTTGATAAGCCATTGAAGGATACGACAAAAAGATCAGGTGCCAGAGAAGCAATGGAAGTATGCTCTAAACCATCCATCACTAAACGGTCGTAAATTTCATCTGCAAAAATAATAAGATTATTCTGTCTGGCTATTTCAACAATTTCTTCTAATACTTCTTTTGGATATAATGCTCCTGTGGGATTATTTGGATTAATTATAACAATTCCTTTTGTTCTATCTGTAATTTTATTCTTAATGTCCTGAAGATCTGGATACCAGTCTGCCTGCTCATCACACATATAATGAACTGTTTTTCCACCTGCCAGATTTACTGCAGCAGTCCATAGAGGATAATCAGGTGCAGGAATCAGCATTTCATCTCCATTATCAAGCAATCCCTGCATTGCCATAACGATTAATTCACTTACGCCGTTTCCGGTATATATATCATCAAGACCAACATTAGGTATATTCTTATATTTACAATAGGACATAATTGCTTCCCTTGCTGGTAAAATACCTCTGGAATCAGAATATCCTTCTGCATTGGTAAGGTTAAATGACATATCATGTATAATATTATTAGGGGCATGAAAATGAAATGGAGCCGGATTACCAATATTTAGTTTTAATATATCTTCCCCCCTTGCTACCATAAGATTCGCTTCGTCCATCACCGGTCCGCGAATGTCGTAGCATACGTTATCAAGCTTTTTAGATTTTTCAAATGTTCTCATAATATTGATCTCCTTCCAATGATATGTTCCAGGCTCACCTGATAAAACACGGAATTAAAAAAGCCCTAAGCTAAAAATTTTAGCTTAGGGCGAACCATCCAGTCCGTGTTACCACCTAATTTCAGAGTATACTCTGCTCTCAATCAGTACTTGCATACTGTTTTCCTTTTAACGGTGGAAACTCCGATGAAGCCTACTTAAAAAAATATGTTCGGTTCATAGCTCAAAGACTGCTTCCATATTCACCCCATAAAGATTTGCACCCACCATCTTCTCTCTGCCATGGTCAATAAATATGTACTCTTTCTTATCATCGCTTTTTCGTTTTCGCCAGTATAGCACCAATTTATGGATATGTCAATAAAGAAGTAGAATAATTATTTTTTCTTTATAAGGTGATCTACAGAAAGGTATACAGGAAGTCCATCAATATATTTTATTGGTGCTTCTCCTTGAATTAGTGGTTTTATATACTCGATTAATTCATTTGTGATATCATTCCCGGCTTCATTGATCCAGTCAATAGGGATTTTCTTTTCAAGATTAGCCACCTCATTAATAGGGATTGTTCCATATTCTACTGTGTAGGGGAAATTACTTGTGCGGTTTAAAGTTACCATTACACCTGACTCATCTTTTAGAGCCGCATCTAAACCATATTGCCCCAATTGAAAAGCTTCTTCTATATCAGTGAGGGAAGAGGAATGAGCTGCGCATCGCTGTAATACATTCAGCTCAATAGAACGGACTTTACATCCTATGGTGTGCTTAATTAATCCTTCCAGATATTTTCCTGTTCCACTTAACATAACATGGCCAAATTGATCTGTTTTGGCTGATTCAGCAGATATATAGGTACCTGCAATATCCTTTACCCCTTCTGATACAGCAACGATAACATGCTTTCTTCTTGTAAACTCCTCTTTAATATCTGTTACAAACCTGCCTGTAGAAAATGGTTTTTCAGGAAGATAGATTAAATGGGGAGCAGCACTGTACTCATTTCTTGCCAAGGCAGCAGCAGCAGTTAACCATCCTGCATTACGCCCCATTATTTCAATAATAGTTACACTTTCAATATCATATATATAAGTATCATGGGCAATTTCAAGAATGGAAGCAGCAATATATTTTGCGGCAGAACCGAAACCGGGAGTATGATCGATACATTCTAAATCGTTATCGATTGTTTTAGGAATACCAATGAATTTAATATCAGAATTAATAGATTTACCATAAGAGGATAATTTATCGACAGTATCCATAGAATCATTACCACCGATATATAAGAAATATTTTACACTATACTTTTTCAATGTTTGAAATATAATAGAGTAGTCAGATATATTTTCCGTAAAATCAGAAAGCTTATAACGGCATGAGCCAAGGTACATTGCAGGTGTGGTTTTCAACTGTTGAATGGTTGAATCATTATCTTTAAAAATATCCGTTAAATTTAATAGATTGTCATCAATAACTCCTTGAATACCATTAATCGCGCCATATATTTGATGTATATTTGTTCCATTTAATGCCTTCTCAATCACGCCTGCTAAACTAGCATTAATTACTGTAGTAGGGCCACCGGATTGGGCAATAAGACAATTTGCTTCTGATTTCATATGTAACCTCCTAGATTTCAAACATTGTTAACGTAGACATAAGCAGACATATGATATCAGATATCCATAAATATATCAAGTTTATAGAGGAATTTAAGAGATAAAAAGTTACAGTTCAGCCATAAGCTTGATTTCGCTTTGCTACATGGCGGAACTGTAACATAAAAATAAACAAACAATTTTTGTGAAAGTTATTTAACTTAACTATTATAACCAAAATAATTAATAATATAAAAAAATGGTTGCATTTTCGAGAAAAAAAGTGTAGTATACTTACAAGAAAGACAAATGTGCGCCACACAAGAACAAAATGCTTTGTTTGTGGCAGGACGAATAATAATAATTATATGAGGTGAAGAAATGAGCAGTAAATTAAGAGTAGGTATCCTTGGGGGTACAGGTATGGTAGGTCAACGTTTTATATCATTATTAGAAAATCATCCTTGGTTTGAAGTAGTAGTGGTTGCAGCTAGTCCAAGAAGCGAAGGAAAAACTTATGAAGAGGCAGTGGGAGACCGTTGGAAGATGGCTACACCTATGCCTGAAGCAGTGAAAAAATTAATTGTTAAAAATGTAAATAATGTAGAAGAAGTAGGTAAAAATATAGATTTCGTATTTAGTGCAGTAGATATGACAAAAGAAGAAATCAAAGCGATAGAAGAAGCGTATGCAAAAGCTGAAATTCCGGTTGTTTCAAATAATAGTGCTCATAGATGGACACCTGATGTACCAATGGTGGTGCCGGAATTAAACCCGGAACATCTTGATGTGATTGCTGATCAGAAAAAACGTCTTGGAACAAACAGAGGGTTTATTGTTGTTAAACCAAATTGCTCTATTCAAAGCTATACTCCGGCCCTCCATGCATTGAAAGAGTTTGGACCTAAAGTAGTAGTAGCTACTACTTATCAGGCAATTTCCGGGGCGGGTAAGAATTTTAAAGATTGGCCGGAAATGATTGATAATGTAATTCCATTTATCGGTGGAGAAGAAGAAAAGAGTGAACAGGAGCCACTTAGAATCTGGGGTAAAGTTGAAAATGGCCAAATTGTAAAAGCAAATGCACCATTAATCACAACTCAGTGTATTCGCGTTCCAGTTTCAGATGGACATACCGCTGCTGTATTTGTAAGTTTTGAAAAGAAACCTACAAAAGAACAAATTTTAAAAGCTTGGGCGGAGTTCAAAGGACTACCTCAGGAACTTAACCTTCCAAGTGCTCCAAAACAATTTATTAAATATTTTGAAGAAGACAATCGCCCACAGGCAAAACTGGATAGAGACTATGAAAATGGTATGGGTGTATGTTTTGGCAGATTAAGAGAAGATACTGTATATGACTATAAGTTTGTGGGTCTGTCTCACAATACAGTACGTGGTGCTGCAGGCGGTGCAGTTCTTATTGCTGAATTACTAAAAGCTCAGGGATATATTACTGGGAAATAGTTTGCTGTTAATATGACGCTTTGCCTTTTGAGTATATAAAAGCCTTGTAATATAAATAAATTATTTGGGCTGCCTTTCCCTCGTGATGGTAAGTTTCTTACAAGCCTCTAAGATGATAAAAATGTAAGCATTGGGCTTACATTTTTATCAGAGTCTTGACCAAACTTGAACACCATCCTCGGCCGGTCGACGCCCAAACTAATTATTTATATTGCAAGGCTTATTTTATGTTGTGTAGGCAAAGCTGATAATAGGAAATAATTTATTTGTATAAAAGCATATAATTTTATTTGATATAAAGCTATGCAGCAATAGGCAATTACCATATATTAATTTGGAAAACTCCTGAAGTATACATGATTACCGTCGGGATCACAAAAATGCATATTTCTGGCTCCCCAGGGTCTGGTTGTTGGAGGTTCAATAATTTTAGCGCCAAGGGTTTTTAACCTCTCGTATTCTTCATCTACATTTTCAACGGTAAAAGCAATACATATATTTTGATTATTGTTATTTTTCTTTGTTCCGTCATTGTAAATTGTCAATGCTGCACCTTCTATTAAAATTTCCTGATGAATTTCATCATCTCCATCGGATGTTGTATTTAAAATAGTTTTATAAAAATTTGCCAACTTTAAAACATCATTTGTTAATAAAGACACTTCTGCTAATATCAATGATAACCCTCCTTTAAGCGTAACATTTCCATACAATCTAAAACTTAGATTTGTCATAATTATATGGGATGCTTGTACCTGCTACAACATCTTCAATCTTTTCAAGGATAAGCCAATCATCCATATTACCCTGATGTTCAAAATCTAAAGGAGATATTTCTTTTATCTCTTTGAATTCAACTAAACACATACATTTTTTGTGCCATCGTTCTTTCTGTTTTTCAGACAAGTTAAGTTTTTCCTGATTATTTAATAGTACTTTTACAATCTCATCTTCAGTTAGTTTTATATAATTTTGTACTTCAGTAACAGTAGCAGCAGCTGTAATTTTACCGGTTCCCTTTTTCATGAAATACAAGGATTCACCCTCAAAGACACGGCTGTGAGGTATTTTTCTTCCGGCGGCAGCTCTTATTACCATTGTCTTTGTTCCACTAAGTATTTTTTCTAATACTTTCTCTTTATCATCGCAATATACTAAATGTACCATTTAAGCACCTCCTGTTTTCTTTTTTATTGGAAGCCATACTTGTGTTGTATAGTTCTCGGAGAATTGATTTCCGGCAGGATAGACCTCTATGTCAGCACCATTGGAATATTCATAGCCTGAAGTTGGAAGCCATTCCGTCATAATTCTTCTTTCTAAATCCTGGAGTGCATTTGTAGCTATAGAACCAGTACATTCAAATACGGCATAAGTACTTGCGGGTACTTCGTACTCAACCATTCCTTCGGGTATGTCTTTTGAACTGGGAGCAGCAATAAAGTATTCGAAATTTTCCATTTCTGTACTAACTCCAAGAATTCCTGATGGTTCTCCATCAATTAATGCTGCTATATGAGGAATCAATCCTTTTTGTGTTATTTCCTGCCAAAAGAGCGGGATCTGTGTGAATCCTTCTTCACCGGTGATATCAAAGAATCTTTTTACTCCTACGATACGAAATTTTTCTTTTGTCACGATTTTATAATTCATTTCGCACCCTCCTTTAATCGTTAATTGAAAACTGATGCGAGGAAATGCTTTTAAATTAATATTTTGATTTCTAGCTGCTACAGGTGATATTCCATGAATATTTTGAAAGGCCCTGTTAAAAGCAGTAGGAGATTCATAACCATACTTTAATGCAATATCGATGATTTTTTCATTACTACTTTGTATATCAAAAGCAGCTAATGTCATTTTGCGTTTTCTAATATATTCGGCAAGAGAAATATTAGCAACATATGAAAACATTCTCTGAAAATGATAAGTAGAACATCCTGCAATTTTAGCAACTTTTTCGTAGTTGATTTCTGAATCTAAATTTTTTTCTAAATATTCTAATGCTTCGTTTAATTTTTCAAACCATTCCATCGCTTTATCCCCCCATAAATATATCATGATAATAAAAAAATGAACTCTCTTTTTCTATACATAAAATGAGAGTTCATTAAATAAGTGTGTATTAATGCAATCCCCCAAAGAGATAACGGATAAATTCCACACTGTACATTTTGTTCTTGGAATTTGCGATAATTCCAATGACAGGTTTATCTATAATAGAGCCGGTTTGGCTATATATCTTACTTTTATCCAGATAGATTCCATATGCGTTGATTGAATTATTTTCTGAATCATTGGCTAAATAAAAGGAATCACTTAAATCACTATAAAGATCTGTAGGTAAATGATCTGACAAGTTATCAAAATAGCCTTGATTTGCATATTTTGAAAATTGCTTTTCATCAGTTATGATCACATCAATATCTTTAGCAAAGATATAAGTTGTTAACTTCTGCTCTGATGCCATGGAAGTATTAGAATTCTCTTCTGATATAAAATATGAACTATCAAGAATGATTTCTTTTGAACTTAAATCTATGTCTGCCAAAGAAGCAAATTCTGTGATTAATTGCTCTTTTGCATCCTCACCTAAAGAATCATTTACGATAGCAGCATATAGTACAGTATCCGGTTTTGGCGACAGAACTGTATACATTATACTTACAGAGGTGACAATTGCAATTCCGGCTACAATAGTTTTCGTTTTGTAATAGTCATTAAAATATTGGAATTTTTCCTTCATAGTCATATTTTTCAACTTTTGTTTCTCTGTAACAGTTGTTTTACGGTGCTTATATATTTCAGCATTTTCATCCAACTTTGTTTCTTTTATCATAGTAATCCCCATTTCTAAACTTTCTTAACTAAACATAGTTTATCATAGTAGTACTGCAAATAAAAGAAACTAATTCTAAAATTTACGTAAATTAATAAGAATAACTGTATAAAATACTGTCAATTATAGAATTAATTCCCTCAACATTAATTTTTTCATTGATATCTTTCAGGTATTCTTCTATTCTAGCAGTGGATAAATATTCATTTAACTCTGTATCTGCATCGTATACAGTATCTGTTTCTTTTGGCATTTCAAAGGAAGAAAAAGGAGTATATTTTGAAGCAATTGAAATATTAGCCAGATTTACCCCACCTTGAACAACGTCTATCACTATATCTTGTTGTTTTTCTTTGCTGCTAAAAGAAGTCGTAACATTTATGGCAGAAAGGGTTTCACTTGTAATTGTAAAAGTGCCATCCAGGTAGTGTATGGAGTCTCTGTATTGGCTTTTCACATCTTTCATTGATAGATTGAAGATATGAGGAGTTCCATAGCTTTGATCATTATAGGAAAACTTTACATCCCCGCTGGCTCCATTCAGACTTAATTTAAGAGTTCCTTTTCCACTAAGAATTTCAATTCCTTCAGTTGTTAACCAAGCTTCAATCCCTAAATCTGTACCATTACGGACAGATTTATACCCAAAAGAGTTTTTCTCTTTACCTTCGGTATAAGAGAAATCACGCCCCATAATATTTCCTTTGTTATCAATCCATACAGTCATAATGATAATATCTTCATCACTGATATTTGCCTCTTCTGCGGCTATATCGTTTAAACTGTCCTGAATAAGCGTCTCATATTCTTCTTTAGTATATATTTTTAATTTAACGAATAAGTCACGTAACTCATCATCTGATTTTGCAGTTTTAAGGATTTTATCTGCAATAGAAAGAGAAGTTTTTTCGTCTATTTCAACAGTCAGTTTTGTATAATCTGAGGAAATATTATCAGCGGTTACTTTTTCACCATTCTTTACAATGACATTATGAACCTCTTCTATTGCCATAATAGAATATTTTTTTAATAATTTATTTAATAATTCTTCTGTCAGTGAATTATTATCAAAGAATTCATAAATATCTTTAGTTCTAAATGGAGCAGGTTCCATTGCGGCATTGGTGAAAGAGGTTTTTAAATAAGCACTATTTAAATCTGGAACTTTAATAAAGAAATCTTCTTTATCCAGATCCAGATAATAATCAAGAGAAGTTATATCTTTATCATTGCAGGCAAAAGATATGGACGCTTTCGAATTAAGGCCTAAGCTGGAAGAAAGTATCGTTGCTTGTATATTATTTAGTCCGGTAAGTCCTAAGTTGGTAGTTATGGTAGAATCCAGTGCAGTTGAAATCGAAGTTTCTGTACTGGTTCCATTATCAATAGAATCCTGATATGCTTCTATGTAGTTGCCGTAATGTTCAGACAATACATCAATTTGCTTCTCGAGATTAGCTTTTTCAATCTTTTGATAATATTTTGCAGGACTTAAAGTTACACGGGCAATAGTGTTAATTACGGATGGTGAAAAAATAGAAAATAAAATAGCTCCAATTAATATGACAGATACAGAAACAATAGAGACTCCCCATTTTGAAATCCTTTTTTGCTTTGGGCTCTCCTGCGTATCATCTCCTCGTGTTATTTCATTCATATTTTCCTGGTCTTTTTCAAAATCTGACATATTATCCCCCTATTAATGTAATTCATCCAGATAATTGCGAAACTCATAACTGTAGTAGACGGTCTAAGAACACAGGAACATAATAGACATATAAAGAGTTTCGCAATTATCTGATGTAATTTATTGTAATGATAGGATGATAACAAATATTCCTATTTGTGTCAATCGTAGAACACTAGAAGGCATGGTAGATAGTTACTATTATGGGAATAAAAGCCTATAGATGACATATTAAACTTCATAATAAATATTAAGATAGAAAAAGAGGCCTTAATGTGATTTTAGAACCACTTAAGACCTCTTCTTCCGTTGATTAATTAAGGATATATATTATAATATTAAGAAATATTATAACCAGGTTAAGAACAATAGTAAAAGACCTATTGTTAAAATAAAAAAATTATCAAAGGGCAATACAAAACATTATCCCCGTTGATAATTTTAAACATAGAAAAAGGCGTTTCTTAAATAGAAACGCCTTCGTTTATAACACTATTATATATAAACATTGTTATGTTGTCAATTATAAAATGAATTTATATTATGGAACCAGTAACTATAGGAAAAATAGGATGAAATGATAGGAGAACAGATAAATATATGAATATATAATCTGGAAAATGATAAAAAATATTACTTTTATTATCTGGTATATATTGATAAACTTTTGATAGTGTGTCATTATTTATATTGGAGAAAGGTAAGACACTAAGGAAGGAGTGATAATATGAAATACATCAGGATGAATAGTATTAACAAAAAAATATGTGCTTTTATATCATTAATTATTATTGTAGCATTGTCTGGTATTTCTTTCATTAATTACACGATTGCAAAACAGGAGCTCTCCCGTTCCAATCAGATAATTTTAAAAAATGTGATAGAAACCTCTTTGTTTGAAATCAATAGAAATTACGGATACACTGCAGGAGAGAATCAATGGATGACGGAAGAAGAAGCAAAAGAAGCTTCATTGGCATCAATTAACCAGTTGCATGCAAAAGAAACGGATTCTGTATCCGGAGCTACCGGGAATGGAGCGGATACTGTATCAAGTGCTACCGCTAATTCTGAATTAAAGTATCATACATTAAATTTAGGAAAAGATGGATACTTTTTTATAGTTGATTCCAGTGGAGATGTAATATCCCATCCGTTTTTAAAAGATAATATTTCCGGGCTGAAATCAGAAGATGGAAGACCTATCATTCAGGATATTATCGAGAAAGCGAAAAGCGGAGGAGGTATCTTAAATTACAAATTAGCTGAAGAAGTTAGTGCCGTTACTGGGAATAAAACTGTATATACTCAATATTTCCCTCAATGGGACTGGGTTATCACGGCAGTAATATATGATGATGATTTGTTAAGAGGCTCTAAGATAATATTAAATTATAATCTTTTGGCTCTGGCGATCATCTTAATTATAGCATTCACAGTAAGTGTACTGATTACCAGAAAGATAACAAAACCAATTAAGACCATTTCCGATATTTTGCACAGAGTATCTCAAGGAGATTTAACAGTAGATAAAGTTAATATCAAAACCCGGGATGAGACGAGATTATTAGGGGATTCTGTCAATCTTCTGATTGACAAACTGAATCATATCATAAAATCAATGATTTTATCCAGCAGTAATTTAAACCAGTTTTCAACAGAGTTAAAAGGTTCTGCAGATAGTGTTGCAAAGATGACCGAGGAAGTTTCAAAATCTATTTATCAAATGTCGGTATTTAGCGAAGTCCAGTCACAAAATACTTTAAGCAGTGTAGAAAAAGTGACGTTGCTGGGAGAAGATATTAAAGAAACGGCTGATGCAAGTGCTAAAATAGAACATGCAGCCATGAAAACCATAGAGTTAAAAGCACAGGGACTGGACTCTGTAAAAGGATTAAAAGAAGCAAGTATTGAAAATAATACGAATTCACAGGAAATGGAACAGGTAATCAATGAAATCCATAAGCATTCCAAAAGAATAAGTGAAATTGTAGGAATTATTGCGGGTGTTGCAGAACAAACAAATCTTCTGGCTTTAAATGCCAATATTGAAGCAGCCAGAGCTGGTGAAGCAGGAAAAGGATTTGCAGTGGTTGCCGGAGAAGTACGATCTTTGGCTACGGAAACAGCAAAGGCTACGGAAGACATCACAGGAAAAGTAAATGAAATGATGAAGCAATCCAGTATTGCAGTAGATTTTGTAAAAAGAAACCAGGCAGGAGTCAATAATATTAATAATACAGTTTCAGAGACAGAAAATATTTTTAATAAAATATCAGAGGAATTACAGGATCTAATCGAGGATATTAAAAGGATTACGGAACATAATTATGAGACAGACCAAAAGAAGGATCATATTCTGGATATGTTGAACAATATTTCACAGACAGCTGAAGAAAATTCCTCCTCTATAGAAGAAATTTCTTCTTCTTCAGAAGAACAGGCAATGACTGTGAATGAAATTACGAATAATATTTCTAAATTAAATGAAATGGCAACAGATTTAAATTCTTTGATTCATACATTTCAGACCAGGTGATTCTGAAAGTCTTTGTTTAGAATAATATTGAATACATAAACTATAATTAATAGGGGCTTTTGCAAAATATATTTTTGCAAAAGCCCTCTGTTTTAAACCAATAGATCGATCACTAATTGATAAGATTCTTTCTGACCGGATTTCACAGTCTGGATATTTCGCTTATGGATAAATTCATTATCTTCATCACTATAGACTGCCGCACCATTCCAAGGTTCAATACAGAGAAGTGGAGCTGTATCATTCATCGGAGTCCAGAAGGCAACCGCTTCAAAACTATGAAAATCAACAGATACTCCCTTTTTTGTAACAGAATTTATCAAGGACACTTTTCTTGATTTTATGTCATCAAAGACGATAGCATCTTGCTGAAACATATCATAGCTAAGATTCAGTATATCAGAATGATTCAAATGGCATACCCGGTTTTCATTGCTAAATTGAAGTTTTTCAAGATCATATACCGGACTCATGCAAGTTTCTTTTTGCTCGAATTGTAATATGTAATCAGAGAATTTCTCGCCTTCAAATAATGGACAATGAAAGCCAGGGTGTGCTCCGATATGATAATACATATCTTTATCATCCAGATTATATACATCATAAGAGAGAGTAAGTGTTGTTCCTGTTATACGATAACCAAGCCTTATATTAAAACGAAATGGATATACTTTTAACGTATCTTCCGTATAACTGTAACTGAATACAACGCTATCATCACTTTGCTCTAAAATTTGAAAGTCTTTATCTCTGACAATACCGTGCTTTGGAATTTGGAATTCTTTCCCGTTAATCATAGTTTTCCCATTACGTAGATTTCCTACCATTGGGAATAGAAGAGGGGATACGCCTTTCCAATGTTTTGGATCGCCGCACCAGATATAGTCTTTTCCAGTGCTGTTATCTATAAAAGATTTCAATTCGGCACCCAGGGTGTCTATAGCTGCTGTTGCAGATTTACTCTTGATAGATACTATCATAAATTACTCCTTTCAATAAAAAAACAAATGTTAGCAGGCTGCATATAGAAAAATTTTAAAACTTTATTTCATTAATTACTGATGTAATATCTTCACGCATTCGAAGTGCTTCCAGTTTCGCCGCCTTACTATATTCTTTTTCTGTGAAATCACCATTTTTATAGGCACACATAATACCTCTTGAAGAATTTACGATGGCACCAAGCCCATTCTGATCAAAGGCATATTTTACATCGTTAGCTCCACCGCCTTGGGCTCCATAACCAGGTACCAGGAAGAATGTATGAGGCAATTTTTCACGTAATTCCTTTAACTGTTCTGGATATGTGGCACCAACAACAGCGCCGACGCTGCTATATCCATATTTACCTATAGAATCCTGACCCCAGGTTTCACACATTTCCCCCATTACTTCATAGACATGATGGTCTTCAATCAATTTATCTTGTAATTCACCGGAAGATGGATTTGAAGTTTTTACGAGAACGAAGATACTTTTATCAAATTCATTACATACTTTTAGAAGAGGAGATATACCATCGGTCCCTAAGTATCCGTTTACCGTCAGGCAGTCTCCTTGAAATGCAGATATTTTCTCGCCATTTACATCGGTTAAACCCAGATGGGCCGTTGCATATGCATCCATGGTTGTTCCAATATCATTTCTCTTACCATCGATAATGACATACAACCCTTTTTCTTTCGCATATTCTATAGTTTTAGCTAATGCTTTTAATCCTTCATACCCATACATTTCATAATAAGCAACCTGCGGTTTGATAGCTGGTACAATATCATATAACTCGTCGATTAATCCTATATTAAATTTCAACAATGCTTTTCCGGCAGCCTTCAGGGTATTGCCGTATTTTTCGAATATTTTTTCTTTGATATAATTAGGTACATAATCTAGTTTGGGATCCAATCCCACGACCGTTGGATTTTTTGTGGCGACTATTTTACTAATTAATTGATCCATTGACATGATAATCCTCCTTGTGTTTAACAGTGTTAATGGTAACCGCTTGCTTATATCGGATAAATCATACCATGTTTTCTCATTCAAGGAAAGCAAAAAATATTTTAAGGAAACGGGTAAGAATATTCTGTTTTTTATCCCTTTATTTTATTACTTTCTTAGAGTACAATATAATTCATAGAGAATATAGATAATAATTCCATTTGAAATTCAGCTGTGATTCAAACCACATCTGAATTAAGTTTTACTTGATAAAGAAAATATTATAATCCAGGAGGAAGAAAATGATAAAGAAAAATGAAAAGCATCCATTAAATTTATTTTATATGTCACCCAACAATGTAATGGTAAAAGATTTAAAAGAAGTGATAGATAAAGGTGGTAAATTGGTTCAGGTCTGGGAAGAATTAAGAGTATTACAGATAGAATTGCCAAATGGGAATACGGTAGATTTTGAATCAATGAAGCCAGAGTTTAAAGACCCATCCGATGGGGCATTTATAAAGAATCGAAATATAAATTCCTTATACGCTGTGACAGTAGAGGAAGAAGATTTTAATGAGGTCAAATCATCTTTATATAAAATAATAGAAGAGCTGGGTGGATTTTTTTGTACGGATAGTGATGATTTTAAACCAATTTATCAAATGGAAGATTTGAATTCTTAAAGGTATCATTAAATGGATTAAGGCAATTGCAAAATATAGGATATGATCACGAGTCAGAAATTATTATATGATATGACCAAAAGAAAGGATAATTATAGGCATGAAAGTAGAAGAAAGATTTTTAAAATATGTTACCTATCATACAACCTCAGACGAAGAGTCAGCAACCGTCCCAAGTACAAGTAACCAGAAAATTTTAGGCGAAGTTTTAGTAAATGAGATGAAAGAACTGGGAATCTCAGATGTGAGGATGGATGAAAATGGTTATATTTATGGAGCCATCCCGGCATCAGAAGGAAGGGAAAATGATCCTGTTATAGGATTCATAGCCCATATGGATACTGCGCCATCTATGATAGGAGAAAATATAAAACCAAAGATTATAAAAGACTATCAGGGTGGAGACATTGTTTTAAATAAAGAGAAAAATATTATAATGAAAGCAGATGAATTTTTACATTTAAATCAATATATTGGGCAAGATATTATTGTAACAGATGGAACGACTTTACTTGGAGCAGATGATAAAGCCGGCATTGCAGAGATATTAACTTTTGCAGAATATATATTGGAGCATAAAGAATTTTCCCATGGGAAAATTGCCATTGGATTTACTCCAGATGAAGAAATCGGTCGCGGTGCGGATCATTTCAATGTACAAGCTTTTGGTGCAGAATACGCATATACAGTTGACGGCGGACAAATTGGAGAAATTGAATATGAGAATTTTAATGCAGCCGGTGCTAAAGTTAAGATCCATGGTGTGAATATCCACCCAGGGGAAGCGAAGAATAAGATGAAAAATTCTATTTTAATTGGTATGGAATTCCATCAAATGCTCCCTTTTAATGAAAATCCTGCTTACACAGAAGGGTACGAAGGATTCCAGCATTTAAGCCATTTTGAAGGTGATGAGGAAAATTCTATATTGGATTATATTATAAGAGACCATGATATGGGAAAATTTGAACAAAAGAAAACCAGATTTATAAAAATAGCAGAGTACCTTAATGATAAATATGGGGAAGGAACAATAGAGCTTATTATCAAAGACAGCTATTACAATATGAGAAAACAGATTGAGCCTCATATGCATATTGTTGAAAAAGCCAGAGAAGCAATGTTAAAGGCCGGTGTAGAACCTATCGTTGTACCAATCAGGGGTGGGACAGATGGTTCCAGATTATCCTATATGGGACTGCCTTGCCCGAATCTATCAACTGGCGGTCATAATTTCCATGGAAGATATGAATATATTCCAGTACAGTCCATGGAGAAGATGGTGCTTGTACTAAAAGAAATAATTCTTGCAAAATAAATCGAAAAATATTATTATGTATTTGGCAATGTAATGGTAAGGTTACGGCCTTATCTATACGTAAGGTTGAAAAAAATCTTTCAACCTTACGGGGACTCAAAGGTGCATGGAAGCATGTCTGCTTGAGTCTTGTTCACAATAATGAGAAAAAATATTATATAGTAAGGAGTAATCATATGAAAAAGAAATGTAATTTTCTAGTGCTCTTAATCCTCTTAGTATCTATTGCACTCTACGGATGTAGTGGCGAAAAGAAAACCGAGGTTAAGGAAGAAACTCCAAATACTGATGATATGGTCTCAACTGAGCCCCAAACAGGCGGTTCGGTAGTTGTAGGTATATTACAAGATTTAGATAGTCTTGACCCACACAAAGCTGTTGCGGCAGGAACTAAAGAAGTATTATTTAATGTTTTTGAAGGCTTAGTAAAGCCGGATAAAGATGGAAATTTAGTTCCAGCTGTAGCAAGCGATTATGAGATATCACCAGATGGTTTGGTCTACACCTTCACTTTACGGGAAGGTATTAAGTTTCATAATGGAGAAGCTGTTACAGTGCAGGATATTGAATATTCGATAAAAAGATGCGCTGGTCTGCTTGATGAGAAGGATTCTTCCGTTGTAGTAGATGCAGCGCTTTCTAATATTAAAGAAGTGAATATCAAAGATGAAAGAACTGTAGAGCTTGTTTTAAAAGAGGCAAATACAGAGCTGCTCGGATATCTTACCGTTGCAATCATACCAAAAGATTATAAGGAGCAGGGAACAAAGCCGGTGGGTACCGGACCATTTCGCTTTGTTTCTTATACACCATTAGAAAGTATGATAGTAGAAAAAAATCCAGAGTATTATGTAGAAGGGAAACCTTATCTGGATAAAGTCACTTTCAAAATTGTTGCGAATACAGATGCAGCATTTATGGAATTGCAGGCGGGATCAATAGATATATTCCCTTATCTGACAGATTCTCAGGCAAAGCAGCTGGAAGGTACCATGCGTATTGAAGAAGGTCACATGAATTTAGTACAAGCTTTGTTCCTAAATAATAAAGTGGCACCATTTGACAATATAAAGGTACGTCAGGCGCTAAATTATGCAATTGATAAACAGACAATTCTGGATATGGTAGCCGGAGGAAAAGGAAGTATTATCGGAACCAATATGTTTCCTGCATATGCAAAGTATTATCTTGAAGAATTAAACGATGTATATCCATATGATCCAGAGAAAGCAAAAGCTCTGCTAAAAGAGGCCGGACTTCCGGATGGATTTACATTTGCAATCACTGTTCCATCCAATTATCAATATCATGTAGATACTGCTCAAGTCATTGTAGAACAGTTAAAGGCAGTTGGTATTTCAGCTACGATTAATCAAGTTGAATGGGCAACCTGGTTAAGTGAGGTATATACAGAAAGAAAATATGAAGCTACAATCATTGGTCTGGACGCCAGACTTGCGCCAAGAGACGCAATGGACCGTTACCTGTCAACTGCAGACAATAATTTTGTGAATTATTCCAATTCTGAGTATGATGCAACACTTGATAAGGCTATTAGAACGGTAGATGAGAATGAGAAAGTAGAAAGTTATCAGAAATTACAAACCTTATTGACAGAGGATGCAGCTTCTGTATATATTCAGGATCCACCGTTGCTTGTAGCCGTAAATAAGAAATTGGCTGGCTATACTTTCTACCCGGTATATGTACAGGATATGTCAGTAGTATATTTTATTAAGTAAAACTTAATTCAGCTGATAGAAATCGGACAAAATAAATGTTAAAAAACGAAAGGGGAAAGGTAAGATGAAATATATATTTAAAAAAATTATTACTCTCATTATTACATTGTTGGTTATTTCACTTCTTACCTTTCTAGCCTTTCAAATTATACCGGGAGATAGTGCATTAACTGCACTTGGAACCAATGCAACAAAAGAAGCAATTGATGCTTTAAGAGAAGAACTTGGCTTAAATGAACCACTATTCATTCGATATGGTTCATGGCTTTCCGGCATAATAAAAGGTGATTTTGGGTTGTCATCACAATATAATATACCTGTTTCCAGTTTATTAAAAGACAGGTTTATAGTAACATTTTATTTAGCAGTGATAGCATTGATTGTAATTATAGTATTATCTTTCCCTTTCGGAATTCTTACCGTGAAAAAAGAAGGAGGCTTTCTAGATCGGGTTATTACTTTGATCTGTCAGATAAATATGGCAATTCCTCCGTTTTTTCTAGGAATGCTGATTACATTGATTTTCGGTTTAATATTAAAAATGTTCACCCCAGGAGCTTATGTTGGTATCCAAGATAATTTTCTGGGCTTTTTAGGTTATTTATTCTTTCCGGCAGTTGCAATAGCTCTGCCAAAGGCGGCGATGCTGATTAAATTCCTAAGAAGCTCTCTTTTAAGGCAGCTTAAATTGGATTATGTAAGAACAGCACGGAGTAAGGGAGATACAGAACATCAAATATTATATAAACATGTTTTAAAGAACGGGTTGATACCTGTTATTACATTTCTTGCAATGATGATTGCAGATGTATTTGCTGGAAGTATCATGATTGAGCAGGTATTTAGCTTGCCTGGATTAGGGAGGCTTTTGGTAGTTGCAATTTCTAACAGGGATTTTCCTGTGGTGTCAGCTATTATTATGTACATAGCTATTCTAATCGTATTTATTAATTTTATTGTTGATATCCTCTATCAATATATTGATCCCAGAGTAAGGATTTCATAAAGTTTAACTTAATTTAGATAAAAGGAGTATGGGGATGAAAAGAAATAAAGAAATAAACTTTATCCTTGGCTGCATTATGGTCGGTATCGTTATATGCATACTACTCATTGGGATATTTTACACACCTTATGATCCGGACCAGATGGACGGTTTAGCTAAGAATATGGCTCCTAATCTTAAACATCTTTTTGGTACGGACAATTTTGGACGTGATATTTTAAGTCGTGTTATGGCAGGCAGTAAAATCACTTTTCTTGTAGCCATATTCACTGTGGCAATCGGAGCAGGAATCGGCACTTTAGTCGGTGCAATTACCGGCTTCTATGGTGGAGTGCTGGATGAGATTATAATGCGGCTTAATGATGCACTGGCTTCTTTTCCAAGTATTCTTTTAGCACTTGTAATTGTCAGTGTTGTAGATATCGGTCGCTTTAATCTGATATTTGCATTAGGAATTGTTTTTATTCCCAGCTTTGCCCGTGTTATCCGAAGTGAATTTATAACGTTAAAAGAGATGGATTTTGTAAAAAATGCAAAATTAATGGGTGCAAGTGATTTTCGGATCATGTTCATTCATATCCTTCCTAATACAAGAAAAATCCTTCGAACATCCATAATGATAGGATTTAACAATGCAATTTTAGCAGAGGCGGGTATGAGTTATTTGGGACTTGGTGTCCAGCCTCCATTATCCAGCCTTGGAAGGATGTTATCAGAAGCCCAGCCATATTTATTTAATGCCCCTTGGTATGCTTTAGCACCAGGATTTATGATAGTTTTTACAGTTTTAGGATTTAGTATGTTATCTGATGGGTAAATACTCAATTGACCAGTTCAGATCAGAATCAGAAAGGAGACAGGCAGATGAAGGAAGATTATCTACTTAAAGTGAATAACCTGGAAATAGGTGTTTTCTCTGGAAATAAGAAAAAGAATACCATTGTAAATGGTATTTCATTTGCCATAGAACCTGGAGAAATGATTGGAATTGTAGGGGAATCCGGGTCAGGAAAAACAATGACAGCACTTTCTGTTATTGGACTTTTACCAAAAAATATTGAGATCTTTAATGGAAGTATTGAATTTGAAAATAAGAATTTGACTCAGTTAAATGAGAAACAGCGAAGAAACTTAAAAGGAAATCATATTTCTATGATATTCCAGGAACCTATGACCTCTCTCAATCCTTTGTCCAGAGTGGGGAATCAGGTTAATGAGATGCTGTTTAACCATAGTAAATTAAATAAGGAAGAGATAAAGAAGAAAACTTTATCCATGTTTGAAGAAGTTGGATTACAATATCCAGAAGAAATTTATGAAAAATATCCTCACCAACTATCTGGTGGTATGAGACAACGGGTCATGATCGCAATGGCTATGATCTGCAATCCTAAATTAATGATTGCAGATGAACCCACAACGGCCCTTGATGTAACAATACAAGCTCAACTATTGGAATTAATAAAGAAATTGAACAAAGAGTATGGCACTGCTGTAATATTAATCTCTCATGATTTAGGGATAGTTCAGTCTGTTTGTGACAGGGCTCTCGTGATGCATAATGGAGAGATAGTTGAAGAAGGGCTTGTAGAAGAAATTTTTCATAGTCCTAAAGTTATGTACACAAAAGATTTATTAAAGGCAGTACCAAGTATTCAAAATAGAAAAAACAGTTTAGAAAAAAAAGAAATAATATCAAAGTCTGAAAAAGATATTATATTAAAGATAGATAAATTAAGTGCTTCCTATAAAGAAAAAGATGCTAAATTATTTGGGAGAACAATGAAAAAACCGGTATTAACAGATATCGATCTGGAAATCTTCAGGGGAGAGATATACGGAATCGTTGGGGAAAGCGGTTGTGGTAAATCTACTCTGGCCAAAGTTATAGCGGGAGTTCATAAAGAAATAGAAGGTGGAATTGTTTTAAAAGAAAGCAGACCACAGATGGTATTTCAAGATTCTTATGGAAGCCTGAATCCTGCAAAAAAGGTGGGCTGGATATTAGAAGAACCCTTAAGAATCAAGGGAGGATATACTAAAAAGCAAAGACAGGATGCAGTTTATGAAATTTTAGAACAGGTAGGGTTACAAAAAGAACATACACATAGATATTTAAATGAACTTAGTGGAGGACAGCGTCAAAGAGTAAATATCGCCAATTCTCTTATGCTGAAATCAGAATTTATTATTTTGGATGAGCCAGTTTCAGCCCTTGATGTGACAGTGCAGGCTCAGATATTGAATTTACTGATTAATTTACGTGAGAAATATCAGTTAACTTTTTTATTTATTTCACATGATTTAAATGTGATTGGGCAGATCTGTGATAGAGTGTCTGTAATGCATAATGGAAAAATTATTGAAAGTGCATCCGTGGAAGAATTATATCACAATCCAACACATGAATATAGCAAAACACTAATTCATTCCATTCCCGGGATGGAGTAATTAGTGTTATATAATCTATTCATTATGATGGGATAAGCATAATTTACGAAATGACTGCTCAAAGTTTTCATCAGAATCTTTGGTACGTTTGCGAATGTTGCCTGTCCTTATTCCTGCCTGTCGCTGTTTTTTTGAAATATAGCGTTCAAAGAGCAGCAGATCAATATTATCATCTGTATATACTCTGCCACTATGATGAATTGCATATGCCTTTTTTCCAAGAGCCATAGTTGCAACTCCATAATCTTGTGTTACAACAATATCCCCTTTATCTGTTCTATTAATTAGGGCAATATCCACTGCATCCGGAGCTTTACTGACGGTAATGATCTCGGAATAATCAGAGTGAAGTATGTGGCTGGTATCTATTATCATGATAACGGGTATATTCATCTCTTTTGCGACTTTTTCTATAATATGTTTGACGGGGCATGCATCTGCATCCACTAATATTTTCAAGACAAAACCTCCTGACTTTCAGTTGGACTTACCTGGGGACATAACAGCTGTTGATCCCTGTTTTGACAGGGGTGTTATAGCTGGCAGCCATCAGATAATTGTAATTATATAACAGAATTCTTTAAAAAGATAGTAAATAAAAAATACAGAATAAAAATTCTATAATATTTTCATGAAGTAATTGATATTGGTAAGATTGAATGGTAAGATAGCGTTTATAGATATCAAATGTATAGAAATTATCATATTGATTTATGGAAAGACTAACATTATAATGAACATGATATCCTAAGAAAGAGGAGGTTTTCAATGGATAATAATAATAAAAACAGCAATAAGAAAATGAATCGGAATGGATTGATAATTGCCTTGATTGCGGCAGTTAGTATATTCACAATGTTTTCTTATTTATCCAATCAGTTAAAAGAAAGTACACATATTGAAGTGACATATAATAAATTTCTGGATATGTTGGAAGAACGTGAAATCAAATCAGTTGTTATCAAATCAGACAGAATAGAATTTGTGCCAAAAGAGCAACCCAGCAATTTATATGAGATATCCTATTATACTGGTAATATAAAAGATGAAGAATTAACAGAGTTATTAAAGGAAGCTCATGAACAAGGCAATGTAGATTATAAAGGGGAAGTACAGGATACGGGTTCTGGTATTATTGATTTGTTATTCGTATGGGTATTTCCATTTCTGATTATATGGTTAATTATGTGGTTCCTGTTTCGCTCCATTTCCAAAAGCGGCGGCGGGATGATGGGAGTTGGCAAAAGTAATGCAAAAGTTTATGTACAAAAGGAAACCGGAGTAACATTTAAAGATGTTGCCGGACAGGAAGAAGCAAAAGAATCTTTAACAGAACTTGTAGATTTCCTTCATAATCCGGGCAAATATACAAAAATCGGTGCCAAACTTCCAAAAGGTGCATTATTAGTAGGTCCTCCGGGAACCGGTAAGACACTTCTTGCCAAAGCAGTTGCCGGAGAAGCAAAGGTACCATTCTTCTCATTATCCGGTTCTGATTTTGTGGAAATGTTTGTTGGTGTGGGTGCATCCAGAGTCAGAGATTTATTCAAACAGGCACAGCAATCTGCACCATGTATTATCTTTATCGATGAAATAGATGCCATTGGTAAAAGCAGAGATACCAGATACGGCGGCGGGAACGATGAAAGAGAGCAGACATTAAACCAATTATTATCAGAAATGGATGGTTTTGATACTTCGAAAGGTCTGGTCATTTTAGCGGCAACAAACCGCCCGGAAGTGTTAGATAAAGCGTTGCTTCGTCCGGGACGTTTTGATCGCCGTGTGATTGTAGATAAACCTGATTTAAAAGGCAGGGTTGATGTATTAAAAGTACATGCAAAAGATGTTCTAATGGATGATTCTGTAGATTTAGATGCAATTGCCCTTGCAACATCAGGTGCGGTAGGTTCTGACCTGGCCAATATTATTAATGAGGCAGCAATCACTGCTGTAAAAGCGGGAAGAAATGTTGTCATGCAGGAAGACCTTTTTGAATCAGTGGAAGTTGTAATTGCAGGTAAAGAGAAGAAAGATAGAATTCTTGGTAAGGATGAGAAGAGAATTGTTGCTTACCACGAAGTAGGGCATGCACTTGTTACTGCATTAGAGAAAAAATCAGAGCCGGTGCAAAAGATTACTATTGTTCCTAGAACTATGGGTTCCCTTGGATATGTAATGCAGGTTCCGGAAGAAGAAAAATATTTAATGAGCAAAGAAGAAATGCTTGCAAGGATTGTTACTTTATATGGCGGCCGTGCAGCTGAACAATTAATTTTTGATTCGATTACAACCGGTGCTTCCAATGATATAGAAAAAGCAACTTCTTTAGCACGTGCCATGGTTACCCAGTATGGTATGTCAGAAAAATTTGGGCTCATGGGTCTGGAATCTGTTGAAAGTAAATATCTTGATGGACGTCCTGTGTTAAATTGCGGGGATGCTACTGCAGCTGAAATAGATCAGGAAGTTATGAGAATATTGAAAGAATGTTATGAAAAGGCAGTGTCTTTATTAGAAGGAAATCGTGATGTATTGGATAAGATAGCTGAATTCCTGATCGAGAAAGAAACGATTACAGGGAAAGAATTCATGAAAATATATCGTGAAGTAAAAGGGCTTCCTGAAGAAGAGGCTGATAAAGAAGAATCTGATAATAAGGAAACAAAACAAGAGGATATGATTGACAGGATAGATCTTGAGATGAATAAAGAAGGCATTACTAAAGCAGAAGCAGACCAAAATAGTGAAACTAATATAGAATAGGGTATGTAAGCATCACCTTATCAAGAGAAAACAGATATGCACCCAAGGCAAAACTTAGGTGCATTCTTTAGTACAAAGGAGATTTAAAATGGCGTATAAAATGCTCGTACTTGATATTGATGGTACGTTAACGAACACAAGAAAAGAGATTACTCCGAAAACATTGGAAGCAATTAAACATTTACAAAAGAGGGATGAAATTGTAGTATTAGCATCAGGGAGGCCAACTGCCGGCATCCTTCCCATTGCAGAAAAATTAGAACTTAGTAAACATGGTGGATATATCTTATCTTTCAATGGAGCTAAAGTATTTGACTGTAAAACGGGTGAAGCTATATACCAAAAGGTATTGCCAAGAGATATCATTCCATCAATATATGAAGAGGCAGTAAAATATAATGTGGGTATCATAACTTATAAGGATAATTCTATTATAAGTGGGATAGGAATGGATGAATTTATTCAAAAAGAAGCAAAAATCAATCATATAGAAGTGGAAATTACGGATTCATTTGTGGATTATATCACTTTTGATGTGAATAAATGTCTTATGACCGGAGAACCAACACATCTGGCAAAAGTAGAATTAGAAATGCAAGCCAAATACGGACATATGTTAAGTATCTATCGTTCAGAACCTTATTTCCTGGAAATTATGCCCCTGAATATCGATAAGGCATATTCTTTAGGAAAACTATTAAATTATCTTGGATTATCAAAAGATGAGATGATCTGTATGGGAGATGGGTTTAATGACAGATCCATGATACAATTTGCAGGACTTGGTGTAGCAATGTCAAATGCACAGGATGTAGTAAAAGAAGATGCAGATTACATTACATATTCTAATGATAGAGATGGTGTGGCTCATGTAATTGAAAAATTTATTATCAATTGTGCTTAAGAACAAGGAAATGAATGGACAGACTAGATAATTACGAAACTCTAAAATTATATTTATTTGTAAAACAATTAATACAATTCCGGAGCGGAAGCTAAGCGGAAGGAGCGTTGGAGCGGAGGAATTTGTATTAACAGTTTTGCAAATTTAGAAAACTTAATAGTTTCGCAATTACCTAATGGAGAGATAGAAAGGGGGAGAAAATATTGTTTGATGTTGAAGAAGAATTAAAGAAATTACCTGCAAAACCAGGTGTATATATCATGCGTGATAAAACGGATAAAATCATTTATATAGGGAAAGCAATCAGTTTAAAAAACAGAGTACGGCAATATTTTCAAAGTAGTAGAAATTTAACTCCCAAGATTGTTCAGATGGTATCCAGGATCGATCATTTTGAATATATCATAACGGATTCCGAATTGGAAGCGTTGGTATTAGAGTGTAATCTGATCAAAGAACATCGTCCAAAATACAATACCATGCTTAAAGATGATAAAAGTTATCCTTATATAAAAGTAACAGTTCAGGAACCATTCCCAAGAATTATGTTTGCAAGGCAGTTAAAGAAAGATAAAGCAAAATATTTTGGTCCCTATACTAGTGCAACGGCAGTAAAAGACACCATTGAATTAATACGCAAAATATATAAGATTCGTACTTGTAACCGTAATCTGCCAAAAGATATCGGAAAAGAAAGACCATGTTTATATTATCAGATAAAACAATGCGATGCACCTTGCCAGGGCTATGTTAATGAAACGGAATACGGGGAATCGGTGAAACAAGTTTTGGAATTCTTAAATGGTAACTATGGTGTTGTATTAAACCAGTTGGAAGATAAGATGAAAAATGCTTCTGATAATCTGGACTTTGAAATGGCAGCAGAGTATCGGGATCTGCTTAACAGTGTAAAACAAATAGCTCAAAAACAAAAGATTACTAATAATTCAGAACAGGATGATAAGGATGTTATTGCTTTTGCAAGAGCTGGAGATGAAGCGGTGGTACAAGTATTCTTTATCCGAAATGGTAAACTTATAGGAAGAGAGCATTTTTACTTAACGGGAGTGGAGCATGATACAAGAGGCGAAGTGCTGACCAACTTTGTGAAACAATTCTATGCAGGAACTCCTTTTATTCCTAAAGAATTAATTCTTCAGGAACCAATTGAGGAAGAAGATATCATTGCAGAATGGCTAACAAAAAAACGGGGGCAGAAAGTTTACATCAAAGTACCTGTAAAAGGGGAGAAAGAACGACTTGTAGAACTTGCAGCCAAGAATGCATCATTAGTTTTACAGCAGGATTCTGAGAAAATTAAAAGAGAAGAATTAAAAACCATTGGTGCAGTGAATCAGATAGCTGCCATTTTAGACATTCCCTCCATATATCGCATTGAATCTTTTGATATTTCTAATATTAATGGATTTGAATCTGTTGGTTCCATGGTGGTATATGAAAATGGAAGGCCAAAACGGAACGATTATCGTAAGTTTAAGATTAAATGGATTAAAGGTGCCAATGATTATGCGAGCATGTATGAAGTGCTCACAAGACGTTTTACACACGGAAAAAAAGAAAAAGAAGAGCTTAGGGAAAAGAATCTGGATTCCTCCTATGGAAGTTTTACAAGATTTCCAGACCTGATTATGATGGATGGTGGAAAAGGACAGGTAAATATTGCCCTGCAGGTATTGAATGAATTGAATTTAAATATAGCAGTCTGTGGTATGGTCAAAGATGATAATCATAGAACGAGAGGGCTTTATTATAATAATGTTGAAATTCCAATGGAGCGAAACAGTGAAGCTTTTCGATTAATTACAAGAATACAGGATGAAACCCACAGATTTGCCATTGAATATCATAGATCTCTTAGAAGTAAAGCCCAGGTACATTCTATACTTGATGATATTGATGGAATAGGAGCAGCAAGAAGAAAGGCGCTTATGAAACATTTTATGTCTATTGAGGCTATAAAAGCTGCAGAAATTGAAGATCTTATGAAAATTCCCAGTATGAATCACAGAGCTGCTGAACAGGTCTATAATTTCTTTCGTAAATAAAAAGCAGATATTTATTTTGGCTTATTCATAAACTCTTAATTTAATAAAGTAATGAAATAATAAAAGGGATAAACTTGTATAGATAAGTTTATCCCTTTTTATTTTTTAATTAGCATACCTTTTAGAAATGAGAACAATAATTATATTGACATTTACATGGGACTCTGGTAACTTAATAAATATACTTTATAAAGGATATTTAATAAGTGGTTAAATGATATATGGATAGTAATCACATTTATAAGAAAGAGAGGTATCTAATTGAAAGCAAATACAGCCTTTATAAAACAGCTGAATATAGAAACATTACGTAAAGCCCTACGAAATGCCGGTCAGGCTACAAAATCGGAATTGGCAGACTTGACAGGATTAACCGTTGTAACGATCAATGCTCTTATTACAGAATTAGTGGTCAGTAAAGAAGTAATAGAAAATGGCAATGTACCATCCGGTGGAGGCCGTCCTTCCATGCAATACCGGTATAACTATGATTATCAGTGTGCCGCTATCGTTTATGGATATCAGAAGAATAACAAAAATTGTATAAATACAATTGTAGTTAATTTAGCCGGGGAAGTACTCTGGAAAAATGATGAATACATTGAGACAGTGGAAATCAAGAGCTTTGAAACAGTTTTAGATGAAGTTTTTAAACAATATTCTAATATAAAAGTCATTATATTTGGACTTCCTGGAGAAGTAATTGATGAAGTAGTCACTATTAATGATTATTCCAATATTATAGGACCTGACTTCATTCCTCATTATAAGAACAAATATAAAGTTCCTGTTTTGGCTGAAAATGATATTAATGCCATGACTTATGGATATTATAGAACTCATAACAGTGAATATTCGGATTCAGTAGTCGGTATGTATTTTCCAAGAAACCATTCCCCAGGAGCAGGTCTGATAATAGATGGCAGCATCTATTATGGAAAGCAGCATTTTTCGGGAGAGATTGCAGCGATGCCCATGCCAAAGCCCTGGGAAGAAATGAATTATTTTGATGAAAATGAGGTTATTAAGAATCTGGAGCAATTATTAACCGTTTATTGCTGTACCATTGCTCCATCTATGTTCATTCTTTATGGAGATTTTTTTACAGATACCATTGAAGAGAGATTAAAGCTTTATACGGAAAAATTATTGAGCAATAAATTTATTGTGAATATTGAAGTATCTGATTATCTGGAAAGAGATTATGAATATGGTTTAAAATGTTTGGCATTAGATACTTTATGGGAGGAAAATTAATATGTTATCTTTATTATTAGCAATTATTTATATATCTTTTATCAGTCTTGGGCTGCCGGATGCACTTCTGGGCTCTGCATGGCCGGCCATGTATAAAGAGATGCAGGTTCCAATTTCTTCTGCAGGGATGGTATCCATGATCATTGCAGGGGGAACGATCATTTCAAGTCTAAATAGTGATCGTTTTATAAAAAAGATCGGGACCGGGAAACTGACAGCTATAAGTGTAGGTATGACGGCAGTGGCCTTATGGGGGTTTTCAACTTCTCATTCATTTTTAGTGTTGTGTGCCTGGGCAATTCCTTACGGACTTGGTGCAGGTTCTGTTGATGCAGCATTAAATAATTTTGTTGCACTTCATTATAAAGCAAAGCATATGAGCTGGCTTCACTGCTTTTGGGGAATTGGTGCTACACTTGGTCCATATCTGATGGGATATTTCCTGACTGTAGGTATGAAGTGGAATATGGGATACTTTACAATATCCGTGATTCAGATTGTATTAACTGGAATTTTGATTCTTTCCCTGCCACTTTGGAAGAAGAATGATACTGCTTTTTCAGAAGAAAATGAAGAGACAAAATCTTTAAGTATGAAAGAACTACTTAAAATCAGTGGAGCCAAACCAACATTAGTTGCTTTTTTTTGCTATTGTGCACTAGAAGCGACCACTGGCTTATGGGGAAGCAGCTATTTAGTAATGGAAAAAGGAATCACAGCAGAAACAGCCGCTAAATGGATTTCATTATTCTATTTTGGAATTACTTTTGGAAGATTCCTAAGTGGATTTCTGGCAATAAAATTATCTAATAAAAATATGGTCCGCATTGGACAGGGAGTTGCTTTTCTGGGAACCACTGTTTTATTATTACCATTAGGCATTTATGGATTATGCGCCGGGTTCATCCTGATAGGAATGGGATGTGCACCAATCTATCCATGTTTATTACATGAAACACCTGAGAATTTTGGGAAAGATTTATCTCAGGCTATTATGGGAATGCAAATGGCATGTGCCTATGTAGGATCAACATTCATGCCCCCATTGTTTGGTCTCATTGCGGAGCATATAAATATTAAACTATATCCGTTTTATCTTGTGATTTTTGTGATTGTTATGATCATAATGGTAGAAATGGTAAACCGGATAAAGAATAAATAGAAAGTAGTATATAAATGACCCTTAGTGTGCAAGCACCCACGGGTAATTTATATACTACTTTCTGCATGGCTGAACTGTAATGAAAAGTTATAATTTACGTTATAAAAAATATGTGTTAGAATGGAAAGTATGAAAAAGTAAGTAAATAACTGAGATATATGAAAAATAATATGTTTATTTAGAAGGAGAAGAAGAATGTATACAGTAGGGTTGCAACAACTTATTGATAAAATGAATCTTGAAAATTGTACGCCGGAAATTGATATTTCCAACATAGAAATATCCCAGACTGATGTGAATCGACCAGCACTTCAATTAGCAGGATTTTTTGATCACTTTGATTCTAATCGAATTCAGGTTATTGGACATGTTGAGTATACTTATATGCAAAAAATGGAGAAAGACCATGGCATCGGAATTCTAAGCAGAATTTTTGAATGTCAGGTACCTTGCATTGTATTCTGCAGAAATATGGATATTGAAGAAGGTATTTTACAATTAGCAGTAAAATATGGTATTCCTATTTTAAGAAGTAGAAAAACTACTTCATCATTCATGGCGGAAGTAATTCGCTGGTTAAATGTAGAGTTAGCGCCAAGAATATCAATCCATGGAGTATTGGTAGATGTTTATGGTGAAGGTGTCTTAATCACTGGTGAAAGCGGCATTGGTAAAAGTGAAGCAGCTCTTGAACTGATTAAAAGAGGGCATCGTCTTGTAACAGATGATGTGGTTGAAATAAAAAAAGTAAGTGATGAAACATTAATTGGAACAGCTCCGGATATTACAAGACATTTCATCGAATTAAGAGGTATTGGAATTATTGATGTTAAGACATTATTCGGTGTTGAAAGCGTTAAGAATATACAATCCATTGATTTAGTCATTAAATTAGAAGAATGGAACAGAGATCAGGAGTATGATCGTCTTGGGTTGGAAGAGACATATACGGAGTATCTTGGAAATAAAGTGGTCTGCCATTCCATACCAATCAGACCAGGTAGAAATCTGGCAATTATTGTAGAAGCGGCAGCCGTTAATTACAGGCAGAAAAAGATGGGCTATAATGCAGCTCAGGAACTTTATAACCGTGTAACCAATAACCTAATGAAAAAATAATGTAAAAAGGTTTCATTATAGAAATTAAAAAGAATAAGGCTATTACTACTAGGAGGAACTAAAAATGCACAAATATTGTTTTGGAGTAGATGTGGGGGGGACCACAGTAAAAATCGGACTTTTTACACTGGAAGGAAATATAGTGGACAAGTGGGAAATTACTACAAGAACTGAGAACGGTGGTATCAATATACTTCCAGATGTTGCAAAATCGATTGAAGATAAATTAAATGAGAAAAACATACAGAAAGAAGAAGTAAAAGGAGTAGGAATAGGTGTTCCGGGTCCAATTACTGAAGATGGAACAGTCTTAACCTGTGTTAACCTGGGATGGGGCGAATTCAATGTGGCGAATGAGATTAAAAAACTAACAGGATTTGAGAATGTAAAAGTAAATAATGACGCAAATATTGCTGCCCTTGGTGAAATGTGGCAGGGCGGCGGAAAAGGCTATAACAATATAATTATGGTTACTTTAGGCACAGGTGTAGGTGGTGGAGTAATCTACGACGGTAGAATTTTAACCGGTGTTCGGGGAGCTGCCGGTGAAATTGGTCATATGACAGTTGACTTTAATGAACCAGACTCATGTAATTGTGGTAAACATGGCTGCCTTGAACAATTTGCTTCTGCAACAGGAATTGTAAAAGAAGCTAAGAGAGCACTTGCAAAATCTAATGATTCTTCATTAAATAAGATTGAAAATCTTACGGCAAAAGCTGTATTTGATGCTGCCAAAGAGGGAGATGAGTTAGCGTTATCACTAGTGGACCAATTGGGAAGATATCTTGGTGTTGTTGCTTCTCATGTAGCGGCAGTAATTGATCCGGAAGCATTTGTCATCGGTGGTGGTGTATCAAAGGCGGGTACCATTTTAACCGATGTTATTAAAAAACATTATGAAGCCAATGTTATGTACGCTTTAAAAGGAAAAGAATTTAAACTTGCAACATTAGGAAATGATGCAGGTATCTTTGGAAGCGCTAAAATGGTAATTGATTAAGATTAAGAAATAGGGGAAATTCCTTATTTCCCCATCTAAAGTCAATATAAAACTATCATTATTACCAAAAATTTATTAAAACGTAAAATTGAGCTTTCTATTGCTTGAATTAGTGATACATTTATTGTATGATAACAATGTTATAATCGCTATGATACATATCAAAAGGAATATAATTGCTTATAATGATATAGAATAATAGCAGGAATATTTAAAGGGGTATTAAATTGGATAAAGATATTTATAGTCAGCTTATGACTGTTCTTAGCGAAGAAAAAATTAAAATAGATGAACCAATGTCTATGTATACTACATTTAAAATAGGTGGAAAAGCTGATTTTTTGGTATCACCTGGTACAATAGATGAAGTCGTTGCGGTTGTTTCCTTATGTAAAAGTAAAGAATTTCCATATTATATTATTGGGAATGGAAGTAATTTGTTAGTGGGAGATAAGGGATATCGAGGAGTCATTATCCATATATCTACCCAGTTAAGTCATGTCAGAATAGAAAAACTTGAATCTTCAGATTCATATAAAGTAGTAGCAGAATCAGGAATTATGCTTTCAAAGCTATCCCATGAAATAGCAATAAATGAGTTAACTGGTTTTGAATTTGCAGCAGGAATACCAGGGTCACTGGGCGGGGCCATAACGATGAACGCCGGAGCTTATGGCGGTGAGATGAAAGATTGTGTCATTGGAGCCACTGTAATAGATGAAACAGGCAATGTGATCAAACTTAATAAAGAACAGCTTAATTTTGGATACCGCATGAGTGTAATTCAAAAGAGAGGACTGATTGTCCTTGAAGTCACCTTTGAATTTATAAAAGGGAATAAAGAAGCTATATTAAACACCATTAATGATTTGAATGCCAGAAGGAAAGACAAACAGCCTTTGGAATATCCAAGCGCAGGCAGTACATTTAAAAGACCAGAAGGATATTTTGCAGGGAAGTTGATTATGGACTCAGGGTTACGAGGTTTTCGAATCGGAGATATTATGGTATCAATGAAACATTGTGGTTTTGTTATCAATGTTGGACAGGGCACAGCGGCAGATGTGAAAAAACTGATAGCCCATATTGACAATACGGTATATGAGAAATACGGAATTCATCTGGAACCAGAAGTAAGACTCATAGGAGAATTTTAGTTATACAGGAGGCAGAGCATGAGATTTGTAATAGTTACAGGTTTATCAGGTGCAGGGAAAAGTTCGGCCCTTAAGATGCTTGAAGATTCTGGCTATTTTTGTGTAGATAATCTGCCGATTCAGTTAATCATAAAGCTAGCCTGGCTGACGTTAAAAGAACGTTCTGACATAGATAAAATAGCCTTGGGAGTAGATATACGAAGTGGTCAGGAACTTGCAGAATTAGAAGATATA
This sequence comes from Mobilisporobacter senegalensis, assembly GCF_003752155.1. Classification (GTDB taxonomy): domain Bacteria; phylum Bacillota; class Clostridia; order Lachnospirales; family Lachnospiraceae; genus Mobilisporobacter; species Mobilisporobacter senegalensis. The sequence continues at coordinate 130,179 of NZ_RJVG01000004.1, read as the reverse complement.
TTTAAGACTTTAAAGTCAAATAATTATAATTATGAAATATTATTTTTAGATGCCAGTACAGATGTGTTAGTAAAGAGATTTAAAGAGACTAGGAGAATACATCCATTATCCGGTAAAGGGAGAGTGGATCGAGGAATTGAGATAGAAAGAGAAAAGCTGGAATTCTTAAAAAGGAAGGCTGATTATATTATTGATACCAGCCAGCTGCTGGTAAGAGAATTAAAAGTTGAAATTGATAAAATATTTGTAAAAAATGAAAAGTATAATAACTTTTTTATTACAATTGTATCCTTTGGGTTTAAGTATGGAATACCAATGGATTCCGATCTTGTTTTTGACGTTCGCTTTTTACCAAATCCATATTATGAACCGGAATTAAAACCTTTATCAGGGAATGACAAGCCGGTATATAACTACGTTATGGCGAATCCTGCGGCAGAGGAATTTCTGGAAAAAGCATGTGATATGTTTCGGTTCCTCATCCCAAATTATATTTTGGAAGGGAAGAACCAATTGGTAATAAGTATTGGATGTACAGGAGGGAAACACCGTTCTGTCACTTTGGCCAATGCAATTGTTAAAAAACTATCCACATTAGAATATGGAATCAAAGTGGAACACAGGGATATTGAAAAAGATACACTTTTAAAGAAACATTAATTCATAAATTTCTATGTGAGCATATATTTTTGCTTCAATAGAATAGAAATTAGAATCATAGAGATTCTAATATATATGAAACGAGGTTATCATATGTCGTTTTCAATGGAAGTAAAAGAGGAATTATCAAATCATATACCACCTGCAAGACACTGCCAAATAGCTGAAATAGCTGCTATTTTTAGCTTGTGCGGCCGTATATTGATTAGTGATAAAGATAAATATACAATAAAGATTCATACAGAGAATCTAAGCGTGGCAAGAAAATATTTTTCTTTAATACGAAAAACATTTAATACAATTCCAGAAGTATCTATAAGAAGAAATGTGAATGCTGCAAAGAGTAAGGTTTATATCATAACAGTGAAAGAAGACGATACTTCCCTTAAGATATTAAAAGCAACTAAATTAATGGATGATAGTGGACAAATTGGTGAAGATCTATCTATACGGAGCAATTTAGTTATTCAGAATGCATGTTGCAAGCGAGCTTTTATCAGAGGCGCATTTCTTTCAAGCGGTTCTATAAGTGATCCTGAGAAAACATATCATTTTGAAATAGTGGTTACTACACATGGGAAGGCAATTCAGCTAAAAGCAATCATTAACTCATTTAATATAGATGCAAAAATAGTAATTCGTAAGAAATATTATGTTGTATATGTAAAAGAAGGTTCACAAATTGTTGATATATTAAATGTAATGGAAGCCCATGTTGCTTTAATGAATCTTGAAAATGTAAGAATTGTGAAAGAGATGAGAAATTCTATTAACAGACAGGTAAACTGTGAGACTGCAAATATTAATAAAACAGTGGTGGCAGCAACGAAACAGATTGATGATATACTGTATATTAAGAATACTGTTGGTTTAAGTGAAGTATCAGAAGGGCTTGAAGAAATTGCTGCTTTGCGAATAGAATATCCAGAAGCGTCACTAAAAGAATTAGGAGCACTGCTTAGTCCGCCGATCGGGAAATCGGGGGTAAATCATAGATTACGTAAACTAAGTATTATAGCGGATCAATTAAGGGAACAAAAGGAGGATTTAGGTTATGATAACAAAGAAAATAACAATTAAAATTCCAACAGGATTAGAAGCAAGACCAGTAGCATTATTAGTTCAAGTTGCGAGTCAATATGAAAGTAATATTTATGTGGAATGTGAGAATAAGAAAGTAAATGCAAAGAGTATTATGGGAATGATGAGTTTAGGACTTGCAGCCGGTGAAGATGTTGTAGTAACTGCAAATGGAATGGATGAAGAAACTGCTATTGAGAATATTGAAAAATATCTTAGCAGTAAAGCTTAAATAATTCAACCTGATAATGGAACCTCTTTCAATCTCGGAAGAGGTTTTGTTCTATATATTAAGAAGGTGATATGATGAATTTTACACATTTACATGTCCATACCGAATTTAGTTTATTAGACGGCTCTTGTAAGATCAAAGAGCTTGTTTCCAGAACCAAAGAACTTGGAATGGATAGTATTGCGATCACAGATCATGGTGTTATGTATGGTGTGATTGATTTTTACAAAGCAGCAAATGAGGCAGGAATAAAACCAATTATTGGATGCGAAGTTTATGTGGCGCCCAATTCCAGATTTGACAGGGAGGCAAATTCCTCAGAGGAACGTTATTATCACCTTGTGTTATTAGCTGAAAATAATACAGGGTATTCTAATTTAATGAAGATTGTATCCAGAGGATTCACGGAAGGGTTTTATTATAAACCAAGAGTAGATTATGAAGTATTAGAACAGTACAGTGAAGGAATCATTGCACTTACAGCATGTCTTGGCGGTGAGGTCGCTTCCAATCTTCGCAGAGGATTTTACGAAGAGGGAAAAGAGTCAGCTTTAAAGTTACAGAATATATTTGGGGAGAATAATTTCTTTCTTGAATTGCAAGACCATGGCATTGGAGATCAGCAGACGGTTAACCAGGGACTGTTAAGAATACATGAAGAAACGGGGATACCACTTGTAGCTACCAATGATGTCCACTATATTTTAGAAAGTGATGCAAAAGCTCATGATATACTTTTATGCATTCAGACCCAGAAGAAAGTGACGGATGAGAATAGGATGCGTTATGATGGAGGCCAATATTTTCTAAAGTCGCCAGAAGAGATGTTAGAGCTTTTTCCTTATGGAAAAGAAGCATTAGAGAATACTCATAAAATTGCAGACAGATGTAATGTGGAGATAGAGTTCGGTAAATATAAATTACCAAAATATCCGGTTCCAGATGGATATACATCATTGGATTATCTTACAATGATCTGTAATCAGGGATTTATAAAAAGATATCATGAACCATCAGAGGAACTAAAGAGCCGTCTCGAGTATGAATTAGAAACCATTAAAGATATGGGGTTCGTGGATTATTTTTTGATCGTTTGGGATTTTATCAAATATGCAAAAGATAATGATATCATAGTAGGGCCGGGGAGAGGCTCTGCAGCAGGGAGTATTGTTTCCTATTGTTTAGAGATTACAAATATTGATCCCATTAAATATAATCTGCTGTTTGAACGTTTCTTAAATCCAGAACGACTTACAATGCCTGATATTGATATTGATTTCTGCTATGAGAGAAGGCAGGAAGTCATTGATTATGTAGTAGAAAAATATGGAAAAGACAGAGTGGTGCAAATCATTACCTTTGGAACTATGGCTGCAAAAGCAGTTATCAGAGATGTTGGACGAGCATTGGATTTAAGTTATGCCTACGTGGATACTATTGCCAAGATGATACCAACAGAGCCTGGAATTACTATAAGTAAGGCATTGGAAATAAACCCGGAATTAAAAAATTTATATAATTCTGATGAACAGGGCAAATATCTAATTGATATGTCTTTACGTTTAGAAGGTTTGCCAAGACACACTTCGATGCATGCAGCGGGAGTTGTTATTAGTAATACTTCAATCGAAGAATATATTCCATTATCAAAATCTTCAGATGAAAGTATCACGACACAGTTTACTATGACAACCATTGAAGAATTAGGGCTGCTTAAAATGGACTTTCTTGGACTTAGAACTCTTACAGTGATACAGAATGCTGTAAACCTTGTGAATAAAAAATTAGATGGGGAATATGCCATAGATATCGATGCCATAGATTTTAAAGATGAAGCAGTTTTTGATTTAATTGGCGCTGGTAAGACAGAAGGTGTTTTCCAATTAGAAAGTGCAGGAATGAAGAGTTTCATGAAGGAGCTCAAACCAGAAAACCTGGAAGATATCATTGCCGGTAATGCCCTTTATCGTCCAGGACCAATGGATTTTATTCCAAAGTATATTCGTGGTAAGAATGAAAAGACTAATATTCACTATGATTGCCCCCAATTAGAACCAATTCTGGAGCCTACTTATGGATGTATTGTATATCAGGAACAGGTTATGCAGATTGTTAGGGATCTTGCTGGTTACAGTTATGGAAGAAGTGATTTGCTCCGCCGTGCAATGTCAAAGAAAAAAGCATCTGTTATGGAAAAAGAAAGACAGAACTTTGTATATGGTAATGAAGAAGAGAATGTTATTGGATGTGTAAATAATAATATCACAGAAGCAGTTGCAAATCATATCTATGATGAAATGATAGATTTTGCAAAATATGCTTTTAATAAGTCACATGCTGCTGCTTATGCTGTTGTAACTTATCAGACTGCATATTTAAAACACTATTATCCCTTGGAATTTATGGCTGCTCTTATGACTTCTGTTATGGATAATATGAATAAAGTTTCTGAATATATTTTTACCTGCAGACAAATGGGGATTTCAATTTTACCTCCTGATATTAATGAAGGAGAAAGTAATTTCTCAGTGAATGGAAATTCCATTCGTTATGCTCTGTCTGCCATAAAAGGCGTCGGTCGCCCTGTGATTGAAGCAATTGTCACAGAACGTATGTCCGGCGGAAATTTTAAAACTTTAAAAGATTTTATCGAAAGACTGTCGGGAAAAGAAGTAAATAAAAGAACAATAGAAAGTTTCATTAAGTCAGGGGCTCTGGATAGTCTTCCGGGCACGAGAAAACAGAAAATGCTGTCTTACATTCAGATATTAGAAGGAGTAAACCAGGAAAAGAAGAAAAAGCTTACGGGACAGATGAGTTTATTTGATTTTGCCACCGATGATGAAAAATTGGAATATGAAGTGAATTTCCCAGATGTAGGTGAATATTCAAAAGACATTATTTTAAGCTTTGAAAAAGAGGTAATAGGAATTTATGTAAGCGGCCATCCTATGGATGAATATGAAGAGATGTGGCGCAATAACATAACTGCGACTACAGGAGATTTTATGCTGGATGAAGAAACGAATAAGACCAAAGTAGCAGATGGCAGTACAGTGACCATTGGTGGAATGATTACCTCAAAGACTATCAAATCCACAAGAAATAATAGTATGATGGCTTTTATTACTATTGAAGATTTATTAGGAACAGTGGAAGTAATCGTATTTCCGAGAGATTATGAAAAGAATAAGTCTTTACTTTTTGAGGATAATAAGGTCTTTTTAAAAGGAAAGGTTACTGTGGAAGAAGATAAGAATGCTAAACTTATATGCCAAAGTATAACGGCATTTGACAGTATTCCTTTGGAACTATGGGTCCGGTTTGAGGCAAAAGAGGACTTTATCAAAAATGAACAAAGTTTATATGAGATTTTAAGTAAATATGATGGTAATGACAGTGTAAGCATCTTTTGTGAATGTGAAAAGGTTATAAAACATCTGCCGAAAAGTAAGAACATTAAGGTGGAAAAGTCTTTGATACATATTCTTGAGGAAAAATATGGGCAAGATAACATTAAGGTGAAGCAAAAGAGTATTGAAAAAAATACAAATATGCTATAAAATATAATAAATTTTTACAAAAGCACAAGCGAAACGTAAAACCTAATGGAGGTAATAAAATGTCTAATAATATTAAAACGATAGGTGTATTAACAAGTGGTGGAGATGCACCGGGAATGAATGCCGCGATAAGAGCTGTTGTTAGAGTAGGTATTTCTGCTGGATTGAAAGTAAAAGGTATAAGACGTGGTTATGCAGGGTTATTAGAAGAAGATATCATTGATATGACTGCTGAAAGCGTTTCTGATATCATACAAAGAGGCGGCACAATCATTTATACTGCACGTTGTAATGAATTTAAAACTCCAGAAGGGCAACAAAAAGGTGCGGATATTTTAAGAAAACATAATATTGATGGACTGGTAGTCATTGGTGGTGATGGTTCCTTCCAGGGAGCTAAGAAATTAGCAGGATTAGGAATTAACACAGTGGCATTGCCAGGAACGATAGATCTTGATATAACATGTACTGATTATACAATTGGTTTTGATACTGCAGTTAATACAGCAATGGAAGCAATTGACAAAGTAAGGGATACCTCAACATCTCACGAAAGATGCAGTATCATTGAAGTTATGGGGCGCAATGCAGGCTATATTGCTCTTTGGTGCGGTATTGCCAATGGAGCAGAAGAGGTCTTGATCACTGAAAGATACGACCATAACGAACAAGCAATTATAGACAATATTCTTCAAAAGAAAAAAGTGGGAAAAAGACATCATATTATTGTAAATGCGGAAGGTATTGGCGATTCATTTGGAATGGCTAAGAGAATTGAAGCAGCAACTGGTGTTGAAACAAGAGCAACCGTAATCGGTCATATCCAAAGAGGCGGCAGTCCAACATGTAAAGACAGGGTATATGCATCAATTATGGGAGCAAAGGCCGTTGATTTATTAACTGAAGGTAAATCAAACCGGGTAATTGGTTACCGTGGCGGTGAATTTGTGGATTATGATATTGATGAAGCATTATCCATGACAAAAGATGTGGATCAATATGTATATGAAACTGCCAGAAGATTATCCAGATAATTTAAGATACTATTAAATTTAAGGGCTATCTCACAATTATTTTATTGTGGGATGGCCTTTCCTTGGTAATAATATTTATTATTAAGTATTTGGGATGCTCTATAATCATGCCATTTGTGATACAATTGATATGATGCCCATGTGAAAGGTATCTTCACAGAGGAATTTGTAACATAAATCCGGGATACTATAGTATCCCAATCGACTACCTAAGGAGGTGCACAATGAATAGAAAGACAAAGAAATTCCTATCCTATTATAAACCATATAAATCATTATTTTTTACGGATATGTTTTTTGCATTATTAGTTTCTGCAATTACTCTGGTATATCCGTTAATTGTTCGATACATAACGAATACTATATTAGTTCAATATGAAATTGAAGCAGCCATGTCACACATTTTTAAATTAGCAGTGGTTATGGTGGGGCTTGCCATATTGGAACTTATCGGTAACTTTTATATAGCTTATAAAGGTCATATTATGGGTGCAAAGATGGAATTTGATATGAGGAATGAAATCTTTGAACATTATCAAAAGTTATCTTTTAATTTTTATGATAACAAGAAAACCGGACAGCTCATGACCAGAATTACCAATGATTTATTTGATATTACAGAGTTATGCCATCATGGACCGGAGGATCTTGTAATCTCTATTATTAAATTTGTAGGTGCATTTGTAATACTTATCTCTGTAAATCTGCCTCTCACTATACTTGTATTTGCGTTTCTTCCGATTATGCTGTTCTATGCTATGCATATGAAGAATAAGATGAATGGTGCCTTTCGAAAGAATAGGGAAAGAATCGCCGATATTAACGCTCAGATAGAAGATAATCTTTCAGGTATACGTGTAGTTAAATCTTTTGCAAATGAAAAGGTTGAGATGGAGAAGTTTCATAGAGGAAATTCACGGTTTGTAGACAGCAAAAAAACAAGTTATTTTATAATGGCCGTTTTTCACTCAGGCCTGGGTCTGTTTATTAGCTTAATTAATGTTGTCGTTATCATTGGTGGCGGCTATTTCATTTTAAAGAAGGTAATATCCCTTGGTGATCTGCTCACATTCTTACTATACATTAATAACTTAATTGATCCGGTAAAAAAATTAATCAACTTTACAGAACAATTCCAAAATGGTATTACCGGCTTTGACCGTTTTATGGAAATATTAGATATCGAGCCTGATATCCAAGACAAAAAGACGGCAAAAGAATTAATAGATGTAAAGGGAGATATTGAATTTAGAGATGTAACATTTAAATATGATGATACAAGTGCAGATGTCTTCCGTAATATCAACTTAAAAGTGGAAGCCGGTGAATATATTGCACTTGTTGGTCCATCCGGTGTAGGAAAAACGACTATGTGCAGTCTGATTCCACGATTTTATGAAGTATCAGAGGGCAGCATATTAATAGATGGGAAAGATATCAGAGATATAAAATTAAAGTCACTAAGAAAGAATATTGGTATTGTCCAGCAAGATGTATATCTATTTGCAGGAACGGTTTTTGACAATATCCGATATGGTAAATTAGATGCTACTACGGAAGAAATAATAGAAGCAGCGAAAAATGCCAATGCTCATGACTTTATTATGGAGCTTCCAGACGGGTATGACACATATATTGGTCAAAGAGGTATTAAACTATCCGGCGGCCAAAAACAAAGATTAAGTATTGCCAGGGTATTTCTCAAAAACCCACCGATCCTAATTTTTGATGAAGCGACCTCAGCACTGGATAATGAAAGTGAAAAGGTGGTACAGGACTCCTTAGAAAAGCTTGCCAAAAACAGAACTACTTTTGTAATTGCCCACAGGCTTACAACAATCCAGAATGCTAAAAGTATTGTAGTTCTTACAGAGGAAGGGATCAAAGAAAAAGGAAGCCATGAAGAATTATTACAACTGGACGGAATCTATGCGAGCCTGTATAATATAAGACAGAATAAATAGTTTATTTTATTGGTTGTATTTGATGAAAAGAGATGGATTGATTGTACGTCGTATATTAAAAAGTAAAAGAAAAATACAATAGAAAGGAGATAAGATATGTTTGAAAATATGAATCCCGTTTTATTAGCCCTGCTAGGCGGAACCTTTACCTGGGGAATGACTGCACTAGGGGCAGCAATGGTTTTCTTTTTTAAAGAAATTAAACCGAAAATATTAAATTTAATGCTTGGTTTTGCCAGTGGAATTATGATTGCGGCATCATTTTGGTCACTTTTACTTCCGGCCTTAGAAATTAGTTCAAATGACAAATTCCCATGGCTGCCAATTATTGTTGGCTTTGGATTAGGTGGATTGTTCCTGTTTGCAGCAGATAAATTATTTCCTCATATCCACCATGTGGAAGATGATGCCAAGAATTTAAAGGGCAACAAGAATTTAAGAAGAAGTATATTATTGATAACGGCTATTACTCTTCATAATATTCCGGAAGGATTATCTTTTGGTGTTGCATTTGGTACTGCCGGCAGCAGTTCAGAAGCTACGGTTGCCAGTGCAATTATTCTGGCAATCGGTATTGGATTACAGAACTTTCCAGAAGGTGCAGCAGTCTCTATTCCTCTTCGAAGGGATGGTGCATCAAGACTAAAAAGTTTTATGTACGGTCAGGCTTCAGGTCTTGTTGAGCCAATCGCAGCAGTGTTAGGCGCATGGTTAGCATCTTCTGTTGGTTCACTCCTTCCATATGCATTATCATTTGCAGCAGGAGCTATGATATTTGTAGTGGTAGAAGAATTAATCCCTGAGTCACAGACAGATGCCCATCTTTATGGACATACAGCGTCTATGGGTGCAATGTTAGGGTTTATGTTAATGACTTTCATGGACATTGCATTAGGATAAGAAGAACTATAGAATATAAGAATTTATTGCATAAAGAGAAGCCATGTATTCCAGGAACATATGGCTTCTCTTTCAATAATATTTGTTTTGTAACAATCTATTTTCTATTTTTCTTCTGAAGTTTCCGCTTCTTCTGAAGTTTCTGATTTCTCTTCTAAAGTTTCTGCTGCTTCTTCAGTATTATTTTCACTATTTTCTTGTGTAATATTTATTGTGACATATTCCCTAGAGTCCTTTTTTGTGGTTGATTTCCTGTTGTCTTCTGTGTCTAAGCTATCGAAATCATCTTCAAAATCGTCTTCGAAATCATCTTCAAAATCATCAAAGTCATCAGTAGCAGTTTTATTTGCAAAGTTCTTCAAAAAATAAAATACACCTCCTGCAATCGCAGCTATTGATAAAGTTCCAAATATAAACTTTCCTAATTTTTTCATATTTGATCAAACATCCTTTCATATAGTATTATTTACTATTTTTTCATTATAATTCTTATTGGCAAAAAAGGAAAGACAAAAATTATAAAAACTTTATATCGTAAGTAATTTCCAATCACTTGACAGTATCCTGGTAGAATGGTAAAGTATTAAAATATATTTCAACGGAAGAATTAAAGGAGTGACAACATGATCGGTACTGGTACAATTGCAAATATGGCAGCTATTATAATAGGGTCAACAATTGGTATTTTATTAAGCAATGGATTAAAACAAAGGTTCAGGGATACCATAATGTATGCATTGGGCCTTGCAGTTATGTTTATTGGGCTTACAGGCGCTTTAAAGGGGATGCTCACTGTAACTGATGGAGAACTTCAAACGGGTAATACGATGCTTATGATTGCCTCACTGGCTATTGGAGCATTAATGGGGGAAGCAATCAATATTGAAGCGAGACTGGAACGAATGGGAGAATTCTGCAAGAAATCCTTACATGTGAAAGGTGAGAAAGGAGAGACCTTTGTAGAAGGATTTGTCAGCGCATCATTACTCGTTTGTATCGGTGCTATGTCAATCGTAGGGTCCATTCAGGACGGGCTTACCGGGGATGCGACCATGTTATATGCGAAATCCGTTATTGACGGTGTTGCAGTAATTATCTTTGCATCTACACTGGGGATAGGAGTACTTTTTTCTGCGATTCCCCTTGGGATATATCAAGGTCTTTTAACCATATCAGCAAAGGGAATCGAACCTTTCTTAAGTGACCGGTTAATATCGAATCTTTCTTTTATAGGTTCTATTTTAATATTTGCAATTGGTATTAATATGATATTCGGTAAGAAGATAAAAACGGGTAATTTACTTCCGGCTGTATTGGTCCCAGTGTTCTATGAATTTATTAAAACATACATACTCTAATATATTAAGATTTCTATTTGTTGTTCATTATTTTCACTTGATACATAGGCTTATATTTTGCTTTTTATTTAAAATTTATTCAAATAGAATTTTAGGCAATTGGGAAACTCTAAAATTATATTTATTTGTGAAATAATTAATACAATTCCGGAGCGGAAGCTAAGCGGAAGGAGCGTTGGAGCGGAGGAATTCGTATTAATTACTTTACAAATTCAGAAAACTTAATAGTTTCGCAAATGCCTAAAATAGAATTTTGTAAAGGGGATGGAAAGATGAATCAGGTAATTTTTATGGAGGTATCAGAAGAAAGTCAGATAGATGAAATAGTCAGTCTTGCTGACAGGATATGGAGAGAACATTATAGTAAGATTCTGGATCAAAGCCAGATTGATTATATGCTTGAGAAATTTCAATCAAGGAATGCCATAAGAGAACAGATGGATAGTCAGGGATATAAGTATTATCTGCTTCAGGTAGAGGGATTGTATGTTGGTTTTATGGGAATCAAAGAGGAGCCGGAATACAAGAGATTATTCTTAAGCAAAGTATATATTGATAAAGAACATCGTGGATTAGGATATGGAAGCCAGACTTTTGCTTTCTTAGTAGAAATCTGCAGGAAAAAAGAGTATAATAAGATTTGGTTAACAGTAAATCGACAGAATGAAAGTTCAATCAGGGCATATGAAAAGAATGGTTTTATTAAGGCATATGCTCAAGTCACGGACATTGGACACGGCTATGTGATGGATGATTATGTAATGGAGAAAAAGCTTTCATTGAATGGCACAATAGAAAGATAGGTTATTATGAGTAAAAAAATTCTATTTTTTGATATAGATGGTACATTATTAAGAGAAGATACGAACACAGTACCAGAATCAGCAATACGAGGATTAAGAGAAGCAAGAAAGAAGGGGCATTTAGTCTATATAAATACTGGAAGAACATATTCTATTGTTGATACAACTGTACAGGATATTGGATTTGATGGGTATGTATGTGGATGTGGTACCTATATTAAATCCGGTAATGAAATATTATTCTCTAAATCCATTGGAGCAGATGAATGTAAAAGAATTATCCAGTTACTTCGCAGCTGTAAAATAGATGCTGTTCTGGAAGGGGATACAGATGTGTATTTTGATGACCTTGAAGGGATACATCCTTATATCAATAGTATTAGAACCAATTTTGCATTAAAAGGATATGGAATTAATAAAACCTGGAATGATGAAGATTTAATTTTTGATAAATTCTTTTGTAAAGCAAGTGAGAAAAGTGACGTAAAAAGATTCCATAAAGAATTAGCAAAAGATTATGAGATTATAGACCGGGAAGATGACCGATATGAAGTAATACCGAAAGGATATTCAAAAGCAACCGGGATCGCATTTCTTTTAGATCATCATAAGATGCCATTAGATAGTGCATTTGCTTTTGGAGATAGTTCCAATGATCTTCCTATGCTTTCTTATGTGCCTAATAGTATTGCAATGGGTCAGGGAGAAGTTTGTGCATTAGAAACCGCTTCATATATTACAAAAGGAATCCATGAAGATGGCATTGAGCATGCACTGAAACATTTTGGTATCATCTAACAAAAGTCTTGACAAAGAAAAATAGGATGTTATAATGAAGGTCAATACTAAATAAACTAAAACAGTGAAGAGAAGAGTAAGATGACGTATAATTCAGAGAGAGATATGAAGTGCTGTGAATATCTTATTAGAAACCATCCGAAAACTACCTCTGAGTGGCTCCAATCCAGCCCGGTGATACCGTTATAATCTCAATGAAGTGGGTTTTTAACCAATTAGGGTGGAACCGCGAGTAAAGAATATATGCTCGTCCCTTTCAATAGTACTATGTATAACATAATATGATTGGAAGTGACGGGTTTTTTTAATGGGAAAAATATGGTCATTCTTTTACAAATTATTGTAGGAGAGATACCTCATAGCCAAAATCATATCTGGATTAAGTTTCACTTATGCAGATGGATCAATTATAGAAAAGGAGATTAATTATGAAGATTACATTAAAAGATGGATCAGTAAAAGAATATCAGCATGCAATGTCAGTTATAGATATTGCAAAGGATATCAGCGAAGGTCTTGCCAGAATGGCATGTGCTGGTGAAGTAAATGGAGAAGTTGTAGATTTAAGAACTATTGTTGATAAAGATAGCACATTAAATATATTTACATTTAACGATGAAGCAGGAAAAGCTGCATACAGACATACTACATCCCATGTATTAGCCCAGGCTGTTAAGAGGTTATATCCTCATGCCAAGCTTGCAATTGGACCATCTATTGACACTGGATTCTATTATGATTTTGATATAGAATCTTTAGACAGATCGGCTCTTGATGCATTAGAAAAAGAGATGAAGAAAATCATAAAAGAAGGTGCAGAGCTTGAGAGATTTGAGCTTCCTAGAGAAGAAGCAATCGCACTTATGAAAGAAAAAGACGAACCGTATAAAGTTGAGTTAATCGAAGACCTTCCAGAGGGAGAAGTGATCTCTTTCTATCGTCAGGGTGATTTTGTAGATTTATGTGCAGGACCTCACTTAATGAGTACAAAGGGTATTAAAGCAATTAAACTAATCTCTTCTTCAGGAGCTTATTGGAGAGGTTCTGAGAAGAACAAGATGCTGGCAAGAGTATATGGAACAGCATTTACAAAGAATGCAGACTTAGAGGAATATCTTGCACATTTAGAAGATATTAAAAAAAGAGATCATAACAAATTAGGTCGTGAAATGGAACTATTTGCTACAGTAGATGTTATTGGTCAAGGCCTTCCTCTTCTTATGCCAAAAGGTGCCGCTATGATCCAGACTCTTCAAAGATGGATTGAAGATGAAGAAGAAAGCCGTGGATATATGAGAACAAAAACTCCATTATTGGCAAAGAAAGATTTATATGTTATCTCTGATCATTGGGGACATTATAAAGAAGGGATGTTTGTATTAGGAGATGAAGAGAAAGAAGATTCTGAAGTATTTGCTCTTCGCCCTATGACTTGCCCATTCCAATATTATGTATATAAACAAAGTCAGAAGAGTTATCGCGATTTGCCATGTCGTTATGGTGAAACTTCAACACTATTCCGTAATGAAGATTCCGGAGAAATGCATGGACTTACTCGTGTAAGACAGTTCACGATATCAGAAGGGCATTTAATTGTAACCCCAGAGCAAGTGGAAGAGGAATTTAAAGGCTGCCTTGATTTAGCAATGTATTGTTTAAAGACATTAGGGTTAGATAAGGATGTAACTTATCGTCTTTCTAAATGGGACCCAAATAATAAGAGTAAATACCTTGGTGATGAAGAGCAGTGGGATAATATGCAGAACAAGATGCGTGAAATGCTCCAACATCTTGAAGTGATTTTCACTGAAGAAGAAGGGGAAGCAGCATTCTATGGACCAAAACTTGATATTCAGGCAAAGAATGTATATGGCAAAGAAGATACTATGATCACAATTCAGCTGGATTTCGTCCTTGCAGAGCGTTTTGATATGTTCTACATTGATGCTAATGGAGAGAAAAAACGTCCATTTATTATTCACAGAACAAGTATGGGCTGCTATGAAAGAACATTAGCCTGGTTGATCGAAAAATATGCAGGAAACTTTCCAACCTGGTTATGTCCTGAGCAGGTACGTGTTCTTCCTATCTCAGAGAAATATCATGATTATGCAGAAAAGGTTCTTAATGAGTTAAAAGCAAATGGCATAAAATGTACTGTGGATGAAAGAGCAGAAAAGATTGGTTATAAGATCCGTGAAACAAGATTAGACCGTGTTCCTTATATGTTAGTAGTTGGACAAAAAGAAGAAGAGGATAGTCTTGTATCTGTAAGAAGCCGTTATTTAGGAGATGAAGGTCAAAAACCGCTTGATACATTCATTAACGAGATTACAAAAGAAATCAGAACAAAAGAAATTAGAAAAATAGAAGTACAGGAATAAATAATAAAGGGCTGTGGCAAAATAAAGTTTCTTCTTACTATACAGAGATTCTTATATTTATGCAACAGTCCCTTATTTATTGTTTGGAAGATTATGATATCTAAATTAAGTTTTACTTTATATCCATATAACTAATTGCCTTTGCTGCTAAGCGGGTTGCTTCTTTCTTCAAAGGCTGCGTTGTTATTAGGATTTATGGCACCTAATGGAATATCTTCAATTATCTGCTCGGATATTTCGCTGATATTATTTGTAACTTTTAGACCCTTCATTTTCTCTTTAGGATCTATGGTGATGGCTGGTTTTAAATTTGCCTGATTACTATTTTGGGGTATCATATTTATTTCTCCTTTTTGTAAAGATATTATTTTAATCATTTTTATTATGTGGATACTACAATAAAAATATGTATCTTTATGTGGACAGGTAAATTTTAATAGCATAAAGCAGGTTTAAAAACAGATTTATATCCATTGAAAATAATACATAAGGTGGACTTTTAATTAAGCAAAAATTTTTATAATATGGTAAAATAAATAATATTTTTTTAAGTATAACTTAAGTCAAACTAGACATAATATTTAGTGGATGCCAAAGCAAATTCAAAACGAAATGTAAATTTCCATAGAATTTGTTTTAAGTATTCCATTTAGAAAATGTCTTTTATAGTAACAAGAATTTGTTAACCAGAATATAGGAGATGGTATTGATGGAGGCTTTAGGAGACAACGGATTTACTGTTAAAAGATTCAGGTAGTAGATAAAATCGAATAATTCAAGTGAAAAATTGAGACATTGGATAGTAACAATAGCAGGTTTTAGACCTGCTATTGTTATTGTAAGGAATGAAATTCTGTCCGGATACCTAAAATGTGATATTTGTATGTAAACTATAAGTTGCACTGTAACATGGAAGGAGGTATCATTAATTGTATTCATGCTTACATCTTTACTAAGCATAATAGGAGGTATATATAATGGTCATAAATGGACAAAAATATAATGTTAATGAGTTGAATTATACCATAAGGTCAGCAACTATTGATGATGGAAAGGAACTTTCTGATTTGAGAGTAGAGATTGATGGTGAAACCGAAAATCTAGACCGAGAAAAATGGGAAGGGTACATAGATATTATAGGATTTCAAAAAATCATAGAAACAGATTCAAAAAATTTAAGAAATTTATTTTTAGTTGCAGAAGTGAAAGATAAAATTGTTGGTTTTTCAAGGTGTGAAGGAATTTATCTAAATAGATTTTCACACAAAGTAGAATTTGGAGTTTGTATCCTAAAAGAGTATTGGGGATATGGAATAGGAAAAAATCTTTTAAAAGAATCTATAAATTGGGCGGATTCTACCGGAATTAAGAAAATCACTTTGAATGTATTAGAAACGAATGAAAAAGCCATAAATTTGTATAAAAGCTTTGGTTTTGAAATAGAAGGTATTTTAAAGAAAGATAAAAGACTGGGAGATGGCAATTACTATAATACGATTATAATGGGAAGATTTCATGATTTATAATGGGAAGATTTCATGATTGATATTGACAATAAAAAAAGAGAAAGGTATACTATTATTCGTAATTACTTTAATGTAATAATTATATTGATCAGCAGTCATGGCGGAATTGGCATACGCGCTAGATTCAGGTTCTAGTCCGGGCAACTGGGTGAGGGTTCAAGTCCCTTTGACTGCATGAAAAACCTTGTAAACTTTTGTTTGCAAGGTTTTTATTGTGTATCAATTTATTTGCTTTATAACTTGAAACCTGATGTAAATGAAAAAATTCTATATTGAATCGGAGTATGTAACAATTGTATGGAAATATATAAATAGTATAGGAGAAAATGATAATGGAGAAAGTTGCTTTTATAGAAATTAAACTTTAACAGGTGGAAAGGAAACAATATGAGAATATTAAAAGGAATTAAATTTATTATCTTTTCAATCATTTCGTTGGTTGGGATATTTGTAGTAACATTTATTTTTGCCGCATTGATAGGAAGTATTCAAGAAAGATTTTTACCCCAGGATTATATAATTTGGATTTTTAAGTTTCCTTTAAGAAATTTGCTTTTTATTTATGAGATATATTTTGCAGTTTTATTTTTTTATTTTTTGGATAAAGGTTTTAAAGAATCTGTATTATTAAGATTAAAAAATAGATTGCTAAAAAAGAATAAGCAATTAATTTTATCTGCTTTTGCCATTGTAAATATATTTCTTCTATATGCCCTTCTTTTTAATATGACAGCTATAACTAATAATAAAATAATAGATTATACATTTTTATCACCAAAGGGCAATCAATATAGCTTCAAGGATATTGTGAAAATTGAGACAGGAGTTTATGGCAGGAAGAGTATTATTCCTTTTTCACATTATTTAAAGGGTGATTTTTTTTATATAATACAATTAAATGATGGCACCAAAATTCATCTGACTGATGTAGGCGGGACGATAAATGATAAGGATGAATATTCTATTATTGAAAAGTTTGACAGTCAATTGGTAAATATGGATATTCCCAAAGTATCAAGTATGGACAATTTTCAATTTTGTACTAAGCATTTAGATAAAAGATACACTGATAAGATCCGCAATATAATAGTAAATAGCAAGTGATATTCATTGAAAGAAACCTTATTGGAATCGGATTTTGAAAAATAAAAAAGTAGTTGACTCTTACCTTAGGGGAGAGGCTAATATAATACTCGAGGTGAGAAATCATGGAATATACAGTGAAAGAGATGGCAAAATTATCAGGAGTCACAATTAAAACACTACATCATTACCATAAGATAGGATTATTAGTACCGTGCAGAATTACAGATGCAGGATATCGAATATATGGCAAAACGAGCTGGAACGTCTGCAAGAGATATTATTCTATCGTGAATTGGATTTCTCCCTCAGAGACATTAGTAAAGCTCTTGAAGATGAATCGAGTCGAATAGAATGCCTAACAAAGCAACATGAGATGCTAAAAGCGCGCAAGCAGAGAATGAAGCAATTGTTAAGTACAATTGAAAAATCGATTGTCTTCACCAGGAAAGGAGAAATTATGAATCAATCAGATATGTTTAAAGGTTTGAATAGGGAAGAATGGAAAGAGGCATTAGCAGAACAAAACGAATATTTGAAAAACAAATACAAATATGAAATAAAAACAAATGATATGGAAGTAGAGAAGATGAATCAACAAGCTCAGGAAGCAAAAGAATTTACGGATTTTATGGCAAACGGGCTAAAGAATGGTTTAAGGCCGGATGATGAAAGGATACAGAGTGTTTTAAAAAGGCATATTTTATACTTAAATGATAATGTGGCCAGCGTAGACACAAAATCTTTTGTAAATACTGCAAAATTTATGGTCGATGATGATTTTCATAGAAATATGCTTGAAAGTCAGCAGATTGGCTTAGCATATTATCTTTATACTGCTGCAACGATATATGCAAGTAAGTAATTGATAGTAAAATCATAAATTTAAAGGGGGTATCTGCTCAATTTGAGCAGATACCCCCTTTTTTAACACAAAATCCCCGGGTTATAAATATATTTATCTATTGTCAGCCACTTTAGCATTAGCAGGAATAGTTACTATGCTTTGAAGGGGCTTCCAAACAAATAAAGCAATTCCAAAGTCAACCATACTGTGGATTATAGTACCGATGCCCACAAGTACAATGACGGTCATTAAATAACCATTTTCATAATATGCTTCTGTCATATTATTGCCTAGGTAGAATAATGTTACAATGATCACTTCGCATACCGCATGTACTACAGATATGAGAAAGCCAAATAGGAAAGTACTCACAGGAGTACGTAATAAATTACCGTTCTTCTTCAGCATATATGCACCCAGTGAAGCAAAGATCACATGTGTTAATGCACGAAGAACTATAACAATTGGAAAGCCTCCCAATAGGAAACCAAAACCTGTTATCAATGCGACAGAGCTTGCCACTGCTGGTGAAATGAACATTGCAATAATGATTGGAACATGACTTGCCAGAGTAAATGATGCAGGCTCAAATACAAACTTAAGCGGTGAAAACATAGGAATTATAATTCCTATGGCACATAGGAGAGCCGAGATGACCATAGATTGAATCTTGTTGTGTTGTTTCATTAATATATCCACCCTTTCATACGTCTTTCAATGATTCATTTATTTTAAATGTTGGAAAAAATAATAATCACACAAGCTGTCTTGTCAGCTGTAATGTCATTTGTAATTTTATCTTAATATGTTCAGATTGTCAATACAATTTACAGTGTTTTTTTGATATGCAGGCATGTCAGTCTGTTTTAGGTTTTTGGGCAAACAAAAAGGCCTCAACTTAAGTTCCATAAGAACTCGGGCGGGGCCTAAGAATAAGTCTATTATAATATTCTATATTTTAAGAATTCTTCATGACTACGGATTCAATTACATCAGCAGCCTGTTCACATGCATCACAACATTTTTCAAGATGATCATAGATTTCAGTCCATACTAATAATTCAACAGGATCTTTCGTTTCACGATAAAGCTTGTACACTGTATCGTAGTATAATGTATCACCTTTTTCTTCTAAATCATTTACTTCAATCAATTTTTTATTGAGAGTTGAAGATTTTTTGTAGTTATGGAATTCTTCTAAAGCTATTTTAAGTGCACTGCAGCATTTTGTAATTAGCTTAGAGAATTCAAATACTTCCGGTTTAATCGTTTTAACATTATACATATTAATCTTGATTAAAACATCTTCAATTGCATCTGTAATATCATCGATTTCCTGAGACAGACTTACAATATCTTCACGTTCAATTGGAGCTATAAATTCACCGGCTAATTGGTGAAGCATTTCATGCTTTGCTAAATCGGCAGAATGTTCGATCTTATGTAGTTCTTCGAGATTCTTTTCGATTTTATTAATATCAAAATTTACTAAAGATGTATTTAAGATTTCTGCACATTTACAAGAGTAATCTACAAGTTCAACAAATTTATCATAATAGTTATATTCTTTTTTTCTAGCCATTGTTTTATTAATCCTTTCTTAAATGAAATTAATTAAAATATATGCATAAACAAAAGTGCCATAAGATAGCCGATCAGTCCACAACCTGGAAAAGTAAGAACCCAAGCCAGAACCATTTCTTTTACTGTGCCCCAATTTACAGAGGAAAGTCTTTTAGAAGCACCCACACCCATAATAGCAGTAGTTTTTGTATGAGTAGTACTTACAGGGATACCAGTAATTGAGGAAACGAATAATGCACTGGAAGCTGCTATATCAGCCGCAAAACCCTGATATTTTTCAAGCTTGACCATACCCATACCAACGGATTTGATTATCTTATAGCCGCCGATGGAAGTACCAAGTGCCATTACTGCGGAACATAGAATCATTAACCAGGGTGGAATAACAAAGTTCGATACATTTCCAACACCATTTGCCAAAAATACACCTAACATAAAAACACCCATAAACTTTTGTCCATCCTGAGCACCATGCATGAATGCCATGGATGCTGCACCTGCAATTTGTCCATTTTTAAAGAAAGCATTTGTCTTTCTTCGATCCATGTTTCTGCAAACGAGTTCAACAAGTTTAGTTACAATGTATCCTGCTCCAAAACCTACTACAGTAGAAAAAACTAAACCATATACAACTTTAATCCATTCAGCTCCATTGATACCATTCAGACCGCCTTGCAAAGCGATAGCAGATCCTGAGATACCGGCGATCAGTGCATGGCTTTCACTTGTCGGTATACCAAAATACCAGGCAGCCGTTGCCCATAAAACAATTGCAAATAATGAAGCGCAAAGAGCAACCAACGCATTTTTGGAATCGCCGCCGAAGTCAACCATCTTATAGATAGTCTGAGCAACTGTAGCATTTAACATAGTCATGAATAATACACCTAAGAAATTGAAAAAAGCAGCCATTAGGATGGCACTTCCAGGGCGCATACATCTTGTTGATACACATGTTGCAATGGCATTTGGTGCATCAGTCCAACCATTTACTAAAATTACACCAAGAGTAAGAATAACTGTAATCAGAAGCGGCAGGTTTGATACTAGCTGATTCAGAAATTCAAACAACGAAATAGTCATAATTTACCTCCGTATGAAATGTTAAAATCTTGTTAAGCCAATGTTAATGTTATCACGAATTTAAAAATAAGAAAAGATATATTTTTGTGTTTTTTGTATGATTTAGAAAAATGATAGGATAGATTAACATTTGATTATTGA
Source organism: Mobilisporobacter senegalensis (assembly GCF_003752155.1). Taxonomy (GTDB): domain Bacteria; phylum Bacillota; class Clostridia; order Lachnospirales; family Lachnospiraceae; genus Mobilisporobacter; species Mobilisporobacter senegalensis. Next base: position 109,139 of record NZ_RJVG01000004.1, on the reverse strand, counting down.
TAAAAAGAGCGTATTATAACTAATTGCAACTAAGTATGGAATAATAAAATGGTAGAATAACTTAAGGTATATTATTTCTATAATATAAGAAAAATAATAAGAGAAATATAAGATTAGTATCAGGTGGAATAGAAAAGTTAAAAATGTAAATAATTATTCATACAATTCTTAAAAAATAAGTTGACATATTACAATAACACTGTTATAATTAAGAAACTGTGAGCGGAAAATGTTCACATGAAAATAAAGTAGAGTATCCACTCTCACCTTAGCACAAAGAGTGACTTGGGTTAATAGTTTATATAATAATAATGATGCAGGTCATTATTTTATTATGTATGTGAACTTATTGTGGATAGTCTATACTATTCACTTTTTTATTTTTGCAAAAATAAGTATTCAAATATGTGGAGGTGCACTACTATTAGCGATTTAATGATTAATGAGCAAATCAGGGACAAAGAGGTTCGTCTTGTCGGAGAAGATGGAGAACAACTTGGAGTTATGTCCTCAAAAGAAGCAATGAAACTAGCGAAAGAAGCAAATCTTGATTTAGTAAAGATTGCTCCAACTGCAAAACCACCTGTATGTAAGATCATAGATTATGGTAAATACAGATATGAGCTGGCTAGAAAAGAAAAAGAAGCAAAGAAAAAACAAAAAACTACAGATGTAAAAGAGATTCGTTTGTCTCCTAATATTGATGAGAATGATCTTAACACAAAAGCCAATCAAGCAAGAAAGTTCATAACCAAAGGAGATAAAGTGAAAGTTGCACTTCGTTTCCGAGGTAGAGAAATGGCACATATGGGATCAAGCAGACAAATTCTTGATACATTCTTTGCTAAATTAGAAGATATTGCCGTTGTCGAAAAACCCGCTAAATTAGAAGGCAGAAGTATGATAATGTTTTTAACTGAAAAACGTTAAGCATAAATTAAAATACGCATCAATTAGAAGTTTATCTGATTCGATACAATAATCAAGGAGGAAATATTATGCCAAAAATGAAAACTAGTAGAGCTGCTGCTAAGCGCTTTAAAAAGACAGGTAATGGAAAATTAAAAAGAATGAAAGCTTACAAGAGCCATATCCTTACTAAGAAAAGTACTAAGAGAAAGAGAAATCTTAGAAAAGCAACAATTACTGATGCAACAAATGTAAAGAATATGAAAAAGATTTTACCATATCTATAAGATATTGGTATTTAGGAGGGAAATAGAATATGGCAAGAATTAAAGGCGGAATGAACGCTAAAAAAAGACATAACAGAGTATTAAAACTAGCTAAAGGTTATAGAGGAGCTAGATCAAAACAATATAGAGTAGCAAAACAATCTGTAATGAGAGCATTAACTACTTCATTTGCAGGCCGTAAAGAAAGAAAAAGACAATTCAGAAGATTATGGATTGCCCGTATCAATGCAGCTGCTAGATTAAATGGTCTTTCATACAGCAAATTTATGTATGGATTAAAATTAGCTAACATTGAACTTAATAGAAAAGTATTAGCTGATATGGCAATTAATGATGCAGCAGGATTTGCTAAGTTAGCAGAAGTAGCTAAAACAAAGATAGCATAATATTGAATATAAATAGTATTATATAGAAGAAAGAGCCAATTTTAGTAGAATTTTATAATTCTATACTAAAATTGGTTCTTTTACTTGGAGAAGACATTAATTTTAAGTTGATTAATCCTATATTAATAAATTATAATTTAGTATATACTGATAATGAAATGCTGCACATGACTAAGAAACTTCAAATCACTTTGATTTGTTCTGGTTCGGAGGATGGTATGATTAAAGAAGACAGAATCGTAAATGAATTTTGTAAATTAGTTTCCATAGATTCCCCTACATTTGGAGAACGGAAGATGGCAGATTATTTAAAAGATGAATTGCTCAGATTAGGTTTTACAGTAACCGAGGATACTGCCGGAGAAAAATATGGCAGTAATTGTGGAAATGTATATGGTTATCTTCCCGGAAGGCTGAAAGGAGAGCCTCTTCTTTTTTCTGCCCATATGGATACTGTGGAACCTTCTAAAGGGAAAAAAGCAATCGTAGGGGATGATGGAACGATAACCAGTGATGGTACAACAGTATTAGGTGCTGACGATGTATCAGGTATTGTAGGAATATTAGAAGCTCTTCGAGTGATCCATGAGAATAAGCTGCCTCATAGGAGTATAGAGGTTTTATTTCCAATAGCAGAGGAATCCTATCTGCTGGGAAGTAATGAATATAATTTTAATGAGATAAAAAGTAAAGAGGCATACGTACTGGATCTTAGCGGACCAGTAGGATTGGCAGCATTAAAGGCACCCACATTAGTATCCTTTACAGCTATCATCAAGGGTAAGGCAGCTCACGCCGGATTTGCTCCACAAGATGGGATCCATGCAATTAAAATAGGGGCAAAAGCAATAACACTCATTGATCTGGGACGGGTAGATGATGAGATGACTGTCAATGTAGGTATCATGGAAGGCGGAGTGGCCAGAAATATTGTTCCGGATTCTTGTATAATCAAAGGAGAAGTTAGAAGTCTTACCCATGAAAAAGCAGTGGGTGAGGCCGAAAGAATTAAAAATATATTTATGGGAAGTGTTAAGGATTTCGGCGCTGCCTGTGATTATGAAACATCTTTTGGCTGCATTGCATATGAAGTAGAAGAAGCACATCCGGTCGTACAAAGGTTTCAAAAGGTTTGTAAAGAGTTAGATTATGAGACCAGATTAGTTACAACTTGTGGCGGTAGTGATAATAATAATTTTATGCTTCATGGGATTACAGGCATTGTTATAGCATGTGGCATGAATCAGGTACATTCCTGTAACGAATATACCACAATAGAGGAATTAAAAAGAATCAGTAATATAGTTTTAGGTTTAATGACAAGAGAGGAATAGATATGAAGAATCCATTAAGCTATCAGACAACAGAATATGATTGCGGCCCTACAACGGTACTTAATGCAATAAATTTCTTATTTCACAGGGAGGAGATACTGCCAGAGGTTGTGAAAAGTATTATGCAATATACTCTGGACAGTTATAATAGCAAAGGAGAAGCATATAAAAGCGGCACTTCAGGTATGGCCATGATGTTTCTTGCCAATTGGCTGAATCATTTCGGAAAAGTGAAAAAATGGCCAATTTATTGTGAAGTTTTAAATGGAGAGCAGGTTTATATCGGGAAAAATTCCAAAATAACTGAATGCCTTCAACAGGGAGGAGCAGTAGTTGCCAGGGTCATGCTTGGCTGCTGGCATTATGTACTGCTAACTGGAACTGATGGAGAACATGTCTATATTTTTGACCCCTATTACAGGAGAAATCCATTTAAAGAAGATGGGGTGGAGATGATCAAGAATGAACCTACAAAGATGAATCGTAAGGTATTATACAGCATTCTTAATAGTGAAGAGAAAGGAAATTATGCTCTTGGTAAATTAGATGGCAGAGAGTGTGTTCTTATGTATCATCAGGAACGAAGAAGGACAATGGATTCTATAGAATATATTATTTAGAATATTTTTTAATACCCTATTGACATGGCCAAAATATGGTATTAGAATATATTTGTTATTCCTCGATAGCTCAATGGTAGAGCACACGGCTGTTAACCGTGGGGTTGTAGGTTCGAGCCCTACTCGGGGAGTTTTTTTATACCCTGATTTAAGAAGTTCCTTCTAATGAATAGTAAATTTAATTTCGGTAAGAATTTAGTTAATAAACTATTCATAAGGAGGATTGTGATGACTTATAAGATTACAGATACAGTTACCTGGGTGGGTAAGATTGACTGGGAACTGATCACTTTTCATGGAAAGGAATATTCTACTCATCGGGGAACTTCTTATAATTCATTTTTGATACAGGATAAGAAGACGGTGTTAATAGATACGGTATGGCAGCCTTTCTCCAAGGAATTTATAGCAAATCTTAAAATAGAAACAGATCTTAATAAGATTGATTATATCGTCATGAATCATTCAGAAGTAGATCATAGTGGAGCACTTCCGGATTTAATGAAAGAGATTCCAGATACTCCAATCTATTGTACCAAGAGTGGAATACAAGTTATTAAAGGGCATTACCATAAGGAGTGGAATTTTGTAGAAGTAAAAACAGGTGATACCCTGGATATTGGAGAGAATAAATTAACATTTGTAGAAGCTAAATTTCTTCACTGGCCAGATACCATGTTTACTTACCTGTCAGGTGAGAACATACTATTTAGTAATGATGGCTTCGGCCAGCATTTTGCTTCAGAGCATATGTTTAATAATTTGGTGGATAAAGAAGAACTTTATGGAGAAGCAATAAAGTACTATGCTAATATACTGACTCCTTATAGTGGATTGGTGACGAAAAAGATAGAAGAAATATTAAGTTTTAACCTTCCTCTTAATATGATTCTTCCAAGCCATGGAATTCTCTGGAGAGATGACATTACTCAGATTGTACATGAATATATGAAATGGGCGGATGCATATCAGGAAAATCAGATAACGATCATCTACGATTCCATGTGGGAAGCTACCAGAAAAATGGCGGAAGCAATTGGAAAAGGAATAAAATCTGTAGATGATCAAGTCACAGTTAAGCTTTTTAATTCTGCCAAGAAAGATAAGAATGATATTATAACAGAAGTATTTAAGTCGAAATTGATCCTTGTAGGTTCCTCTACAATTAATAATGGGATTCTTTCTTCCACTGCTGCAATATTAGAGATGATCAAAGGTCTAAGATTTAAGAATAAAAAGGCAGCAGCCTTTGGCAGCTATGGTTGGAGTGGAGAAGGAAACAAAATCATTACAAAAGAGTTAGAAGAATCGGGATTTGAGATAATGAATGACGGAATAAAAGTATTATGGAGCCCGGATATGGAGGCACTGGATAAGTGCATGGAGTTTGGTAAGAGTTTGATTAAGGAATTATCTACCGGAGTAGAAAGATTAAGTTAGGAATAGTCATAAAAATGTAAATTATTTACAATAACACTAAAGGGCATTGGATTATATTAATTAAAATATGGGAGATTATTATGGTTACATTAAAAGAAATAACCAGGGAAAATTTTTGGGATTGCATAGAGCTTGCTGTTGAAAAACAGCAAGCGGATTTTGTGACATCCAATGCAGTCTCTATTGCACAGTCTAAAGTCCAGCCGGAGTGTATCCCCCTTGCTGTATACGATGACGAAGTTATGGTTGGATTTGTAATGTATTGTATTGATGAAGATGATAGTGAATACTGGATTTACCGTATGATGATCGATGAGAAATTTCAATCTAAGGGATATGGAAGATCTGCTTTGAAGCTGTTACTTGATAGGATCAAATCTGATGAAACACGTAATAAGATATTTTTAGGAGTACATAAGGAAAGTATAGCTGGGGTAAGATTATATGAAAGCTTTGGCTTTCGGTTTGATGGTCAGGTGTTCGGAAAAGAGCATATTATGAGGCTGGATTATTAGAATTAGAACTTTGCTCTATATTAATCCTTTAAATATTATAAAATATAAAGTTTTAAAAGATAAAAAGAAGCATAGATTATAAAAAATATAATATTATTTAATAGTAAGGTATTGATTTTTCAATACTATCTTGTTATAATATAAATCGTTCGCGAGAGAACATTTATAATTTTGCAGTCGTGGCGGAATTGGCATACGCGCTAGACTAAGGATCTAGTGAGCATTGCGCTCGTACGGGTTCAAGTCCCGTCGACTGCAGTAGTGTTTATAAGGGTTTCAGAGTTTTTGATAAATTCTGAAACCCTTATTTTTTTGTGTTTACATCAACGACTACATCAACGGAGACAAAAAGAAAATATTTTAGAGAGTTTTATGTGTCCTGTCTTATGATTTGGACACCAAATGGATTTGGGATTTTATCTTCCTTCAATAATCTAAAAATTTCAATAAAATCGATACAGTTAAATTTTTCTTCAAATATATCTATTTTTAGCTCGTTGTTTTCTGTTTTAATTTCATAATATTCTTCATTCAATTTTGGGGCATTAACTTTGATGCCAATGAAAGCCCATTTACTATCAGTTCTACTAGTACGTGGCTTTTTATATTCAAAAATCTCTTTTCCTTTTAATTCTTTTATAAATTTTCTTTCCGATATAGATTTACTAAAGTATTTTTTTTCATAAAATGTATGATAGGCATTATATAAATCACTAAAATATGTAAAAAGGGTCTTATCAGACTTATCTATAGTACAGAAATCAGATAAAAAAATATCTATAGCATCATCAGAACCAGTTTGAGTGGTCGATACTTTGCTATCAGCGGTTTGTTTATTATTTTGATCTTGGATTGATAATAATTTCAATCCGTAAAATATAAAAAATATTTTTAGAGAATATAAATCCATTTTACTTAATTCATGTATTTTTTTTTCAATTTCATTTATATTCTTGTTAAAGTGATTCATATCTATTATTTTATATGGAAGATTATGATGAATCCAATTAAAGTTTTCTTGCCTCGTAGAAAAATAAATAAGTGGTAATGTATTTCTATAGACTATCTTTTTTACTAACGTATCTTCTTTGGTAACTTTCTTCCCCATAATTAATTTTTTTAAAAGTTTAATATTTTTCATTTCAGGAGTTCCCATACTATCTACCTCTGCATAATATACGAATTCTCGCATATCTTGATCAATCCAAGACGGTATATTATAAGGCGTATTAAAATAACTCCATTTACCGATTCTTTCTCCCTTTTGATTACCATCTGAGCTTAAGATATCATCTGTAAAATTTTTAATCATATTGCAGCTTAACTCATCTCCTTGAATTACATATAATTTAGGTTCAATTAATTTAGAAGGGCATACACATGCTGTAATAAATCTGGCATATTCATTAAAACCATTTTCATTATCTCCAAAAGTTAATTCTAAAAAGTCAAAAAGTTTTTGTGAAAATGTGGGTAGTTCTCCAATTTTTAGTTTTGACAATTTTTGGTTTGAATCGGCTTTCTCTTCAACGAACTTTTTTTCATGATAATTGTAAAAGATCTTTGATAAATCTCTATTATTGTTAAAATAAATATAATTTGCATTAGTAATAAAATTATTTTCATCATCTACAGATGAAGTTGCTTTAGGCTGACCATGATTAGTATAATTATCCCAATACTCTAACTCTTTAGGTAATGATTTAATCAGCCTCGTCCAAAATTGTTCATCATATTTTTTACCTAGTACCTTTTTACTCCAATCTTTAATTTTATCATAAGTTGCGCAGTACAATTGGTTATCAATAAATATATATAAATTTGCATCTATAATTTTAAATACTCTATTAGGAATATCTAATATATGGCCATTCTCGAATTTGTTCAATATCCTGAACTCTTTAATTAACCTTTGATAAGGTGATAGAGTTAAAGAAGATATTTTCAGTATTTTTTTTATATTATTTATAATATTGTTTTCTAATAATAAATCTGTTGTATGTGGGATGGAATACATTTCAAAAAAAGTTGATATATCTTTTATTTCCAGTAATAAGTGCAAATAATTTCCGGTAAAAAAAAGCCTATCTTTATAATAGTAAAAATAATACTTTATATACTTTGCATTAAAAATCAAGTCAAATTTACTTTCAGGATTATTTTCAGAGGGGAAGAATAATTTATACTTATTACATAAATCATCGTAGACTTGGTAAAGATAATCTTTTTTTTTGTCACGCTGCTTTTTAAGAGATTCTTTTCGCATATTTTGTAGCCATTCATTTCTTAATTTCTCATCATATATCCAGAGTTCTGGATTGACATTTTTAACTTCGTTTTTACGACTTTTCTCATCTGTGCTGCTCATATTATTGTCTCCTTTATGTGGATATTGTGTGTACCTAAATGTATTGTGTACCTAGTTTTTGTTATAATGCCCATATTATACCATGGTTTGACAACTAAACCAACTAAAATGAAATAGTAAAAGATAATTGTATTAATTATTTTATGAATATGAAATTATCCACTAATCAGCCTCAAAATTTAAAAATATAACTGTAAGAACAGAATAATATAGAAATATATTATAAAGATGAATTAGTATTGAAAGGAATGGTTAATATGGAAAAACTAACTTATAGTGTTACTGAAGCAGCTGAACTTATTGGTATAGGAAAAAGCCTTATGTATGAATTGGTGCGAGAGAATAAGATCCCGGTTGTACGAATGGGAAAAAGGATTCTAATACCTAAAATTAGATTTGAGAATTTTATCAACGAAGAATTAAATAAAACTATATAGCTACATAACTTTGCAACAAAGCAAGTCCTCAGTATTCTTTTGGGGGCTTTTTTTGTTGCAATAAATTAAAAACATATGCAAGGAGAGATTGATATGGCAAAAAGAAGTAATGGAGAAGGAACAATATTTAAACGTAAAGATGGTTACTGGTGTGGAAGCTGTTATATAAGCATCAATGGAATTCCAAAAAGAAAATATGTGTATGGCAAAACTCAAAAGATTGTAAAAGAAAAGTTACAAGAAATGCAAGAAGCTACAAAAAATGGAGAAGTAACAGAAAGCTCAAATATGAAACTACAGGATTGGATGAAGGAGTGGTTAGAGAATTACAAGAGATTAGTATTAAAACTTACAACCTATGAAAACTATATACTTTACTTCGATACTCACATATATGGTACTAATCTTGGTAATACACCACTGAATAAAATAACAACAACCCAGCTACAAGCTTTCTATAATGATAAGCTAAAAAATGGTCGCGTTGATGGCAAGGGAGGCTTGTCTAATCGAAGTGTTAGATATCTTCATATTCTGATTAGCGGAGCATTAGAGCAAGCGTACAAAAATGACTTAATCAATAAGAATGTTAGTAAATCAGTGATACTTCCATCAAAAAGTCAAAAGGAGATCCATCCATTAACCCCTGAGGAAGTGCAAAAACTTTTAAATGTAGCAAGAGATGATAGGCTTTATCCTATTATTTTATTAGAAACATTTAGCGGACTTAGAAAGGGTGAAATATTGGGGTTACACTGGAATGATATTGATTTTGAAGGGAAAAAACTATATGTAAGACATTCTCTATGTAGAGTACAAGATGTAAAAAGTGATGGTGAAAGAGGCTCTAAACTTATTCTGATGGAGCCCAAGACTAGAAAGAGTCAAAGAAGCATTCCCTTAAATGATATTGTGATAACTGTGTTAAAAAAGCATAAGAAGGATCAAAGCGAAGAAAAAATGCTCAATCGTGATATCTATATTGATAACAACATTGTCTTTGCTAAAGAGAATGGAGATTTTATTAATCCTAGAGATTTACTAAGAGGATTTCAGAAGTTGCTTGTACAAGCAGGGATTGAGAAAAAGCGTTTTCATGATATGCGTCATACATTTGCTTCAATCTTATTAAATGAAGGGGAATCTCCAAAAGTAATTCAAGAACTCCTGGGTCATTCTACGATAACAACTACGATGGATATATATTCTCACGTTATCGAAGAAACCAAAATCAATTCAATTGATAAACTGACAGAAAAAATAATGAATTCTTAGAATACTAGACTATAAAACCGGGACAGATTGCCCCGGTTTATAGTTAATATTAACTATTATCTATACTTTCTCTTTGTACATATTCTTCTACAGATTTTTTTGGAATTTTCCATACACGACCAATACGGAATGCTTTTATTTTTTTATCCTTTAACAGATTGTAGGCTGAGTTTTTACCTATGTTTAGCATATCACATAAATCGTCTATGGTTATTAAGTCTTCAAATTCATTAAACATGATTAAACGCTCCTATCTTAAATTATTTTGTATATATAAATGTTATATGAATAACATATAAGGACAAGTTAGAAAATCATAATATCATGTGTCCAAAATTAAAGATAAATCAAAAAGATAGTAAGTAATGATAAATAATGAATAATAACTTTTTATAATCATCAAACATATTATTAGGAAAAGATATTGATTGCAAGGACTTGTAATACCAATATCCTTTCTTGCTAGTAATGATCAAAGGAAGTGAGAACCTTAAGAAAAAAGAAATAAGAAGTACTAGGATAGTTGAATAAATTCAATGATCTTAGAAAAAGCAATTTAAAAATAGGAGGATACCCTAAGATGAAAAAAACAAAAACGTTAAACATCCGGTGTACCGAGCAGGAATATGAAAAAATTAGTGGTGATGCAAGTGAAAGAAATATGAATATAAGTAAATATATGATTGATTGTGCTTTAAATCCTATGATACCTGCTTTTGTGCCACATAAGGAAAAAATTGTGGAAGAATGTTGCAGATTATCAAAAGAAATAAATCTTTTAAAATTTAATCATTATGATATTTCTTTTAGTGAATTAGAAAGGAGGTACGGCAGAATATGTCAATTATTAAGCTTGTAGATGAAGGATATGAAAGCATTGAAGATATGGGTAGAATAATTCGATATGTTATGGATCCTAGTAAAAATAGATTTAATTTTTATGGTGGGATTGGAGCCTCTTTTTCTAGTGTTCAAGATACTTTGAGGGATTTTATTATGGTGAAAAAAGCATGGCATAAAGAGGACAAGAGACAATTGGTTCATTTCATAGTTGCTTTTGCTCCATTTTGGGAAAATGAAATTGAATATGAGGAAGCATATTATATAGGATATCAGATTGCTATGTATATAGGTGAAAGGTTTCAGATTGTGTTTGCTTTACATGATGACCACTATTCTAAAGATGGTTCATTACATATTCATTTTATTGTAAATACGGTCTCATATATAGATGGATATAAGTTTATAGGTGGAAGGCAGCCCTTTTTTAAATTAAAGGATTACTTAAGAAGTGTTTTACCGTTTGATTTAGAATGGCAAATTTTTTATGGTGATGAAGATGACTGGAAGTGGAAGAAACAGTTAAAAGAACTTTGGGGAGAATGTTATGAATTGAATAGGAAGAGATATATGTAAAAATTATGTATGTGCTTATTGTTTATAAAATCAATAGTATATAAAAGATATAAGCATCTACACTTGCTGTATGAAATAATAAGTATAAAGTATCATAAGTTTATGAACCAAGAATACGAAATACTTATCTCTTTTAATGAAAAAAATATACTATTCCTTCTCAATTAATTATTTTCTTTTTGTATCAACATATTAAGGAATCATTGAGAAGAATGATTCCTTAATATGCTACAATCCGAGTAAGAATTCTATATGCAGTAGAAATAAAAAGTATCGTAGAGCTCACATTCGGTAGCATTATGTATCTAAGGGGCAGAAGCTCAAATTAGGTTAGATTATTAAATGAATACTTAGAGTTTATATTTATTCAATTTGGTATTAAACTCCATATCGATTTCTCCTAGCTTTTGTGTAAATCTGTTGTTTAGAGGATGTTTTTTTAAAAGGGGTAATAAATGTTTTATTATTTTCCACATATCTTAAAAACAGTATCCCTAAAAGCAATCTGTCCTTATGTGGAATTCTGTTCCATTCATAACCTTTAAATAAATCCTTTAATAGAAATTCTTCATTTAGATTAACATTTTCAGTTTCCTTTATTGCGTGGTCTAATAATTGATCAATGTCTATCATGATTGTCGACCTCCATGTTATCAAATATAATGTCAACGTTGTTTGCCTTATTATATTTTAAATAAAGCATGTTGTCAAACTGTATTTTTACTATTAAAGATTACAGAAGAGGAAAGAATAGTATAGTAGTAGAGATATTTCTAATTGGACTTGACATAATGGTTAGACAGTTTTAACATTTAGCTATATTATGTCAAGAAGGTTATTTTATGATATTGGATAGAAATCAACTTAAACAAGCATTAGCTTATGGAAATGACAAAGTCAGTAACGTGGTGTTAGTTGATACAGATGGAACATTTAAAGTTTTACCAAGACCTGAGGATTATGAGGGATATGAATATGCGTGTTCAGTGTTTTAGAGTGTATCAAATGATGGGTATGTTGGAAAAAGCGCATCTGAAGATGAAGCTTTGTTAGATGAATATATGGCAGAAGCTTTAGAAGGATGGGAGAGGTTTTTGCGTAGAAATAAGCAACCACATTATTTAGCAGGTTATAAGTCAATTCAAATCATTATTCACTAAGTTAATTATAAGATAATAAAAGTAAAAGCAATTATCATATAAGGGGAACATATGAGAAAAAGTTTATTAGATTGGTGTCATGAAAATCATTATGAGTATCTCTTGGAAGAATGGGATTCACTGAAAAATGGAGAGTTAGACGAAAAAATATCGTATGGTTCTGAACGTAAAGTACATTGGAATTGTAACAAGGGTCATAGTTGGATTGCTAGTGTGAATAGTCGAACCTCTACATTATCAGGATGCCCATATTGTAGTGGAAGATTTCCTGTGAAGGGAGAAACTGATTTAGCAACTACACATAAAAATTTAGTTCAGGAATGGTTGAAAGAAAAAAATGGGACAGCTACACCATTTAATGTTAAAGCAAGCTCTCACGCAAAAGTATGGTGGAAGTGCAAAAAGTGTGGGCATGAGTGGAAGGCACTGATTAGTAGTAGAACCAGAGGATGTGGTTGCCCAGAATGTGGGAAAAAGGCGATTTCTAAAAGTAGAAGTATACCTAATGTAGATAATCTTTTGATAAATAAATATCCTCAATTGACAAAAGAATGGCATTTTATAAAAAATGGTGAATTAACTCCCGAGACAGTATCATCGGGGTCACATAGAAAAGTTTGGTGGCAATGTGATAAAGGACATGAGTGGGAAACATCTATCGCTAATAGAACGAAAGGTCGTGGATGTCCATATTGCAGTAATAAAATAATTCAAGCGGGTTTCAATGATTTAGAAACTATAAATCCGATATTGGCAAAAGAATGGCACCCAACAAAGAATGAAATGCTGTTTCCTACAGATGTAGCCCCTTCTTCAAATAAAAAAGTATGGTGGAAATGTTTTAAAGGTCACGAATGGCAGGCTACAATTAATAATCGAGCTAAACGTGGCTGCCCTGAGTGCTCTAGAGAACTTAGAGTTTCCTTCCCTGAGAAAGTAGTATATTACTATGTGTCAATGGCTTTTCATGATTGCATAGAAAACTATCGACCTGCTTTTTTGGGAGGTAAAGAACTAGATATTTTTATACCAAGTTTAAATATCGGAATAGAATATGATGGTGAAGCATTTCATTCTTCTATTGAAAATGATATGGAAAAAGATAAAATATGCAATCAACATAGAATACAACTAATAAGAATAAGAGAACCCAATTGTCCAAAACTTCAGGGAAGTAGTATTTGCTTTTTTTTACGATCAAGGAAAGAGAGAGATTTAGAAAAGATTATCGTAGAAGTAATTTTAAAAATTAATGAACAGACAAGTGCCATTATGGATGATTTACCTAAAATTAATATTAATAAAGATCGAAAAAAAATATATAAACTTTTGAATTACATGGAAAAGAAAAATTCGCTAGCAATCACTCATCCATATTTGATGGATGAGTGGAATATACAAAAAAATGGTGATTTGACACCTGCGAAAGTTACTAGTGGTTCTGATAAAAAGGTTTGGTGGGTGTGTAAAAATGGGCATGAATGGCAGGCATCAATTTCTCACCGAGTAGCAGGTCGCGGATGTCCTATATGCAATAATAGAATAGTAGTAAAAGGAATCAACGATATTGTGACTCTTAATCCCAATTTAATGAAAGAATGGTGTTATAAAAAGAATACTGGTTTGAATCCAACAACTATTGGAAAAGGTTCAAATATAAAAGCTTGGTGGAAATGTCAAGTATGTGGCACAGAATGGAAATCCTACATAAGTGCTAGAATGAAAGGTTCTGGATGTCCTTTGTGCTTGAAAAATCAATTATCAAAAAAATTAAGTATTCCAACTAAGGGTAATAGCTTGGCAGAATTTTACCCACAAATAGCTGCACAATGGAATTATAATAAAAATAATGGGTTACAACCTAGTGAAGTTTCTAGAAGGTCTGGTAAAAAAGTTTGGTGGATATGTGAAAAGGGACATGAATGGGAAGCAACAGTTACATCCAGACAAAAAGCAGGATGTCCATATTGCAGTAATAAAAAAATGAAACTCATTTCTAAGATTTAGAAAAATAAATTTTGAATCGGTGAAAGAATCATATTTATATAAAAATGGAAAATTAACTCCGGGTGATTTATCCAATAATTCTAAATAAAAGGTTTATGGATTTATAAAAATAGGCATGAATGGGAAGATACAGTAAAAGCAGGAACTACAAAAGCGGATGTAATCGATGTAAAAGAGCGAGAAAATAGTGAAATAAAAAATATCTTGAAGTTTATCCAATTAAAATATTCTTATTTATAAAATAAAATTAGGTGGATTCTAATTAACAATATAACCCCAAAGGAGGATTTATGGATAATCTCATCAGAATTTGTTTACAGTTTCGCAAAGCTATTGAAAAAACCAATAAAAATGAACTATTAATTAGCTTCAAAAATTTTCCACTTGGTAGCTGTGGAGATACTTCGTTAATTTTAGGATCATATTTACATAGTAAAGGGTATGGAGTTTATAATTATATATGTGGTGAGAGAGGCGAACAAAGTCATGCTTGGTTGGAAAAGGATGGTTTAATAATTGATATTACTAGTGATCAGTTTGGAAAAGAAAATAGTTCTGTATATGTAGGTTTGATAAATGATTTCTACTCTGAGTTTGAAGTAGAATTTAGCCATCCATATTATGAATCACTTGATGGTAATTCAATAGATACTGATACCCTATATAATGATTATATAAAAATATGTGCTAATCTTTAATGAAGTAATATTTTGTAAAACATTAAAGAAATTGTGGTTTATCTATATACTGTTATGGCAGTAGTATTAATAAGTGGTTCTGGTGATAATATCATTTATCAATGGGTTAGTAAAAGATAGTTCAGGAAAAGCTATAATCTCTATGTGAACAAATTTAAAAGGGGAGGCAGATAAGATGTGATTTCGTTACATATTGTCAGCCTTCTTTTTGTATTGAAAAAATGGAGAGTTTTTTATTAGATTTGGTATGTTGTATAAGAATACATTTAAAGTTGTGGCAGAAATTGGGTGGGCAAAACAGTAATAATTGACGCAAATTTCATAACATGGTAAAATTGTACAAACATTAATTGATTTATTTAGGGAGGTTAAAATGGTTAAAAACTTATACAAAAGAATATTTCTATTTGCTGGTTTATTTTTTATTATTATGGTGAATTTTGTAAATTCAACAAAAGTAAATGCTAAATATAATATTTGGGATGGAAGTATAGCGAGCAATTTTGCTGGGGGAAACGGTACGGAAAAAGATCCATTTCAAATAGAAAATGGTTCACAATTAGCGCTTTTATCTAAGTATGTAAATGAGAATATATCTAATTATTCTACCTCATATTATATATTAATAGCGGATATTTTTTTAAATGATACGTCTAATTGGGAGAATTGGAAGAATTCATCTCCCGACAATAGTTGGACATCAATTGGAACTGTCAATGCGCAATTTAAAGGAGTTTTTGATGGTAATGGGCATAAAATTATAGGTATGTATGGTAATGAAGCAAAAGATAATTATGCTATGAGGTTAGGATTATTTGGCTGTGCTTCTGAGGCAATAATCAAGAATGTTGGAGTTGAGAAGAGTTGCTTGATAGGAAAGTACTGGAGAAACACTATCGCAAGTATCGTTTGTTATTTAAAAGATGGTATTGTTGATAACTGTTACAACAAAGGAAATGTAATAGGGTATGGCTCAGAACTCGCTGGAATAGTAGGAAGTAATTATGATGGAACAGTTAAAAATTGCTATAATTATGGTAAAGTTACATATAGCGATGTTAATTCACATCCTTCGGATATTGGTGGGATTGTTGCACTTAATTATGGGCAAATAGATAATTGTTATAATAAAGGTTACGTTTTTGAAAATGATAAAGTTAAACAACCAGATCGTGATCTTGGAGGAATAGTAGGAAACAATTTGGGGAAGGTGGAAAATAGCTATAATGATGGCAGCATAACTTGTGGTAATAATGTAAATTGTGTTGGTGGAATTGCGGGAACGAACTGTGATGGAAATATAGTTAATAGTTATAACACGGGTAAAATTACAACTGGAAAGAATTGCTCATATATAAGTGGAATAGTAGGAAATCTCAGTGGTGGTACCGTACAAAAATCTTATAATACCGGTAAAATTGCATGTAGTACAAATAATAAATATATTGGCGGTATTAATGGTCGTATGTTTAAAGGTAAGATTATAGAAAGTTATAATAAAGGTAATATTAGTATTTCAACCAATAGTGAATCCATTGGTGGTGTTATTGGTTGTGAAGATGATTATGATTTGGCTTGTGAAATTTTAAATTGTTACAATTTAGGTACAATAACATGTGGAAGTAAATGCAAAAAAGTTGGTGGAATTGCAGGTTCCTCTGATAGTAAAACAGATAATTGTTATAATAAAGGAATGATAAGTGTTGGTAAATATGGAGATGGTATAGGTGGAATTATTGGAGTATCTTTGAAAGGGATAATTACTAATTGCTATAATATTGGAGATATAAAATCAAGTTATTCAACGTGCTTAGGTGGTATTGTAGGTAATTTAGGTGCCTATGCAATTATTGATGACCCTTATCCAAATATCAAATCTAAAGTTTCAAATTGTTATAATTTGGGCAATATAGGAGGAAGAGATTGTTTCTATGTTGGAGGAATAGTTGGTGAAAGTTATCAAAAAACCTATAACTCCTATAATGCGGGTACTGTTACTGCAGGAGGTATGGTTGGAGGAATAATAGGTAGAAAGACCTTTGGTGGCAATAATATACCATCAAACTGCTTTTATTTAAAAGATTGCGTAAAATTAGCAGGTAAGAATATATATAAAGATGAAATTAATACATACGGTAGTAAATTAACTACTAAAGAATTAAAGAAATCAACATTTGTAAGTAAGTTAAATAAATGGGTAAAAGAGCATGGCGATAAAGTATATAGCTCATGGAACTTGGGGCCAAGTAATAAAAATAAAGGGTATCCATATTTGAAAAATAACAGTAATTAAAAAGTAAGATAAATTATTAATTATGTTTATTCTAATTTCTATTAATTTATAAACTTTTATCTTTGGTGTTATTAATGCAAAAGGTAGGTTATGTTATAAATTGTAACCTACTTTTTGCGTTGTCATGGAGGTTTCGTAAATATAATAATAATTTTAATAGGTAGCTAAAACGGATTATTAGCCTGTAAGTGCCCACAAAAATATTTATTTAAGTCATGAATTTAACATCTTTTTTCAATTTATATAAGACAAAGTATTTTGTTAAAATAGAACACTTTTGTATACCCCTGTATTACAGTAATTATGAAAAAATTTGCAGATGATCTAATTGCTTAATTTAATATTGAGATTTCTGATAATTTGTATTCTTATTTTGCTTTTCTAGATTCAAAGCTATTAACTTATAATGTTTCAGAGATTAAGGATCAATATAAAAAAGAATATGATATTTTTACTAACGCAGTAAATGATGTTGTGAAGTGTGATAACAAAAAGTCAAATAGTACCTTTTATTGGGAATATATAAATAATGAAGCTAATGAAAGGTCTAGACAGTTTACAAATCCATGTATTGAATTGGTGGATAGCAAGGAGACGGAAGTAAAGCATATATTTGCAACATTTGATAAAAAACTTAGTGATATTATTAGAATAATGAAATGAAAACTTTAATAGGATTTAGTGAGCATTGTGATATAGATTTAAGTTCTACCAATTGCACCCGGGTAGATAAGGGTTTCAGAGTTTTTAGTAAAACTTTGATAACCTTTTTTTAGTGTTAAAAATGTATCTGAAGATTTATAACCAGCCGTGTGATAATGCAATTGTCAAAAGGGTTCTAGTTCATAATTTAAAGTAGAAAAGTAATATTTATAGTGGTAGTGGCTATACATCCTATGCGGAAAAAGGTTGTCTCACAAATAGAAGATTTTGCATGATATATGCAAGAAGTGTATTATTAAATACTCATAGAAATCGCTGACGAGAATGGTAAGTATTGTTTCTATTATGTTTAACAAATTGCTTTGATAGTAAAAATTAGTGATAAAATAAAGATTTAATGGTGCGATTTAGCGTATTCAGTAAATTGCCCCAAGGTTCCATAAGTCAAATAAGTATTGCTTTTGGATAAAAAAATAAAGTCAATGGTTAATCAATTAAATTGCAATGGTGAATGATAGTAATTTATGATACAATTAATAATGGGTATTTATATAGAAAAGAGATATATGTTAAGCTAAGTGGAATTGTCTTAATATTTTTATTGATTAATGAGAGTTTTTTAATGTGGATTTAATAAATTTAATTAGTCTTAATAATTTAGTTAAAATAAAATTTTTAAGTAGTTGAGTAGTGTGAAAAATAAACTACAAGGAGACGTGGAAATGGAAAATAATTTAGAAAGTATTGAATTAATGAGTAAGGAAGAGTTAGTTGAATTAATAGCCAAAATGTTAAATGGTGGTGTTTCGCTATCATTCAATGGTAAAAGAACAGCTCAAGTAATTCAAAGAAAAGTAATGCCAAGAGTAATAAAAATTAATAAAGAGCTATCGTTTAATGATGATAATGGAAAATGCGAAAATCTAATTATAGATGGTGAAAATCTGCAAGCAATGGTTACTTTGTATAAATATAAGGGTTCGATAGATTTGATTGTTACAGATCCTCCATATAATACAGGCAAAGATTTTAGATATAATGATAAATGGGACACAGACCCTAACGATCCTGATTTGGGATCTTTAGTTACGCTTGAAGATGGTTCAAGGCATACAAAATGGATGAAATTTATGTTACCACGTATTCAAATGATGTATGCAATGTTGAAATCAAATGGTATTTTGGCAATTTGTATAGATGAACGTGAGTTATTTCATTTAGGAATGATGTTAAATGAAGTTTTTGGAGAAGAAAATAGAATTGGAATAATAAATTGGCAGAAGTCGTATGCGCCTAAAAATGATAGTACTCATTTATCAAGTGCAACTGAATATGTTTTGGTATATGCAAAAAACAAGGCGATATCAAAAACAGCCTTATTAAGTAGAACAGAGCAAATGAATTCTAAATATAAAAATCCCGATAATGATCCTGAAGGGTTATGGAGGGATGATAATCCAGTTGCTGCCAGAAAGACAGAAAAGGATAGATATGCGATACAATCTCCCTTTACAGGAGCTTTACATTATCCAGGAGCAGGCGCATGGCGAAATACTAAAAAAAACATGAAGGAATATTTAGAAAAATGGGGAAGTAAATATATTGAAATGAGTCTTGATGATGGTAGAGCAAAAGCTTTAGTAATTAAAGGGGCTAATCTACCAACTATTGATATAACTCAAAATTTAGATAATAATCCAGTAATAGAATTGTCTGAAAGTAAAAATGAAGTATTAATATTAGCGGAACAAAAAGCTAAAAAAATACAGGAAAGTAAGGTTATTCCGATGTTGTATTTTTTACGAGAAGGGTATGGAAGACCTGCACTGAAGAGATATTTGAAATATGTAAAGCAAGGTAAAGTTCCTCTAACATTTTGGGCAGATGAAGATTATGATGAATTGTTTAAACTTGATTGCCAATCTTGGGGATTCGAAGAGAGCGGACATAGCCAGACGGGAATTAAGGAATTGGATTATATTTTAGGTAAAGGACATAATTTTCAAACTGTAAAGCCATTGAAATTGATTGAGAAAATTATTCAATTATGGTGTCCTGCAAAAGGAATTGTGTTAGACCCTTTTGCAGGGTCAGGAACTACAGGACATGCAGTACTTGAATTAAATCAAATACCAGAAGTTGATAGAAAATTTATATTAGTAGAAAAAGGTGAAGAGACTGATCGATATGCCAGTACACTTACAAGGGAAAGAATTGTAAGAGCAATCAAAGGAAATAGAGTTGATAAATTAGGTAATGTTAAAAAAATGGAAGAAGATTTCCCAGGTGGCTTTATATATTGGGAACTGGAACAGAAAGTTGATGCAAAAGCAATACTAGAAATGAAGAGGGATGAACTAATAGATGTAATTATTTCATCACATTGGGAGGATGATAAACGAAAATCAACAAGCATTATTGAACGAATAGAAAAGAAATATAAATTTTTAGTAGGAAAGAATAGTCTGGGTGAAGGCTTTTTTATTATTTGGAATGGTAAAGACTCAGTAGGAAAATTAGATCAAGACATATATATGGAATTACTCAAAGAATCAAAAGAAGAAGGGGTAAAGGCACCTTTTCATGTATATGCAAGGACGCAGATATATCAAACCAATAAAGTTAAGTTTTATCAAATACCAGATAAGATATTAATGCACTTGGGATTAAATGAAAACAGTGATAGATTTAATAACGAGGAGGAGTAGTATGGAATTAAAAAATTTCCAAATTGAGGCGTCTGAACAGATTGCTAATAGATATTGTAAATATATGCAAGCACCATTAATGATTAGAAAAGATGAGGTTGTTCCTTTTTACCAAAACCTATCGGCAATTACTGGGGCTGGCAAAACACTAATTTTAGCAGATACGATTGAACAAATAAGAGTTATGGCGAATACACAACCGATTGTACTATGGTTATCAAAAGGTAAAGTAGTTGTTGGTCAGACGTTGGAAAATTTAGCCAATGGGAAATACGCAGAAAATATCACTGAGTATGTAGTTAAACCTTTATTAGACTGTAAAGAACAAGATATACTTGATGATGAAAAAGGAATAATTCTTGTTGCTACTGTTGGTAAATTTAATCAAAAGGATAAAGAAAATGGAGATAGAAGAATATTTAAAACTGGATTTGACAATGCTAATCAATCCTTATGGGGATTGCTTAAGCAACGTAGAAACTTTAATAATATAAAACGTGAATTAATTATTGTTTATGATGAGGGACATAATCTATCAGATCAACAATTAGGTCTGTTACTTGATTTGAAACCTGATACATTAATAGCTGCGAGTGCAACAACAAAAGTTCCAAAAAAACTTGAGAATTATATAAATCGATTAAAAAATGATAATGATATGGAAGATAAAGATTTAATAGTTGCCATTAGTAACAAAAGGGTTGTAGATAGTGGGTTAATAAAAAAGCATATTTCTATTGGAGGGTATATGACTCCTATGGAAATTGCAATTAGTAACATGCTGATTGATATGAAAGACACAGAACAAGCATGCGAAAAATATGGCTGCGATTTTAGACCAAAAGCAATATATGTAAGTAATACTAATGCATTACTTCAGACATCACAGCTTGACGATATTTTGGTTCCATTTACGGAAAGAAAAGCGAGGCCTATACAAATATGGAGATATTTGACAGAACAAGGTGTAAAACCAGAAGAGATTGCGGTTTATTGCAATTTGAAATTTGATAATAAATTTCCTAAACCGAATAATTTTAATTTATTTAACGGAGGAGAAGATGATTATGATGAATTTATAAATGGGGACTATAAGCATATTATATTTAACCAATCGTTGCAGGAAGGGTGGGATGACCCATCGTGCTACTTCGCTTATATAGATAAAGACATGGGCTCTAATACTCAGGTTACACAAATTATAGGTAGGGTATTAAGACAGCCGAATGGACAACATTATCCTGATGAAAAATTGAATATGGCAAGTTTTTATATTAAAACTGATGAGAAAGATGTGTTTAAAACAATAATTGAAGATGTAAAAAATACTTTGACTATTGAAATTCCAGAAATTGCGATATCGTATAAATCAACAGATGGAAATAAGAAGATTAGAGCTACTATTGAACCTAAACTTGAGATAGATATTCCCGATGTGGCAATAGATTCAGAAAAGGCAGAAAAAGAAATTGCTCATTTAATTGAAATAATGAATGATTACAGTGTTGATGAAATAAATACTGTTGGAAAGGGCACTACAATTAAAGCAGTAGCAGAAATAGGCAAAAATAAGAAAATCAAAGAAGTAGAAGTTCAAACAGGTCATAGTAATAGGGTTAGCGTTAGGTGGTTATTTAGGAGAGAATTAAATAAATTGGCTAAAGGAGCAGTGGGCTTATGTGATTTGTCTATACCAAAATTTGATGCTTTGATAGAATACAGTAGTAATGCTACTAGCTATGTCCGTGAATATGCAAAAAAAATTGCGGAGGTATATCGTAAAAAATCTAATATCTTACAAAATCCTTTAGACACAAGTGCAGTTGGAGAGGTGTTCATAAGTGGAACGGGATATGATTTTGTAAATTCACTTCATTCTAGATATAGTGATTTTAATGAATTTGAACTGAGGTTTGCAAGAGAGTTAGATAAGACAGGATTGCTATGGATGAGAAATCCCCAAAATGGTTTTTTAAAAATCCCCTTGTTAGATGGTAAAGGGACTAACAATTTTAATCCTGATTTTGTAGTATGGGGAGAAAATGTCATTTTTGCGTTAGATACAAAAGGAAATCATTTAATTCAAGCAGACAGTGAGAGAAAATTATTTTTTGTTGAAAAAGTGTGTGATGGGCCGGATTTGCAAATAAGGCTCATAAGTGAAAAAAAATATAATGATAAAGGCGAGGTCGTTGATAATGATGGATATACAGTTTGGATGATACACCAGGGAAAAATTTGCCCCATTTATTGTGCGACATTAACAGAGACAATTGAGGTTTGTACTAGAAGATAGAGGTACTTTGTAGTCTTGTATAAAACAAGGATACGATTATTAATTAAAAAAATTCTGGGTTTGCACTTTATGTTTTGGAAAACTTATCTGGGTTAACTATATCTAAAGGAATATTCCAATATTTAGTTAATCGTCGCTAAGTTCTTAGTATGTTGCACTAATGATAATGATATCTTCAATATTTTTGATGATATATTATAAATATTTTTATCCAGCTTGGTATTCATACACAGCCTATACATATAAAAAACTTGGAATAAAAATGTAGAACTATGCTTTATTAACATATATTATTTCCTTGAATAATGATTTTTGATAATTCAAGGAGGAAATTAATTTGAACAACAAGAACCATATATATGAATTAATGGCAAGATCAGAACAAAAGAACGGCGTAAGTATTATTAAAACCATCGTAGTAAAAGAGTGGAGTATGCTACATGGGGCAAGACAGATAGACACACCTCAATTGGAAGCTAGTTTAGCAAGAGAATTCAAAGTGTAAACCATTATCTTTAGAGATGTTGCTATCGGTACAGTAAATTCCTGCATAGTATCTCCTAAAGAAGTATTCAAACATGCGATATTATCAAATGCCGTGAATATTATTGTATTTCATAACCATTATAGCGGAGACCCAACTGCGTCTATAGAGGATATCAATACAACAAAAAGATTAGTAGATGCAGGAAACTTATTAGGTATTTCAGTTGTGGATCAAATAATTATTGGAGATGAGGATATTTTTTTAAGTTTAAGAGAAGAAGGAATTATGATGTAGCCAAAGCATAAAATTACATACGATAATGAATAGACAGTGGAAACACTGTCTATTTTTCTGCCGTTCATTAGGATAGTGGACCGTATTTATAATGACATTTCAAGGATTAATTATTAGCATCATTTTATTATCTAAAGAAATGATGCTAACCTTTTATGACGAGGTCAGGAAGGATAGTTATATATTATTACAGTGAAACCAAAAACAGAATATTTTAAAGGAGTGATTTAATGTCAGCAAATGTAGAAACAATGTTTTATGTTAGAACTGCCCCATGGCATGGGTTAGGAATAAGAGTAGAAGAGGCACTTTCATCAACGGAAGCATTAGAAAAGGCTGGTTTAGATTGGAGAGTTATTCAAAAAGAATTAGTGACTAGTGATGGAGTACCAATTGAAGGCTACAAAGCGAATGTAAGAGATTCTGATTGCAGAGTATTAGGAGTGGTAACAGATCGTTACAAAATAGTGCAAAACCAAGAAGCCTTTGCTTTTACAGATGAGTTACTAGGAAAAGGGGTGAGGTATGAAACAGCCGGGTCATTGCAAGAAGGAAGAAAAACATGGTTACTAGCAAAGCTACCGAGTGAGTATATTATTGCAGGTGATCGGATTAGTCCGTATTTAGTCTTTTCAAATTCTCATGACGGTAGTGGGGCAATCAAAATTGCAATGACACCTATTCGTGTTGTTTGCCAGAATACACTTAATTTGGCCTTAAACACAGCAGAAAGAATGTGGACTGCGAATCATACTGGAAACATACAAATCAAATTAGATGAGGCAAAAGAGGTCTTATTTCGTGCTGAAGATTACATGGATAAGTTAGGAACCGAAATATATCAATTAAACAACAGGAAGGTATTGGATGATGCAGTAACAGAGATGATTGAAGCAATATTACCTATTGCTGATAATGCAACAGAATTACAAGAAAGAAATGTAATGAAACAAAGAGAGGATATAAAAGATAGATTTTACTATGCTCCTGATTTACAGCATGTTGAGAAAAATGCTTATCGGTTTATTAATGCAGTTTCTGATTTTGCTACCCATGCAAAACCATTACGTGAAACAAATTCTTATAAGGAAAATCTATTTGCTCGTACCATAGAGGGGAATTCATTTATTGATAAATCATATGAACTAGTAAGAAATATAGCATAGTAAATAAGTATTTCCACCTAGCCTGATTTTTCTAAATTTAAGATGTTTTGGACTACTCTATTTTAAGTATTCCATGCACTTAAAGGTATATAGGGATTGATAAACTTAATTAATGAGAGGTATATTTGAGCTTCTATCCAATGGGGTAGAAGCTCATTTTATCTTGAAAAAATAAAGGAGAAGAAAATGCAAAATAGAATTAATATTAAGATATGCAATGTGGCAATCGATATGGGGGTTGCTTTAATTTCATTTGGAATTAGCTTTAACCAGCAAAGTAAGTTAAATGATACAAATGAGTTAGAGCAACCCCACTTAATTTCAAATCAAGTAAAAACAGAAGGAGAAGTGAACGATGAATTACAATGAATTTATGAAAGAAATAAGCAAAGAAGTACAATTTAAACTTGGAGCAGATTACAAGGTGAAAGTCCAGAAAGTAGACAAAATTAATACTGAGGGGTTACAAAGTATGGTAATTTGGGACAAGAAACAAAAAATGACACCGAATATATATTTGGAAACCTTTTATGATGAGTTTCTAGAGGGTAGAGCAATGGACGATATTGTAAATGAAATTATTGTAATCTACAATAATGCAGATACAAATCCAATTAGTATTATTGATTGCATTAATGATTTTGAAACTATCAAAAGCAAAATTTATTTCAGGGTAGTAAATTATAAGAAAAACGAAATTAATCTGCAATACATACCATCTATTCCTATTTTAGATTTAGCACTTGTCTTTTGTATTTTAGTAAAACAAGATGAGAATGGAATAGGGAATATTACAATAACAAATGATATAATAAATAAGTGGAATATTAGTATTACAGAGGTATATAAAGAAGCTCAGATTAATACCCCACATCTATTTCCACCAACTGTTAAGTCTATGTCGGAAGTTATGATGTCTATCATGAAAAAAGAAATTTCACAAAATGATATAGATATGGAAACAATGGAGATGATGAATTTATTCGTTGAAGATCTAAATAATCAACGAAATGAAGAAACAATGTATGTGGCTTCTAATACCATTGGAATAAATGGAGCCGCTTGGCTGTTTTATGAAAATGAATTAAAAGAATTTAGAAATAAAATAGGTGCAAATCTCTATATCTTACCTTCAAGCATCCATGAAGTAATTTTAGTGCCTTCCAATGAAAGATTATCGAAAGAGGATCTACTTAAGATGGTTAAGGATGTGAATAGTTCACAAGTGCCAGAAAATGAAATTCTTTCAAATAATATTTATGAATATAAAAATGACATTGAAGGTATTATAGCATTATTTTAAGAAAGGAAGGTTTCTATGTGTAAAGTCTTAGTAAAAACATCTGGTTTAAGCCATGAAGAATGGTTGAAATATCGAAAACTCGGACTTGGAGGAAGTGATGCAGGGGCAATATGCGGGTTAAATCCATACTCATCTCCAATGTCTGTTTATTTTGATAAAATTGGAGATGAAATTATTCTAATTGATAATGAAGCAATGAAACAAGGAAGAGACTTAGAGGATTACGTGGCTAAGCGATTTATAGAAGCAACAGGCTTAAAAGTACGTAGAGCGAATTCAATATTTATGCATGAACAGTATCCACATTTACTTGCAAATGTGGATCGAATGTTAGTAGGTGAGAATATAGGATTAGAGTGTAAGACCGCAAGCCCGTATAGTGCCGGCAAATGGAAGGACGGGGAAGTGCCAGCACATTATTTAGCCCAATGTTATCATTATATGGCAGTTATGAATGCGGATGCGTGGTATATTGCTGTTGTTATTCTAGGACAAGATTTTAAATATGTTAAAATCGAGCGAGATGAAGAAATAATAAATAATTTAATTAAAATAGAAACTGATTTTTGGAATAATAATGTTTGCAGACGAGTGATACCAGAACCAGATGGATCAAAGGAAGTAGATGAATTAATTAATCAGTACTTTGGTACTCCTCATTCTCATGAGAGCCTAATTCTTCAGGGATTTGATGATGCATTACAACGAAGAGAAGAACTGAATGAATTCATTGCTAGGTTAGAGCAAGAAAAGAGGAAAATTGAGCAAGACATTAAACTTTTTATGGCAGATTCAGAAGTTGCGATCAATGATTCTTATCGTATTACTTGGAAAAATACAATAGCCACAAAATTAGATACAGAACGACTTAAAACAGAACGACCAGATATTTATCAAGAGTACAGTAAGGTATCTAATTACAGACGGTTATTAATTAAGGCAGCATAGGAAAGAAGGGATACAATGAAAGATATAAAATCAGCACTGGAAAAGAAAGTAGACAAGCAGGATGTGAAATTGACAAAAAGTATGAGCATTACAGATATGATTAAGGCATTGGAGCCAGAAATTAAAAAGGCACTTCCTTCTGTTATCACACCAGAACGATTTACACGTATGGCATTATCTGCAGTAAATAATACTCCTAAACTTGCAGAATGTTCTCAGATGAGTTTTCTTGCTGCTCTCATGAATGCAGCACAACTTGGCTTGGAACCTAATACATCTCTGGGGCAGGCATACTTGATTCCGTATCAAAATAAAGGGAAATTAGAATGTCAGTTTCAATTAGGATTTAAGGGAATGATAGATTTGGTGTACCGAAATGAGAAAGTGCAGACCATACAGGCACACTGTGTTTATGAAGAAGATTATTTTGAATATGAATTAGGGTTAGATTCCAAATTAGCACATAAACCCGCATTGGCAAACAGAGGCAAGATGATTTTAGTCTATGCCTTTTTTAAATTGGAGAATGGGGGATTTGGTTTTGAAGTTATGAGCAAAGAGGATATTGATATACATGCTCTGAAGTATTCTAAGGGCTATTCATCCCAATACAGTCCATGGAAATCAAACTATGAAGATATGGCAAAGAAAACAGTAATAAAAAAGGTTTTGAAATATGCACCCTTAAAGATTGATTTCCAAAGAGCAATATCTGTTGATGAGACAGTAAAAGCAGAGATATCAATTGATATGTCGGAGGTTCAAAATGAGGAAATTATTGATGGACAGTGTACAGATGTTGGAGAAATAGAAGAAAAATAGTTATATATTATTATTATGATATTTGGGTCGAACCCAAAACCGATCGCGAAGGTACATAGAAAGCAGAGAACAGGATACATTCCAGTTCCTGCTTTTTCAATTCTTAGAGTATTAAATGATTATTTACAAGGAAAATGACAAGTGCATTAACCAATGAATTGACAAAATAAATGTATTAAAATAAAGCCAGTTGTTACCAAAATTAGGCGGTGGTTGTAATGGAAGATGATCAATCAAAAAAATTAGAGGATTACGCAGGAATTTATAGAGACATAGCGGAATTTGCAGGTCCAGATATTGTATATTTAATTTACAAAAATTTGAGAGGTCAGCAAGTAACCTTTCCTAAAAAATTGTATACAACAGAATGTATTATAAGGCAGGTGATAGAAGAATATAATGGCACCAATTTGAAGCAGTTAGCCACAAAATATGAGTACACGGAAAGACATCTTAGAAAAATGATTAAAGAATTCAGTGAGAGAGGAGAGAAGAAAGTAAATATTTTCAAAACAGGAAAAAAAGTATAATCACTGGGCGTAAATTTAAAGCAATGGTCATTGATGTAAAACTGTGAAGTATGTGTTAAAGTCAAGAAAAAATATAGCGATGATATCCAATTACATATTGGAGTAAACACAGATTGGAGTACAATATGATAAAAAATAATAAAAATATTATTGAGGGTAGTAAAATAAAACAAAAAAGCTTGATAGCAGCCTGTATAGTGGTAATTATATTAGTGACAATAACTGGGTGCACATCAGATAATAAGGAACCGCTCTCTGAAAGTTCCACAGTACAGACAGAGAATCAGGATAAAAATAGCGAGATAGAATCAGTGGAAAGTTCTGCAGATGATACAATTTTAGAGTCAGAAGTCAGCAATGAAGATAATGGGAAAACAAACAGTATCTCAAATGAGGTAAATTCTGAATCAAGTGGAGAAATAACACCTTATGACATATACAGTGTAACTCAGGAAAATGAAGTAGTTCCTTATACACTGAATGAAAAAGCAACAGTATTTTTAAAAGAACATCCCAATTATTTTCCAACAAAAAATATTACCGATCTTGTAAATTATGTAGATTACGAACTAGAATATAAACATATAGCAAAAAGCCCACAAAAGTACGGCGATAAACTCATGGAAATCTCACTGGCACAAGTAGTTGAAATATACGAGGAGATGCTTGATACCATTACATTTACTACAATTAATATTGTGGATGAAAATGGACAACAGTATTATGTGTTATATATTGGATCAGCAGAAGATGTATTTGAGGGTGACTATATATTAACTGAAGGTCTACCTTTGGGTATAAGTTCTTTCGAAAATACAGACGGCGGAAATACTGTAGTAGCAGTTGTTGCTGGAAGTTATATAGAAAAATATACTGAATAAAATTCGTGAGGTGATATTATGCTATGGGGAATCTTATTTATTATGGTAGGAATTATTGGTTTGGTCTTATTAAGAAAAAATATATATACTAAAGGTCAATTATTAAATGATCTTGGAACAAAAGTACCCTTTAAGGCAGTACTAATAAAACTTTTAAAAGCTCTCACAATAGCGCCATTTGCATTAAGTTTGATTGTTGGAATTCTTCTTTTTGCGGCAATCTTTTTTTAGTGGCTATGAAAATTTAAACAAATATCCTATTGGGAGAAAGCTTCTTCCCAATAGGGCATTTTTATGCTACACAAAAAATTTCACAGAATAATAAGGTTGTAGATACACTAATTTTTCAGGAGTAATAAAACTAAAGAGAGAGATAAGATTCAAAAGAGAAAGGTGGAGTAATATGGTATTAATAATTATTTATATGATATTAGGATATTGGGCTGTCGGTCAAACAATTTATGCAAATAAAATTCGATTTGGTACTTATAGCAATTTATTAACACAGAGGATTGTCACAGGGTTTTTATTTGGTTTTGTGCTAATACCCATTGCGATAATTAAAGTATTGTTTTTTAGAAGATAAGATAAACTATAGTGACTGGCTATTGGCTACGGTTATTCCGCGATGATTCAATTTCTTTAAAGTCTCGAATATAGAAAAATTTAAAAATCAGATGGAGGACTCTATATTAAAAAAGTTGCATAAATAGGCTAATATTGTCTATTTATGCAACTACATAAAACATAAAATTTTTATCTACTTAAAACTTTTCCAGAAATTTTATCAAAAACA
This sequence comes from Mobilisporobacter senegalensis, assembly GCF_003752155.1. Classification (GTDB taxonomy): domain Bacteria; phylum Bacillota; class Clostridia; order Lachnospirales; family Lachnospiraceae; genus Mobilisporobacter; species Mobilisporobacter senegalensis. Next base: position 79,100 of record NZ_RJVG01000004.1, on the reverse strand, counting down.
GAATCTATTTCTGGAATATATTCGTACCTATGTAATGAACATGATATAATAATGCTTATTGAAATTATTATAACACATAATATGATTACTAAATATAATTTGTTTCTATCATTCATTTTAATACCACGTTTTCACAAAATATGCGCCATTTGGTTTATATGTCCAAGTTGTTCCTACATACTGTAATCCAACTTTTTCATAAATCCAACATTCCTTTTTTAAATATGTTGTATAGGCTTTTACATTTAAACGTTCTCCCTTTGCTACAGGTGTAGTACTCGAAAAAGTAACACTATAAGATCTGCCTATTTCAAATCCAATTTCTCCTGAAAGTTCAGAGTCACCTACTCCTATATGTCCTGTCCGTTTGGCTTCAAATCCTACAGTTTTGCTTATTACTAAAGTATCAGGTCCAGATGTTGTTATATCAGCATATAAATCGTCACTTGAATTATACCATCCTGAGCCATGATCTGTAACTTGGCCTACATAAAAAAGGATTCCCATTGGTTCAATACTAGCATTATTACTTTGAACTGGTTCATTAATTGTAGCAGGAACATATTCTATCTCTATCTTTTTAATTGGTTTTCCATCTTCAGATAGAGGTATGTTATGCTGTTTTGCAAAAGATATCTTATCTTTTACAATAGTTTTTAAAAATCGCTTATCAAAAGTAAATGAATCGATGCTATCATCAATATTTTCCTCCTTACTTGAAGGTATTACTTCTTTTTCTAAGCTTTTTGCATTTGCAATGCTTGTCGTAGAACTTGATAAAATTAATACTACTAATAATACTGCTGATAGTGCTTTTTTCATAATTATAATCCCCTTTCTATTTTTTAAAAATGTATTTGTAAAGTGATTTTTACAAATTTAAACATTTTTCATATATTATACCAAAATTATCCATATGTCAAGTTCGTCTATAAAAAAATATACAATTTTTGTATCTGTATCAGATGCATGAGACGTACTAATAAAATTTTACTTTAGATAGTATCTTTCTTGGCATTAAATATTTCTATCTCGAATCAATACATATAGTAAGGTATTAATTTCAACTATCTTTGCACATTCTTATTTCGAATGGACATTAGTTACATAATTTAGATGTAATATCCACTTTTTTTTAACCTTTTTACTGCTATGATGTATTAATGAAACATAAAGTACATCAACCACTACATCAATGGCAAAAACACACAATGGAATTATCATAAAATAATGGACAAAATAACATCGTCAAAATACAGAATAACACGAAATAGCATCAAATAGTATTAGTAAATATTGATGCTTATAACTAAGGATCTAGTCTGGGATAACTGGGTACGGGTTCAAGTCCCGTCGACTGCAGTAAAAAAAGTCTTGAAATTTCAAGGCTTTTTTATTTTGTGTTGCATTTCGTGGCGATGATTACGAGTAGGATTTTTAGCTATGTCTTTGTGGAAAGGTTGATGCAAATGGAATAAAAGTAATACCTACTTTTTAAAAAATTTTCTGTTATCAAATATCAATCCAAATGCTAATCCAAATACTAAACCAAATGCTAGATTATCAAATAGTAAACCAAATATTAAGCCTAAGCTTAACCCGATTGCTATACCGTTTTGGGATTTATTATTACTAGAATTTGACATATTAATTACCTCGTGTTTTATTATTTGACATTATTATACACCTATTATTAATACAAGTAAACCAATTCAATATAGCAAGGAGGATAGTTCCGGGCAGACAAAAAGATACCCTTTTTAGAAGGTTAACAATGAAAGAAAAAGCATGAAATAACAGATCAGGATCATGTGTAGCTATTAGAAAATTTATTTAATTTGCAGTTTTCTATTGACTCGATCGTTGCGTCGTACTTTATAATGGTTATAGAAAATCATTATGGAGGTAAAATATGAGTGAACTTATAAAAATACGTGAAATGTCAATAAAATATGATATTTCTGCACGCGCATTAAAGTATTACGAAGATATGGGGCTGATAGCCAGCACCCGAAGTGAAGATTACGCCTACAGAATGTATGACGAGGCTGCCGTAAAAAGGCTGGAGCAGATATTGATTTTGCGTAAATTGAACATAAGCATAAAAGATATCCAGCGTATATTTGATGCACCGGATTCTAAGGTAGTACTGGAGGTTCTGGGGAAGAAAGTCAACGGCATTGACGAAGAGGTATCACTTCTGCACGAGTTGAAGTCGATTGTTTTGGAATTTATCGAGCAAATCAAAAAGGCTGATTTTGCACAGGATGCAGATGTGAAGCTGCTTTACGAAAAAGCGCAAGAGATTGAAGGGCAGCTTGTAAATGTTGATTATAACGGCAACCCAGCGAATGTGAACCGTTTGCTGGAAATAACCGAAAAACTTGACAAGAAAATCCCGGATGTAATGATTGTGAGGATGCCGAAATTCTTAGCGCTGACATCCCAGTATCAAAACTTTGGTGAATTGTTCAATGAAGACTGTTTAATGTTTTGGATTGGGAGGCATAAAAACTTGGAAAAAAGCGTTATCTTTGATTGCTCTGATTTTTTGTGCAGAAGAAACGACGGAAAATTCAGATGGTTATATAGTGTACATGAGTGTGTCAAAGAAATTGATACCGCTCCATATGAAGTCATGGAGTTTGAAGGAGGCTTGTACGCTTCCGCGGTATGCATTGACGGTGATGATGACAGCCTTATGAAGGTTGAAAATAAAATTATGAAATGGTTGGAGGGAACTAATTTTATACTCGATAGAGAACGTGACATCATGGGGAACATGACCTATAATGACGATGAAATAAAAAAAGGTCTTGGCTATGAACAGCTACAAAGATATGTGCCTATAAAACTAAAGGAAGAAAAGATAGGTTTGGAGACTTCTTTTTCTATTAAAAGGTGATAAATTATGGAAATAATATTGAATATTAAATAGAACTAAAATATACTTAATATACATCAATATGTAAATTTATCATCAAAGGATATAGTTATGAAAACTATTGTAATTTTGTTGAAAATCCCAATAGCATAGATAGATTATGAGAAAAAGAATATACCCTTTTAGCAGACTGAGATATGAGCAATAGGTATAATGAAGAAGGTGTGGCAAAATGAAAATTACCATCGAAACCATTGAAAAGGAACAAGAGGAAGAAATTCTTATCCGATGCCATGAAATGACGGATGAGATTCTAACTTATGTTAACAGCCTTAAAATATCAGGAAGCAGATTAATAGGTTATGACGGAAATGATATTCATTGTCTGTCATTTGAAGATGTGTACTATTTTGAAGCAGTTGATAATAAAGTTTTTATCTATTGCGAAAATAAGATATATGAATCCAGGCAGAAACTGTATGAGCTGGAACAGCTATGTGAAAACCGGCGGTTTTTCCGTTGCTCTAAATCTACCATATTAAATATAGAAAAAATAAAAATAATCCACCCTTCTTTTAGCGGTAGATTTGAAGTAGTACTAGACAATCAGGAAATTGTAATTGTATCAAGAAAATATGTACCCCAGCTGAAAAGCAAACTTGGATTGGGAGGCTGATAAAATGAAAAAAAGAGAGTCATTTAAGTTTATAATTCGGGACTACTTCATTATTTTTACTGTAATCATCTTAGGAACGGCACTGCTCAATCCGGAACATGCCTTTACTTTCAGGGAAATTATGCTAACAGCAGTATTTGCTCTTGCAGGAGACTTGCCATCACTTGTGCTTGTTTCCAAAAAAGAATTGTCAATGAAAAGCAGATATATCCGCATGGTCATTCATTTTATGCTCATAGAAACTGTAATTTTAACCTTTGGAAATATTATGGGACAGGTGTCGGGAATGGTTCAGACTGTAATATTTGGATTGGAGATTCTGGGTATATATATTCTGGTACGTTTTATAATATGGTTCATTGATCATAAAACTGCCAGCGCCATCAATCAACAGTTAATGAATATAAAGTCAGAGAAAATGAAATAATGGAATGTAGAATTAGCAGTAGGTTTGCAACTTACTGCTTTTTTTATACCTCTTACCTTTCTGTGGCTGCAACATGGTTTTACCTCTATTTACTTGTTGTTTGGAGTATGTTACCTTAAAACAAATGATGAGCAGAGAAAGGGAAGGAAGTTATGACAGGTGTTATTTTTGGTATTATTCTGGCGTTTGAAATGGCATTTACAATTTATTGTGTTAGTACAGCTTTACATCACCGAAAGAAACGATGCTATATCCGGCTAACAGGGTTTGTGATTTTTGTGATACTTTGTATGACAGGGATCCTGGAATGGGGGATGCGTTGGTATTTGTTGGGAGTATTATTACTGATACTTGCTATGAGAAGTATATACATCTTGAATTTTTCACAGAAGAAACAAAAACAATTCCGAAAAAGAAAGATCATTCTTAATGGAGCAGGAATGATTCTATTATTTACTGCCGCGCTTTTTCCGGCATTTTTATTTCCTCAATATGAGGAAATCAAGCCAACGGGAGAGTACAATATTGCTGTTGCAGAATATACATTTACAAGTAATACACCAGACTATTATAATGATGGCAGCAGGCAGGTAAACGTTGCATTCTGGTATCCCAAAGAGACTGAGGGAAAATATCCTCTTATTGTATTTTCTCATGGTGCTTTTGGAATTAAGAACAGCAATCAGTCTGCTTATGAAGAACTGGCAAGTCATGGATATGTGGTGTGCGCCATTGACCATCCGGGACATTCTTTTTATACGGAATCACAAAACGGAAAGGTAGTGCTAGTGGATAAAAAATACATGGAGGAAGTTATTTATGTTAGCGAAGACAGTTACTACGCTGAGCTAATACAAAAGTGGATGAAAATCCGAACGGAGGATATTAATTTCACTATAGACACTATTCTGCAATATACGAAAGAGATAGAGAAAGCAGATGAGGACCCAACCCTGTATGAGTTGATAGATACAGAGAAAATAGGAATGTTTGGGCATTCCATGGGAGCCGCTGCAAGTGTACAGATTGGAAGAGAACGTAAAGATGTGGATGCTGTCATTAATATTGATGGTCCATATTTTAGTGAGATCGTATATGACAATAATCAGGGAGAATTTATTCCAAAGAAAGAACCCTATGATATCCCTATTTTAAATATTTATTCTGATCAGGTATGGGTACAGCTTCATGACGGTACAGATACAGGGGTCTATGCAGGAAATAAAATATCGGGTCAAATATGTAAGGAAAGTTATGATGTATATTTAAAAGGAACGAAACACCTGGCACTTACGGACCTTTCTTTGGTCTCACCGGTTCTCACCCGCTTAGTGGATGGACAGAAATCAGAAATTGATGCCAGAGAGAATATTAAATTGGAAAACAGCCTGATTTTAAAATTTTTCGATGTGGTATTAAAAGACAAGGGGAAATTTAGTGAAGAAACAACTGCTTTATCTCCCCAATAATCCATTCTATCTGAATACAGGATTTTAATAAAAACAATTTGCATATAATGGTAAATCGGTATAATATTAGAGTATAAATTAAAAATCATAGAGAAAGGAAAGAACAGAATGCCTTATATCAGTACAAAAACTACCGTTACCATAAGTGCAGAAAAAAGAGAATCCATAAAAAATAAGCTGGGAAAAGCCATTGAGTTAATTCCGGGTAAAAGTGAAAGCTGGCTTATGATTTCATTTGATGATAATAGTACCATGTATTTTAAAGGCAGCGATGCAAAACCTCTTGCTTTTGTAGAAGTAAAATTATTCGGGAAGGCATCACAAGATGCATATAAAAATCTTACTCAGGCAATTATGGAAATATTAGAGGAGGAGCTGGGAATTCAGGGCGATTGCATTTATGTGAAATATGAGGAAGTTTCCACATGGGGTTGGAACGGAATTAATTTATAATATCAGGACAGAAGCGGGAAGGTTCATACACCGCTTCTGTTTGACTGTATATATTTATTTTTACAAATAAAAGGGAAATACTAATACTATTGGGAGGTGAATAAATGGAAAATTTCCATCTTTCTATTTCTTTCGGGATAGAGACAATGAGGGAGATTCCAAGAACAGCAGAGGAACTTATACGTCTTTCAGACCAGAAAATGTATAAGTCAAAAAGAAAAAAGAACAAGGATGGGATATAAATACATTAATTTTATGGAAGGTATTAAAATAAGTTTAAAATGGAAACACTGATTTTAAATTATATGTTAATATAGCAAAGTAAGATGGAAATATAATTTACTGACATGATGAAAGTTATAGTTTGGGAGGGTGATAAAAGTGACAAAAGCAGAAGTTTTCACAATTCTTGAGGATTTAGGTAATGAGAAACGTAAACAGATGTATATAAAGAATGGTGCCAGTGAAAACACTTACGGTGTTTTAATGGGAGAGTTAAGAAAACTGGTAAAACAATTGGGGACAAATCACGATTTGGCGTTAGAACTTTGGTATAGTGGGAATACAGAAGCGCAGTGGATCGCCTGTATGATATTTGATGTAAATAAACTGACCCTGGATGAAATCCGGAATATGGCTTCACAAATAAATTATAATGATATGATTGACAAATTTGCAGGTGAAGTTGTCTCTAAACATAAATCTGTAGATCTTCTTGCAGAAGAATGGACAGCTTCGGGAGAGGATAATTTAGGCCGGGCAGGATGGAATCTCATTGTTCACAAAGTATCTGACGGTAAAATGACGAATGAAGAGTTAGAGGAACTTCTAACGACAATCAAAAATGAATTGCAAACTGCTACCCCAGGGAAGCAATGGGCAATGAATTATGCTCTGTGCCAGATAGGAATATGCTATCCAGATTTTACAAAGAAATGTATTGCTCTTGGAGAAACTTTGGGAGTATACCGGGATTTGAAAGTGCCCAAAGGTTGTACTTCTGCCTACGCGCCTAATTGGATAGAGGCAGGTATCAAAAAAAGGACAAAAAAATAGGTTGTAATAAAATTAAAATTATAAACAGTTAAAAGAATCAGACATTCGGGTTTGATTCTTTTTATTTTTAAAGATATGCTAAATTTGGTGGTAATAAAGATAAATTTCTTCTTGAACCTAACGTTACGTCAGGTTGTATACTAATTATTATTAATATACAGAAGGAGAATTTTTATGGAAACAAAAATGATACGTTTGCTGTCCAAAGATAAACAGGTCCGTATATTTATGATAGATAATACTTCTTTGGTCAGCAATTTAATAGAACAACAACAAATAAATAAGGTCTGTCAGGAAACGTTAGCTAAGACATTTACCATATCGAATTTGCTTTGCGGTTTATTAGAAGGAAACCAAAGATTAAGTATACAAATGGTTTGTTCCAATTCCAGTGAGTCAATTCGATGTGAGGTTGATTCTTCCGGTAATGTAAATGGATATTGCAGTAAGGCGCTTCTAGAAAGTAAGGCAGATACAATCGCTGAGTTAATCGGTGGAAGAGGATATATTCGAATTACAAAAGGCAGTGAAACAGGGTCCATGTATACAGGGTGTGTAGATATGCCATATCAGAATATTACTGGGGATTTTTCAAATTACTTTCGAAAAAGTGAACAATTATATACAGCGTTCCAGTGCTATTATGATTGTGATAAATCTCAAAAAGTGGTACGTAGTCGTGGCTTCTTAATACAACTTATGCCATTTGCCCCAGAGGAACACTTAACAAAATGGACAGGATGGATAGATGAACATAAAATGATGATAGAACAGCTTCCTTTAGAGCAGTTAATCCCGAAGGTCTTTAAAGTTGCAGATATAATGGCAATCCAACCGATACGCCTTTTTTGTGGTTGTTCCAGAGAAATGTTCTATGGTATGATAAATTCACTTGGAGAAAAAGAATTATCAGATATCATATCTAAAAAGCAAACGGTGGAAATGAATTGTGGAATCTGCGGCAAAAGCTATTCGTTTCCTTACAATGAAGTAGCTGGATTAATTATGGGAGGTTGATTGGTCTTGAAATATCTTATGAAGGTTGGAGAGCTGGCAAAAATAACAGGAATAACAATAAGAACATTACATCATTATCATCAGATTGGCCTGCTTATTCCAAGTCACCTGACAGAAAGTGGTCACCGTTTATATGGAGAAAATGATTTAAAGAAGCTTTATCATATTCTTGCATTAAAAGATTTTGGATTTTCCCTGGAAGAAATTCTGGATATTTTATCTGTTGTAGATGCCTCTCCGAAAGCATTAGTTAAATTGCAGATTCAAAAGACAGAGAGTAAGTTAAGAGAATTGGAAAAACTTCATGGTCAATTGCTGGAATTACAGAATACACTTATTGTTGAACAAAATTCTACTGTAGATAAATTTATTGAAGTAATTCAGATGATGCAGATGAATTCAAAAAAATATTTAACGAAAGAACAAATAGAAGAATTGAGAGGGAGTTTTGACTCTATTCCTAAGGATGAAATGGAACAAATGGAGGAGGAATGGTTTTCTTTTATTGCATTATTAAAACGTTGTTATAAGACTAAGAAACCGGCAGATAGTACAGAAATGAGACAGTGTATTGAATTTTGGGAAAGGTTTAATACAACAATATTAGGCCAAAATGATGAAATAAGAAATGCAGTATATCAGTACCATTCGGAGGAAAGGGATTCTGTATTAAATTATGGGTTGAGTCCCGAACTTTATAATTATTTAAGTGAGAATATGGAATCCAAAAGTTAATCTGTAATAAATAATAGATTTATCTGGTCTTTTATATATCGGAGCACAATTCTTTGGAATTATGCTCCCATTACTAATAATATGCTCTTAATTGGCTATGCCCATATAAAAGTTCCTGTAACCGGCATGTAGTATCCAGCTTATCTATATTTTGAATTTTATAATATTATTTTGTAACTGTTCTGCTAATTTAGTCAGGTTCTCAGCAGACGCTGCGACCTGTTCATTTGTGGAAGCCTGCTCTTCTGATGTAGAGGCCAGCTCCTCGGAACTTGCAGCAATTTCCTGTGAGATACTGGCGATTTCTGCAATTGCATCTCCTGCCTGGATTGCATCTTTATTCAAAACATTGGATTGATCGGATACTTGTCGTATATTATGGGCAATATCATTTACCGTAGTTGAGATATCATGGAATACTTTGATCGTTTCTTTCAAGGCATCTGTCTGTTCCAGCGCTGATTTCTCAGAACTACTAATATGATTTACCGATTCATTTACACTTGTTTGTACTTCATCAATGATGGAGCTGATTTGTTGTACAGAGTTCCTTGACTGTTCAGCCAGTTTTCGAATCTCTTCCGCAACTACGGAGAACCCTTTTCCTGCATCCCCTGCTCGTGCAGCTTCAATTGCGGCATTCAATGCCAACAGATTTGTTTGTTCTGCAATATCGTGGATGACATCTAATATCTGTTCTATCTCTTTTGACTGTTTTGATAATTCAGTAATAGAAGATGAGACTTGCAGTGATATATGTAAATTTTCATTTACCTTTTCTTCTTGAAATTTGACGGCTTCTTCTCCGATCCTAACCGTCTCTCTTGCCTGTTCTGTTAACTTATCAGAAGTGACCATATCATTGGCAATTTTAGAAAAAGCATTTATAATGTGGAGGATTTTACTATTACTTTTTTCTGTTGATACTGATTGGTCTGAAGCACCTTTGGCAAGATCATTTATTGAAATTGCAACTTGCTCAGATGCCTTGGTTACTTCTTCACTGGAGGCAGACAGCTCTTCACTGGAGGCAACCAGTTCCTGAGAAACATCATTGATACTTATGATTAATTGTCTCAAATTTTGTGCCATTATACCAAAGGAATCACTTAAATCACTAATTTCATCCTTAGTCTTAGCCTTAGGAATTTCATTGGACAGATCCCCTTCTGAAATAATAGCTGCAGCTTTGGTTAAAGATATGATCGGCTTTGCAATATTTCTAATAATATAAAGTCCTGCTATGAGTGAAATTAAAATTGATATGAAAACAATGGCAAACAGAGAAATAAATTTCATTCTGATACTATCATCCACATTATGTATAATATTAATATTAAGATCAGAAACCCATTTGCTCCAATTATCTGTAATTTCTTTTATGGTTGTAACATGTATCCTCATCTCTTCTCCACGGGCAATTGCTTCTTCCATTTTGTCTTGTTTTACAAGAGAGAAAATCTCATTACATCCGTTCTGATATGATTCATGCTCCTCTTTTACCTTATTTAGATAGTCGAGAGATTCTTTACTGGCCATTCTTTTTTCTATTTCAGTAAAAGTAATATCAATTTTTCCATTGATATCATTAAATAAAGTACTATATGTTTCGTCTTTATATATGATATATCCACGAACAGCTGCAACCTGCTCCAGATTGAGAGAACGTACTTCTTTTACTAAAGTTTCAACAGGAATATTCTTGTTCATGACTTCAGAGTACATGTTTTTAATAGAATTCATACCTGTTACCCCAATTATACTTGTGATACATAGAAGAGAAATAAGTATTGCAAAGATTATTATTATTTTAGTTTTGATTTTTAGTCTCATAAAATACCGCCTTTTTATTTTTTTATAACCCGCACGTGTTTGTTATTTATACTCATTATAATAGGACTTCAATAACAATAACAATAATGATAACTATTACTGTTTTTATAAAATTACGGATATTTACCACATGAATAGCAACGATTTTTGGAGGCATAAATGGGTATTTTCATAATACTTGAATTAAAATCAAATTATGTTAGAATAATTTCAAGATTAAATATACCAAAACCATCAGTCAATATGGAGGAAGATATAATGTCAGATTATGATTGTTTGATCGTGGATGATGAAGAAGCGCTGTCCCAAAGCACTTGCGAATACTTTAATATGTTTGGAGTAAAAACTTATTGGGCAGCAGATGAAAAATCATGTTTTGATTTTTTATCCCATCATAATACAAACCTGATTTTATTAGACATAAATTTAGGGCGGACATCAGGGTTTCAAATTTGTAAGAAGTTAAGAAATACTACAGATAAGCCGATTTTATTTATCAGTGCGAGAACCAGTGATGATGATGTATTACTTGCCCTTAATATAGGGGGAGATGACTATATCCAAAAACCATACTCACTAAACGTTTTACTTGCAAAAGTGAATGCCGTATTAAAACGTTATAGCAGCAATTATAGTGGCAATACCAAGAATAGTATAAGTTTCGATAAATATACGATTGATCTGAATAAGGAAAAGCTTTTTTACAATGAAAGAGAAATTAAATTAAAGTCAATGGAATATAAGTTATTGACTTATTTGGCCCAAAACCAAAATCGAACGGTCACGAAAGAAGAATTATTTAAAAAAGTCTGGGGCGATTCTATTACTGGTGATGGAACATTAAATGTACATATTAGAAGATTACGTGAAAAGATTGAGAAAAATCCAAATGAACCTCATTATATTAAAACGGTCTGGGGAACGGGGTATATATTTGAATTTTAGATGCAAAGGTAAAAGAATGTTTTGAGGGATAATATATGAACATTAAAAAGGTTATTTTAGGGATTATAATAATATTATTAGTTGGGTCCGGTGTGGTTTTTTACGTTTTTCAAGATAGAAGTAAAGCAGAAATAGATATAGTTGCAGTGAATGATATTGCTCAGTCCCTGGCAGAAGAATGGAATAGTGTAAAGGATAATAAATTGCCTGGTCTGAACTATGAATTAGAGTATGTTGTACTGGATTCAGATAATAATTATGTTGCATCAACAAAACGTGATTTAAATACTGATATTAATTCAGCTATTCGCAATCGTGATACAATTATTGAAATTAAGTCTGATAATAAGGAAATAGGTAAACTAATAATTTATAATAATATAGATGATATATGGAATCAATATAGAATGTATTTGTTTGCTTTTACTGAGATATTCATACTTGCTGTAGGGGTGATAGGTATCGTGTACACGTTATATATTGACAGAATAATATTTCTCCCATTTCGAAGATTGACGAATTTTGCCCGCCAGGTGGCAGAGGGGAATCTGGATATACCATTAGAAATGGATAAGGGGAATCTGTTTGGGGCCTTTACGGAAAGTTTTGACTTAATGAGAGAAGAACTTAAAAAAGCAAGAGAGAATGAAAGAATTGCCAATCAAAGTAAAAAGGAACTTGTAGCATCTTTAAGTCATGATATTAAAACACCAGTAGCTTCCATTATGGCTGTAGCTGAGGTTATGCATGCAAAATCCAAGAATGCATACGAGAAAAAGCAATTGGATGTCATAAACTCAAAGGCAGAGCAGATCAATACCTTAATAACAAATATGTTTAATGCAACATTAGAAGAATTACAAGAACTTAAAGTTAGTGTTACAGAGCAATCAAGCAGGCTGATATACGATCTGATCAAAAATGCAGATTATAACAACCATGTAACCTGTTTTAGTATATCCGAATGCATAGTTTTATTGGATGAATTGCGATTAGCACAAGTTATTGATAATGTGATAAGTAATTCTTATAAATATGCATGTACATCAATAGACATATCCACATATATCAAAGAAAACTATCTTTTTATAGATTTCAAGGATTTTGGATCAGGAGTTCTGGAAGATGAGAAACCATTAATATTTAATAAATTCTATCGGGCTAAAAACTCAGAAGGTAAAAATGGTACTGGTCTTGGATTATATATTTCTAAGTATTTAATGAATCAAATGTCAGGAGATATTGAATGTGAAAATGTGGATGATGGATTTATAGTGAGGATCAAATTACTTATAGCGTAGAATATTTAAGGATTGGTTAAGAATTGTTTAAAGACCTGTTAAGGATTTAAGGATTATAATAAGACTGTAATTTAGAGACAGTCTTATTTTTTTGAAAGGGAAATGATGATGAGTAATGTAATAATATCAACAAATAAGCTTTGTAAAACCTTTTCCAATGGTGGATTACAACAACATGTGCTTAAAAATCTGGATATTGAGATCTATGAGGGGGATTTTACCGTAATAATGGGTTCCTCTGGGGCAGGAAAATCTACACTTCTTTATGCTTTGTCAGGGATGGATAAACCAACACTTGGATCCATTCAGTTTTTGGATAAAAATATAGAACTCCTTTCCAATGATAAATTGGCGGTTTTTCGCCGATTAAACTGTGGTTTTATATTTCAGCAAATGTTTCTATTAGACAATATGAGTATACTTGACAATATTCTTGCCAGTGGTTTGCTTATGAGTAAAAATAGAAAAATACTTACAGAGAGAGCCAAAGAATTATTTATACAAGTTGGCCTGGACGAAAATATGTGGCGTAAATTTCCTGCTCAATTATCTGGGGGAGAAGCCCAGCGTGCTGCAATTGTAAGGGCACTGATCAATCAGCCTAAAGTTGTTTTTGCAGATGAGCCTACAGGAGCTCTTAACTCCGCAGCGGGAAAAGCAGCACTTGATGTTCTGACCGGGATAAATAATAAAGGACAAAATATCATTATGGTTACCCATGATTTAAAATCAGCGAGAAGAGGTAATCGTATTCTATATATGCGGGATGGAGTGATTCAGGGGATCTGCAGCTTAGGGAAATATGTAAGCGGAGACAGGGAAAGACATGATAAGCTGCAGGCATTCCTGAGTGAAATGGGGTGGTAATGTGAATAAAATATCTATGCTGGCTTTTGCCAATATTAGAAAATCAAAAGGACATTCAGTTTCACTTCTTATTATGTTCTTTATAGCAGGATTATTATTTAATGCTGGGCTGCTTGTATTAATAAGCTTTGGAGGATTCTTTGAAAAGACAATAGAAGAACTAAATACCTCCAGTATATATTATGTTATGCCTAGCAATTATTATAATATGGAAATAGAAGAGTTTATTGCAAATAATAGCAATACATTGGAAATGCAGAAAGAAGAGTCTTTATGGGCGCAAGGAATCATAGAGTATCGGGATGATACACGTAAGAGCGTTTTTCTTATTAATGATGCTGATAAAACCCGGGAAATGTCAAAATGGAAATATATAGGAGAACATTTGGCGCCCGATGATATGTCAATTTATTTGCCATCCATTTTTCACGAAGATGGCGGATATCAGCTTAATGATAAATTTGAAGTGCTTTTTGGGGATGAAAGGTTTTCATTTACCATTAAAGGATTCATAGAAGATATATACTTTTGTTCCTTTGAACTGGGGCTGATGGGGGTTTATTTACCTCATGATACTTATGAAAATATTTCTGGTAAATTAGGTGATACAAATAAAGCAACAGTGATATTTGCCAACCTGAAAGAAATTAATAAAGATATTGAAAGCCATATTAAAGAACTGACAAATTTAGAAACTTTATCAAGTTCATCAGATATAGTGAATACATTATTAAGTTTTGATTTAAGTATTGTCAGGCTGTCACGGGTAATGATGGCAAGCATGGTAGCAATGATGATCGTGGCCTTTGCAGCAATCATTGTATTGGTATGTTTAATTGTTGTAAGATTTAGAATTGGCAACAGTATAGAAGATGATATGACAAAAATTGGTTCACTAAAAGCTATGGGATATACAAGCAGGCAGATTATTTTATCAATTGTCCTGCAGTTTGTCCTTATAGCATTTGCAGGCAGTATCATTGGAATATCTATATCATATCTTGCAACACCAATGTTATCTGATGTATTTGCACAGCAATCCGGACTGAAATGGGAACAGGGTTTTGATGGCAGAATCAGTAGTATTACATTAATTACTATTTTAATCTTTGTGATTCTTACTGCTTTTATTACAGCAAGACGTATCAATAAACTCCATCCAATTGTGGCATTGCGTGGTGGTATCATTACTCATAGTTTTCGTAAAAATCATATGCCCCTTAATACTTCAAAAGGCAGCTTAATAATTATTCTCGCTTTTAAGTCATTGTTCCAAAATATGAAGCAAAGCGTAATGATAATGGTTATAATTATTGGGGTAACTTTTGCAGGAACATTTGCAGTGATAATGTTTTATAATACCACTATCGATATAAAGGCATTTGCTGAGACACCGGGTATCGAGCTTTCTAATGCCTCGATTATTTTAAGAACGGATACGGATAATTCAAAACTTATCCATGATATTAAAAATATGAATCATGTTAACAAAGTTCAATTCATTGATGAAACAATGGTTAAAATGAATAATATTGAAGTAAGGTTCTTTATTATGGAAGATTATTCTGAAAAAATAACGAATACAATTTATGAGGGTAGATATCCCCACCATAGCAATGAAATAGCAATTGCAGGATATCTGGCAGATGTAATTAATAAAGGGATTGGAGAAAGTGTAACTTTAAAGATTGGGCATAGTAGTGGAGAATTTATTATTACCGGATTGACTCAGGGTGCATATATGGGTGGAGTAAATGCTTCCATGACATATACAGGCATACTAAGGCTCAATCCTGATTTCAAACAAATAAGCCTTCAAATATATTTGAATGATAAAACAAATACCACCCAGTTTGTTGCAGAGATTGAAAATCTTTCTAGTGATTCTATTCTATCTGTAGTAAATATAGATAAAACAATGGAACTTGGTACGGGAGCATATACTTCCATTGTGTCTAAAGTCGGAATTGGAATATTAATTGTGACGATATCGATCGTTATGCTTGTATTGTATTTTGTGATCAATTCATCAGTTACACGTAGAAAACGTGAGTTGGGAATCCAAAAAGCTATCGGTTTTACAACATTCCAACTTATGAATCAACTTTCAATAGGATTTCTTCCACCTATCATAGCAGGAGTCGGTATTGGCGGCATAGCTGGTATTACACAAACAAATAAGATTATGTCGGTAGTACAAAGAGCAATGGGTATTATGAAAGCAAATTATATTATAAAACCTCTTTGGATCGTACTACTAGGTATTACAATTATAATCATATCCTATATTACCTCTATGATTATCACTTATCGCATTCGGAAAATATCAGCATATGAGCTGATAAGTGAATAATAAAAAAAGCCTGGTAGTGATACCAGGCCTTGTTTATGATATCTATCGTCTTGGGCTGTTGCTTACTTCAATAGACTGTATTTTCTTCGTGTCTTTGTTAACAATGATTTCTACTTTGTCGAGGCTGCTCTCTTTCCCTGCAATTGTATAATACTCAAAAGAAGAAGAATCATCTGTTTCATATTTAGTACCTTTTAGAGCCTTTTCTAAATCACTTTTTGACATTCCTCTTGTAATTTTATGTTGAATCGTAATCGGCATATCAGTAGAGTTATCGCCGCCTTTTACAGTGGTTACAAAGCAATTGTCGATGGTAGTTGCAGCCTCGGCATAATTTCTTACGATAACACGTAATGATTGATTGTTTTTCATTAAAGTAATCCAGCCGGAATCTTTTGCCTTCACTGCAGGGTCAGATTCTTCTGGTTTTACTTTCCAGCCATTTTTCACAAATTCTGAAACCGGAGCAGGAAGTTGATAAAGAGCGCCATCATAATCAACGATGAAACTTGTTAAATCATTACCAAGTGAAGAAGGAGCTTTATATTCAGATACCACGGATGGAACTTCTGAACTTACTTCAGTATTCTGGCCTGCGGCTTCTTCTGTTAATACAAAATTCCTAAGATCTATTGAATTAATAACTTTAGTTTCTATATCAATATTTAAATCTATATCCTGATAGGAAGCATATTCATAAGTTAATGATGTATATAGAGAGCCTTCATATGTATCTGATGGATCACCATATGCCTTTATTACATCCTCCATAGTTGATTTTCCATATTGAATTCCACCAGGTAAAATAAGTGATATTTCTTTATCTCCAACTGCGTAGTTGTCGATTGAAAAGCCGCCAATCTGGCAGTTATCAAAGGATTCACTGTTTATACCAAGATTAACTATATCAACATATAATTTTAAGCCATCCTCATTTGAAAACTGCTCTGTAGTATATTGGTCCGGTTCTAATTTTAGAGAAGTGTCCCCTTCATATTTCCAGCCATTGGAGGTCAGATCACTATAGCTCATAGGGAATTGATAGATATGACCATTTAATTCAACCTGAAAACTATATAAATCATCGGATAAGCTACCATTAGAAGTGCTTTTTTCTGAAGGTGACTCTTCTTCATTAGAAGCTGTTTCATCCTGAGTAGTATCCTCAACAGTTTCCGTTACTTTTTCTTCAACATTTTCATTACTGACAGGTTTATCTTTTATGGAACAACCTGCCATCATGATACCTAGAACAATAATTAATAATGCAGTTAGTGTTTTTTTCATTTTTACACCGGGAAATTTATAAATATTTCCCCTCTCCTCTTATTATTTGTATTATATGCACAACAACCAAAATATAACATATTTAGATACAATTGTAAATATAAAAATAGAGAAAACAACCTGATTTGAAATGAAAAAGGGGTCTTTTAAATAATATCAATAGATGAAAACCATGGAGTATGGCACTGAACAAAATAGTGCCATACCCCATGGCTTTCATGATTAAATATTACTTAAGTATTATTTAATTAAATTGAATTCAACGATAAATTCTTCTCCTCCAATGTTTTTAACAACACGATAATGACCAATATCTAAGCGGGGAGTCAGCTGTTTTAAATCAATCACAAAATCTTGCTCAGAATTGCCGCTAAGGATCTGGGCAATCTCAATAAACATAAGATTTTTCATGGCAGGAACGACTTCCCAGGCATCACCAACTGATTTTTCAATACTATAGTCTACCCCGTAAGCAATTTCTTCTGAACCGGTGTTTTTAATGTTTAATGTAATGGAATGAGTGCTTACCGGATAAGAATCATTATCCATAGTTACTTCAGCAGATGTTGATACTGCCGGAGTTTCCACCGGCGCTACTGGCGCTTCTACATCTATACCGGAGGCCACGGGCATAGTGTCCCAGAAAATATTAAACATATCCTGATCCAGTTTAAAGAATCCTGCCTCTGGGGCATAAACATAACCTTCTTTAAAAAGTCGAAGAGTAGTGATCAAATTATCTTTTGTTTTAACATATACAAATTTCTGACTGTCATTCTCTGTGTTTTCTGTAAATAGATCGATGTTGTTGCCTATAGGTTCTGAGGTATAAAGTGCTGAAATAAATTGTTCAAAGGAATCATTCATCCTCTCATCCGCACGTTCCCCCTTCCCATTATTCCAACTATCGTAACTTTCCCATTGGTAGGATGTGATATTGTCCTGGAGATTCAGCTTATCAAAATAATCCGCACCTGTTTTTAAAACTTCACCTCCAAAGCTGTCATAAATTTCACAGCTAAAACCACCTTCATATTCAGAATAGGCCATTAATCTGTATTTACTATCATATCCTTTTACTGTATAAATATCACTTTCGCCAATAGTGGAAGCAAATTCTTTCGTATAATCCTCTTGTTTACTCCATTCATCAATGGTTCCTGTAGTCTTTCCTATATATTCTCCACGTAAATTCAACATATCTTCTTTCTTGACCATAAAGTTTTTATCTAATTCAAAGGTAGTATTACTTTGTATATAAATTCTTCCTTTATATACAAATAGCCCCATCATGCTTGACATTATGCTGCTATCTTCCTGTGCCTGTATTTCTGTCACGGGAATTGTAATACCTTTCGTAGAAGATTCGGTCATTACAATAGGATTATCCTGATTGTTGGATGACAGGTTATTGTTATAATTTAAAGCAAATGCACCGGCAGATATGATAACTGCTGCACTTGCAAAAGTTAAAATCAATCTTTTATTTATAGGATTATTATTTTTTTGATTACTATTCAATGTATTTTTCATAAGCTTTGCAGTCCTTTCTTTAAAATCTGGAGAGATTTCTAATTCATCCAGAGATTTTTTATAGTTTTCCTTATTCATATTCAAATCCTCCTTCTAATTTTGATTTTAGCAGGTTTCGTCCTCTGGACAGCCAGGTTCCAATAGTGGCTGGCCTTCTCGTCATTAATTCTGCGATTTCATTGATCGAGTAATTTTCGTAATAATATAGATGTATTACAGTACGGTATTTATCTGGCAAATCTAATACAACGGATAGAACTTCGCTTTGTTCTTCCTGCTGATAGCTTATATTTTCTTCCAATGGAACTTTTAATCGATTCCAGGATGATTTTAAATGATTCTTACATTTATTGATCGTAACCCTTATAAGCCATGCTCTCTCATGCTCCTCATTATCAAACCCCTTACCCCGCTTCATTAAACTAACAAATATATCCTGTACGATATCTTCTGCATCACTGATATTTTTAACATAGGTAAATGCCAGTTTAATAAGCATCGTGGAATAATTATCTAATATATAATGTATATATTCATCGGTACCAAATGAATATTGCATCCCTATCAACTCCTTTCACTAATAATACAAATAAGCAGCCTTAAATTTTTCAAAAAAATAAAAATATTTTATTTTGATTAAATATCTGAAAGTAAAGTATGTATGAAATAAATCCCGTTGACATATTTTGGTATTAAACATATAATGGGGACAAATTATATGGTATGCAGGGAGGAAAACATGGATAAGCAACCTATCATTAGCGATATGATCAGAAACATTGAAAAAGTTATTGTCGGGAAACGACCTGTAATTGAAAAGGCAATTATCACACTTTTGGCAGGGGGACACCTGCTGTTGGAAGATGTTCCCGGAGTAGGGAAAACAACCCTTGCCAATGGTATTGCCAAAACTATAAACTGTGGTTTTACAAGAAAAGAAGTCATCTAATCTTGAACCAGTAGTAGAAGAGAGTACTATCCTTAAGATGCAGGAGGATGTGGCTCAGATTGATGTGCATCAGGATTTATTAGGTTATATAGTGGAAATTACAGATGCAACGAGGAACAACAGCAATATCACTCTTGGAGCCAGTCCAAGAGCTACACTTGCACTTACAAGAGCAGCACAAGCCAATGCTTATATCAAGGGAAGAGATTATGTGATCCCGGATGATATAAAGGACATGGTAATTTCGGTGATTGCACATCGATTGATTATGTCACCAGAGGCAAGACTTAATAAACAGACAGCCCATAGCGTTGTACAATCTATAATTGAAAAGATAAAGATACCTATTCTATAAATGATTTATATTGATAAGGAGTTACATATGGTCAAAAATCGAATCATATTAATATTATCAATTATGGCAACCGCTGTCTTCGCATCTTTTTATGGGGGGAATATCCCATTTGCGCTGTTTTATATGTCCCTGATCATTCCTGTCATCTGTTTGTTATATAATTATTATGTATATTTACGATTTAAAATATATCAGGCAGTTGAGAATAAAACAGTTATAAAAGGAGAGGTGACAAGATATATATTTAAATTAACGAATGAAGATATTTTACCATATCATAACATTAAGGTGAATTTCTACCGTGATAAGTCCAGAATTCTTGGAATAGATGAAGATAACCAATATAGTCTGCTTCCAGGAGAGTCGAAAACTATGGAAACTTCCATCTGCTGCAGGTATAGAGGGGAGTATTATGTTGGTGCCAGATCTGTGACAATCACGGATTTTTTATATCTATTTTCCATTACTTATCCAATTCAATCAAATATGAAGATATCTGTTTTGCCTCGAATTGGATCTCTTACGAATCCTCAATTAATATCTCTAAATGCAGATTCTAAATATAATAAGAGAGGAATGAAGGGAGAAGAGGAAGAGGCAGATTGTGAGGTGAGAAGATATTTAAGCTCAGACAGTAAAAAAATAATTCATTGGAAAGCAAGTGCTAAAAAAGGTGAATTGCTTGTACGGCAATATATTAGTATTCCTAACAGAGGAGTTAATGTATATATGGATTTAGTACCCTTAAAGAATGAAACTGAGTTAGCAAAGGTAATCATAGAAGATAAGATTATAGAGAGCACGTTAGCTTTAGCTGACTATTGCAGGGGAAAGAGGATACCTTTTACTGGATTTTTTCATCAGGAAGAGATGGAAAGGATTACAATCTCCAGACAATCTGATCTGGATGAATTTTACCAAAGATGCGTCAATGTTTTATTTCGTGGAATGAAGAGTATAGATCAAATTTTAAAATGGGGAAGTGGGGATGTAAATACTAATATCCAGCATATCGTGATTACTCATTATGTTTCAGAGGATCTTTATAAGACTCTGGCGGAGCTGATAAAATGTGGAGCGGAATGTGGATTAATCTTAATCATTGAGGATATATCGGAAAGTAAAAAACATCTTATAGGATTAATAAAGGAATTAGGAACTAACACTATTATTTTGATGTTTGACTTTCATCAGATGCTTTATGGATTTTATTTATACAATATAAGGCCCCAGGAATCGGAAATTCTACTTAAAAACTGCAGAGCAGAAATTACATATCACAAAATAAAAACAAAATCTGTTTTTTATCCATTAAAGACATACCAATTAGAATCAGATACAATTTCATACGATAGCACCGGTCCCAATCTTTATGGAGATAAGTTGATGAAAAGAGGTGCAGCTTATGAAATCAGCTATTATGAAATCAACTATGAAAGTGATACTATCAAAAATTATCTTAGAAAGATAAGTAGAACGGATGGAAGTGGAAAACAGCCTGTAAATCAATCTTTTAACAATGATGAATTCAGAACATACCTGGAAGAAATACTTTATAATCATTATCTTGAGAATTATCCTATGGAAGATAATTTTATAGAAAAAATGAGAGAGCATACGAAATTAATAAAAAATGAATTTACAAAATTACCGGTGGTATCGGACAGAGTGAAGAATCTGGCAAAGGAAATTACGAAAAGCCATAATAATGATTATGATAAATTAAAAGCTATTGAACGTTACCTGTCTGCCTATACCTATACATTATCGCCTCCAAAACCTGAAAAGGTTGAAGACACCATAGAATCTTTTTTATTTGAGAATAAGAAAGGCTATTGTACTTATTTTGCAACAGCAATGGCTGTTTTAGGCCGATGCGTAGGTATTCCTGTAAGATATGTAGAGGGACTGGTAGTGAATTATGATGACTATGATGGTGAGAATTATCTGGTGAAGAATAGTGCTTCCCACGCCTGGGCAGAGGCTTATATGGAAGGGTTCGGCTGGGTTCCCTTTGAACCTACTCCAGGAAGGTATCATGAACGATTTTACATGTGGGAAGATAGAAAAACCGTAAGTACGGTATCTAATTCTTCTTCACCTCATGAATGGGAAAGTATACTAAATGAGCAGGCAGAAGAAAATAAAAAAATAATTCATCTTGAAAAAATGCAGCAGACCAGGTATATGTTTCATATTTGCGTCATTATTTTAGGTGGATTTGCAGGTTTGCCCCTAATATATATATTTATATTAAAATATGGCAAAAAGAACAGATTCTTAAAAGCTGCGTCCAATGAAAAAGCAAAATATTTATTAGGAGATATCTTAAAATTCTTAAAAATGGATGGGTATAAGTTGATAAGTGGGGAAACTCTATATGATTATGGAAAACGTATCAATCATAGATCGGACTTTGATGAAATTACTTTAGAAAGGGTATTTACCCTCTATAACAATATACGTTATTCTAAAAATGAAATAAAACCGGAAGATATAGAGTCTATGATCCTCTATTATAACTGCTTAAAAAAGAAGATGATAAAGAAATCAAAATGGAATAATAAAGTTAAGATTTATTTTTCTACCATTGCTTATAAATAGGGGTGTTTCCTTTTTTAAAGTTAATTTAAAGTTCCTATGATATAATGAAGGCAATGAGATCAGGAACTTGTTCAAAATATAATGATAAGAGATTGGTGGATATGAATGAGAATTTTACTTGCAGAAGACGAAAAGGAATTGTCCAATGCCTTAGTGGCTATTTTAAAACATAATAATTATTCCATAGATGCAGTATATGATGGAGCAGAGGCTCTGGACTATGGATTGTCGGGAAATTACAATGTGATCATTCTAGACATTATGATGCCTAAAATGAATGGTCTGGAAGTCCTAAAATATTTAAGGGAAAAAGGAATGGATACACCTATCCTGTTATTAACTGCAAAATCTGAGATTGAAGACCGTATATCAGGACTTGATATGGGAGCAGATGATTATTTAAGCAAACCATTTGCCATGGGAGAATTACTTGCACGAATCCGTGCTATGACCAGGCGAAAATCAGAATATACTCCTAATGTGCTTAACGTAAGTAATATCAAGCTGAACAAGGAAACTTATGAATTATCTAATGATACTGTCTCTATAAGATTAGGAAATAAAGAATTTCAGATGCTTGAAATGTTAATGAGCAATCCTAAGAGGATGATTTCCACAGAACAGTTTATGGAAAGAATCTGGGGATATGACGCAGAAGCTGAGATTAATGTGGTATGGGTATATATATCCTATCTTCGAAAAAGACTGGTATCTTTAGATGCCAAAGTAAGAATTAAGGCAATAAGAGGAATTGGGTACACTCTGGAGGAAGACAAATGATAAAGAAGCTTCAAAGAAAATTCATAATGATCACAATGGGTTCACTAGCGTTAGTAATCGCAATTCTTCTGGGATCTATCAATGCCATTAATCTTTACCAGATGGAGAAAAAGATTAATGGGGCTATGGATCTTCTTATAGAAAATCAAGGCAGGTTTCCCCAGTTTGAAAGAAAAAAACCTCCCCAGATGGAACCAAGGTCAGGATTTAAAATGGATGAAGAAACACCATTTGAAACCAGATATTTTGTGGTTGAAGTAAATGAAGATGGGACAATCAGAACGATTGATACCAGTCATATAGCAGCAGTATCTTCAGAGGATGCAAAAGAGTATGGGAATAAAGTAATAGAGAGCGGTAAGAAAAAGGGATACAAAGGAATATATAAATATGCAGTAGGGGAACAATCCTATGGTTCTATTATCATATTTGTTAATTGTAAGAATCAGATACAGACGGCCATGCTATTTTTAATCACATCTGTCATAGTAGCATTAATTAATTATTTGCTTGTTTTTATATTAGTATATATATTTTCCAAAAAAGCGATTAAACCGGTAATCGAAAGTATGGAAAAACAGAAACAGTTCATTACCGATGCAGGACATGAAATCAAAACACCCCTTGCCATTATTTCTGCCAATACAGATGTTTTAGAACTTACAAGTGGTGAGAACGAATGGATTACCAGCATAAGGAATCAAACCAATCGCCTGGATAAGCTGGTTAAAAATCTGCTAATACTTTCAAAAATGGATGAAGCAAATGTTAATATGGAAATGAAAACTTTTAAATTAAGCCAGATGGTTCAAGAAGCAGCAGATTCTTTTGAAGCCATTGCAGAAACACAGAATAAAAAGTATATTATGGATATTCAACCGGGGATAGATTTCTATGGAGATGAGAGCAGTATTCACCAACTTGTTTCTACCCTTTTAGACAATGCAATGAAATATTCTGATGAAGAAGGAACGATTCGTATCAGCCTGACATCAAGTAAAAAGAGGATACAATTGGAAGTTTATAATACTACAGAAATAATAGAGAAAGAAAACTTAAATAAATTATTTGACCGTTTTTACAGAGCAGATTTCTCCAGGTCCAGGGAAACCGGTGGGTATGGGATTGGACTATCCATTGTAGATTCTATTGTAAAAATTCATCATGGAAAAATTACGGTTAAATCCACAGATGAAAAATCGATTTCCTTTACAGTGATCTTATCCAATTAAAATCAGTTTTTTTATTGCAAGCCCTATAAATTTTATAATTTGTTGTTGAAAGACAGAATGGAACTTTTGTTTTTCAACAACTTTTTTAATTTACAGGAAAGTTCTTTGAACTTCCTTATAAATTAAAGTTAATTTAAGGTATTCTTTAAAGTTCATTTTAAGTAATACCAGTACAATTGGTATAAAGATAATAGATAATGAAAACAGGAGGAAATAATATGGGACAGCCACAGGGAACATTTAGGCGATATGAAAAAAAGTATCTGTTAAATGGGAAAAACTATAAAATATTACGCCAGAGGCTAATTGATAAATGCCATGTGGATCAATATGGGAGAATAAAAATATGTAATATTTATTTTGACACTCCAGAGCATTTGTTAATACGTTCTTCCCTGGAAAAACCAGTGTATAAAGAAAAATTACGATTAAGAAGTTATGGGATACCAGAAGAAGAGGATAAAGTTTTTGTAGAACTTAAAAAGAAATACAAAGGAATTGTATATAAAAGACGTGTTGGGATGGAACTTAGTGAAGCGGAACGATATTTATATTATTTGGAATATATGAATGATGATTCACAAATAATCAACGAACTTAATTGGTTTTTAAAATTCTATAAGGAAATAAGACCTGCAATGTATATCTCCTATGACCGTGTTGCATTGTATGGAGCAGAGAATCCGGAACTCCGTATTACTTTTGACAGTAATATACTTTGGAGAGAAGAGGATCTATGGTTAGAGCACGGTTCCTGGGGAAATTCTCTCCTGAATGAAGATGAACATCTGATGGAAATAAAAATTCCTGGAGCATTCCCTGTGTGGTTATCACATATTTTAGATGAATTGGAAATTTATCCAGTATCCTTTTCGAAGTATGGAAGAGCTTATACAAAGGTTGAATTATTAAAACAAAAGGAAAGAGAAGAAGGAGTTATTAAATATGCTTAATTCAATCGTTACAAATACATTTTCTATTACAACTTTTTTAATAAGTTTAGCCTGTTCCCTGGCATTAGGGGCAGTGCTTGGATGGATGCACAGTTTACTTAATAATAGCAGTAAAGGTTTTACAATGGCAGTTGCCATCTTACCTGCAATTGTACAAATAGTGATCATGTTAGTAAATGGTAATCTTGGAACGTCTGTTGCTGTCATGGGAGCATTTAGTCTGGTACGTTTTCGTTCCATACCAGGAAGTGCCAAAGAAATTTGCAGCATTTTTTCGGCCATGGCAGTAGGACTTGCAACTGGAATGGGATATTTAACAGTTGCAGTACTATTTACCATAATTATGAGCCTTGTGAGTCTGCTGTATCATGTCATGGGGTTCGGGAAAAGGAAAATTGAAGAGAAAGAGTTAAAGATTACGATTCCGGAGAGTCTGGATTATACAGGGATCTTTGACGATTTGTTTGAAGAATATACAATGAAACATGATTTGATCAGAGTAAAAACGGCCAACATGGGAAGTCTTTATAAATTAGATTATCGTATTCGAATGAAAGTATCAGAAAATGAAAAAAACCTCATTGATGAATTACGATGCCGAAATGGTAACCTGGAAATTATTTGTGGTAAAGTTACATATGGAAGTGATGAACTTTAAGAGAGGAGTATAGAATGAAGAGGAGTTTAAAAGCTTATTTAGCAATGATAGCAATCGCAAGCATTATATTTACAGGATGCAGCTCTGATCAGAATAGTCAGGCGGAAACTGTCAAAGAGAGTGAGAGCAGTGATTTATCTGCAATAATAAATACTTCCAAGGTAGAAGTTGATACAGAATTTAGTGGCAATGATCTGGATGTAGGGTATGAAGATAGTACAGCAGCTCATATTACAATGAATGGAAGCAATGGAGAGGTGTCCGGGAATGGTGCAGTATATAAAGATGGAATATTAACGATTAGTAAGGAAGGCACTTATGTAATATCAGGTACATTAAACGATGGCCAGATCATAGTGGACGGGTCAGAATCGGATAAAGTACAGATCGTTCTTAATAATGCACAGATCAATTGCAGTGATCATGCACCTATTTATATAAAAAATGCAGATAAAGTCTTTATTACTCTAAAGGAGGGAACAAAGAATACTTTAACGGATGGAACAGAATATGTGCAGAGAGATGAGAATAACGTTGATGGTGTAATTTTTAGTAAAGCTGATCTGACCATTAATGGAGAAGGTACATTAAATATTACGGGTAACTATAAGAATGGAATTGTATCAAAAGATGATCTTATAATTACCAATGGTAATTTGAACATTACAGCAATAAAGGATACATTGAATGGAAAAGATTGTGTGAAAATTAAAGATGGTACATTTCAGTTAAGTGCTGAAACTGGAAATGGAATTCAGTCGAAAAACAGTGATGATGAAACGAAAGGTTATGTTTATATCTGCGGAGGTTCGATTACAGTTACCAGAAGCAGAGAAGGAATTGAAGGGACGGTTATCTTAATTGAAGATGGTGATATAAATATTACAGCAGAGGATGATGGATTGAATTCTGCTATAGACAGCAATGATACAGCCAGTAAAGACACAGCCGCAGGGAATGATAATGGAAAGACAGATATTCCGGTTAATAGAGAGAGAGAAGATATGGCAGAAAAACCTCCTGAAAATGTAATGAGAGAAAGATCAAATGGTTTTGGAGGTGCAGGTGGTGAATTTGCAGTAAATGAAAATTGTTATATTTCAATTACAGGAGGGAATATTGTAATAGATGCTTCGGCAGATGGGATAGACACCAATGGCTCTCTTTATATTTCTGGTGGAAATATATTTGTAAGTGGTCCTGAAAACAGTGGAAATGGAGGGCTTGATTATAATGGAACCGCAGAGATCACAGGGGGTACAGTAGTGATAGCAGGCTCTATTGGAATGGCCCAGGGATTCTCGGATACCTCCAGTCAATATTCCCTATTATATAATTTGCCGACGGTAAGTGAAGGAGAAACCGAAGTGATACTAAAAGATGAAGATGATAAAGTTGTGGTATCTTTTAAACCATCGAAAAAGTATCAGTCTGTCGTAATCAGTACTCCGGAATTGAAGAAAGATAAAACTTATACTTTTACTTCCGGAAAACAAACAGCAGAAATAAAACTTGACCAAATAGTGACCAGTAATGGTGAACAGGGAATGGGCAGACCTGGAAGAAATACTTTTAAACCAGAAAATCAAGAACAAACGAAAGACAAATAGCTTTACAGCAAAGAAAAGAGCGGTTGCATTTTTGCAATCGCTCTTTTTAAATAAAGGGAAGGTAAGGCTAGAATTCGGTTTTCCATAAACCATGCAAGTTACAATATTCATATACCGTTCCAGATTCTACCTCTGAAAATTCTGCTTTTGGAGCCATACCAGGTTGTAAATAAGTTAATTGGATCTTATCCCCAGTAACTAAAGCAATCCATTCAATATA
Organism: Mobilisporobacter senegalensis; assembly: GCF_003752155.1. Taxonomy (GTDB): domain Bacteria; phylum Bacillota; class Clostridia; order Lachnospirales; family Lachnospiraceae; genus Mobilisporobacter; species Mobilisporobacter senegalensis. The sequence continues at coordinate 50,903 of NZ_RJVG01000004.1, read as the reverse complement.
GTGTTCTGGCAATGATGGGTGGATCACTGCACCAACAGACACTTTAATTTTACCATCTTCTTTTACTACCTCAGGAACATGTTTTTCCAATGCCCCATCAGTTGTATTGGCTTTTAATAAAGTCATTTCCTGATTACAACAAGTTAAAGTTCCGCCGCCTTCTGTTACCATAGCGACCATATTTCCACAGACCTCACAGCGATAAAATTTCACATTAGACATATTAGTTCTCTCCTTTAATTATGTATTTTGCTTGGGCAGTATTATTCAAATACTGTAATTGCTTGCTTACGTTTTATTCTAAGTAAAACGGTTTCTAATACCCGGAAACTATGATTAAAATCTTTTTGTTCTAAATATCCGGTTGCTAAATCCTGACCAATTACAAGATCCATATTTCTTTGCTCAGGACAAATAAGTGCAGCTTTTCCGGTGCCCAGAACAGAAGTGTTATACAAATTTCCTCCAACGAGATTACGAATACGTTCAATTTCTAATAGACCTGTTCCTTGTTGGATTCTTTGCAACTGGGTATATAGATCAGGGCTCATTATGAGTGCATAAGAGCCATAAATACCTTTTTGTGTAAATAGTTCTAAAGCTGAAACGATATCAGAAAATGCATTTTCACCAGTAGCCCAGTCTTTTCTTTCAATTTTATTAATACCGGATGCTGTTAACAGACCTTCATAACCATATGACTGATTGCCAAAGAAAATGAGACGATCTTCTTTTCTTGAACACTCTTCTGCGGAATAAGCAGCTCTTGATAAGTCAATGGGATAGCCAAATTGCTTACAGTTCTCTAAATCTTTTGAAAATAATGTGAAGTCATCATATATAGTAGGAATTTCTACATATTTTCTTCCTTTTGTTGTGATAAAACCATTATCATAGTTCTCATCCAGGTTTTCATAATCATCAATATGAATACTTTGTGTTCCTATACCTAATGGTCCGAATATTTTAAGAAATCGTCTGCCCACTAATGCTTTACGGGCAGTATTTATAACAGTTTCATCAATTTGATTCCATAATGCTTCTCCCAGTGGAGAACTTTCTCTTGACAAATAACTCATCTGTATGACCTCCTTTCACGGACTATTCTTTTATTAAACTTCCAACTGTTTCATTTTTTGCTTTAGGTTCTTCTCCAGGTAGACTTGTAATGCCCAGATCCTCTAACATTTCTTTTACTTCATTTTCACCGGAGACAAATAACTCTGCTTCTTTTGGATCAAGAATGCGCAATAGAGTCATTAATTCTCCAACATGAGCTTTTTCTTCATCTCGTATATCAGCGATTACCTTCTTTGCTATCTCTATATCTGTAGCCTGAACATGAGCATCATAGAGATAAATTGCTTCTAATTCTCCGGCTATGTCTAGTCGGATTGCTTGAATAAGTTCTTCTTTTGTCATCTTTCTTTCTACATTACCCTGAAATGGATTTCCAAATGCTGGCATAATTTTAACCTCCTCTTAATGTAAAATAGTAATAATTACTGTTATTGTCATTATACACTATTTTAAAATAATTGCAATAGAAAATTCAAAATGCTGGTAAAATATTATATTCCTCACTAATAAAGAATTAGAATCATTCTTTTAGAGAGAAAAAAATTAAAAAAATATAGACCAGGTTGGTCGATGGTGATATAATAGACACATAGACCATATTGGTCGATAACAAAATTCTATTCACGGAGGGAATGAAATGTTTGAAAAGTTCTATGCTTTAGATGTAGATAAACAAAAAAGAATATTGAATGCGGCGATGAAAGAGTTTGATCAAAAAGGGTATAAGAATGCTTCCACGAACGAGATTGTAAAAGATGCCAATATTGGGAAGGGAATGCTATTTCATTATTTTAAAAGTAAGAAAGATTTATTTTTATTCTTATATGATTATACATTAGATATTTTAATGAATGAATTCTATGAAAAAATTAATTTAAATGAAAGGGATATCTTAAAAAGATTACGTCAAGTAATTGTAATCAAATTTAATTTAATAAACAGACATCCTGATATGTTAAATTTTATTAAATCTGCCTATTTTGATAATTCTGATGAAATAAAAGAGGATTTGGAACTTAGAAATAGCGATTATATCACAATCGGCAATGACAAAGTATTAGATAATGTAGATATTTCTAAATTTAAAGAGGGTATTGATATAGAAAGAGTGATTCATACCATCATGTGGACTTTTGAAGGGGTCTCTTCCAGAGAGAGGGAAAAATTAAAGAAGATTTCATTGAATGAACTAAACTATAATAATTTACTGACAGAATTAGATGCTTATATAGAATTGTTTAGAGAGAGTTTTTATAAGTGATAATTTAGGAGGAATGTTAAGTATGAGAGCAATGGTAAAAAGTTTCAAAAGTTTGACAGTGGATGAAAGAGTATTGGCAGGTGGGAAAGGAGGAATGCTTGCAAAGATGTATCAGGATGGATATCCAGTGCCTGATGGCTTTGTAGTTTTACCGTCTGCTTTTTATGAAGATAAATTAAATGATAAAGCATGGGAGGAAATCATATTTCTATTAAAGGATATTAGAAGTAAAAATCCAGGTTCCCTGTTTGCTGTCCGATCCTCTGCATTGAGTGAAGACTCAGCAAGTGCCTCCTTTGCAGGAGAATTTGAAACTGTTCTTAATGTTGGTACGGATGAAGAAATAAAAAAGGCAATCTATAGTGTGTTTCATTCGAAAGAGTCAGAGAGAGTGAAAGCATATAGTTCTGTTCAGGGAATAGATGGATCACATCAGATAGCTGTAGTTATAATGTTAATGGTTCCAGCAGAAATATCGGGTGTACTTTTTACTGCAGATCCAATTACAGGCAGTCATGTAAATATGATGGGAAATTATGTATATGGATTAGGAGAACAGCTTGTATCAGGGGAAGCAAATGCATATCCTTTCAAATTGTATAGGCCAAAAGGGAAATATGAAGGACCAAAAGATTTTAAACAATATGCTTCCTATTTATATAAATACTCTTCTAAACTTGTGAAAGAATTAGGGTGTCAGCAGGATATAGAATGGGCAGTAGCAAAAGGGAAATTATATATTCTACAGGCAAGGCCCATTACTACTCTAAAATCCGGTAATTTAGAATCCTATGAGATGAATGATTCCCTGGATGGAGATTATCTTTGGATAAATACCAATATAGGTGAAGCCATGGCAGATGTCTTTACTCCCCTAAGTTGGTCCGTGATACGAGCTTTAGATGAGGAACAGCTAATTATTCCTAATTATTATTTGTTTTCAGGAAATATCAGTGGAAGAATGTATTCTAATGTAAATATGGCATTATCAATGTATCCTGCTTTTGGGATAGATTATAAATCAACACTTAAAAAAATGAATGATATCTTTGGTGAGATGCCAACAGGCATAGATATACCGATTTATCCATTTTCAGGATTGGAATTAATAAAGAAAATGATACCAAGAATGAAATATACTATGAAATGGTCAAAAGAGGTCAATAAAATGATGCCTCGTTATATTGAGGATACACCAAAATGGTGCCAATCTATGAAAAAATCCATTGAGCAGGTTAATGAAAAAGATGAATTACTGAATTTATGGAAAAAGGAACTTTGGCCGTACAATTGTAAAGCATTGTGGGTGGGTCGATATGCTCCCCGTAAAAAATTGATGGGCTTATTTAAGCTGAACGAGGAACTGCCAAAACTTTTAGGGAAAGAAGATGCAAACACTTTACTATCCAATCTAAGAGGCAGTGGAAATCTAGAAAGTCTGGGACCAGTCATTGGAATATCCAGGATTATTAAAGGTGAAATGAGCAAAGAAGAATATTTAGCAAAGTATGGACATCGTGGCCCTCACGAATTTGAGTTATCTATACCAGACCCTTTAGAAAATAAGATGTGGCTGGATAAGCAGATTAAAGAAAGTATAAAGGCAGGTATAGATGCAGAAAGCCTTTTAAAGAAGCAGGCAGATCAATATGAAATAACATTGAAAAAATTAGAAGAATATTATCCTGAAAAAGCAAAAAGAATTAAAAAGCAGATAGCAGAAGCATCCGAAGGTAGTTATATAAGAGAAGCAGTTCGCTCAGAGTGGACTAGAGTAATTAGAGTGAACAGAACGTTTGCTCTTAAGGCAGGAGAGTTAACCGGTATTGGAGAAGATGTGTTTTTCTTGTATATTAATGAAGTTCTGGATCTATTAGCAGGAGAGGATTCTGCTTTAGAATACATTAGTGCTAGAAAAAGGAATTTTGAAAAATATAAGGCTTTACCGACACTTCCATCCGTTATAAAAGGGCGTATTGATCCTTTTAAGTGGGTAAAAGAACCATATAAGCGAGTAGATTATTATGATTCTGCCACACCTCTTGCTCCAATAATAAAAGAAGCGGAAATACTGAATGGTTTTGCTGGAGCAGCAGGTAAAATTGAGGGATTTGTAAGAATTCTGGCCAACCCTGAAGAAGGCTATTTATTGCAGCCAGGTGAAATACTAGTTGCCTCCACTACTAATATAGGATGGACTCCTATCTTCCCTAAAGCAGCAGCTATTATTACTGATATTGGAGCACCATTATCTCATGCAGCTATTGTTGCCAGAGAGTTGGGGATACCAGCAGTAGTAGGATGCGGGAATGCAACAACAGTATTAAAAACTGGACAAAAGGTAATCGTAGATGGAGGACATGGAATGATACAGATATTAAAGTAAAATGTAAAGAGAATATTGTATGGTATAAGAAATATTTTGAAATTTAATGGGGATAAGATATCACAAAGGAGGAAAAATTTTCTTGGGTGACATCTTATCCCGGTATCTTATAATAATGTTTCTATTTTTTCTATTTCATATTGGGTATTGATTATGAACCACATTTGTGTAAAGAATGTCATAACATTCCAGACTCCAATTCCTGGGAAGCCATAAATAGGGACTAAATCAGTTAAAGCTTTTATACTTCTTGCATCTTTAAACCACACAATATGTTGAGTAGGTTCTCCTCTGTTAGTTTCTGTATAGTAAAAATAAGGGGCCTGGGCAGTTTCATCATATAAGATTGTTGCACCCTCTGCAACTGCTAATTCTATGGCAGCAGTGCTGCTAAGAGAATATGCTCTGGAAACACCTTGAATATGTGGAAGCTGCCAGTCATACCCGATAATTGGGATTCCCAAGGTGATTTTTTCAGGAGGTATCTGGGTTACTGCAAAGTCCAGCAATACCTGAACCACATTTATAGGTGTCACGGCTGCAGGAGGTCCAAAGGAGCTTCCCCATTCGTATGAAATGAGCAGTAAGCCATTCGCTGCCTGCCCCAGTCCTTTATAATCAATACTTTCATATATCGTTATGGTTCCATCCTCTAATGTTTTGGGGGTTAATGTAACAATCACCTGAAATCCTTCATTATTTAAACGATTTGTTATTTTCTCGGTAAAGTCTACAAATAGTTGTCTATCTTCAATGAGTATATATTGAGAGTCTATATTCAATCCATAATAACCTTTTGCCTTCAAAATAGTTAGTATATTATCGATGAATTTATCCTGTAATTCCTGGTCATTAAGTATGGTATGTGTCACTTCGCTGCTAAAAATTCCGTCCTCAGTCAATGCAGTGATCAGCATTAAAGGTGCTACCTTATATTCTTTTGCCAGCTGAATAATTTCCATATCATCTATGTCGATGATTTCTCCCTCAACGGTGACCCGATAATTAAATATAGTAATGTAGGTTAAAAAGGGTAATGTTTTTTTTAGAATATCTCTATTAATGAAAGGATAAGTATATCCATTGGTTGAGATATTCCTGATTTTTTCATCTTCATAGCTGATAACCAGGGATTCTCCTGTATAAATAAATTCTCTATTGATAAGATAAGGATTGTTCCTTAGCAATTGCATCAAAGTGATATTATGATCATAAGCTATACTTTGCAGAGTATCCCCTTCTCTAACAGTATAAATCTCTTTGGGATATACGATTACAATGGTCTGCCCAACTGCTAATTCATTGGGGCTGGTTAATCCATTATCTTGAATTAATCGCGATGATGATATTCCATAAGATGTAGAGATTGAGTAGAGTGTTTCTCCTGATTGCACCACATGTATAATCATTTAAATCCCCAATGTTATTATTAATATTAATATTATTATTATTATATGATAAGTGTTATTGAATGGTTCAAAAGATATAAGGTAAGGAAGGATATACTTAAAGTATTAATATATACCTTTGCATAATTGGAGAAGATACTATATGATAATATAAGTTTATGTAAAATGAGATATGATTTAGAAATAAATTGGGAATTTAGCAATAGGATACTAAGAGAGGACATAGATAATATATGACAAAAATTAGTTTTACTAATTATTTATTAAGTACAGAAACTACAAATGCATTAAATGATTTAGGATATAAAGAGCCCACGAATGTTCAAGATAAAGTTATTCCACTTATGTTAGCAAAGAAAGATCTCGTAGTGAAATCACAAACAGGCAGCGGAAAAACAGCAGCTTATGGCATACCCATATGTGAATTAGTGGATTGGAAGGAAAATAAGCCCCAGGCATTAGTTTTAACACCGACAAGGGAACTTGCGTATCAGGTAAAAGAGGATTTTATAAATATAGGAAGGTATAAACGTATAAAAGCAGCAGCTATATTTGGCCGACAACCTTTTTCGGCACAAAAATTAGAACTTAAGCAAAAAACTCATGTAGTAGTCGGGACCCCAGGACGAGTAATAGATCATATAGAGAGAGGATCTATTGCCTTAGAGAAAATTGATTTCCTTGTGATTGATGAAGCGGATAAAATGCTTAATATGGGATTTATCGAACAAGTTGAAGCCATTATCTCACATCTGCCCAAGGAGAGAGTAACATGTATTTTTTCCGCTACATTACCAGAAAGAATTAAAAAGTTAACCCAGTATTATATGAATACACCTCTTAATGTAGAGATCAACGGGACGGACCTTATTACGGATAATATTGAACATTCCTTATATAGAGTGAGTGAAGTCAATAAGCTTTCTTTACTGACGGATATAACAGTAATTCAAAATCCGGATAGCTGTATTATATTTTGCAATACAAAAGACCGGGTAGATAATGTATACAATGAATTAAAAGCTGCTGGTTATAGCTGCAATAAGCTTCATGGAGGTATGGAACAAAAGGATCGGCTTAAGATTATGAAGGCCTTTAAGAGAGGAGAATTTCGCTATCTTATTGCTACTGATGTAGCGGCCAGAGGAATTGACATTGATAATATTTCTCTCGTAATTAATTATGAAATTTCAATGGAGAAAGAAAATTACGTCCATCGCATTGGCAGGACAGGGAGAGCCGGCAGGGAAGGAAGAGCGATCACTTTTGTTACCACAAAAGAAGAAAGGTATCTTCATGATATTGAAGAATATATTGGATTTGATATTCCTGTCATGTCAATACCTTTAGAAGAAGAAGTCTTAGATAAAAAATCAGATTTTAAAGCGAAAATGAAGGTACTGCCAACGATTCGAAAACTAAAAAGCGAACAATTGAATAAGAAAATTATGAAATTATATTTTAATGGCGGTAAGAAAAAGAATCTTAGAGCAATAGATTTTGTGGGAACGATAGCTAAAATAGAGGGAGTAACAGCCGAGGATATTGGTATTATTACGATTATGGATACTATGACCTATGTTGAGATACTCAATGGAAAAGGAGAACTCGTATTAAAAACCATGAAAGAGACTACAATAAAAGGTAAGATGTTAAAAATTTCAAAAGCAAAAAAAATCACAAAGTAATCTTCATTTTATAAATTTAAATACTATAAATAATTATATAAAATATGAAAAATAAAATAATATTGACATGGCATTATAGTATAAGTTATTATGAAACGCAATATAAACAAGTAGCAATAAAAATTATTATAATTGTATAAATATTATGATTAATATAGTCCTTGACAAAGGCGTCTCAGATATACATTCTAAGGCGCTTTTTGCTTGTAAAAAGGCAAAAACAGGACTGGTGGAAGGATATTTAAGATGATTAGAAAGAGAATGCAATTAATAGTTACAGTATCGATAATTGCCATAATTTTATTAGGTTGCAGGAGGGAACGTCTAAATGACGATCAAGAAGATACTGATATACTTATTGCAGCAGCAGTAAGTCTTCAAAAAATCATGGATGAGATACAAATTAAGTATCATGAAAACCATCCCCAAATTAATATGACTTTTACTTATGGAAGTTCCGGCTCTTTAGAACAACAGATCGAGCAGGGAGCTCCTGTTGATGTGTTTATCTCAGCAGCCCAAAAGCAAATGGATATGCTTAAAGATAAAAATCTAATTATTGATAATACACTAATCAATGTTTTGGAAAACAAAGTAATATTGATCGTGCCTAAATCCAGTGATTTAGAAATAACAGGTTTTGAAGATATTTTAAAGGCATCTAAAATAGCACTTGGGGACCCGGATACAGTACCTGCAGGCCAATATGCAAAGGAAATATTTACATATTTAAATATATTAGATGCTGTAAAGGAGAAAACCACCTATGGTAAAGATGTGGCAGAAGTATTTACATGGGTAAGTACAGGAAATGCAGATGCAGGTGTGGTATATGAAACAGATGCATTGTCAAATGATGATGTAAAAATAGTGGCAAAGGCACCAGAAGGAAGCCACAGTAAAATCATATATCCCGCTGCTGTAATAAAAAATACAAAAGAAGAAAAGGCGGCCAAACAATTTTTAGAATATCTTCAATCCAAGGAAGCCAGAGAAATATTTGAGAAACATGGATTTACCCCCATTGAATAGAGCTTGATTAGGAGGGAAGTATAAATATGGATTTTTCACCTTTATATATTTCTATGAAGACAGCAATATTCTCAACCTTAATAACGTTTTTATTAGGAATCTTTGCTGCAAGAAAAGTTATGAATATGAATGAAAAAATATCGTGGTTTTTCGATGAATTATTTACTCTCCCATTAGTTCTTCCACCAACAGTAGCTGGATTTCTTTTGCTTATTATCTTTGGAAAGAACGGAATGATAGGAAAGGTATTTGAAAAGATAGGAGTAGAGATTGTATTTACATGGGAGGCAACAGTGCTTGCGGCAGTAGTAATCTCATTTCCACTAATGTACCGTTCTGCAAAAGGCGCTTTTGAACAAGTGGATTTAAATCTTATTTATGCAGGGAGGACATTAGGTATCTCAGAGTTTAAGATATTCTGTAAAATTGTTATGCCATTAGCTTTACCAGGAATTGTATCTGGTGGAATTTTAGCATTTGCCAGAGCTTTGGGGGAATTTGGCGCAACCATAATGATAGCTGGGAATATTCCAGGGATAACACAAACAATGCCAGTAGCTATTTATATGGCTGTGCAGGGAAATAATATGGAAGTGGCTGCGATGTGGGTTGGAATTATTATTGTAATCGCATTTTTGGCAATCATTCTTATGAATTTCGTTACCCATAAAAATAGATCCTACATAAAGAAGGGATAGAAATGAGTCTGTATGTTGACATTAAAAAGAAATATAAAGGTTTTGATCTTGACGTAAGTTTGGAGAATAAGGGGCAAAGATTAGGAATCCTTGGAGCATCCGGCTGTGGGAAAAGTCTCACTTTAAAATGCATTGCAGGAATTGAAAAACCAGATGAAGGAAAAATCGTTTTAAACCAGAAAGTACTTTTTGATTCAAGTAATAGAATTAACCTTCGGCCTCAAAAAAGGAAAGTAGGATATATGTTTCAAAATTATGCCCTTTTTCCGAATATGACAGTGGCGAAGAATATTGAAATAGGAATTGAAAGGACTAGAGATAAGCATCATATTGTAGAAAAAATGATAAATTTATTTCAACTGGATGGTTTGGAAAACAGATATCCTTATAGTCTGTCAGGAGGACAGCAGCAAAGAGTGGCATTAGCAAGGATTCTTGCTTTTGAACCAGAGGTTCTCTTATTAGATGAGCCATTTTCAGCTATGGATTCTTATCTAAAGGAGCAGTTGCAGCAGGAACTCCTGGAGGTATTAAAAAAATATGAGGTTGATACACTAATCGTCTCCCATAGTAGAGATGAGATTTATAAATTATGCAATAACATGGCTATTATTGAGAAAGGAAAAATGATTGAGTTGGGAAATACGAAAGATATCTTTTATAATCCTATCAATGCTGCAACGGCAAGGTTAACAGGTTGTAAGAATATATCAAAAGCTTATAAAATATCTGATTTTGAAGTGGCTGCATTGAATTGGAATATTGTTTTAAAGACGAAGAAAAAAGTTACAGAGGATATTACATATGTGGGCATTAGAGCACATGATATAAGATGTGGAGACCCTTTGGTAATGGAGAATACAATGCAGGTAACTTGTGTAGGAATCACTGAAACACCATTTGAATGGAATGTACTATTACATAATAGGGATGAATCCAGTTTTGGAAAGAATATATGGTGGAAGATAACGAAAGGTTATTGGAAAGAAATATTAAAAGAAAAGGCACCAAACCGTATATCATTTCCCAGTGAGAAATTAGTTCTTCTAAAATAAGGAAGGAAAGCAGACAACTCTAAAAGAAACGCCACAATATCAGATAAAAGAAAGCAAAATAAGATATTAGTAAAAAATGTTCAAAAAAATACATTGTTTTTATTTAATATTTGACAATTCGATGTATTGTATAAAAAATCCAATGATGATAGAATTTGAGCCATAGAAATTGCTAGCACTCTATTAGACAGAGACGTCGTTACTTATTAAGAATAAGTAGTGGCGTCTTTTCACTTTATAGTAAGTGGATAATGTGAAAATCAGAAAAGGGAGGAATTTATATGAGACAGGTAGCTATTTACGGAAAAGGTGGAATAGGAAAATCCACTACAACTCAAAATCTTACAGCAGGATTAGGAGAGATGGGTAAGAATATTATGATTGTTGGATGCGATCCTAAGGCGGATTCAACCAGGCTTATTCTTGGGGGATTAGCTCAAAAGACAGTACTTGATACTCTTCGGGAAGAGGGAGAAGATATTGATCTTGATTTTATTATGAAAGAGGGTTTTGCAGGTATCAAATGTGTGGAATCCGGTGGTCCGGAACCAGGTGTTGGATGTGCAGGACGTGGCATTATTACATCTATTAATATGTTAGAGCAGCTTGGAGCATATACCGATGATCTGGATTATGTATTTTATGATGTACTTGGTGATGTTGTCTGTGGTGGTTTTGCAATGCCAATCAGGGAAGGTAAAGCACAGGAGATATATATTGTTGCATCAGGTGAAATGATGGCATTATATGCGGCAAATAATATCTCCAAAGGGATTCAGAAATACGCATCCTCTGGTGGTGTCAGACTTGGAGGCATTATATGTAATTCAAGAAAAGTGGATGGCGAAGCAGAGCTTGTAGAAGCATTTGCAAAGGAACTTGGCACTCAGATGATCCATTTTGTACCGAGAGATAACATGGTTCAAAGAGCTGAAATTAATAAAAAGACAGTTATTAATTTTGACCCGGATGCTGCTCAGGCAGATGAATACAGGGCATTGGCACAAAAAATTGATGGAAATGATATGTTTGTAATACCGAAACCAATGAAACAAGAAAGACTGGAAGAGATTCTTATGGAACATGGATTAATGGATATTTAAAAATTATATGGAGGTGGTTTTATGTTATTGATTAGAGCAATCATCAGACCGGAAAAAGTAGGTATAGTTCTTTCCGAATTATTATCCGCAGGGTTTCCGGCAGTAACTAAAATGGATGTATATGGACGTGGGAAACAAAAAGGAGTAAAGGTTGGAGAAATTTTCTATGATGAGATTCCGAAAGAAATGTTATTGATGGTTATAGAAGATGCTGATAAAGAAGATGTAGTGAAGATTATAATAAAATATTCCAGAACTGGTGAAAGTGGAAATTTTGGTGATGGTAGAATTTTTGTAAGTCCGGTAGAAGAAGCCTATACCATAAGCACCAAGAAAAAAGGTCTTTAGGAGGGATGAGTATGAAAGAAGTTATGGCAATTGTCAGACAGAATAAAGTGAATGCGACAAAAAAGGCTTTATTAGAAGCAGGAATTCCAGCATTTACTTGTAGAAAAGTTTTAGGAAGAGGAAAAAAGTTACTTGATATGACCATGTTATCCTCTTTTGTGGAATCTGGAGAAATCCCCTTATCTCCTGTGGGTGAATATCTTACTGAGATGAATCGGTTGATACCTAAGAGAGCATTTACTTTAATCATTGAAGATGAAGATGTTTATAAAGCGATAGATACGATTATGGATACCAATTCCACAGGAAATCCAGGGGATGGAAAGATATTTGTTTTACCAGTATATGAAAATTATCAGGTTAGAAGCGGAGATAATAGTAAAGATGCTTATTAGATATGGGAGGTGATTGTTATGAGTGTAATGGAAAAAGTACTGGATCAGTATAGCTCCAGAGTATATAAAAATCGAAAAGAACATATGGTGACCGTAAATGATAACGATAATAATAATCAGATTGCAGCTAATGTTCGTACAATACCAGGAATCATGACCCATCGTGGATGTTGCTATGCAGGATGTAAAGGTGTTGTACTTGGCCCGATTAAAGATGCTTTGCAGATTGTGCATGGTCCAATTGGATGTTCCTTTTATGCATGGGGCACCAGACGGCATAAAGGGAAAAAAGAAGAAGGGGCAGATCATTATCTGGAATATTGTTTTTCCACAGATATGCAAGAATCTGATGTTGTATTCGGTGGTGAAAAGAAATTGAAGAAAGCTATTGAAGAAGCAATGGATTTATTCCATCCTTCCACAATATTAATCTGTTCTACATGTCCAGTAGGATTAATCGGAGATGATATTCATGCTGTTGCAAAATGGGCAGAAGGAGAGTTTGGTATTAAATGTATTGCATTTAGTTGTGAGGGATATAAAGGAGTAAGTCAATCAGCTGGACATCATATTGCAAATAACCAATTAATGAGATTTGTAATTGGTGAAGGTGACAGGGAAATAAAAAATAAATTTTCTGTAAATATTCTTGGTGAGTATAATATTGGAGGGGATGGTTGGGAGACAGAACGAATTTTAAGAAGAATTGGTTATGAAATAGTATCTACCTTTACAGGTGACAGTAAAATAGATGATTTAAAGAATGCCCATCAGGCAAATTTAAGTTTAGTACAATGTCATCGTTCTATTAATTATATTGCAGAAATGCTTGAAGCGAAATATGGAGTTCAATGGTTAAAGGTCAATTTTATAGGTGTAAAGGGAACCATTAAATCTCTTAGAAACATAGCAAAATTTTTTAATGACAAAGAACTGATAGCCAGAACGGAAGAGGTAATTGCAGATGAATTAAGCCTTATTCAGGATGACATGGAATATTATAAGAGCAAATTAAAAGGGAAAAAGGCGGCTCTTTATGCCGGAGGCTCCAGATCACACCATTATCAGGTTCTTCTAAAAGATTTGGGAATTCAGACTATATTAGCTGGATACGAATTTGCCCATAGGGATGATTATGAAGGCAGGGAAGTTTTGCCATTCATTAAAGTGGATGCAGACAGTAAGAATATTGAGTCATTAACAGTAGAACCAGACACAAATAAATACCATCTTTATTTATCGGAAGACGATGTAAATAAATTAAAAGAAGAAAAATTTCTCGATTATTATGAGGGATTAGTAAAAGAAATGCAAGATGGAACATATATCATTGATGACCTGAATCATTATGAAACAGAAGAATTTCTCAGAGTTTTAAAACCAGATATTTTCTTTTCTGGAATCAAAGATAAATTTGTTTCTCAGAAAGCTGGAATCTTATCAAGACAGATACATTCATATGATTACAGCGGGCCGTATGCAGGTTTTCGTGGAGCAGTAAACTTTGCAAGAGATGTTACGATGGGGATCTATACTCCTGCATGGAGTTATGTAAAAGCACCCTGGAAATTAGCACCTGTCTTAGAGGGAACTTTAGGAGGTGAAAAGGCATGTTAAATTATACAAAGAAAGAAAAATATGACAGGAGTGCGCTTAGAGTGAATCCAGCAAAGACCTGTCAGCCTGTTGGAGCTATGTATGCGGCACTTGGAGTACATGAATGTATGCCTCATAGTCACGGTTCACAAGGTTGCTGCGCTTTCCACAGAATGTTTTTAACGAGACATTTTAAAGATCCGGCAATGGCATCTTCTAGTTCGTTTACAGAAGGATCTTCCGTATTTGGTGGTGGCAGTAACTTAAAGACAGCAGCAAAAAATATATTTGATATATATAATCCTAAGATTATCGCAGTACATACGACCTGTTTGTCAGAGACCATTGGGGATGACTTAAATGCAATAATACAGGATATTGAACTTCCAGAAGGGAAATATATGGTTCATACGAATACTCCTAGCTATAAAGGCTCCCATATTACAGGCTTTAGTAATATGGTTTCAGGATTTATAAAATATCTTTCTGTTTCTTCAGAAAAAAAGAATGGGAAAGTAACAATTATACCAGGCTTTGTAAATCCGGGAGATATGAGGGAAATGAAGAAAATTGCTGATAAAATGGGTATTTCTTATACCATGCTTCCAGATACAAGTGGTGTTATGGATAGTCCAATGACAGGTAAATTTGAAATGTTTCCTAAAGGAGGTACCACCGTAGAAGAAATTATAGAACTTGGTGATTCAGAAAGTATATTAGCCCTTGGGAAAGCAGCCAGTGAATTACCTGCTGTGACTTTGGAAAAGAAATGTAATGTGCCATATAAGACATTATCCCTCCCTATCGGAATCAATAATACGGATAATTATATTATGACTTTACAAGGACTGTCAAAAAAAGCAGTGCCGTATATGCTAGAAGAAGAGCGTGGACAATTGATTGATATTTTGATTGATATTCATCCTTATACCTATAATAAGAAAGTTGCTATTTTTGGGGATCCGGATACGGTCCTTGGAATTGGCGAATTTGTATTAGAAATGGGAATGATTCCTTCTTATTTAGTAACAGGAACTCCAGGAGATGGATTTGAAACTGAGGCGGAAAGTTTATTTCATAAATTTGGAATGGAAGGATGTAGGGCAAAATCATCAGGAGATTTATATGAATTACATCAATGGATAAAAGAAGAGAGTGTTGATTTACTTATTGGGAGCACTCATGGTAAATATATTGCAAGAGCCGAAGATATCCCATTTGTAAGAGCAGGTTTTCCTATTGTAGACCGCTATGTGCATTCTTATATGCCAATTGTGGGATATAAAGGAGGGATGAGATTAGCGGAATTGATTGTTAATGCTCTCATGGATAGGCAGGATAGAGATTGTGCAGAAGAAGATTTTGAATTAATAATGTAAAGAGTGGAGTGGATTCTATGGGTAACGCAAGTGTTTTAGAAGAAAGAAAAGATTTTATCTTACATAAGCAGGAAGGATGTACTGGCAATGGTATAAAATGTGATATGGACAGTATATCAGGAGCTGTAAGCCAGAGAGCCTGTGTATACTGTGGTGCAAGAGTAGTACTGAATCCTATTACAGATGCGTTCCATATAGTCCATGGACCCATAGGCTGTGCCAGTTATACATGGGATATCAGAGGCAGTCTCACAAGTGGGGATGATTTGTACCGTAACAGTTTTTCCACAGATTTAAGAGAACGGGATGTGATCTTTGGAGGAGAGCAGAAATTAATTGCTGCCATTGAAGAGATAGCAAAGAAGTTTCACCCAAAATTAATTTTTGTATATGCTACCTGCATTGTGGGAGTTATTGGAGATGATGTGGAAGCTGTCTGTAAAAGAATGTCCTTAAAGTATGGAATCAGAGTAATTCCAGTGAAATCACCTGGATTTGCCGGTAATAAGTCTGTAGGTTATAAGATGGCATGTAATGCCATCATGGAGCTGATTGCAATTCACAAACCGGCCAAAAGAAAAGGAGTTAATATATTGGGTGATTTTAACTTGGCAGGTGAAATATGGATCATTAAAGATTACCTTCATAAGATAGGAATACCCGTTATATCTACTATTACCGGAGATGCAAGTTATAACAATTTAATTGAAGCACCAGCAGCAACTCTAAATATTGTCCAGTGCGCAGGATCGAGTACTTATCTGGCGAAAAGAATGGAAGAAGAGATGGGAATTCCTTATATTAAAGTAAGTTTTTTTGGAATCGAAGATACCACCAATTCTCTTATAGGAATTGCCAAGACCATGAAAGATGAGGCGGCAAAAGAGAGGGCACTTCAATTTACCAAAGAAGAGACTAAGAAACTAGAGCCTTTTCTAGCTCATTACAAGGGAAAATTAAAAGGGAAAAAAGCAGCAATCTACGTGGGTGGCGGCTTTAAAGCGATTTCATTAATTCGCCAGTTTAAAACTCTTGGAATGGAAACTGTAGTTGTTGGAACTCAGACAGGGAAAAAGGAGGATTATGAGATCATAGAAAGTATAGTTAACAAAGATACGGTAATTCTTGACGATGCCAATCCCGCCGAATTAGAGAAATATATAAAAGAAAAGAGAGCTGATATCTTAGTAGGCGGAGTAAAAGAAAGACCATTAGCGTATAAACTTGGAGTTGCTTTCTGTGATCATAATCATGAAAGAAAGCATCCACTGAGCGGTTTTGATGGAGTAATTAATTTTGTGAAAGAAATAAATAGGAGTGTCAACAGTCCGGTATGGAAATATATTCATTAAGTGAATTGTGTATTCGGTAATTGTCTACAGAAAGGAGGTTGTATGAGAGGAACATTGGTTAATTTAAACGTAAATCCTTGTAAAATGTGTATGCCTATGGGAGCGGTTACTGCTTTTTATGGGATACAAAAATGTATATCTATTCTCCATGGCTCCCAAGGGTGTAGTACTTATATAAGAAGGCATATGGCTACTCATTATAATGAGCCAGTAGATATTGCTTCTTCCTCGTTAACAGAAGAAGGAACAGTATATGGAGGCGAAAAGAATCTTATTATGGGTCTTAAAAATTTAATTCAAGTGTATGAACCAGAAGTCATCGGAGTAATTACAACCTGTCTTGCTGAAACCATAGGAGAAGATATTGTACGAATGATTGATAAATTCTATTATTGCAATCCAGAATATCAGAAGATAAAAATTATTCCAGTATTATCTGCCGGTTATGAGGGGACTCAATTTGAAGGGTATATGAAAGCTTTATATGAAATTGTAAAATCTACTAAGATGGATACAAGAAAGAATAATAAAGTTAATATAATTACCAGTATCCTTTCTCCTGGAGATGCAAGGTATTTAAAAGAATTGTTAGAAAGTTTTTCTATAGATTACATATTACTTCCCGATTTGTCAGAAAATCTGGATGGAGTTCATAGTCACATTTATCAGAAACTTCCTGAATATGGAACATCTATGAAAGATATTAAAAGGATGGCAGGAGCAAAATTCACTCTTGAATTATCAAGTTTCACTAATGAAAACCCTTCTGTGGCAGAGTATTTATATGAGCAATATCAGGTTCCTTATAAGAAGTTAAATCTTCCGGTTAGTTTAAGAGATAATGATATTTTACTTGAAATATTATCAGAAATATCAGGGAAAGAAACATTAGAGAAGATACAAAAAGAACGGGGGCGATTCCTGGATGCAATGGTAGATTCTCATAAATATAATGGCGAGGCAAAAGCTGCCATTTACGGGGAACCAGATTTTGTATACAGTACAGTACGTTTATGTGTGGAAAACGGTATTATGCCATTGATTGCTGCTACTGGTTCTAAAAGCGAGAAACTTAAGGAAATGATAAAAAAAGAAATTGGAGAAATTGCAGATTATCAATTGATTGATCGCTATGAAATCTTAGATGACGTAGACTTTGGGACTATTGAAGAACTGGCAAGGGAATTGAATGTAAATATATTAATTGGTAATTCTGATGGAAGAAGAATAGCAGAAAAATTAAAGATTGACCTTGTACGAAGAAGTTTTCCAATTCACGATCGTGTTGGAGGCCAAAGAGTACGTACCATTGGATACGAAGGTGCTCTTATCTTTTTAGATGAAATATCTAATGCAATATTGGCAAAGAAAGAGGCTGGTTTTCGAGAAGAATTATATCATAAGTATTATAAGGGCAGTATCATCAATCTGAAAGAAGTGGATCAGATCAATCAGGAGATGAATTCACAAAAGGAAATATCCCCCAAATATAAAACGATTGCTGATAAGACGGATACCCATCCTTGTTACAATTGTGGTGCACATAATTATGCCAGAATGCATCTTCCCATTGCACCAAAATGTAATATCAGCTGCAACTACTGTGTTAGAAAATATGATTGTCCCAATGAAAGCAGACCGGGAGTTACTACAAAGATACTAACTCCAGAAGAAGCTTGTGAAAAATATTTGGAAGTGAAGGAGAGAGTACCTAACCTGTCTGTAATAGGAATTGCTGGACCAGGGGATGCCTTAGCTAATTTTGAAGAAACAAAAAAGACATTAGAATACATACGTAATGAAGATAAAGATATCACATTTTGTTTATCTACCAATGGATTAATGCTTCCACAATATGCTAATGAACTAATTGAATTAGGGGTATCCCATGTGACTGTGACCATGAATGCGGTGGAACCTAAATTAGGAGCTAAAATATATAAATATGTAGACTATATGGGGGTACGTTATTTCGGAGAAATAGCAGCGGCCATTCTTATGACAAATCAGCTCTCTGGTATTAAGATGCTTACCTCAAAAGGAATCATATGCAAAGTCAATATTGTAATGATTAAAGGAATCAATGACAATCACATACCGGAAGTGGTAAATAAAGTGAAAAAAATTGGTGCCACAATTACTAATATTATGCGGTTGATTCCAGTTCAGGGAAGTGAATTTGAATCTCTCCCATTAGTAAATAATAAAGAAATTATGGCAATGCGTAAACAATGTGAAGAAATCCTGCCTCAGATGTATCATTGTAAACAATGTCGTGCAGATGCAATCGGAACATTAGGGAATGATATATCCATTGAATATAGTAAATGCCATAATTCAGAGAAAGTAAGAGATATACCTAAACAGAATTTAAATGATTCTTCGATTAGAGTCGCGGTAACTACGAAAAGTGGGATTAATGTGGATCAGCATTTTGGTCAGGTAACAGAATTATATATATATGAATATTACCAAGGAAATGCGGTATTATTGGAGAAGAGAAAAATTGATAAATATTGTACTGGTAATGAAGAATGTGGTGATCATGAGGATAAAATAGCTATGATAATTCATTCAATAGGAGACTGCGTGGCAGTAATTACTATGAGAATTGGAGAAGCACCAAAGAGAAAACTAAAAGAAAAGGGTATTCAGGTTTTTACAACCTACGATAGAATAGAGGATTCTGTGAAAAAGGTGATATCTAATTTTTCAGATTATAAAAAGATCGGCTAATTCTATTTTAAGGAGGGAAATTCATGGTAGAGCTAAAGCATCATATTTTTGTCTGCACTAGTTGTAGAATAAATGGACAGCAAAAGGGTTATTGCTTTTCAAAAGAATCAGTGGGTATCATTCAGAGATTTATGGAAGAGATAGAAGACAGAGATTTATCAGGAGAAATAATGATAACAAATACAGGGTGTTTTGGTATATGTGAGAAAGGGCCTGTTGTAGTTGTTTATCCAGAAGGTATATGGTATGGCAATGTTAGTATAGATGATATTGAAAAGATAGTAGAACAGCATATTGAAGGAGGAAATGTTGTTAATGAATTATTATTATAGTTTATTCTGAGGGAGTTGGTAAAGTGATACGGATTATTGATAATACATTGACTGCATTCGATGATTGCTTGCCATCAAAAGAGGATTTATATACTTTTTGTAATTTGCTTTTTACAATAGGGGTTGATGTAGTAGAGTTCTCAATTGCTGCATACGAGAGAATGGAACTGCTTCCGAAAGAAGGTAAATATATTCTTAATGTTGAGTATGCAGATGAGATAAATAAATATCCTGGTTTCTACAAATATGTAACTAATTGCACAATAAATCAGGATACAGTTATTCATGAAGTACAAATGAATGATGCAAGAGAGATTGTAAAGCTTAGGGCACTTACAGAATACAGAGAATTACGTATTGTTGGACTTGATGATTTGATTTGTGAATCCTATGATAGAACAATGAACGAAATAAAAAAAATATTATCCAAAAGTAAAATCAATTTCTGCCCGGAAAATACTTACGGTTGTGCAAGTGCTCTAGCCTTACAATGGGTCTTGAACTCAGGGACAGATATTACCACCAGCTTTGCAGGGCATAAGAATAATGGGGCTACTGAGGAAGTTATCATGGCCCTTCGTTTAGCAATCAGACACAAGCCCAATCGGGATCTAACTGTATTACCTCAATTGAAGCAAATTTATGAAAGGATTACCAATAGTTGTATCGGAAATAAAAAGCCGATATTAGGTAAAAACATATTCCAGGTTGAGGCTGGAATTCATGCAGATGGTTTGCATAAGAATCCTGATACATATGAGGCTTATCAGCCGGGGTGGGTTGGAGGAAAAACAGAATTTGTAATTGGAAAGCATTCGGGTATGAAAGCAATTAAGTTAAAGCTGGAAGAATTAAATATGCCGATTCCCATAGACAGTAATCTTAATGAGATATTATATTTGATTAAAGAAACTTGTACATTAAATAGAAAAAGTCTAAATGATCAAGAATTTGAAAGGATTGTCATCAAGGTGATTGGGAATGAAAGAATTCAAACATATTATTGATACAACATTAAGGGATGGGGAGCAAAGTCCTGGAATCGCACTTGGAATAGAGGATAAATTAAAGATTGCAAAGCTTTTGGATAATATAGGTATATATGAGATCGAAGCAGGTATTCCATGTCTGGGTGATAAAGAAATAGAAGGAATTAGTAGAATCATTGAAACTAGAAAGAATGCAAAAATTTCTGTATGGAGCCGCATGAATATAAATGATGTGAAACAATCTATTCAATGCAATCCTGATATTATCCATATCGGAGTTCCTGTATCCTATGTTCAGATTTATAGTAAACTCAAGAAAAATAAAATCTGGGTTCAAAAAAATATTTTATGCTGTGTTGAATTAGCTCAAAACCATAATATTGATGTGACAGTTGGTTTAGAAGATGCATCAAGAGCGGATCTGGGATTTATTTTATCTCTGATAAAAGAGCTTAAAAAAGCTGGAGTAAATACAATTCGTGTGGCAGATACAGTGGGAATCCTAATACCAAATAGAACAAAAGAAATCGTAGAAACAATAAAAGCTCATACAGATATAAAAATTGAAATGCATGTACATAATGATTTAGGTATGGCAGTTGCAAATTCAATTATAGGAGCCAAAGCAGGTGCAGACTATATAGACTGTACCTTATTTGGTATTGGAGAAAGAACTGGCAACTGTAATTTCTACGATTTTATTCATGCAAGTGAATCCATATTTCAATTTGCAATGAATAGAAAACAGATAAGAGAGGTGGAAAAACAAAGTTATACTGTATTGAAGGGAGCTATGTAAGAATGAATATTATTCGAATGGAAGGATTTTTTCATCATAATGAGGATAAAATCATATCAGAGTTATTTTTTACTAATAAAAAAGATAATAAGAAGAATGACAATAAGAAGAATAATAGACAAAGGGGAGAAGATATGGAAGAGGATATTAAAGAAAGCTATCCTATTTTGCCATATGAAACAGATGAAATAAACGTATATGAACTTGATATAAGAAAACTTCAGAAACACTATCCACAAATATTATGATGTGGAATTATTAAGGGAATATAGAAACAAGATAGAAAATTTACATGTAATAGGTACATAAAAAACAGAGAATTTATTTGTGATATAATAAACTCTCTTTTTTTTGTTAGTAATAATTTCATAATACTTGTGCAATATCATATTGGGAATTGATCACAAGCCACATTTGTGGAAATTCACATAAAATATTCCAGACTCCAATGCCCTTCAAACCATATTGAGGGATAAGGCTAAGTAAAACATCAATACTTCTTGCATCTTTAAACCATACGATATGCTCTGTTTTTTCAGAGGGACCCTCTTCAATATAGCTAAAATAAGCTGCCTGATAGGTTTCATCATACATAATAGTGGATCCTGTCTGAGCAGCTAACGAAATAGCGGAACAATAGCTAAGAGAATAGGCTCTTGAAATATTCTCCATATATGGAAGCTGCCAATCATAAGCAATGATTGGTATTCCTATATTTGTTTTATCAGGAGGTATCAGTGTTATACTATACTCCAAATTTGATATTACTGTATTAAAGGGTGTTATAGTAGTGGCAGGAGGACCAAAGAAGTAGCCCCATTGATAAGATAGAAGCATAATCTGGTCGGCAGCCTGGGCAATACTGGTATAGTCGAAATCAGTATAAAATAATCCATTTTCTGTTTCCAGTGTCACAGGAGTCAGTGTGATGATCAGATGAAAACCTTCCTCATGTAATCGGGCACCTGCCTTAGTAATAAAATCCACAAAGAGATGTTGATCTTCCGGAAGTATATGTTGAAAATCAAGATTCACTCCATAATATCCTTTTTCTTTTAATACGGAGAGGATATTATCTATTAAATGATCCTGCAAATCTTCATTTTGAAGGATATTACGTGCAATCTCACTGCTAAAGGTTCCCTGTTCTGTTAAAGTCGTGACTAACATGATTGGAGCTACACCGAAATCCTTTGCTATTTGAATGATTTCTTCATCAGGAATGTCAATTAGTTCTCCTGTAGGAGTGATATTATAATTAAATACCGTTAAATAAGTCAGATATGGTAACGTTTCTTTTAATATTGATCTATTAATGAAAGGATAAGCATAACCATTGATAGAAATTGTCATGATTTTTTCACCCTGATAGTTTATAACGATAGTTTCTCCGGGATAAATAGATTCTCTATTAGACAGATAGGGATTATTTCTTAATAACTGAATTACTGAAACACCATGTGCTTCAGCAATTCCTAACAAGGTGTCACCCTCTTTTACGATATATGTCTGTTCTGGATATAAAATTACAATCGTCTGGCCAGGAACTAAATTATCAGGGGAATCAATACCGTTTTCCTGCATTAATCTTATTGCAGATACATCATAATTTTCGGCTATGGAATAAATTGTTTCTCCAGATTGCACTACATGAATAATCATTAATACCACCATGTAATTTTTATTCCTATTATATGTTAATTTAATTAAATAGTTCGATGGGAGAACGGTGGGTCAAAATATATAATATAAGTCATATAAATCTTTACAAAAACCATTGTACTAATATATCATATAGTAATGCCGGATTAATGAATTAATAATCAGGAAGCATTATATTTTTAAAGGAGACAAGAATGGAAGATATACTACTAAAATTATTACTAATCTGTCCAATCACATTTATAGCGGGATTTATTGATTCCATTGCAGGCGGAGGCGGTTTGATATCCCTTCCCGCCTATTTTGCAATTGGTATTCCACCTCATCTGGCAACGGGAACTAATAAATGTTCTTCGACCTTTGGTTCTTTCTTTGCAACAGTACGCTATATAAAGAATGGAAAAGTACATATTCAAAGTGCAGTTTTTGCTGCTATTATGGCATTATTTGGTTCATATCTTGGAGCTACCTTGAATTTAAGCCTTGATGAAAAATATTTAAAATATATATTGATTTTCATTTTACCCATTACTGCATTCATAATATATCAAAAAAAAGAGTTTGGCAGGGAGAATAAAGCCCTTGGCTTATCTGGGGGCAAGATTATCCTGTTGTCCATGATGTCTGGATTTGTGATAGGTATCTATGATGGATTCTTTGGACCGGGAACAGGAACTTTCCTGATCTTTTGTTTCAGCGCTCTGATAGGATTTGATTTGATCACTTCTTCCGGAAATGCAAAAATAGTTAATTTTTCTTCTAATATAGCTGCATTGATTACTTTTGCAGTACATGGGAAAATTCTATATACGATTGGAATTCCGGGAGCAATCTTTGGGATTTTAGGGAACTGGATTGGTTCAGGAATTGCATTAAAAAGAGGGACTAAAGTAATAAGGCCGATGTTAGTCATTGTAATGGGGATTTTACTGATTAAAGTCATTGTTGATTTATTGTAAGATATGGGACAGTTCCCTTAATTTCCATGATTTTGATCTACGATTTCTTTCATTTTTTTATATTGAGTTTCTTTGATAATAATTTTATTTCCTGATCGGCTGATATAAGCTTCTTCTTCTAATTTTTTTAAGGAACGGTTGATTGTTTTAATAGAAAGACCGGTGCTATCTGCTAAATCCTGATGAGTAACTTTAATAATACATACATTGTCAATAGCAGTCTGTTCATAGAGATGGGTCAATATATAGATTACTCTGTCTGAACCCTGAATGAATAGGAATACTCTCTCTCTTTTGACTTCTTCTAAAAGGAAAGAGCCCATCGTTTTTACTTCCATAGATAATGCATTGATATCACTTTTCATCCATTTTTCAAAGATATTTTTGGGGATAACAAGCATTTTACATGAAGTCATTGTGGATAAAGTTGTTTGAAAATGATCTAATTCCAATAATATTTCCATTCCCCCAAAAGTTTTCACAGGGTAAAACCACATATAATCATAGGAATTACCTAAAAATCGATAGTCAATCGCTTTTACAATACCCTCTGCAAGAATATATACAAAATCGACTTTTTCATTCTCACGGATAAAAGTGGTATTCTTTTTAGTCTTAACGATCTGAATAGAATCCAGCAGCCAGTCTGGAGCCTGGGACAAGTATTTATTAAGATAATCTTTTGCAGTTCCATGCAGTTCATTCAAGAAATTATAAACATTATCATTTTCAATATTGTCCATGGCTCATACCTCGTATTCTTATATTGATAGTATCATTGTTACTATCATATAATACACAAAGGCATTTGTCCATATCAGGATAATTTACCAGGTGACATTTTCCTATTTTCATATAATTTCATCAATCCGGTTATTTTATTAGAAATAAATTGAATGGACGGACCGGCAGTAAGAGCAGTAAATACTGTTATGATTCCCAATTTTCCGCCGAGGATCACACCGAAGATTACCATAATAATATCAAAGCAGATTTTTGTTTTTTTAAAATCTAATTTTATTTTATCTCTGATTACCATTACAATACCTGTAAAAGGGTCCAATCCCATATCCATAGAGATATAGATCGCCACACCAGTATATATGAATAAACATCCTATGATACCGGCAACCATACGACTTGAAAAATCATTGGATTGAATGACTGCCGCATATAGTTTATTACCTGCATTAACAAAAAAACCATATGGTAAAATATAAATTAAAGTTCCGATATTTACATATTTTCTGCCAACGAAAAACAGGAGAGCAATTAGTCCATAGTTCACAAAATTAGATACAAGCCCCAATTGACCAGGTGTAAGTCCTAATGCATTACGAACACCATCATATATGATACCTATTGGGTCATTACCTAACTGGGTCGCTGCATTAAAAGCAACACCTGCCCCAATAAGGAATATCCCCAATAATGCCATTAACAATTTAAACAAATTAATATTTTTCATACTTCCTCCTTGTTGAATAAAAAAGTTAACCCAATTAACATTTGAGCTTAATTATAATATTTTTTGAAATCATAAAAAAGGACGTACGTCCTTTTTTAGAAAAATTTTAATGTAAATAATTTGAGGTACACATTATAAATTTAAAGTGTTAAATATTTATCATATAAATATTGATTTTAGTTTGGTTTTTTATGCTTTTTCTAAATAAATTAAATTAAATCAATATAAATGCACTAAAATAAAAACAATACCAAAATATATTGCGTTAATAAATTAACAATGTTATAATGAATTTAACTTGATTAATTACAAACTATATGGAGGTATATTTATGATGAGATTTACGCTACCTAGAGATATGTACTATGGAAAAGGATCCCTTGAGCAGTTAAAAAATATTAAGGGAAAGAAAGCTATCATCGTTCTTGGCGGTGGTTCTATGAAGAAATTCGGGTTTGTAGATAAAGTTCTTGGATATTTAAAAGAAGCAGGGATTGAAGCAAAATTATTTGAAAATGTAGAGCCAGATCCATCTGTTGAAACAGTTATGAAAGGTGCAGCTGTAATGAGAGAGTTTGAACCTGACTGGATTATTTCTATGGGCGGAGGATCTCCAATAGATGCGGCGAAAGCCATGTGGGTATTTTATGAATATCCGGATACTACTTTTGAAGAGATTATTCAGCCATTCTCATTCCCAACCTTAAGACAAAAAGCGAAATTTATAGCGATTCCATCTACATCAGGAACGGCAACGGAAGTTACGGCATTCTCGGTTATTACAGATTATGGAAAGGGTGTAAAATATCCTTTGGCCGATTTTAACATTACCCCTGATATTGCAATCGTAGATCCTGAACTAGCAGAAACAATGCCGGCAAAATTAACAGCCCATACAGGTATGGATGCATTGACTCATGCAATTGAAGCATATGTATCAACTATGAACAGCCCTTTTACAGATCCTCTTGCAATAAAAGCAATTCAAATGGTATTTGAGTATCTTCCGGATTCTTACAATGGTAATATGGAAGCAAGAGAACAAATGCACTATGCACAATGTCTGGCAGGACAGGCATTCTCCAATGCACTTCTTGGAATTGTTCATTCCATGGCTCATAAAACAGGTGCAGCTTTTTCAACCGGTCATATTCCTCATGGATGTGCCAATGCAATTTACTTACCTTATGTTATTAAATTCAATGGAAAGAATGAGAAAAAACGTTATGCAGATATTGCCAGAAATGTTGGATTTACAGGAAATAATGATGAATGTGTAAAAGCTTTATGTAAAAAAATAGATGATTATAATGTGAATCTAAACATCCCTAAATCACTTAAAGAATTTGGTGTTTTAGAGGAGGAATTTAAAGAAAAAGTAGGAAAGATTGCAGAATTGGCAGTTGGAGATGCTTGCACCGGCTCCAATCCAAGACCAATTACACCTGCTGAAATGGAAAGATTGTTAACATGTACTTATTATGGAACAGAAGTAGATTTTTAATTTAGGGTATTTGTAATTTAACATATATTGATAAAAGCGATGTTGCAAAAGGAATTTTGTATCACATCGCTTTTAGTTATATTTAAATAAAAAATTTCATTTTATCATTAATAGAAAATAGGATATAATTATAAAATGATAGTAAGCCATAAATATGGATGGCATATGATATCTTTAGATGGGAGGAGGAAGAATCATGAAAGAAATGATAGGGGTATATTTACAGGAAGTAAATTGGTTATCTATCACAGTTCGTCTGATCCTGGCAATTATCTGCGGTGGCTTAATTGGTTACGACCGTGGCAGAAAAAGAAGGCCGGCTGGATTTCGGACACATATTCTGGTTTGTATAGGATCTGCATTAGTTATGATCACAAATCAATTTATTTACGAAGATCTGGGTTACGGGGGAGATCCTACCAGACTGGGAGCGCAGGTAATTAGTGGTATCGGTTTCCTGGGAGCAGGAACAATCTTAATTACAAGTAAACAGCAGGTAAAGGGACTTACTACGGCAGCAGGTTTATGGGCATCTGCATGTATGGGTCTCGCTATTGGTATTGGTTTCTATGAAGGGGCAATTTTAGGTTGCCTGTTTATTTTAGGCAGTGTAACCTTATTACATCGTTTTGATGATTATGTAATGTCAAGAACCAAATTAGTGGAAGTGTATATTGAAATTAAATCTGTAAAGGGAATAGGGATTGTCTTAGCTTTCCTTCGAAAGAGAAATATGGAAGTTACAAATTTGGAGATTTCAAAGACAAGGAATCCGGAAGATACAGTGGGTCTGTTAATTACATTTAAGCAGAAAGAAAAAATGACTCATGAGAAATTAATCACGATGCTTGGTTCTATTGACGAAGTTGTGATGGTAGAAGAAATTAATTAATATAGAAACATAAACAGCCCTCCAATTGCATTGAACTGCCATCGGAAGGCTGTTTATCCAGAAGATGTTATTGCTTTACAGAATGACAGTTATATTGCATTTTTTTATTTTCAATGCAGACCATAGAACAGTACATGTATGCTCTTAAACATCCGTATATCGGAATGTTTTTAATGCCAGTAAGAAAGCAACAATTGCTACTAATAAAACAAGTCCTGTGTTTATAAAATAATCGCTCCATGATAGGTTAAATGCACCGCGCAAAGCATTTACAAACCATTGAAAAGGGTTGCATTTGTTAAGAATTTGAATAAAGCCGGGAGCATTGTCTAAAGAGTAAAAGGTACTGCTGCTGAATATAAGCGGCAGAGTAATAATATTTGTTAGAATACTTACATTGTTTTCTGTCCGGCTTAGACTTGCTATAAAAAAACTAAGGAGGACATAGCCAAGTGCGGCAATCATTAGAGTCGGAAGTAAGGCGAGAATAGTTGCAATCGAAACACTTAATTTAAGTGCCAATATTCCAGACAGCATGACAAGAACTGCACACAGAAAGGAAATGATAGTCCATGCCCCTGATATACTGCATACATATCTCCAAAGCGGCATAGGTGTTACCCGTAGAAGGTTATATACACCTCTCCGGCGTTGTGTCAGTATGGTAAAAGATGTAGTTGTTAGTGCATAGAACAAAACGCTGACCGCCATCATACCTGTTAAGATGTGTTCAGGATAATCCGGGGATTTTATAAAAATCCCTAATCCAATTGCTCCGCCGATTGGAAGAATAAGTGACCACAGCAGTAAAAAAGGGTCTCGGCTTGCAGATTTAAATGTAAGGCTGAATATTGTTTTCATGTCATTCCCTCCCAGTTTGTGCATTGTCAGTTAATTCAAGGTATAAGTTTTCAAGGTTTTCTGCGTGATATTGCTGTAAAAGGTTTCCCGGCTGACCTTGTGCGACAATTTTTCCCTCGTGCATTAAAATAATGCGGTCAGCAATACGAGAGACTTCTTCCATGTCATGAGATGAAAAAAGTACAGTGACACCAGTCTCTGCTAATTTTTTAATCATATCTCTTATCTCGTTCCGGGCACGGGGGTCAAGCCCTGCCGCTGGTTCATCAAGTACAATCAAATCTGGATTGTGCAAAGTAGTAACCGCAATCGCCAGCCTTTTTTGCTGTCCTCCAGATAAGCGTGAAGCAAGTGTTTTCCTTGCTTCTTGTAAATTACATTCCTCCAGTTTTTTTTTGAACCTGTTCTTTATCCATTTTCAAGTTATAAAGAGCGGCAAAAAGCCGTAAATTTTCTTCGGCGGTATAACCTTCAAAAAAGGGCGTGGACTGTAATTGAACGCCTATATGGGCCTTGTAATCTTCACGCCAGCGCGTAATTGTTCCGGTATCCGGTGGTAATATCCCTAAGAGCATTGCCAGAGTGGTTGATTTTCCTGCACCATTTGTTCCAATCAAAGCAAGAATTTCCCCTTGCTGAACTTCTACATCAATTCCTTTTACCACTTCGCGGTTATGAAACTGTTTGTGTATGCCTTTGGCTTCCATTAGCATCATACTTAAAACCTCCATCTTTCATTTAATATTGTTTATACAACGTTGAGTATTAGCGTTATTTTTTCTCCCTCCGTTACGAGGGAGAAATTTTTAATGCTCCATTTCCAAAAGTGCCAAAGCCTTATCAACAAAATTCTGCTGTTGTTTTATAATTGAAAACATATTATCCATGATAAGTAAAACCATTGGAGGGATTTTATGTTGCATAGCCGTGTCTTTGGCTTCAAATCCACTTTTCACAGCAGCATATTCTGCTGTTAAGGCAGTGCGTTGTTCCTCAAGTGCCTTGCGGCATTCATTAGTAGATAGTTTTTCATAAAAGGATAGGCCGGAATATAACGTTGAGGGATAAAGTACCGAAGAAACTTTAAGAGAATCTTTAATAAGTGTTTGAAGATAACTTCGCCCAGATTCCGTAATCGCGTAAACCGCTTTTTGGCGGTGTCCCGTCTGTTCTATACTGGTAATCTCAACGTAACCTTCCTGCTCCATTTTCTTTAGAGCATGATAAATGGAACCAATCAATACCCCGCCCCAACGTTCTGCGTCCGTCATTTGCAAAGTCTGCTGAATATCGTAGCCGGACATTGGCTGAACGTCTAATATTCCAAGTACAAGTAACCTTGTCAATTTAATCTCACCTCCGTCAATACTCAATATTGTATATTATATATTGAATATATGATTTTGTCAAGATACAGGTGTATATATTGTATCCTCTTCAGAAGATATTCCACATGATTTTAATACAGTAATTGTCCTATATATTCCAGAGAGTAAGAAAGATACTAATCGCGAAAATCCAGTAGTCTTAGCTTATAAGAATTATTATTCTTATGCAGTAGAAAAGGTAGAAAGAAGTTTAGTGAAATTAAATAAAAAAACAGTATTCTACTTTTTATTAGCGGTGTATAATTATGGTTTTGATGAACCAATCTCTGCTCTTGATCCAGAACTTGTTGATGAAGTTTTACAACTTATGAATTGAAATTTGCCAAAGATGTAGGGATATATCTTCTTAAAATAAAAGATATATCCCTGGTTTTTATTTCGCCTTATTAGATTTTTCTACTGAAGCATTGAAATTACCATGGTCAGATTGTTTTTGGTGTAAAATATGGGAATTATCAGTCTTGTTATTTGCATCTTTGTAAGACTTTTTATCCATCTCTTTACGAAATCGTTGATTAGACTGTTTACTCATAGTGACACTTCCTTTTCTGTTTCAATCAATTTAAAACTTATAAGTTCATCCACGAATATCAGTTGAATCCAGATTAGTTTGTTTCCTAATCAATATTAGTATATCACCAAAATAAAAAGCTATGCTGGCGATACTTTACATGAAAATAGTAAAAGATGGATGGTATGCAAAAATATTAATTTTTTGTTTTATTTGCTCTAATTTAAATTATAAGATATACTACAGCTATAGCATTTTAGAAAAGAGGGTTACTATGGAGAATGTTATTGTGATAGCTTTAAAAGCTATTATAGTACATGATAACGAGATACTGATCATAAGGCGCTCTAAAACAGATCCAATGATCCCGGGAATCTGGGAATTTGCAGGAGGCAAGTTAGAGTTTGGGGAAAATCTTGAAGAGGGCTTAAAGAGAGAAATATTAGAAGAGACAGGATTAGAAGTCACAATAGAGAAATCATTATTTGCAACAACTTTTCAGACTCATGAATACAGACAGGTTGTTATAATAATATATTTATGTTTCACTGATTCTAAAGAGATTCAATTATCCTTTGAACATGATGATTATAAATGGGTGGGGAAAAAAGAACTTTTCAAATTTATTACCAAACGGATGGCAAATGATTTAAAAAATAATCATATATTGGATCAATTAGATATCAGAGAAGATTAAAAAGTGATTGACAAATCGGAATTCATTTACTAAAATGAATCTTAATTTAATATTTATTTGAAAAGCAATGAAAAGAAAGAGTAGAAATTAGATAACCTTACAGAAAGTTACCGGTTGATGAGAGGTACAAGGAGACTGATTTTGAATACATCTTTGAGCTTCACACTGAAAAGGGTTCTTAGTAGGCTGTGACGGATTCCTGCACACGTTATCGTGCTAGAGTATAACCCTTATTGGAGTACTCGAAAAGATAAGTAATGTGAATTACTTATGAATCAAGGTGGTAACACGGGAACTCACTCTCGTCCTTTAGCTTAAAGGACGGGAGTTTTTTTATTGTCGTTTGCAAAAATCATTGCTAAAAATGATACATATTAAATAAAAAGAAAGGAGAAAAGGATATGAAAGATTTAGTAGAAGAACAATTGAAAATAATTACAAAAGGTGTAAGTAATATTGTTGGAATGGAGGAGTTACAGTCAAAAATAGAAAAATCTATCCATGACAATATTCCTCTTATTATTAAATTGGGCTTAGATCCAAGTGCACCGGACATTCATTTAGGACATGCAGTTGTATTGCGTAAAATTAAACAAATGCAGGATCTGGGACATAAAGCAATGATTGTCATTGGTGATTTTACCGGCAGAATCGGTGACCCTACTGGTAAAGCAAAGGCAAGAAAAGCGTTAAGCAATGAGGAAGTGATGGAGAACGCAAGAACATATCAGAAGCAAATATTTAAAATAGTGGATAAAGATAAAACAGAAGTCTGTTTTAACAGCGAATGGCTCAGCAAACTGAATTTTGAAGATATAATAAAACTTGCTTCTACGACTACAGTTGCCAGAATGCTGGAAAGGGAAGATTTTAAAAAACGTTATAACAGTAATATACCAATTGGTCTTCATGAATTTTTCTATCCTTTAATGCAGGGATATGATTCCATTCATTTAAAAGCTGATATTGAAATAGGAGGAACGGACCAGACTTTTAACATTATAATGGGAAGAACATTGCAAAAGAATGCTGGTTTAATGGAGCAGGCTGCTATATTCATGCCAATATTAGAAGGGTTGGATGGAGTAGAGAAAATGAGTAAAAGTTTAGGAAATTATATAGGTATTGAAGAGGACGCTCATATTATGTTCAAAAAGGTCATGGAAGTACCGGATGATTTAATTGTTAAATATTTTGAACTAGCTACCGATGAACATCCAGATAAAATAGACAGTATAAAAGAAGAACTTCTATCAGATAAAAATCCAAGGGATATTAAAATAGAATTAGCTAAGATCATAACCGGATTGTATCATTCAGAAGAAAAATTGAAGGAAGCTGTAGAATATTATAATGATGCATTTAGCAAAGGAACCATTCCTAAGAATATACCGGAACTTATGATATCATGGGAAGAGGATCTTTTGATGGATATTATTCCCTTGTTAGTAAAAGAGAATTATATCAGCTCAGGAAGCGAATTCAGAAGATTATTAAATCAGGGGGGAATCTCAATTAACAATGAGAAAACAGATGATTTAGGGCAAGTTTTATATCTTGGGGATGTCTTAAGAATAGGCAAGAAGAAATTTGTTAAAATAATTAAATAAATATATTTATGCATCTCCATTAGAAATTAATACAAATAATGAAAAAATATTTGAAATATTTCCCAAACCATCATATAATATAGTGCGGGCTAGTAAGCTGTGAAAAATATAAGATATGATGAAGAGTGAGGCGAAAGTATGAAAATAAGATGGAATAATATGATTCAGGATCATAGTATCACTAATCTTAGAGTATCTATTTTGGGAAGTCTCTTATTTATCATAATTGTGACAATTATGGCATGTACAAAAGAATCCCATAAGTCACAATTAATAAGTAATGGGGCTATTAAAGAAATCAGTGCTGAGGAACAAACAGGGAAAAAGGAAATAGAAGAAAATACGAAAGACAATGGGAAAATATATACATATTCAAGTGATTTTTTAAATAGTACAGAAGGTGTTAAATTCCAGGCCGCAACCTGGCGATTTGCAAAAGCTTTCTTTTGCTCGGATAAAGATGAAATGAAGAAATATTTAAAAGATGGAGTTGAGGTAAAACCATATGAGAAAGATGTGTTTCTTGACATTGAATATCTTATCTTAAAATGGAGTTTAGACAATATCCTGGCGGAAGATAGAATAGGAGCTTCCTACCAATTTCATTTAGAGGGAGAAGATTCGGATACTTATTTATCCTTAAGCATGGAAAAAGTAGATGGTGAGTGGAAGGTAGCATCTTATGGTCTGGAAAAATAATTAAATATGAAACAAAGAAAGCCAAGTCCTAAATTATAGGACTTGGCTCTTTGTAACACGATGGTTATTTCGATCAAAAAACAGGGAGGGAGGAAACTAATTTTTACATTTTGAGCAGAAATTCCACCATTAATTGGACATGGTTTTGGGCACGGGAAGCCATAAAGATATTTGTAATTCATATCAGCGTATCTTCTTAAATTTCTTAAATTATTGGATATTTTATCTTTCGTACTATATTATATGCAAATAATGTCGAAATGTGACGAGTTAATATTAGATATTTATAATATATGAGTAAAAAAACTGGTTAAAACTAATAGTAAGGGATAAATTTCTTTCATGAATGAAAATGGATTGTTTTTCTAAAACACTATAACATATACCTAAATTATGATATACTATCCACGATAAGCAGATTAGTCCGTAATGGACATGATATTTACCATGCTTGCATGGGATAATGTCATGTTCATTATGGATAAGTGCAACAGCCCAATATAATAGGTGCCATAAAAATTCAAACGATAAGTAAATAAACCAGGAGGACATATGAAGAAAGGAAAAGAATTTATACTGTTGACTATAAGCACATTGATTATTGCTATTGGTGTATATATTTTTAAATTTCCCAATAATTTTTCCTTTGGAGGCGTTACAGGCATTGCAGTCATATTAGGGAAGATGGTGCCATTAACTCCAGGTGCAGTTACCTTTGCTATTAATATGATCTTACTTGTATTTGGATTTGGTTTCCTGGGAAAGAGTTTTGGAATAAAAACAGTATATGTCAGCATTTTAATGTCAGCAGCATTATGGGCTTTAGAATATATCTATCCATTGCAGGGACCATTAACGGATGAACCTATGTTGGAACTGGCTTTTGCTGTTGCGCTGCCTTCCTTTGGACAAGCAATATTATTCAATATAGGGGCCTCCAGTGGAGGAACAGATATTGTCGCCATGATACTCAGGAAATATTCTAATATAGATATAGGAAGAGCTCTTTTTCTAAGTGATCTGGTCATTTCTGTTGCAGCCTGGCCAATATTTGGAGCAAAGACAGGTCTGTTCTCATTGCTTGGACTTATGATTAAAACTTTAGTAATAGATGGTGTGATTGAAAGTATCAATTTATGTAAATATTTTAATGTGGTTTGTGATAATCCGGAACCAATATGTGATTTTATAGTGAACAGACTTCATCGAAGTGCGAGCATAATAGAAGCCAAAGGTGCTTTTAGCCATAAAGATAAATATATTATTCTGACAGTGTTAAGAAGAAGCCAGGCAGTGCAGTTAAGAATGTTCATTAGGCAGATAGAACCGGAGGCCTTCCTTATGATATCCAATACAAGTGAAATTATTGGACGGGGATTTAGACACTAATCGTCAAAAGTTCTATATGAGTTTTACTAAAAAAAGGATGTATATATATTTAGCCGGTTGGTTCATGGGGCTAAATATATATGCATCCTTATACAATTAAAACTTTGGCAGTATATAAATAAGAATCGGGGTGACAGGATTCGAACCTGCGACCTCTTGATCCCAAATCAAGCGCTCTAGCCAAGCTGAGCCACACCCCGTATGTGAAGACTTGTTAAATTATACATTGGAAAGACCTTGTTGTCAACTCCTGTTTTCATGAGAATACAATATTATAAAAAGTAAAAACAATATTTTAAAACAACTCTATCTTGTGTTATACTATCTATATAGTAATGTTATATTTTAGTATAAAAGTATAATGATAACATACAGGTATTATTTTAATGTAGAAAGGGGCACGCCAATTATGAATAAAGTGATAACAATAAGCAGACAGTATGGCAGCGGTGGACGAGAAATTGGCAAGAAACTTGCTGGTAAATTAGGGATACCTTTTTATGATAAGGAATTAATAACACGTGCAGCGAAAGAAAGTGGATTTGCGGAAGCAGCCTTTGAAAAAGCAGAAGAAAAGGCAACAAACAGCTTACTCTATTCCATTGCTATGGGCATGAATGCATATGGCAATCAGGAACTGGGTTTTTCAAGTCTTTCCTTAGATGATAGGATATATCTGGCTCAATCAGATGTGATTCGTAAAGTAGCAGAGGAAGGACCATGTGTTATTGTAGGCAGATGTGCTGATTATATTTTGAAAAACTTTTCTAACAGTGTCCATTTATTTATCTGGGCAGATCTGGATTACCGGGTTGAAAGAGCAACTTCTGTTTACGGCCTGTCACCTGTGAAAGCGGCAGAGAATATTGTGAAAATGGATAAAAGACGTGCCAATTATTATAGTTACCACGCCAATGAAAAATGGGGTAAAGTTGAAAACTACCACCTGTCCATAAAAAGTAATTACTTGGGAATTGATAACGCGGTAGAGTGTATCAAATTGTTCGTTGAAAAGGGAGAAGCTAGATGAAACTGAAAGAAAAGATGAATAACAAGTATTCTGTGATAGCAGGATATGTTATTGTAACTGCAATTATCATATATTGCCTTGGATTAATTGCAACAAATGCACCTGATATCATGAAAAACATACTTGCTAGTCTATCCTGGTTATTTAATGTATGTAAACCGGTCCTATTAGGTTTCATATTTGCTTATTTGGTAGAACCGATTGTTAACTTTTTTGAAATTAATTTAAGAAAAGTAAAAATATTCAATAGAAAACTGTCTTCCTGCAGGACATATGCAGTTTTAATTACATTCGTGATCGTTATTATTTTTGTTGCGGCTATTATATCTCTCTTGGTATACAGTGTCACAGATCAATTAAGGCTGGCGAATTTAGATGATATCATTACATTGAGCAATGCATATATGAAAACATTTAATGATTTTTCCAGTACGGTACAGAGTAAGTTAACTGATCTTAATGTAGAATCAACTGAATTGAATGAATATATACAAAATGCCACAAAGTATGTATTGACTTTCCTTCGGGGTGTGGCAGATGGAGCAATCAGGTCTGTAACAAATATGTCAGGATATTTAACCACTTTCTTTTTTGCAGTTATTATTGCAATCTATTTCCTGATTGATGGAAAAATGATCGGTAATTATTTAAAGAAAGTGAGAAAGGCATTATTGAGCAATAAATTAAATGATAGAATCCATGATTTTTTATCTGATGCAGATAAAGTGTTCTCCGGCTACATCAGAGGGCAGTTAATGGATGCTTTCGTTATGATGGTATTGATCAGTCTTGCATTATCCATTATCGGTATTAAATTTGGAATTTTAATAGGTGTACTTGCAGGAATTGGGAACCTGATTCCTTATTGCGGACCATTTATAGCATATGCAGGAACAATCCTGATCGGTCTGATAAATGGACAGTATAAGCAATTGATCATTGCTTTAATTGCTTTGTTCATCATTCAGGTGATCGATGGAAATATTATAGGGCCAAGATTACTTAGTAAAAGTATTGAAGTTCACCCGTTATTAGTAATTATTTCATTAATTTTCGGTAGTGCCGTAGGAGGGCTCAGCGGCATGTTGCTTGCGGTGCCGGTTGGTGCATTTATTAAAGTCCTTTTTGTAAAATTTATTGATCGTCAGCTGGAATTAAAACAGGAAAAAGAACAGGTGAAAGAACGTGTAAAAGAACACATGAAAGAATAATTTTAATTGGAGGAACCACATGAAAGGAATTATACTGGCTGGCGGATCAGGTACCAGATTATATCCGGTCACAAAAGCAATTTCAAAGCAGATACTGCCAATCTACGATAAACCAATGATATATTATCCTATGTCGGTACTTATGTTAGCAGGGATAAAAGATGTTTTGATCATATCAACTCCCAGGGATATTAAAGATTTTGAGGAACTGTTTGAAGATGGAAGCAGTTTAGGACTTAATATCTCTTATGCCATTCAGGATGCACCAAGAGGACTTGCAGAAGCATTTATTATTGGTGAAGAATTTATTGGCAAGGATAGTGTTGCGCTTATTCTTGGGGACAATATCTTTTATGGAAGAAGCTTCTCGGAGACTTTGCGAAGAGTAGCAGATCAAAAAGAGGGAGCTACGATCTTTGGTTATTTCGTAAGAGAAGCGAGTGCTTATGGAGTTGTAGAATTTAATGAAGAAGGACAGGCTATCTCTATAGAAGAAAAACCGGAGAATCCAAAATCTAATTATGCTGTTCCAGGTTTGTATTTTTATGATAATCAGGTCGTTGAAATTGCAAAGAATGTAAGGCCATCTGCCAGAGGAGAGTTAGAGATTACCAGTGTAAACAATGAATACTTAAGAAGAGGTGTTCTAAAGGTTGAGAAATTAGGACGTGGTATGGCATGGCTTGATACGGGCAATCATGATTCGCTTTTAGACGCTTCCAATTATGTGGCTTCTATTCAGAAACGACAAGGATTATATATTTCCTGCTTAGAAGAAATCGCTTATAAGATGGGATATATAGATAGAGAACAATTGCTTAAATTGGCGGAACCTATGTCTAAAACAGATTATGGCAAGTATTTAATTGATGTTGCCAATGGCTTGTAAGGAGAATAAGAATGAGCAATTTTATTATTAATAAATGTAGTGATATTGAAGGACTCTATGTGATTGAAACATTAACTTTTGGTGATAATCGTGGATATTTTATGGAGACTTATAATTATGAAACTTTTAAAGAAGCCGGACTTGATATGGTTTTCGTACAGGATAATCAGTCCATGTCAAAGCAAGGAGTTTTAAGAGGACTTCATTTTCAGAAAAAATACCCACAAGGGAAATTGGTTCGTGTCCTTAGTGGTGTTGTCTATGATGTTGCTGTGGATTTAAGAGCAGATTCAAAAACCTTTGGAAAACATCATGGAGTGATATTATCTGGAGAAGAAAGAAATCAATTCTATATACCGGAAGGGTTCGCTCATGGATTTTTAGTGCTTTCTAAAG
Source organism: Mobilisporobacter senegalensis (assembly GCF_003752155.1). Classification (GTDB taxonomy): domain Bacteria; phylum Bacillota; class Clostridia; order Lachnospirales; family Lachnospiraceae; genus Mobilisporobacter; species Mobilisporobacter senegalensis. The sequence goes on along the minus strand of NZ_RJVG01000004.1, from coordinate 12,099 downwards.
AAGCAGAATTTGTATATAAATGCACGAATGTTTACCATCCTGAAGATGAAGGGGGAATTATATGGAATGACCCTGCTTTAAAAATTGACTGGCCTACTTTTGAAGGTGTGGATTTAACAATCTCAGAGAAAGATATAAATTTACCTCTCTTTGATAAAGATCATATATATTTTTAATATATCATTTTAAATAAAACAAAAAGGATGCTGCTATGAAAAAAATATTGATTACTGGTGCAAATGGTCAATTAGGAAGAGAATTGAACCGGCTTTTTGCAGATCATAAACAAGATATAGAACTTCTTAATACAGAAGTTGTATCAATAGAAGAAAAGAATATTGTTGCAATGGATATTACAGATTTCCATCAGACAAGAGATGTGATTATAAACTTTATGCCGGATATAATCATTAATTGCGCTGCGCATACTGCCGTCGATGTATGTGAAAGTGACAAAGAGAATGCCTACAGGATCAATGCTGTCGGCCCTAAGAATCTGAGCCTGGCAGCAAAAGAAATATCTGCGGTATTAGTACAGGTTTCTACAGATTATGTATTTGATGGCAATAGTACAAAACCTTATACAGAAGAATCTGGAACAAATCCTCAAAGTGTATATGGAGAAACAAAGCTGGAGGGTGAAAAATTTGTAGGAGAGATTTGTGAAAAATATTTTATTATACGAACTGCATGGCTTTACGGCGAGGGTAAAAATTTTGTGAAAACAATGCTCAGACTTTCTGAATCCCAGGAAGAAGTTCGTGTAGTTTCCGACCAGTTCGGAACTCCAACAAGTGCAAAAGAATTATCAAAGATGATAATATATCTTATGAATACCAATGCATATGGTATTTATCATGGAACCTGTGAGGGAAGTACGAGCTGGGCTGATTTTGCAAAAGAAATATATGAACAGGCAAAGAAAACTACGAGGGTCATTCCTATTACCACCAAGGAATATCCTACTCCGGCGAAGAGACCGGCTTATTCTGTGCTTGAAAATAAAAGGTTGAAAGAATTAGGTGGCTTTACGATGAAAGATTGGAAGGACGCCCTGACAGAATATATGGAAGAAGTTTTTGATTTATAAAGAATAATTGTCATTTAGGAGGAAGAATATGAAGACTTATCTGGTCACTGGTGGAGCCGGTTTTATCGGTTCTAATTACATTCAATATATGCTTGATAAATATAAGGAAGAGATCAAGATCATTAATGTTGATGCGCTTACATACGCAGGTAACTTAGAGAATTTAAAAGAGGTCGAAGATCTGCCTAATTATCAGTTTATAAAAGGGGATATCTTAGATAAGGAAGCGATTATAAAGATATTCGAAGAAAATGAAATCGACAGAGTCGTGCATTTTGCAGCAGAGAGTCATGTTGACAGAAGTATTAAGGATCCTGAAGTGTTTGCAAGCACCAATATATTGGGAACTCTTAATATGCTTGATATTACTAAGAGGTTCTGGGAAGTGGATGGTGGATACAAAGAGGATAAAAAATATCTTCAGGTATCAACAGATGAAGTTTATGGATCTTTGGAAGAAGAAGGAAGTTATTTCTATGAAACGACACCGATAGATCCACACAGCCCTTACTCTGCAAGTAAAGCTTCTGCAGATATGTTAGTGAAATCATATATTGATACTTACCAATTTCCCGCTAATATCACCAGATGCAGTAACAATTATGGACCATATCAATTTCCGGAAAAATTAATACCTCTTATGATTCATAATGCACTGAATGGTAAGAGCTTACCTGTATATGGGGATGGATTAAATGTTAGGGACTGGCTTTATGTAATGGATCATGCGAAAGCAATTGATATGGTAATGGAACAAGGTAAGATTGGACAGATTTATAATGTGGGCGGCCACAATGAAAAGAAGAATATAGAGATTGTGGAAATTATTATTGATACACTTCGTGAAGCATTGCCTGATTCTGATCTTAGAAAAGCTCATATTAATGAGAAATTAATTACTTATGTGGGAGATAGAAAAGGACATGATAGAAGATATGCCATAGCTCCAGATAAGATAAAAGAAGAGATTGGCTGGTATCCTGAGACAATGTTCAAAGATGGAATCAAATTAACAATCCAGTGGTATTTAAATAATCTGGATTGGATGGAACGACTGACCAGTGGTGATTATCAGAAATATTACGAGGATATGTATAAAAATCGATAATGAGAGTTAAATTATCAAGTGAAACTTAATTCAGACATGGTTTGAACCACAACTGAATTTTATTCCTGTGTATCCAGGGATGCAGGGCTGTCATCTCCCCCTTTAAAAGGGGAGATTGTTATAGCTGGCATCCATTGAAATAGAAAAATAAATAATTTCATAAAATTATAAAATATTGTTGACAATAGATTAATTAAGGTGTATAAATAAAGTATATAAAACTTATCAATTTACTATGAATAAAGGAGGGAGATTATGAAAGTCTCTACAAAAGGCAGATATGGTTTAAGAGCACTTGTCGATTTAACTATAAATTCTAAAGATAAACACGTCTCTCTTGTAGAAATAGCTAATAGGCAGAATATCTCTTTGAATTATTTAGAGCAGGTATTTGGAACGCTAAGAAAAGCCGGGATTGTAAAAAGTATTAAAGGAGCTCAAGGTGGTTATGTATTAGCGGATAGTCCTGAGAATATAAAAATTTCAACAATTTTAACAACTTTGGAAGGCGAGTTTAGCATTGTAGATGAAGGTGATTCTGATAAGCAATTAGATTCCATACAACTTGCCGTTAAAGCACTTGTTTGGGATAAGATTAATGAGAATGTGAATTATTATTTAGAGAATACAACATTAGAAGATATTGCGAACGAGCACAGGAGGTTAAACGGTACAGAATCCTATATGTATTTCATTTAAAGGTGTTACTTTTATAAAATGGGAATATAATAGTTTATAAGTAAATTCCTAGTATTCTAATAAGGTAAATAAATATATTCCAAATGAATGAAATAGTATAAATATCCAAACAATAAATAAGTGATATTTCATTTAAGAAATTATATTCTGCAAAAGAAATGAAAATTATTCACAGATATAAAATATTTTATATATTAGGTGAATGAAATATAGAATGAAGCAACATTAAAATGAAAAGTTAAAAAAGAAAGGAAGTAGTATTTATGGCAAAAATAGCAAAGAAATTAACTGATTTAATCGGTAACACACCACTCTTAGAACTTAGCAATTATGGGGAAATTAATAATCTTGAGGGAAAAGTAATTGCAAAATTAGAATACTTTAATCCACTTGGAAGTGTAAAAGACAGAATTGCCAATGCAATGATTGAGCAGGCAATAAAAGATGGAAAAGTGGATAAAGACACGGTTATTATTGAACCAACAAGCGGTAATACAGGAATTGGTCTTGCATTCGTAAGTGCAGCCAAAGGCCTTAGATTAATACTTACAATGCCTGACACTATGAGTATTGAAAGAAGAGCAATTGTAGCAGCTCTTGGAGCAGAAGTTGTATTGACCCCTGGTGCTGAAGGAATGAAAGGGGCTATAGCGAAAGCAGAAGAATTAGCAAAAGAATATGGAAATGCGTTTATTCCACAGCAATTTGAAAATGCTGCTAACCCGGAAGTTCATAGAAAAACCACAGCAGAAGAAATCCTGCGTGATACAGATGGTAATGTAGATATTTTTGTTGCTGGTGTTGGTACAGGCGGAACAATTACTGGTGTTGGTGAAGTCTTAAAAGCAAAGAATCCTAATGTTAAGATTGTTGCCGTTGAACCAATTGCTTCTCCAGTTCTTTCTGGCGGGAAACCAGGTCCTCACAAGATACAAGGTATTGGTGCAGGATTTATTCCAAAGGTAATTAATTTAGATGTAGTAGATGAAATCATTCAAGTTGAAAATGAAGATGCATTTGCAGCTTCAAAAGCGGTGGCAAAGGCAGAAGGATTATTGGTTGGTATTTCATCAGGTGCTGCAATTCAAGCAGCAACTGTTCTTGCAAAACGTCCTGAAAATAAAGATAAGAATATTGTTGTATTATTACCTGACACAGGAGAAAGATATCTTTCAACTGCACTTTTCAAAACAGAATAACATTTTATTGCCAAACGAATTAATATAGGTTATTATATTTAATTAGTTAAGGAAGACAGCCGATTTAGCTTCTTGGCTGTCTTTTTTAACATTTAAATGAGCAACCAGTTCTTTCATTAGTCTGATATATTATTATAGAAAGAGCGATTATAGTAGAAAGAGGAAATAAAATGTTAAATCAATTTTCGAGAACAGAATTATTATTTGGAAAAGAAGCAATGGATCATCTGGAAGGCTCCAGAGTTGCAGTATTTGGAATAGGTGGAGTTGGCTCTTATACAGTAGAAGCATTAGCCAGAAGCGGAGTAGGAATTATTGATATCTTTGATGATGACAAAGTATGTCTTACCAATATAAATCGTCAGCTTATTGCTACAAGGAAAACAGTAGGTAAATATAAAGTAGATATAATGAAAGAAAGAGTTCTTGAAATCAATCCTAAGGCAATAGTAAATGTACATCAGTGTTTCTATTCTCCAGAGAATGCAGATGAATTTGATTTTTCAGAATATACTTATATTGTAGATGCTATTGATACTGTAACAGCTAAGTTGGAACTTATTATGAGAGCAAAGGCAGCAGGAGTTCCAATCATCAGTTGTATGGGCGCAGGGAATAAATTAGATCCTACTCGTTTTGAAGTTGTGGATATTTATAAAACATCAATCTGCCCCCTGGCAAAAGTTATGCGAAAAGAGCTTAGAGCCAGAGGAATTAAAGAACTTAAAGTGGTTTATTCTAAAGAGCCGGCAAGAACACCAATTGAAGATATGTCAATCAGCTGCAGAACGAATTGTATATGTCCTCCGGGAACTGAGCGTAAATGTACAGTAAGAAGACAGGTCCCAGGCAGTACAGCATTCGTTCCTTCTGTTGCCGGGTTAATTATAGCAGGGGAAGTAATTAAAGATATTACTGGGGTAAAATAAGTTACCAGAAGACAAAACACATGATTTAAGGGAGGACATAATGTATAAGTATGACTTTAATACAATTGTAGAACGTAAGAATACAAATTCAATAAAATATGATTTTAATACAGAAAGAAAGATGCCTCTCGATGTTCTGCCATTATGGGTAGCAGATATGGATTTTGAAACTGCACCAGAAATTAAGGAAGCAATACTAAAAAGGGCATCCCATGGAATCTATGGTTACACCAGACCAAAACCGGATTTTAATAATACAATTGTAAACTGGATGAAGAAACGTCATGGTCTTGAATCCAGACCAGAGTGGTATTTTTATACACCAGGAGTGGTATTTGGAATGAGTATGGCAATCCGTGCATTAACAAAGGAAGGAGAAGGAGTTCTAATCCAAAGACCTGTTTATTACCCTTTCTCCAACATCATTACAGATAATGACCGAGTCCTGATTAATAATCCTTTGGTATACCATAAAGAAACTTTAAATTATGAAATGGATCTGATTGATTTTGAAGAGAAGATCATAAATAATAATGTTAAACTATTTATATTATGCAATCCACATAATCCAGTAGGAAGAGTATGGACAAGAGAAGAATTAGAGGGAGTCGGTGATATATGTTTAAAACATGGAGTTAAGATTGTTTCTGATGAGATCCATGAAGATTTTATATATGAGGGACATACACATATCCCATTTATTAAGATTAAACAGGAGTATGAAGATATAACTATTATGTGTACCTCACCAAGTAAAACATTCAATCTGGCGGGGCTTCAGATTTCCAATCTTATCGTTCCGAGCAGAGAGATAAGAATGGCAATTAAAAAAGAGATCATGAAGACTGGATATGATGAACCGGGTACCCTTGGAATGGTCGCTTGCCAGGCTGCTTATACATGGGGAGAAGAATGGCTTGAGGAATTGAAACAGTATCTTACGGATAATCTAAACTTTGTAAGACAGTTTTTGCAAGAAAAGCTTCCTAAGATCAAACTTGTTGAACCAGAAGGAACTTATGTAATCTGGCTTGACTTTTCTGGATATGGGTTATCGGATGAAGAGATAAACCAAAAAATGATACACGAAGCGAAATTATGGTTAGACAAAGGAACTATGTTTGGGGAAGAGGGAGAATTCTTCCAGAGGATTAATATAGCGGCTCCAAGAAAAACCATAGAACAGGCGTTGCTTGCATTAGAGAGAGCATTTGTTTAATCCATGGAATTTTACAATTAGAATAGGGATGAATGATCAAAAACATTTTAGAGCTGTACACTATTATAGTGTATGGCTTTTTTTAATTACAGAAAGGATCATGCCACTGTCTATATTTCGTCTGCCCTCTATTTAAGTTTAAAATAATAAAATAACAACACCTTTTACAAAATTTGGAATATGTTTGCGCTTTTCTATCTTCTCTATAATAAAAGGAAGGGAAGTGATAATGATAGGTGGTTACACTTGTGAATATTGTAATGTACAAAAGATGGGAAAACAATATTTAGGAGGTAGCTAAAATGAAAAAAAGAAATGGGAAACGAATTCTTTCAGGTATCTTAGTGATTGCATTGGTTTTTACAATGCTTTTACCAGATAATTTAAGAATTCACGCTTTGGCAGCAGAGAATGGGACAAATTTATTAAAAAATGCCGATTTTCAAGATGAGAGCGACAGCCTTGTTGAAAAAGCAGACAATAATGGCTGGGATGTGTATGCAGCTAACTGGGGAGGAGGACCAGGTGCAGCAGTCACACCCACTGTAATATCCCCAAGTGGCATATCATTAGATATAGGCAATATTGGATATCTTGACTGGCATGTTCAACTTTATCAGGGAGGCATTCACTTAGAAAAAGGGAAAAATTATAAAATTACCTTTGATATTATATCCGATAAAGCAAGAACCATCGATATCAAGTTACAGAATTTTGTGAATGATGGATATGCACCTAATCTTGGACAATTAAGAATAGACTTAGAAAGGAATAAAAAAGTAAGTGGAGAATTTACTACCGATAGTCCAATAGTAGAAACTATCACTACTGGAAAACTGGTTTTCTTATTAGGGAAAATAGCAGATACAGACGCAGCATCTAATATTATGATTGATAATGTCAGACTCACTGAAGTAGTAGAGGATGTTGAAATTCCGACGGAAGATAGCTTACAGCCACCTGTATTATCAGAAGATATCTCTGATAATGTGTTTGGAAACCCAATTGAATTAACGTTTACAGATAATGAAGATTGGAGAAGCAAGATTAATAATATTACCGTAGATGGGGTTTCTGCCATTGGTTCTACAGGCATAGAAAATGTCACTATTTTGCCTGGTAAAATCATATTGGCTCAGAATCTGTTTGTGGATGATAGTGACCTGCCAGAGAAAATATTTACAATTAGGGTAGAAGCGAATGGTTATAAACAGGCAGTAGCAAAACAGACAGTTACCAGATTGGAAAGTGACTGGAACCTTACGTGGAATGATGAATTTAGTGGAATTGCACTGGATCAGACAAAGTGGTCCTACCAATTAGGAGTGAAAGCAAATCCTGATGGCCCAATTTATTGGGGAAATAATGAAAAACAGTATTATACAAAAGAAAATTTATCTGTTCAAGATGGTAAGTTAGTGATTGAAGCAAAAAATGATGGTCGTGAGGGAATGCCATATACTTCGAGCAGAATTCGTACCGTAACAGATGATAAGACCAAATTGTTCACAACAAAATACGGTAAAGTTGAAGCAAAAATGAAACTTCCAAAGGGACAGGGGTTCTGGCCTGCGTTCTGGATGCTTCCGGCAGATGAGACTTATGGAACATGGGCAGCTTCCGGGGAACTTGACATTATGGAAGCAAGAGGTCATGAACCGGGTTCTGTTGATGGAACAATTCATTACGGCAGTCAATGGCCAAATAATACATATTCTGGTGGAAGATATATCTTTGATGAAGGTACTGATATTGGTGACTTTCATATTTATTCAATTGAATGGGAGCCAGGAGAAATTCGCTGGTATGTAGATGGAGAACTCTATTCCACAAAGAATCGTTGGTCCAGCAGGGGAGCAGGGGAAGCAGAGAATTACACCTATCCTGCTCCATACGATGTAGATTTTTATCTGCTATTTAATTTAGCGGTAGGAGGAAATTATGTAAGTAATTTAGAACCAACTCCAGAAGATTTTAAAACACCGGTAAAGATGGAAGTTGATTATGTAAGAGTATATCAAAAAGATTCTTATAATGAAGATGTAACAGAACCGGAAGCAGAGAAAGATACTGCCAAATTTGAATCTTATATGAAAGACAGTGATGGAAGTTTTGTGACAGATAGAAATTTTGATACTGTTAATATGACGGCAATAAAAGATGGTAAGTTGGAAGATACAAGTAATGGTCAAACGGGTGAGGCAAGATTTCCACTTGGCAGATGGTTCTTTGCAACTCAAAGTGATTTTGGAGCAAGTGCAACACTTACAAAAGAAGTCATTGGTGAGAATACATTTGCTAAAGTAGCTATTTCAAACGGAGGAAATCAAACCTATTCAACCCAGTTGATTCAATATGTATCTCTGGCAAAAGGGTATACATATGAAATTACATTTGATGCAAAAGCAGATTCTCCACGTACAGTAATCGTGAAAGCAGCAGGAAATGCAGATGCAGGTTTTCCTACTTATTCCCCATCCTTTGAGGTTCCATTAACGAGTGAATTACAACATTATTCTTATAAATTTACAATGTCAGAGAGTTCTCAGGATAAAGCCAGACTTGAGTTGAATATGGGAATAGATACAAATGGAGTAACAATTGGCAATGTGACTGTAAAGCAGACAGAACCAGATGTACTGGATGAGGATGCTAAAAAAGCACCCCTTGAGAATGGTAACCACATATATAATGGTACTTTTGATCAGGGTACAAAGAGAATGAAGTTCTGGCATGTAGATGGGGCTGCAGCGAACACATCAAACCGTCAGATGGAGATCATTCCTGCTTCTGAAATGGTTGAAGAAGTGAAACTATATCAAAAAGGAATCCAATTATTACAAAAGGATACCTACCAATTATCTTTTGATGGAAGTGCCGGCAGAACGGGAAATATTACAGTGAAGGCGTTAAGTAAAGATGGTGGAACTATATATGGTGAGAAAGAATACTCATTGAGCACAGATAACCGTAGTTTTTCCGGGGAAGAAGCATTTATTTTTACAATGCCGGAAGGTATCACTGACGAGGAAGCCCAGATTGTTTTCTGTTTTGGCATGGATCAGAGAAATGTGATTATTGATAATGTGAAATTGATTCGTACGACGAATCAAAATGTGGATTATACTAGTGTGAATCTCTATCCCATTCTGAATGGAGATTTTTCCGTTGGAACCATTGGATGGAGTGGACATCAAACCAATCTTAGCGGGGAGAATGGTATATTAAAAGCTCCTGGAGGTTTGGGAGTAAATGTATACGATAATATGGTCATGGCTGAGAATATGCTATTGTCTGGAGGAATGACATATATTTTATCGTTCAAAGCCAAAGCATCAGAGAGCAAAAAGATCAAATTCACAATTGAAGACGCCTCTTATGCACCAATTCTTGAAGAAACAGATTATTCAGTAGATAATGAATGGATCACATATTCAAAAGAATTTAAAGTAAATGCAACAAAAAAATATTCCCTGAAGTTCCAGATAGGAGCAATAGGAGCTTTTGATTTCTATCTGGATGATGTGGTACTGGAAGTAAAAGATGCCCCACTCAAGAAACCAGCCATGATTGCAGGTCTATCGAAAAATATAAAGGTAGGAGAAGATGTTGTACTTCACTACTATGGAACCTCTGAGTGGGAAAGCAGTAAAAAAGAAATTTATGTAGATGGAAATAAGGTTTCACCGGAATTCGTTAAGATCGGAAATGGTAAATTAACAGTAGACTCATCTATTTTTACTAAATCAGCTGTATATGAGATATATGTAAAAGCAGATGGCTTTGCAGAAACTAATAGAATAGCTCAGACAATAATACCAATGGATGGGAATCTGCTGATCAATGGTGATTTTTCAGAAGGATTAGAGCCTTGGCAAGGCTGGTTCAAATACAATGGTGATGCCGGAAGGAATGTAGGAAGTGTCAGTGTTGAAAATAATATGGCAAAAGTATTCCATGAATGGAATGAGGGGCAAAACTGGGATCTTCAATTTTACCAGGAAAATATTGCTCTTGAGGGAGGAAAGACATATATTCTTTCGTTTGATAGTAAAGCAACGGTAGAAAGACCGATAGATATTGAGATTGGAGTTGGTGTACCTCTTGGAAAAGTAAACCTTGGAACGAATATGGAAGAGTATGAGCTGACTTACACCCCAGATACAGATATGATGGCTAAGATCAATTTCTTATTAGGAAACGTTACAAATGGTGATTTAACCACACCAGGTAGTAATACAGAGAGTCACTCTATCTATTTTGATAATATTAAACTAATAGAACAAAATTCAACAGATCCAACAGACCCAACAACTCCTTCAAATTCAGGAAATTCCACACCACCTGGTAATATCAAGATAATATCCTCTGGAAAGGTCGATTTTGTGGTAGATAATAAGGCGAGAGAAATAAAGGCAAATATACTGACAGGGTTAAAAACCATATCAGAAAATAATTTATTAGATATTACCGCGAGTATTCCAGTGAATGAATTACTGAATGGATTTACATTAGATTATCCAATGAATCTTAATATATCTATGAATACGGACTTAATTCTAACAGAGATTAGAAGAGAAGATGTAAAAAAGATTAATATCTCGATAGTATTACCTGGCGAAATTTATCAGAACAAGAATTTTATACTTTCAGTTTTAGCATTGGATAAAAGATTATTAACAGAAGCGACTACATTGGGTAAAGATATTTCTGTTATCATTAAAAATGAAAAGGGAGAAGTACAATATAGTTGGGACTTTACTCCTGAAATAATTCATAAAGATAAAAACAGCAGTATTAATTTATTATTAGAATCTTTGTTAGTGACGGAGGATAAAGATGTTCTGAAATTACTAAACTCTGCAAAAGAAAAGGATGTTTCAGAAGGTATCGTAATAAACGTAAAGAATAATGGTACATTACCATGGGCTTCAACTATTACAATTCCAGTGATGAAGCAATTAGATCTACAACAGAAAAAGGAAGTCTACTTATATCGTTATAATGAAAAAACGAAGAAACTGGAAGAACTACCTACTGGTATACTTCAAATTGCAAAGGATGGTACGGTAGAATTACCGGTCATTCAAGGTGGTAAATATGTAATTTTAGCTAAGAAGGCTAATAGCAACATTGTTACAACATTACTGGCACAGGTTAAGGTGTCAGCGGTTAAAAAAACATTGTCAGTTAAGAAGTCTGCTCATATAAAAGTCACACTTCCGGCAACCATTACAAGTGTAAAGAAATTTACGAAGAAGAATTCACTGGCTACGATTGAGGGTAAGATAACATATAAATCAGGAAATTCTTCAATTGTGGGAGTGGCGTCAAATGGTAAATTGGCAGCAAAGAAATCAGGAAAAACAATAATATATGTAACAGTACAATTAAAAAATGGCATTAAAAAGACTTATAAATCAACGATTACTGTAAAATAATAAAACAAAAATGCAAGAGCAGACATCTGCTCTTGCATTTTTTGATATAATGTTAATTGTTTTAAATGTCTAATGTTATTGAAAATAATATCAATAAATCAACTATCAAATAAATATTTCTTACTGGATACAATATTCAACAGAGAATTATCAGCAATACAAAAACTTTCTATAAATGAAAGGGAATGCCATAAAACTTGCAGAATTTTCTTGACTTTAATATTTTAAAATGAGATAATGGAAGCAAATTTTGATTTTAGGAGGATGTATTATGTCAACGAAAGCAAACTTTAAACGTGAAGAAATTGGTGCTCATAACCCGATGTTTACTCAAACTCGTGCTATCATAGAGGCACCGTTTTATGGTAACAATGTAATTAAAGTAAGTACTCTTAGGGAAGCTTATGAATTAGC
>NZ_RJVG01000003.1 GCF_003752155.1 Mobilisporobacter senegalensis | reverse complement strand
ATACCAATGGCATGGCCGAGTAGCCAAGTTTGGAAGGGATAAACGCTGAAGGCATCTAAGCGTGAAGCCCCCCTCAAGATAAGATATCCCATAGCGTAAGCTAGTAAGACCCCTTGAAGACGACAAGGTAGATAGGTTAGAGGTGGAAGTGTGGTAACACATGGAGCTGACTAATACTAATAGGTCGAGGGCTTGACCTAAGATACTTGACGAGTTGCGAGCGTAAGCGAAGCAAGAGTTTAGTATTTAGGTCGTTCGATTGAACAAAGTGAAATCGAACTTCCTTATAGGATAAGTTCAGGATAGAAAGAATAGATGGAATTCAAACAGTGTGTAGTTTTTAGAGTATATAATATTTGAATAGTGTGTAAATCCAAAATAAAGTAAGATAGCTTATCAGCTATCTTTTTTTATTTTGCAATACCGCTAATTTAATAAAATATCAATATTTTAGAAGAAGTGCAGGTTTATGTCATAAGAATGCTGCTTGGCTATTCTATCGCTCAGTTTAAGCAGGATTAAACTTAAGAATGTTTTAAAGTTTAACGAATATTGCGAATCCATTTGAATTTTTTGTCATAATATAATATAATATAATAAATGATATAGAAAAATAGTTTTAAAAGAACTATTAATATATAAAACCATACACATATTAATATTTATAAATACGATGTACTACAGAATAAATTCATTGGAGGTTTTATTATGGACAAAGGAATACTGCTGGAAAGTGGAACAAATGAATTAGAAATATTGGAATTTCAAGTAGGAAACAATTATTATGGTATTAATGTTGCAAAGATTAATGAAATATTACCTTATCAGAAGCCAACACCAGTTCCAAATGCTCATCCTAGCATTGAAGGCATTTTTATGCCCAGAGATACAGTGATTTCAATTATTGATCTGGCAAAAAGTTTAAATTTACCTGATTCCACTGATAAAACTACAGACAAGTATATTGTTACGAACTTTAATAAATTAAATACAGGATTTCATGTTCATGGTGTAGTAGGTATTCACAGAGTTTCATGGGAAGAGATATTAAAACCTGACTCAACAATAAGTTCTGAAGGAAGTGGCCTGGCCACAGGGATTATTAAGTTAGATGGTAAATTAATTATCATATTAGATTTTGAGAAAATAGTATCGGATATTAATCCTGAAACTGGTTTAAAGGTATCAGATATTGATCAATTAGGAAAAAGAAAAAGAAATGAATCTCCAATATTAATTGCAGAAGATTCTCATTTACTCAGTAAGTTAATATTAGAATGCCTTCATAAAGCTGGATATACCAATGTGGTTACTACAAACAATGGACAAGAAGCATGGAATAAGTTAAATGAATATAAAGCTTCTGGTACCATAGAAACAAATGTGTCATGTGTCATAACTGATATAGAAATGCCGCAAATGGATGGGCATAGACTTACAAAATTAGTGAAAAGTGATGATGCATTTAAAGGAATACCGGTTGTTATTTTTTCTTCGTTGATTAATGATGATATGAGAAGAAAAGGTGAATTATTAGGGGCAGATGCTCAATTAACAAAACCTGAAATTGGTGAATTAGTGAAAGAGATTGATAAGCTGGTTTTATATTAGTATTTTAATTATTAAAGAATATTTATAGATAAAGATAAAATAATAGTATTCATTTATTGAAGTTATTTAGATAAAATGATCAGAATTCTACAGAGTTCTGATCATTTTTAAATTTCATATTGAATTATTTGTGTTGTATTATATAATTAATTATAATTTGCAAGAAAGGTGTATCATATGAATATAAATTATGAAGAAATATTAGAATTAATCAAAGATTCGTATTACGTTTTAATTGGATGCGGAGAAGAAGTATCCCTTGATGGTCTGGAAGATGAAATTTATCGTCCGCTACATTATCTAAACATAAAAAATAAAAAAGATTTAGAAAGAGTTATAAATAAAAATGCCATAGGAAATATAATGGATAGTATTTTAAAAGTGTATTATAACAAAAATCGAGACAATAAAAATAATCCATATGAATTGATTTATCAGTTGGTAAAAGATAAAAATTATTTTGTTGTCAATATGAATACAGACTTATCTGCATATAGCTCATCTCTGGACAGGAATAAGATTGTTTCCCCATGTGGAAATGAAGGATTATTCCAATGTGAAAAACTATGTACACAGGATGTTTGGTTAAATGATGAGTATATTCAATTTATAATGAGTAATTTTGGAACTATTATTAAATTGGCTGAGGCTGGTAATGAATCAGAACTGGAAAGATATTATCCTAAATGTCCAAGATGCCATGGCAATGCAATCTTTAATATAAGAAAAGATTCTTCAAATTATAGTGAAAAAGGGTATTTAGAACAATGGCAGGTGTACATGAACTGGTTCCAAAATACTTTGAATCGGAAGATATTAATGATTGAATTTGGGGAGAATTTTGATAACCCGATGGTAATACGCTGGCCATTTGAAAAAAACACATTTATTAATGGGAAAGCTAAAATGATACGGATTAATAAAAAGTTTCCACAGATTCCAGAAGAAATTGGTGAAAAATCGATATCAATTTCCATGAGTTCAATTGAATTCCTAAGAGAGATAAATAAATTCATATAATTTTTTGAGTTTTATCATAAATTTGTAAAATTGTTGTTTCTATATCGAAATTATGATAAAATTGTAATAAATTAAATTTGCTATACATTTAAATTTGTACAAATGAGGAGAGTATGAGGATGGGAAAATGTAAAAATTGTAATACTGAAATATCTGATGATCAGGTATTATGTGATAATTGCAATTCAAAAGAATCTTACTTAGATGAATTATTGAATTCAGTCGTTAGTACTCAGTCTGAGAATACAGAGAATACTAAAACTATGACTCAAAGACGGTTAAAGAAAAGATCTAAAGATAGTCTAAATGAAAGTTCAGAACAAATGGTACATGATAAATTAAATCAAAATATACCCGAGAATAGTGAAAGTGAAAAGGCAGAAAAGATGGAGAAAAGAGAAGCGGATAATTTACAAGATTTAATGAATATGGAATCCATTGATATGGACCCAGCCAGTATTGCAACAGATGATATGAGTATTGCAGATATGGGGCCAATTACCATGGAACAATTTGAAGATGTAATGCTGGATGAATCATCTGAGAATGAAGAGCAGGAAGATGAAGCATTTGATATGAATAATATATTTGACTTCATGGATGCGGTTGGTGATAATTCAGAAAGTGTGGACTGGCCATCAGATAATGATGAACATATGGATGATGCTGCAATGTCGGATTCTCATGATGGAAACATGGGTAATGATTTGGGCAACAGCTTTGAAAATATAAGCATTTTAGGTAGTGAATCAGATAATAATCAGGATACTGAAGATAATCATGAAGAGACAGCTGAAAATCCACAGAATGATACAAGTTTTTTATCACTTGAAGATGATATTTTAACAGAAGATAGTGAAAATATTAATGAATTATTAGATTTTTTATCTAATGAGGACAATGCGGCAACTTTGGCTGAGAGTAATGGAGTGGACAATGATTTGGGTAAATCTGTTGATGATGATATCCTTTCTTTGGATAGCTTATCCTCTGAAAATGCAGATATCGGTCTTGATTTTGGAAGCGATATTGGTGATGTATTCTCAGATACATTGGATACTGTGGGTACATTAGAAGATTTAGCTGTGAATGATGTTCCTTCGGTTGAAATTCCTGGTATTGGAAAAGAAGATACTATTAAAAAGGTAAAAGAAAAAGAAAAGAAGAGAAGTATATTCAAGGAACTTATGTTTGGACCAGAGGAAGATGATCTGGAACGAGAAGCTATTGAAGAAGAAAAAAAGAAAATTAGAAAAGCTAAGAATAAAGCTAAAAATAAGGCCAAAAGAGCTTCTGAGGATGAAGAGAATAATGAGAAAAAAGGATTTCTTTCTTTCTTAAAGAAGAAAAAAGGAAACAATACAGAAAAGAAAGTGAAAAAGGTTGTAAAACCGAAAAAATCAAAAAAAGAGGAAATAGAGGAAGTAGATTTAGGTAAAATTAATAAATATGCTACAATGATAATATTCTCAATATTTGTTGCATTAGCTATTGTTATAATTTCCGGGACTGAAATTATTTCCTACTCATCTTCAATTACTAAGGCTTCAACAGAATTTCAAAGACAAAGATATAATTATGCTTATGATGCACTTTCAGGAGTAGAAGTTAAAGACAAAGATATGGAACTTTATGATAAAGTTATGACAGTTATGTATGTAAATAAGCAATTAAATTCATATAATAGTTTTTATTCCATGGGCGCATATCCACAGGCTCTTGATTCTTTAGTGAAAGGGTTGAATAGGTATGATAAATATATTGACCTGGCAAAAGAACTTGGCATAGAAACAGATTTAAATTATGTTAGAGACCAAATTTTATCTGAGTTAAAGAATTCATATCAATTATCGGAAGAAGAAGCATTAGATATATTAAAGAGTGAAGATCAAACTACCTATAGTAAAAAAGTGTATGATGCAGCCCAGAAAGGAAAAGAATGATTACAATAATAGATTATGATGCCGGTAATTTAAAAAGTGTCGAAAAAGCTTTAAATTTTATTGGACAGAAGACAATCATCACTAGAGAGAAAGAAGAAATATTAAAAGCTGAGAAAGTAATTCTGCCTGGAGTGGGTTCCTTTGGAACTGCAATGGATAAATTATACAAGTATGATCTTGTCGATACAATTAGAGAAATAACAGATAAAAAAACTCCTTTACTTGGCATCTGTCTGGGCTTACAGTTACTATTTGGAGCCAGTGAGGAATCACCTGAGATTCAGGGCATGTCTATATTAGATGGAGAGATTATAAAAATTCCTGATACACCTGGTCTTAAGATACCCCATATGGGCTGGAATTCACTTGGTATTAATCCAAAATCAAAATTATTTCAGGGAATTGAAGATAATTCTTATGTATACTTTGTTCATTCCTACTATTTAAAAGCTAAGAATATAAATGAAGTAGCGGCAACGACAGATTATGGCACATTAATTCATGCTTCTATTGAGAAAGATAATATTTATGCCTGCCAGTTTCATCCAGAGAAGAGTGGAGAAGTTGGGCTACAGATACTGAAAAATTTTGCATTAATTTAAAGGAGAGTTTATGCTTACTAAGAGAATCATACCCTGCCTTGATGTTCATAATGGCCGTGTTGTAAAAGGAATTAATTTTGTAAATCTACGAGATGCCGGAGATCCCGTTGAAGTTGGAGCGGCTTATGATAAAGCTGGTGCAGATGAGCTGGTATTTCTTGATATCACTGCATCTTCTGATGCAAGAACAATAAAGTTAGATATGGTGAGAAGAGTTGCCCAAACAGTATTTATACCATTTACAGTAGGTGGTGGAATCCGTACGGTAGAAGATTTCAAAGTGATATTAAGGGAAGGTGCAGATAAGATTGCTGTAAATACTGCTGCGATTTTAAACCCGACTTTGATTTCTGAGGCGGCAGAGAAATTCGGAACTCAATGTGTTGTTTTGGCCATGGATGCCAAAAAGCGTCCAGATGGATCAGGATGGAATATCTATAAGAATGGTGGACGAGTAGATATGGGAATTGATGCAGTAGAATGGGCTATACAAGCAACCAAATTAGGTGCTGGAGAAATATTGTTAACTAGTATGGATCAGGATGGGACTAAGAATGGCTATGATTTAGAATTAACCAGAGTAATTTCTGAAAATGTCTCTGTACCAGTAATCGCATCTGGCGGTGCAGGTACGAAAGAACATTTTTATGATGCACTAACAAAAGGAAAAGCAGATGCGGCATTGGCTGCTTCTTTATTTCATTATAAGGAATTAGAGATTAAAGATGTGAAAAAATATCTTCATGAAAGAGAAGTAAGTGTTAGGCTATAAAATTTAGAGTTGGAGAAAATATGTTATTAAATGAAGACAGATCTAAGTCATGGGATGATTTTCTTAATGAAGATGTTCTAAAGAAACTGAGTGATATCGAAGATCAGCTGGGGAATGATTATACACCGGCAAAAGAGAATATACTTAGATTTATGAATAATAATTTAGAAAATATAAAAGTATGTATTGTAGGACAGGATCCTTATTATTCCCTGGATAATGGTGATTTAGTGGCTATAGGAAGAGCATTTCAACCGAATAACCTTGTAAATTGGTCTCAGTCTTTTAGACAAGTATCTTTAAAAAATATGGTTAGATTAGTATATAAAACCTATAATGACATAGAAGATTATAAAGAAATCAAAAGATACAAAGATATTGTAAAGGAAATTGAATCAGGTGATTTTCCAATATTGCAGCCAAGGAAATGGTATGACTCCTTAGAGCAACAAGGAGTGTTATTTCTTAATCGCTATTTAACAACGAAAGTAGGAACACCAAATGCTCATAGACATATATGGAATGATTTTATGGGCGAAGTAATTCATTACATCGGGCTTAAAAAACCTGATATGAACTGGTTCTTATGGGGAAATGAAGCTCAAGATTGCGAAAAGATAATTGAACAAGGTATCTTTTATAAAAGTAGACATCCTATGATGTGCTCTGAAAAATACCAGGATGACTTTTTAAAATCAGATTGTTTTAAAGCTACAAAAGATATTATAAATTGGTTAGGATAATAATACAGCCGCTTTCAGTTCATCCGAAAGCGGCTGTATTTTATACTTTCTTTTCTAATTTCTTGTTTGCTGTTGAAAGCATCAATTTGATACGATTTAATTGATTGACTTCACTGGCACCCGGATCGTAATCTATTGCAACAATATTGGAATCAGGGAATTTTGCACGTAATTCTTTGATAACTCCTTTACCAACTACATGATTTGGCAGACAGGCAAATGGTTGAGTACATACGATATTATCAACTCCAGAATGAATTAATTCTATCATCTCACCTGTTAAAAACCAGCCTTCTCCAGTTTGATTTCCCAATGATACAATAGGTGAAGCGTATTCAGCAAGAGTAGCGATAGGAACAGGAGGAGTGAAACGAGTACTTGCTTTTAATATTTTAGATGCTTCTTTTCTAAAATGCTCCAGCATACGAATTGCAATATTATTAACTGTTGCACTTACTTTTGATTTTCCAAGAAATTCAGCTTTAAAGTTTGTATTGTAAGAACAATACATTAGGAAATCTAATAAGTCTGGGACAACGGCTTCAGCCCCTTCAGATTCTATCAGCTCTACCAGATGATTGTTGGCCGCAGGTAGAAATTTTACTAAAATCTCTCCCACGATACCAACCTTAGGTTTGACTTCCTCTGTAAGTGGAAGCGTATCAAATTCGTGGATAATACCCTTAATATTTTGTTTATATTCGGACCAATTTCCATTCATTACAGATTTCTGGCAAATAGTTCTCCACTTATCATGAAGAGCATTTGCGGAACCTGGAATTTGTTCATATGGTCTGGTCTTATATAATACCCGCATGAATACATCACCATATACGATTGCCTGCATTGCTCTGTTTAACATCTTAGGAGTGATTTTTAAACCGGGATTCTTTTCTAATCCCTGAGCACTTAATGAAATTACAGGAATCTGTGGCATATTTGCTTTAATAAGAGCTCTTCTGATAAATCCAATATAATTCGATGCTCTGCATCCACCACCGGTCTGAGTGATTATAACGGCAACTTTATTTAAATCATATTTGCCGGATAACAATGCATCCATTATTTGACCAACAACCATTAGGGATGGAAAGCATGCATCGTTATTGACATATTTTAAGCCCACATCTACCGCTTTTTTGTTATCATTAGGTAGTACTTCAACATTGTATCCGCAAGATCTAAGGGCAGGCTGTAAAAGATCAAAATGAATTGGTGACATCTGAGGACACAGAATCGTATAATCTTTTTTCATTTCTTCTGTAAAGATTACCCTCTTATAGGCGGCTGAAACAGGGTGCGGCTCTACATGCTTTTTCTCTCTATCTTTTATTGCAGATAGGAGAGAGCGAATACGAATTCTGGCGGCTCCCAGATTATTTACTTCATCAATCTTAAGTACAGTATATATTTTACCGGATTTTGTTAATATTTCACTTACTTGGTCAGTAGTAACAGCATCTAAACCACAACCAAATGAATTCAATTGAATTAATTCAAGATTTGAATCAGTTGCCACTAAAGATGCGGCAGCATATAGTCTGGAATGATACATCCATTGATCCATTACATTTAATGGACGATCAATCTTAACTATATGAGAAACAGAATCTTCCGTTAATACGGCAACACCGTAGGAATTAATTAATTCTGGTATTCCATGATTTATTTCTGGATCAATATGATATGGCCTTCCTGCCAGAACAATACCTTTTTTGCCTGTCTCTTTAAGATATTCAAGGGTCTCTTCCCCTTTCTTCTGCATCTTAAGGCGAATCATTGCAAGCTCTTTCCAGGCAAGAGCAACGGCGTTTCGTACTTCCGTTTCCGGAATATTATTTTGCTCTTTCATATAGCTTACAAGACGCTTTGACAGGATTTCTTCACTTTCAAATGACATAAAAGGATTTTGGAAATTAATATTTAAAGTTCTAAGCTCATCTACATTATTCTTAATGTTTTCAGCATATGATGTTACGATCGGACAGTTATAGTGATTATTTGCGCCATCTATCTCAGGTCTTTCATATGGGATACATGGATAAAAAATATAATCAATACCTTGCCTAATAAGCCAGGTTACATGTCCATGTGCTAATTTAGCTGGGTAACATTCAGATTCACTTGGAATAGATTCAATACCCAATTCATATATTTTATGGCTGGACTCTGGTGATAAAACAACCTTATAGCCTAATTCTGTAAAGAATGTAAACCAGAAGGGATAGTTTTCATAAAGATTTAAAACTCTTGGAATTCCCACACTGCCTCTATATGCTTTATCCTCTTCCAAAGGGGTATAGGTAAAGAGTAATTTATTCTTATATTCAAAGAGATTAGGTATGTTATCTTTATTTTTTTCTTTGCCAAGGCCACGTTCACAACGGTTTCCTGATATAAACTGACGGCCACCAGTAAAACGATTAATTGTTAACAAACAATTATTGGTACATCCTTTACACCTTGCCATAGAAGTCTCGAATACTAATGAATTTATTTTATCAATGGTCAGCATGGTAGTAGGAGTGTCTTCACTATAATGTTCCCTGGCTATTAAAGCAGCACCAAATGCTCCCATAATACCTGCGATATCAGGCCTTACAGCACTGCATTCTGATATTTTTTCAAAACTTCGAAGAACCGCATCATTATAAAAAGTTCCGCCTTGAACAACAATTTTTTCACCTAAATCCTTTGGATCGGTGATCTTTATAACTTTAAGAAGGGCGTTTTTAATAACGGAATAAGCAAGACCGGCTGAAATATCAGAAACATTTGCTCCTTCTTTTTGAGCTTGTTTCACTTTGGAATTCATGAAAACAGTACATCTGGAACCTAAATCTATTGGATTTTTTGCAAACAGGGCCACTTTTGCAAAATCAGATACTTCATAATTCAAAGATTTTGCAAAGGTTTCAATAAATGAACCGCACCCAGAGGAACAAGCTTCGTTTAATTGTACAGTATCAACAGTTTTGTTCTTTATCTTAATACATTTCATATCCTGACCACCAATGTCAAGAATACAATCTACTTCTGGCTCAAAAAAGGCTGCAGCATAATAATGAGCAACTGTTTCAACTTCACCTTCATCTAACATAAGAGCCGATTTTATAAGAGCTTCTCCATATCCTGTAGAACAGGAACGAACTATTTTGGCACTATCAGGCAATAGTGAATAGATTTCTTTAATAGATTTAATCGTTGTCTTTAATGGGCTGCCATTATTATTGCTATAGAAAGAGTATAATAAAGAACCATCTTCACCAACCAAAGCAACTTTAGTCGTGGTAGAACCTGCGTCAATTCCAAGAAAACAGTCTCCTTCATATGTATTTAAATCAGCTTTTGCTACCTGGTGCACTGAATGTCTTTTAATAAAATCATCATATTCTTCTTGATCTTTAAAAAGTGGATCCATACGGTTAACTTCAAATTCAAGCTTTATATTTGATGAAAGTTTATTACATAATTCCCTTAATGTGGTTGTTACTTCAAATTTTGTATTCAGAGCGCTACCAATAGCTGCAAACAGATGAGAATGTTCCGGCGCTATAATTTGCTCCTCTGTTAATTTAAGAGTTCGTATAAATGCATTTTTAAGCTCAGTTAAAAAGTGGAGTGGACCTCCAAGAAATGCCACATTTCCTCTAATTGGCTTACCACACGCCAAACCACTAATCGTTTGATTTACGACTGCCTGAAAAATAGATGCAGATAAATCTTCTTTGGTAGCACCTTCATTAATTAAAGGCTGGATATCTGATTTTGCAAACACTCCACATCTTGCGGCAATTGGATAGATTGCCTTATAGTTCTTGGCATATTCATTTAATCCTATTGCATCTGTTTTTAATAAGGTAGCCATCTGATCAATGAAGGAACCGGTACCACCAGCGCAGATACCATTCATTCTCTGTTCAATACCATTAGAAAAATATATAATTTTGGCATCTTCCCCACCAAGTTCAATAGCAACATCGGTTTGAGGAGCATAATCTTCCAAAGCTGTTGCAACAGCAACTACTTCTTGAATAAAGGGTACATTTAAGTGCTTTGAAATGGATAGTCCACCAGAACCTGTAATCATAGGAGCTAATTCCATATCACCTATTTGATTAATAGACTTCTCTATTAATTTAGACAATGTATCTTGAATATTTGCATAATGTCTTTCATAATCGGAGAATAATATATTCTTATGTTCGTCTAGTATTGCTATTTTTACGGTAGTAGAGCCAATATCAATACCTAGTTTAATATTTGTTTTCATAATTCACTCAGCATATTAAAAACGCTGCTTGCCTCCTTATAATATAACATCTTTACTATGGATATATTAAGTTTTACTTATCTAAGGACATAACAGCTGTTATCTCCTACTTTAGAAGAAATGGAAGTGTTACAGTTGGTAGTCATCAGATAAAAGAATCAAACATTATTATACGATGAAAAAAATCTTAATTCAACATTTAATAAGTAAAAATTCTCTTAACATATTATTAATATGCAAATAGTTCATTTTTTGACATCATTTTCTGTATATTCTTTCAGTAGATAATTCTTTATAGATTTTATCACAAGTA
Source organism: Mobilisporobacter senegalensis (assembly GCF_003752155.1). Classification (GTDB taxonomy): domain Bacteria; phylum Bacillota; class Clostridia; order Lachnospirales; family Lachnospiraceae; genus Mobilisporobacter; species Mobilisporobacter senegalensis. Next base: position 414,934 of record NZ_RJVG01000003.1, on the reverse strand, counting down.
GACATCTAAAAGAATATTATGATATTGATATAATATTAGGAAAGAGTGAAAATTATGAATTTTCTTCATTGCGAAGGTATGGTATACAATATCAAAAGAGGAGATACGCTGTATAGTATAAGTAGAAGATATAATATACCACTAGCAATGCTGCTTCGAGCTAATCCATTCGCAGATATGTACAATCTTCAGGTTGGAGATGAAATTTGTATACCATTAGTGAACAATAATAATGGAAGGGCAGTTGAAGTAGAGGTCCAAAGGCCAACAATGCCAACAGCTCCAACGGCACCAACAGGAACGGCCAGACCAACGACTGTAACGATGCCAACAGCACCAACAGGAAATAGAAATGGAAATGGAAATGGAAACAGTGGCGGAACAGTACGTCCGACAATGCCGACAGGAACAGTGAGACCAACGGCTCCAACAATACCAACAGGAACAGGAAACGGTGGCGGAACAGTAAATCCAGCAATACCAACAGGAACAGCCAGGCCAACGACTGTAACAATGCCGACAACACCAGCGATGCCAACAATGCCAACAATGCCAACGATGCCAACGATGCCAACAATGCCAACAATGCCAACAATGCCGACAATGCCAGCGATGCCAACGATACCAGCGATGCCAACAATGCCGACGATACCAACAACGCCGACGATGCCAACAATGCCAATGATGCCAACGATGCCAACAATGCCAACAATGCCAACGATGCCGACAACACCAGCGATGCCAACAATACCGACGATACCAACAACGCCAACAATACCGGTGCCAACTACTTTTGGTCGAAGAGCTACTATGATGTCTACAGTACGACAAGCTCAAAATAATAATGGTACCAGAATAGCGATTCCTATTTCAGCTCCTACTGAACGGTCCAATAACATAATGGCATATGTAGTAAAAGATATGGATACAATTCAGGATATCTTAGATCAGTTTAACATGGAACTGGAGGAATTATTATTATATAATAATTTAGAAGATATTATGTTAAAACCAGGTTCAACAATCAATGTAACTATGAATGATGGCGTGGACAGAAATAATATGAATGGAAACACAAATCAAAATATAAATAGATAATAAGGATTCCAGGACATAGTAGCTGTTTGCTTCCACTTTATAGGTGAGAGTGTTACAGCTACTAGTCATAAGATAAAATATAAGGAATCAATTTGAAATATGTTTGACAAAGCAATCTATAAAACATATAATGAATAGGATGAAATAAACATATTACATGGACAAACATTAAAGATAAAGTTGAAAGGATGTGATTATATGGAAACGGGACCGAGTAGTAGTATAAAACATAGCAACAATACGAAAAATATAATCATAAACTGCATACGAGGGTAGTGCATATTCATCATATATCTTTAATTTAAACTGTTAAGGTTATTTATGATTCATTATGGCTGCCTGTAATTTGGCAGTAATAAGGAGATAACTATGTTAACAGTATATAAAACTTTTGAAGATGGCTTCCGTCAAATTAATGATATGCAAGAAGGATGCTGGGTTGCATTAACAGATCCGTCAGCAACAGAATTATTGGAGGTTTCAGAGCGCTTTACAATTGATATTGACGATTTAAGAGCGCCTCTGGATGAGGAAGAACGTCCCAGAATTGAAATTGAAGAGGATTATACACTAATTATTGTGGATGTTCCTAGTCTGGAAGAGAGAAATGAAAAAGATAGATATGCTACAATGCCTTTGGCTATTATAATAGCAAGGGATGCTATTATTACTATATGCCTTGAAGAAACATCGGTATTAAAAGGCTTTATGGATGGAAGAGTCAGAGACTTCTATACCTTTAAAAAAACAAGATTTATTCTGCAGATCTTATATCGTAATGCAACTGTATTCCTGCAGCACTTACGTATAATAGACCGAAGAAGTGAAGAGATAGAGAAGAAATTACATATCTCTACAAAAAATCGTGAATTAATTGAATTACTTGAATTAGAAAAAAGCTTGGTATACTTTTCAACTTCATTAAGAGCCAACGAAGTTGTATTGGAAAAATTATTAAGAAGTAAAAGTATTAAACAATATCCGGAAGACACAGAATTACTGGAAGATGTTATTATTGAAAATAAACAGGCTATTGAAATGGCTAATATTTACAGCAACATACTTAGCGGGACTATGGATGCATTTGCATCTGTAATTTCTAATAATCTTAATATAGTTATGAAGTTTTTAGCATCTGTTACTATTGCTTTATCCATTCCTTCAATGATATCAGGATTTTTTGGAATGAACGTAAATGGAATACCAGCAGCACAAAATCCCAACGGTTTTCTCATTGTAACTGTCGCTTCTTTTGTTATAACTGGAATCGTGGCATTTTTATTGGCAAAAAAAGATTTATTTTAAACGAAAGGTGACCCTATGAATTTTTTGAATAAACTTGAAAGAAAATTTGGAAGATATGCAATTCACAATTTCATATATTATATTATTGTCATAAATGTGGGCGGAGCAATTTTAACGACCATTAATCCTTCTTTTTATAATACTTATCTTAGCTTAGATATAGGTAAGATATTTGAAGGACAAGTATGGAGACTGCTTACTTTTATTATACAACCAAGTATCTTGTCAGGTGGATCAAGTATCTTGTTTTTTGCATTAGAGATGTATCTTTATTATATAATAGGAAATGCATTAGAGAATGCATGGGGAGCATTTCGTTTTAATTTATATTATATTTCAGGTTTATTGTTTAATATATTAGCTGCAGTAATATTATATCTATTCATACCGATACCGTACCCAAATGGTTTAACTTATATTTATCAATCCATGTTTTTTGCATTTGCAGTATTATATCCGAATATGCAATTTTTAATATTCTTTATCATACCGGTGAAAGTAAAATGGTTAGCCTATCTATATGGTGCATTTATTGGATATGAAGTGATATCAAGTTTTACAATGGGTATTTATGGAGTTGCCAATGCCATTTCCATATTAGTAGCATTAGCAAACTTTTTAATATTCTTTTTATATACCAGAAATTATAAAAAAATATCACCAAGAGAAATGAAACGAAAAGCAACTTTTAAAAAAGAAGTAAAGAGAGCATCGTCCATAACCAGGCATAAATGCGCGGTTTGTGGAAAAACAGAGCTTGATGATGAAAATTTAGAGTTTCGTTTCTGCTCAAAATGTGACGGTAATTATGAATATTGTATGGAGCATCTATTCACTCATGAACATGTACATCATGATAGATAATGCATTTTTTACATCGAAGTGATTTTGGTGTCTATTATTAAGTAATAGACACCAATTTTAGTTACAGCTCAGTTGAGCTTATAGCTGAACTGCAACCTATTTTAGACATTACTTTGGAGGAAAAGTTATGAATATTAAGATGGATAGTATTTTAAAGGAGATTAATAATGGGAAGAATCTAGAAATGAACCTGCCAAGATTTAGTCAAAGATTAATGAATGACTATTATGAATATGCTTTGGTACGTCTGGTTATGAACTATTTCACATTCTATGAAGTTGTAAGAGACAAGGAAAATCCTCAGATCAAAAATGTAAAGAGTATTATGAAATCAATTCACAGTATTATGAAGGATGCTTATCTTTCACAATTTAATGGAGAGCTCATAGAAGATTCCGTAAGGAAGTTAGATGGATCCAGATTAGAAATAATGAAAAAAATGGAGATTTTAACTGCATATACAGATACGTTGCAAATATATGAATACGTGCTAAATCGTTTGGAACTAAAATATGAAACTACAATCCCTGATATAGATAATGAAACAGCAGTGAAAGAGATTTTTAATTTTATATTTGCTGTAAAAGACAATATAATTATTAATGACAGAATGAAAGAAGTGATTGGACAACTTCCAATACGTATGGCAAAAACAAAATATTTTACTATTTTATCAGATAGTTTATCTATCTATAAAGGCTCTGATAAATCTTCTGTTGAAAACTATCTGTATATACTTAAAGCAAGTTCTATGTTATATAGTCCTGAGGGGATAGAAGAGGAATTTTCTGATTTAATTAGTTTAAAAGAGGAATTAGAGACAGCGGATTATAGGAATTTAGAGCATAAAACTTATAAAAGCTTATGTAAGAAACTAAATAAAGGTGCCGAATTTATAAGATATATGACTGATATATATATTCAATTGGAAGAGATTATCAACAATCTCTATGTAGTATTATTAGCATCTCCTTATGTTGATCAAACGGATGAAAAAACAGAAGAAGCATGTAAAAATATCCTATCTGAATTGAATCATAATTTTATGGATAATAATTTTGATGAAGATATAAAGCCATTAGTGGAAATGTTAGAGATGATAGAAGGAAAACAAGAAGAAATTGGATTTCATGTAGTAAAGTATGAAGGTTTTCTTCATGATATCAAGGAGAGACATACTCCATTTATTCATAGCATAATGTTAGGTAAAATCTATTCTTCTTTGTATACTTGCCAAAAATTATTGTCAACAAGTTTATTTATAGATATCAATAAGAACGATACGGAAGAATTGGCGGATGATAAATATATCACAACAGTTACAGAAGACTTTATTTTAGAATTAAAAGAATCATTTAAGCAGAAAAATCAGTTAGTAACCAGAGCAATTATGGCTAACACACTGAATAAGATGCCGGTTTTCTTTCATAGTTCCAATGAAGTGCTCGAATATATTATGAATTCGATATCCAGTTGCAATAATGAAGCAGAGAAAGCAGCCAGTATAAACATTATAAGACAATTGATGGAATCAATATAATGTTTACGCCAAATAAGATGAGCTTAATTTTGCTTGGCTTGGAGGACAAAATATGGTAAAATGGTATGATAATCTTTATGTAGATAAATTAATAGAGAATAAGCAGAAAAAAGTTATAAAAAGAATAAATGAGGGTAAATTATCCCTACATATTTATTGTATTACCTTTGCGTCCAATGGGAATAATCTCTTTGATATTATGAATGCCAATGAATTATTATTTGATTATTATAAAAGAAGAGAAATCTGTATTTTAGGACTTGCATTAGGAAGAGAAAGTGCGATTGAATTAGCTGCTGCAATGCTGGAAGAGATTTATAAGAATACTGGCGATTTTAAAGTAAGAGATTATTATAAATTTAATTCATGAGAAGGATATGTGATAGGTGGTAGATGACTGGATGCTTCATATTTTATTTTTTATATTAAAGACAATAGGTATCATATTAATATCGATTCTGGGAATTCTACTGATTCTTGCACTTATTGTATTATTTGTACCAATCCGCTATCAAGTAGAGGCTAAGAAATATGAAGATATCCAAGGATATGTAAAAGTACATTGGATATTAAGGATATTGTATTTTCGATTAAAATATGAGAAAGAAAAAATACAGTATCAGTTTCGGATATTTGGGTTTATTATTAAAGACAGCCATAGACCTGAAAAGATAAAATCGCAAAAAAGCAAAAGAGTAAAAAAAACAAAATCCAAGAGAAAACATAGCAAAGAAATTAAAAGAAGCAAGAAGGTAGCAAAGATTGAAAAAGGTGAAAATAAACATACTGCATTGGATATTCGTAATAATGAAGGATTAGATATCAGGGAAAATGAGGAAAAATCAAATGTCAGTTCAGAGAATGAGGAACAAAATAAAAATATTCAAGGGAATAATGAGAAGACTAAGAGTATTAGAGAAAACGATATTAAGGATTATCAGAAAAAAACTAATCTAGAAAATAAAAAAATATCAATATGGGAAAAACTACGTAGTAAAGTATATAATTTTTATCAAAAGATAAAAAATATTATTGCTAAAATACAAACCTTTTTTAACAGATTAAAACTTAAGTTAATAGAATTGAATCTTACCAGAGAATCTATAATTTATCGTTTTCATTTAATTAAAACATTCTTAACAGATGAAATAAATAAAGCAGGGATTAAAAAGATATGGCTAAGCATAAAAAAGATTACAAGACATATCTTTCCTAAAAGAGTAGAAGCAAATATACATTTTGGAACAGGAGATCCTTGCTCGACAGGCCAGGTGCTTGGAGTTATAAGTCTAACCTATCATCTTTATCAAAAAAGTGTTAAAATCATACCAGATTTTAATGAGGAAATATTAGAAGGCCATATAAATGCAAAAGGAAGAATTCGATTATTTACATTGGCAATAATATGTATTAAATTATTACTAGATAAGAATTTTAAACAATTATTAAAGAGTTATCAAGAACTTAAGGAGGAGTTATAATGGCAGAAAATAGTTTCAATTCAACAGTAGAGTCGTTATTTAAAGGAATGGATAGTTTTTTAACTACAAAGACAGTAGTAGGTGACGCCATTAAATTTGATGATGGTACGATTATATTACCTCTGGTAGATGTAAGCTTTGGTGTTGCAGCAGGAGCATTTGCTGAAGATAATAATAAAAAGAATAATGGGGGTGGCGGACTGGGTGGTAAAATATCTCCAAGTTCCGTTTTAGTGATTCAGAATGGTTCGGCAAGGTTAGTAAATGTTAAAAATCAGGATGTAGTGACTAAGGTATTGGATATGGTACCGGAATTTGTAAATAAATTCACAAAAGATAAAAAAGAAGATGACAATATTATGAGCAAAATGAATGAGATGAAAGTACCTGAAACGTCAGAGGATACAGAAGCTACAGACTAAAAAACTGTAGTTCAGCCATAAGCTCGATTTCTACTTTCTGCATGACTGAACTGTAATTAAAAAAATATAAAATGTACTTGCATTATTATAAGTCATCTGTTAAAATATACTTTGTCTGTAGGTCATGTGGCTGTATTCTTATGTAATTAGCCATATTGCTGGCCTAAATTACCTTAAGGAGGTGCTTTCAATGGCTAAATGTGCAATTTGCGAAAAAGCTGCTCACTTTGGAAACGCTGTGAGCCATTCACATAGAAGAAGTAATAAAATGTGGAAATCTAATGTTAAATCTGTAAGAGTTAAGATTAATGGTAATGCAAAGAAGATGTATGTTTGTACTTCTTGCCTTAAATCAGGTTTAGTTGAACGTGCTTAATTTGTAAAGACAATTTCTTGCAAAATGAAAAAGGACGGTTCTTTTCAATAAGAACCGTCCTTTCTTGTGTATTTGTACGAATAGTTTCGTGTAAGGGTTATTGTTTTCTGATAAGCCGAAAAAAGTATTTTTATGAACAAAACAGGTTATAGCCCAGGATTAAGCATAATAATATAATACATATGGCAATAATACCATTAGTCATAAATAACATAATAGTCATTCCAATAGCTATCCAAAATAAAATAAATCCCAACATTTTTTTCATAATAGCACATCCAGACATGGTGTTAGATATACTATTATATATGTAATAATTAAAAATGGTATTCCATTTTTATGAAAAAGAGGGTATAATACTCGTGAAAGCAATTTTGCTTGCTTGCAAGGGCAAAATTGCTCACGGGTCATAAATACGCAGTATTTATGGCAAAACGAGTGAAAGCAATCACTTGCTTGCAAGGGCAATTAATTGAAGGCGATAAGAAAATAGATTATGGTTGGTGTATATACGATTTTAAAAAATAAGAGAGAGTAAAATCTCAAAATATATCGAAATTGGAGGGTTAATATGAAAGGACATATGAATACTCAAATAGGTGAAGTGCTAATTGATAATGAAGTAATTGCTAAATATGCTGGTTCAGCTGCCATTGAATGTTTTGGTGTTGTAGGAATGGCTACGATCAGCATGAAAGATGGAATTGTAAAACTTCTAAAACGTGAGAACTTAAGCCAAGGTGTTAATGTTGTGATCGAAGATAACAAGATTAATATTGACTTACACATTATAGTAGCATATGGAGTAAGTATTTCTGCAGTTGGCGAGAACTTAATCAGTAATGTGAAATATAAAGTTAGTGAGTTTACAGGTATGGAAGTAGAAAAAATATATATCTATGTTGAAGGTGTGCGTGTGATGGATTAATCTACAACATATCTTATTTTAAGTGTAGTCATATTTAAGGAGGAACAAACCAGTGGTTATTAATACAATAGATGCGAAAATGCTTCAGAAAATGTTTCTTGCAGGAGCTAAAAGCATTGAGGCTAGAAAAGAAGAAATAAATGAATTGAATGTTTTCCCGGTACCAGACGGTGATACCGGAACAAACATGACATTAACAATAATGGCAGCAGCAAAAGAAGTAAGCAGTATTACAGATCCTACAATCAATACACTTGCAAAAGCAATTTCAAGTGGCTCTTTACGTGGAGCAAGAGGAAATTCAGGTGTTATACTTTCACAGTTATTTCGTGGATTTACAAGAGAAATCCAAGATGTAAAAGAGATAAATGTTACTGTAATGTCAAATGCTTTTCAAAAGGCTGTTGAAACTGCTTATAAAGCGGTCATGAAACCAAAAGAAGGTACAATCTTAACAGTTGCCAGAGGCGGAGCAGAGAAAGCAGCAGAACTGGTATCTAAAACGGATGATTTAGTGTATTTTGGTTCTGAAGTACTTAAGCATATGGAAATTGTATTAAGCCAGACTCCTGAAATGCTTCCAGTTTTAAAAGAAGCCGGTGTTGTAGATTCTGGTGGAGAAGGTTTATTAACAATATTAAAAGGTGCATATGATGCATTACTTGGTAAAGAAGTTAATTTTGAAGTGGCAGCTGCAAAGAAGACAGCTACCCTTGTTATAGATAATAGCAGTTCTGCAGATATTAAATTTGGATATTGTACTGAATTTATAATAATGTTGGAAAAAGAATATAATTCAAAGACAGAACAGGAATTTAAGAGTTATTTAGAATCCATTGGTGATTCTATTGTTGCTGTTTCTGATGACGACATTGTTAAAGTCCATGTACATACCAATGATCCTGGACTTGCAATTCAAAAAGCTCTGACTTATGGTTCTCTTACCAATATGAAGATTGATAACATGAGAGAAGAGCATAATGAGAAATTAATCAAAGATGCTGAGAAAATTGCTGCTAAGGAAGAACAAGAGAAAAAAGAGGCTCTAAAAAACACACCAAGAAAAGAAGTTGGGTTTATAGCAGTATCTGTAGGCGATGGAATTAATGAAATATTCAAGGGATTAGGAGTAGATTATCTGATTCAAGGTGGTCAGACTATGAATCCAAGTACAGAAGATATGTTAAATGCAATCGACCAAGTAAATGCGGATACTATCTTTATTTTACCGAATAACAAGAATATCATTCTGGCTGCAGAACAAGCAAAAGAGTTAACAGAAGATAAGCAAATCATTGTCATCCCTTCAAAAACAATACCTCAGGGTATTACTGCAGTTATTAACTTTGTTTTTGATAAATCTCCGGAAGAAAACGAACAAAGAATGTTAGAAGAGATGCATAATGTTAAGAGTGGTCAGGTTACTTATGCTGTTCGTGATACAAGTATTGATGGAAAAGAAATAAAACAAGGTGACATCATGGGAATTGGAGATAAATCGATTCTTTCAGTTGGTCAAGGTATTAATAATGTTACCCTTGAGTTAATAGATTGTCTTGTTGATGAAGATTCAGAATTAGTAAGTTTATATTATGGTGAAGAAGTATCAGAGGATGCAGCGAATGAACTTGCGGATCATATTATGGAAAAACACCCTGATCTGGATGTAGAAATCCATTCAGGTGGTCAACCAATTTATTACTTTATATTATCTGTTGAATAAATTAGTATGGGGCTGTTGCTTAACAGCCTCATTTTTGTCAATTTTGAGTTAACAGGAGGTGAGAAAATGGAAGGAAAGGATTCTATTGGTGTAATCAAGGGAATTGGTGAGAAAACAGAGAAGAACCTAAATAAACTTGATATATACACAATAAATGACCTATTGGAACATTACCCCAGAGGGTATGATGTATATGAAGGAATTATACCAATCATTACTGCAAAAGAAGGGGAAATCATGGCTATTGAGGCATCCCTTGAAAAATCAGTACAGACGAAAAAAGTTAGAAATCTTACGATTGTAAGCTGTACAGTGAAAGATCAATCTGGATTCATGAATCTTACCTGGTTTAATATGCCATTTTTAAAAAATTCACTAAAACTTGGAACCCATTATATCTTTCGGGGAAGAGTTGTTCGTAAAAATGGGATATTAGTAATAGAACAGCCGGCCATACTCAGTAAAGAAGAATTTTATAACAGATTAAATGTATTACAGCCTGTGTATCCATTAACAGCCGGTATTACGAATCATACTATCTCTAAAGCAGTGAAGCAAGTGCTGGCACAGATTAATTTAACAGAGGATTATCTTCCAAAACAGATTCGTAAAAATTACAATTTAGTTACCTACAATCAAGCAATCAGGGAAATTCATTTTCCAAAAGATAAAGAGCATATGATGAAAGCCAGAAAAAGAATTATTTTTGATGAATTTTTCTTATTTACATTAGCCCTTAACAAATTAAAAGAAAGCAAAGGAAAAAATCAAAGTAATTATATCCTAAAAAATACAAAAGAGTGTGAAGAATTAGTTAAGGAGTTACCTTATGAATTAACCAATGCTCAAAAAAAGGTCTGGAGAGAAATTCAAAACGATGTAGGAAATGGCACAATTATGAACCGCTTAATTCAAGGGGATGTTGGATCTGGTAAAACAATTGTGGCAGTCTTGGCACTACTTATGGCGGCTAAAAATGGTTATCAGGGAACGCTCATGGTACCTACGGAGGTATTAGCCAGACAGCATTATGAATCTTTAGAAGAATTATTTACTTCTTATGGAGTTAAGGTATGTTTATTAGTTGGTTCTATGACAATTAAAGAAAAAAGAGAAGCCTATGAGAGGATAAAATCTCATAAGGTGGATATTATCGTTGGAACACATGCTTTAATCCAAGAAAAAGTAGAATATGATCAATTAGCTTTAGTCATTACAGATGAGCAGCACCGTTTTGGAGTAAGGCAAAGAGAAGCGATGGCAAACAAGGGATTGGAACCACATATATTAGTCATGAGTGCAACTCCGATACCAAGAACTTTGGCGATTATTCTATATGGAGATCTGGATATCTCAATCATTGATGAATTGCCATCCAACCGATTATCAATTAAGAACTGTGTTGTGAATTCAGGCTATCGTCCAACTGCATATAAATTTATAGAAAAAGAAGTTTTAGCCGGAAGACAAGCTTATGTAATATGTCCTATGGTAGAAGAAAGTGAAATGATTGAGGCAGAAAATGTAATTGAATATACCGATAAGTTAAAAGATACATTGCCTGGTTCAATTAATATAGAATATTTACATGGTAAGATGAAGGCCAAAGAAAAGAATGATATTATGGACCGGTTCAAAAAAAATGAAATTCAGGTATTGGTTTCCACGACAGTTATTGAAGTAGGAGTAAATGTTCCCAATGCTACAGTAATAATGATTGAGAATGCAGAGCGTTTTGGGCTTGCAGGACTTCATCAGCTTCGCGGACGTGTTGGCAGGGGTAAATATCAATCTTATTGTATTCTTGTAAGTGGTTCTGACAGCAAGGAAACCAAAGAGCGTTTGGAAATATTGAATAAATCCAATGATGGATTTTTTATTGCCAGTGAAGATTTAAAATTAAGAGGGCCTGGAGATATGTTTGGAGTAAAGCAAAGTGGAATTATGGAGTTCAAATTAGGGGACATCTATACAGATGCAACTATATTAAAAAATGCGAATGAAGCAGCAAAAACGATGTCAGAAGCAGATATTGCACAGATATGCAAAAAACAACCAAATCTTGGTGAAAAAATCATGAGTTACTCTGGAAATACATTACTCTAATTTCAGAAATTATATTTTTATTTTTTAAAATTTATAGTACAATATTAAGGAGTGGGAAGAAATCTTTCAACTTTGATTTAAGGATCCAATGGATATGCAAGTATGTTCGATTAAGTCATATCAAAATCTGATAAATACGACACGGGGTGAAAACATGCATTCTTATACAAACAGTAGATTGTACACAATTGCAAAAAACAATTATATATTATTGACAAAGTATTGTGGTCTTTTATCAAATGAGGGTTATTGGGATAATCCGGAATCTGTGCTGCAAAAATCTATCTATGAAATGTTAGATATATATGTTCAGTCTGTTTTAATAAATCTTTCAGTATATTGTAATAAAACAGATGATGAGATAAAAAACTTTATCATATCTATTCCTAATACAAATGCAATTATGTACCCTGCTGATGAGGAACCAACGACAGAAATTTTGAATCATGCGAAGAAAATCATGAATGCTCCACCAATTATACTTCAACTGTGTGGACTGAGAGATTCCCAGAAAAATACGAATTTAACGGTTGTATTCTTTGATGCAATGCTGAATATTTTATTAGCAATGTCATACTTAAATAATTCAAAAGATATGTATGTTATGAAGTATATTCAGGAGTATTATAAGAAAATCAGTGCTTTTTTAGATACCAAAGCAAAAAATAATTCTAAAATTGATGATAAGTATATTTTTCGTAAGATTTGTGATGATCAGTTCAATATAAATTTCGAACTATTAGAGTCAAGTACACAAAGCAGCAGTAAAAGTTCAATACAGGATCATAAACAAGAGGATTCCCATTCTCATATCGAAGGAAAGACTAATCATAAGGATAATATGAGCTTACAAGAGATGAGTAAAGAAGAAGTAAAAAATGATATTCAGGAGACGGAACAAGAAGATAATTTAGACAGTCTGCTTACAGAATTAAATGAATTAGTTGGTCTATCCAATGTGAAAGAAGAAATTAATTCTTTAATAAATTTAATTAAAGTAAGAAAATTAAGGGAAACTTATAATATGCCTCAGATGGATATGTCTTTTCATATGGTATTCACAGGAAATCCGGGAACAGGAAAAACTACAGTAGCCAGATTAATTGCAAAAATATATAAAGAATTAGGGCTCCTATCAGATGGGAACCTGGTTGAAACAGACCGTGCCGGCCTGGTTGCCGGATATGTTGGCCAAACTGCGTTAAAAGTAAAAGAGGTAGTAGAAAAAGCAATTGGTGGCGTATTGTTCATTGATGAAGCGTATTCGTTAACCAATGGAGTTGGTTCTAATGATTTTGGCAGTGAGGCAATCGATACTTTAGTTAAAATGATGGAAGATAACAGGGATAATCTGGTAGTCATCGTAGCAGGATATAAGAAAGAGATGGAAAACTTCTTGAAATCTAATACAGGTTTGATTTCAAGATTTAATAAATTTCTTGAATTTTCTGATTATACAACAGAGGATCTTATTGATATCTTGAATACCATGGCGAAAAGAACAGATTTAAAAATTTCTGAAGATGCTACGCTGGAAGTGAAAGATAAACTTAACACAATGCCAAAATCTAAATTAAAAATATTTGGCAATGCCCGTGGGATTCGAAATGTATTTGAAAAAATCATTGTAAATCAGGCAAATCGTCTGGTTACAATAGATGCCCCAACGAAAGACGAGTTAACGCAGATTATAAAAGATGATGTGATTGGAGCAGTAAATTGATTTGATCAAAATATTTAAGTAGAAAAAATTACCAGTGTATATATAAATATATTGCGCATAATAATAGCGTAACTTAATAACATCACTATATTATTTTGAGAGCATCATAAAAAATTTATCGTAAATAAGATAAAACAATTGTGAAAGAGTATTTATATCAAAAATGAAATAGTCATTATGATTTAATGAAATATCATTTAACCGCATCTCTCAAAATAACAAATGGAGGAGTTTATTATGTCACGTCAAAGAACGCAAGTCCCTGAAGCGAGAGAAGCATTAAACAGATTTAAGATGGAAGTTGCGAACGAAATCGGTGTTCCATTATCAAATGGTTACAACGGTGATTTAACTTCTAAACAAAATGGATCTGTCGGTGGAGAAATGGTTCGTCAGATGATTAAGAGACAAGAAGAGTCAATGGCTGGTAAATAAGCAACTCAAAACAACTGAATATAATTAATTAAATAAAAAGAAGGCTGCTTAATTTTAAGCAGCCTTCTTTTTCAAATTATTTGTTGTAATTCAATCAAAAAATGATTACTATTATCGGAATAATTGGGGAATTTTTTAAAGTATTTCTTGAATTTTGATACAATTTGATATAAACTGTACACTATAAAGTAAAAATTAATTCAGATATGATATGAACTATAACTGAGTTTTAATGATAATTGTTAGTTTTACTAAAGTAAAAGGAATGATGTAATGAGAGTGATTGCTGGTAGTGCCAGACGTGTCCAGTTAAAAACGGTGGAAGGGTTAGAAACGAGACCTACCACAGATAGAATAAAAGAAACTTTATTTAATATGATTCATCCTATTTTGTATGATACAAACTTTCTTGATTTATTTAGTGGAAGCGGTGCGATTGGGATTGAGGCACTGAGCCGTGGGGCACGAAAGGCTTCTTTTGTTGAGAACAATAAAATAGCAGTATCTTGTATTAAAAGTAATTTAGATGCAACAAAATTAATGGAGAAGGCAGAAATATACAATAATGATATTTTGTCTGGCCTTAGAATGATGGAATCAAAAAAAGAAAGCTTTGACATCATATTTATGGATCCTCCTTATAATCAGGATTATGAAAAAGAGATATTGGATTATCTTAATAACTCCATTCTGATTCATGTGGATACGACTATAATAGTGGAGGCATCCATAAATACAGAATTTAATTATATTGAAGACAGTAACTTCGAAATTCAAAAGATAAAAAATTATAAAACCAATAAGCATGTGTTTATTCGCAGGAAGACTGGAAAGGAAATTTAATGAGAATCGGTATATACCCAGGAAGTTTTGATCCTGTAACATTAGGACATCTTGATATTATCATTCGTTCTTCAAGGCTGGTAGATAAATTAGTAATTGGTGTATTGATCAACAGTTCTAAAAACCCATTGTTTACTGTACAAGAACGTGTTAATATGTTAAAAGAAGTAACAAAATCCATGCCCAATGTAGAAGTAGAAGCTTTTGAAGGACTATTGGTAGATTTTGCAGATTTAAAAAAAGCTGATATTATAGTACGTGGACTTAGGGCAGTCACAGATTTTGAATATGAATTACAGATAGCACAGATTAATCATAAAGTAAATCCAAGAATTGATACTGTTTTCTTAACTACCAGTGTTGAGTTTGCATATTTAAGTTCCAGTGTCGTGCGGGAAATTGCCATGTATAATGGGCGAATAGATGAGTTAGTTCCGAAAGAAATCGTAGATAAGGTGTATCAAAAATATAAAGACATAAAAAAATCTGATAGTATATAAACTGCTTTAGAAAAAGCATGAATGATTGATAGGAGAGTATAATTATGAGTACAAGTAAGATTGAACAATTGATTGAGGACATTTATGAATTTGTTGAAAGTTGTAAAATGCAGCCCCTTTCATCAACTAAAGTTATCGTACCAAAGGATGAACTTTATGATCTTTTAGATGAATTAAGACTTAGAACACCAGATGAAATTAAAAGATATCAGAAGATTATTGCAAACAGGGATGCCATTATTAATGATGCACAAGAGCAGGCAGCAACTATTTTAGCAGATGCCAGGGAAAGAACCAATGCACTGATTGATGAGCATGAAATAATGCAGCAGGCATACTATCAGGCAAATAGTGTTATTGAACAGGCCAATGAAGAAGCAAATAGAATTCTTCAGTCTGCAAATAATGATGCAAACCAAATCCGTACAGGAGCCCTTAGATACACAGAGGAAATGCTTTCTGAAGTTGAAAAAGTATTATCCAATGCTTATGAAAGCACAAGAACCAAATCAGAAAAGCTAGTGGATTCTTTAAAAGATAATCTTGATATCGTAGTGAACAACAAAAAAGAATTATGTGATCAGTTATATAGTTCTTCCAATGAAAAGGATGCAGAAGTACAAGCAGCTACTACATCCAATCAAGAGCAAGGGGAAGAAAATAGTAATGATGACTTTGAATTTGATGAAAATACTTTCATTGAAGATTTATATTAATACATATTATAAAAATATAAGAATATAGCAATATGAGATAATGGATGCAATTACTGCATTCATTATCTTTGTTTTTATGTAGATTTTGATTGACAGGTTTGATTGATGCAACACACTATACGTCTGAGCCAAGCTGGAAAATCCACCCAATGCGGTTATTGTAACAATTAAGAGAAATTTAGCGTGGAATGAAATATTAGCCCCACCGATTAGATAGGTTCCCGTTGTTATTTCCAGAATACCCATTATAAAAAGTCTTGTGAATTTTATGATTTCTAAAATAAAGGGAGGAGCATTTAAGTTATCAGTAGAAGTAATCGTTATCATAATATAGGAAATTACTGAAAACAGAATGATATAGCCGCCAACCTTGGTAATAACTTCAAAACCATTCATAATCGAATTATCTATGATTTCTCGAAAATTGAATGCTTTTTTTATATGAGAGCTTTGCTGCTGCATATCGTTATGGGCTGAAATATCCCATTGTAAATGAAATATTTTAAGACTTAGTAAAGAACTAACGAAGGAAGACATATAAATAATACCTAAGATGACATATTGAAGGGAAGGTTCTTTTAAGGTAGTAATCGCTATGTAATTGATGATATAGGTTATGCTTGCATTATTACATAATGCCAAAAGATACTGCCCCTCCGCTTTTGATATCTTCTTTAAGGTCACCATATCACCACAAGTTTTGGCACCAAGAGGATAACCAGACATTAAGCCTATGATAATCGGATAACAGCCATTTCTACTTACTTTAAATATTTTTTCAAAAACAGGGCGAAAGACGTTACATATATAATCAGTAATATTTAATTTAATTATGATGTTGGATACAATAATGAAAGGTAATAAATTAGGCAATACGGTGTTGAACCATAAAAGCAGTCCACTGGTTGCTCCTTTTATTGTAGCGATAGGATATATAAACATGAGTATTAAAAAAAGAACGAAACTTATATTTAATATTGATCTTTTAGAGACGTGCATTGATTACCCCCATTTAAGCATAATAAGACCCTGACACTATTAATACATATTTATGTCAGGGCTGTCTTTTTATACCTAAAGAGTTAGGAGCATTTTGTCCTAATCCTTAATTATAACACCTTTGGTATATTCATTATGTTGTCTGGCTTTATATTTTTCATAGATTATTTGATTATAGAGGTCAGCTGCAAATATATCCTGGGCTAACATAATATTACCAAGTTCTGATAGACTCTTATCGGCATCTGCTACTTTTGTGATTACAGGGATGGTATCCATATCTTTTATGATCCTGATTAATTTACTGGCCTCTTTTTTAAAACCAAGAAGCCTTGCATATTGGGAATAACCATTACAATTAAATTCATTAAAGTATTTCACTTTCATGTTAAGAAGAATATGCAGTAATGAACGATAGACTCTGGTTAAAGTAATTTGTTTGGTCTTTATGGCAAGAGATAAATCTGAAAAGGAATAAGTATCCTTTCTCAATTGATAGATCCTTTTGGCCAATTCAGAAGAAACATCCTGATATTCACTTAAACCGGAAGGGTTTTCTAATAATAATTTATATTGTAAAAGGAGGGAAAAATCATCTTCATAAATAGGTAATGTTTTGTTAAAATACTTTTCTAATATTCGATACACATCTGTTGGAACATTTGGCTGTATAAAACTTAGTGAATCAGTATTGGATATTGATGTACGGATTGCACTTGCAGAGCTTATTTTAGTATCCAGAGTAAGATCATGATATCCGGTAGAAATTCTTTTGATTGTATAAGGTATAATTTTACTGTCTAAACTATGAATAGCTTTAATATATTCAATTCCCAATATATTATTTGGGGAATTCAGCAATGAGGAGGTGTCGGTATCTACAGACCCATAAATATCTATAAGTGCCTGACTTCTGGCAGCAGGATAGGTAATCCCGGATTTCAATAATTTCCCAAGTCGATTTTTGAACTCAGGTGGTTCATTTAACAAGATATCAGCGATAATGCCCAATTTATGAACATCGCCACATTCACTTCCAAAACAGAGGCTGTCTACAATACCAATTTTATCTAAAATTGATATTGCGCCCAGGGCAAATGCTTCAGCACTTGCAGTAGCATAACAAACGGGAAGCTCAATTACGATATCAGCTCCTTGCCCTAAAGCAATTTGGGTACGAAGATATTTATCCATAAGAGCAGGAGTACCTCTTTGCACGAAATTACCACTCATTACTACAATGACATAATCTGCCCCTGTGACCCTTTTTGCTTCTTCTATATGTAATTGATGTCCGTAATGAAAAGGATTATATTCTGTAATAAGTCCAACAACTTTCATATCTATTTCCTCCAAGTCAAGTAAAATGAAATGAAACTAATTTTACTCGGCAGAATTTTCAAATGTGATGTACAAAGCAAATGTTAATCATTATGATAACAAGTATATCGTAAATTATCAATATCTATAATTGGAACAATTTAATAAGAATTAACAATTATTGCTTTGTACTAAAATTTGTCCATGATTTCATGAAAATTGTCTTGTATACAATAAACATTTGATGTACAATGGATATAAGCGAGTTTAAATACGAAAGGAGAAATAGTCGTGGGATTTATTGACGAAATTAAAAAAAGAGCGAAACAGAATAGACAAACGATAGTATTACCAGAAACAGGTGACAAAAGAACTTTAGAAGCAGCATCTAAAATTTTAGCAGAAGAGGTAGCTAATGTTGTTCTCATTGGTAACAAGGAAGAAATTCTTAAAACTGCAGGGGATTTAGATCTATCAAAGGCAGCAATAGTAGACCCTCAGACAACAGATAAATTATCCGGATATATTGATTTATTAGTTGAAGTGAGAAAGAGCAAAGGAATGACTCCTGAGCAGGCAAAAGAATTACTTACAAAAGATTCTCTATATTTTGGTGTTGTAATGGTAAAAGCAGGAGATGCGGATGGTATGGTAGCAGGAGCTGTAAATGCTACAGCAAATGTCCTTCGTCCATCTCTTCAAATATTAAAAACTGCCCCAAACACAAAACTTGTATCTGCATTCTTTCTTATGGTTGTTCCTGACTGTGAATATGGTGCAAATGGTACTTTCATTTTTTCAGATGCAGGTTTATGCCAGAACCCTAATTCAGAAGAATTAGCAGCCATTGCCGGAAGCTCTGCTAAGAGTTTTGATTTATTGGTACAAAAAGAACCAGTAGTTGGTATGCTTTCTCATTCAACCAAGGGCAGTGCAAAACATGGGGATGTAGATAAAGTGGTAGAAGCTACTAAGATTGCGAAAGAATTATATCCTGAGATGAAAATCGATGGAGAACTTCAATTAGATGCGGCTATTGTACCAAGTGTTGGTGCTTCGAAAGCTCCTGGCAGTGATGTAGCAGGTACTGCAAACGTATTAGTTTTCCCGGATTTAGATGCCGGAAATATTGGATATAAACTAGTTCAAAGATTAGCAAAAGCAGAAGCTTATGGACCAATTACCCAAGGTATAGCCAAACCGGTAAATGATTTATCAAGAGGCTGCTCTGCAGATGATATTGTTGGTGTTATCGCAATTACAGCTGTACAAGCAGCAGCTAGTAAATAATCAAACAAATAATATATGATAAAAAGGAGTAGATAAGATGAACGTATTAGTAATTAACTGTGGTAGTTCTTCATTAAAATATCAATTAATTAATGCAGCTAGTGAGGCTGTATTAGCATCTGGGATTTGCGAAAGAATCGGAATTGAAGGCGGTAAATTAGTTCATAAACTTCCAAGCGGAGAAAAGATAACTATTGAAGAACATATGGATGACCATATGACTGCAACAAAATTAGTTTTAGATACTTTAACAAATGAAAATCATGGAGTGATTAAATCTCTTAGTGAAATTGGTGCAGTAGGTCACAGATTAGTACATGGTGGAGAAAAATTCTCAGGATCTACTCTTATTACAGATGAAGTTATCAAAGCAGTGGAAGAATGCAACGATTTAGCTCCTCTTCATAATCCGGCAAATTTAATTGGTATTGAAGCTTGTAAAAAATTAATGCCAAATGTACCTATGGTTGGTGTATTTGATACGGCATTTCATCAAACAATGCCACGTAAAGCTTTCCTTTATGGGATACCATATGAATATTATCAAAAATACAAAGTTAGAAGATATGGTTTTCATGGTACAAGCCATAGCTATGTTTCTAAGAGAGTCGTTGATGTATGCGGCTTAGATAAAAATAACTCCAAAGTAATTGTTTGTCATTTAGGAAATGGCGCTAGTATTTCAGCAGTAAAGAATGGGGAATCTATTGATACAAGTATGGGATTAACACCATTAGAAGGGCTGTTAATGGGCACCCGTTGCGGTGATATTGATCCAGCGATCATTGAATTTATTGCTCATAAAGAGAATTTATCCATAGATGAAATTATGGATATTCTAAACAAAAAATCAGGTATGCTCGGTGTATCTAATTTATCAAGTGATTCCAGAGACTTAGAAGACGCTGCTGCTGAAGGCAATGAAGACGCAAAACGTACAATCGAAGTATACAATTATCGTATTGCAAAATATATCGGATCTTATATTACTGCATTAAATGGTGTGGATGCTATTGCATTTACAGCTGGTGTAGGTGAAAATAACCCTGATTTAAGAACCGAAGTATGCTCTTATTTAGAATTTCTTGGTGTTAAGATTGATCAAGAGAAGAATAAAATCAGAGGAAAAGAAGTTATTATCTCAACAGACGATTCTAAAGTTAAAATTTGCGTAATTCCTACAAATGAAGAACTTGCAATCGCAAGAGAAACTGTAGCTATTGTAAATAAATAATTTGAATCAGGGTATAATAAGCTTAAATATTGGATTTATTGTTGACAAATTATAGTGAAATAGTTATAATACATTAAGTGTGGAATTTTAGGAGACAGGAGAAAACTATGCTCATAAGCTTATCGGAAATTATGTCAGTTCCTGACAAAAACCTTCGTATGGATGTTCCTAATGGATTAGAGGAATTTAATCTAAGGGGTGTCAGATATGAGTTTGCTTATAAAGAACCAGTAAAGATTTCAATCACTAATCTAGGTGAGAGAAGAGTCTCAATTGAGGCCAGCACTAAGTTAGCTCTTAATATTCCATGTAGCAGATGTCTTGAGAACGTTGTGACGGACTTTGATATACATATATCGAAAGAAGTTGACTTCCTTGAAACGGAAGAGGAACGTGCGAAGGAATTAGATGAATTAAATTATATTAGTGGATACAATCTGGATGTAGACGTATTGGTCTATGATGAGATTTTAATAGACTTTCCTTTGAAAGTTCTATGTAAAGAAAACTGCAAGGGCATATGTAATGTCTGCGGCACAAATCTCAACAATGGGACATGCGACTGTGAATCCACAGGAGCTGATCCTAGAATGTCAGTTATCCGTGATATCTTCAAAAACTTTAAGGAGGTGTAATCATGTCTATCTGTCCAAAGAATAAATCTTCAAAAGCAAGAAGAGATAGCCGTAGAGCAAACTGGAAAATGTCTGCTCCCAATTTAGTAAAATGCAGTAAATGCGGTGAATTAATGATGCCACACAGAGTATGTAAGGCTTGTGGTTCTTATAACAAAAAAGAAATTATTGCAGCTGAATAAAAACTAAAAAAAGACAGGTAACTGTCTTTTTTTAGTTTTTATAGCTGATGATTCTGTTCTTCATAAATATTTTAGTTATTTCATATGAATTAAAATATGTTTTGCGTATTGATTTAATTGTTCTTTATTAGCCATAAACTCATCGGTGGTTTCAACATATGTAATCTTGTCAAAATAATCAATTTTAAAATATGGAGTCAGGATTTCTTCATATTGAGGGACAAAGGAACCTGTCTTTTTGCTATAACAGTTTGCAGCTTTTGCTCTGGTTCTAAAATCTTTATCTACATAAAAGGCTACACTCTTATGAATTGCGGTATCTTCCTCTGGAAGATAATAGTAATCCTTATAATTATCATAAAAGAACTTAAGCTCATTTTTATATAATTTAATCTTAATTGTTGCATTTTCCTTATATGCAATGAAATAACAGCTATCATTTCCAAAACTGATTCTCTTAGGTAAATTACATGCTAAATGTATATTCAGAATTAATTCTTCTTCCATGAGCGAAGCACATGTAACCTCAATATCTTTCGTAAAAATATCAGAATAATTAAGAATGGCAGTCACACCTAATAATCCAATAATATCTTCTTCATTATGTAATAGAAGTAAGTGAAGTAATTCCTTATCCTCCACATTGTTTTGATATCTGGATTTCAGATAGGTGCCATATATCTGAATTAATTCTCCACCAGAATATTTATCATCTCTTTTCATATCCAAAAATTTTTCAATTGTTTTCTGCTTCAAATTTTCTAATTTCAAGAATCTTTTATAAGGTAAGATCTTTTTATAAATATCAACACTTTCAATATTTTCAAAACTAAAATCAAGATGATATTGTTTGCATTTTTTCAGAATATAAGGAATATCAAAGCCATCTCCATTAAAATGAACAAGAATTTTATATTTTTTTAAAAGTTCAAAAAAAGACTCAAGTATTTTCAATTCACTGTTTCTGTCATCAGCAAACCACTGAATACTATGCCAACCATCTTCCAGGTAATATACACAGCCTATAAGATATAAAACTGTTGTTTCTGGGGAAAATCCAGTAGTTTCGATATCAAAATACAGAATATCGGATTTTTTACATTTATTATCAAACAGATAGTTTGGAGATTGTTCTAATTTTTTTTGAAAGATCTGCACGTTTATTTACCTCTTTCTTTAAATGATTTATTGCACAAACTGCAACTAAAACTAATCTTATCATATTATTTTTAAAATAGAAAGTACTTCCATTATTTCGTCGAATATGGTATAAATTTTAAGTATAGATTATATCTTATGAATAAAATAATAACTCATCTATTTCGTATAAATGATTGGAAAAGGAGACATAATATGTGGGGCTTTAAATTCTTTGGGTATGAATTATATGATGTCTATTACAATTTTATTATTTATAGTATTTTTGGATGGATCTATGAGTCATGTTATGTATCGGTTAAAACAGGGAATTTAGTTAACCGAGGGTTTTTAAATGGGCCTATTATACCAATTTACGGGATTGGCGCTACAATTGTTATGATTGTTTTTTCTCCATTTAAAAATCAAGTCTTTTTTATATATTTGGGAGGTATGATATTAGCTACGCTCTTAGAGTATGTGACCTCTTATTTAATGGAGAAGATATTTCATGCGAAATGGTGGGATTACAGCAATTTCAAATATAATATAAATGGCCGTATATGCTTACTTTCTTCTTTGTTTTGGGGCTTTTTATCAGTATTGATGATTGAAGTATTGAAACCTTTTTCTGATACTTTAATTGAAAATATTCCTAGAAATTCTGGTGAAATTATTGCATATATTATTCTTATAATGATTACTTGTGATATGGCTGTCACATTTATTTTCACCATGCAGCTTGATGAGAAACTTACAATCTTGCATAAATTAAGGGAAGAATTTAGAGAATATATTGTAAGCACTAAAATTTATGAGGCAAAAGAAGAATTAATTGGCAGATACACAGAATCCCAAATCTCAGATATCATAGAAAAGTTCAAAAATAAAATCGAAGATAATCTCGAACGGATCGAAACTCTTGAACTAAAAGAAAAAACAGAGGAAATATATGAACGGCTTAAGTTATTTACGAATCAATATCAGAAAATCTTAGGGTATAAGAATTTAATACATCTTCGTATATTAAAGGCCTTTCCTAATTTTAAAGTAATGAATAAAGAAGGGGCATTAAAAGATTTAAAAGCCAGATTACATATTAAAATTAAAAGGAAAAAGTAAATTCTCAAGGAAATGGTAATGGAACGAATACATATAAACAATGATAGTTTGGAGATTACCATGAAGGCAGAAGTAAAAGTAAAAGCAAATATAAGTGGAATAATCCGTGTGGTAACCGTAGGGATTTTAGTATTATTACAGATTTCTTTTATTGTTGCTATCTCTTTTGTTTTAAGAAGTTTTTCCGCATTTTTCTATGGGTTTTTACAGGTTCTTAGTATTGCAATCATTATATCTTTAGTAAATGACCATAAAAGCCCATCCTATAAGATATCCTGGATCTGTATTGTACTTGCCCTACCAGTAACCGGCCATATTATGTATGGTTTATGGGGGAAGGAAGGTTCAAAAAAGAAAATAGAAGACAGAGTTTTAGCAAAGATGAAGCATGGCACATCGTTCCTGGTTCAGGATGATTTTATTATGAATGAATTTGTAAATAAATTCAAAAGTAAGGCAAGACTTTCTAAATATATGATAAATGAGGGGTTTCCACTTTTTAAAAACAATGATGTTATCTATTATTCTATGGGGAAAGAAGTTTTTGAAGATATATTTTCCAGTATGGCAGCTGCAGAGAAATTTATTTTAATAAATTTCTTTATTGTTGCGGAGGGTGATTTAAGCGATCGGATGTTTGAAATTCTTTCACAAAAGGTGGAAGAAGGTGTTGAAGTGAAGTTTCTCTATGATGATTTTGGAGCAATGATTCGTACATCAAAATCATTTTGGAGTAAATTGAAGGAGGCAGGTATTAAGACACAGGCATTTAATCCGATCCATAAATATACAAGAAAGTTATATATGAATTATCGTAATCATCAAAAAATAATCGTCATTGATGGAAATATTGGATTTACCGGTGGAATAAATCTTGCCGATGAGTATGCAAATCTTGTGACAAGATTTGGGGTATGGAAAGATAGCGCATTAAAATTAACTGGGGATGCAGTTTGGGGACTGACTGTAACATTTCTTCAAATGTGGGAAGTTGCATCTTCTAAGGGCTATATTAATTACGATAAATATCGCCCAACATTGGATTTTCCACAAAATGATGCCTACTGTCATGTGATTTCTGATGGACCGGCTAATAATCCAAGAAACCCAATTGAGAATATATATAAGCAAATGATTCAATATGCAGATAAATTTTTATATATTACGACACCATATCTTGTGTTAGAAGATGACATGAAACAAGCATTAATAACAGCAGTAAAAAGTGGAATTGATGTTAGGATCATTACTCCTTTTATTCCTGATAAAAAACAGGTAAAAATATTAACCAATTATAATTATGGAGAATTATTAAAAAATGGAGTAAGGATTTATGAATATTTAGAGGGATTTATACACTCAAAATCCATTATTAATGAAGACTGTGCAATTGTTGGTACTATTAATATGGATTATAGAAGTTTTTACCTTCATTATGAGTGCGGTATCTGGGTAAGTAATTCTAAAGTGAATGAAGTCATAAAAGAAGATTTTCTTAATACATTTAATGTTTCCAAAGAAATTACTTATGACCAGTGGAAGCAAAGACCTTTATGGCTAAAATTATATCAGCCAGTTTTGAATCTATTTTCAACATTGATGTAAATGGTCATAGCAGTATGAAAGGAGAGGGCGAGTTTCGCCCGCTACAATATGATAAGAGAGTTATATGAAAATATTATTAATAATAATGAAGTCCGGAAGAATTTAATTGAATTAAAGAAAGAGATAAAAGACGAGAACAATCGAAGAGCTTTGGCATATATGCTTGGAAAGGATTATTCTGTATTCTATGGATTATTAACTTCAGAAGATCCCAAAGTAAGAAAAAATACTGTTCTGATTATGGGAGAGCTAGGTGATAATGAATTCTTACAACCGCTTTTTAAAGCTTATCAGGAAGAAGTTCAAATGTTTGTAAAAAGTGCTTATCTGGCAGCAATCAGTTTCCTTAATTATCTTGAGTTAGTGCCAGAACTAAAATCATTGTTAGAGAATTTGACCCATGAGGAATATGAAGAATCCAACAAAAAACATATTGAGGAACAAATTCGTGTGTTGAATAATATGCTGCTTATGGTTGAACCGCCAAAAACACATAAATTTACTGGATATCATATTTTATCGGACCTTATATTAATTACAAACCGTAATCATAAAGATGTTACCCGCAAGCAGATAAAGAATGGAAAACATAAAGAAATGAATGCTGGGGTATACGTTAAAACAGATGATCTGAATGAAATATTATCTATTCGTACCTATTCAGAAATCCTTTTTATGCTGCCAGGAGTAAATGCCATTGCTGCAAATCCCTCTGCCATAAGTGAAGCTTTGTTAAAAGCAAATCTGCTGGATTTTATCTTATTAAGACATAAAGGTGAGGCGCCATTTTATTTTAGAATTGAAATTAAAAGTAAGATTGAATTAGATAAGAAAAGTATTCTAGCAAAAAGAATTGCAGCGGAAATAGAAAGAGGAACGGATAGAAAACTAATCAATTCTACTTCTAATTACGAATTTGAAATTCGTTTGATTGAAAACAAAGATGGATTATATAATACATTAATCAAGCTGAATACCCTTAAAGATAAACGGTTTGAATACAGGAAGAATACCATTGCAGCAAGTATTCATCCAGTAAATGCAGCATTAGTGGCAAACCTTGCAAAAGATTATCTCATGGAAGATGGACAGATATTAGATCCGTTCTGCGGTGTTGGGACTATGTTGATAGAACGTAATAAATTAGTGAGGGCAAACCCTATTTATGGACTTGACATTTATGGAGATGCAATTGAAAAAGCCAGAGAGAATGCTAAATCAGATCATACAGTGATCAATTACATTAATCGTGACTTTTTCGATTTCAGGCATGAATATGAATTTGATGAGATCATTACCAATCTGTCCATGAAAGGTTCCAGAAAGTATGAAAAGGATCTGGAGAGCCTGTATATAAAGTTCTTTCAACAGGCTGGTACTGTATTAAAGGAAGATGGTAAGATTATTCTTTATTCCAATGAACCCACATACGTTAGAAATTATTTAAGAAATAATCCCAATTATAAATTAATGAAAGAATTCGAGATCAATAAAAAAGAAGGAACGTATTTGTTTATTATAAATTATAGAACATTTTAATATATGATTTTTATTATAGAAACTTAACGGCCTTGTTCCAGTCCTAAATAAATAGAGTAGTGATTATCCTCTTTGGAACTCTTAAAAGTTCCAAAGAGGATAATCACTACTCTTTATTTCTAAATCAAACATAATAAGGTGTATGTTTGATTTTAATAAAAATATCTATAAGAATAATTTACAAGAAATTCAGCGCATGCCATGCAGATAGAGAACATGGAAAGGAGTATTATTAAAAAGATTGCTCCCTTGTCATATACAAATCGATCTTTCTTGCTTGTCATATAGGATATAAGTATTTCAAAGCCTAAGAGTATAAATATCACCGGCCAAAGCTTTAGGATGAATTCGTAAGTTAAAAGATTAGTAAAAGTTTTCGTAATAAATAAAATACCAAAAAAGATGAGAGAAGCACCTAATGTTATGGTACCAACTTTATGGCTTCTTATGATTTCTGTTTTTTCTCTATTACTGTTTAAATTAGTATCTATTGGATGGTCTAATACTTGCTCCATATTATTATCCATTTTTATATTTCCTCCGCATTGTCTTTAATTTCAATTTCCTGAATCACTACATCATGAACAGTATCGTCCTGTGGCTGAAAATCTTTTTCGCTTTTTAATTCTTCTTTCTTACCTGAGATAAGTTTAATTCCAACATAAATAATGAAAAGGCTTACAATAAGCTGTGGAACTCTATCTGAAATACGATACAATACATTTACCATATAGCCGGGAAGGAATGCGGAAATTACATTAAGCATATTGTTCCAAAGAATAGAGAGACCAACAAATATAAGTAATAATGCAATATATAATTTATATTTTGAAAATAAATTTGGATTAATACTTGGCAGTTTATCTATTTGGAATAAATATTTGTCTTCCAGTTTTTCCAACTGTTCCTGGGTGAGTGACATTTTGTTCATAGCATCAAAAAAGGAATAGAACCAAATTACAGGAAGGACAAACATAATGGGGCTGATATTAAGCCAGCTTCCTAGAAATATTATTAAAGCACAGGCAGATAGAAGAGATAGTCCTTCTTTCATAAATCCCATATACATTTGACCGCCGCCAGGCAACATTGAAAATATAAATGTTAAAAAACTACTTTTTTTCTTGATCATAATTATTTTCCTCCATGATTAATTTGTTTGAGAATTCATATAATTTGTTATTAAAGTCATCAATTGTATTCATCTTGACTATTGGAATTTCCTTTGCATAGCTATTCGTGTTTTTACTTAATAATCCGGAATAAAGGAAAAGCAGAGCGCCACACATTGCGAATCCAATTTTTAAACTATAAAAGAATAACTGGTGATTGATAGATGTTCTTTGTTTTTGGACTATTTGAACAATTTCGTTACTGTGGTGGATGTGATCCATAATGGATGATTTTAGATAATGTGGTGCACAAATCATATCTGTTTGTGAAAAACTATTACTATAAAGTGAGGAACACTCTTCACAAGAAGATATATGGCTTAAGACACTTAGATATGTATCATTATCTAAAGTATTTTTATTAAAAGCATCTAGTAACTCATTGGTTAAATGTTCAGATTTCTGATTCATTCTGTGGATACTCCTTTCTCCATAACTTACGCAACATTTCCTTGGCACGGTAAACCTGGGTCTGCAAGGTTTTAATGTTTTTTCCTGTGTTCTTAGCAATTTCTTTTATCTCCAGATCTTTGCAAAAATAGGCAATGGCGACTTCATCATAAGGCGGTTTTAGACTTTGGCAGAGAGTATATAGTTTATTCTTGACTTCATCCTCAAGAATCCCCTCCAGGGGCGACTGTGCTTTACTTTCTACCTGTCTGAAATATTCTTCATTGGTTGGCACTTGCCGCCTGCCTGCACTTTTTACATGATCCAGACATTTGTTGGTTGCAATTTTACATATCCATGCTTTTTCATTCTTTCCATCAAAATTTTCGAGATGTTTATAAACCGAAAGAAACGTTTCCTGGGATAAATCTTCGGCCTCAAAATATTCTCCTGTTATCTTAAAGCATATGGAAAAAACCAAATTTCCATAGTTGTCAATTAAATTTTCTAGGTACCTTTCGCGATTGATTTTTCCCATCCCCTTTCTATCGCCTCTTTATATATAACGAGGCAGATTTTATATCTACTTCAGATATTTGAAAATTTTTTAAAAGTTTAATTTATTTTTATTATACTTCATTGTATTAGTATGTATATTACTTTTTATACATATGTTAGTAAATAGTGCAAATAATGTATTAACATGATATAATAAAGGAAATGAGCCAAGCACGAAGCATTTGGCGAATGTAACAAGATCATGAACTTGTCCATGATCTACTTTCCAATATGGCAGATTAAGCTCTTAATCTGTATAAATATGACATGTTGGTATAATAATAAATAGTGTATGAAATTTTAAAAATGAAAGGAGTGAGACAATGAAAGCATATTTAGATCGTGATGGTTGTATCAGTTGTGGACTATGTCCAGAAACATGTCCAGAAGTATTTCGTATGGCAGATGATGGAATTGCAGAAGTATATGTAGAAGAAGTTCCTGAAAGTGTTAAAGATTCAGCAATTGAAGCACAAGAAGGTTGCCCTGTATCTGTTATTAAAGTTGAAGAATAGTTCTTATTTTACAAGTTGGGGGTGTAACTATGACAACCTTTGAAGAATTGTATCACAAATTACTAAAAGCGACACTTGATGGCGATAATTTAGAGGAGTTTGAGAAAAACGGATTAGAATATGATCCACATCAGCTTGACTGCTTACTTCATCCTGAGAAACATCCTGTGATATGGAAATTTGATAAATGTGACTGCCCATCAGGTGAAAAACACGATTGTTCTGTAAAATGTGAATTTGATGCGATTGAAGTAGGAGAAGAAGGCATTAAGATTGGTGATAATTGTATCGGCTGTTCCCAGTGTATTGATGATTGTCGTGGTAATAAGCTGGTTGCAAGTAAAGATATAATTCCTGCCCTTAGAGCAGTACGAGCCCATAAAGGTCTGTCATATGCTATCATTGCCCCAGCTTTTTTAGGACAATTTAGCAGTGATGTAACACCTGGGAAGCTGCGTAATGCAATGAAAGCAATTGGATTTGATGGCATGGTGGAAGTGGCTTTATTTGCGGATATTTTAACTTTAAAAGAAGCTCTGGAATTTGATAAGAATATCTTGAAAGAATCTGATTATCAACTGACCAGTTGCTGCTGTCCTATGTGGATCGCTATGATTCGTAAAATTTATAATGATTTGATGCCACATATACCAGCAGCTGTTTCACCAATGATTGCTTGTGGCAGAGCCATCAAAGTCTTACATCCGGATGCTTTGGTCGTATTTGTTGGACCTTGTATGGCCAAAAAAGCAGAAGCAAGAGAAAAGGACCTGATCGGCGATGTAGATTATGTACTTACATTTCAAGAGATTCAGGATATCTTTGAAGCCTTGGAAATTGAACCGGCCAAAATGGAAGAAAGTGAGAAAGATCATTCGTCCAGAGCAGGCAGAATATATGCCCGTACAGGTGGAGTCAGCGAAGCTGTAAGAGCCACTGTAGGACGGTTAAACCCGCAGCGTGATATAACGGTTCACACACAGCAGGCAGATGGAGTACCTGATTGCAAAGCAATGTTAAATGATTTGATTGACGGCAATTCCAAGGCGAATTTTTTTGAAGGAATGGGTTGCCGTGGTGGATGTGTCGGTGGACCTAAGAGAATCATTTCGGTAGAAGAAGGAAGAGACCATGTAAATGCTTATGGAGATGAAGCAACTTATCCTACACCAATTGATAATCCATATGTCATAGAATTATTACACAGGCTTGGATTTGATACTGTAGAAAGTCTGTTGGAAAGAAGCGATATTTTTACAAGAGATTTTAGTTAATGTAATTGAGATGCGCTTTAGCCATATCTTATTAAGTTTTAATGGTAAAGTAATTTAAATTAAATATTTAAACTTTAAGTACCTTAGAATGGATAATCCTATTTATCTAGATAAGGTACTTTTATTAGTGTGAACATTCTATAAAACTGTGCTGGATGATGGCACAGGAAAGTGGAAACAAACAACAAATAATAGAAAAATATGACAATATGTATTGACATAATATTACAACTTTATTATACTTTAGCCAAGAGCATAATCCGGGGTAAACTTAACTAATCTTATTCTTATTAAGAATGAAAAGGAGAAAAAGTGCAATGAAAGTAAATAAACGTATATTAAAAGGAATTACGTCAATGCTGATGGTACTATCTATTATAATATCGCCTTTGACTAAAGTCCAAGTGAAAGCAATGAGTACAGAAATAAAAAGATCAAATGTAACTAATGAATCATCTATGGGTAATTTTACAACAGACATAGAGACTGTAACGAATTCGGCAATAAGTATTACTAACAGCAAGTTTATTGGTGATGGATTTGAGGTTGAGTTTAACGTTGATAACAAATGGGAAGGTGCATTCAACGGAAACATTACAATTAAAAATACGGGGTCAGTAGTTATTGAAAACTGGGCATTGAAATTTGATATGAATAATGAAATATCAAATATTTGGAATGGAACTATCCTAAGTCATGAAGAGGGGACCTATGTAATAAAAAATGCTGGTTGGAATCAGGATATTCCGGTAGGCGGATCAGTAAACTTTGGATTTTCAGCATCTGGTAATGAGGTGGATTATCCCAAAAGCTATGTTATTCCGCTAGTCAATAGAAATAAGGATAGTAATGGTTATGAGGTGGTTTTTACTTTATATAGTGATTGGGGATCAGGCTTTTCAGGTGCTATAACAATAACGAATACTAGTGAAATGGCAATTGAAGATTGGGTTTTAGAATTTGACTTTGATAAAGAGATAAACAATATCTGGAATGGTGTTATTCAAAATAAAACTGGTGGTCATTATGTAATTAAGAATGCGACATATAATCAAAATATTGAACCTGGACGAGCAATCACAATTGGTTTTAATGGTGTAGATGGAAATGTATTAAATAAACCATGTAATTACAAATTAAGTGAAATAATTATTGATAATAATAACGAAAGTAAATACATAACAGTTAGTACAGAAGATTCAGTAATTGGTAAAGCATATTTTCAAGAACTTAGGCCGGAGGATATCTGTATAGAAACAGATGGAATACAATATGCAAAAAATCAGCTAAACTTGGTAGGTACAGAAAATTCCCAATTTGCTCAATTTGAGGCACTTGGTAATGAATATGGATTTGAAATAATTGGATGTATTGAATTTACCAGAGATTACCAGATAAAATTTATAGAAGATAAAACATACCAACAAATGAATGAATATATAGCAGTGTTATCTCAATTTGATTTTATAGAAGAGACTAATCTTAACCTAGTAATGGGGATAGAGGAAGACTTTTACCCAACTACTGATACAGAATGGCCTGCAACTGGAACAGGTAATGTATGGAGTACAACACCAGGTGGTTCTAACTGGGGTGTAGAAGCCATCAATGCACCAGAAGCATGGAATTATATTAGTGATATGTACCCTGTTAAAATTGGGCTAATTGATAATATGTTTGATAGTAAACACCAGGATTTAAACTATACAAAGATATGGAATAACCCTAAGGATAGTTATATTAATAAGAATGGAGATTCTCATGGAACCCATGTTTCTGGTACTATGGCAGCAGGCTTTGATAATGGTGTTGGAATTACAGGCATAGCAGTGAACAAAGAATTGTATGCATATTCAACGTCAGGTACAGATACAGATAAAACTTCTAAAAAAATAGATACTACGGTTATGGAATACAAATATGCATTTGCATTGCTTATTGGAAATGGAACAAGAGTTATCAATGTATCCCAGAATACTGGACGTTTGGAGTGTTTTGCAGCTTCTATGAACAATGCAGCTGCTATTAAATATGTTCAATCCAATGGAAAAATTTTAGGGGCATTTTTAAGAAGACTTGTAACCCGAGGTTTTGATTTTGTGGTAGTGGCAGCAGCTGGCAATGTTAATAATATATCTTACGTTGCAGATGCAAATGAAACCTATGGATATAGATTACCAAAGAGCGGTGAAACAGGCATCCAAGGTGGAGCGCTAGCTGAATATAATAGTTTCCTAAATAACATAACGGAAGTTAAAAATCGTATTATTGTTGTTGGAGCTTACGGGTTGGGGGCTACTTCTCTTGCTGGTTATAGTAACATAGGAACACGAGTAGATATTGCAGCACCTGGTAATAATATTTATAGTACAGTTATAGGAAGTTCTTATGATCAAACAAGTTGGAATGGAACTTCTATGGCTGCGCCTCATGTAGCAGGTACTGCGGTTTTGGTATATTCAGTAAATCCTGCATTAACTGGATTTCAGGTTAAAAATATTATATTAAGCACTGCAAATTCTGTTGGATTAACAGAGAACTCAGGAACCTATAAATATGATACAGTAAATGCAGGTGAAGCAGTAAAAAAAGCAATTGCAACAAAGGGATATAATTCTGGAGGTACTGATCCAACAGGGATCATACTTGGTATAGCACAAAAAGATGTGTCAAATGATCCAATTGAAGATGTGATGGTTTCTGCATATAGATATTCAACATCAGATGGTATTATTAAAAACTATGCTAATGTTACTAATACAAATACAAATGGTGAGTTTGACTTAGAATTGGATCCTGGTACATATCATATTGAATTTTATAAGAGCGGATATCTTCCACTTGTAGTATATGATGTTGAAGTAGTTGCA
Organism: Mobilisporobacter senegalensis; assembly: GCF_003752155.1. Lineage (GTDB taxonomy): Bacteria > Bacillota > Clostridia > Lachnospirales > Lachnospiraceae > Mobilisporobacter > Mobilisporobacter senegalensis. The sequence goes on along the minus strand of NZ_RJVG01000003.1, from coordinate 381,032 downwards.
AATGAAGTTATTTATCTGGAAAAAGTGTTAGTAAAAGAAAATTTTTTAAATTCTATTTTAGATAATCAAGCTTATGGTGTGGTAAAAGATGCCATTACTGGTGAAGCCTTAAAAGATGTAACAATCAAATTTAGAGAGGGATGGAATAAAAAATATGGTAATTATTTTGGTGATACAGTAACCACAAATGCTTCCGGGAAATATGTGGTAACTCTAGATAGAGGATATTACACTGCTGAATTATCCAAAGATGGGTACATTACGGGATATGTTAATATCGTAACTACCTTACCTGGACAGAATCGGAACCAGGATGCAGTGTTATCTCCTGTATTGGCAGATAATGAATATAGAATTGTCTTAACTTGGGGAAGTATACCAGCTGATTTGGACTCCCATATTAATGGCATAACAGATGACTATAGTTTTCATGTATATTATGGTAATAGTTCATTTTCAAATGAAGGGAAAGTAATTGCCGAGCTTGATGTGGATGATACAACCTCCTATGGACCGGAAACAATTACAATAACAGTTAGAGTTGATAAAAATGGGCTATATAGGTATTCTGTTCATGACTATAGTAACAGAAACAGTAGAACTTCAACTGATTTGTCTGTATCAGGAGCAAGTGTAAAGGTATATAAGGGTAACTCTTTGGCTGCTACTTATTATGTTCCGACAAATCAGGTAGGAAACTTATGGAGGGTGTTTGAAATTAATAATGGAAGCATTAAAAGAATAGGTACATTATCAAATGAGACATCGCCAAGTAATATTCGTTAATGATTAATTAATATATAATATTTACAAATGAAAGATTACTTGAACATAAAGCTCTAAAGGAGGATAAATGAAAAGAATAATATTATACTTAACTATTCTTTTAACGATGACTGTAGTATGTGGATGCTCCAAATCGGAAATTAACCTAGATGAGGTAGATATGGATACTAAATGTGAAGTTATGATTAGAAAAAATTCTAATGAAAATTATATGATTATCGAGGATGAAGTTATCCATAATAATCTTTTACATTTATTGAGGGAGACTATTTCCAAAGAGAAAATAATAATTTCTAAAAATGGTAGGATACCTTTTTGTGATGATTGGCAGATAAAAATTAGCGGTATGGAGAGTGAAGATTTTATTATAAGTTTTTCTACTTACTATAAGGACGAATACAGTGATGGGGGAAAAAGTGTTATGATTATTGAGAAAAATAAAAAAATTGAATATTATTATATTGTCAATAATTTATATAATTTTATGCCCTTAGCACGAACAAATAACAGAATATTTGTAGCAAAAGTGACGCAAAGGAAACCTTTACAGGTAGTCTCTGATTATTTCGAAACTTTAGAACTGCAATATGATAGTTTAGATGACAATATTATGGAAGGATCCTTAGTCGAAGTAACATTGGGCAAAATAACAGAAACGAGTACGGGACTAAATGCAGAGTCAGTCGTTAAAAAGTAAATCTGAGGGGGATTATAGTATCATAATAAACAAATCCCACAATTTAATAAAACCTCCAAACAGATGTAAAACAGTTTGGAGGTTTTATTTTGGGAGGGAGGCTGTCTTACGTAGCTTGGCACTTACATTTTTCATTCAATCCCATAAACATCTGTTCGAAAGGTCTTGAATAATCTTCGGATATATATTATAATTTTACCAAGTAAAGACAGAAAGGTAAGGTATCATATGATTTCGTACATAAAGGGAGAATTAACAGATATCGTAGAAGATATCATTGTGGTAGAGAATAATAATATCGGTTATGAGATCAGAGTGCCCTTATCTGTGATGAATGAACTTCCTGGCACAGGTAAGGATGTTAAGGTATATACTTACCTGTATGTAAGAGAAGATATTATGTGTTTATACGGTTTCTTAAGCAGGGATGACCTTAATATATTTAAATTATTAATAACAGTGAATGGAATTGGGCCTAAGGGAGCTTTAGGAATATTATCGACCATTACTCCGGATGATCTGAGATTTGCCATCCTTTCAGATGATGTGAAATCCATATCCAAAGCACCGGGAATCGGTTCCAAAACTGCAGGTAAATTAATTCTTGAGTTAAAAGATAAACTGAAACTGGAAGATGCATTTGAACAGAAGCTTCTCAATCACGAGGAAGGGAAGATCCTTAATGCACAGATGTCGGATGCTAAAAATGATGCAATCCAAGCTCTTGTTGCCCTTGGATATTCTGGTACAGATGCCCTTAAAGCGGTTCGCAACATTGACATTACTGAAGATATGAGTACAGAAGATATATTAAAACTTAGCTTAAAGAAGATAACCCTTAACATATAAGGAGCATGACCAATGGAGAAACGTGTTATAACAACGGAATTAATAGAAGAAGATTATAAGATTGAGAACAGTCTTCGGCCAAAGTTATTAAAAGATTATATTGGACAAACGAAAGCAAAAAGCAATCTTAAAATATATATTGAAGCAGCAAAGCAGAGAAAAGAGTCTTTGGATCATGTTCTTTTCTATGGTCCCCCAGGACTTGGTAAAACTACGCTGGCCGGTATCATTGCCAATGAGATGGATGTGAATATGAAGATCACTTCCGGACCTGCCATTGAGAAACCAGGTGAGATGGCAGCAATTCTTAATAATTTACAAGAGGGAGACCTCTTATTTGTTGATGAAATCCATCGATTAAATCGTCAGGTAGAAGAAGTTCTATACCCGGCAATGGAGGATTTTGCAATTGACATTGTAATAGGGAAAGGTGCATCGGCAAGATCTATTCGTCTTGATTTACCTAAATTCACTTTAGTAGGGGCAACTACAAGAGCCGGTATGCTTACTGCTCCATTAAGGGATCGGTTTGGCGTGGTAAATCGTCTTGAGTTTTATACAACAGAAGAACTAAAAGAGATTATTATAAGATCTGCAGGTCTTTTTAAAGTATATATAGATGAACAGGGAGCCGGTGAGATTGCCAGACGTTCCAGAGGGACACCAAGACTTGCCAATAGACTGCTTAAGCGTGTCAGGGATTTTGCACAGGTAAAATATGATGGAAAGATTACTGAAGAGGTGGCAAAATTTGCTTTGGACCTTTTAGAAGTAGACAAGCTTGGACTTGATAATATTGATAGGGATATTCTTGTTACAATGATCGAAAAATTCTCCGGAGGGCCAGTAGGCCTTGATACAATTGCCGCTGCTATTGGAGAAGATTCAGGAACTATTGAGGATGTTTATGAACCATATCTAATTCAGAATGGACTTATAATGAGAACTCCAAGAGGCCGGGTTGTAACAGATATTACCTATAAACATTTTGGACTGATTCAGCCATAAGCGGGGTTTCGCTTCGCTACATCCTGTATGGCTAAAGTTGAGTTACAGTTCAGCCATAAGCTCGATTTCGCTTTGCTACATCTCGCATGGCTGAAGTTGCCTGCAAATATTTTGTTACAGTTCAGCCATAAGCTCGATTTCGCTTCGCTACATCTCGCATGGCTGAAGTTGCCTGCAAATATTTTGTTACAGTTCAGCCATAAGCTCGATTTCGCTTCGCTACATCTCGCTTTGGCAGAGCGCCATATAGATAGTCTCTTACAAGCTGCACTTAGTGTGCAAGCACCCACGTGCATTTTGTAAGAAACTATCTGCATGGCTGAACTGTAACAAAAATAACTGTTGTTTTTATTTGATTATCAGTTATAATATGAATAGAGATGGGATTATTTTTAGACACAAGGGGTGATTTTATGAATACTATGACTGATATTGAGGTAATAATTAATAATAAGAGATTTACCTTATGTGGATATGAAAGCCCAGAATATCTGCAACGGGTTGCGTCATATATCAATGGGAAATACCTTGAATTTAAAACAAAAGAAAGTTATTCCAGGTTGGATGACAATTTGAAAAATGTATTACTTGAGATAAATATTGCAGATGATTATTTTAAAGCTTTAAAGAAGTTAAAAGAGAAAGAAGAAGAGAGTGATCGAAAAAGTACGGAATTATTCAATATGAAGCATGAGGTAATTTCATCACAAACAAAACTTGATTCTATAACCCAGGAACTTCTTGAACTTAAGAAAGAATATAATGAAGCTCAAAAAAGGATTGTTAAATTAGAAACTGAGCTTGAAGAAAGCAAAAAACATCAACAATTTTAGAGAATCGATGGCTGTCAGAATACATATGACAGCCATTTTATAATAGGTGAAATATATGAAGAAAATAGAAATATTAGCTCCGGCAGGATCTTTCGAAAGCCTTATAGCAGCAGTGAATGCCAATGCAGATGCTGTATATATTGGAGGAAGTAAGTTTGGAGCAAGGGCATATGCCAATAATTTAATAGAAGAAGATATGCGAAAGGCAATTGACTATGCCCATTTACATGGAAAGAATATATATCTGACCATTAATACGTTACTTAAGGATTCGGAAGTTGAGAATGAATTATATGAGTATCTGGTAAAGTACTATAAGCATGGGATTGATGCAGTTATTGTTCAGGATGTGGGAGTACTTAAATTTATACATGAACATTTTAAGGATCTGCCAATCCATGTGAGCACTCAGATGACCCTTACAATGGCCGGTGGTCTAAAAATACTGGAAGAGATGGGAGTAACAAGGCTGGTGACCTCAAGGGAATTAAACCTTGCTGAAATAAAAATATTCAGGGAGAATACGAATCTTGAGATTGAATCCTTTGTTCATGGTGCATTATGTTACTGTTATTCCGGGCAATGTTTAATGAGCAGTATGCTGGGTGGACGAAGCGGCAATCGTGGAAGATGTGCACAACCTTGCAGAATGCCATATGAATTAAAAGAAGATGGAAGAGCGATATCTAATCTGAACCATAAATACCTGCTCAGCCCTAAGGATATCTGTACCTTATCCATGGTTCCAGATTTAATAGAAGCGGGAATTGATTCTTTTAAAATAGAAGGCAGGATGAAAAGACCGGAATATACTGCCGTTGTTGTCAGCAAGTACCGTAAATATGTTGATCTTTATACGGACTTGGGTAAAGACCAATATAACAGGTATATAGAAAAAAACAAAAAGGAATATGAGGATGATATCGTAGAATTAATGGACATTTATAATCGGGGCAGTTTTACCAATGGTTATTATGATACACATAACAGTAAAAATATGATTTCTTTGGACCGCCCGAATCATAATGGCATTCTTATTGGATCTGTAATAGGAGTAAAAGGAAATACGGCGCAGATTAAGTTAAGTCATAACCTTAACCCCCAGGATCTTTTAGAAATACGGGAGAAAAATGAAGGGATTTATGAATTTACTGTAAAAAACGGAGGGGAAAGGGGTGCTGTAATTCAAGCAAACTTTTTGCCTAAATCACCGGTGAAAAAAGGCCAGTCTGTATACAGAACAAAAAATCAAAGATTATTGGATGAGATCAAAGGTCTATATATCGACAATGGAATTAAAGAGAAAATACAGGGGAGATTTATTGGGAAAACAGGGGAACCAATGGTTTTTGAGGTATCGCTTTCTGGAATTTCTGTGAAAGAATATGGAAATGTGGTAGAACCGGCTTTAAACCAGCCAATGTCAAAAGATAAGATACGTACACAATTAGAAAAAACCAATGCAACAGAGTTTGTATTTGAAGCGTTGGAAATAATTATAGATGATAATATCTTTATTCCGGTGGCATTTTTAAATGAAATTCGCAGAGCTGCTCTTATTAAGTTAGAAGTCAAGATTGTCGAACAATATAGAAGAGAAGTTATAAATAGTAATATTTCCATTTCTGATGATGGTAAAATCAATAAAAATAACCATAGAGAAGATGATCCTATTGAATCTTCTCAGGAAAAAACCAGTGAGGATAGAGAAAGAGACTCTATTGGATTAAGTGTAAATTTAATAGATACAAGATTATTGGATACGGTACTTTCCATTGAAGAAGTGGATAACGTTTATATTGATATGGCGGAGCTGCCATTTGAAACAATAAATGAAACGGCTCTAAAGGTAGTAAATAATAAGAAAAACTTTTATCTTGTGCTGCCGTCTGTTTTTCGCAGGGAGACTTGTGAAGTTTTTCTTAAAAAGAAAGAATTTATTCTGGAAGCATTAGATAATATTAAAGGCTTTCTCATTAAGAATTTTGAAGAGTATGATTATCTTGTGAATGATCTTAAGGTTACTCCATCAAAGATTATATTGGATTATAATGTTTATACTATGAATAAAGAAAGTAAAAAGTTCTATGAAAATCGCGGCATTACACATTATACAGCTTCTGTAGAATTAAATTATGGTGAGTTAAGAGAACTGGGATGCAGGGATTCTGATATTATCGTATATGGACATCTGCCTTTGATGGTCTCTGCCCAATGCTTAATGAAAACCACGAAAGGCTGTACTAAAAACAGCGTATTTGCCAATCTGACAGATCGATATAATAAAAATTTTTATGTTAAGAATTATTGTAATTATTGTTATAATGTAATATATAATAGTCAACCAATTTCTTTGTTGGATAATTTCCATGAAGTGAGTGAGTTGAAACCAAGAAACATCCGGTTAAACTTTACGATAGAAGAAAAGAAGGATACTGCAAATATTATCCGTGGATTTGTGGATGTATATAAGAATCATAAAAAAGCCTCATTGACATTAAAAGAATTTACAAGAGGACATTTTAAACGTGGTATCGAATAAAGATAAGAAGCAGGTGACAACATGGAGAATATAGTTTTTCAGTTATCAAAATATATCATTATTATATTTACTACCATTTATACATTATATTGTTTTACTGCTTTTCGGAGTGCTAATAAAGTAAGGCAAAGGAACATATTTCATAAGCAAAGCCTGTTAATGTATCTGGTGCATTTTATTTGTTATGGGCTATTGTTTTTAGATTCTAAAAATATAAAAGTGGTATATCTTTATTTTGCGCAAGTTGCTTTCTTTATCCTTGTGAAATTAGTATATAAACTGGTGTATAAGAAATTGTCAGCTTATATTCTTAATAATATGTTGTTTTTAATCATGATTAGCTTTGTCATATTAACAAGGCTTTCTTTTGACATGGTCATAAAACAATTTATGATTGTTGGTGCTTCCTTTGGGATATGCTTAGTCGTACCAGTAATCATAGAAAAATTTAAATACTTAAGTAAATTAGGCTGGATCTATGGGTTTGTCGGACTGTCACTTTTGTTATTGGTTTTAGTATTTGGAACTACTAAGTATGGTGCAACGAACTGGATCAATGTGTTTGGAATTTTGATTCAGCCCTCTGAGTTTGTAAAGATTATCTTTGTATTTTTTATAGCATCATTGTTATCAGACTATAAGGAATTTAAAGATCTCATAAAGATTACAATACTTGCAGCAGTATATGTACTTGTATTTGTAGTATCAAGGGATCTAGGAAGTGCGCTTATCTTTTTTGTGACTTTCCTGATTGTACTGTATGCTGCGACTAAGAAATCACTTTATTTATTTTCAGGATTCGGACTAGGCTCCATTGCAGCTTATATCGCTTATTTTTTATTTTCTCATGTAAAGGTGCGTGTCACAGCCTGGAGGGATCCATGGACTTATATCGATAAAGAAGGATATCAGGTGGCCCAGTCTTTATTTGCTATCGGGACAGGAGGATGGTTTGGCCTTGGGTTGGCAAAAGGATTACCTAACAGTATACCTGTTGTTGAAAGTGATTTTATCTTTTCGGCGATTTCAGAAGAACTGGGGGCCATTACTGCCATATGTATTATTTTGATTTGTCTTAGCTGCTTTGTTATGTTTATAAATATAGCAATGAAGATGAAGAAAGAGTTCTATAAACTGGTTGCGTTAGGTTTAAGTACAATGTATATATTTCAGGTATTCCTGACAATTGGAGGAGCAATTAAATTCATTCCATCCACAGGGGTAACCTTACCATTAGTCAGCTATGGAGGAAGTTCTGCACTTAGTACAATAATTATGTTTAGCATTATTCAGGGAATGTATGTGTTAAACCAGAATGAGGTTGGTAATAGTGAAAGAAGAAAAACAAAAAAAGAAAAAATTCAAAAAGCAGATGAACAGGAACCAGAAAGAGAATAATGACGTTCTTATAGAAGAAAATATTAAGAGCCTGGACAAGACAAAGAATCCCAACCGGGAAATTGTCATGATTACTTATATCTTTGTTGGGTTATTTGTGCTGCTTACTACGTATTTTGCCTACTTTCTTTTTGCAGATAGCGATGAAGTCATCAATAATTCTTATAACAAGAGGCAGGATCTTTTAGCAGAGCGTGTGATCAGAGGAGAGATTCAAGGAAGTAATGGAGAAACATTGGCAAAAACCGTAGAAGATAAAAAAGGGAATACTTCAAGAGTCTACCCTTATGATGAAATGTTTGCCCATATTGTTGGGAGATTTGAAAAAGGAAAAACGGGAATTGAGTCAAGTGAGAATTTTAATCTTTTAACTTCCCACAATAACCCTATTATGATGGTATACAATGAAATATCAGGTGTTAAGAATCCTGGAGATAATATTATAACTACCCTGGATGTAAAGTTACAAGAAGTAGCCTACAATGCATTAGGCAGTCAAAAGGGAGCTGTTGTCGTATTAGAGCCAAGTACAGGGAAAATACTTGCAATGGTATCCAAGCCGGATTATGATCCTAATGAAGTAAGTAGGAATTGGGAAGACTTAACGGATGATACGGATAATAATTCTGCTTTGGTAAATCGTGCAACGCAGGGGTTATATCCTCCTGGTTCCACTTATAAAATACTGACTGCCCTTGAATATATCAGAGAAAATGAAAATACTTATAAAGATTATGAATATACCTGTAGCGGACAAGGAATCTTTGATAGTGTATCCATTAACTGTTACAAGAATGAAAAACATGGAAAGGTAGATTTACTCCATTCTTTTTCAGAATCCTGTAATACTTCATTTGCCAATATGGGTACTAGTTTAAATATAGGTTCTTTCCGTAAATTAAATGAAACATTTTTATTTAATCGTAGTCTTCCAACAAATATTCCTTATAAGCAAAGCAGTTTTGTACTTGATTCTCATTCTAAAAAATCGGAAGTACCTCAGACAGTGATCGGGCAGGGAAAAACATTGGTTTCACCTTTTCATAATGCTTTAATTACAGCTACCATAGCCAATGGTGGAACTCTTATGACACCATATGTAGTGGACCACATTACAAATTCTTCTGGTACTTTAATTAAGAAAAATGTACCTAACATTTATGGTACTTTAATGACTTCAAAAGAAGCAAAGATATTAACCCAGATGATGGAAGAAGTAGTAACCAGTGGAACTGGCTCAGCACTGAATGGCTTAGGGATACATTCCGCAGGGAAAACCGGTTCCGCTGAATTTAATGATAAGCAGCAATCCCATGCGTGGTTTGTTGGCTTTGCTCCAACAGATAAACCTCAACTGGTAGTCAGTATCATCGTTGAGGGAGCAGGTACTGGAAGTTCTCATGCAGTACCTATTGCCAAGAAAATATTTCAGGAATATTTTAATCGATAAATATTCCTATATATTCCTCCTATTACAAATAGTGATTGAAAACCCATACAAAACGTTGTATACTTATCTTAAGTAAAGAGACACACTCGACTTAAAAGCATATATTAAAAAGTAATGGCTACTTAATATATCTTTAGGTCAGCATAACAGGAGGATTTGCGATGATTGAAGCAACGAGCTGTGGCGGTGTGGTCATTTTTAGGGGTAAAATTTTATTACTGTATAAAAATTATAAAAACAAATATGAGGGATGGGTTTTGCCAAAGGGTACAGTTGAAGAAGGAGAGGAATACAAAGAAACTGCTATTCGTGAGGTCAAAGAAGAAACTGGTGCTGATGCATCTATAATTAAATATATCGGTAAGAGTCAGTATAGTTTTAATACCCCTTCTGACACAGTAATGAAAGAAGTTCATTGGTACTTAATGATGACTGATAGTTACTATAGTAAACCACAACGTGAAGAGTATTTTATGGATTCTGGTTATTATAAATTCCATGAAGCTTATCATTTGCTAAAGTTCTCAAATGAAAAACAAATTCTAGAGAGAGCTTATAATGAATATATGGACCTAAAGAAGAGTAACCTTTGGGGAAATCGAAAATACTTTTAAAAAAGGAACTGTTTCTATATTTCTAGGAACAGTTCCTTTTTTGGGATAAAAATTTAAAATAGCAGAATACATAGTTGACAAACAAAGTGTATAGTAATAGAATAATATCGATATCCAAGTAAATTAGTCGGAATTAAAAAACTCGGAATTAAATTGGAAATAAATATAGGAGTCGATGATTATGAATAGATTATTAGAAATTAAAGATGTATATGCAAAAACAGAGGAAAAGGAAATATTAAAGGGGCTCAACCTAACAGTGAATAAAGGAGAAGTCCATGTAATCATGGGCTCCAATGGTGCCGGTAAATCTACCCTGGCCAATGCAATTATGGGACACCCAAGATATAAAGTGACAAGTGGAGAGATTCTATTCGAGGAAGAGAATATAATAGATATAAAAACAGATGAAAGAGCAAGAAAAGGGATCTTTCTATCTTTTCAGACACCAGAAGAAGTGCCTGGAATTACAGTGGAAGGATTACTTCGCAGTGCAAGAATGTCAATTACAGGGAAACCTATTAAATTGAGATCATTTCGAACAGAATTAAAAGAAAAATTAGAATTATTACAGTTTGATGAAAGTTATGCTGCCAGGTATTTAAATGTGGGGTTTTCTGGTGGCGAGAAAAAGAAAAATGAAATTATTCAAATGATGCTCTTAAATCCTAAACTGGTTGTATTAGATGAAACAGACTCAGGTCTGGATGTGGATGCGGTCAAGATAGTGTCAAATGGGATAAATCAATTTAAAAATGAAGAAAATGCAGTAATCATTATTACTCATAATAGTAAGATGTTAGAGTATCTAAGACCAGATTATGTTCATATTTTATTAGATGGCAAGATTGTAAAAACCGGTGATGCTTCCTTAGCAAAAGAAGTCATTGATAATGGTTTTGCAGATTTTAAAGATATCGTCCGTTCATAGGGAGGTGTGACTATGGAAAAAAAGAAAACCATAATAGAAGATTTAGATAGAGGAATCTATGATATAAAGAATGAAGACAAATTTAGCTATAAAACCAAAACTGGTTTAACTCGTGAAGTTATATTAGATATTTCTGAAAAGAAAAGTGAACCTGAATGGATGACTGAGTTTAGACTGAAATCCTTACAAATATATAATGAAATAGAACTCCCTGCATGGGGACCGGCTCTTGATGAACTTGATATGGATAATATTGTTATTTATGTTAAACCGGATACCCAGATGAACAGTGACTGGAGCGAAGTTCCGGAAGAAATTAAAGACACTTTTGAAAAACTGGGAATTCCAAAAGCTGAGCGGGAATCCCTTGCAGGAGTTGGAGCTCAATATGATTCAGAAGTAGTATATCATAGTATTAAAGAAGACCTTGTAAAACAAGGAGTTATTTATACCGATATGGAATCTGCAATTATAGAATATGAAGATATTATTAAAGAATATTTTATGAAATTAGTGCCTCCAAGTGATCATAAATTTGTAGCTCTTCATGGTGCAGTATGGTCGGGCGGATCATTTGTATATGTTCCGGAAGGAGTGGAGGTGGATATTCCTCTTCAATCTTATTTTCGTTTGAATTCACCAGGGGCAGGCCAGTTCGAGCATACACTTATTATATTAGAGAAGAATGCGAAACTTCATTTTATTGAAGGATGTTCTGCTCCCAAATATAATGTGACCAATCTGCATGCAGGCTGTGTTGAGCTGTATATAAAAGAAGGAGCAACATTAAGATATTCAACCATTGAAAACTGGTCCAGGAATATGCTTAATCTGAATACAAAGAGAGCCGTTGTTGAAAAGAATGGTACTATTGAATGGGTATCCGGTTCCTTTGGTTCTAAGATTTCCATGTTATATCCAATGAGTATCTTAAAGGGAGAAAATGCAAAATCAGAATTTACCGGAATTACATTTGCAGGAAAGGATCAGTATTTGGACACAGGTACGAAAGTAGTTCATGCAGCACCATATACTTCTTCTGCCATTAGTACGAAATCCATTTCAAAAAGCGGTGGAACAGCAGTTTATAGAGGTTCGGTTACAGTGACGGAGAATGCCCATCATGCAAAATCAGTCATATCTTGTGAATCCTTAATGCTAGATGATCTCTCAAGATCAGATACGATTCCTGTGTTAGATATCAGAAATAATGAAGTGGAGATTGGACATGAAGCTAAGATTGGAAGGATCAGCGATGATACAATCTATTATCTAATGACAAGAGGTATTAGTGAGGAAGAGGCAAAGGCCATGATTGTACGTGGATTTGCAGATCCTATTGCGAAAGAACTTCCATTAGAATATGCAGTAGAGATGAATAATCTGATTAAGCTGGAATTAGAAGGCACCATAGGATAGGAGTGAGAGTATGAGTGAGAATTTATTAAATAATATAAATTATATTCCGGTCAGGACATGGAATTGGCTTGGAGTCAATGATATCTCTATTGACAGGGATATGCCGGAAATGAAGCCATATACATTAGATATATTGCAAATTGGGAAGAACAGTTCAATAGATATTGAACCAATTGATAAAATGAATTCTTCTATAGATTTATTAAATTCTTTCCAATATGATGGAATCAGTAAAGAGTTAAGTGAACTTGTGAAAGATAATTACAACACGGGTTTTTATGCTAAGATAAATAAGGACCAAAGAATCAAAGAGCCAGTAACAATTCATTATGAGTTCGATACGGACTCCGATGTGATATATGATAATAATATCATTATTGCTGAAGAAGGCAGCGAAAGCACATTCATTATTGAATATGATTCTAAAGATAAAACAAATAGTTTTCATAATGGATTAACCCGTATTTACGGTAAGAAGAACTCAACAATAAATCTTATAAAAGTGCAATCTCTTTCTGATAAAAGTATACATTTAGATGGTAGTATAGTCAAATTAGAAGAGAATGCCAGGGTGAATTTTATTCTGGTGGAACTAGGTTCAAAAACCAGTGTAACCAATGTCTGTTCAGAGCTGGAAGGATATCGCAGTTCTGCCAGTGTGCATACGGTATATATTGGAGATAAGGGAAGAACCCTTGATATGAATTATAGAATAAACCATTATGGAAAAGAAACCCAAAGTAATATTGAAGTCAAAGGTGCATTGATGGATAAATCCCAAAAGACATTCAGAGGTACCATTGACTTTAAGAAGGGTGCATCCGGATCAATTGGAAAAGAAGAAGAATATGCTGTACTACTTAGTAAAGAAGCAAAGAATAAATCTGTTCCAATTCTTTTGTGTACAGAAGAAGATGTTTCGGGAGAACATTCTGCCAGTGCTGGCAAAATTGATGAGAATAAATTATTTTATCTTATGACAAGAGGTATTCGGGAAGAAGAAGCGAAAAGATTAATAATAGAGGCTAATATTCGTCCAATTATTGATTTAATACCGGATAAAAATATAAAGACAATCATTTATGATGAGATTAGGAGGAAATTAGTCTATGGATAATATATTATTGGATTTTCCAATCCTCCATCAGAAGATAAATGATAAAAGGCTGGCCTATTTAGATAGTGCTGCTACGACCCAGAAACCTTTATCTGTTTTAGGTGCAGTAGAGGAATATTATAAGCTTTATAATGCCAATCCTCATAGGGGAGCGTATTCTCTTAGTGTGAAGGCCACTGAAATGTATGAGAACACAAGAAGCAAGGTAAAAAACTTCATTGGAGCGAAGAAAGAGAAAGAAATCATATTTACAAAAAGTGCAACGGAAGGATTTAATTTACTGGCGTATTCTTATGGTATGAATTTTATCAAAGAAGGGGATGAAATCGTAATATCCATTGCAGAACATCATTCAAATCTGGTTCCATGGCAGCAGGTAGCAAAAGCGAAAGGTGCAATATTAAAATACCTATACCTGGATGAAGAGGGATTAATATCTCATGAGGAAATCGAAAGTAAGATAACAGAGAAAACGAAGATTGTTTCTGTGATTCATATCTCCAATGTACTTGGAGTGATCAACCCGGTAGAAAAGATAATAAAGAAAGCCCATGATGTGGGAGCGCTGGCAATTGTAGACGTTACGCAAAGTGTACCTCATATAAAGGTAAATATAACAGATTTAGATGCTGATTTTGCTGTTTTTTCCGGGCATAAAATGTTAGGGCCCATGGGAATTGGAGTGGTTTATGGTAAAGAAGAATTTCTCATGAAGATGCCTCCATTTCTCTACGGTGGCGATATGATTGAGTATGTCTGGGAACAGGAAGCCACCTATGGGGAAATACCATATAAATTTGAAGGAGGAACTCAAAATGTAGGTGGAGCAGTTGGATTATCCGCTGCAATTGACTATCTTAATGAATTTAAAATGGAAAAAATAGAGGAATTGGAAAAAGAATTAGTAAGCTATGCATTGGATAAACTAAGTGAAAATCCTCATATTACTGTATATGGAACGAAGGACATGAATAAAAAAGCAGGGGTAATCTCCTTTAATGTAAAAGAGGTACATCCCCATGATGTAGCAAGTATTTTAGATTCTTATGGGGTGGCAATCAGAGCGGGTCACCACTGTGCCCATCCACTTATGAGATATATGAATGTGAACGCAACCTGCAGAGCAAGCTTTTATTTGTACAATACCAAAGAAGATATAGATCAATTTGTAAATGCCTTAGAAAATACAAGGAGGTGGCTGGGGTATGGATCTAAATAGTATATATTCTGAAATCATAACGGACCATAATGCCTCCGGGCATAATAAACATCATATAGAAGGTGCAACTATGATAGAAAAAGGTCACAATCCCAGTTGCGGTGATGAAATTGAACTGGAAATAAAAATCGTTGATGACAGGATTGAAGATGCAGGATTTACCGGTGTTGGCTGCGCTATATCTCAGGCCTCTGCATCTATTATGATTGACCTGATCAAGGGAAAGGAAGTAAAAGAAGCAAAAGAACTAATAGAGACTTTCCTGGGTATGATCAAGCGGGAAATTACAGAAGAAGAGGAACTTGAGAAATTGGAAGATGCTCTTGCTCTTAAGAATATATCTAATATGCCGGCCAGAGTAAAATGTGCTGTTTTAGCCTGGCACACGCTAAATGAGTCTTTGAATAAAAAATGAAGATCTGCATATGATTGATCATTATGATCATGGATGGAAGGGAGAATGAAATTGGAGGAAAATAGAAATACAGAAATTATAGATAAGATGACAAAAGTCTGTATCTGCAAAGGAATACCAAGATCTACCATGAAGAGAGCAATTAGAGAGGGAGCTGGTACTTTAAAGGAAGTTCAAGGCATAACGGGTGCAGGCAGCGGACCATGCGGTGGCAGGAGATGTACACCAAAAATAGAGCAACTATTATTAGAGAAAGAGGAATGGTTAAAGTAGAAAAATAATATATTTTCGATTTTTATGTTGAAAATATATGTAAATTTAAGTATAATAATCATAATAAGCAGATTAGCTCCTAATCTGCATAATGGTGCCATAATAATTTGGATAAGTACAGATGATTAGAAAATAGATTGGAGAATATCATGTCACAAGTGAATGGGATATCAAATATTGAACAACAGAATATGAATGGTATAAAATCCACAAAGAAAACAAGCACAGGTAAATCGAACTTTTCTTCTTTTCTTGGAGAAACCAAATCTATGGATGATATTTTTGATAAAGCTGCCAGTAAATATAATGTGCCTGTAAATTTAATTAAGGCAATTGGCAAAGCAGAATCTAATTTTAATGCGAATGCAGTTTCAAGAAGCGGAGCACAAGGAGTAATGCAATTGATGCCTGCAACAGCGAAAGAACTTGGAGTCACGAATTCATTCGATGCAGAACAGAACATTATGGGTGGCACTAAATACATTGCTGGATTACTCAAAAGATATGATGGTAATACCAAACTGGCATTAGCCGCTTATAATGCAGGAAGTGGTAATGTAGCCAAGTATGGAGGAATTCCTCCTTTTAAAGAAACTCAGAATTATGTTGTAAAAGTAACTAATTATATGGGACAGAATATTGATACAAACGCAACAGTAACTACAAGACCATCTAATCAAAGTGGCAGCAGTCAGACTGAGGCTCCAAACTTACCGCCGGTTACTATCATACAGGAACCAGTGGTTATGGAAGACACAGATAAAAAACTTGATGAGATTTTCTCTTATCCTGATTATTTAAAGCTATTAGATATGTTGCTGGCAGAAGTAAATAAAAATGAAGAAGAACAAGAAGAATCCAATTATTTTGCATCACAACAGATTAATTACAATGTTCCGGTAATGAATTTATTAAAAAACATATAGACTATCATGAGGCATAGAACATAATTTGTTTTATGCCTTTTTTATTACATGAGATTGATTAATAAAAACGAGGTCATAAATTATGCACTATAAGGAAGTAAAAGGAATACTATCTTCAAAGAATGGTATGAATCTATATCGTGGCTGCACTCATGGCTGCATCTATTGTGATGCCAGAAGTAAATGTTACGGCATGAAGCATGATTTTGAAGATGTGGAAATAAAAAGTAATGGAAATCAATTATTAGAAGATTCCTTGAGAAGAAAAAGAAAGAAATGTATGATCGGAACTGGGGCTATGTGCGATCCATATATTCATATGGAGGATAAGCTGAAATCTACTAGAAAAAGTCTGGAACTCATTGAAGAATATGGCTTTGGAATCAGCATTCAAACGAAATCCAATCGAATTCTAAGAGATCTGGATTTGTTAAAGAAGATAAACGCTAAGACAAAATGTGTGGTACAAACAACACTGACCACTTATGATGAAGACTTGTGTAAGATTATAGAACCCAGTGTAAGTACCACAAAGGAACGTTTTGAGGTTCTACAGGTAATGAAAGAGCACGATATACCAACAGTAGTCTGGATGACTCCAATCTTACCATTTATTAATGATACCAAAGAGAATTTAAGGGGATTACTAAACTATTGCATTGAAGCAAAAGTATATGGAATTATATGTTTTGGAATAGGATTAACCCTAAGAGAAGGAAACAGGGAATATTTTTATGAAAAATTAGATCAACATTTTCCCGGAATGAAAGAAAGGTATCATAAAAAATATGGATATGCTTATGAAATTATGAGTGATCATAATAAGGAACTTATGGGTATATTTTATGAAGAATGTAAAAAGTATAATATTGTATGTAATAATGATGATATCTTTAAATATTTGCATGAGTTTGAAGAAAAAGAATCGATGGAACAGCTAAGTTTTTTATGATTGTAAATATGCAATTTTGAAAGAACGCAGTCCTTCCTGCGGTTATGGAAGAATTTATGATGGTACTTTTTCAGGCAGACTAATGGATGGAAATGGAGTAACGGCAGAGCTGTTGGTGAAGAATGGAATAACTGTTTTAGGAGAATCTGATTTGGAAGCATTACTTTAGTTCAAAGTTTTTTAACTCCGGATGAATTTTACGAAAATATCTGTAAATAATAATTAAGTAAGAAGTAAATGATGGATATCTTTGGAAAAATTTTAAAAGGAGTTATATATGAGTATTTATAAATTAGGATTAGATATAGGGTCAACTACAGTTAAAATTGTAATTCTGGACGAGAAAAATGAATTGATATACAGTGAATATAAAAGACATATGTCAGATATAAAAAGTACGATAATCAAATTGATAGGGGATTGCTATGAAGCATTAGGGAATCTTTCCTGTACTGTCAGTGTTACTGGCTCAGGAGGACTTTCTGTTTCTAAGTGGCTGAACTTAAATTTTGTACAAGAAGTGATGGCATGTTCTAAAACCGTAGAAACACTCATACCAAAAACTGATGTGGTCATTGAACTTGGTGGTGAAGATGCAAAGGTCATCTATTATAAAGGCGGATTGGAATATCGAATGAATGGAAGCTGTGCCGGAGGAACCGGCGCTTTCATTGATCAGATGGCAACCCTGCTAAATACAAATGCCTTAGGGTTAAATGAATTGGCAAAAAATTATAAAGTAATCTATCCAATTGCCTCCAGATGCGGAGTATTTGCCAAAACAGATATACAGCCTCTGATTAATGATGGAGCAAGGAAAGAAGATATCGCAGCTTCCATTTTTCAGGCTGTAGTCAATCAGACGCTTGGTGGTCTTGCCTGTGGAAAACCAATCAAAGGAAAGGTTGCTTTTTTAGGAGGCCCTCTTTATTTTATATCCGAACTCAGGCAAAGATTTGCAGAGAGTTTAAAACTATCCAAAGATAAAATGATAACGCCGGATAATTCACAGATCTTCGTGGCAATAGGAGCAGCTCTCCTGTCAGAAGAAAAGAATATAATTTCATTGGAGGAATTGACACAAAAGGCAGCATCAATTACAAATATTACTGACAATAATATTCATACATTAGATCCACTGTTTCAAAGTGAGGAAGACTATAAATTATTCAAAGATAGACATAATAAATCGAAGGTAGAAAGAATGGCTCTGGAAGAATATAAAGGCAGGGCATTTTTAGGAATTGATGCCGGTTCTACCACCACGAAAATAGCACTCATAGGAGAAAAAGCAGAGCTTTTATATTCTTATTATGGAAACAATGAAGGGGATCCACTAAGAAAAGTAATTAATATTTTAAAAGAATTATATAGAAAACTTCCAAAGGATGTAAAGATTGCTCATTCTGTGGTTACCGGATATGGAGAAACGTTACTTAAGGCAGCACTGCATGTAGATTTAGGTGAAATCGAAACAATTGCTCATTATAAAGCAGCAGAGTATTTCCTGCCTGGGGTAGATTTCATCCTGGATATTGGTGGACAGGATATGAAGTGTTTAAGAATAAAAAAAGGAGCAATTGATAATATTCTTTTGAATGAGGCCTGTTCCTCCGGATGTGGTTCATTTATTGAAGGATTCGCCAGTTCTTTGAACATGACAGTATCCGAATTTGCAAAAGAAGCTTTATATGCAAAGGCTCCTGTTGATTTAGGTTCAAAATGTACTGTATTTATGAATTCCAGGGTAAAACAAGCTCAAAAAGAGGGAGCGACCATTGGAGATATTTCCGCAGGTTTATCCTATTCCGTCATTAAAAATGCCCTGTTTAAAGTCATTAAGATCAGGGATGATAAGGATATGGGCGAGAAGATCATAGTGCAGGGCGGAACTTTTTATAATGATGGAATACTTAGAAGTTTCGAATTAATATCCGGAAAAAATGCAATACGACCAGAGATAGCCGGTCTAATGGGAGCTTTTGGTGCAGCCTTAATAGGGAGAGAAAGATATGAAGAAGGATATGTATCCACACTAATGACCGGGGAATCCTTAGAAGATTTTAATATTTCAACAGATTATAAGAGATGTAAAAAATGTGGAAACACATGCTTACTAACCATCAGCAGTTTCTCAGGGAAAGAAAGATTTATCTCCGGAAATCGATGTGAAAAAGGAGCAGGTTTAGATAAAAATAAATATGAGGAACTCCCAAATCTTTATCAATATAAAAATCTAAGGACATTTCAATATAAACCATTACCATTAGAAGATGCAAAAAGAGGGATCATTGGAATCCCAAGGGTTCTTAATATGTATGAAAATTATCCCTTCTGGTTTACGCTGCTTACAGAACTGGGATTTCGGGTAGAATTGTCTGGGATATCAGAGAAGAAGCTATATGAGAAAGGGATAGAAACTATTCCATCTGAATCTGTTTGCTATCCGGCTAAACTTACCCATGGGCATATTATGGATCTGATAGAAAAAGGGGTAAAATTAATTTTCTATCCATCCATAGTTTATGAAAAAAAAGAATTTCATGATGCAAATAATCATTACAATTGCCCTGTAGTAACTTCCTATCCGGAAGTGATCAAGAATAATATTGATGCGATAGAAGCAAATAATGTAAAATTTATGGGGCCTTTTTTCTCTTTAGATAATGAAAAGATACTTATAAATCGTATCATTGATGAATTTTTTAAATTTAATGTGACAATGGAAGAAGCAACAAGAGCAGTACAAGCTGCAGGCAGGGAAAGAGAACGATACAAGAAAGATATCCAAAAGAAAGGAGAAGAAACATTAGAATTTTTAAGGAAGCACCACAAGAAAGGTATTGTTTTGTGTGGAAAGCCATATCATGTAGATCCGGAAATCAATCATGGAATTCCAGAAATCATTAATTCTTATGATCTGGCAATTTTAACAGAAGATAGTATATCCCATCTTGAGCCATTAAAATATCATTTAAGAGTTGTGGATCAATGGGTATATAATTCAAGATTATATAGAGCTGCCTCTTTAGTTGCAAAAGAGCCATACCTTGACATGATACAGCTAAACTCTTTTGGATGTGGGTTAGATGCTGTTACTACAGATCAGATTGCAGAGATTCTTGGATCCGGCGGAAAAATGTATACCATGTTAAAAATTGATGAAGGCAATAATTTAGGTGCAGCCAGAATTAGGATCAGATCTTTAAAAGCAGCAATGGAAGAAAGAGACAGAAAGAAATATAAACCGGAGACGGAAGATATGTCCTATCATAAAGTACCATTTACAAAGAAAATGAGAAAGACACATACTATTCTGGCACCTCAAATGTCTCCAATCCATTTTGAATTCATTGAAGAAGCTACAAGAGCCTGCGGGTATCAATTAGAGGTTTTACCGGCAATAGATCAAAAAGCAGTGGAAGAAGGCCTGAAATATGTAAATAATGATGCATGCTATCCAGCAATTATTGTAGTGGGCCAGATCATAGCAGCTTTAAAATCCGGTAAATATGATACCAGTTACACATCAGTGATCATCTCGCAAACTGGTGGTGGCTGTAGAGCCACTAACTATATTGGTTTCTTAAAACTCGGCTTGAAGCAGGCAGGCTTTGAGCATGTGCCTATTATCTCATTAAATGCAGTAGGTCTCGAGAAACAACCAGGTTTTAAATTTTCGATCGGTCTTATTAACCGGTGTATTATGGCTTTAATCTATGGGGATCTGTTAATGAGAGTCATAAATAGAACCAGGCCTTATGAAAAAGAAAAAGGAGCTTCAGGAGCTCTTTATGAAAAATGGAAAGAAAAAATAAAGGAAAGTATCAGACTGGATAATAAAAGAAAGTATCACAAAAATATCCGGGGAATCATAAGAGATTATGAAAATCTGGAGTTGTTAGAGATAGAGAAACCGAAAGTAGGTATTGTAGGTGAGATTCTGTTAAAATATCATCCTACTGCCAATAACGATATTGTCAGTCTGTTAGAAGATAGTGGTGCAGAAGCAGTCGTTCCTGATTTAACGGATTTTTTCTTCTATTCTGCCTATAATTATAATTTCAAATATAAATATCTTGCGGGAAATAAAATAAATAAAAAGATGAATGATTTTTTTGCAAATTATATTACAAGCTATCGTAAAGTAATGAAGGAAGAATTAGATAAAAGTAAACGATTTACTTCTCCAACATCCATAGAAGAACTGGCAGGAATTGCATCCTCCATCCTTTCTCTTGGAAATCAGACGGGTGAAGGATGGCTTTTGACAGCAGAGATGATTGAATTTCTTGTAAATGGAGTAAAAAATATTATATGTGTTCAACCGATTGCCTGTCTTCCTAACCACATTACCGGAAAAGGGATGATTAAACCTTTAAAGGAGAAATACCCTGAGACTAATATTGTCCCCATTGATTATGACCCAGGAATATCTCATGTAAATCAGCTGAATCGTATAAAATTAATGTTATCCATTGCAATGAATAACTTTAAAAGAAAATAATAGTATAAATATCATAAAAACAGGCTATTTTAAAATATAACTTCTGTATAAGCTGAGAGAAGAATATTTTAAAATAGTCTTTTTATTAGATTGTAATATGTTTTCCGGAGGACCATAAATTTTATAGTAATAAAAAACAATTATGATTTATACATTTAAATAAGAAATTAATTAGGTTGGGTATATGAAGAAAAAGATTAAAAGTTCTATTCTGGTGGGAGTGTTAATGTGTTCTGTTTCTTACGGGTATTATTTTTATCAAATAAATTCTGATGGTATCAGTGATGGAATAAATAATACTTCTCGTATCAGCATGGAGCAAGAAAATAATTCAGAACAAAAGGAAGATTTAAATGGGCAGGACAATAAGGATTCTACAGATGTAGAAAACAAAAAAAAGGAAGAAAATAAGGAAAAGCCAGAACAGGAAAATATAAAACTTTATGCAACTTCAGCTGTTCTATTAGATGCTTCAAATAATCGGATTCTTTATGAAAAAGACAGTAATAAAAAATTAGCAATGGCAAGTACAACTAAAATTATGACTTTAATTATCGCTCTTGAAAATGGAAATATGGATGATGTTGTAACTGTATCATCATATGCAGCAAGAATGCCGGATGTTCAGTTGAATATAAGGACGGGAGAAAAATATAAACTAAGAGATTTAATGTATTCACTCATGCTGGAATCCCACAACGATTCAGCGGTTGCAATTGCAGAACATATTGGGGGCTCTGTAGAAGGGTTTGCAAAGCTTATGAACCAGAAAGCAGAGGAAATTGGCTGCAAAGATACACATTTTGTGACACCAAATGGATTGGATGCAACAGATGGTCAGGGAGCACATTCTACTACAGCTGCTGATCTTGCAAGGATAATGAGCTATTGTATCAAAGAATCTTCCAAAAAAGATGAATTTCTAAAGATTACAAGGACTTCGAACCATACATTCTCTGATATTGAAGGAAAGCGTTCTTTCTCCTGCAGAAATCATAATGCATTTCTTACTATGATGGATGGGGCCTTATCCGGTAAAACCGGTTTTACAGGAAAAGCGGGATATTGTTACGTAGGTGCACTTGAAAGAGATGGAAGGACTTTTATTGTTGCATTACTTGCCTGTGGCTGGCCAAATAATAAAGGATATAAATGGGTAGACACTAAAAAATTAATGAATTATGGATTGGCAAATTATAAATACCGCACTTTTGATGAGATTGAGCTGAATCAAGGGAAGTTAGAACCAATCATGGTTGAAGATGGCCAGACTCAGTATATCGGCCAAACTGCAATGGTCGGCCTGGAAGTTAAGAGACCTGAATATGGAATGCTTATGAGAGATGATGAAATCATTGAGACAGAATATGAACTTAAAGATAAACTGGCTGCTCCTGTTGAAGCAGGAACAGTTGTTGGTGAAATTAAGTATTTAGTAGATGGCAAGATATGTAAGGTAGACACGATAGTGACCAATGGAGATGTTGAAAAGATTGATTTTAAATGGTGCTTCGATAAAGTTATAAATGAATTTTTAGAATAATTATTCATAAGGGGATAGTGCAAAATAAGTATCTGAATGATCCCATAGTAGATGTTTATACTTTGCAATATCCTCTTTTAATACGAATGATAACAGTAAGCTATGGTATAAAGATTGTGTTAAGGATTCAGAATATATATTGTAATGAAAAATGCAAAGAGTTATAATTCTCAATGGTTTTAAAGCAACGGATTAGGAAAATAGATCAATAACATATTCACTTAATTAGAATTTAGTTAAGATGATATACAAACTATGGTAAATCATGATATATTGAGATCAAGGAAAGAAGCATCCGTAAAAAATTCAAAAGTATTTTTAGATAAAATGACAGGAACCTTCGTATAACTTACGAGGGTTTCTTTTGAATGAATAAGAATTTAAAAGGAGTATGGATATGGATAAAATTACTGAAACAAGGAAGTTCCTTGTTTGTATAGGCAGTTCACCTACCTCTGCAAAATGTATTTATTGGGCGGAGAAAAATGCAGAAACATTTTCGTCGGCCTGGACAGCCGTTTATGTTGAGAGTGATGAGGGCTTATATTTAAAAGACAGTGAAAAGAAAAGCCTTCAATCTAATATGGAGCTTGCTACACAGTTAGGGGGAGAAGTAGTTACTCTTAATGGGCATAATATTGCCATGGCTGTTGCGGAATATGCAAAACGTACAGGTACTACTGATATTGCAGTAGGTAAAAGTAGAAATAAAAAAACATTTATAAACATATTTAAGTTGGATCTGGAAGATAAATTGATGTCTCTTTTACCTGACGTAGAAATTCATGTATTACCGGATCATAATATTACTAAGACATATCGTAAGAATCCAAAGATTTTATTGATTAAACCTGTATTGACATGGAAAGATACGGGAATTACTTTATTCACTCTAATTTGTGCAAGTGTGATCTCGCTATTTTTAAATAGGATTCATATAGAGAATGAAAATATGATTTTGATGTATATATTATCTGTTCTTATTATATCCAGGGTTACCACTGGTTATATTTATGGTGTTGCAGGGTCTGTTTTTAGTGTTTTAATCTTTAATTATCTTTTTGCAGAACCATATTATTCATTTATAGCAATACAAAAGGGTGATCTCATTACATTTACCATTATGCTGTTTGTAGCTCTTACGACTAGTACGTTAACTGTCAGAGTGAAAGCACAGGCTAATTATGCATTTGAACGGGAAAAACGAACAGAAATACTATATGAGATAAATAAAAAACTACTTGTAACTACCGGACTTACGAACATTGTTCATCTGACCAATGAATATATAATAAAAATTTTTCGTCGCTCGGTCATATTTTATATCAGCGATCCTTTTAATGGAGCAGAGGGAATTTTAATGAAATATGAAGAAGAGGAAGATATGGATTTTATGATGTCTGAAGCTGAAAAAGCAGTAGCTCACTGGGTATTTTTAAATCAAAAGAGAGCAGGGGCAGGAACAGAGGTCCAAATGGCGTCAGAAGTGTTCTATATACCTGTCATTTCAAGAGGACAAGTACTTGGTGTCATTGGATTATCCTGTATGAATGGCTCCTTTATAGATCAGAACAACCTCCTATTTCTAAGAATGATTGTTTCAATCGCAGCAATGGCATTAGAACGCCAACAGCTATCAGATAAACAGAGAATTATTCTTGTTCAGTCTGAGAAAGAAAAGATGCGAAGCAACTTGCTGCGCGCTGTCTCTCATGACTTACGAACCCCCCTGACAGGAATTTTAGGAGCAAGTTCAACGATCTTAGAAAATAGTGATACTTTAGATAAAGATACGAAATTGAACCTGATATCTAATATTAAAGAAGAATCACAATGGCTCATACGAATGGTTGAAAATCTCTTATCTGTCACAAGAATCAACGGAGAGTCCAGCGAAGTCAGGAAATGTCCAGAAGCAGCAGAAGAAATTGTAGCTGCAGCAATTGGAAGGACAAGAAAAAGATTTAAAGATTGTAAGATAAATGTGAAGGTGCCCGATGAACTTTTAATTGTTCCAATGGATGGCATATTAATCGAGCAGGTAATTATAAATTTATTGGAAAATGCAATTAAACATTCGGGAGTAGATATAGAAATTAATGTAGACGTAAAGAAAGAACAGGATACAGCGATTTTTGAAATAAGCGATAATGGGGAAGGAATCACGGAACAGGATCTGCCTTATCTATTAGATAATTTCAATCCAAAGAAAGAGAAAGCCTCGGATTCCTCAAGAGGTATGGGAATAGGACTTTCAATCTGCATGTCTATAATCAAAGCTCACCATGGAAAAATGGAAGTTGAAAATAATATAAGCGGCGGTGCTATATTTAGATTTGCCTTACCATTAGAAGGAGGGACAGATAGTGAATCATAAATTATTAATCTTGTTAGTTGAGGATGAAACTGTAATTTGCAATTTCATATCAACTATCTTAACGACTCATAATTATAATGTTATTAAAGCAAATAATGGGAAAGATGCAATCTCACTGGCAACATCCCATTGCCCGGATTTAATCCTACTTGATTTAGGATTACCGGATATGGATGGAGAAGAAATCATTAAACAAATTCGTTCCTGGAGCACTCTTCCTATAATAGTTGTTTCTGCAAGGGAATATGAACAAGATAAGGTCAGAGCGTTAGATCTTGGAGCGGACGATTATATTACAAAACCATTTGGTACCTCTGAACTACTGGCAAGAATAAGGACTGGGATCCGACATAGTAATAAAATGAGCAATAATTCCCCAGAGTCAGAAATATCCATTGGCAATCTTAACATTAACTACGAAAAAAGAATCGTTAAAGTAGAGGATAAGATCGTTCATTTAACACCAATTGAATATAAAATTATTACATTACTGTCGAAAAATATAGGAAAGGTTTTAACTCATGAAAGCATCATAAAAGAAATATGGGGGCCATTTATAAATGAAAATCAAGCACTTAGAGTAAATATGGCGAATATAAGACGCAAGATAGAAAAAAATCCTGCAGAACCCCAATATATCATTACAGAAGTGGGAGTGGGATATAGAATGGTAGATGATGAGGGATGAAATTCGAATTATGCAATTTTTATCCCCTAAAAATGTGATTTTATTGAATACTGTATAATTGTTAAAAAATATGCAAAATATAGTAATTTATATTGAAATTTATAAGAAAAAGGTATACAATTATAATCGGTGGAATTTTGGTTTTACTTTAAAAAAATATAAATTGGAGGGCTTAAAATGAGTAACACAGCACAATTGTCAGCAAGAGAAAGAATACTCTCTTTACTTGACGATAATAGTTTTGTTGAAATTGGCGCTTTGGTGACAAAAAGAAGTACTGATTTTAACTTGCAGCAAAAAGAAATCCCTGCAGATGGTGTAATTACCGGTTATGGCGTTATTGATGGCAACCTGGTCTATGTATATAGTCAAGATTCCAGTTCATTAAATGGAACCATTGGTGAAATGCATGCAAAAAAAATTACACATATTTATGACTTGGCATTAAAAGTTGGAGCACCTGTGATTGGATTAGTTGACTGTGCAGGTCTGAGACTTCAAGAAGCTACAGATGCATTAAATGCATTTGGAGAGATTTATTTAAAACAATCTTTGGCATCTGGTGTACTTCCACAAATTACTGGTATTTTTGGCCACAGTGGTGGTGGTGTTTCAGTGTCTGCTTCATTAAGTGATTTTACATTTATGACAAAGCAAGCAAATCTATTTGTTAGTTCACCAAATGCACTGGATGGTAATTATACAGCAAAGCTAGATACCAGCAAGGCTGAATTTCAAGCAAATGCAGGTGTAGTGGATTTTGTTGGTGAAGATGATGCTTCTGTTTTAGCTCAAATTAGGACTTTAATTACTATTTTGCCTTCAAACAATGAAGATGATGCTTCTTATGAAGAATGTACGGATGATTTAAATCGTGTCGTACCAAGTTTAGGTATAGATCTTAAAGATACTGCAGTAGCACTTCGCGAAATATCGGATGACCGTTTTTTTGTTGAAGTAAAAGCAGATTATGCAAAAGAAATGGTAACCGGGTTTATTCGTTTAAATGGAATGACAGTAGGAGCTGTAGCTAACCGTACTGAAATTCTTGATTCAAATTTCAAGGCAACTGAGAAGTTTGATAGTCTTTTAACAAGCGCTGGATGTTATAAAGCAGCAAGATTTGTTTCAATCTGTGATGCTTTTAATATTCCTGTATTGACATTTACAAATATAACTGGATTTAAAGCAACAGTGGAAGAAGAGAAATCTATTGCTATTGCTTCAGCAAAATTGACTTATACATTTGCCAACGCAACTGTCCCTAAAGTAAATGTTATTGTTGGTAAAGCTTATGGCAGCCCATATGTAACAATGAATTCTAAACATATTGGTGCAGATTTAGTCTTTGCATGGGAAGGTACTGAAATTGGAATGATGGACTCCAAGGCAGCAGCTGAGATCATTTATGGAGATGAAATTAAAAACTCCAAAGAAGCACTGGCTGTTATCAATGAAAAGGCAGCTTTATATCAGGAATTACAATCCAGCCCGGAAGCAGCCGCAAAAAGAGGATATGTGGACAGTATCATTTCACCAGATACTACAAGAAAGCATTTAATTTACGCGTATGAAATGTTATTTACAAAAAGAGATAGCAGACCATCTAAGAAACATGGAACAATCTAGTATATAACTTTCATATATTGTAAGAATAATAGTGTTCAATTCAGAATACTTTCCATAGAAAAGTCGAGGTGAATCATATGGGAGAAATTTTAACCAAAGGATTGTTGGATACAGCGTTTGGTATGGGTATAGTCTTTGTACTATTAATTTTTTTAGCAATTATTATCTGGGCATTGAAGTTCATACCTATGTTAGTTGACAGCTTTAAAAAAAAAGAGGAAACAAATACTGCCGTTAGACAAGCAGTAGATACTACTATTTCACAAATCGAAGCAAGCGAACAAGAAAACTTAATTGGAGATGCTCAGCTAGTAGCTGTAATAACAGCAGCTATCATGGCTTCCATGGGAGATAATGTTCCAGCGGATGGATTTGTTGTACGATCAATTAAAAAAGCAAATAAGGCAACTTGGATTAGAGCGTAATCAATAGGAGGATATCAATAATGAGAAATTATAATATAACCGTTAATGGTCAAGTATATCAAGTAGCAGTGGAAGAAGTTGCAGCAGGTTCTTATGTAGCACCAGCAGCACCAGTTCAACCAGCAGCACCAGTTCAGCCAGTGGCACCAGCTCAGCCGGCAGTGCCAGTTCAACCAGTGGCAGCGCCAGCACCAGCGGCGGCACCAACAGGTTCTCAAGGGGCAACAAAAGTAAATGCACCAATGCCTGGTAAGATTTTAGACATTAAAGCAAATGTGGGCGATACTGTTAAGAAGGGCACTGTATTAGTTATTCTTGAAGCCATGAAGATGGAAAATGAAATCGTTGCTCCAAATGATGGTGTAGTAGCAAGCATTAATGTTGCGAAGAATCAAACAGTGGAACCAGGAGAAATCATTGCTACACTTAACTAGTTTTTAACTAACCCAGGAGGTAAACATATGGAGTATATAAGTAATGCATTACAAGGTCTGATAGACCAGATGGCTTTTCAGAATTTATACTGGGGAAATTATGTAATGATAGGTGTTGCGTTAATTTTTCTGTATTTAGCAATCAGACATGATTTTGAACCATTATTATTAATACCTATTGCATTTGGTATGTTACTTGTTAATTTATTTCCGGAGATTATGGCAAGGCCAACTGTAGATGCAGCAGGGAATGTTGTTCCTGGTGGATTGCTGCATTATTTTTATGTTGGAGATGAATGGGGAATCTTCCCGCCACTTATTTTCTTAGGTGTTGGTGCAATGACAGACTTTGGTCCATTGATAGCAAATCCAAAGAGTTTTATTCTTGGAGCAGCAGCACAGTTTGGTGTATATGTAGCTTATCTGGGAGCATTATTGATGGGATTTTCTGGCGGAGCTGCTGGAGCAATCGGTATCATAGGCGGAGCAGATGGTCCTACATCTATCTATCTTGCATCAAAACTTGCACCGGATTTATTAGGACCAATTGCAGTTGCAGCCTATTCTTATATGTCGCTGGTTCCTATCATACAACCACCGGTTATGAAATTATTAACAACGAAAGAAGAAAGAGCAATCAAGATGGAGCAGTTAAGACCTGTTTCCAAACTTGAAAAGATATGTTTCCCTATTATCATCACGATTGTAGTATCTATTCTTTTACCAACAACCGCACCACTTGTGGGTATGCTTATGCTTGGTAATCTTTTTAGAGAAGCCGGCAATGTAAAACAATTAGTAGAAACAAGCGCAAATTCACTTATGTACATAATTGTTATACTATTAGGAACATCTGTAGGTGCCACCACAAGTGCGGAAGCATTCCTAAAAGTATCAACAATAAAAATTGTTGCATTAGGCCTGGTAGCTTTCATTTTTGGAACCGCTGCCGGTGTTATTATAGGAAAGATTATGTGTAAATTATCCGGTGGTAAGATTAATCCTCTGATTGGTTCCGCAGGTGTTTCTGCCGTTCCAATGGCTGCCAGGGTTTCACAAAAAGTAGGTGCTGAAACAGATCCGACAAACTTCCTATTAATGCACGCTATGGGACCTAACGTTGCAGGTGTAATTGGAACAGCGGTAGCCGCTGGTACTTTCCTTGCAATCTATGGTAAATAGGAGTTTTGCAATTTCACATATGGGAAATAATTATAGATTATAAAAACAGGAGGTTTCGCAATGGCAGAACAAACAAAAAGACCAGTTAAAATAACTGAGACAATATTACGTGATGCGCACCAATCTCTTATCGCAACAAGAATGACAACAGAAGAAATGCTTCCAATCATTGATAAAATGGATAAAGTTGGTTATCATTCGGTTGAGTGTTGGGGTGGAGCTACCTTTGATGCATCACTTCGCTTCCTTAAAGAAGATCCATGGGAAAGGCTTAGAAAATTAAAAGCAGGATTTAAGAATACAAAACTTCAAATGTTATTTAGAGGTCAAAATATTTTAGGGTACCGTCATTATGCAGATGATGTAGTTGAATACTTTGTACAAAAATCTGTCGCTAATGGTATTGATATTATTCGTATTTTTGATGCGTTAAATGATTTGAGAAATCTTGAATGTGCCGTAAAGGCAGCAAATAAAGAAAAAGCTCATTCACAAGTGGCAATTTCCTATACTTTAGGAGATGCATATACTCACGAGTATTATATTAGTATGGCAAAAAGAATTGAAGAAATGGGTGCAGACTCTATCTGCCTAAAGGATATGGCAGGTTTATTGGTTCCTTATGAAGCAACTTCATTAATTACAGAATTGAAAGAAGCTGTTAAAATTCCAATTCAACTTCATACTCACTATACAAGCGGTGTGGCTGCAATGACTTATATGAAAGCAGTAGAAGCTGGATGTGATGTAATTGATACGGCAATGTCTCCATTCTCTATGGGAACAAGTCAGCCGGCAACTGAAGTTATGGTTGAAACATTTAAGGGAACTCCATACGATACCGGATTTGATCAGCAATTATTAGCTGAGATTGCAGATTATTTCAGACCAATGAGGGATGAAGCATTGGCTAGTGGTCTTCTTAATCCAAAGGTTATGGGGGTTGATATAAAGACTTTATTATATCAAGTACCAGGTGGTATGTTGTCCAATCTGGTTTCACAATTAAAAGAACAAAAAGCAGAAGATAAATATTATGAAGTTTTAAAAGAAATTCCAAGAGTACGTAAAGATTTCGGGGAACCGCCTCTCGTAACTCCTTCAAGTCAAATCGTTGGTACACAGGCAGTACTTAATGTATTAGCCGGAGAACGTTATAAGATGCTGACAAAAGAAAGTAAGGCAGTACTTCGTGGAGAATATGGTCAGACAGTAAAACCATTTGATCCAGAAGTTCAAAAGAAGGCAATTGGAGATGATAAACCAATTACCTGCCGTCCAGCCGATCTTTTAGAACCGGAACTTAAGAAGATAGAGGCAGAAATGATTCAATATAAAGAGCAGGATGAAGATATTTTATCTTATGCTTTATTCCCTCAGGTAGCTACTGAGTTCTTTAAATATCGTCAGGCTCAAAAGACAAAAGTAGATCAAACAATTGCAGATACAGCGAATGGCGCTTATCCGGTATAAAATTATAGCCATTATTTATATTTATGTCTTGACAAAGCACACTTAAGTGTTATATACTACCACCTGTAAAGAAAATTACTTTACAGGTGGTGTTTGATTTATGCAGAGCAATATTATTGAAAATCGAATAGAATTATCCATACTTTATGATTTTTATGGAGAATTACTGAAAGAAAGCCAGAAACAAATTTTTGAAGATTATATTCAAAATGATTTATCGTTAAGTGAGATTGCAATGGATGCAGGTATTAGCAGACAGGGAGTCCACGATATTATTAAACGATGCAGTAAGCAGCTGATAGATTATGAAGTAAAATTAAAATTAGTCGATAAATTTAAAAATACGAAAGAAAAAGTGAATGAAATCATCAGGATATCTAATTTGATAAAAGAAACGAAAGAGATATCAAGAATTGACGAAATAGAAGAATTATCCAGTAGTATATTAAATGAATTATAATGATAAATGCAGGAGGTGCATGAATGGCATTTGATAACTTATCCGAAAAACTTCAGAATGTATTTAAGAACCTCAGAGGAAAAGGCAGATTATCAGAAGCAGATGTAAAAGCTGCCTTAAAAGAAGTTAAGATGGCACTCCTTGAAGCAGATGTTAACTTTAAGGTTGTTAAGAATTTTATAAAGTCGGTAGAAGAACGTGCGATTGGACAGGATGTTATGAGCAGTTTAACTCCTGGACAGATGGTAATAAAGATAGTTAACGAAGAAATGGTTAAATTGATGGGTGATCAGACTACTGAAATAGCCCTAAAATCAGGCAATGAGATTACAGTAATTATGATGTGTGGTCTCCAGGGTGCCGGTAAAACAACAACTACTGCTAAAATAGCCGGAAAGCTAAAGAGTAAGGGTAAGAAACCTTTACTTGTAGCCTGTGATATATATAGACCTGCCGCAATCAAACAATTACAGGTGAATGGTGAAAAACAAGGTGTGAATGTATTCTCTATGGGAGATGGACATAAGCCGGTGAATATTGCAAAAGCAGCAATCGAGCATGCCGCAAAGAATGGTTTTAATGTGGTAATCCTTGATACTGCAGGACGTCTTCACATTGATGAAGAGATGATGGAAGAATTAATTGAGATTAAGACAAATGTTGAAATACATCAGGCAATCTTAGTTGTTGATGCAATGACAGGTCAGGATGCAGTTAATGTATCGGAGATGTTTAATGAAAAGATTGGTATCGATGGTGTTATTCTTACTAAGTTAGATGGTGATACCAGAGGTGGTGCAGCCCTTTCCATTCGAGCTGTTACTGGAAGACCGATCCTCTATGTCGGCATGGGAGAAAAACTTTCTGATTTAGAACAGTTTTATCCGGACCGGATGGCTTCAAGAATTTTAGGGATGGGCGATATCCTCACATTGATTGATAAAGCACAAGCTGAAATTGATGAAGATAAAGCCAAAGAATTAGAGAAGAAGATGCGTAAAGCAGAATTTGACTTTAATGACTTTCTGGATCAGATGCAGCAGATTAAGAAAATGGGCGGACTTACTGATATTCTCAGTATGATGCCAGGAGTTGGAAGCCAGCTTAAGAATGTAGACATTGATGAGAATGCAATGTCTGGTGTGGAAGCAATCATCTATTCCATGACGAAAGAAGAACGTTCTAATCCCAACATCTTAAATCCTTCCAGGAAGAAAAGAATCGCTGCTGGTGCTGGTGTAGATATCAGCGAAGTGAATAAATTAGTAAAACAGTTTGAAAATTCCAGAAAGATGATGAAACAAATGTCTGGTATGATGTCAGGCAAAGGGAAAAAGAGAGGCGGATTTAAGCTTCCATTTGGTTTTTAAGAAAGGTTATAATATTGTTGTTGGTTTAAGCTGATGGCATTTAAAAATATAACAAAAACAAAGGAATGTTTTTAAGGAGGTGAAATGTAATGGCAGTAAAAATTAGATTAAAAAGATTAGGACAAAAAAAGGCTCCTTTCTATAGAATAGTTGTTTCTGATTCAAGATCTCCAAGAGATGGTAAATTCATCGAAGAAATTGGTACTTATGATCCAACTAAGGAACCAAGCGCTTTCAATGTGAATGAAGAAGCTGCAAAAAAATGGTTATCAAACGGTGCACAACCTACTGAAACAGTTAATAAGCTATTTAAAAATGCTGGTATTATTAAATAATTAACTAGTAAAAAATTCACGCAACAAGCTATGCTTGGTGGAGGTGCAAGGTAATGAAAGAATTAGTTGAAGTAATTGCTAAGTCACTTGTAGATCATCCGGATGAAGTGGTTGTAACAGAAACAGAAACTGAGAAATCCATTGTTGTTGAGCTTAAAGTAGCATCAGATGATATGGGTAAAGTTATCGGTAAACAAGGGCGTATTGCAAAAGCAATTCGTGCAGTTGTGAAAGCAGCCGCATCGAAAGATGATAAAAAAGTTGTTGTTGAAATTCAACAATAATTATTAAGAGACGGTCTCATGAACTGAGGCAGTCTCTTTTCTTGAAATAAATATATAATTTAAGTTTCAAAGGAGATAGTATGGATAATTTAATAAGAGTTGGCGTAATTACTTCTACCCATGGAATAAGAGGAGAAGTTAAGGTTTTTCCAACAACAGATGATGTCAATCAATTTAAAAAATTAAAAAATATTATTTTAGATACAGGAAAAGAACAGATTAACCTTGAAATTGAAGGAGTTAAATATTTTAAACAAATTGTAATTCTAAAGTTCAAAGGTATCGATAATATAAATGATATAGAAAAGTATAAGGGCAAAGATCTCTTAATTACAAGAGAAAATGCCGTTAAACTTAAAAAAGGTGAATATTTTATCTTCGATTTAATTGGCTGTAATGTAATTACAGATGAGGGACAGGAATTGGGAGAACTTATTGAAGTACTGCAGACTGGTGCCAACGATGTATATGTGGTAAAGACCAAAGATGGAAAAGAAATTTTACTGCCTTATATCAAAGAATGTATTTTAAACGTTGATATTGAACAGAAACAGATTCAGGCCCACATTATGCCAGGCTTGTTGGATTAGCAGGGAAGGGAAGATAAGATGAATTTTCATGTATTGACTTTGTTTCCAGAAATGATTGAGTATGGTCTAAATACCAGCATTACAGGACGAGCCATTGAAAAAGGCCAGATTAACTTAAATACCGTAAATATAAGAGATTTCTCAGAAAACAAACATCTTAAAGTAGATGATTATCCATATGGAGGAGGAGCTGGTATGGTTATGCAGGCGCCTCCTATATATGGCGCATATAAAAGTATCATAGAGATGATTAATATTGATAATAGTGATAAGAAGTATACGAAAACTGATCAAAGACCCCGAGTGATTTACTTAACGCCACAAGGGGAAGTCTTTCATCAAAAGAAAGCAGAGGAATTTTCCAAAGAAGAAGACCTTATTTTTCTATGTGGACATTATGAAGGAATTGATGAACGTGTTCTTGAGATGATTGTTACTGACAATATTTCCATAGGAGATTATGTACTGACTGGCGGTGAGTTGCCAGCCATGGTCTTAATGGATGCAATATCAAGATTAGTTCCTGGAGTTTTAAATAATGATGTCTCAGCAGAATTCGAATCTTTCCAGGATAATTTATTAGAGTATCCTCAATATACCAGACCGGAAGAATTTATGGGTAAGAAAGTACCTGAGGTCCTCCTTTCGGGCCATCATGGAAATATTGAAAAATGGAGGAGGGAACAATCTATTTTAAGAACGGCTGAGCGAAGACCTGATTTACTTGAAAAGGCTGAAATGAGTGATAAAGAAAAAGATTGGATCAAAAGTAAAAAGTAGATTGGAGAAAAAACAAATGAATGTAAGAAAATTTCTTGACTTGATGTCAATTGCAGAAAATTTAAAAAATAATACACGTCACTCATGGACATCATCAGGTCGTCACGAAAGTGTAGCAGAGCACAGCTGGCGTTTAGGATTAATGGCTTATTTTATGAAAGATGAATTTCCGGAAGCCGATATAAACAAAGTAATATTAATGTGTTTGTGTCATGATTTAGGAGAGGCAATTACCGGCGATATTCCAGCCTTTTTAAAAACAGAATCAGATGAATCTGTTGAAAATGATGCAGTTTCTAAATTGTTAGATACCATTCCACAGCCATATAAAGAGGAATTATCAGATTTATTTGCTGAGATGAATGGTTTGGAAACGTTAGAAGCAAAAATTTATAAAGCCCTTGATAAAATGGAGGCGATCATACAGCATAATGAGGCAGACATCGCAACCTGGTTACCATTAGAATATGATTTGAATCTGACCTATGGCACGAAGGAAGTTGAATTCTCAGGCTATATGAAACAATTAAAACAGGCAATTAATGAAGATACAATGAAAAAAATAGATTCTCAATCAGACGGGAGTGGTTTAAATTAATTATTCATTTGGTTTTTCATGGAAAGGTCTGCTTATTTTTCTATTACCTATGATACCTAATTTTCTTTATTTTGCATTTCCTAAGATATTACCCTCAAAAAGTACAAATCACGTATTACTAGATATTATAGAGCATGGAAGTCAGGCTGTTTTATTCGTTTTATTGATTTTTTTCTCAACAAAGAATGATGTTCCATTACAAAGGATATTTCTAATAGGTATGATCATATTTTTAATTCCTTATTATTTACTTTGGCTATTGTTAATTTTGGGCTATAAGAATTTGTTCATATTAATGTGTATGGCTGTTTTTCCTGTTATTTATTTCATTTTGGGTGAAATATGGATTAAAAATTATCCAGCCATTTTACCAACTCTGGTTTTTGGAGTCGTACATAGTATGATCACATACAAGGATTTTAAAGGAGATATTTAGGAAATTAATTTGGGAGGTATCCGAAATATGAAAAAAACGTACTTATTTGTTATATTACTATTTGTTACACTTTTAACAATTTCGTGTACGAGGCTAGGTGCTGAAAGAAGTAGGCATACGGACTCCATATCTCCATCGTCAATGAATGCAATACCGGAGCCAATGCCACTTACTTTTCATGAAGAGTATATTGCTCTTGTTGAAAGCTATATTGATGACGTCTCATTTCAGCAGATGGACGGAAGCAGAACAAAACAACTGTCTGATATGTTGATGGGACATTACGATATTATAGGGCGAACAACAGGAAATGGCATGGATTATTACTTAGCCATACGGCGCATGGATGCTCCCGTATATGATGATTTTAGCAGCATTGATATAGGGTATTTTTCAGAAGCCGGTGCAAAGAGTGAGGTTCTTCAAATCGGTTATTACGATAAGGACATTGATTCAAACATTCTATATGAGATTGAAGGCTATGATCTTCTTGAACTACCTCTTGGTAACGAAAACCTTAACTGCTTTTGCTTCAGTGAAAGCAAAAGCTCTGACGAATATGCAAATCAGACATTCATCCTTGCGTTTACAGAACACGGAAGAACTCAGCTTGATTTTATTAGAAAGAACGCAGGTCTGTCGTTATATAGGGCGAATTCTCCCTGCATTGAATTTTATTATCAAGATGATGATACCTTAAAGTTCTATTCATCGCCATACTCCTGTTTCATCAGCATAAGCGGCGATGAACTCGAAGAAATTATCACCCTATTCTCCGCTTCAAAGGTTGTAGATAATGTAAAATCACCACAAGAGGCGTGGAAATATATGCATGTAAAAGACAGCTCCATACGTTCGACAGGTGCCAGACTGCATATAGACGGGAAGCAGTATGAATTTTTAGGCAATAGTAATTCAGCAGGCTATATTATGTCTACTATGGATGAGCAGGGATTTATTGTCCTTGAATTTAACGAAGCCGTATATAGCTTTGTTATGGATAAAATAAAGAATGTCATGAAAATAGACTATGGAAGCTTTGATGCACAATGGTTTAAAATTCCTCTTAAAAGTGCCAGTATTGATTTCCCGGAACGTGTAGAGCAAGTCGATGGTTCCTATATCACTGATTTGCGGTCACAGACCGTAAATGATCCGGAAAAGCTCAATGCTTTGTCAAAGCTCATGGATAGAGCGATAAACAGCGAGGAGATATACGGCTTTTCCGGCTGTCCATATATTGCTTCGATAAAGTTTACACGGGAGGATGGTAAAATTCTGCGTGTATTTATCGCTACCGATTCCTGCGATTCCATGACATATGATGGAAGGATAGGTTTCGAATATGGTAAACAGTCTGATATGGCGGAAATTTTTGATGAAGCCATGGCAGATAGATTGATAAATTAGTGTTTTCTAATTTGGCTTAGCAGGGCGGTGGCTCTGTCTGATAAAAAAATTTACTTGCATAATTGGAAGATATGTGGTAGAGTAAGTTGTTGTGAGATGAGATGTTCCTCTGTTACAGAAAGTATTTAAGAACATCTAAATTTAAAGGAGGTCACACAAATGAACGATATTATTAAAAATATTGAAGCAGCTCAATTAAAAGCTGACATAGCTGACTTTAACGTTGGTGATACTGTTAGAGTACATGCTAAAGTAAAAGAAGGTTCCCGTGAAAGAATCCAGGTATTCGAAGGAACAGTATTAAAAAGACAAAATGGTAGTTCAAGAGAGACATTTACTGTTAGAAAAACATCTAATGGAATTGGTGTTGAAAAAACTTGGCCATTGCATTCTCCAATCATTGAGAAAATTGAAGTTATAAGAAAAGGTAAAGTAAGAAGAGCTAAGCTTAACTACTTACGTCAAAGAGTAGGTAAGAAAGCTAAGGTTAAAGAATTAGTTAAATAGACCTAACTTTTTATGAGACGATCCAGGGGACAACACATATGTTTTGTCCCCTTTCTTATTTGTATAAAAGCACAAGACATTGTATAATGAAATTATTATTCATATAATAAATAATTGCACAGGAGAGTATGAAAGGACGTGATTAAATGGGTTATAATTTTGAGTCCTATGAAAGAAAAGAAAAAGTTAATAAAATATTAAAAGAAATAATTATATGGGTCTTGGAACTTATCTTAGTAATTGGAGCAGCATATTTTATTATCCATTATGCCGTTGAAAAGACTACTATGGTCGGTGAATCCATGGAACCGATTCTTTTAAATGAAGATGAGATAGTAATTAATAAATTTGCCTATCGTTTTACAGAGCCTGAGAGATTTGATATAATTATTTTTAAACAAAGTGGAAAAGAACACAGTTTTTATAATATAAAAAGAATTATTGGACTGCCTGGAGAGAAAGTTTTCATCAAAGATGGACTAGTATATATTGATGGTGAACTTTTACAGGAAAAAATTACAGTTGACCCTATGACAACAGCCGGTGTAGCAGAAGAAGAGATTTTACTTGATGAGAATGAGTTTTTTGTTTTAGGGGATAATCGTAATAATAGTGAAGATAGTCGTTTTGCCAGCCTTGGGAATATAGTGAAAGAGGATATTATCGGTAAGGCCTGGATACGATTAAAACCATTTAATTTTGTAAATCAGTTAACGACAGAAACAAGATTTGATGATGAAAACGTACAAGAACAAGAATAAAGAGGTAATATAATGAATATTCAGTGGTACCCTGGTCATATGACCAAAGCAAAACGTATGATGCAAGAGGATATCAAATTAATTGACGTAGTAATAGAACTTGTTGATTCAAGAGTTCCTTTAAGCAGTAAGAATCCGGATATTGATAATATAGCAAAAAATAAATCAAGGATCATTCTATTAAATAAATATGATTTAGCCAACATGGAACAAACCAATCAATGGAAAGCCTGGTTTGAAGAACAAGGTTTTCATGTAGCTTTAGTTAACTCTAAGTCAGGTGCCGGCGTGAAAGCTGTAAATGATGTAATTATGTTGGCATGTAAGGAAAAAATTGAACGTAATCGAAGAAAAGGTATTATTAACAGACCGGTAAGAGCTATGATTGTAGGTATCCCTAATGTAGGTAAATCTACTTTTATAAACAGCTTTGCCGGAAAAGCAGCAGCCAAAACGGGAAATAGACCAGGTGTAACCAAAGGTAAGCAATGGATACGTTTAAATAAGAATGTTGAATTGCTGGATACCCCAGGCATTTTATGGCCTAAATTTGAAGATCAGTCAGTAGGATTAAAACTGGCATTAATCGGTTCTATTAAAGAAGAGATACTTAATATTACAGAATTAGCAATGGAACTTATCGACTTTCTTAAGAAGAATTATCCTGGCAGTTTAAAATCCAGGTATGAATTGGAAGAAGAAGGAACGAATCTTGAGACTTTAAATAATATAGCCAAAGCAAGGGGATGTCTTTTAAAAGGAAACGAACTTGATATTGATAAAGCAGCCCACTTGCTCATGGATGACTTTAAAGGAGGGAAATTAGGAAAAATAACCCTTGAATTCCCTAAACGATAGGAAGATCAACCTATCCTTGTTTTATTAATAAGAGGAGAGATTATGGAACTTAAGATAAGTGATATTAAAAAAGAATTTGAAGATTCAGATATCTGTAAAATTGACGATATAATTAATAAGTATAGTAATGACGAAAGAAATGGTGTTATTAAACTTATTAACAAATATAAAAAAGAAAAAGAGAAATATGAACAGGAAATCATTCGAACAGAAAGAATGAAGGAATTCGAGAAAAAATACAGCAATTTCTCATATATATGTGGTATAGATGAAGTGGGCAGAGGCCCCCTTGCAGGGCCGGTTGTTGCAGGGGCTGTTATTTTACCAAAGGATAAGAATATTCTTTATTTAAATGATTCTAAGCAGGTAAGTGCTAAAAAAAGAGATGAATTATACGATATCATCATGGAGAATGCCATTTCTGTTGGGATTGGAGTAATTTCCCCAACACGTATTGACGAGATCAATATATTACAAGCAACCTATGAGGCCATGAGAATTGCAATTAGAAACTTATCTGTAGAACCTGACATATTATTGAATGACGCAGTACATATACCGGAAGTTTCCATAAAGCAGGTTGGTATTATTAAAGGAGATTGTAAAAGTGTATCTATTGCTGCAGCAAGTATTGTAGCAAAAGTAACCAGGGATCGTATGATGGAGGAATATGATAAATTATTTCCTCAGTATGGATTTGTTAGAAACAAAGGATATGGTTCCAGTGAACATATTATGTCATTAAAAAAATTGGGCCCGAGTCCAATTCATAGAAATAGTTTTATAGGAAATTTTGTTTTGCAATGAAAATATCAGGGGGTAGCACAGATGAAACAGGAGAATAATAAAAATAGAAATAAAACTGCAGTTGCTCTTGGTTATGACCCTGGTACTGATGTTGCACCTAAGATCATTGCTACAGGACGTGGTGTTTTAGCTGATAAAATATTAGATGTGGCAAAAGAATCCCAGATACCAATTCATAAAGATGAAAGATTAGCTTCCACTTTATCAAAATTAGAATTAGGGGATGCAATTCCCAAAGAATTATATGAAGTTGTCTCAGAAATCCTTGTATTTGTCGATCGCATGGATCGAATAAAAAGTAAGGTGCTCCCACGAAAAGATATGTAATAAGGAGAGGTATGTATAATAAAAGAAAGATTGGAGCCGAACATGAACAGCTTGCTGCTGAATTCTTAAGAAAGAATGGATATACTATAATTGATATGAATTATTATTGCCGTTTGGGAGAAATAGATATTATTGCCAAAGAACAAGACTATATTGTTTTTATAGAAGTAAAATATCGAAGTAACCTGCAAATGGGTTATCCGGAAGAAGCAGTTCATGTCAGAAAACAACGATCTATTATCCGAACTGCAAGGTTTTATATGTTAACTCATGGCATTAGTGAAGATACCCCTTGTAGATTCGATGTAGTGGTGATGTTAGGGGAAGAGATAAAACTAATTTCTGATGCATTTACATTATAATGAATAAGCATTTATCAGGAAGTATTTACATACAATGACACCATAATCAGAAAGGCTTAAACAGAATGAGAGAATGTGTAAATAATACCAGTTTATTTCAAGTGAATAAAGATAAAATTAAATATAAATATAGAAATCAAATTTCAAATATAACCTATAATAAAATACCTTCTATGGAAGGTATTTTAAATGTTGAGGTAGAACCGAATATTCTTGTTTTTCCGTCACTTTCTGAAATAGATTTTATCAGGCATGGATTTTCAACAAGGCTTGGGGGCGTTAGTAAAGAACATCTTAGTTCTATGAACCTAAGTTTTACCAGGGGTGATGACAGGGATACTGTGGTGACCAATTATCAAAGAATCTGCGGGTCCATGGGAATGAATGAAAATGATCTGGTGTTTACAGATCAGATACATGATACAAAGATTCATGTGGCAACAGAAGAAGACCGGGGGAAAGGTGTCGCAAAGGAACGGGAAATCATTGGAATTGACGGATTAATTACTAATATACCCAATCTTCCTTTGGTTACTTTTTACGCAGATTGTGTTCCTCTATATTTTGTAGATACGAAGAAAAAAGCCATTGGATTAAGTCATTCAGGATGGAGGGGCACAGTAAATAAAATGGGACTTAAAACTGTAGAAGCTATGACAAAACAGTATGGGACCAATCCGAAAGATGTGATTGCAGTAATTGGACCTTCCATCTGCAGAGACTGTTATGAAGTAAGTAAAGATGTTGTGTTAGAATTTAAACAATCCTTTTCAAAACGAAATTTAGATGATATACTCGAAGAAAAAACAGGCGAAAAATACCAGCTTGATTTATGGTTGGCTAATAAATATATCCTCTTAGAAGCTGGGATCCCTATTGAAAATATATCTATATCTGGAATTTGTACTTGTTGTAATTCAACATTGTTATATTCCCATCGTGCTTCCCAAGGAATGAGAGGTAATTTAGCGGCTTTTCTTACAATTGTATAGGTAAAAACATGATACATACTTTGGTTGATGTTTATTTTGAGGGAACATATTTACAATCTGACCATTAACTGTTAAGATAATAAGAGTTTGCTATTCATGGGTATCACACTTGATCTGACAAGTGTGAGTGAACTAATTGAGGTGTAACATGATTGAAAAAAGACATATTATAAAATGTGTTGAAGAAGGAAGTATTGCAGAAGAACTTGGTATCACTTCTGGTGATATCCTGATAAGTATAAATGATACCAGACCAAAAGATATTTTTGATTATGAATTCTTAATTCATGATTGTGAAATTACAGTAATTATTCGAAAGCCAGATGGTGAAGAATGGGAACTTGAGATAGAGAAAGATTTTAGTGAAGATTTAGGGATCGAATTTGAAGAAGGTTTGATGGATTCCTATAATTCATGCAGGAATAAATGTATGTTTTGTTTTATAGATCAAATGCCAAAGGGTATGAGAGAAACTCTCTATTTCAAAGATGATGATGCAAGATTATCATATTTACAAGGAAACTATATTACATTAACGAATTTAAAGGATGAAGATATTGACCGGATCATATTATATAAATTAGCACCGATTAATATTTCTGTTCATACTACCAATAAAGAATTAAGAGCCAGGATGTTAAAGAATCGTTTTGCAGGAGATGCTCTGGAAAAGATACAAAAGCTTTATGAGAATGGTATTGAGATGAATAGCCAGATCGTGTGCTGTAAGGGATACAATGATGGAAAAGAATTAGAAAGAACCATTAAGGATTTATTTGATTATATGCCTTATATGCTGAGTCTTTCTATTGTTCCTGTAGGCCTTACAAAATTCAGGGAAGGACTTGCACCTTTAGAAAAATTTGAAAAGGATGATGCGAGAGAAGTTCTTGATATCATTCATAAATACCAGGCACAATTTTTAGAACAGTCCGGGACGAGGTTTGTTCATGCAAGTGATGAATGGTATTTAATTGCAGAACTGCCAATTCCAGATGCAGAAGTTTATGAAGGATATGGTCAGATTGAAAATGGTGTTGGAATGATTCGCTCTTTAATTGATGAGTTTGAAGAATATTATGATACTTTAAAGGGTAATGATAGAAAAAAGACGGTGTCTATAGCAACAGGAAAACTGGCAGCGCCAACAATTAAAGATTTAACAAGTAAATTAGTACAAAAGTTTCCGAATGTCAAAGTGCATGTTTATACAATTATTAATGATTTTTTTGGACCGGACATCACTGTCGCCGGGCTCTTAACAGGACAGGATATTATGAAACAGCTAAAAGGAAAAGAATTGGGAGAGTATCTGATTCTACCAAGTGCCCTCCTTCGAAGTGGAGAAGAAGTCCTACTTGATGATTATACACTTACAGATTTGGAAAAAACTTTAGGAACAAAGATACGTATTGTTCAATCAGATGGGAAATCACTGATTGATACAATCATTTAAAGGAGATATAAGATGAGTAAACCAATTGTAGCGATTGTTGGCAGACCCAATGTAGGAAAATCAACTTTATTTAACGCTCTTGCCGGAGAAAAAATATCCATTGTAAAAGATTATCCTGGTGTCACAAGAGATCGTATTTATGCAGATGTAACATGGCTTGATAAGCAATTTACGATGATCGATACTGGTGGTATTGAACCGGAGAGCAAAGATTTGATGCTATCCCATATGAGACAGCAGGCAGAGATTGCTATTGAAACTGCTGATGTAATTATGTTCCTTGTAGATGTGAGACAAGGTTTAGTAGATTCAGACTTTAAAGTAGCTGATATGCTTAGAAAATCAGGAAAACCAGTTGTTTTAGTGGTAAATAAAGTTGATAATTTTGATAAACTAATGCCGGATGTATATGAATTCTATAATCTTGGGATTGGTGATCCTATACCAATTTCAGCAAATTCAAAACTTGGGATTGGTGATATGCTGGATGAAGTAATCAAACATTTTAATCCGGAAGATTTATTGGAAGAGGAAGATGAAAGACCTAGAATTGCAATTGTAGGGAAACCAAATGTAGGGAAATCTTCTATTATCAATAAATTAATTGGTG
The DNA here is from genome assembly GCF_003752155.1 of Mobilisporobacter senegalensis. Classification (GTDB taxonomy): domain Bacteria; phylum Bacillota; class Clostridia; order Lachnospirales; family Lachnospiraceae; genus Mobilisporobacter; species Mobilisporobacter senegalensis. The sequence continues at coordinate 336,402 of NZ_RJVG01000003.1, read as the reverse complement.
AAAACAGAGTCATTGTATCTGATATTGCTGGAACAACCAGAGATGCCATTGATACCGTGGTAAACCATAATGATAAAGAATATGTATTTATTGATACGGCAGGACTTAGACGTAAGAGCAAGATAAAAGAAGAATTGGAGCGTTTTAGCATTATCCGTACTGTAACGGCAGTAGAGCGTGCAGATGTAGTGGTAATGGTCATTGATGCAAGTGAAGGTGTGACGGAACAAGATGCCAAGATTGCTGGTATTGCACATGAACGTGGGAAAGGCATCATCATTGCGGTAAATAAATGGGATGCTATAGAAAAGAACGATAAAACTATCTACGAATATACTAATAAAGTAAGAGAAATTCTTTCATTTATGACTTATGCTGAGATTATTTTTATATCAGCCCTTACTGGACAAAGATTACCAAAACTTTTTGATGTAATTGAAATGGTAATTCAAAACCAGACCCTTCGTATTCAGACAGGAGTATTAAATGAGATAATGATGGAAGCCACTGCGATGCAGCAGCCGCCATCAGATAAAGGTAAGAGATTAAAGTTATTCTATATAACCCAGGTTGCCATAAAGCCACCAACATTTGTTATCTTTGTAAATGACAAAGCATTAATGCATTTTTCCTACACCAGATATATCGAGAATAAAATTAGAGATGCGTTTGGATTTAAAGGAACATCATTAAGATTTCTAATTAGGGAAAGGAAGGAAAAAGAATAGTATGATGGGAATCATTATTTGTCTAGTAGTAGGATATGCCTTTGGTTGTTTTTCAACAGGATATATTGTAGGTAAAATGAATCATATTGACATTAGAAATTATGGAAGTGGTAATTCTGGAACCACAAATGCACTTAGAACCTTAGGGTTTAAAGCGGGTTTGTTAACTTTCTTAGGAGATGCCCTAAAAGCTATTATTCCAATTATGCTAATCCGTTTTTATTTTCCTGCACCTGAGGGTAATTTACAATTATTGTTACTCTATACAGGCCTGGGTGTAGTACTGGGACATAATTTTCCAGCATGGCTTCATTTTAAAGGAGGAAAAGGTATTGCGGCAACAGCAGGTGTTATGCTGGCATTTGATTGGAGATTCGGATTAGCTGCTGCTGTAATTTTTGTTATCTTAGTGGCGATCACAAGATATGTTTCCTTAGGCTCTTTGGCCTTATCATTACTTTTTCCAATTGGAGTTTTAATCTTTTATCCAGGTCAAATACATATGCTTATTGTCAGTCTTATATTTACAGTACTTGCATATGTGAAACATAGAGGTAATATTACAAGATTATTAAATGGTACAGAAAGAAAGCTTGGACAAAAAATTGAAATTAATAAATAGTGAATAAGAAAAACGGAGGAATACTAATGAATAAAGTAAGTATATTAGGTGCAGGAAGTTGGGGCACAGCACTTGCAATTCTTTTGGCGAATAATGGTCATGAGGTAACATTATGGTCAATCCTAGAAGCAGAAGTAGAGATGTTAAATACTCACAGAGAACAAATAGATAAATTACCAGGAGTAAAGCTTCCTGCGAATATAACAATAACAACTGATTTAGAAGTTTCTTGTAAAGATAAGGATTTAATCGTGTTTGCAGTTGCATCCCCTTATGTAAGATCGACTGCTAAATTAGCGGTACCTTTCATAAAAGAAAACCAGATTGTGGTCAATGTGGCGAAAGGAATTGAAGATTCAACCCTTGACACTTTATCAGATATTTTAAATGAAGAATTAAATAATGCAGATGTTGCAGTACTATCCGGACCCAGCCATGCGGAAGAAGTAAGCCATGGTATTCCAACAACGGTTGTAGTTGGTGCCCAGTCAAAAGCTACAGCATATTTTATTCAGGATATTTTTATGAGCGAAAAATTCAGGGTTTATACAAGCCCTGACATAATTGGAATCGAATTAGGTGGTTCTATTAAAAATGTGATAGCACTTGCAGCTGGTATTGCGGATGGTCTGGGATTTGGAGACAATACAAAAGCTGCCCTTATGACAAGAGGCATTGCGGAAATCAGCCGTCTTGGAATTGCAATGGGTGGGAAAATCGAAACATTTGCAGGTCTTTCCGGTGTAGGGGATTTAATCGTTACATGTACCAGTAAACATAGTCGTAATCGTACTGCAGGGTACCTTATTGGTAAAGGTTATACCATGAATGAAGCTATGGATGAAGTGAAACAAATTGTAGAAGGTGTCTATTCTGCAAAGGCGGCCTATGCATTAGCAAAAAAACATGATATTCCTATGCCAATTGTGGAACAGATTAATTTAGTATTATTTGAAAACAAACCGGCGAAAGAAGCAGTAGATGATCTTCTTACCAGAGACAAAAGAAGAGAATATTCAGATTTAAAATGGAATAAATGAAACTAGATAAGTAGTAAATAGAAAGATTAGAACTAATAGAATATGTTCTAATCTTTTTTTGTTACGCATATGTATAATTATCAAGAAATTCTAATCACTCAGAATGGGTATTATCCCTTCTGATGAGAAGTCTAAGGGAGGGTGAAATATGCTAGACCAAGGCAAGACTGGCGATACAACGGGTCAGATGTATGACGTTTATGGTGATATCAAGGCTAGGACAGGCGGGGATATATACATAGGTGTAGTGGGACCGGTAAGAACAGGAAAATCCACTTTTATTAAACGTTTCATGGATCTACTCGTTATTCCGAACATCGATGATGTTCATAGTAAAGAAAGAGCAGTAGATGAATTACCACAAAGTGCAGCAGGAAGAACTATCATGACTACTGAACCAAAATTTATCCCAAAAGAAGCTGCTAAAATAAAATTATCTGATGATACAGATGTTAATATTCGTTTGATCGACTGTGTTGGTTACATGGTAGAAGGTGCTACAGGACATATTGAAGATGAACAGGAAAGATTAGTGAAAACTCCATGGTTTGATTATGAGGTTCCATTCACAGAGGCTGCCGAAATTGGAACTAAGAAAGTAATTAACGATCATTCCACTATAGGAATTGTTGTTACTTCAGATGGCAGTTTTGGTGAGCTTTTAAGAGAAAATTATCGTAAACCGGAAGAAAGAACAATTGAAGAGTTAAAGAAACTTGGAAAGCCATTTATAGTTCTTCTTAATTCAAGCCGTCCACATTCTGACGAAACAGTCGCTCTTGCAGATGAAATATCAGAGAAATATGATGTTGCGGTTATGCCAGTGAACTGTGAACAATTAAGAAAAGATGATATAACCAAGATTATGGAAACAATCCTTTCCGTTTTCCCAATCTCTGAAATTGATTTCTACATACCTAAATGGGCAGAGATGCTGCCAAATGATCATTGGCTAAAAGTAGACCTAATTAATTCGGTGAAAGAAATCCTGAAAAATTTATCTATTCTTCGTGACATTAATATGAGAAATTTTACTACAGACAGTCAATTTGTAAAACGCTTCAAACTAGACCGTATAGAGCCGAAAGATGGCAGTGTAAAAGTCTATGTGGATTTTGATGATCAATATTATTATAATATCTTAAGTGATCTGATTGGTACTGAGATAACTGGTGAATATCAATTTATCGCCACTCTTCGTGATATGGCTGCGAAACGGCAGGAATATGAAAAGGTATCCAATGCCTGTGAAGAGGTTCGCTATAAAGGTTATGGCGTCGTGACACCGTTCCAGGAAGAAATAAGTATTGAAGAACCAGAAGTAATTAAACACGGAAGTAAATACGGAGTTAAAATTAAAGCGGTTGCTCCTTCCATTCATATGATCAAAGCTAATATTGAAACAGAGATCGCACCTATTGTGGGCAGCGAAGAACAGGCAAATGATTTAATTGCATATATCAAAGAGAATACCCAAGACAATCCGGAGGGAATCTGGGATACTAATATCTTTGGAAAATCTATTAAACAGTTAGTTGATGATGGAATTAAGAATAAGATTGGTAAAATGAATGATGAGAGCCAGGTAAAATTACAAGAAACCTTACAGAAAATTATTAATGATAGTAATGGTGGATTAATCTGCATTATTATTTAAAGCCGGAAGGAGACAAAACTGTCTCCTTCTTTTTGCACATTAGAGGCTCATGACCTGTTCTGGGACAAGCCTTCTGGTAAAAGTTTGATTTATATAAAAAGATGATTTGAAAGATTATTTTATATTCTACGCTTGTAGTATTAAAAAAGTTAATAATTATTATCATTATCTTTAGAATCCTTTAAAGATAAGGTGTGTTTAAAGGCTTTTCCTAATTTGTGTAATATAATTACAAAATATTGACACATAGTTGACAAAATTAAGAACAGTTGTTATAATTATACTTAACAAATTTAACAATTACGTAATAATTACGTAGATAAAATGAAACTTAATTCAAATGTGGTTTTAACCACAGATAAATGCAAAGAAGAATTTGCGCGAAGATATAAAATGCAGCAATCTTTTGATTGCGAGGGAGGCACATCGTGAATAAAAATTTAGTTAAGGTATCGACATTGTGTTTGGCAGGTACAGCTTTGTTAACAGCAAGTCAACTTAAAACAATAGCAGCATCATTTACAGTAGAAAAACCAGTAGCAGGAATTTCACTTTCATTAGATAGCTTTTATAACACAACAACAGTAGGGAATATGTCAGTTGTTAAATTAAATATGGCATCAACCGAGGCAACAGTAGTAATGGCTGATGATACTCTGTCTCCAGAAGAGGAACCGGTAATGGAAGAGCCGGAGACATCTGACGAAGCAGAAATAGAAAAAGCTATCAAGAAATATGAAAATATAGGAATCGCTACAGTCGATAATTATCTAAATATTAGAAAAAAACCAGGCGAAGATGAAAAGATAATCGGAAAACTCCCTAAAAATGCCGGAGCAACTATTTATGATATTGACAAGAATGGCTGGGCAAAGATTAAATCCGGCAAAGTTACCGGTTATGTAATGAGCAGTTTTTTAACAACAGGAAAAGAAGCGGAAGAATTAGCGAAGAAAGTTGGAGTTAAGACAGCAACGGTAAATACTACCACTTTGAAAGTACGTGAAAAACCATCAACAGATTCCACATGTATTACATTAATACCGATTGAAGAAGAATTAGAAGTTATTAAGACGGAAGATGAATGGGTTAAAGTAGTTGTTGATAATGATAAAGGATGGGTTTCAAAAGAATTCGTCGATATTTCTTATGATCTTAAGAAGGCAGTGCCTAACGAAGAATTGGGAGCATCCAGCGGTGTTTCTTCAACAAGAGCTAATATGGTTGCCTTTGCAAAACAATATCTTGGTAATCGTTATGTCTGGGGCGGCACAAGCTTAACCAATGGAACAGATTGTTCAGGTTTTACCATGTCAATTTACAGCCATTTTGGTATTGGCATCAGTAGAACTTCAAGAGCACAGGCGACTAATGGTACAACAATCAGCTCATCACAGGCAAGACCGGGAGATTTAATATTCTATAGTAATGGTGGCGGAATCAATCACGTTGCCATGTGTATTGGTAATGGCCAGGTAATCCATGCCAGCAATCCAAGAAGCGGTATTAAGATTTCCAATATGTATTATAGAACACCGGTAAAGGCTGTTCGAATTCTAAACGATTAATTAAAATTCAATATATGTATACAATTTTAAGTAAAAGAGCCTGGCGGATATGGTTTATCCCCGGGCTTTTTACTTTACGATATAAATATTAATTGAAGCATTCGTTTTTTTCTAATGTATTTATAATATCTCTTTTTAATCTCCATACATTACAACCAATATTACTTACAATGGTGATACTAAGATCGTTAATCGTATTATAGGCTGATATGAAACTGACACCTGGGTCACATCCTTCAATATGAGGAGTAAATATATGAGAGTCAGCAGGATCAAGCCAGACCCCCAATCCATAGTAATGTCTATCATCGTGGCTTTGTACCCTAAGCATTTGATTCAACATGTCCTTAGAAATTAAATCGCAGGCTAATAACTTTGACCAGAATTTACCAACATCAATAACAGTGGTAAATGCTCCCCCAGCGCCAGTTCCTTTTGCGTCTACACTATATATATTTATGTAGAATTCTTTAAGTTTGTCATCATATATATAAGAATTGGCGCAATTTGCAGGAAGACGGTCTAATTCATAGTATCCCGTGTCCTGCATTTTGCACGGTCTGAAAATATGTTCATTTAGATAGTTATCAAATGGGAAACCAGTTACCTTTTCAATAACCAATCCTAAGACAACATATCCTGTATTATTATATTGAAATCTTTCACCTGCCTGATACATCATAGGTTTATCAATAAAGAGAGGAATAATATCTGAAGAAGCTCTGATTTTATAATTTGGATAGTCCTTCCATAACTCTTCATAATCATTCAAAAGACTCTCATCAAAATAGTCAGGTATGCCAGAGGTATGATTTAAAAGTTGTTTTATAGTTATTTTAGGATCAATAGCCTTTAAATTAAAATCAAGTATGCTGCCTATGGTGGTATCAAAATTTAATACTCCTTTTTCAATTAATTGCAGGATAGCCACAGCAACAAAAATTTTACCTGCGGAAGCAGTAGCAAATTTAGTATCGATCTTATTAGGTATTTGATTTGGTAAATCTGCATAACCATAACTTTTCTCAAAAATAATTTCTTTCTTTTTTATGATGCGGATGCAGCCATTAAATTCGCTTAATGATAAATCTTTTTCATCTAATTTCATATTCTTACCTTCCTGTTTCAAATATTTAAATTAGTCCTATTATACTATTTGTATATTATAAATACTACTATATATTCATTTGCATTCATTGATTTAAGTCGTGGATGGACATGCAGACAGGTCTCTTTGAATGCTGTTAGCCAAAATGAAAATTATCTTATCCCTTGAAGATAAAATCACAGTCATGTATAATAATAAAGAATAAAACTAAAGGGAGATTTATATGGAATATTTATATATATTTTTAGCAATATTAGTGTTTTTAATATTTAAGTCCAGATATGATGAGAAAGAGAATCGCAGAAAATTATATCATAAATTAAAACAAGCCTGGGGAGAGATTCCAGACGAAGAATACACAAGTGAAAAATTTGAATCAATAAAGAAATATTATTTATCTGTCAAAGATAAAGATTTAGATATTGACGATATAACTTATAATGATCTGGATCTGAAAGAAATATATATGATGCTGAACAATACGGGAAGTGCAATAGGGGAAGAATATCTCTATGCATTACTTAGGAAGCCCGTATTTTCTGAAGAAGAACTATTAGAAAGAAACCGCCTCATGAATTATTTCGAGAGTCATGAAGAGGATAGGCTAAAACTCCAAACCCAGTTTGCATTAATGGGGAAATTAAATAAATTATCTATTTATGAATATATTAACCGCACAGATAATATTCAATCAATCAATATAGCCAAGGAATATTTTATGGCTCTTGGATTAGTTGCTTCTATAGCTGCCATTTTAATCAACCCTATGATTGGTGGTTCATTAACGGTATTTTTCATAGCCAATAATATGATTACTTATTTTAAGAAGAAAGCAGAGATAGAGTCATATTTTACAGTGTTTTCCTATATCCTTCGTTTGCTTAATGAAATAAAAGAAATTCGAAAGTTAAATATACCACAAATAGAAAATTATACAAAAATATTTGAAGAAGCAGAAGTTGCTTTTCGAAAGTTTAAAAAGGGCTCCAGAATTGTTATCAGCGGGAATGCCATGGCTGGCGATATTGCAGATATGATATTAGACTATCTAAGGATGCTTTTTCATGTGGATATCATTAAATTTAATACTATGCTTACTACGCTACGTAAAAACCGTGATATTTTAAATGGATTATATGAAAACATTGGTTATCTTGACAGTATGATCGCAGCAGCATCTTTTCGAAAACAGATTGATTACTACTCTGAACCGAAATTAGTATCAGGTACAAAGCCTTATCTTAAAGTAGAAGATATCTTTCATCCAATATTAGAGGAACCTGTAGTAAATTCAATCAAAGCAGATAGAAGTGTTCTTATCACGGGTTCCAATGCCTCTGGTAAATCCACATTTATAAAGACAATGGCAATAAATGCAATTCTATCCCAGACAATCTATACAAGTGTTAGCAAATCATACGAAGCAAGTTATTTTAGAGTATTTTCTTCCATGGCATTAAGAGATGATATTTTTAGCAATGAAAGCTATTATATCGTTGAGATCAAATCATTAAAGAGAATTTTAGATAAAATAAATGGGAAGTATCCCGTACTTTGTTTTGTTGATGAAGTTCTTAGAGGAACCAATACGCTGGAGAGGATTGCAGCATCCACACAGATATTACACAGTCTGTCTCAGGGAAATACATTATGTTTTGCGGCTACCCACGACATAGAACTTACCGCTATTTTAGAAAATCATTTTGATAATTTTCATTTTATGGAGAAAGTACAGGAGAATGATATTTTATTTGACTATAAATTATATAGTGGCAGAGCTGTTTCAAAAAACGCGATTAAACTATTAGAAATAATGGGTTATTCCAAGGATATCATTGAACATGCCAATGAATTGGCTAATGAATTTCTATTAAATGGGAACTGGGTTCCTTTAACTTAAAGATTAGGAGATCATAGATGGAAGTTAATATATATACAGATGGTGCAGCAAGAGGAAATCCGGATGGTCCGGGTGGATATGGAACGATACTTTCCTATATGGATGGAAAAGGACAAGAACATATTCGGGAATTTTCCGGCGGCTATAAGAAAACGACGAATAACAGAATGGAACTTATGGCTGCAATTGTAGGATTAGAGGCACTGACAAAACCATGCAATGTAAACTTATATTCAGATTCACAATATGTTATCAAAGCGTTTAATGAACATTGGATTGATGGATGGATAAAAAAGGGATGGAAACGTGGTAAGAATGAACCTGTAAAAAATATTGACTTATGGAAACGCTTACTTAAAGCAAAAGAGCCCCACAATGTAACTTTTATATGGGTCAAAGGTCATGCTGGGCATCTTCAGAACGAGCGTTGTGATGAACTTGCTACTACAGCAGCGGATGGAGATCATTTACTAGAAGATACGGGATTATTAGGAGAGGACTAAAGAGATGGAACAATTAACACCAATGATGCAGCAGTATATGGAAATCAAGAGCCAGTATAAAGATTGTATCTTATTCTATAGACTTGGAGATTTTTATGAAATGTTCTTTGAGGATGCCATAACCGCATCGAAAGAACTTGAAATTACTTTAACAGGGAAAAACTGTGGACAAGATGAAAGAGCTCCCATGTGTGGAATCCCTTATCATGCAGTAGACGGATATTTAAGTAAATTAGTTGGGCGGGGATTTAAAGTTGCAATCTGTGAACAGGTTGAAGACCCTAAAATGACTAAGGGTATCGTAAAAAGAGAAGTTATCCGTATCGTAACACCAGGAACCAATCTCAATACCCAGGTCCTCGATGAAACAAAGAATAACTATTTAATGGGGATATTTTATTCGGGAGATGTGTATGGTATTTCAACAGTAGATGTCACAACAGGAGATTATTTTGTAACTGAGGTAGATACGGATCGTAAACTAATTGATGAGATCAATAAATTTGCTCCTACGGAAATCATTTGCAATGAAGCATTCTTAATCTCTAATATAGATACGAAAGATTTAACAAACCGATTAAATATTTCATTATCTCCTTTAGAACCATGGTATTATGATGAAGAATTATGTGTTCGAAGCCTGAATCAGCATTTTAAAGTATCCTCTCTGGATGGTCTGGGATTAAAAGATTATACACTGGGAGTGATTGCTGCAGGAGCAGTAATGCAGTATTTATATGAGACACAGAAGAATTCCCTATCCCATCTAACTTCTCTTACCCCATATGTGACAAGCAAGTATATGATTCTTGACAGTTCCACCAGAAGAAATTTGGAATTGGTTGAAACCCTTAGAGAAAAACAGAAGAGAGGTTCTCTGCTATGGGTTCTTGATAAGACTAAGACAGCTATGGGGGCCAGATTATTAAGAAGTTACATAGAGCAGCCTTTGATTAATCAGGATGAAATTGAAAATCGTTTAGATGCAATTACAGAATTAAATGAAAATGTAATTACCAGAGAGGAGCTCCGGGAGTATCTAAATCCCATTTACGATCTTGAAAGATTAATCAGTAAGGTAAGCTATAAAAGTGCGAATCCAAGAGACTTAATTGCATTTAAGACATCGTTATCCATGCTGCCCCATATTAAATTCTTATTAAAAAGTTTTAATAGTAAATTATTAAATGAAATATATGATAATCTTGATATATTAGAAGATATCTGTTCCTTAATAGAGACGTCTATTGAAGAAGAACCTCCAATTGGAATAAAAGAGGGAAGCATCATAAAAAGTGGATATCATGAAGAAGTAGATAAGCTCAGAAAAGCAAAGACGGAAGGGAAAACATGGCTTGCCGAATTAGAAGGGAAAGAAAGAGAGAATACAGGGATTAAGAATCTCAGAATCAAATATAACAAAGTATTTGGATACTATCTGGAGGTAACTAATTCCTATCAGAATCTTGTACCGGATACATGGTCAAGGAAACAGACCCTTGCCAATGCAGAAAGATACATAACACCTGAATTAAAAGAATTGGAAGATATGATTCTTGGAGCAGAGGATAAACTGTTCTCTTTAGAATATAATCTGTTTAGCGAAATTAGAGATACGATTGCTGCAGAGGTGAAAAGGATTCAGACAACGGCAAAAGCAATTGCTAAAATTGATGTATTTGCTTCTCTTGCCTTAGTTGCTGAAAGAGGTGGGTACATTCGGCCAAATATAAATACGGATGGGATTATAGATATTAAGAATGGGCGTCATCCAGTCGTTGAGAAAATGATATCTAATGATCTGTTTGTATCCAATGATACTTATCTTAATAATAAAGATAAAAGAGTATCTATTATCACAGGACCGAATATGGCAGGTAAATCAACTTATATGAGACAGACGGCTTTAATCGTTCTTATGGCACAGTTAGGAAGTTTTGTTCCGGCCCTGGAAGCCAATATCGGTATTGTAGATCGTATTTTTACAAGAGTTGGAGCATCGGATGATTTGGCTTCCGGACAAAGTACTTTCATGGTAGAAATGACGGAAGTAGCTAATATTCTTAGAAATGCCACGAATAATAGTTTGCTGATTTTAGACGAGATTGGCAGAGGAACCAGTACTTTTGATGGCCTGAGTATTGCGTGGGCAGTCGTGGAACATATTAGTAATTCTAAATTATTAGGGGCAAAGACTTTATTTGCAACACATTATCATGAACTTACAGAATTAGAAGGTAAGATTGAGAGTGTAAATAATTACTGCATAGCAGTAAAAGAACAGGGAGAAGATATTGTATTCCTTCGTAAAATTATAAAAGGCGGAGCAGATAAGAGCTATGGCATTCAGGTAGCAAAACTTGCGGGTGTACCTGAGAGTGTTTTGAACCGGGCAAAGGAGATCGTTGAAGAATTAAGTAATAATGATATCGCAGAGAAAGCAAAGAGAATTGATGTGGATTCAGCTCATTTGGGAAAAGATACTACAAGTCTGGCAGATGGTGCTGCATATGAAGATAAACTTGTAGTTCAGGAAGTGAGCGCTGCCAAGTCAGCGGCAGGTAAAAAAACAGAAATTGAGAATCAGTTATCTTTCTTTAGTGTACCGGCAAGTGATGACATTATTATGGAATTAAGGGAGTTGGATATCAATGGTCTTACTCCTATGGATGCACTTAACACGTTATATAAATTTCAGAAAAAGATAAAGGATAGATGGTGATTACATGGCTAATATTACCATATTAGATCAAAGTACAATTAATAAAATTGCTGCAGGAGAAGTAATAGAACGTCCAGCGGCAGTTGTAAAGGAATTAATAGAAAATGCAATTGATGCAGGAGCCAATGCTATAACCACAGAAATTAAAGAAGGTGGGATTAGCTTTATCCGGGTTACAGATAATGGGTCTGGAATTCTAAAAGCAGATATTCCAATTGCTTTTTTACGTCATTCTACCAGTAAGATAAAAACAGTAGAAGATTTATTAAGTGTTTCCAGTTTAGGATTTCGGGGTGAAGCGCTTTCCAGTATTGCTGCAGTATCGCAACTTGAACTCGTAACAAAAACCCCGGGAGAAATAAATGGGGTACGTTATATCATTGAGGGCGGAGAAGAAAAAAGTATAGAAGAAATTGGCTGCCCGGAGGGTACTACATTTATTATAAGGAATATCTTTTACAATACTCCGGCGAGAAGGAAATTTTTAAAATCCACTGTAACAGAGGCAGGGTATATCAGTGATTTAATTGAACGCCTGGCAGTGTCCCATCCGAATGTTTCTTTTAAATTCATTGTAAATAATCAGATTAAACTTCATACTTCAGGTAACAACAATCTTAAAGACATTATTTATAATGTCTACGGACGTGAGTTATCTGCAAATATTATAGAAGCAAATGGAAAGAGTGATCATATTGTAATGTCTGGGTTTATTGGAAAGCCAATTATATCCAGAGGAAATCGGAATTATATGAATTATTATATTAATGGCCGCTATATTAAAAGTGGAATCATTAACAAAGCCATTGAAGAAGCATATAAACCATATACCATGACACATCGTTATCCATTTACAGCATTGCATTTTGAGATAGATTCAGAATTAATTGATATAAATGTTCATCCAACCAAGATGGAGATTCGTTTTAAAAATGGAGAAGAGATTTATTCTATCGTTTATCATACAATTAAAGATGCGTTAGCCGGAAAGGAACTTATTCCTGAAGTAGTATTAGTGAAAGAGAAGGAAGAGGATAAGAAATTAAGAAACATTCCTGAACCATTTGAGAAAAATCGTATCAAAGGTATGGAAGATTCAAAAAGAGATTCCTTTGGAAGAGGGAACTATGAAAATCGACACAATTCTACAAGTGTAGAACGAGAGATTCCTGAAAAGATCAAGGAGACAGAAATAGGAAAGTTTCAATCGATGATAGCTCATCCGGAAGAAAGAATAGAACGGTTGGAAAAGGACCAAATATCAGCTGATTACAATGTATTGCATGACAACCAAAGTCAATATTCTACAGATGTAGACAAGAATACTGCCGTTTCTGCACAAACTGTTTCAGATACTGTGAAAGGGGAACAGATCGGTTTATTCGAAGATAAATTATTATCTGAGGAAGCAAAGAAAAGCCATAGGATCATTGGTCAATTATTCTCCACATATTGGATTGTAGAATATAGTGATAAAATGTTCATCATTGATCAGCATGCTGCTCATGAAAAAGTATTATATGAGAAGACCATGAAAGCCATTAAAGACAAAGAATATTCGTCCCAGATGATTAACCCTCCAATCATATTGACCCTTAGTATGAGAGAAGAAGAAGCTTTGAAGAAACATTTGGAGAGCTTGAATCAACTTGGATTTGAGATTGAAGCCTTTGGAGGGAAAGAATATTCTGTAAGGGCGGTACCAGCTGATTTATTTGGAATCGCAGAAAAAGAGTTGCTGATTGAACTTATCGATACTTTAGTTGAGGAAATCCAGTCTGAAAATCCAGATATTATATTAGAGAAAGTGGCATCCATGTCCTGTAAGGCGGCTGTGAAAGGAAATAATAAATTATCTTTTAAAGAAGCAGAATCTTTAATTGATCAATTGCTTACTCTAGAGAATCCTTATCATTGTCCTCATGGCCGGCCCACTATTGTTTCTATGAGCAAGTATGAGATTGAGAAAAAGTTTAAAAGAATTGTCTGAATGTATTTTTTAAAATACAAATTGATTATCGGTTTCTTTGATGATACAATGAAAGCAATGAGCCAGGCACGAAGTATCTGGCGAATGCAACAAGATCATGAACTTGTTCATGATGCAATAAATAAATATTGTTCGGGAGCTTGTGTGTACAGGCTGAGAGGAAACAAAAGTTTCGACCGTACCTGATTTGGATAATGCCAACGTAGGGAATTAGATGAATGAATATTCATGGGATGTATCTAACGTTAGGTACATCTCTTTTTTTGTTATTTATCTATAGAACAATATTTAAATCTGAACATTAGGTAATTGCAAAACTCTAAAATTTAGAACATTTATTAGTTTCCCAATTACCTGTAATTTGATCATAAAAGAAAGGAAAGATTTATTATGTCAAGAGTCAGGAAGCTATCGTTAGCAGGTATTCTAATTGCAGTGGGAGTGATTTGTTCAACATTCTTCATTCCCATTGGAGTAGCAAAAGTGTTTCCAATACAACATTTTATCAATGTATTGGCAGGAGTGATCTTAGGACCGGTTTATGGGGTATGCATGGCATTTATTACATCATTGATCCGTGTCATATCAGGAACAGGCAGCTTATTAGCCTTTCCAGGAAGTATGTGTGGTGCATTGCTATCCGGTATTTTATTTAAGTATAGTAAAAGTGTAATCATGGCTTTTCTGGGAGAGGTGGTTGGCACCGGAATGATCGGAGCAGTCATTGCATATCCAATTGCTACAGTATTCTTAAATAAAACAGTTGCATTTTATGGTTTTATTCTTCCTTTTGGTATTAGCACATTAGCAGGGGCCGGATTTTCTCTGGTGTTAATCGTCACGTTAAGAAAGATGGGAATACTTAATAAATTATTATTAGAAGGAGATCAATATGAATTATAAAACACAGATGGAAGCGGCAAAACTTGGTATTATTACAAAGGAAATGGAAACTGTTTCCGGGAAAGAAAAGGTAGATGTACATAAATTAAGAGAATTAGTTGCTTGCGGTAAAATTGTAATACCGGCAAATAGAAATCATAGATCTTTAAACCCAGAAGGAATCGGTGATGGACTAAAAACGAAGATCAATGTCAACCTTGGCGTATCTGGTGATTGTGCCGATTATTCCAAAGAATTTGAGAAAGTAAGGTTATCCATAGAATTAGGAGCAGAATCTATTATGGATTTAAGCAATTATGGGAAAACCAATACATTTCGCAAAGAACTGATTGATATCTCCACTGCTATGATCGGTACAGTGCCCATGTATGACGCCATAGGATATCTTGAAAAAGATTTAATGGATATTTCTGCGAAAGATTTCTTTAAAGTAGTAGAAGCTCATGCAAAAGAAGGTGTGGATTTCATGACGATTCATGCTGGAATTAATAAACATGCCGTAGAAACTTTTAAGAAATCTAATAGAATTACGAATATTGTATCAAGAGGCGGCTCCCTCCTCTTTGCCTGGATGGAGATGACTGGGAATGAAAATCCATTCTATGAGTTCTACGATGATTTATTAGACATTTTGTATGAATACGATGTCACTATCAGCCTTGGAGATGCTTTAAGACCAGGAAGCATTCATGATAGTACAGATGCAGGACAGATAACAGAATTAATTGAATTAGGTAATTTGACAAAGAGAGCCTGGGAGAAGAATGTACAAGTATTAGTAGAAGGACCGGGTCATATGGCTATCAACGAGATACCAGCCAATATGGTAATACAAAAAAGGTTATGTCATGGAGCCCCTTTTTATGTGTTAGGACCTCTGGTCACGGATATCGCGCCAGGATATGACCATATTACTTCTGCCATTGGTGGAGCTATTGCAGCTTCTAATGGAGCAAATTTTCTATGCTATGTAACTCCGGCTGAACATTTACGATTGCCTGATCTTAATGATGTAAAAGAAGGAATCATAGCATCTAAGATAGCTGCTCATGCTGCAGATATCGCCAATGGGATTCCCGGAGCCAGAGAAATTGATAACAAAATGAGTGATGCAAGAAGAAGGATTGACTGGGAAGATATGTTTTCTTACGCAATTGATGGAGCCAAGGCAAGAGAATACTTTGAGAGCACACCTCCTGCAGATAAACACAGCTGTTCTATGTGTGGAAAGATGTGTGCTATGAGAACAACGAATAAAATTCTAAGTGGAGAAAAAGTGGAACTGAAAGGAGAATAGAATGTTTACAGGGTATTTAACTGCAATTCGTAACAAGTCACCCCTTGTACATAATATAACTAATTACGTTACAGTGAATGATTGTGCTAACATCTTACTTGCAATAGGAGCTTCTCCTATCATGGCAGATGATAAGAATGAGGCAGCCGAAATAACATCCATAAGCAATGCCTTAGTTATTAATATAGGGACTTTAAATGAGAGAACCATAGAGTCTATGATTTTAGCAGGAAGAAAGGCCAATGAACTTAATATACCAGTTATATTAGATCCAGTAGGTGCAGGTGCATCAAAGTTTCGAACAGAAACGGCATATCGGCTTTTAGAAACGATCAAATTTTGTGTGATACGAGGAAATCTTTCAGAAATAAAAGCACTTAATAGCGGCTCCTGTAGCACAAAAGGTGTGGATGCAAGTAATAACGATCAAATTAATGAATCTACGTTAGAAAGTATTATTGAATTTGCCAAATCATTTTCTAAGAAAGTAGATTGTATTGCTGCTATAACCGGAGCCATGGATATTATTAGCAATGGGGTTGAAAATTATACCATATATAACGGAAATTCCCATATGAGTAAAATTACCGGTACCGGTTGTATGTTAACCTCTCTTATTGGTGGATTTTGCGGAGCTAATCCAGAAAAATTGATGGATGCAACAGTGAATGCAGTATGTGCTATGGGAATTTGCGGGGAACAGGCCCTTGAAAAAATGATAGCAGAAAATAGTGGCACAGCATCACTAAAGGTACATTTGATTGATTGCATCAGTAAATTAAATGAAGACCAATTAAAGGCAGGTGCAAAAATTGAATTTCAATAAGGATAAATTATTACTTTATGGTGTAACGGACAGAAGCTGGTTAAAAGGAGATACTCTTGAATCACAGGTTGAAAAAGCAATTTTAGGAGGGATCACCAGTATCCAATTAAGAGAAAAGGATCTGGATCATGATGAATTCTTAATAAGCGCCAAGAAGGTAAAAAGGATTACCGACCAATATAAGGTACCTTTCATAATCAATGATAATGTTGAAATTGCATTAGAGGTAGATGCAGACGGGGTACATATTGGACAGAGTGATGAGGATATTATTCAGGCAAGGAAGAAATTAGGAAGGAATAAAATAATAGGAGTTTCAGCCCATAATGTTTTGGAAGCGATCATGGCTGAAGAGAATGGTGCAGATTATATAGGAGTTGGTGCTGTATTTCATACGAATACCAAATCGGATGCAGGAACTGTATCCTATGAAACTTTAAAAGAGATATGCAATCGTGTGAAGATACCTGTTGTTGCCATTGGTGGTATTACAAGAAAGAACATAATGAAATTGTCTGGAAGCGGGATAGATGGAGTTGCTGTAATATCCGCAATTTTTGGAGAACAGGATATCACAAAAGCTTCTCAGGAAATGCATTTATTAGTAAGAAAGGAATTGTTCAAATGAAGAAAATATTAACGATTGCGGGTTCGGATTGTAGCGGTGGAGCTGGTATTCAAGCAGACATAAAAACAATTACTGCACATAAAATGTATGCCATGAGTGTGGTCACCGCTTTAACAGCGCAAAATACAACAGGAGTATATGGGGTTTTTGACATGACTCCTGAATTTGTAGAAAAGCAGCTGGATGCAATATTTACTGATATCATTCCGGAAGCAGTAAAAATAGGAATGGTATCGAATAAGGAAATTATAGAAATAATGTCCAGAAAATTAGAAGAATATAAAATAAGTAATATTGTACTGGACCCGGTTATGATATCTACCAGTGGCAGCAAGTTGCTAAGTGATGATGGGATGAAGGCTCTCATAGACAGGTTATTTCCAATTGCTTCCATCATCACCCCTAATATCCCGGAAGCAAGTTGCCTGAGCGGGTTACAGATACATACCAAAAAAGATATGGAACTTGCAGCGATAGAAATAGGTAAAAATTATAAGGGGGCAGTTTTAATTAAAGGAGGGCATTTAGCAGATAGCAGTGATGATTTACTTTATATGAATGGCGGGATATACTGGTTCTATGGAGAGAATGTGAATAATACCAATACTCATGGAACGGGATGTACCTTATCTTCAGCCATTGCATGTAATATAGCAGACAATAAAGATTTAAAAGAAAGTGTCCAGGCAGCAAAAAAATATATTACAGGTGCTTTAAATGCAGATTTAGATCTTGGTAAAGGAAGCGGACCATTAAATCATTGCTGGGATTTATAAAAAATTGAGATTATGATACTAGTTCATTCAGACTGTTGCAGGTATACTTTTTTTGCAACAGTCTTTAAATTTCCCTTGAATACACTTGAGTTCTGGGATAAAGTAAGTTACAATGTTTAATAGACTTTATTTAAATACATAATTAAGAAAAAAGGTGATTATTTTGTCACTTCAAAATGATTTGACAACGGGCAATATAAGAACTCAGATATTAAAATTTGCATTTCCATTAATCATTTCAAATTTTTTTCAGGCATTATATAATGCGGTTGATATGTTTTTTGTGGGGAGATATACAGGAACAATTGGATTATCGGCAGTTTCTGTATGTGGGCCGATTATGAATATTATGATTATGACAATATCTGGTTTATCTATTGGAGTTGCCATAGTAATTGCTAAATATGTGGGTAACAAACATATAGAAGATGTAAAGAAAAGTGCCAATTCTGCAATTGCACTTTATCTCGTGTTATCCCTCATTGTTTCCTTTTTTGGTTATCTTTTTACACCCTATATCTTAAAACTGGTCAATACACCAGTACAGGCATTTTCAGCAGCAACAGATTATCTCCATGTTATTTTTATTGGTATTATTTTTATGTTTGGGTATAATTTAATTAGTGCTTTTCAAAGGGGATTTGGTGATTCGAAATCATCCATGTATTTCGTGATTACAGCAGGATTATTTAACATCATTTTAGATTACATTTTTGTTGCTTTATTAAATAAAGGTGCTTTTGGTGCAGCTCTTGCAACTGTGATGTCCCAGGCAATTTCCTTAATTATGGGGATTGTATACTTTCGTATGAAAAAGCATGTGATTACATTTCATCCAAAAGAAATACGGATTTATAAAAATCATTTAATACGGTTATTAACCGCAGGGCTCCCAGCAGCAGGGCAGCAACTTTTGCTTAATGTTTCATTGTTGACCCTAAGTGGTATTGCTAATAGTTTTGGTCTGGTTTATAGTGCGGTTTATGGAATTGGGATAAAAATAGACAGCTTTGCAGTTCTGCCAAGTGATGCGATTAATATGTCTTTAGTCTCTTTCGTATCCCAAAATATTGGAGGAGGGAAACCAGATAGAGCGACAAAAGCACTAAAAGAAGCAATTAAGCTTGGAATCTGTATATCTGTAGTTATAGCTGCAATTATTTTATTATTCTCCTATCAGATTGTTTCTATCTTCAATTCGGATCATGAAGTGATTGGAGCAACGATAGATTATTTAAAAATTGCAGCAATTTCATATATTATTTATGCGGTTATTCACCCATTTATTGGTTTTATCAGAGGTTCCGGAAATGCAATTCAGACATTAATTAATGTTGTATTTTCGCAATATCTCATCCGTATTCCTGTTGCAATTATTTGTACTAATTTCTTTGGTTTTTCCGGGGTACCAATGGCAGTTATTGCAGGGCCGACTTTTTCTCTATTAATGTATGGATATTTCATTATATCGGGAAGATGGAAGAAATCCCATGATTATCAAGAAATGATAATTTATAATGATAATAATAAAGCTGGTAACAGTAATGAAATTGATTTAAAATAAAAACTATATCTATTTAAGGAGGACACTATATGAATAATTTTACTTTCTATTCACCAACCTATTTTGCATTTGGCAAAAATACTGAAAAAGATGCAGCAAAATATGTAAAACGTTTTGGAGGAACAAAAGTCTTAATTCATTATGGGGGAGGTTCTGTTAAAAAAAGCGGCTTATATGATACCGTGGTAAATGCTCTCAATGCAGAAGCGATTCCTTTTGTAGAACTTGGTGGTGTAAAGCCAAATCCAAGAAGCGGCCTGGTATATGAGGGAATTGATTTATGCAGAAAGGAAAATGTAGATTTCATTCTGGCAATTGGAGGCGGAAGTGCCATTGATTCTGCAAAAGCAATTGCAGCAGGAGTAAAATATGATGGAGATTTCTGGGATTTCTACAGTGGAAAAGAAGTGACAAAAGCTCTTCCGGTTGGTACAATTCTAACAATAGCGGCAGCCGGAAGTGAAGGCAGTCCTAATTCTGTTATTACGAAAGAAGAGGGAATGCTAAAGAGGGGTGCGGCAGGTGAACCATTAAGACCTGTTTTTTCAATCCTTAACCCCGAGTTTACCTGTACTTTGCCTCCTTATCAAACAGCAGCAGGTGCAACAGATATTATGGTGCATGTCATTGAACGTTATTTTACTAATACGAAAGAAGTTGAAATAACAGACCGTTTATGTGAAGCTGTACTTAAAACAATGATTAAAGAAACACCTCGTGTCATTGCAGACCCAAATCATTATGATGCCAGAGCAAACATTATGTGGGCAGGAATGATTGCACATAACAATATATGTGGTGTAGGGCGTGAACAAGACTGGAGCAGTCATGGAATCGAACATGAATTATCTGCTTTTTATGATGTAGCCCATGGTGCAGGCCTTGCAGTGATTACGCCGGCATGGATGAAATTTGTAATGAAGAAAAATATGAATAAATTTGTACAATTTGCAAATCGTGTATGGGATGTGGACATTGATTTTGAACATCCTGAAGCTACTGCCTATGAAGGAATTTATAGATTCCAGAGATTCTTAAAATTAATTGGTATGCCTACAACATTTGCAGAGTTAGGGGCCAAGGAAGAAGATATCAAGGCAATGGCCAGCCATATGGGAATATCTGAGGATAATTTACTTGGTAGTTATGTAAAATTAAATGTAGATGATATTGAAGCAATCTACCGACTTGCTTTATCTGATAACTAGAGAAGAATCCCCGCTTAAATCAATGCGGGGAATTCTTGTGTATAGTGATAAAATATCTTAAAATGGGATAAGGAGAATGAAATGGATACTGTCAATTATGTAATTAAAAAAATAGAAGACTTAGTTAATATTCCAAGCCCTTCCGGTTTCACGAAAAAAGTCATTGAATATGTCAAAGAAGAAGCAGAAGGGTTTGGTTATCAGACAGAATATTTGTATAAAGGTGGACTTATCATAACCGTTCCCGGACAAAATGATAATGTGCTCGGACTTTCTGCCCATGTGGATACGCTGGGGGCAATGGTACGTTCAATCACGAAAGAAGGAATGTTAAATATCATGCAGGTAGGCTCCATGACAATGGAAAGTATTGAAGGTGCTTATTGCAAGATCCATACAAGAGATGGAAGAGTTTACGATGGTACGATTCTTTCAAAAAGTCCTTCTGTCCACAGTTATGACAATGCCAAAGAATTAAGCCGCGTTGAAAGAAATATGGAAGTCCGTATAGATGAAGTGATTAAATCCAAAGACGACGTCTTGGATTTAGGGATTGAAACGGGTGATTATATTAGTTATGATCCTCAGTTTCAATATTTAGAGAATGGATTCATTAAATCCAGACATTTGGATGACAAAGCTTCTGTGGGTATTTTACTGGGGCTGTTAAAAGAACTGAGCAGTAAAAAGGCTCTTCCAAAGCGCACGATTAAGATCGTAATAAGCAATTATGAAGAAGTAGGGGTAGGAGCAAGCTATATACCGGAGGATATCCATGAATTTATAGCAGTGGATATGGGAGCAATCGGTGATGATCTGATGGGAAGTGAATATAAAGTTTCTATCTGTGCCAAAGATTCCGGAGCACCATATGATTATGATATTACCACGAAATTCATTCAAATTGCAAAAGAGAAAAAGATTGATTATGTCATTGATATATTCCCTCATTATGGATCCGATGCATCGGCTGCACTTCGGGGAGGAAATGATATTAAAGCTGCTTTAATCGGACCGGGAATTCATGCTTCCCATGGGATGGAAAGAACACATATGAAGGCATTACAGAACACCTTAGACATACTATCAGCTTATATAGAGGAGTAGAAGGGTGAAAGAAAAATAGAAGAAAGGATTAATGCAAATACACATCTTTCACCCTTTGTGTTTGCGCCTCAAATGAAAATGGAAGCATTTTCGCTTGAGACTTGGTATCAAATTATGAAGAAACCCTTAATTATCTTAACTGGACCAACTGCAGTAGGTAAAACAGAACTTTCTATTAAGCTTGCCAAAGCAGTAAATGGAGAAATTATCTCAGCTGATTCTATGCAGGTATATAAATATATGGATATTGGAACAGCTAAGATTCGCCCAGAAGAGATGGTGGGAATAAAACATTATCTCATTGATGAGTTTTTACCTGATGAAGAGTTTAATGTGGTAAAATTTAAAGAATATGCAAATCATTATATGAATGAAATTTATGAAAATGGCAAAATTCCTATCATTGTTGGAGGAACTGGATTCTATATTCAGGCAGTTTTATACGATATTGATTTCAGGGACACAGAAAATGATACCAGTTATCGTGAAGAATTAGAAGAATTGGCTAAAATTAAGGGAAGTCAGTTTCTTCATAATATGTTAAAAGAAGTAGACGAAAAATCTTATCTATCCATACATGGGAATAATGTAAAAAAGGTAATTCGGGCTTTAGAATATTATCATCAGACAGGCCAAAAAATCTCAGAACATAATGAAGAACAAAGACAGAATGAATCACCATATCAATTCTCATATTTTGTACTCACCAATGATCGCAGCCTTCTATATGAACGAATAGATCAGCGAGTTGACAAAATGTTAGGAAATGGATTAATAGATGAAGTAAAAGATTTATATTACAATAAAGGCTATGGCAGAGAATTAGTGTCCATGCAGGGGCTTGGCTACAAGGAAATCATTGAATATCTTGAAGGGGAACGTACTTTAGATGAAGCAATTTACATTTTAAAAAGAGATACAAGACATTTTGCCAAGAGGCAGCTTACCTGGTTTCGAAGAGAAAAAGAAGTATCGTGGATTCCAAAGAATGAATATGAAGATAACGATGACTTCGTTTTAGAAGCAATGTTAAAGGAATTAAGGGATAAGAAAATTATTAAATAGTGTGTATATTAAAGGACATATTTAAATACAGAATAGAGGATAAAGATGAACGAAGAATTAAAGAAGATGTATCATGATTTGAATATTGATAACAAGGTACTTGATTTTTGTTATGATATTGAAGAATCTTTAGCAGAAAGATTTAAAGCAATAGATAAAATTGCAGAATACAATCAGATGAAAGTATTAAAGGCAATGCAGGAGAATCGATTAAGTGATATCCATTTTGCGGCTACAACAGGTTATGGATATAATGATATAGGAAGGGATACCCTTGAAAGTGTATATGCTTCTGTTTTTCATACGGAATCTGCACTTGTAAGACCACAGTTAATCTCCGGCACACATGCGTTAAGTACTGCATTATCAGGTAACCTGCGTCCGGGAGATGAAATTCTGTCTCCCGTAGGAAAACCATATGATACATTGGAAGGGGTAATTGGAATTAAAAAAGAGAGAGGTTCTCTTGCAGAATATGGCATTACATATGCACAAGTAGATTTGCTTTCTGATGGCTCTTTTGACTATGAAGGAATAAAGAATGCAATCAATGAAAAAACCAGATTAGTAACGATTCAGCGTTCCAAGGGATACGATACAAGACCTACATTATCTGTAAATCAAATCGGTGAATTAATTTCATTTATCAAGAGTATAAAACCAGAGGTAATCTGTATGGTAGATAATTGCTATGGGGAGTTCGTAGAAACGATTGAACCAACAGATGCAGGTGCTGATCTTTGTGTCGGTTCACTCATTAAAAATCCTGGTGGCGGACTGGCGCCAATAGGAGGATATATCGTTGGAAAAGAGGAATATGTTGATAATGCAGCATATCGCTTAACAGCACCTGGACTTGGAAAAGAAGTAGGGGCAACCCTTGGAATCAATCAACAATTATTCCAGGGATTATTCTTATCGCCACAGGTAGTGTCGGGAGCTTTAAAAGGAGCCATATTTTTAGCAAATGTCTATGAAAAATTAGGTTATCCCGTATTCCCAAATGGGACTGTGCCACGTCATGATATTATTCAGGCTGTTACATTAGGCAGTGAAGAGGGGGTAGTAGCATTCTGCAGAGGAATACAGGCAGCTGCACCGGTAGATAGCTATGTAGCTCCGGAACCTTGGCCAATGCCTGGTTACAATTGTAATGTAATTATGGCAGCAGGAGCATTTGTACAGGGGTCTTCTATCGAACTAAGTGCGGATGCACCAATTAAACCCCCATATGTTGTATATTTCCAGGGAGGTTTGACCTGGTATCATTCAAAATTAGGAGTACTAATGTCATTACAGAAACTTTATGAAGAAAAACTAGTGCTACAATCAAGTGAAATTTAATTCAGTTATGGCTTTATTTTTTGTCATTGCAACTTTTTGACAAATTGATTAGTATTAATAGTATAGGGGAGTGAAATCCATTGAAATACCCTAAAATTTCAATATTTCATTTAGAGGAGGATTTATATGAAAAAGATTAACTTAAGATTATTAACAACCGCATTAATTCTAGTTGCAATATTTACATCTGCATGTGGAGCAAAAAAAGAAGCTTCTTATGGAGGCCGAACAGGATCAGTGGCTATGCCGGAGGCAATAGAGGAATCAGCTGATAACGCAGTACAATCTGAATATACATCGGATTCCACTGCACCTGAAACAGAGGGAGAAATCACAAGCGAATCAAAAAACACAAATAGTGTCGAAACAAACCGCAAACTGATCAAACGAGTTCAAATGGATGTTGAAACAAAAGATTTTGAAGGCTTATTAGAGGCTGTTAATTCAAAAGTTGAGAATTTAAATGGCTATATGGAAAGTTCAGAAGTAAGCGGAAATACTTATTTTAATGAAAATGGGTCCAGATATGCCAGTATGGTAATACGAATTCCAAGTAAGAATTTAAAAAGTTTTGTAGCTGCTGTAAAAGAGATGGGAAATGTTGTGAATTCATCAGAGTCTACAGAAGATATTACTCTTCAATATGTAGATGTAGAAAGTCATAAAAATGCATTAATTGTAGAGCAGGAAAGACTGATTGATATATTAAAAAATGCAAAAAAACTGGAAGATATTATAAAAATAGAAAATCGATTATCTGATGTGAGATATGAGATAGAGTCCTATGAATCTCAGATCCGTACTTTCGACAATCTGGTAGATTATAGTACAATTACTCTTAGCATTAATGAGGTAAGGCATATAACACCAGTGGAAGATGAGACAGTCCTACAGCGAATGAGATCCGGACTTAGCAGTACATTCTTCAATCTTAAAACGGGAGCACAGAATTTTGCAGTATGGTTCGTGGTAAATCTTCCATATCTCATCATATGGGCAATTATAATTGCAGCAATGGCATTTTCAATTAAGAAAATATTGAAAAAAGTCGAGAATAATAATATGAAATCTAATATTAAGATGCCATATACGGATAATAAAGTAAAAGAAGAAACGAAAAAAGACCCTGCTGATAAATAATAAAATATTATATTGAACGAAAAAAAGTGGTTTTGTGTGATTAAGTGAAAATCTGATCATATGGAACCACTTTTTTTATTGAATTAATGAAAAACAAGAGTAATATTCAAAAGATCTACTTTATTCATAATTATTCATAATTTACCTATTTTTATTTAAAATTTTCCGTATATGATTATGTTAGAAATAATTATCAGAAGAGGAGATTACTATGTGGTTTAAAAAGATCCGTAAGCGGAAAATCCAAAGTTTATTTATAATTTTAATTGTAGCCTTATGTTCCATGTTAATGACAAGTTCCTT
The DNA here is from genome assembly GCF_003752155.1 of Mobilisporobacter senegalensis. GTDB lineage: Bacteria > Bacillota > Clostridia > Lachnospirales > Lachnospiraceae > Mobilisporobacter > Mobilisporobacter senegalensis. Next base: position 310,403 of record NZ_RJVG01000003.1, on the reverse strand, counting down.
GATCATTATGACTTCTTTTAATGATCCATATAAGAACTTAGTGAACGAATGTAATTCACCAGGGCTGAAGTTATATTTATATCATGACGAAAAGGAATACGCTCAAAATATAAAAAATAAATTTGAGCAATTGGATAAAGTAAGAAATGTTGAAATCACTAAATATTATTATATTCGTGATGGAATAAAAGTAGGGGCAGATTTAAAAGAAGGATTTTATGATCTGATTGAATATAATGAAAAGTTACATAAGAATTTGCGAATGATAAATGGAGATTTCAATATAGAATACTTAGGAGAGAAAGAATGCGTAATACCAAATACCTTTGCTAATGAATATGGGATCAGTGTAGGAGATAAGATTAAGATTGGTGAAAGCTTATCCTATGCTGTAAAAGGAATCTATGCAGATCCATATAATATGAGCGTCGCTTTTGATTTGGAATTTATTGTGACAAATATTCCAAAGGATATGGGAAGTAGATATTATCTCAGTGTGTTTTCAGAAGGAAATATTACAGGTAATGATTTAATTGATTATTATAGAGAGGCAAACAATAAGATACTGGAAGGAAGAGGTATTACACTTGAGTCGAGAATTAATGATAATCAGCTGACGGAGAAAATACTGGGAGGTATTTTGTTCGCAGGAAGTATTTTAATTTTATTCGTAAGTGGAATTATGATTCAGTATATGATTAAAAATATGCTTATCTCAGAGAAAGAATCTATTGGTATCTATAAAACAATTGGATATAGTAATCATTTAATCACAAGTATCTATTTAAAATTTTATTTATTTCTGGTGACACTTGGAAGTGTCATAGGTGCTTTGAGCAGTAAGTTCATATCAGATTCCTTTACCAAAGAAACATTGAAAAATCTGGGAGTAACCACAAGTAAGGGAATTTTGAAAGCCGGTTTTATTTGTGTATTTATAGTTATCTTCTTTGTATTCATCCAGGTTTATCTTATTCTGCGTAATTTAAAAAACATCAAACCATTGGAGGTCTTTAGCAAAGAGGTATCGATCCAGATGAATATTAAAAAGAATAAAAAACGAAGCATGGGATTTTCACCAATTAATATGGCCTTTCGAATGATGCTTCGAAGTAAAAAAAATACGATCCTCATTGTGATCACTTGTATCGTGTCAATCTATTGCGTAAATTTTGCTTCTACTGCGTTTTCAATGATAGATGCAATGCAGGAAAATAATTATTATTGGATCGGGTTTGATAAACATGACGTTTCATTAGAGAGCCTTGACTTAAATGATTTTGAAGAAAACCTGGAAGAAATAAAAGCAATACCTGGGGTAAAAAAAGTGATACCAACAACTACAGATGTTCCAGTTTCTTTAGAATGGGAAAAAGGATTAGGGGATACGATTATGAGTTCCATGATTTATGAAACTTATGATAACCTTGATATGCCAATTTTAGAAGGCAGAAATCCCAGATATAGTAACGAAATAGCAATTGGTAATTCTGTTGCAAATCAGTTAAATAAGCATGTAGGAGATTATATACCGATTTACTTTAATGGAAATCAAAAAATAAATCTTTTAATATCAGGAACCTTTCAAAGTTATTATGATATGGGGAAAAGCTGCAGACTTTTGGGAGAGACCTTAAGAGAAAATGATATATTTTTTCAATATTCAGAAGCATCTTTATATTTAAAGGATAATAGTCAGGTAGAAGGGTTTATTAGTGAATATAGTGATAATTATTCAAATAAAATTAAATTTATAGATCGAAAACTCAAATATGTAACTATTATGGATATGATTTGTACACCACAGAAAAAAGCAATTATGCCATTTATGGTAATGGTTCTGCTCTTAGGGGCATTAAATATAATAGCTATTGTTTATCTAAAGAACAAGGATCTTAGCAAAATAAACAGTATTTATAAAGCAATTGGTTATTCTTCCAACCACCTCTTAAAAGCTAATATAATATATATTTTAACGATAGCAATTATTTCAACTATGATTGTACTGCCTGTTTTTATAGCGGTTTTTCCAAAAACAATGGTGGTATCTCTGTCTTTCTTTGGGTTTAAGGAATATAGAGTAGATTACAGCATTATCAATATAAGTATTACTAATATGATAACATTATTTATCTTTGGATTAAGTGGAATTATTTCTTCAAAGAATCTTTATGATAACCCGGTGAAAGATTTAACATGTGAGTAGATGAGAAAGGTAGCGTTAATATGAGCAAAAATATTTTAAAAGCAGAAAAAATATGTAAAAGTTTTGTTACTGATGGAGTAGTAAATAATATCATTAAGAATATGGATATTGAAATATATAAAGGTGATTTTACCGTGATTATGGGAAGTTCTGGTTCTGGAAAATCAACATTACTTTATATGTTAAGTGGTATGGACAAAGTGACCAGTGGTAATGTATATTTAAAGGAGAGAAATATTACCAACCTAAAAGAAAAACAAATGGCAGAAATTCGAAAAGATAATATTGGTTTTGTTTTTCAGAATATGAACTTAATCCCTGATCTGACTGTGAGAGAAAATATTGTCAGCCCTGCGTATAAATCCAGGATCAGTAAATCCAATGTAAATGAAAAAGTGGAAGAATTATTACAACAGATGGATTTAAAAGAGCATGAGCACAAATTTCCAAGCCAGCTCTCAGGAGGGCAGAAACAAAGAACAGCAATTTGCAGGGGGTTAATGAATGAACCGGAACTTTTATTTGCAGATGAACCTACGGGAGCATTAAATTCCAGTATAGGTGAAAATGTATTAGATATTTTTACAATGCTTTACAATAAAGGGCAAAGTATTGTTATGGTGACTCATGATCTAAAAGCAGCAGCAAGAGGGAATAGAGTAGTATTCATTCGCGATGGGAGGATTGACGGGGAGTTGGATACAGGTACCTTTTATAAGGAGGATATAAAGGAACGGGAGATAATGTTATATCATTTCCTTTCCCAAAGAGGTTGGTAAAAGGAGGAATTTATGGCAGACAAAGTATTGATCGTGGAAGATGAAAAGGAATTAGCAGAGATACTGGGAGAATATTTAAGCGTAGAAGGATATAAAGTCAGTCTGGCATTTGACGGAGAAAAGGGGATAGAAGAAATTGACGACTTTAAGCCGGACTTAGTTTTATTGGATATCATGCTTCCTAAGGTGGATGGCATGACCATATGCAAAAAAATCAGAGAGACATCCGATATTCCAATTATTATGTTGTCAGCAAAGAATGGAGAAATGGATAAAGTAATTTGTCTCGGTATTGGTGCAGATGATTATGTTACAAAGCCTTTCAGTCCTTTAGAATTAGTTGCCAGAGTAAAAGCTCATTTAAGAAGATTTGATAAAATGCCGAGAACTCTCTATGACAAAGGTGGATTACAAATTGGACAGTTAACCTTCTACAAGGAAAGTTATGTAGCAAGAATCAAGGAGAAAGAGATAGATTTTACTACAAAAGAATTTGAGGTATTATATTTCTTTGCCGTTCACCATAATCAGGTGTTTTCAAAGGAACAAATATATGAAAATGTATGGGGCTTAAATGAGTATGGAGATATAAGCAGTGTAGCAGTTTATATCAAACGAATCAGAGAAAAGCTAAGAGAATACGATTTAGATTATATTAAAACAGTATGGGGTGCAGGCTATAAGTTATCTATCATGGAATAACAGGTGAATAATATGAAACAGGGTTCTTTATTAAAAAATCAAATAGCAATGAATCTATTCATCATAATCATTATGTTTGGGGGCTTATTGTTCAGCATCAAGGAATATAATGAATATACAGAGTCTGTTTTTTTTAATAAAGCACGTATATTGGCAGCAGATCAATTAAGTGAAATTAGTAAATGTTTTATAAAAGGCAAATTTGAATATAGAAAGGATATTTCTTTGGAATATCCTTTTGTAGTAGTAGATTTAAAAGGTGAAATTATATATAGTGAAAAACCATCCTATGTAATAGGAGACAGAGTGACGATAAATGAATTTATCCAAATAGATCAAAGTCTGTTTGAAAATGATAAATCAATAGTCAAGACCACATTTGCCATTGTCAAGGAAGAAGGTACAGTGGGTTTTGCAGCATTCTTCTTACCAAGAGAAAAGATTATCAAAGCAAGCAAAGAAAGAATAATATGGAATATATTTAAAGGGATGGTTATAGGAATTATTTTGGTATCCTTTATATTGATGTTTCATAGTTTATATATGAAAAAACGACTTCTCTTACCTGTAAAAGAAATGATAGAGTCTTCGAAAGCAATCATAAAGGGGAACTATGATGTGAAAGTAATAAAAGCAAAAGAAAATTCCGTTATGAGTGATGATATTGACAAACTGTCTTATAATTTTGAATTGATGAGAGATGAATTAAAAGCAAAAATGGAGAGAGAGAGAGAACTTACAAGAAGTCAAAAAGAATTGATTTCTTGTATATCCCACGATTTAAAAACACCTATTTCAACTATAAAAGCATATAGTGAGGGGTTAAGAGATGGCATGGCAGCAGAACCGGAAAAAGTTCAGAAGTATGCCAATATTATAGTGGATAAAACAGAGGTTTTAACAAAAATGATAAGTGATCTATTAGAACATTCAAATGCAGAAATAAATCAGCTTACAATTACCCCAAGAGAACAATATATGAATGAATTCTTAGAGAATTTAGTGAAAGAAATCAAGGGTGTTGTAGAGCATCACAGCATGGATTTTTATTATAACAACAATATTTCCAATATGCTGGTATCATTTGATGAACAGAGAATTACCCAGGTTATTACCAACTTAGTAGACAATAGTTTGAAATATGGAAAGAAGGATAATGGAAAGATTGGAATTGATGTATATCTAAAAGATCATGAAAGTTTTATTGCAATATCAGTTTGGGACAATGGAAACGGAATTCCTGTACATGATATTCCATACATATTCAATAAGTTTTATCGTGGGGAAAAATCAAGAAATATGAGTGTACCAGGTTCTGGATTAGGACTTTCTATCTGCAAATATATCGTAGAAAAACATGGCGGTGAAATCCTGTATGAAAATAAAGGAAAAGATGGAGGGAAAGGTTCCAAAGTCAGTTTTTCACTTCCGCTATAAATAAAAACTTACCAATTCAAAAAATAGTGATTAAAAATCCGTATATTGATTGGGAAGATACCCATTCCAAAATTATTAATTATTTGAATGAATTATATCAAAATATAGAATATTAATTTGATAAACAATTATCTTTTGCCGTAAATGGCCTTTCTTTCAAATACCAGCTTTGCCTTCAATAATATAAAGAAAGCCTAAGGATAAATAATCGATTTGACGTAGTCCGGCTGAGGACGGTGTTAATATTTCGTCAAGACTCTTAATAAAAATGCAATTCCATGGATTGCATTTTTATTAGTTTAGAGGCTTGAAAGAAATATACCGTCACGAGGGAAAGGCAGTCAAATGATTATTTATCCTTAGGCGTTTTAGTTCTTTAAAGGGCAAAGCGTCTGTCTGCAACTAGCATTTCTCTGGTTCTGGATAAGTTTCATCAAATAGTTCAACGGTAACTTTTTTCATTACCTGTGGTGTAGCTGGTCTGTCGGAATAATCTGTCTGGGTAGTAGCAATTTCATTTACAACTTCCATACCTTCCGTAACTTTACCAAAAGCAGCATAGGAGCCATCAAGATGTGGTGAATCCTTGTGCATGATAAAGAATTGGGAACCTGCTGAGTTTGGCATTTGAGATCTGGCCATTGAGATAACACCAGCAGTATGCTTTAATGTATTATCAAAACCATTTAAAGAAAATTCACCTTTAATAGAATATCCAGGACCACCCATTCCGGAACCTTCCGGATCTCCTCCCTGAATCATAAATCCTTCAATTACTCTATGAAAAATCAATCCGTCATAAAAATTTTTATTAACCAGGGAAATGAAATTATTCACAGTAACTGGAGCTATTTCAGGATAAAGTTCAAGTTTAATGATTTTACCTGTTTCAAGTTCAATTGTAACGATTGGATTTTGTTTTGCCATAATAAATTCCTTTCTTCTAATCCTTATATTGTCAGTTGAATTTATCCAGGGACGTAATGGCTATTATCTCACACTTTAGAAGGGGAGTGTTATAGCTGATAGTCATCAGATAAAAATACTAGCTTTGTAATATATATAATATTTACCATAAATATCATATATGATACGAAATTATTTGTAAATAACAAAATGGAAAACTTAATTTAAGTTAAACTTTATATCACAATAAAGGCTTCTTTCGTCAGAAACTCTAACTCAATCTGAATATTCTTAAAATATTGAATAACTACTTGCTTTGCTTCTTCAAACTTTTCCTCGTTTGTATTATCATCTAACGGGCCTATTGTAAAACTCTGGCCGCCGCAGGCATCTTGCAAGTGTACCTTATATCCCAGACCTTCGTTTAATAAAATACGATTCAACCCCATAATTTGAGTAAATGTTATAATTGTTTTATTCATATACTGTGACCTCACTTTCATTTTTTTATATACTTTTTTTGATTTGCAGGATGATTCATTATTTGAATGCAGGATTGCATTGCGCATCTATTTAATATATAATAATCAATAGCACTTATGATAATTTCACATATTTTACTAATTTCTTCACCATGATATACCAGCAGGTAAAATCTGATTCAGATGTGGTTAAAACCATAGAACTTATTTGATGTAGATATGAAAAAATACTCATTAGAAAAGGTTTTCGACCAATTGTCCAATGAGTATTTTAATCCTTTATAATGCGGATGGTGGGACTTGAACCCACACGATGTTACCACCGTCAGATTTTGAGTCTGATGCGTCTGCCATTCCGCCACATCCGCGTGACTTGCGAGAATTATTCTAACATAATTAGAAATATATTGCAACAGGTAATATAAATTTTTTTAGGGAATTGTAAAACTAATAAATATTATGCTTTCCGATCACCTGAAAATATTTTTAACATAAGGAGGTAGTAAGATGACTTGCAGCGAAGCTCAAAGTTATATCACTCCGTTTATTAATGATGAACTTGACAGCGATCTTTTAGAAGATTTTTTAATTCATATTGAAAAATGTGCCGATTGTAAAGAAGAGCTGGAGGTATACTATACTCTTTTAACAGGTATGAAGCAACTTGATGAAGAAAGAAATCTTCCAAGTGATTTTCATCTTGCATTTGTTAATAAACTAAAAAGAGAAGAAGAGAAGATTATTAACAAAAAGATAATTTCCATTAGAAAAAGAGTAGTATTGATACTTGTTATTTGTGTTATATCCTTTTTATCCAGTATTGGTATTCGAGAATATGTAGTTGGAGAATTAAAAGAGGTAGAAAAACAAGAAGAAGGTAATAATTATGTTATTAAGAATTATTTTTATCTAGATAAAGAAACCACTCTTGATAAGTTTATCGAAAAGAATAAAAATGAAATTTTAAATTACAAAAAACAATTTGAATATAAAAACGAATCAACTGACAAAGGAGAACAGAATGAATAAAAAAATAGTATTAATAGATGGGCATAGTATATTAAACCGTGCGTTTTATGGAGTTCCTGACTTAACTAACTCAGAAGGGCTGCACACAAATGCCATATATGGATTTATCAATATTTTATTTAAGATTTTAGATGAAGAGAAACCAGACTATTTAACAGTTGCATTTGATGTAAATCAGCCAACTTTCAGACATGAGATGTTTACTGAATACAAAGGGACAAGAAAATCTATGCCTCATGAACTTAGAGAGCAGGTCCCGGTCATCAAGGAAGTATTAAAAACGATGGGTGTATGTATCATGGAGAGGCCAGGATTTGAGGCGGATGATGTCCTTGGTACTTTAGCAAAGAAATGTGAAGAACAGGGAATCTCGGTATCACTGGTATCAGGAGATAGAGATTTACTTCAGTTAGCCAGTGATACCATAAAGATTCGTATGCCTAAGACGAAAAGAGGAGTTACTGAGATTGAAGATTACAATACAAAAGATGTAATAGAAAAATATCAGGTGACACCGTCTCAAATTATTGATCTAAAAGGGCTTATGGGTGACGCTTCTGACAATATTCCCGGAGTCCCAGGTATCGGAGAAAAAACGGCTACTAAGATCATTACAGCATATTCTACTGTTGAAAATGCTATTGAACATATGGATGAGATTATGCCTAAAAAGGCAAAAGAATCTTTTATGGCAAATATTGACCTGGCATTACTCAGTAAAAAGCTTGCCACTATTAAAACAGACTGTGAATTAGAGTTTTCTCTGGAAGAAGCGGAGTTAGGGGATTTATTTAATCAGGATGTTTTTATATATTTCAAAAAACTTGAATTTAAGAATTTATTAAATAGATTTCAAGACAATATTGATCACCATAACAGTATGGAGGATTCTTTTAAAATTGTTGAATCCCTGGATGAGGCAGAGCTGGTATTTCAAGAAATAGAGAAAAACAATAAATTTGTTGGGCTTCAATATATTATTGAAGAGGATGATATATTGGGATTATCCATCGCAGCATCAGAAGGTCAGGTCTATTATATTGGAATAGTTGGCTTTATCCATTTGGATTACCTGAAAAGTAAAGTGGATAATATCATAAGTAAGAACATCATGGTAGCTACAATTGATTTAAAGAACCAGCTGCCATATCTTACAGCAGATGAAGATAGTAAAATATTTGATCTGAGTGTAGCAGCTTACTTATTGAATCCATCCAAAGATACTTATTATTATGATGATATTGCAAGAGACTATCTTAGTATTACAGTTCCTTCAAGGAATGATTTTCTGGGAAAAGATAAACTGATAAAGGCAAAAGAAGAAAAATCCGAAGCTTTTCATAATTTCTGCTGTTATCATTCTTATGTTGCTTATTGTGCGTATCAGCCAGTTTCAGATGAATTAAAGAATACGGACATGCTGTCTTTATTTTTAGAGATTGAGATGCCGTTGATCTATTCTTTATATGACATGGAAGTACGTGGAATTGAAGTGGACAAGGAAGCATTAAAAGAGTATGGTGATAAACTGGGAACCAGAATAGTTCAATTAGAAACAGAGATTTATGATATTGTAGGCGAAAAATTCAATATTAATTCCCCAAAACAACTTGGTGTTATTTTATTTGAAAAACTAAAACTGCCATTTGGCAAGAAAACAAAAACAGGATATTCTACTTCGGCAGATATATTAGAAAAACTTCGAAGTGAAGATCCAGTAGTTGGAATGGTTTTGGAATACCGACAATTAACAAAGCTAAAATCAACTTATGCAGATGGTTTGGCTAATTATATCAAAGAGGACAAACGTATTCATGGCAAGTTTAATCAAACAGTTGCTGCCACAGGAAGAATAAGCAGTACTGAACCGAATCTTCAAAACATTCCAATCCGTATGGAACTAGGTCGTGAAATCCGTAAGGTATTTATTCCAAAAGAGGGTTATATATTCTTAGATGCTGATTATTCTCAGATTGAACTTAGAGTACTTGCCCACATGTCAGGGGATGAGAGGTTAATTGCAGCATATAAGGAGGAACAGGACATTCATAGAATTACAGCTTCTCAGGTATTTCATACCCCATTAGCTGAAGTAACCAGTGCTCAGAGAAGTAATGCGAAAGCAGTTAATTTTGGAATTGTTTATGGAATCAGTTCCTTTGGTCTTGGACAGGACCTTAATATCACAAGAAAAGAAGCCGAAAGCTATATAAATAAATATTTTGAAACTTATCCCAGAGTAAAACAATTTCTTGATGAACTGGTAGCAAGTGGTAAAGAAAATGGATATGTTACAACCTTCTTTTGCAGAAGGAGACCGGTTCCTGAATTATCTTCAAGTAACTTCATGCAACGTTCTTTTGGTGAGAGAATTGCAATGAATTCCCCGATTCAGGGAACAGCTGCTGATATTATCAAGATTGCAATGATAAGAGTAAATCGTAAATTAAAAAATTTAAAATTAAAGTCCAGATTAATATTACAAATCCATGATGAGTTGTTAGTTGAAACTCATAAAGAAGAAGTGGAACAGGTAAAAAATATACTAAAAGAAGAAATGTATAAAGCGGCTGATTTAAGTGTACCTCTTGAAGTGGAAGTGAATGAAGGAACAAGTTGGTATAATGCAAAATAAGTATTTGGTAAGGAAGATGTAGATGGCTCTAAAAATAATTGGAATTACGGGACAAGTTGGAAGCGGTAAATCTACGGTAGCAGATATTATGAAAGACAAGTACGGCGCACATTTGATCCTGACAGATGTCATTGCTCATGAATTAATGAAAAAAGGAGCTGTCTGCTATCAATTGATCGTGAATTACTTTGGGAAGGGTATTGTGGATGAAGTAGGTGAAATCGACCGGAGTAAACTTAGCCAAATTGTTTTTCATGACTCTGAAAAACTAGCTGATTTAAATGATATGGTCCATCCTTATGTAATGAATTATGCCTTTGATGAAATCAGAAGATTAACCAAGGAAAATAAAGTAGATTATGTGGTCATAGAAACCGCCTTACTCATTGAAGCAGGATATAAAGAAATCTGTGATGAGGTATGGGCAGTTACCGTTTCAAGTAAAGTCAGAAAAGAAAGATTAAGCAGAAGTCGTGGATATAGTGATGAAAAGATTGAAAGTATCTTAAAAAATCAATTAAAAGATGAGATCATACGTGAGAATGCAACAGGAATTATTAATAATAATGGCACAATTGACGAGATCATAAAACAAATTGAACTTTTGCTAGTGAAATAATATCCATTATGCTATAATATCCACGATAAGCAGATTAGTCCATGGGACTCAGCGTTAATATGATTTAGGGGGATTTTGTATGGAAGGACAAAGATATCCAGAACATCTGGTATTTGGATTAGATATCGGTACCAGAAGCCTTGTAGGTACTGTTGGATATAAAGAGAACGAAAGAAACTTTAAAGTAGTAGCCCAATGTATGAAAGAGCATGAAACCAGGGCAATGCTTGATGGTCAAATTCATGATATTCCTAAAGTAGCAGAGTCAATTGAATATATTAAAAATACATTAGAAAAGCAAATTGGGAAAAAATTAACTGATGTTTGTATTGCAGCCGCAGGGCGTGTTTTAAAAACCATCACAGTAAAGGCAGATTTTGAATTTCAGTCAGAAACGGTAATTACAGAAGAACATATCCATTCCTTAGACCTTCTTGGTGTAGAAAAGGCTTATGATGTAATACGTGAAGAGACGAAAGAGGATAATACCAATTATTACTGTGTCGGTTATAGTGCTGTTCGTTATTATTTAAATAATTATATTATTACCAATCTGGAAGGGCATAAAGCTGGAAATATGGGAGTAGAACTATTAGCAACTTTTCTTCCGGATGAAGTCATTGATAGTTTATATGTAGCAGTGGAAAAGGCAGGCTTACAAGTGGCAAGTCTGACTCTTGAGCCAATTGCTGCCATTAACATAGCAATCCCTGAAAAATTTCGTTTATTAAATATAGCATTAGTAGATGTAGGAGCTGGAACATCAGATATTTCAATTACTAAGGATGGCAGTATCATAGCATATGGCATGATACCTTTTGCTGGAGATGAAATTACTGAGACGATTGCTCAGAAATATCTGGTAGAATTTAATACTGCAGAGAAAGTAAAAGCAGCATGTTTAAAGAAAAAAGCAATAACTTATAAAGACATTATGGGAATTTCTCATAAAATACAGCCAGAAGAAGTTTTACAAGGAGTAGAAGATACCGTAGATAAAATAACAAAGGGAATTGCTGATAGAATTATTGAATTAAACGGTGATAAATCAGTAAGCGCCGTTTTTGTTGTTGGAGGGGGAGGCAAAATCCCATCTTTTGTTAAGTTATTAGCCCATCACCTTGGTCTTTCTGAAGACAGAGTAGCCCTAAGAGGTGCGGAAGTCCTTAATGAAATTGAAATATTACAACCAGGAATTAAAAAAGATCCGCTTCTTGTTACTCCAATCGGTATCTGTTTGAATTTTTATAACCAAAGAAACAATTTCATAACTGTTACAGTAAATAACGAAAGAGTGAAACTGTATGATAATAGTAAATTAACTATTGTAGATGCAGCCCTTTGTGTAGGGTTCCCAAATGAAAAATTATTCCCAAGAAGGGGAAAGCCAATTAATTTCACTCTGGATGGATCTAAGAGATTTGTAAGGGGAGAATTAGGAGAAGCAGCTGTAATTAAGCTTAACGGTGAAATCGCCAGTATTAATTCATCCATATCACAAAATGACAAAATTGAAATTAAAGAATCCACAATTGGAGCGGATGCAGTATATGAAATAAGACAACTTTCCGAATATAAAAGTACAATTGAATTTATTTTTAATGGAAAGAAGATCATCTGCCCTAAATTCGTTATGGTAAACAATGAGTTAGTATCAGAATTCTATAGTATTTCTGATGGAGATGAAATTAATATATTAAACTATTATACACTGGAACAAGTTCTTGAATTTATGGATGTGGAGTATAATGGACAGATTGAAGTGAATCATGTTGCTGCTCCTCTGACAGAAAAGGTATATGAGAATTTTACCATTGATTGCAAGATAGGCAGTGGTATGGTATTTTCAACCTCCAGTTTGAATACTGATAATGAAAATGACTTATATAATCAGAATTATGATAATGAAGATAATGAGGAAGATATTATTAAGAATCCAGAACCCAAAGAAGCCCTGGAGGAAAATCAAAATTCCATTCCTAATGTATCTGCCAGAGAAAAAAAAGAGATTGAAATCCTTATAAATGATACAGCAGTAAAATTATCAGGAAAAGACAGCTATATTTTTGTAGATATTTTAGATTTTTATTTTTTTGATACAAAAGTGGCACAAGGTAATTCTCTGATTCTAAAAGTGAATGGAGAAAGTGCAGAATTTACCACTGAAATTAACGATGGTGATATTACAGAACTGTATTGGGACTAAATAAAACGAAATACAGCTGATTTATTATGTATAGATTATTAAATATAATTGTGATATAATGTCCACGATAAGCAGATTAGTCCATAATGTTACATGGCATTCTTCATGCCTGCATGTATGAATGCCATGTAACATTATGGACAAGTGCAACGTGAGCGAAAGAACAGAAGGAAGACAAAAATGAAATTATGTAGTATTGCAAGCGGAAGTAGTGGAAACTGTATCTATGTTGGCAACAATAATACTAATCTGCTGGTTGATGTAGGAATTAGCGGGAAAAGAATCGAGAGTGGTCTGATCAGTATCGATATAGACCCTAAAACAATCGATGGAATATTAATTACTCATGAGCATTCGGATCATATCAGTGGCTTAGGAGTAATGGCGAGAAGATATGGGATTCCAATCTATGCTACTGTTGAGACGATTAGTGCAATTTTAAGGATTAAAAGTATTGGTAAAATATCAGAAGAACTTTTCAGATATATTGAACCAGATGTAACTTTTGAAATAAATGATATGGCTGTGAATCCATTTTCTATTTCACATGATGCATCCAATCCTGTCTGCTATACCTTTACATCAAATGGGCAGAAAATAGGCGTTGCAACAGATCTGGGGAAATATGATGATTATATTGTATCTAATTTAAAAGGTTCTGAAGTGCTGTTACTTGAAGCAAATCATGATGTAAATATGCTTCAGGTGGGAGCTTATCCTTACCACTTAAAGAGAAGAATTTTAGGAGACAGAGGTCATCTTTCCAATGATAATTCAGGCAGGCTTATAAGTGAATTATTGCATGACAAATTAAAACATATTTTCCTGGGACATCTTAGTAAAGAGAATAATTATCCTGAGTTAGCATATGAAACAGTGAAAATAGAACTTGAAAATAATCACTGTAATGTGATGGAGCATATAAGTCTAAGAGTTGCTAAAAGGGATGAACCATCGGATTACATAATTATATAATTTTTAGGAGGCAGATATGAAAAAAACGGTTATTACGGTAGTAGGAAAAGATAGTGTTGGTATAATAGCAAAAGTATGTACTTATTTGGCAGAGAATAATGTGAATATCCTTGATATTTCACAAACCATTATTCAAGGCTTTTTTAATATGATGATGATTGTTGATGCTAATAATGCATCAAAGGAATTCCGCAATCTGTCCTCTGAATTAGAAGAGTTAGGTAATAAAATCGGAGTAGATATTAAATGCCAGCACGAAGATATATTTGACAAAATGCACCGTATTTAAGAAAGGAAATTATTATGATCAATATACATGAAGTTATAGAAACAAACAAGATGATAGAGCATGAGAATCTTGATGTAAGGACTATAACATTAGGAATAAGCTTATTAGATTGTGCGGACAATAATCTTGATAAGTTAAACCAGAAAATCTATGAGAAAATCACCACTGTTGCAAAAGATCTTGTAAAAACAGGACAGGATATTGAAAGAGAATATGGTATTCCAATTGTAAATAAAAGAATTTCCATAACTCCGATTTCATTAGTAGGATCCAGTGCATGTAAATCACCAGAGGACTATGTTACAATTGCAAAAACTTTAGATCAAGCCGCCAAAGAAGTTGGAGTTAACTTTATTGGTGGTTATTCTGCTCTTGTGTCCAAAGGAATGACAACGAGTGATAAGAATTTAATACTTTCTATACCACAGGCACTTGCCGGTACAGAAAGGGTATGCAGTTCTGTAAATGTTGGTTCTACGAAAACAGGGATTGATATGGACGCGGTAAAACTTATGGGTGAGATTATCCATAAAACAGCAGAACTTACAAAAGAGAAGGACTCCCTGGGATGTGCAAAATTAGTGATCTTTTGTAATGCCCCGGATGATAATCCATTTATGGCAGGAGCATTCCACGGTGTTACGGAAGCGGATGCAGTTATTAATGTAGGAGTAAGTGGTCCGGGAGTGGTAAAAAAAGCATTAGAGAGTGTAAGAGGCGCAGATTTTGGAACACTTTGTGAAACAATTAAAAAAACTGCATTTAAAATAACAAGAGTAGGACAATTAGTTGCAACAGAAGCTTCCAGAAGGTTAAATATTCCTTTTGGTATCATAGATTTATCTTTAGCGCCAACTCCCGCTGTTGGGGATAGTATTGCTGAAATATTTGAAGAACTTGGTTTAGAATATGCCGGAGCACCAGGAACCACCGCTGCACTTGCCATGCTTAATGATCAAGTGAAAAAGGGAGGAGTTATGGCCTCTTCTTATGTAGGTGGATTAAGTGGTGCCTTTATTCCTGTAAGTGAAGACCAGGGAATGATTAACGCTGTTAAGGCGGGAGCACTTACTTTAGAAAAATTAGAAGCAATGACCTGTGTATGTTCTGTAGGTTTAGATATGATTGCAATTCCAGGAGATACAAAGACTACAACGATTTCAGGAATTATTGCGGATGAGATGGCGATTGGAATGATAAATCAAAAGACAACTGCAGTAAGAATTATACCGGTAATTGGTAAGGATGTAGGAGATATTGTAGAATTTGGTGGTTTACTGGGTTATGCCCCTGTAATGCCGGTAAATCCATTTGGATGTGATGATTTTATTAATCGTGGAGGAAGAATTCCTGCACCAATCCATAGTTTTAAAAATTAATCATTTATAAAGTGGGAATCACAAAGCTTGAAATAATGATTTGTTTCCCAATTACTTATAAAAACAACTAAGTTGAAAGGAAGTGCTGTTAAATGAACAGTGTATTAAGTGCAATCGATTACAAAGGAATCTTTAAATTTTTTGAGGAAATATGTGCAATTCCCCATGGCTCAAGAAATAATAAAGAAATTAGTGATTATTTAGTATCTTTTGCAAAGACAAGAGGATTAAAATACTGGCAGGATGAATTCCTTAATGTAGTAATTGTTAAGGAGGCAACTAAAGGTTATGAAGATAAACCAACTGTTATCATTCAGGGACATATGGATATGGTATGTGAAAAGCGGCCAGAAATTGTTCATGATTTTATGAAAGATGGATTAGACCTTAAAGTAGATGGAGACTTTATCTATGCTAACGGTACAACTCTTGGCGGAGATGATGGTATTGCACTTGCATATGCATTAGCGATTTTAGATAATGATTCTTATGTTCACCCTAGATTAGAAGTTGTTATAACCACAGACGAAGAAATCGGTATGGATGGAGCTGCAGGTCTGGATACCACTCCTTTACAGGGACAATATATGTTTAATATTGACTCAGAAGATGAAGGAATCCTCCTTAGCAGTTCAGCAGGTGGTCTGACAAGTATCTGTACAATACCCCTTCAACATGAAGAAAAAGAGGGTACCATATATCAAATTGATATTAGTGGATTACAAGGCGGACACTCAGGTGTTGAAATTCATAAAAATCGTACCAATGCATCTATATTAATGGGAAGATTATTATTTGATTCCGGTAAAAAAATCAATTATGATTTAATAGAAGTAAAAGGTGGATTAAAAGATAACTCCATTCCAAGAGAAAGTACCGCTAAGATTTTAGTTCAAAGTAAAGATGAGGACACTTTAAAGGAAACGATAGATTCACTTAGTGCTGTTTATAAGAATGAATTGAAGACAAGTGAACCTGGTTTAAAAGTTGGAATAAATAAGTTAAATGATAATTCTAAAGTCGATGTATTAAAAACAGAATCTTATAAAAATGTTATGACTATGTTATTATATGCTCCTAACGGAGTACAGGTAAATAGCTCTGATATTGAAGGACTGGTTGAAAGTTCATTAAATTTAGGAATTCTTAATATGGAAGATGGTAAGATCATATTCTCTTACGCGGTAAGAAGTTCACTTAGCTCTTACAAGCGCTATTTAAGTGATAAATTACAAAATATTACGGAACTTCTCGGAGGAAATTATACTGCACGTGGTGATTATGCTGCATGGGAGTACAAGAAGGATTCTAAATTAAGAGATACTTTAGTCAAGGTATACAGAAGGGACTATGGCGAAGAACCAAAGATCGAAGCAATTCATGCAGGTCTTGAGTGTGGTATTTTTGCCGGAAAGATCAATAATTTAGATATTGTCTCATTTGGACCTAATATGCATGATATTCATACACCAGATGAAAGATTAAGTATTAGCTCTGCAAAAAGAGTGTTTGATTATGTGGTAAATTGTTTAAAGGAATTATGTGAAGATTAATGAGTAAAAAAAAATTTGCTTTATTATTAGGTTTTATGATATTTTCTTTACTTACATTATCTATTGTTATAGGAATGGAAGTAATCAATTATTTTAATACTAAAGATAATATACAAATTAGTGATACTCCGGAAAAAAATAATGTTGTACCTATAGAAGAAAATATACCTGAGATAATTGAAGGAGAAGAAAGTGACGAGAATATTTCTGAAGAAGAAAATTCTGTGGAAGAGCCAGACTCACCAATCTCACTTGCATTTGCAGGAGATGTGCTTTTGTCAAATCACCAGTTAAATCAATATGATAAAGGGAATAATAAAATTCACGGGATACTTTCCAAGGATTTAGCAGATATTATGCTTACAGCAGATATTATGATGGTCAATCAGGAGTTCCCATTTAGTTCCCGTGGAACCCAGGCAGAAGACAAACAGTATACATTTCGTGTGGATCCGGAACGTGTTAATATTCTTTCAGAGATGGGGATTGATATCGTCACATTAGCAAATAATCATACCTTAGATTATGGAATAGATGCATTACTAGATTCTATAGATACCTTAGACAGGGAGAACATAAAGCATGTAGGAGCTGGCAGGAATTTAGAGGAAGCAAAGCTGCTTGAAAGTTTTGAACTGCAAAATAAAAAGATAGCATTCTTAGGCGCCTCAAGAGTAATACCAGTCTACGAATGGAATGCAATGGAGAATAAGCCGGGATTATTTACAACTTATGATCCAGCCTTGCTACTAGATGAGATAAAAGCTGCAAAGCAGAACCACGATATTGTTGTTGTATATGTCCATTGGGGAATAGAACGGGCAGAGTACCCCAAAGATTATCAAAGAAATATGGGTAAGCTATATATTGAAGCTGGCGCCGATGTGGTAATTGGCGCACATCCGCATGTATTACAGGGAATTGAATATTATAGAGGAAAACCAATCGTATATAGTCTGGGTAATTTTGTATTTGGTACCAGCACATTTCAAACGATGGTTCTAAAAACAGAAATTAATACCGAGAATGAAATCGTAATCTCTATTATTCCATGTCAATCTAATAATGGTTACACAACACTTAAAGATAAAAAACAATGGAAAGAATTTTACAAATATATGGAACAAATTTCTTTTAACGTAACTATCGATGAAAATGGAGTTGTTCATAGCAAGGAATAAAAAATCCATATTGACACAAGGTATAAAATTAGTATAAACTATTTTAAATTTTAAAAAAACAGAATACTAATTTGTATTAATATGATATAATATCCACGATAAGCAGATTACTCCGTGAAGTTATGATAGTTTCTGTGCTTGCACTAAGAAACTATCATAGCTTTATGGATAAGTGCAACGTGAGCGGGAAAATGAAATTTCCGAGCTTCCAGTCTGCATTAATAGAATATCAATATCATATAAGAATTAACATTCTTTCGATTGTAGGAGCTATTAAATGGATAATGATAAAAATATAGAATCAACTTTTGACGATGAACTTATGCAGGAACTAAGCGAATCTCTTGCTAAGCAAATCTCTACTGAAATGGATGATGATGCTGATAAATCAAAAAACAATCCATCTGACGATGAGACATCAGAAAATAAGAAAAGACCAAAATGGGTTAAAATTACAGCTATCACAGGTGGTGCTCTTGTTTCTGTAATATTAATACTTTTTATAGTTGTAAATGCATTCCTTGGCAGAATAAATTTTACTGACTGGGGCAACACCAAAAATCAAGAAGAAGAGTTTGAAAAGGGTGAAGGAAACGGCGAGGAAATTGATCCTGATTCCGTACAATGGGGGCCGAATGGTTCTTTAAGGCAGGATAAAAATACTGTTAACGTTTTATTAGTTGGAGAAGAAGCCATTAATGAAGGTGGAGCCAGAGGACGTACTGATAGTATTATGATTGCTACCATGAATGTGAAGCAAAAAGCAATTAAATTAACTTCGCTAATGAGAGATATGTATGTACAGATACCTGGATATAGTGATAATAAGTTAAATGCAGCTTATCACACAGGCGGCATGCCACTCCTTAAGGAAACCATACAGCTTAATTTTGATATTGAATTGGATGGAGCCGTATTAGTTGATTTTGATGGTTTTGAAAGTATAATTGATAAATTAGGCGGCGTAGAAATTACTTTAACAGACTCAGAAGCCAGATATTTAAATACCACAAATTATATTTCTAATCCAGCGAATCGTAATGTGAAAACAGGAACTCAAACATTAAATGGCAATCAGGCACTTGGCTATTCCAGAGTTCGTTATCGTAAAGCAAGTAGTGGAGAAGCGGATGATTTTGGCAGAACATCAAGACAAAGAACGGTTTTAAATGCAATTTTTGAGAAATATAAATCTAAGAATGTAGCAGAATTAGTTTTACTACTGAATGATATTCTACCCCTTGTTACAACCGATATTCCAAAATCAGATATCGTTGGCTATCTTGGAACATTTGTGACACTGGGAACGACAAAGCTTGAAACTCTTCGTGTACCAATCGATAATGGTTATACCACAGCCAATATCCGGTCCATGGATGTCCTATTACCAAATATGCCAGCTAACATAGAGGCTCTTCATACATTTATATTTGGCTCAACTAATGTATCAAGCAGTACTCCGGACTTTGAGGAAGACGATTCAAATGTGTCAAAGAGTACTTCAAAACTAGAGTTTAATACAGCCAATCCATAAGAAATTTTAAATACCTTGTATCATTTGATACAAGGTATTTTTTTTTAACCGATAGTTAAGAATTCTAAATCGAAAAGAATAAAAAATATATGATAGGATAAAATATTCGAAAAATATCGAAATTTAATCTATACATTTTTTGCTTGTCATAATATAATGGAAAAGGGATACAAATAAAAGAAAAACTTACAAGGAGATGAAAATTATGGGCAAGCATAAGATTATTTCTAAATTCAAGATACCTAAAATAAGAGGGAAATCCCCTCATTTCTTAAGTAAACTGCGTAACTTAAATTTTAGAAAACCAAAAAAAGAGGTTCTAATCAATCATCCGAAACAAAAGATGAAGTTTGGAATTTTACAGAAACTTATAGTGGGATTCATTGTACCTGTCCTTTTTATAGTAGCATTGGGCATTATATCTTATTCAAAATCATCGGATGGATTAATATCAAATTATGAACAATCTACTTCCAACACAATTAATATGAGTTCTGATTATATGGAATATGTGTTTAATTCCATTGACGCTGTTTCAAAACAGTATGTTGGGGACACTGAATTGTCATATTTTACGAGAGGACTGGTAAATAATACGGCTTCAGAAAGATTAAAATATGTTACCACAATAAATAATGAATTAATGAAAAAAGTAGAATTGGAAAAATTTATTGAAAATATACATATTATTGCGGATACAAATATTCCTGTACTAACAAGTGAATTAGAAAATACAAATGGTTTCTATACTGAATTAAAAGAAAATGAGGAAGGGTTACAGCTTGATAATGCACCGGATGGATATACCTGGATTGGGGAACATTTATTTATAGATTCAAAGCTTGGAATAGATTCAAAGGATTATGGATTTTCTTTGATACGAAAATTCTCACCAGATAAAGCGTGTATTGTTATTGATGTAAAAAGAAGTGAAATTGAAACCTTTCTAAAAAATTTAAATCTTGGTGAAAATAGTATTGTGGGACTTGTAACGCCAGATGGGAAAGAGATTATTATCCAGAATTCTTCTTCTAACGATACGAAAATTATTGAAGATTTTAAGTTCAGCAAGGAAGAATATTATATAGAAAGCCTTAACAGGGAAGATTTAACAGGTTCCCAATATGTAAACTATAATTCTGAAGAACATCTTTATTTTTACAATAAAATTGGAGAGACTGGAATTACAATCGCGGCCTTAATTCCAAAAACCAATATTATGAGTCAGGCAAATGATATTAGAACAATTACTTTTGTAATTGTTGCATTGGCATGTATAGTAGCGGTGTCCATTGGAAGTTTTATCTCTGGCGGAATAGTAAAATGTATTAAGAATATTAATCACAAATTAAAACAGATTTCAGAAGGAGATTTAACAGTTGAAGTAAGTGTAAATCGTAAAGATGAGTTTGAAATTCTTGTACATAATATTACAGATATGCTTAATAATATGAGAAATTTAATCAGGAAAGTTGCCAGTGTAAGTGGATTGGTATCAGATTCTGCAATCCACGTTATGGAGGCTTCCAATACGATCTTTTTATCAAGTGATCATATTTCAATGGCTATTGAAGAAATTGGAAATGGAATCGCAGGCCAGGCAGAAGATTCACAAAACTGTTTAGTCCAGATGGATGAATTATCAAATAAAATAACAGTGGTTAATGACAATCTTAAGAATATTGAAAAATCTATAGATGATTCTAAGAATATGATTACTCAGGGAATTACAAGAATGGAAGAGCTTAATAAGCAATCCCAGGAAACAAACCGTATTACGAAATATGTTGTTGATAATATTACAGCTCTTGAGATTAAGTCTAAATCTATTGGGGAGATAGTTGAATTTATTAATGAAATTGCAGATCAGACGAATCTTTTATCTTTGAATGCATCTATAGAAGCAGCAAGAGCAGGTTCTGCGGGCCGGGGATTTGCAGTAGTAGCAGATGAAATCCGTAATCTTGCAACCCAGTCCATGAAAGCTGCCAATGATATTAATATAGTAATAAGTGATATAGCGAATCAAACTTCAGATACGGTATGTACTGCAAAAGAAGCAGAAAACATAGTAAATGCCCAAAACAATATTGTGGAAAATACAATCACTACATTTAAAAATATGAGCCAAAAGATTGAAGAACTAATTAATAATGTAAGCGAAATAGGCAAGGACATGAAAAATATGGAGACAGCAAGAGCAGGTACTTTAGGTGCGGTTGAGAATATTTCTGCAATTTCACAAGAGACATATGCAACATCAAATAACATATCCGAGATTGTACATGATCAATCGGTTTCAGTAGGAGCATTAGAAGAAGCGTCGGGTATTTTAGGTAAAAATGCAAAAGAATTAGAAGAAGCAATTCATATGTTCCAGATATAAGAAGAGTAATATAGAGCACAATAAATAATATAGAATTCAATGGTTTACTGTATGTTTTACACAAAATTTTTTGAATATCAATCTATTTAAGTATCAAAAAGATATAAAAACTTTAAAATATCTATTGCATTTTTAATTATTTATGATAGAATAAAAATATAGTTGAAAACGTTACCGGTAAGGTTACTGATAACGATACCAAAAAAATATTTTCGACTAGTGAGTATCTATTAAATAGCAATATGCTATCACAAAAAAGGAGAGGGAAAGATATGAAAAAACAAAAAAGACTTATTGCACTTCTATTGACAGTAGTTCTATCTATTGGATTGCTTTCTGCCTGTGGAAAGAAAGAAGATGCGAAGGACACATCTGATCCAGCTGCAACCACAGAAG
This sequence comes from Mobilisporobacter senegalensis, assembly GCF_003752155.1. Taxonomy (GTDB): domain Bacteria; phylum Bacillota; class Clostridia; order Lachnospirales; family Lachnospiraceae; genus Mobilisporobacter; species Mobilisporobacter senegalensis. The sequence goes on along the minus strand of NZ_RJVG01000003.1, from coordinate 287,709 downwards.
ATACGACTGATGAGGCAGCTGCCGATACTGAAAAAGTAGATGAGATTTATTTCTTAAATTTTAAACCGGAAATCGCAGAAGTTTATGATAAGATTGCTACAGATTATGAAGCTGAAACAGGTATTAAAGTTAAAGTTGTTACAGCAGCAAGTGGTACATATGAACAAACATTAAAATCAGAAGTAGCAAAATCTGATCCTCCAACCATCTTCCAGATCAATGGACCGGTAGGATTCCAATCATGGAAAGATTATTGTGCTGATTTAAAAGGTACACAGCTTTACAGTTATTTATCAGATCCTACCTTAGCTGTAACTTCCGGTGAAGGAGTATATGGTATTCCTTATGTTGTTGAAGGTTATGGTATCATCTATAATAAGTCTATCATGGATAAATATTTTGCTTTAACAGATAAGGCAACAGATGCAGCTTCTATGGAAGATATTAATAATTTTGCTACATTAAAAGCTGTTGTTGAAGATATGACAGCACATAAAGATGCTCTTGGTATCAAAGGTGTGTTTGCATCAACTTCTTTAGCTGCTGGTGAACAATGGAGATGGCAGACTCATTTAGCTAATTTACCATTATTCTATGAATTTAAAGATAACACAGAATTCGATAATACAATTTTAGCAGGCTTAGCTGCCGACGAGATTGAATTTAAATATGCTCCAAACTTCAAGAATATCTTTGATTTATATGTAGATAATTCTGCTTCAGAAAAAGGTTTATTAGGAAGTAAAACAGTAAATGACTCTATGGCCGAATTTGCACTTGGTCAGGTTGCCATGGTTCAAAATGGTAACTGGGCATGGTCACAAATCAGTGGTGTAGATGGAAACATCGTTAAAGAAGAAGATATTAAATTTATGCCAATTTATACTGGTGTAGCTGGTGAAGAAACCCAGGGGTTATGTGTTGGTACAGAAAATTATTTTGCGATCAATAATAAAGTTTCAGAAGCGAAACAACAGGCATCTGTCGCATTCTTGGAATGGCTGTTCTCAAGTGACAAAGGAAAGGCTTATGTATCTAAAGAATTAGGATTCATTGCTCCATTTAATACATTTACAGATGCTGAAAAACCAGCGGATCCACTTGCAAAGGAAGTTTTAGCATGGATGGGTAAAGATAGTGTAGTTTGGACATTTGCAGCTTTCCCAAGTGAAGACTTTAAGAACTATTTTGGAGATGCATTGCTTGAATATGCTCAAGGTGGAAAAACATGGGATGAAGTTACTGCAGTTGTAAAAGATTCATGGAAATCTGAAAGAGAAAAAACAAAATAATTATTTACGAGAATCATTGAATATTTACTGGGGTGTTTTAAATACATATTAATAATAGTTATAAGAAACATTCCAGTAAAAGCGTGGTGAGTCAATTCAAATTGCTTTGGCTCACCATTTTTAAATAGGAGAGGATAACATGCAAAAACATACAAAAAAATATTTCCCTATTTTTCTATTACCTACATTAGTTGCATTTATAGTCGCCTTCATAATACCATTTATATTAGGAATCATACTCTCATTTACAAAGTTTACAACTGTAATTGATGCCAAATGGATAGGTTTAGGCAATTATATTGAAGCATTTTCAAATAAAGAATTTTTAAATGCACTTATATTTACAGTGAAATTTACGGTAGTATCCGTCATCACAATTAATTTTTTTGCATTCCTGTTTGCATTACTATTAACAAGAAAAGTAAAAGGAACTAATATTTTCAGAACTATATTTTTTATGCCTAACTTAATTGGTGGAATTGTTTTAGGTTACATATGGCAATTAATCATTAACGGTGTTTTATACAAATTTGGAGTTACATTAACTTTCAAACCAGAATACGGTTTCTGGGGGCTGGTAATTCTTATGAACTGGCAGATGATTGGTTATATGATGGTAATTTATATTGCGGGTATTCAGAATATATCAAAAGAGTTGATTGAAGCTGCCAAGATAGACGGTGCAACATCCTTCCAGGTATTGCGCAAGCTTACAATACCACTTGTCATGCCATCCATAACCATTTGTTTATTCTTAACTTTGTCTAATTCGTTCAAATTATTTGATCAGAATTTAGCATTAACAGCTGGTGCACCATCCAAAAAAACTGCTATGTTAGCACTTGATATCTATAATACTTTTTATGGTTCTACCGGTGGAGAAGGAGTAGGTCAGGCGAAAGCAGTTATATTTTTCTTAATCGTTGCGATTGTTGCTTTTATACAACTTAGCTTTACAAGAAGAAAGGAGGAGGAAAACTAATGAAGAAAGAGAAGAATCATATTATTTCATTTATCATATTATTGATTTTATCCATTTTATTTTTAGCTCCAATACTCATTGTATTTATTAATTCTTTCAAGGGTAAATTCTATATAAGTGAACAGCCTTTTAGTTTTCCGGACTCAACAACTTTTGTGAAATTTGAAAACTATGTGGCAGGTCTTGAAAAGACAGGATTATTAACTGCAGCTTTTTGGTCATTTTTTATTACAGTTTTTTCAGTAATTGCGATTATTATATGTACTTCTATGACTGGATGGTTTATTACAAGAGTAAAGAATCAATTTAATAGCGCACTATATTATTTATTTGCTTTTTCTATGATTGTACCATTCCAAATGGTAATGTATACTATGACAAAAGTGGCAAATGTTTTAAAGCTGGATAATCCAATTGGTATCATTTTAATCTATCTTGGATTTGGATCCGGGTTATCCGTATTTATGTTTTCAGGGTTCATTAAATCAATACCTTTAGAGCTGGAAGAAGCGGCAATGATAGATGGGTGTAATCCATTGCAAACATTTTTTAGAATTGTATTACCTGTTTTAAAACCAACAGCAGTGACTGTTGCAATATTAAATACCATGTGGATATGGAATGATTATTTACTTCCTATGCTAGTAATTGGAACAGAATACAAAACGATACCAATAGCTATACAATATCTAAAAAGCGGTTATGGCGGCATTGATATGGGAGCCATGATGTCTATGCTGGTACTTGCAATAGTTCCGATTATCGTATTTTATTTATTCTGTCAGAAATACATAATTGAAGGAGTTATCGCAGGAGCTGTAAAAGGATAAAGATTAACAATAAAAGGAAGTGACATAATATGAGAGCAAGTGGCATACTCTTACCGATAGCCAGCCTTCCATCTAACTATGGAATTGGATGTTTTTCAAAAAGTGCATATGAATTTATCAATATATTAAAGAAGGCAGGGCAAAAGTACTGGCAGATACTTCCCATAGGACCTACGGGATATGGTGATTCTCCATATCAATCTTTTTCCACCTTTGCAGGAAATCCATACTTTATTGACCTTGATGCATTAATCGAGGAAGGTATGTTATGCAAAGATGAATGTGATTCTTATGATGTGGGTAATAATGCCCGATATATAGACTATGAAAAAATCTATTTGTCCAGATTTAAATTACTAAGAATTGCCTATGAAAGAAGTAATATCGGTAATAAAAAAGAATTCAAAGAATTCAATGAAAGAAATGCATATTGGTTGGATGATTATGCTTTATATATGGCAGTGAAAAATCAATTTGATGGAGTAAGCTGGAATAAGTGGGATGAAGATATCAAATTACGCAAACCGGATGCTTTAGTAAAATACAAAAAGGAACTTTCCAATGAAGTTGAATTCTATAAATATATACAATATGTTTTTTCAAACCAATGGGAAAAACTAAAGAAATATGCCAATGAGAAAGGTATCCAGATTATAGGGGATATACCTATCTATGTAGCCTTTGATAGTGCGGATACCTGGTCAAATCCAGAATTATTCCAGCTGGATGAATTTAATAATCCAATTGCTGTAGCCGGATGTCCACCGGATGCATTTTCTGATACCGGCCAACTTTGGGGGAATCCTTTGTATCGCTGGGATTATCATAAGAAGAATGGCTTTGGCTGGTGGTTTAAAAGAATCGAATATTGCTTCGAACTATATGATGTACTAAGAGTAGATCATTTTAAAGGATTTGATGAATATTACTCCATTCCATTTGGAGATACCACGGCTGAGTTTGGTCATTGGGAAAAGGGACCGGGGATAGAGTTCTTTGAGGCTATGAAAAAGCAGTTGGGAGATATTAACTTAATTGCAGAAGATCTTGGAAATTTGACAGATAGTGTTCGTTTATTATTAAAACAAACAGGCTATCCTGGAATGAAAGTTCTTGAATTTGCATTTGACTCAAGAGAAGAAAGTGATTATTTACCTCACAACTATGATAAGAACAGTATTGTTTATACAGGTACTCATGATAACGACACGATTCATGGCTGGTACGAAAAATTATGTAAAGAGGATAAAGAATTAGCAAAAGCATATCTGAATAATTATAACAATGATATTAATGAAGTACATTGGGATTTTATACGTTTAGCTCAACAGAGCGTATCAAAACTTTGTATTATTCCAATCCAGGATTACCTTGGTCTTGGCTCAAATGCAAGGATTAATACTCCGTCTACAGTGGGTGATAATTGGAAATGGAGACTGGTTGACGGTGATATTTCAGAAGAATTAACAAAAAAAATCTATAAAATAATGAAATTATACGGTAGATTATAATGTTGTATTTTTACATGAATCATGTATACTAATAAGTGATAGTAAAAGTTCACTTATGCAAAGGAAGAATATAGTATGGAATCAATCACAATTAAAGACATAGCTAAAAAATGCGGGGTAGGTGTTAGTACTGTTTCCAGAGCCATTAATAACCATCCAGATATTAATGAAGAAACAAAAACTAAGATCATGCAGGTTATAAAAGAATATAATTATATTCCTAATAATAGTGCGAGAAACCTTAAAAGAACAGAGTCTAATACAATTGCTGTTCTTATCAAAGGGATTACTAACCCTTTCTTTAATAATATCTTAAAAGTATTTGAATCAGAAATACAAGACAGAAAATACTCCTTTTTATTGCATCGTGTAGAAGAACACGAAGATGAAATTGATCTTGCAGTTTTATTGGCAAAGGAAAAAAGACTTAAGGGAATTGTATTCTTGGGTGGCTATTTCTATCATTCTATTGAGAAATTAAAACAGCTTAAGGTTCCATTTGTATTAAGTACAGGCGGTGTGTCTGAAAAGATTGATCAAAAATATTATTCTTCTGTAATGGTTGATGATTATAAAGAAAGTTATAAAATGACAGATTACCTGTGTAAACTGGGGCACAAAAAAATTGCAATTATATCAGCACCAGTTGATGATGAAAGTATTGGTAAATTAAGATTGCGGGGATTTAAGCAAGCATTAATAGATAATAACATTACTCCAAATCCAAATCTGGTTCGTTATCAAGTTGATGACACCCTGGAGACATTCTCTATGAAATATGGATATGAAGTAACGAAAGAATTATTGCAGACCGGGGAAGAGTTTACCGCAATTTACGCAATTTCTGATAGCATGGCTGTTGGTGCCTGTAAAGCAATTTTTGAATCTGGAAAGAAAGTGCCAGATGATTATTCTGTCGCTGGTTTTGACGGTTTGGATATTTCCTTTTATTATCATCCGTCTATTACTACAATCAGACAACCGGCAGAAGAAATGTCTCAGGAGACTATAAGAATTTTATTTGATATTATTGATAATAAAGTGAATAAAGAGCATAAAACTTTTGATGCTGAATTGGTAATCGGACAATCAACGAAAGAATATAAGAGAAAATAGAGCCAGGTATTAACTTCTTGTAAATGAATTTGCAAGAAGTTTTTTTACTTTCTGCCTGCAAGTACATGATGGTTCTGCACAGCGGAATTTTTACTTTACAATATTGTGTTCTATCTATAAGTGAAGGCTCGTATAATATATAGGTTATCTATTATGATCTTAGGTGGTGATTATCAATTCAAAGATATAGGAATACCTTAAATTCTAAACTTATACGAAATGCCCGCATATATCTTATTATTATCTTTTGCAATGTAATCATTTGCAATACTACATATAATCTTACAATGTATGTCAATATGCTTTCAAGTATAGAAGATTATAGGGAAAGTAAAGATACATTCAGAGAATTAAAGATTTCAGATCACGCTATGAAACAAATTCTTGATTTCACAAAAAATAAAACAAATTCATTTAATAAGGAAACAATAGATATTATCACATTTAATATGTTAATGAACAACTATTCTATAAATAACAATAGTAGATTACTGTTTCAATTAAATGATATTAATGGTATAAGTTATTTGAAAAATAGTGAAGTTTATAGGGATGTCTATGAAAAATATAATACAATCTTTAAAGATATCCGGTATTTTCCCGTTCCAAAAGATCTTACAGGGGAGGCAGATGTCACTTACGAAAATTCATGGAAGAGGCCACGAACTTATGGAGGGAATCGAATCCATGAGGGGACAGATATTATGGCCAGCAACAATAAAGCGGGCTATTTCCCTGTAATTAGTGTTTCAGATGGTGTTGTTGAGCAAAAAGGATGGTTAGAACAAGGAGGATACCGTATTGGTATTCGAAGTGAAAGCGGAGCATATTTTTATTATGCACATCTGGCTTCCTATAACGAAGAATTAGAAAAAGGGGATGTAGTTACTGCCGGAACAAATCTTGGATTTATGGGGAATACGGGGTATTCTAAAGTCGTAGGAACCACTGGTAAATTTGATGTTCATTTACATTTTGGTATATATCTGGATGACAACGGGAAGGAAATGAGTGTCAATCCATATTGGGTATTAAAATACCTGGAAGATTATAAATTATATTTCAATAAAAATACCCAATAAAACAGTTACAGTTCAGCCATAAATTCAATTTCTCTTTGCTGCATCCTGCAAGTAACCACATGCAAGTGGCACTACTTTCTGCATAGCCAAACTGTAACATAAAATAAATTAAATTATTCTTAAAAAATACCGTTTTCACCAAATATATGGTATAATATTCGCGATAAGCAGATTAGTCCATGAGACTCAGGGCATTTATCAAGCTTGCTTGTATAAATGTCATGAGTTTCATGGATAAGTGCAACGCGAGGGAAGAAACGAAGTTTCTGAGCTTCTAATCTGCGTAATACGAAGTATTTATAGTATAGGCGTGAGAGTCTCATAGACGTGAGAGTTTCATGGATAAGTGCAACGTAAGGGAAGATACGAAGTATTTAAGGGGTATTTAAAAGAGAAGTACTGATTATGACATGAGGAGTGGGGAATATGGAGATACAATTATGGAGAAAGATTCTAGATCCATATATTTTAGCAGTAGATGAACTTGTTGTTAAGTTCAATCACATTATAAAAGAATACCGGGAAAGCGGAGAGTATTCACCAATTGAACAAGTGGATGGCAGGGTAAAAAAAATATCCAGTATCCTTGAAAAGGCTCAAAAGAAGAAAGTTAATCTAGAAGATATTGAAGCACAAATAGAAGACATTGCCGGAATTCGTATTATCTGCCAGTTTGTTGAAGATATTGATAAAGTAGTGGACATCATCCGTAATCGGGAAGATATGGAGATTAAGAGCGAAAAAGACTATATTAACAATCAAAAAGCAAGTGGATATCGAAGTTATCATATTATTATATATTATAAAGTTGAGACATTAAAAGGACCGAAAAAGTTACAGGCTGAAATCCAGATCCGTACACTGGCTATGAATTTCTGGGCTACGATTGAACATTCTCTTCAATATAAGTACAAGCAGAATATGCCAGAACATATTAAGATGCGGCTTCTTAATGCTGCCAATGCAATTCTTGTATTAGATGAAGAAATGTCAGTTGTTCGCAGTGAGATTATGGATTCACAGAATTCCTTCAATATTAAAGCGAATATTGTGGCGGATATATTAACGAATATCCAAAATTTATATAGTTTAGCCAACAAAAGAGAAGTAATTAAAATTCAAGATGAATTTTATAGAATTTATCAAAGTGGAGATTTAGAACAATTAGAGCGGTTTAATAAAGAACTGGATATTATTTCAGAAGGATACAGGGCTCAAAGTTTGAATTAAATGTTTTGTTCCGTAAAGGAGAATAGAGTGAATTTACCAAAGAAATTTGACGACAGAATGAGGGAATTACTAAAAGAAGAATATGACCAATATGTGGAGAGTCTTGATAAGGATTTTTATGCTGGACTTAGAGTAAATAATCTTAAAGTTTCCTGTAAAGAATTTAAAGAGATAAGTCCTTATCAAATCCTACCCATACCTTGGACAAATAATGGATTTTATTATGAAAAGGAAAACCAGCCAGCAAAACACCCATATTATTATGCAGGACTTTACTATATTCAAGAGCCCAGTGCCATGACACCGGCAGCTGCACTTGAAGTGAAACCAGGGGATAAAGTACTGGATTTATGTGCTGCTCCAGGAGGTAAGAGTACAGAGTTAGCGGCTAAGCTTAATGGAGAGGGCATATTAGTATCCAATGATATTAGTAATTCAAGAGCAAAAGCACTTTTAAAAAATATAGAAATGTCCGGCGTAAGAAACGCCATTGTCATGAGTGAAAATCCAAAGAAACTTGTTTCTTATTTTGAAGGATATTTTGATAAGATTTTGATTGATGCTCCCTGTTCCGGAGAAGGAATGTTTCGAAAGGAACCATCTATGACAAAGAACTGGGAAGAATTTGGCGTTGATTATTATAGTGAAATACAAAAAGAAATCATAGAATATGCTGCCTGTATGCTAAAACCAGGCGGTTTACTTGCATACTCAACCTGTACTTTTTCACCAGAGGAGAATGAGGGTACGATTGCATTTCTTTTGGAAAGGCATCCGGAATTTTCAGTGATAAAACTGGATATATATGATCAATTTGATTCCGGGAAACCACAATGGCTGGATTTAGAAGCTGAAAAGGAAGAACTTAATAAATGTGTCCGAATCTGGCCTTGGAAAGTAAAAGGAGAAGGACATTTTTTAACGATATTAAAAAAGAAAGAAGACAAAATCTTTGAAATAAAACCCAATTATACACCAAAGAAATTTAAAATATCAGAAGAATTGAAATCATTTTTAAAAGATGTTAAGATTAATTTTAATGAAAATTGCTTTGAATCTATTGAAGACAGGATCTATTATCTTCCGGAAGATATGGTTTCCATGAAAGGGTTGAGAATATTAAGGTCCGGCTTATATATTGGTGATGTTAAGAAAAATCGCTTTGAACCCAGTCAGGCTTTTGCAAGTGCCTTAAAGATGAATGAATATAATAGAGTAATTAATCTATCTGGGGATGATCCTAATGTGATTAGATATCTTAAAGGAGAAACTATTGAGGTAGAAAATGAATTCGAATCTGGATGGAATCTTTTGTGTGTAGATGGATATCCTCTTGGCTGGGGGAAATTATCCGGCACAACCCTAAAGAATAAATATTATCCTGGATGGAGATGGCTTTCATGAAAGAAATATTTAGATTAGATAAATACCTGTGCGATATGAATATTGGGACAAGAAGTGAAGTGAAAGGCTATATTAAGAAGGGCAGAGTAACTGTAAATGGAGTTATTGCGAAAAGCCCTGATTTGAAAATAAGAGTAAATGATGATAAAATTAAATTTGATAATCAAAATCTTAAATTTCAAAAGTATGAATATTATATGCTTAATAAACCGGCAGGGGTCGTATCGGCTACTATTGATAATGTAAGTAAAACAGTAATTGAATTAATTACTACATCCAATAAAAAAGATTTATTTCCTGTAGGCAGATTAGATAAAGATACAGAAGGACTTTTACTGATTACCAATGATGGGGAACTGGCACATCAATTACTATCTCCAAAAAAACATGTATCAAAAACCTATTTTGCAAAAGTAAAAGGTCATGTAAATAATATAGATGTTGAAATGTTTCAAAAAGGAATTCAATTAGAAGATGATTTTACAACACTGCCTGCAGATTTAAAAATTTTAAAGACAGGAGAAGTCTCAGAAGTAGAAGTTACCATATATGAAGGAAAATTCCATCAGATAAAACGAATGTTTCAAAAGGTAGATAAAGAAGTAGTATATCTTAAGAGATTATCTATGGGACCATTGATTATTGATCCAGAATTAAAAAATGGAGAATACCGCTCTTTATTGGAAGAAGAAATTCTTTTATTAAAAGATACGAAAGAATCAGTTATTGGATAGATAAGGAGATAAGTTATGTTAACGAATGTTAGTGGTGTCATATTTGACCTGGATGGAACGCTGGTTGATTCTATGTGGATGTGGCACGATATAGATAAAGAGTTCTTAAATCAATATAATATAGAACTTCCAGATGACCTTCAAGGCAAGATTGAAGGAATGAGTTTTGATGAAACAGCGAATTATTTCAAAGAGCGCTTTCAGTTAAAAGAATCGATCAAAGAGATACAGGACATATGGAATAATATGGCCTGGAATAAATATGCTACTCAGGTTCCATTAAAAGAAGGAGTGATAGATTTTCTTGATCATCTGAAAGATAATAGTATACCTTGTGGTATTGCATCCAGCAATTCCAAGGAATTAATTAACCTGATAGTAGAAAAATATAATATTTCTTCCTATTTTAAGACTATTAGGAATTCCAATGAAGTACCCAAAGGGAAACCATCACCTGATATTTATCTGTTAGTGGCAAAAGAACTTGAAGTAGCTCCAGGAAACTGTCTCGTCTTTGAAGATGTATTACAGGGTGTATTGGGGGGAAAGAATGCCAATATGAAAGTTTGTAATGTATATGATGAACATTCCCTAAGGGATATAGATAAACTTAGAAGAGTTGCGGATTATCATATTCGAAGCTACCACGACATAATGAGTGGTTCTTTTGAAAATCTGCAGTATGTAATTTAAGAGGATAAAATAATATGAATAAAGATTTTTTGCCAATTAGCAAAGAAGATATGAAAATAAGAGGATGGGAGCAGCTTGATTTTGTATTTGTAATCGGAGATGCGTATGTAGACCATCCTTCTTTTGGTCCTGCAATTATAAGCAGGGTCTTAGAATCCTATGGCTATAAAGTTGGAATGATAGCCCAGCCAGACTGGAAAGTAGAAGAAAGCATTACAATCCTGGGACAACCCCGGCTTGGTTTCCTGGTATGTGGCGGAAATATGGATACAATGGTAAATCATTATTCCGTTGCCAAAAAAAGAAGGCAAAAAGACTATTATTCCCCCGGCGGGATTATGGGTCTGAGACCTGACCGGGCTACCATTGTTTACTGTAACCTAATAAGAAAAGTATATAAAAAGATACCAATTATTATAGGGGGCATAGAAGCAAGTCTAAGAAGATTAGCTCATTATGATTATTGGAGTGACAAAGTAAAACGATCAATTCTTCTTGACTCAGGGGCGAATATTATTTCCTATGGCATGGGAGAAAAATCCATGGTCGAAATAGCAGATGCATTAGCCAGTGGAATAGATATTCAGGATATTACATTTATTGATGGAACAGTTTATAAAACAAAAGATTTATCCTCTGTTTACGAACCAATAATTCTTCCTGCTTATGATACTATATTAAAAGATAAAAAAGAGTTTGCCAGAAGTTTTTATCTTCAATATATCAATACAGATCCTTTTTCAGGGAAAAGACTTGTAGAAAAATATAAAGATACAGAATATGTGGTACAAAACCCACCATCAAAACCATTAACTGAGGATGAGATGGATGATATTTATGCCTTGCCATATGTGAGAGAGTACCATCCTGTTTATAAAAAACTTGGCGGAATTCCTGCCATTGATGAATTAAGATTTAGCTTAGTAAGCAATAGAGGATGCTTTGGAGGTTGTAATTTTTGTGCATTAACGTTTCATCAAGGAAGGATTGTTCAAACGAGAAGCCACGATTCCATTATTAATGAAGCTAAAATATTAATCAGTGATAAAGATTTTAAGGGATATATCAACGATGTTGGAGGGCCTACTGCTAATTTCAGACATGCTGCCTGCAAAAAGCAATTTACCAAGGGCGCCTGTACCAATAAACAATGTTTATTTCCAAATCCTTGTAAAAACTTAGATATTGATCATAAAGATTATTTATCTTTACTTAGAAAACTTCGTAATCTGCCGAGAGTCAAAAAAGTATTTATCCGTTCAGGAATTCGCTTTGATTACCTGGTTAGTGATAAAGATAGTACATTTATGAGTGAATTATGCGATCATCATGTTAGCGGCCAATTAAAAGTTGCACCGGAACATATTAGTGACAATGTTTTGAAACTAATGGGAAAACCAAACAATTCTGTATATGAAAATTTTTTAAATAAATATAAAAAAACAAATGAAAAGCTGGGGATGAAGCAGTTTGTGGTACCATATCTGATGTCTTCCCATCCTGGTTCCACAATGAAAGAAGCGGTTGAATTAGCGGAATATTTAAGAGATTTAGGTTATATGCCGGAGCAGGTACAGGATTTTTATCCTACACCATCTACTATATCCACGTGCATGTATTATACTGAACTTGACCCTAGGACTTTGGAGCCGGTATATGTGCCTAAATCCCCTCATGAGAAAGCAATGCAAAGAGCTTTAATTCAATACCGTAATCCTGATAATTATGATTTGGTGGCAGAAGCTTTAAGAAGTGCTAATAGAACGGATTTAATCGGATTTGATAAGAACTGTTTAATCAAACCAAGGAAATTTGGTTCAAATAAAAATACAGGAAAGAAACATTCCGGTAAAAGTATGGAAGAAAAAAGGACAAAAAGTAAAAATACGAGAAATGAAGATACAAGAAATAAAAACCTGAGAAATAAGACTGCTGTAAATAAAAATTCTAATAGGAATATAAAAAGAAAATAAGATAAGTTTCTAATGAATGCAAGGAGTATATATGAAAAAAGGTACGTATGGATATATAAAAAAGAAAAAAATATTTCAACTTGGTTTATCCATTGGTTTATTATTAATTGCGATTATAATCTATGTGATTGGTTATTATCTAAATAATGAGCAAAAGAATAATGTTTTCACTATAATAGCTGTTTTAATGGTCCTTCCGGCATCGAAAGCTTTTACTTCATTTATTGTAGTTGCACCATTTAAAACAGTTTCTTTGGAAAAAATGAAAGAAGTTGAAAAATATATCACAAGTGATTCCATTCTTTTAACAGATCTTGTATTGACTTCAACAGAGAAAGTAATGAATCTTGATTTCATGTTTATTACGGAAGATAATATAATCGGAATAACAAAAAAAGAAAAACAAGATATAAATTATATTGAAAATTATCTCAGTAAAGTAATGAAAAATCAGGATTATCATTGCCATGTTAAAATTTTTAGTGATTATAAGACATTTATCAATCGAATAAGTACCATAGATGGGAATACAAGTAATAAAACAGTATTAGAAAATATGAAGAACCATATTTTAACTTATGGAATATAGAATGACTGTTTGATCTGCAGAAAGGAATTTTTATTTTGAAGATTATAAATGTATCAGTGAATGAAGCAGGACAGAGGCTGGATAAATTATTATGTAAATATCTTAATCTGGCACCGAAAAGTTTTATATATAAAATGCTTCGTAAAAAAAATATTACTCTTAATGGAAAAAAAGCGGATGGCTCTGAAAAACTGAATATGGATGACGAAATCAAATTATTCTTAGCAGATGAAACTGTTGATAAATTCAGTGAATTAAAAGTAGATAAAGTATCCCATAATTTAAATATCATATATGAGGATAAGAATATACTTATCATTAATAAACCAACCGGCCTGCTATCTCAAAAAGCTTCAAAAGAGGATGTTTCATTAGTGGAACATATCATATCCTATCTTTTAGATACAGGACAAATAACAGAAAATGATTTAAAAAGTTTTAAACCTGGCATTTGTAATCGTTTGGACCGGAATACAAGTGGTATTGTAGTCGCCGGCAAAACATTGACTTCTCTGCAAACTATGGCAGAAGTTTTTCGTGATAGAAGTATTCATAAATATTATAAATGTATTGTAAAAGGAACAATTTCAAAGAAACAATATATTGAAGGTTATCTTGTGAAAGATAAAAAAACAAATAAAGTGACTGTGACCAAAGAAAAAAGGAAAGAAGGAATATTCATTCAAACGGAATATGAACCACTTGAATTAAACAGCGAACATTCTCTTCTTGAAGTGAAACTGATTACTGGCCGCTCACACCAGATCAGGGCCCATTTATCAAGTATAGATCATCCGATTATAGGGGATTTTAAATATGGTAATCGAACTGTAAATGAATTTTTTAAGAAAAATTATCATTTAGAATATCAGCTGCTTCATTCCTATAAGTTGATTTTCCCTGAATTTAAGAATGAATTTTCATATTTATCAGGGAAAGAATTTATAGCTGAATTACCAGATCAATTTTCCAGGATAAAGAATGATATATTTTAAACTGTTTTACAGTATTTAAATAGGAATTATTCATAAAAAGGAAAGGGGAGTAAGGAGATGCCTTCATGGAATTCCAGGGGACTTAGAGGGTCTACTTTAGAAGAATTAATTAATCTGACAAATGAAAAATATCGCAGCAATAAGTTGGCATTGATACAGAAAATACCAACTCCCATTAAACCAATCAATATAGATAAGGATAACAGACATATTACATTAGCTTATTTTGAGCAGAAGAGCACGGTGGACTATATTGGCTCTGTACAGGGAATCCCAGTTTGCTTTGATGCAAAAGAAACTGCGACGAGCACATTCCCTCTGCAGAATATACATGGACACCAGATAGAATTCATGAAAGAATTTGAGGAACAAGGCGGGATATCATTTGTTCTGATTTATTTTTCTGCAAAGGATGTATTTTATTATTTGACCTTCCAAAATTTATATGAGTTTTGGAACAGAGCCATGAACGGAGGCAGGAAAAGTTTTAAATTCGAAGAATTAGATCCATATTATCAGATATCTACTCATAATGGTGTTTTTGTACATTATCTTGAATTATTAAACTCAGATCTTGAGAATAGACAAGAAAAATAATTAAATGATTGACAACTTTTTTCAGATTCGTTATAATAAGTAAATATTTATCATGGTAGCGAATTATCAGATTATCACACTGACGCAGTAAAGTAAATATTATATTTCATTTACTCATACATAGTTCAGAGAACAAAGGCTAAATGAAGATACATAGTGAAATGTTAAATTTATAAACGAATTTGTGAGGTAGTAATATGATTGAAAAAATATTGCATACGCCAGAAGGTGTAAGAGATATCTATAATAGTGAATGCCAAAGAAAATTATTACTTGAAAACAATATGCATCAGGTTATGAGTCTCTATGGCTTTAAAGATATACAAACTCCTACTTTTGAATTCTTTGATATATTTAATAAAGAGAGAGGGACCATAGCTTCTAAGGAAATGTATAAATTTTTTGACAGGGACGGGAATACCCTTGTACTTAGACCTGATATTACTCCATCTATTGCACGTTGTGCGGCAAAGTATTATAAAGATGAAAAACTTCCAATCAGACTTTGTTATACTCAGAATACCTTTATTAATAATACCAGCTATCAGGGCAAATTAAAGGAAACCACTCAATTAGGGGCAGAATTGATCAATGATGATACAGTAGAAGCAGATGCAGAAATGATAGCTCTTACCATATCCTGTTTATTAGATGCAGGATTAAAAGAATTTCAGCTAGAGATAGGTCAGGCAGATTTCTTTAAAGGTCTGGCAGAAGAAGCAAAGTTTGAAGAAGAGGAAGTAGAACAGCTTCGTATCTTAATTGAGAATAAGAATTTGTTTGGAGTGGAAGCTTTAGTTTCCAGCAAAGACATTACAAAAGAACTAAAAGAAGTATTCTTACAGCTTCCTAAATTGTTTGGTAATATAGAAAACCTGATAAGCGCTAAAACAATGACAAAGAATGAAAGAGCTTTAAAGGCTATTGAACGATTGGAAGAACTGTATGATATATTAGTTACTTATGGCTATGGTGATTATGTTACATTTGATCTTGGTATGTTGAGCAAATATAACTACTATACCGGTATCATATTCAGAGCATATACTTATGGAACCGGGGATGCCATTGCCACGGGAGGCCGATATGATAATCTTGTGAGACAGTTCGGAAAAGATGCTCCAGCCATTGGAGTTGCAATAGTGACCAATCAATTAATGATAGCTCTTTCAAGACAGAAGATAGAGATTCCAATTGAAGACAGGAATACATTAATTCTATATGAAACAGATTATCGAAGTTTTGCCATAAATCTTGCGACACATTTTAGAAACGATGGTATGAATGTCGAATTACTTTTAAAAAATCCAGTCCATGATATCCAGGATTATATGAATTATGGAAAAGTCCATGGAATCGGAGGCGTTTTATATATTAAGGAAGATAATCTTATTAAAGTAATAGACTTGCAAACGGATACGATTAAGGATGCAAGATTTAAAGATTTTGAATGAAATAATTGTAAAAAGTTTTCATATTTATAGAGAGTGCTAAATCAAGTCAAGTAAGCCTTTAGTCTACTTAGTTCAGGAGGTTAAATATGAGATATTTAACATTCGCCCTTGCCAAAGGACGTTTAGCTAATAAAACATTAGAATTGCTCGAACAGATCGGAATTACCTGTGAAGAGATGAAAGATCCGGATTCCAGAAAATTAATTTTTGTAAATGAAGAATTAAAATTAAAATTCTTTCTGGCGAAAGCTACAGATGTACCGACTTATGTAGAATATGGTGCTGCTGATATAGGAGTTGTGGGAAAGGATACAATCCTGGAAGAAGGCAGAAAACTATATGAAGTTGTCGACTTAGGTCTGGGTAAATGCAGAATGTGCGTTGCAGGACCAAAGGAAGCGAAAGAGTTATTACATCACGGGGAACTTATCCGGGTTGCAACAAAATACCCTAATATTGCAAAAGATTATTTTTATAATAGGAAACATCAGACAGTTGAGATTATTAAACTGAATGGCTCCATTGAATTGGCACCTATTGTTGGATTATCAGAAGTAATTGTAGATATCGTTGAGACAGGATCTACACTGCGTGATAATGGGCTGGAAGTGTTAGAAGAGATCTGTCCATTATCAGCAAGGGTAGTAGTAAACCAGGTAAGCATGAAAATGGAACATGAAAGAATCACTAAGATTATGAACGATTTAAAGAATATTATTACTGGATAGTTGTTCTTTACTGGGAGGAATATTATGAGGATCATTAAATTAAATGAAGAATCTAAGAAGAATCTAATAGAAGATTTATTAAAACGCAGCCCCAACCAATACGAGGAATATGCAGATAAGGTTACTGATATAATTAATCAGGTAAAAGAGAAGAAAGATAAGGCTTTATTTGATTATACACAGAAATTTGATGGTGCATTCATAAACGCCGGTAACATAAGAGTAACACAAGAAGAAATAGAAGAAGCTTATCAAGCCGTTGATTCTACACTTGTAGAAGTTATTCGAAGAGCAAAAGAAAATATTCTTGATTATCATGGGAAGCAGAAACAATATAGTTGGTTTGACAGCGCACCAAACGGAACTATTCTTGGACAGAAAGTCACGCCGTTAGAAAGTGTTGGAGTATATGTTCCCGGTGGAAAAGCTGCTTATCCTTCTTCTGTACTAATGAATGTAATTCCGGCAAAAGTAGCAGGGGTAGAACGGATTGCAATGACAACGCCTCCAGATAAGGATGGTAAAGTATATCCAGGAACTTTAGTTGCCGCTAAAGAAGCCGGAGTGACTGAAATTTATAAAGTTGGTGGAGCCCAGGCGATTGCAGCATTGGCTCATGGAACACAAAGTATTCAAAAAGTGGATAAAATCGTTGGACCTGGTAACATTTATGTTGCCCTTGCTAAAAAAGCAGTATATGGCCATGTAAGCATTGATTCCATAGCAGGACCAAGTGAAATTCTTGTGATCGCTGATGAAACAGCCAATCCAAGATATATTGCTGCCGATCTTTTATCACAGGCTGAGCATGATGAATTGGCATCTTCCATTCTTGTTACTACAAGTGTAGAATTAGCAGATAAAGTGTCACAAGAGGTAGATGAATTCATTAAAATATTGTCAAGAAAAGAGATTATCGTGAAATCTTTAGATAATTTTGGTTATATTTTACTTACAGACACCATAGAGGAATCCATAGAAGTAGCGAATGAAATCGCTTCGGAACATCTTGAGATCATTACGAAAGATCCTTTTCATATAATGACCAAGATAAAAAATGCAGGAGCAATTTTCCTTGGGGAATATAGTAGTGAGCCACTTGGTGATTATTTTGCAGGACCAAATCATGTACTTCCAACGAATGGAACTGCGAAATTCTTCTCACCACTTAGCGTAGATGATTTTATAAAAAAATCAAGTATCATCTCTTATTCAAGAGAAGCTCTTGAACCAATCCATAAAGATATTATTACATTTGCAAATGCTGAAAGGCTTACTGCTCATGCCAATTCAATTGCAGTAAGGTTCGAAAAATAAAAAGAGCTTTGACATTAAATCAAATATTAGAAGGAAGGGAAAACATATGACTGAAAGAATAGCAATAAGAAATCGTAAAACAAATGAAACAGATATTCATTTGGAATTTAATATTGATGGAACTGGAAAAGCTCAAATTGATACAGGGATTGGTTTCTTTGATCATATGCTTCATAGCTTTACAAGACATGGATTTTTCAATATGAATTTAGTGGCCAAAGGTGACTTATATGTAGATTCCCATCATACAATAGAAGATATAGGGATTGTCTTGGGAGAAGCATTAAAAGAAGCCCTGGGTGACAAAAAAGGAATAAAAAGATATGGATCCTTTATATTACCAATGGATGAAGCTTTAGTATTATGTGCCCTTGATCTTTCTGGAAGACCATACCTTGTTTATAATGGTGAATTTACTGCTGACAGGGTAGGTTATATGGATACAGAGATGGTCAAAGAATTCTTTTACGCAGTTTCTTATTCTGCAGGCATGAATTTACATATAAAGATGCTTGATGGAGCGAATAATCATCATATAATTGAAGCAATGTTCAAAGCATTTGCCAAAGCATTAGATGAAGCTACAAAATATGATGATAGAATTACAGAAGTTCTTTCCACAAAAGGTACATTATAAGAAAGAGGTGTTTATATGCAATTATATCCTGCAATAGATATTAAGAACGGACAATGTGTCAGATTAAGGCAAGGTCAATTTCACGACGTTGAGATCTATTCACAAACACCATCCAAAGTAGCAAAACAATGGGAGGCAATGGGAGCAACATATATTCATCTTGTAGATTTAGATGGGGCATTAGCAGGACGTTCTGTAAATGAAGATACCATTAAAGAAATCGTGAATGAAGTTTCTGTACCAATTCAGGTTGGAGGAGGTATTCGGACCATTAACGATATTGAAAGTAAATTAAACCTTGGTGTGGCAAGAGTGATTATTGGAACAAAGGCGGTAGAGAATCCTGCTTTCATAAAAGAAGCAATCAGCAATTTTGGTGCAGACAGAATCGTAATAGGAATCGATGCGAAAGATGGAATGGTTGCAATTGAAGGCTGGGAGAAAGTAAGTAATTATAATGCTGTTACCTTAGGATTGCAGATGAAAGAAATAGGTGTAAAAACAATTATATATACAGATATATCGAAAGACGGAATGTTACAGGGACCTAATATTGAGCATACCCGGGTAATGGTAGATGCTACTGGAGTGGATATCATTGCTTCAGGAGGAATTTCATCATTAAAAGACCTGGAAAAATTAACAGATATTAATGTTCAAGGAACAATTATCGGGAAAGCTCTATATGAGAAACGATTTGATTTAAAAGATGCTATTGAGCTTTTTGAAAAAGGAGAATAACAATGTCTTATAAAAAGATAATTTCTTATATTGATGCCCAGAATGAGTTGGAGGCTAATATAATCCGCCTTGCAATTAATTATGATAATTCAGGAGCAGATGAAATCTTAATATATGATTATTCAAAGGATGATGGATCAAAAGAAAAATTATTAAGGGTTGCAAAAGCAATTACAAAACAAATTGATATACCCTTAAATATTGGTCTTTATGTAAGCCGCTTTGAAGATATTAAAAAAGCTTTATATACCGGTGCGAATAAAGTTCTTATAAAGAATTCCTTAATACAAGAAAACTCAGTCATCAAGGAAGCAGCAGACCGGTTTGGAACAGATAAAATAATTATTGAAGTAGATAATAATGAAACACTGACACAAGAGCTGGCAAACGAATATAGAGAAAAAGGCGTTTGCGGGCTCATGTTGAAACATATTTCAGTTACAGAATCCATGAAGCAGTTAATTCAAAAAATTGCATTACCCATATTGATTCGGGATTCCCTTTCAAAGAATGATCTATATGAATTGATAACAATGAATAATGTACTTGGAGTCGCAACGAATTATTTTGAAAATAATGAAGTGAATAGTTTAGCCTTAGTGGATAGTAAAGATATGATGAAAGCTAAAATAGCATTAAAGAATAAAGATGTTTTAATGAATACATTTGAAAGTTCTATGAAATTTAGTGAATTTAAACAAAATCAAGATGGATTGATTCCTGTAGTAGTACAGGATTATAAAACCAGTGAAGTTTTAATGTTAGCCTATATGAATGAAGAATCCTACAATATGACTGTTTCTACAGGGAAAATGACTTATTATAGCAGAAGTAGAAATGAATTATGGACAAAAGGGTTAACTTCCGGACATTTTCAATATGTGAAATCTTTAAGTTTAGATTGTGACAAAGACACGATATTAGCGAAAGTAAAGCAGATTGGTGCGGCTTGTCATACGGGAAACAAAACTTGTTTTTATACAGACCTTGTCAGGAAAGAATACAATGAGACGAATCCATTAGCTGTATTTCAAGATATCTATGACACGATTATAGATCGGAAGAACAATCCCAAAGAAGGTTCTTATACAAATTATTTGTTTGACAAAGGAATTGATAAGATTCTTAAAAAATGTGGTGAAGAAGCAACAGAGATCGTAATTGCTGCCAAGAATCCAGATGCAGAAGAATTGAAATATGAAATTTCAGATTTTTTATATCATATGATGGTATTAATGGCTGAATGTGATCTTGATTGGAATGATGTAATAAAAGAACTGGCCCATAGGCGTTAAAAGTTTGCTGTTTATTCCTCTCATTGATTATTCTGTTACTTGAATTGTACACCTTACCTTTGTTCCATCTTCAGAAACATAGATATAGGCTTTTCCTTTTTCCAGTGCTGTTATTTTTCCATATGAATTTACCCTTACAATATTAGGATTGCTGGAAGACCAGACAGGCAGGTTACCTGAAGAAACAGTTGCAGAAATAGTAGTACTGGATCCTTTCTTTAAACTTAGAGTTGTTCGATTTAAAGTAATATCAGGTTTTAATACAATGATCTCGCAGGTTTTTGTGACGTCATCCACAGTTGCTGATATAATGGCAGTTCCATTTTTTTGTGCTGTTATGACTCCCTGTTCATCGATGATAGCAATACTTTTTTTATTTGTTTTCCATTTGGGATTTACTTTTGAAGATACGATAGCAGATAACTTAGCTGATTGACCACGATATAGTTTTATGGTTGTTTGGCTAAGTTTTATTGTTGGAGATTTTACGGTGATCTTGCAAGTTGCACTACTGCCGTCAGCAGTAGCAGTAATTGTGGCCTGCCCAGGTTTTAAGCCGGTTACCCTTCCTCTTTCATCCACAATGGCAATGCTTCTTTTTTCGCTTTTCCAGATGACCTGGGAGTTATTTGAGGTAGTGGCAGAAAGTCTCACCGTTTCGTCCCGTTCGATAGATGCGCTCCCGGCGCTAATGACTATTTTAGTTTTATTCACAGTAATTTTACAAGAGGCTTCTGCATTATTAATCTTAGCGGTAATAGTAGCTGCTCCGGCTTTCCTGGTGATAACTTTTCCGTAGGTATTAACAGAAGCTATTTTTGAATCACTGCTTTTCCATGTAGGCTTTTTCCCATTGGAAGTAACTGCGAGAATATAGAATTCCTCACCAATATCAGCGGTCACTCTATAGTTGGACAGGATGACAAAGGGGATGGATTTTAATGAATATGCCGATATGGCCTGACTTGGTGAACACAGAGTTATTACTGAAAAACATAATAAGACAGATAATAAGAATTTTTTATACATAAGTATCCTCCACGTGTTGAATGTGAGGAATAAAGATTCAGCATTTGGCTGACAGCAAACTTGTATTTAGTTTAGCACAGACACCATATAATGTAAATATATGAATCACAGTTTCATTGACAAAAATTAAATTAATATTTATAATAGATAACTAGCAATATATACGTATAATTTACGATGTAGAAATACTAATTTGTAAAGTTTTAACTTTATATATGATACTTAGGAGGCAAATAATAGTGAAACAGTACGGACTTAATGAATTAAGAAAAATGTTTTTAGATTTCTTTGAAAGCAAAGATCATCTTAAAATGAACAGTTTTTCTTTAGTTCCACATAATGACAAAAGTTTATTATTAATTAATTCAGGAATGGCACCTCTAAAGCCATATTTTACAGGACAAGAGATACCACCAAGAAAGAGAGTAACCACTTGCCAGAAATGTATTCGTACTGGAGATATTGAAAATGTCGGTAAAACAGCTCGCCATGGTACTTTTTTTGAGATGTTGGGTAATTTTTCTTTTGGAGATTATTTCAAGAATGAAGCAATTGCCTGGTCGTGGGAATTTTTTACAGAAGTAGTTGGGCTTGATCCAGACAGACTTTATCCGTCTGTATATGAAGAAGATGATGAAGCTTTTGATATATGGAATAAAGAGATCGGAATTGCACCGGAGAGAATCTTCCGTTTTGGAAAAGCAGATAATTTCTGGGAACATGGAGCTGGTCCTTGTGGTCCATGTTCAGAGATTTATTACGACCGGGGTGAAAAGTATGGTTGCGGTGAACCAGGATGTACCGTAGGTTGTGAATGTGACCGTTATATTGAAGTATGGAATAATGTATTCACTCAGTTTGAAAGTGATGGTAATGGTAATTACACAGAACTGGAACAAAAGAATATTGATACAGGTATGGGGCTTGAGAGACTTGCAACAATCGTTCAGGATGTTCCATCTATTTTTGATGTAGATACAATTAAAGCGTTAAGGGATAAAGTATGTGAAATTGCGCATATAACATATCAGGAAGATGCAAATAAAGATATCTCAATTCGATTGATTACAGATCATATCCGTTCTGTTACATTTATGATTTCTGACGGTATTATTCCATCTAATGAAGGAAGAGGATATGTTCTTAGAAGATTATTAAGACGTGCAGCACGTCATGGCAGATTACTTGGTGTTGAAGGAAGATTCCTTGCAACCCTTAGTAAAACTGTAATTGAAACTTCAAAAGATGGTTATCCTGAATTAGAGGAGAAGAAAGATTATATTTTCAAACTATTAACGATTGAAGAAGACAACTTTAATAAGACAATCGATCAAGGTTTAAATATCTTATCTGAACTTGAAGAAGAACTTAACAAATCAGATGGAAAAGTATTATCTGGTGAAGATGCATTTAAATTATATGATACCTATGGATTCCCTCTGGATCTGACAAAAGAAATTCTTGAAGAAAAAGGATTCAGTGTTGATGAAGCTGGATTTAATGAAGCTATGAATGTCCAAAGACAAACAGCAAGAAATGCCCGTAGCACAACTAATTATATGGGAGCGGACGTTACCGTATATCAGCAGATCGATCCATCGATTACATCTGAATTTGTAGGTTATGATTATTTAGAATATTCCTCAAAGATCTTAGTATTAACAACTGAAACTGATATTGTAGAGGAATTGATTGCAGGTCAGGAGGGAACAATCATAGTAGATGAAACTCCTTTCTATGCAACAAGCGGTGGTCAGGTTGCGGATACTGGTATTATTAAAACTACGAATGCTGAATTCATTGTAAACGATACAATTAAACTTCAAGGCGGTAAGATCGGACATGTTGGAGTGGTAACGCAAGGTATCTTTAAACTGAATGAGAATGTTACTTTAGTGGTTGATAGTGAAAGAAGAATTGCGACCGGCAAAAATCATAGTGCGACTCACCTTTTACAAAAAGCTTTAAAAACAGTCCTGGGTCCTCATGTCGAACAGGCTGGTTCCCTTGTATCAAGTGAACGTTTACGTTTTGATTTCACTCATTTCTCCGGATTGACAAAAGAAGAAATCGAGAAAGTAGAAGAAATTGTTAACCGGGAAATTATGGCTGATTTATCAGTAAAGACAGAGCTTATGACAATCGATGAAGCGAAAAAGACGGGAGCTATGGCACTGTTTGGTGAAAAATACGGTGAAACTGTCAGAGTTATATCCATGGGAGAATTCAGCAAGGAACTTTGTGGCGGTACTCATGTAAGGAATACAGGTTCTATTACCACTTTTAAAATATTGTCAGAGACTGGTATTGCAGCTGGTGTGAGAAGAATTGAAGCATTGACAGGTACAGGTGTATTTGAATATTATAGAGAAATTGAAAAAGAATTGAATATTGCAGCAAAAATTGCCAAGACAGAACCGGCTGAATTAACGAAGAAGATCGAAGCATTACAGGAAGAGGTAAAAGCACTTCATTCTGAAAATGAGAAATTAAAGAATAAATTAGCCAAAGATGCACTTGGTGATGTTATGGACCAGGTGGTTGATGTGGATGGAGTAAAATTACTGGCTGCTAAAGTCCCTGACATTGATATGAATGGACTTCGTAATCTTGGGGATCAATTAAAAGATAAATTAGGAGAAGGAGTAATCGTTCTTGCATCTACAATGGAAGATAAGGTGTCACTTCTTGCAATGGCAACAGATGGTCCAATGGCAAAAGGTGCTCATGCAGGTAATCTGATCAAAGAAATCGCATCTTTCGTTGGAGGTGGCGGCGGTGGACGCCCTAATATGGCTCAGGCCGGTGGTAAAAATCCAGCAGGAATTGATACTGCAATTGGTAAAGTAAGCGAGATATTAAAAGGCCAGTTAAAATAAGAGCTAAATAGAAAAGGTATATTTTTTAATACTAATTCTATTTAGGACAAAATTCTTGTATAAATATAGTAAAAATAGTTGACGAATTAAAAATTTATGCTATAATCTTAATAGTGCAATTCAAAAATACCCAAACAGTTGTATGAGTTGTTTATGCACAATACACAACTGGAGGGAGGTTAGGTGTGAGACTATGTCAAATGTTATCGTAAAAGACAATGAAACTTTAGATAGTGCTCTACGTCGATTCAAGAGAAACTGTGCAAAGGCAGGTATTCAACAAGAAATACGTAAAAGAGAGCATTATGAAAAGCCAAGCGTAAGACGCAAAAAGAAATCAGAGGCTGCTAGAAAACGTAAATTTAAATAATAGTTTTGGTAAGCTTAGATGGTCCTTAATCATTTTTATGATTAAGGACTTTTTTAATTTGTATAAAGTTAGCCTCTAAAAATATTCTAAAAGAATTACTATTATCATAAATTATTAATAGTATACTATAAAATTTTCTGAACTATATAGAAGGAAATCTGTATAATTTATCAGAAATAAAGAGGTTATTTATGAAGAAAAAATTCAAATCTAATCATGATAAATTTAAAAAATCAAACAGCTCTATCTACAGTCAATTCGAGAAATCCATGAAAAAGACCAGCCCAGTTGAAAAAGAAAATTATCTGGAAACACTTTCTAGCCAGTTGAAGCTTCCTGCAGATATATTAGCAGGAGCTCCTATTGTTACGGCTACAGGGAGAAATCAAATCTATGTTGAAAATTATAAAGGAATTATAGAATATACAGGAAAAGTTATAAAAATACAAACAAAGCTTTGTAAAGTGTGTATTGAAGGAAGTAATTTAAATATCGACTATTATACCAATGACGAGATGCAGATTTCTGGGATTATTAATACAATTAGTTATAGATAATACAGGCTACTGGTGTGCAAGAAGGAGGGAAAGTTTTGCTTATTAAATTATTAAGATGGTTCTCCGGTTATCTGTTAGTGGAAATAAAAGGATATTCACCGGAACGATTTATAAATTTATGCAGTAATAATAACATATTGATCTGGAAGCTAAAAAAAATATCCACGGGATATGAATTTTATATAAGCGTAAAAGGGTTCAAGAAATTGAGGCCCATTGTAAAAAAAACGAGAACAAGGCCTTTTATTATAAAAAGATTTGGCTTTCCATTTTTAATGAATCGGGGCAAAAAAAGAAAATTCTTTTTGATAGGGATTTTTTTATGTGTGATCATATTATATAGCTTGTCCCTATTTATTTGGGATATCAGCATAGAAGGGGAGTATACCAATACAAAAGAAGTGATTTTAGAATATTTAGATAGCCAGGGAGTTTATAGTGGTGTTTTAAAAAGAAATGTCAATTGCCAGACAATTGAGGAAAAGCTCAGGAAACAATATGTAGATATAGGATGGGTATCCGCAGAAATCAGAGGCACCAGATTATTATTAAAAATTACAGAAACCAATATATTAGATATAAAAGAGAAAAAAGAAGAACCTCACCATATTATAGCGACCAAAGACGGTATCATTACATCCATTGTTACAAGGAAAGGAACTCCTAAGGTTAAAATCGGTAGTATTGTTAAAAAAGGAGATATTATTGTATCTGGAATTATAGAAATAATACGGGATAATACAGAAATTATTAATAAAGAGGTGGTTCCCTCTGATGCGGATGTGAGAATGAAAACGGTATATAATTATAACGACTCACTACCTCTGGATTACATAAAAAAAGATTACACATTAAAAACAAAAAAAGGTTATGCAATTAGCATATTCAACAGAAAAATTATTTTATATAAACCTTTAAAAAGGTATAATAAATATGATATAATTGTAAATGATAATAATATAAAATTGGGTGAAAATTTTTATCTGCCTGTTATTTTTCATGTGACTGAATATAGAGAATATCTTGAAGATAACAGTATATATTCTGAAGAAGAAGCAAAAAAAATAGTACAGGATAAATTAGATCTTTTTATCAGTAAATTGACCGATAAAGGAGTAGTTGTTATTGAGAATAATGTGAAAATAGCAATAAAAAAAGATACTTGTATTGCAAGTGGTAAAATAATTGTTGAAGAAAGTGCAATAAAAGAACAAGCAATTGATGATAGTGAGTGGAGGATTACTGAAACAGATGAGCTTAGTGGAGACGATAATTGATATTCCTACAGAACATGAAAGAAATTTATTTGGTAAGTTTGATGAATATATAAAAATTATTGAAAGAACCTTGAATGTTACAATTGTAGCTAGAAACGGTGAAATTAAAGTAATTGGAGAGAATAGTAATATAGTAAAGGCAAAAAGCGTATTTGTACAGCTTATAGAACTCTCAAAGAGAGGGAATGAGATAACCGAGCAAAACGTCAACTACGCTTTATCTTTATGCCTTGAAGACAAAGAAGAAGAAATTATAAAAATTGATGAGGATCTTATCTGTCATACTATTAGCGGAAAGCCGATTAAGCCAAAGACCCTGGGACAAAAAGCATATGTGGATCAAATTCGTAAGAAGATGATTGTTTTTGGAATTGGACCTGCCGGTACAGGTAAAACATACCTGGCAATGGCAATGGCTATTAACGCTTTTAAGAATGATGAAGTAAGCAAAATTATATTAACAAGGCCAGCGATTGAAGCAGGAGAGAAATTAGGATTTTTACCGGGAGATTTACAGAGTAAGGTCGATCCATATCTGAGACCCCTTTATGATGCCCTATATCAGATCATGGGCCCGGAAGGATATTTAAAGAATACGGAAAAAGGGCTTATTGAGGTAGCGCCTTTGGCATATATGCGTGGAAGAACCCTTGATAATGCTTTTATTATTTTAGATGAAGCACAGAATACAACACCTGCTCAGATGAAAATGTTTTTAACCCGTATCGGATTCGGCTCAAAGGTGATTGTAACAGGTGACTTAACTCAAAAAGATTTGCCAACAGGAGCTACTTCCGGACTTGATAGTGCAATCCGGGTTTTAAGTAAAATTGATGATATAGGTTTCTCATATTTAACAAGCCAGGATGTTGTGAGACATCCTCTTGTTCAAAAAATCGTAAAAGCTTACGACGCATATGAAGACAAACATCAAAAGAATGATGATAAAAAGAAATACTTAAAAGGGAATAAGCGTGTATTAAAAACAAAATATAATAAACAATGATTGGAGTTTAAATAGATGGAAGATGTACAAAAGAATCCCCCTGATACCGGGAAGTATCTGAGGCAGATAGCAAAAATTCTTTATCTGTTAACTATCTGTGCCGTAACTATAACGGGGTTTTTAAATAAAGATGATTTATATGAAATATTAAAATTTAATTTACTATCCATTGTATTAGTAACCATTTTAATATTCTATGCGAAAGAGAATCGTGTAAGATTTTTAGACAATTCAAAGAATCTTTTTATAGTTATAGCATCCTATTTATTTTCTCTGGCATGTATTATGCTTTCCTTCAAATTTAATATGTATAATCTATGGTTGATAGGGCCAATGGTCATCGCTATGTTAATTGATGCTAATTTTGGTCTTAGCTTTCATTTGCTTTTTTCCTTTATGTTAAGCGTAAATGCAGACCGATCCATTGACAGTCTTATGTATAATTTTATTTTAGGAGCAATAGGTTGTATTTTATCAAAATATATTTTAGATGTTAAGAAAATTGGTTATGCTCTTGTTATATTTCTTTCTTCTGATATAACTCTGATCGTTATTATGAATAATTTTATGACACAAAATACAATTGATAATAATATAGTGTACTCTGTGATCAGCGGTATAATGCTATTTGGGATTGCTTTTATGGTATCAAGAATCTACGAAAAGAATAATAAGAATAATACAGAACAAATAATCCCAATGAAAGAGGAAACAGAAAAAGAAGAAGCAGAGAAAGTGGTCGCTTATCCTGATGATACATTAAAGGTATGGAAAGAAGAAAGATTAAATGAAATTTTAGATGAAAATCATGAACTATTATTAAGGCTTAAGGAATTCTCAAAGAAATTATATGAAAGATCAAAATATATCAGCGATATATCTTATGGTGCGGCAGAAAAAATAAATGCAGATGAAAAACTTACAAGAGCCGGAGGAATGTATAGCAAGATTGGACGGATTATCGGTAAGGATTACATAGTAGATGGTGTGAAATTATTAGAAGAATATCAGTTCCCGGAGGATGTAATTGATATTGTGAAACAACATAATTTAAAATTTGGAAACCCTGAATCAAAAGAAGCAGCTATTGTCATGATTACAGATAGTATTATAGCTTCCATGGATGCAATGAAGAGTATGAAAGAGTCAAAGAATATTTCTAACAGTAAATTAATTGACGGCATATTTTCATTACGTTTATCGAAGAACAATTTTGAAGAATCCGGATTATCAAATGAAGAGCTTAAGATCTTAAAAAAATATTATATTGATGAATTCATGCAGAGTAATAAATAGGGAGAGATTATGACATTTAATTATGAATATGAAACAGATATAGAACTGGATTGTGATTACAGAGAAATTATGACGAAAGTCATAAATGAATCTATAGATTATGAATCTTGTCCGTATGAAGTGGAAGTAAATTGTATATTGACAAATAATGACGAAATAAAAGTTATTAATCAAGAGTATCGTGGAATCGATCATCCTACGGATGTATTATCTTTTCCAATGATCGAATATAATATGCCATCTGATTTTAATGGTTTAGAAGATTCCAATGACAATTTTAATCCGGATACAGGGGAATTACTTTTAGGGGATATTATTATATCTGTAGAGAAGGTAATGGAACAAGCAGCATTGTACGGTCATTCTGTTGAAAGAGAGTTAGCTTTCTTAACTGCACACAGTATGCTTCATTTATTTGGTTATGACCATATGGTGGATGAAGAAAGACTTATTATGGAGAAAAAACAGGAAGAGATATTATCTTTCCTGGGCTTTACCCGATAATTAGGATGTACTGATAATAGATTTATTACTTGTTAAATTTAGAGGAGACTAGGATGAAGAAGATTAAGATTGTACTGATTTTACTAATGATTGGAATCACAATCATTGGTTGTGGAAAGAAAAAAGAGGTTGTTGAGGAAAATACGGAGGTAGTAACACAACCGCCTGTCATAGAAGAACCAGTGGAAGTAGTAGAAACTCATGAAGATGAAGTGCTGAGTGATCTAACAGGAGACTGGATAAACAAAGAGAATGAGAACAAACGACCATATGCTATCGTATTTAATAATATAGAATACGCCTCTCCACAAAGTGGTATCGGTGATGCGGCCATTCTTTATGAAGCGTTAGTAGAAGGCGGTATTACAAGATTAATGGGGATATATGAAGATTTTAATTTAGAACGGATTGGATCTGTCCGCAGTGCAAGACACTATTTTGTAAGTTTTGCAGATGAATATGATGCTATTTTTGTACATTACGGTCATACGAAATATGCAACCGCAAAGATTGAAAGTTTAGGAGTAAATAATTTGAGCGGATTATCCGGAATAGGAACTACAGTTTTTTATAGGGATAACGGAATCAAAGCTCCTCATAATGCATTTGCAAGTACCAAAGGGATTCTGGAAGGTACGAAAAAACTTGGTTATCGAACAGAACATAAAGAAGATTTTGAAACAGGTCACTTTAACTTTAATAAGGAAGATACAGATATCAATACAGACGCAGTGGCTGATAAAATTACATTAAAATATTCTAATATCACAACACCGTATCTGGAATATCACAGTGACGATAAGCTTTACTACCGTTATCAATATAATACTCCTCATATTGATAAAATAACAGGAAAGCAGCTTGCATTTAAGAATATTATTATTCAATTAGTAAAAGAGTGGAATATTGATAAAAATGGATACCAGACCATGGATATTGAAAATTCTTCTGGGACAGGCTATTATATAACAAATGGTAAAATGAAAGAAATTACATGGCAGAAAAACGAAGGTACAAAGAAGATGCATTATTATGATGCTGATGGTAAAGTACTTTCCATTAATCCGGGAAAAACCTTTATCAGCGTGTATCCTAATGATAAAGTGGAAGGATTAAAGTTTACAAACTAAGAAGTATCATTAAAAATTTAGTGGCAGGTAACCTTAAAATGTGGTATCATATTTTGAGGTTATCTTTTATGTTATGAAAAATCTTACATGATTGAAAATACGTTTCACTTTATACGAATGATAGGAGAAAAATATGAGCCCATCAAAAAAGAAAACGAATGATTTTCTTGTGCAAGGAAGTATTTTAGCTGCAGCATCTATTATCAGCCGTTTAATCGGCCTTATATATCGAATTCCAGTTATGAATATTATTGGCGATAGTGGAAATGCAGACTATAGTAATGCATTTGAAATATATAATATAGTATTAATATTATCTTCTTTTAGTCTTCCTCTTTCTGTATCTAAATTAGTATCGGCGAGAAATGAAAAGAAAGAATACATAAATTCTTATCGGATATTTTTATGTGCAATGGCATTTGCAGTATTTTCTGGAATCCTCTTTACTTTGATATTATATTTTGGTGCAGATTTTTTTGCATCTTATATGTTTAAAATGCCAAGTTCAGCCATTCCATTAAAAGTATTGGCGCCAACAGTGTTAATCAGTGCTGTTATGGGAGTTTTAAGAGGATTTTACCAGGGAAAGAAAACTATGATTCCTACTGCATTATCACAAATCCTGGAACAAATTGTAAATGCAGTAGTAAGTATTGCTGCTTCTTATTTGTTCATGAAGAAATATAGTGCTTCCCCTAATATAGAAGCTTATGGAGCTGCAGGCAGTACTTTAGGTACTTGTCTTGGTGCACTTGTTTCATTGGTATTCCTTGGATTCATCTTTATAGCTTATAGACCAACATTGAAAAAACAATTCAGACGTGATACAGAAAGTATCATTATGCCTTATAAAAAGATATTTACTTTACTAATGATTACCATTATTCCGGTAGTTCTTAGCCAGACAGTATACAATATCAGCGGAACTATTGACAGCTCTTTGTTTGGTAATATATTAGCAAGGCAAGGGGTAGTTGAAGATACCAGAAAGACTATGTACGGAGTATACTCAGGTCAGTATCGTTTGTTAACCAATTTACCTATTGCTATTGCATCCGCATTAGCAGCATCCATGGTACCAAGCATTGTATCTGCTCATGCCAGAAAAGATAAGGAAGATTTAACGGAAAAGATAAAGTCATCCATTCATTTTAATATGTTGATTGCATTTCCATCTGCTGTAGGTATGACTGTATTGGCAAAACCGATCATATCATTATTATTTCCCAATTCCAGTGGAATGGCAGCTAATCTATTAGCAACTGGTTCTATTGCCATTATTTTTTATGCTTTATCTACAGTTTCCAATGCTATATTACAAGGGATCAATCAAATGAAAATACCAGTGATACATTCTGCAGTATCTCTTGCAATTCATGTAGTAATTGTAATTTTAGCATTACAGGTTTTCAATATGGGGACTTATGGTCTGGTGCTTGGAAATGTAACTTTTGCACTGATTGTATGTATCTTAAATTGGATATCCATTGGGAAGCATCTTAATTATAAGCAGGAATTAAAAAAATCATTTATCATACCCGCAATTAGTTCGATAATCATGGGAATCATAACCTGGCTGGCATATCAGGGAATTTATCTGTTGATTAATAGTAATATGATCAGCACATTATTATCGATTATCATTGCCATTATTGTCTATTTTATAGCTTTACTATTATTAAAAGGTGTGGATATGGAAGAGTTATATAGCTTTCCTTTAGGAAGAACATTATCCAAAATTGCCATGAAATTACATTTATTATAATTTTAAATGTTTTATTTATAAAGGGGTATCCCAAATAGGGAACCCCTTTTATATTCCTAAATGTATAGAGTTTCTAAAACTAGTTCATAATATATGCAAAAGGAGTGATTTTCATGAAAATGAAAAAAGCATATATTATAATTACCAGTTTATGCGCAATAATAATATTGTTTTCAGGCAGTTATTATTTAAGTTATAAAGCAGCTTTAGAGCAGTTTAATAATAATGCGACACAAAAGGATAGTCAATTAGTAAAGACCGTGGAGGAAAACAAACTGGAAAACCAGGAAGAGGTCATGGAAGTTGATTATGTCGTGGAGACAGTGAAACCAAATACAAAATATACATTAGAAACCTATAATGTGAAAGAAAATTCTTTTTCTAAAGAAATCCTTGGTACTCCCGATTTTCTTATCGGATTGACCAGAGAAGAAATCATTACTTATCTGTCAAATTATATGAAAGATGTGCCTATAGAGGAATTTGAGAAAGGTTTGATTTCCTACGAATTAGTTTCCTTTTCCAGCAAGGAAGTAGTATTAAGAAAAACTTATAATAGTGATAATATAAAATATAAATATTATCTGGTAGTTTTAGATGGCTATATCACAGTATACTATAGCGATAAAAAGACAGTATATGAATATACAGATATCGAACTTACAAACTTGTCTGAAGAGGAGCAGAACAAACTGGTTGACGGTTATTATGTAAAAGATCAGGAAGAACTATATGGCATATTAGAGGGATATACAAGTTAAACTTTAATAAATCTCTTGAAATTAAAGACCATTATAGTTAAAATGTAGTTATTATATTGGGACGTTATATAATTACATTTGGAGGAATGGATTTTGGCATCAGACATAATTGTTGTAGGCGGTGGTGCTTCCGGCCTGGTTGCCGCAATTGCAGCTGCAAGGGCAGGAAGAAAAGTCACTATTTTAGAGCATAAAGACAGAATAGGGAAAAAAATATTAGCGACAGGGAATGGGAAATGCAATTATACAAATTTGCATCAGGAACCCTCTTGTTATCGTGGAGAAGACCCAGCATTCGCCTGGAACGTTATAAACGATTTTGGAGTAGAAGATACGATTACTTTTTTTAAGGAATTAGGAATCTATCCAAAAGAGAGGAATGGATACCTGTATCCTAATTCGGAACAGGCTTCTGCTGTCCTTGACGTTTTGCGTTTAGAACTTGAGTTTCTTAATGTAGAAATTATCTGTAATGAACATGTAAAATCGATTCAGAGCATAATAGATAATAAAGGGAAACCTGATTGCAAGAATATATTTCGTATAAAAACAGACAGTAATACTTATGATACCCACAAAATCATATTAGCCACAGGCGGTATGGCATCTGGCGATCTTGGTTCGGATGGAAGTGGGTATCTTTTAGCAAAACAATTGGGACATACTATTGTTCCCGTAGTTCCGGCTTTGGTTCAATTAAAATCAAAGGAATCTTATTTTAAGGCCCTGGCAGGAATAAGAGTGCAATCAATGATTACTCTTTTTATTGATGGTAAACAATATTCTAAAAATCAGGGTGAACTTCAGCTCACCAATTATGGTGTATCGGGTATTCCTATCTTTGAAATTAGCCGTTATGCTTCCAGAGCCTTGGAGCAAAGAAAAAAAGTGCACTTGATCGTAGATTTTCTTCCTGGAATTGAATCTGATGAACTGTTTCGCTTAATTGAAGAAAGAGTATCTTTGAATGGTTATAAGAATGTAGAAGAACTTTTTATCGGACTGTTGAATAAGAAACTTATTTTCGTAATTATTAAAGAAGCAAAAATTGATTTAAACAAACTATCTATAAAATTAAACAAAAAAGAAATAAATGAATTGGTAAATACCATAAAGAATTTTAAAGTCTCTGTATATGAAGCGAATTCTTTTGGGAACGCTCAGGTAAGCGCCGGTGGAGTCAGCACTGAAGAAGTGGATAATCATACCATGGAATCAAAGCTGGTACAAGGCTTATATCTGGTTGGAGAACTATTAGATATTGACGGAACCTGTGGAGGATATAATCTTCAATGGGCCTGGTCCAGCGGCTATATTGCAGGTACAAATGCAGCAAAGTAATTTTTTATTTGGCTTGGAGGCTAAAAATGATTCGAATAAACCAGTTAAAACTAAATATCAGTCATTCAAAAGAAGATTTGGAGAAAAGTATCATAAAAATTTTAAAGATTTCTCCAAAAGAGCTTCTTGAATATAATATAGTAAAGCAATCTATAGATGCCAGAAAAAAGAATGAAATAAAATATATCTATAGTGTGGATGCAGTGATCACCAATGAAGACAAAAAGTTACAAAATTTAAAGAATAGCAACGTCACAATTGCTAAAGATAATACATATCAGTTTGTTGCAGATGGTGAAGAAAAAATGAAATCCAGACCTGTTATTATCGGTGCCGGTCCTGCAGGGCTCTTTTGCGCCTATATGCTGGCAAAAGAAGGGTTTATGCCTTTGCTTATTGAGAGAGGGGAAGAGGTATACAAAAGAGTAGATACCGTAAATCACTTTTGGATGACGAATGAGCTTAATACGGAATCCAATGTTCAATTCGGAGAAGGTGGTGCAGGTACTTTTTCAGATGGTAAATTAAATACCCTGGTAAAAGATCAGGCAGGACGTAATCGTAAAATATTAGAGACTTTTGTAGAATATGGAGCTCCATCGGACATTCTTTATCGTCATAAACCTCATATTGGAACAGATCAGTTAAGAGATGTTGTAAAGAATATGAGAGAGGATATTATTAAATCCGGTGGAGAAGTTCTATTTAATACAAAGGTAACAGACTTTTTTATTGAAGATGATCGGATATCCGGCGTAGAAATTGAAACAAGAGAGACTGGAACCAGTCGGATTTTAAAAAAAGCCATAAATAGTAATATTATAGTAGTTGCTATTGGACATAGCGCCAGAGATACTTTTGAGATGATTCACAAGAGAGGACTGGCTCTAAGTAAGAAGTCCTTTGCTATTGGCGTTAGAATTGAACACCCACAAAAATTAATTAGTCAGAATCAATATGGAGATAATTATTCAAAATTACCACCGGCAGAGTATAAATTGGCCCATCAGGCAAAGAATGGCAGAAGTATATATTCTTTCTGCATGTGTCCAGGCGGATTTGTAGTTAATGCATCATCTGAAACCGGAAGAATTGCCACAAATGGCATGAGTAATTATGCACGGGATGAAGCAAATGCCAATAGTGCAATGATTGTATCTGTTACACCAGAGGATTTTGAAAATGTCTCTCCTTTGGCAGGAGTCCGTTTTCAACAAAAATGGGAAAGCATGGCATATCAGGCAGGGAAAGGATTTATTCCGATACAATTATTTGGTGATCTGGTCCAGAACAGAATCAGTTCAACCCTTGGTAATATTACACCTAATATAAAAGGAAATTACACCCTTTCAAATTTGACAGAATGCTTGCCAAGATTCATTACGGATACACTGATTGAAGGGATTAATGCATTTGATCAGAAAATACAGGGATTTGCCAATGAAGAAGCGGTTCTTTCAGGTGTAGAAACAAGAACTTCTTCCCCTATCCGTATATTACGGAATGAACTCTTAGAAAGTAACATTAGAGGAATCTACCCTTGTGGTGAGGGTGCAGGTTATGCCGGCGGTATTACATCCGCAGCTATGGATGGAATAAAAGTAGCGGAAGCAATCGCACATAGATATCGGCCATAGAAATTCCCTTCAGGAAGGATAATAAAGATGAATAGAGAAGTATTAAAAGAGAAAAAGAGAATTGTAATCAAGATAGGTTCCTCATCCCTGACTCATGAACAGACTGGAAATTTAAATCTTGCAAAGATGGAAAAATTAGTTCGGGTATTAACAGACTTAAGAAATCAGGGAAAAGAGGTAGTATTGGTTTCTTCCGGTGCCATTGCAGTTGGAAGAGAAGCAGTTGGAATTAAAGAAAAACCTAAAAAAACATCTGTAAAGCAGGCTTGTGCTGCGGTAGGACAGGCAAAACTAATGATGGTCTATCAAAAACTATTTGCAGAGTACAATCAATTAACGGCTCAAATTTTGATGACGAAATATACAATGATCAATGATATCAGTCGTAAAAATGCAAGGGATACTTTTGAAGAATTGTTAACTTTAGGGGTCATTCCCATTGTAAATGAGAATGATACTGTTTCTACAGATGAATTAGAGTTTGGAGATAATGATACATTGTCTGCAATTGTTACTGCTTTAATCCAAGGTGATATCCTGATTCTTTTATCAGATATTGATGGACTTTATACCGATGACCCTCATAAAAATCCTGAAGCAAATTTTATCGAATATGTTGAGACCATTGACGAAAGCCTGGAAGCTATGGGTAAAGGTTCTAATAGTATGGTTGGTACCGGCGGAATGGCCACAAAAATATCAGCTGCCAGAATAGCAACGAATTCCGGTGCCGATATGGTTATTGCCAACGGAGATAAAGTATCAGTGATTACTAAGATCATGAATGGCGAAAATATTGGTACTTTATTTCAAGCACACAAAGATGAAAAATTTAAATTAATTAATTATATAAGTACCAAACAGTATTCACGATAAGCAGGTGTTCATGCTATAATGACATTACATAACTATTAATAAATAATCACAGACATAGTCAGAAGTTTCGCAAATGCCTAAATATATATTTGTTATAGAAAGGAAAGAACATAATGGATGAAAGTAGAATTGGAAGAATCAATGAACTATATAAAAAATCTCAGAAAGAAGGTCTGACTCCTGCAGAAAAAGAGGAACAAAAAAAGTTACGTGCAGAATATATCGCTGCAATTCGAGGTAATTTAAAAAGCCAGTTAAATAATGTTTCCTTATTGAATCCCGATGGAACAGTCACAGAACTTTCAAAGAAGAATGTGCAATGACAAAGAATGAAATCAGAAGGAAAATGAAATCGTTAAAATCTACGTTAA
Organism: Mobilisporobacter senegalensis; assembly: GCF_003752155.1. Classification (GTDB taxonomy): domain Bacteria; phylum Bacillota; class Clostridia; order Lachnospirales; family Lachnospiraceae; genus Mobilisporobacter; species Mobilisporobacter senegalensis. The sequence continues at coordinate 249,710 of NZ_RJVG01000003.1, read as the reverse complement.
CAGCAGATCAAATAACAGAATATAGTAATAATATATTTCACAGATTAGAAGATTTCATATCTCTGGATAATTATGATGCTATCTATACTTACATTGCATTTAATGAAGAGGTTCAAACAAATCCAATTGTACATTATGGTTTTCGTAATAAATTAAAAATAGCAGTACCTAAAATCGTGAATAAACAGATGGATTTTTATTATATTAAGCAGATGGAAGAGTTAAAAATTGGGTTTTATGGTATCTTAGAACCTGATTCCCATCAAAAAGCAATAGATGATCATGTTCTAATGATTATGCCCGGTCTTGCCTTTGACGAAGAATGTAACCGTATTGGTTATGGAGCGGGATATTATGATAGATATTTAATGGCAAATAAACATCTATCTATCCATAAAATTGCATTGGCGTATGATTTTCAAATAGTAGATCAACTTGAGGTAAATCCTTATGATATAAAAGTGGATCATATTATTACACCAACCAGGGTGATTCATAAAAGGAGTGATTAGATGAAATATTTAGAAGAAATTGGATTACGAGCAAGGGCTGCAGCAACAAAATTAAACGTATTGGGGCAGGAAGAGAAAAACAATGGCTTAAGAGCCTGTGCCAAAGCACTTCTTGAAATGGAAGAAATAATTCTAAAGGCCAATGAAACAGATGTTACTAATGCAAAGAATAACGGAGTAAAGGAATCTTTAATCGATCGTTTATCTTTAACTCATGAGAGAATCGTAAGCATGGCGGAAGGTCTGAAGGAAATAACAGGACTTGATGATCCAATTGGAGAAATCATTTCAATGAAGAATCGTCCTAATGGATTGTCTATTGGTCAAAAAAGGGTTCCCCTTGGAGTTGTTGGAATTATTTATGAATCACGTCCCAATGTAACTGCAGATGCTTTTGGATTATGTTTTAAGACAGGAAATGCAGTCATCCTTCGTGGAGGAAGTGATGCAATTCACTCTAATAAAGCAATTGTTAATGTGATTCAAAAAGCATTAGTTAAAGTGAGCCTGCCAGGAGATTCTGTAATATTAATTGAAGATACAAGCAGAGAAACTGCAACAGAGTTAATGAAATTAAATAAATATATTGATGTTTTAATTCCTCGTGGCGGAGAAGGCCTGATTAAGAGTGTTGTGGAAAATAGTACTATCCCTGTTATAGAAACAGGAACAGGTAATTGCCACATCTATGTAGATGAATTTGCGGATTTAGATATGGCGGTCAATATTATTATTAATGCTAAGACTCAACGCCTGGGTGTATGTAATGCCTGTGAATCATTGGTAGTACATAAGTCCGTTGCCAAAGAATTCATTCCACAAATAGTTGAAGCTCTTACATTAAGAAATGTTGAGATACGTGGGGATATGGACTCCAGAGTATTAAGCGCTCAAATCAAAGAAGCAGCAGAAGAAGATTGGGGCAGGGAATATCTTGATTCCATTATATCTTTAAAGATAGTTAACAGTATTGAAGAAGGAATATCCCATATAAATAAATATAATACAAAACATTCTGAAGCAATCATTACAAAAGATTATAATAATTCAATGAAGTTTTTAAATGAAATAGATGCGGCGGCTGTTTATGTAAATGCATCTACCCGTTTTACGGATGGTTTTGAATTTGGATTTGGTGCAGAAATCGGAATCAGTACCCAAAAACTTCATGCCCGAGGACCTATGGGTCTATTGGCACTTACAACAACTAAATATATCATATTCGGTAATGGTCAGATAAGACCTTAGTCATATTAACAAAAATGTCTTCTTCCTGTAAAAACTTCATATACTGATAATAGGAAAGAAAATTATCCATCACTTGTACTTAACAATTCCAATGGATAAGTAAAATTGTTTGATTCAGTATAAAGATTGGGAGGTTTTTTCATTGAGGATAACATTAAACCGAAATTATTACTATGATAATTTTATAGAAGATTGTATTTATTTACGGGACCAGTATTCAGATATTTTAGAAATTGAAGAAATAGGTAAATCCTATGATAATCGAAATATCATGCTTCTTAAAGTGGGAAAAGGCAGCAATAACGTGATATGTACCGGCGGGGTTCATGGCCGTGAAACGATTAATACCATTGTGATGATGAAAATGTTAGAAACATATTGCAAAATATTAATAAATCAAAACAACATAGATATTCACGGCTTATGGAAAAAGAAAATATCGGATTATCTTGAGAATTACTCGTTATATTTTATCCCCTTGCTTAATCCAGATGGGTACATGATCTCATTAAAAGGATTTGATGAGATTCAGAATAAAGAGTTAAGAGACTATGATAAGAGTCTTAATATCCCTTCTTCACAGTGGAAATATAATGGAAGAGGAATTGATCTGAACCGTAATTTTCCATCCGTTACCTGGAGGTCAAAATCTCCTGTAAGAGAGTCGAATATTTATAGCGGAGAGTTCCCGGGAAGTGAATTAGAGACCAAGGTATTAATAGAGATATTTAATAGAGTAAAATCTATTGGATACATAGACTATCATAGCAGAGGAAAAGTGATCTATTATTACAGGCATGCCATGTCAAATGAATATAATTCAAGACAAAAGGAGATTGCTTTAAATATCTCAAAATTAACCGGATACTATTTAGGAAATCCTGATGATGAATTTGAACCAGATCAAGTAGGCGGGAATACGGTACATTACTATTCTGAATATATTGAAAAACCAGCTATAACAGTGGAGACCGTCAATGAAAATGCTTCCTTCCCATTAAGCATCAAATATCAACAGGAAACATATTCTGAGATAGAAAAAACTCCTTTTGTTTTTTGATGGCTTGTATTTATTCTGCCGGATCATTCTCTGATAAATGATTCTTTTGAATAATATCTTTGAACTCAGACGGTAAACATCCCTTGTATTCCTTGAACTTCTTAATAAAGTAGCTGACATTATTAAAACCTGTTTCATAACATACATTCAGTATTTTATTATTGGATTCCTGCAGAAGTGTGGCTGCTTTGTCAATTCTATATTGGTTTACGAACTCAATTGGAGTTTTTCCAACAATGGATTTAAAGAAACGACAAAAATATTGACTATTTAAATTGGTGCATCTGGCCAAATCATCAAGAGTAATTTTAGAAGAATAGTTTTTTTCAATATAGGTGATAATTAGTTTCATCATTTCGATTTTATGTTGTTCTTGTTCCAAAATTGTATTAGATATTAATAAATCTTTTCTTGCGAGGATTGCAAGAATTCTAAGTAGGGAAGCCTTGGTATTTAAAAACCATCCGGCTTCCCTGTTATTATAATCATTAAGTAAATTCTTATATTCTGTAAAGATTTCTCTCCCAAAATCAGTGTTCATATCTATAATCTCCGGTAATTTTAAATCATGTTTTAAAATTGGATTAATATAGTGGCTTTGAGAATAATCAAAAGTTTCAAAGCTTAATATATTTGGAGAAAATACAACTGCATGGTGAACAGAAGAAGTAACTCCAATGATCTGATGCAGGGTTTCACTGTTGATCAGGAATAATTGCCCTGCTTTCCCACGATGAGTCGTTGTATTTAATTTAATATCCAATTCGCCTTCTTCTACATAAACCAATTCAATTTCTTCATGCCAGTGGTATGAAACAAAAAAGTTGGAATTCGGATCATAATGGCTATATATTTTTAAGGGATAAAGTACATCTCCATGATTGATTTTCTCTTTTAGATTGATATCTTTCATTCAATTCTCCATTTACATTCATTTATTTTAATAGGTCAAAATTGTATTATTAATAAGCAAAATAATACAAGATTTATATTTTATGTGTATATATAATGTTATTATAATTTGAATATATTTTATGTCAAGTAAGATTTGAAAAGTTATCTGATAAATCAGATTAAGTTTTAGATTGAAAAAATCACAGGAGGATTTAAGATGGAGAAAAAATGGTGGCAATCGAGTATTGTATATCAAATATATCCAAGAAGTTTTATGGATAGCAATGGAGATGGAATAGGGGACCTGCAGGGAATTATCTCAAAACTGGATTATCTTAAAGAATTAGGAATTGATGTAATCTGGTTAAGTCCGGTGTTCAAGTCTCCTAATGATGACAACGGATATGACATTAGTGATTATACTGACATTATGGATGAATTCGGTACAATGAAGGATATGGAAGAACTTTTATCAGAATCAGGTAAGCGTGGTATTAAAATCCTTATGGATCTTGTGGCAAACCATACCTCAGATGAACATCCATGGTTTATTGAATCAAGAAAATCAAAGGACAACCCTTATAGAGATTATTATATTTGGAGAGATCCGGTAGATGACAGCGTTCCTAATGATTTAGGATCTAATTTTTCAGGCAGTGCCTGGGAGTATGATGAACTTACGGGACAATATTACCTCCATTTCTTCTCTAAAAAACAACCGGATCTAAACTGGGAAAACGAAAAGGTACGAAAAGAGATCTGGGATGTTATGAATTTTTGGATTGATAAAGGAATCGGTGGGTTTCGTATGGATGTCCTTGAAATGATCGGGAAAATACCGGATGAGATGATTACCGTAAATGGACCAAAACTACATGATTATATTCGGGAAATGAACCGGCATACCTTTGGAAATAAAGATTTATTAACTGTAGGAGAGTGCTGGAGTGCAACTCCGGAAATTGCAAGACAATACTCTAATCCGGACGGAAGTGAACTTAGTATGATCTTTCAATTTGAACATTGTTTACTTGATGAAGTGCCGGGAAAAGGGAAGTGGGAGCTGGCTCCACTTGATTTTATCGGACTGAAAAAAGTCATGAATAAGTGGCAGACAGAACTCATGAATGAAGGCTGGAATAGTTTATTCTGGTGCAATCATGATATGCCAAGAATTATATCCCGTTTTGGAAATGAGAAAGAGTATTATATGGAAAGCGGTAAAATGCTCGCTACCCTGCTTCATGGTTTAAAAGGGACACCATATATTTATCAAGGGGAAGAAATAGGCATGACTAATGTTAAATTTGAGAGTATAGAAGACTATAATGATATAGAAATCCGCAATATGTATAATGAGAGGATTGCTAACGGTTATTCCCATGAAGAGATCATGGAATCTATTTATGCCAAAGGGCGTGATAATGCAAGGACTCCTATGCAATGGGATGATTCTGAAAATGGAGGCTTTACTGCCGGAAGACCTTGGTTAAAGATAAATCCTAATTATAAACGTATCAATGTAGTAAATAATCTGGCAGATTCCAATTCTATCTTTTATCATTATAAAAAATTAATTGAGATTCGAAGAGAATATACAGCTATCGTTTATGGGGATTTTAAAATGATTTATGAAGAAGATGATAATATTTTTGCATATGAACGAAATCTGAATGAAGAAAAAATTATTGTAGTGTGTAATTTTTACGAAAAAGATGTGATTTTTAAATATCCCGGAGCATCAGATAAATCATTAAATATATTAATCAGCAATTATAAGGATTCATCATTAGATTTATCTAATTTAACATTAAGACCTTATGAAGGGATCATGTATCGTATGGTTAATAAAGAATAAGTAGAAATATTATAAAACTTCTAAAAAGGAATCTATCTTTAGAATGAATCAGCTTTAAAATAGATTCCTTTTTTTAGGATGAAGTTTTATAGTATTATATATAAAAAGTATACTCCCTAAATTATTATCATCCCATGATTACTGTAACATCATATTGGGTTACACCCGGTAGAAGTGGAATAAGTATACCTTCCATTTCTTGGCCGTTTACAGTAAGGCTCTTTACACCTTTTTCTACATGTTTGGGATTATGAATGGTTATATTATAAGTAGCATTTCTAAATTTTCTTTTGATTTTAAATGTATCCATTGATTTTGGAATACAAGGATCAACACTTAATCCATCATATGCAGGCATAATACCCAATATGTATTGAGATACATTTACAAATGTCCATGCGGCAGTACCGGTCAGCCAGCTATTCTTTGCTTCTCCATGGGCGGCTGCATCTCTGCCGGCAATCATCTGTGAATATACATATGGTTCTGTACGATGAATTTCACTGATATCTTCAATATATGCAGGACATATCTTTGAATAGACTTCAAAAGCTCTGTCTCCTCGACCTAATACTGTTTCTGCGATAGATATCCAAGGATTATTATGACAAAAGATACCGGCATTTTCTTTGTATCCAGGCGGATAAGAAGAAATTTCACCAAGATTAAGGTGGTATTTCGTATAAGCCGGTTGAAGCAACATTACACCATATCTGGTATCAAGTCTTTCTTTCACGGAATCTAATGCTTTTTGTGCAAGACCTTCCTTTACACCAACACCTGCCAACACACAGAAACCTTGGGGTTCGATAAATATCTGGCCACTGGCACATTCTTTAGAACCAATTTTTTCACTGTAAGCATCGTATGCTCTAAGGAACCATTCTCCATCCCAACCATGGTCAAGAATTGCATTATACATATTTTCTACTGATTCTAAAACTTTATCTGTTTCTTCTCCTAAGCCAATAAGATTACATATCTTAGCGTATTCTTTTCCGTATTTTACAAACATGGCTGCAATGAATACGGATTCAGCTTTCCCGCTTTCAAAATTACTGCATGTCTGAAATGATTCACCGGGTTCATTGGAAAAGCAGTTCAGGTTAAGACAATCATTCCAGTCTGCACGGCCGATAAGGGGTAATTTATGAGGTCCTAAATGTGTATTCGTGTATTGAAAAGATCGTCTGAGATGTTCCATTAATGTTTGGGATTTTTCCTCATTATTATCAAATGGAACCATTTCATTCAGTATGCCAATATCACCGGTTTCTTTTATGTAAGCACTGACACATGCGATTAACCATAATGGGTCATCATTAAATCCGCTTCCAATATCCAGATTTCCTTTTTTGGTAAGGGGCTGATATTGGTGATATGCACTTCCATCTTCAAACTGAGTTGCAGCAATATCAAGAATTCTTTCTCTGGCACGGTCAGGAATCAGATGAACAAACCCTAATAGATCCTGACAAGAGTCCCTGAATCCCATACCACGACCAGTTCCTGATTCGAAATAAGAAGCAGATCTGGACATATTGAAAGTAACCATACATTGATATTGATTCCAGATATTTACCATACGGTTTAATTTATCATCATTACTTTCTAAATTAAAGTGATCTAAAAGATGATTCCAGTGTTGTTTTAATTTTAATAAAGCGCTCTCAACTTTTTCATCTGTATTATAACGATTTAACAATTCTCTAGCCGGTTTTTTATTGATTATATTGTCAGATTCCCATTTATCATCGGAAGGATTTTCAATATAACCTAAAACAAATATAAAACTTTTTTCTTCCCCGGGCTGTAATATTATATTAATGTTATGGGATCCAATTGGAGCCCAGCCGCTTGCAATAGAATTCGTTGATTTTCCGGCAGCTACAACTTCAGGGCCTTCAACACTTTTATAAGGCCCGATGAATGCATCTCTACTTGTATCAAATCCATCAACAGGAGAATTAACAGCATATACTGCATAATGATTTCTTCTTTCACGGTATTCAGTCTTATGATATATTTCACTGCCATGAACCTCAACTTCACCAATACTGTAATTTCTCTGAAAATTAGTCATATCATCAACAGCATTCCATAAACAAAATTCAACGTAAGAAAATAATGATATTTTCTTTTCTTTATTACTGTTGTTCTTTAATTTTAATTGATTAATTTCACAATTATCATTACGAGGTACAAAAGCCAGAAGAGTAGCTTGTAAATTATTTTTTGCAGAAGAAAAGATACTATATCCTAATCCGTGGCGGCAGGAATATTCATCTAAGGATGTTTTTACCGGTTGCCACCCAGGTGTCCATATATCATTTTCCTCTTTTATATAATAATACCTTCCGTTGCAATCCTGTGGAACATTATTATAGCGATACCTTGTCAAGCGTAACATCTTGGCATCTTTGTAAAAACTATATCCCCCGCAGGTATTAGAAATCAAAGAAAAAAAGTTATCACTTCCCAAGTAATTAATCCAGGGAAGCGGGGTATTTGGTGAGGTAATTATATATTCTTTATTTGTATCATCAAAATATCCATATTTCATATTCGTCTCCATTCAATCTAATAGATAATACAGCTATTAAATTTATTATAGTAAGTTAAAAGTTTTATGTTTTGCGAAAACGGTTAAGTAGATTTTCAAGAAACTTTTTATTTACTATTTTAGTATATATTATAATTATTATTAAATCAATATTAAGTTTTATTATATTTTATTTTTGTATAATTACATAAATTAGGAACTATTTTATATAGCAATATATAGATATTATGTAGAACTGAAACGAATTAAGAGATAAGATAAAGAAAAAGAACTGAAAATTTCATTTTTAGTAAATCGTATTCGTAAATATGTATATAAAACTATCATAAAACAAGAAATGATTTGATAAAATAATATAATAAATCTTTTGTCTTATCTATATATTGAGCATATTAACAAAAAAATTTAAAATTACTCTTGCTTTCTTAACATAATTGCGCTATACTAAAAATGCGAAAACGATTAAGTGAAGTGTGCAGCTCTATTTATTTTGATATCTTGTGGAATCTAGTGTATAATAAATAGATAAAATTCCACATTTTGTATAGTTCTACATTTGTGGACTATTGATATTAATGATATTTGGAGGTGCCGAAAATGGTTTCAATGAAAGATATAGCTTTAAAGTGTGGTGTTTCTGTTGCTACTGTAAGTAAAGCCTTAAACGGTTACAGTGATATTGGAGACGAAACTAGGAGTCAGATTAAACAGGCAGCTGCCGAACTGGGGTATTTCCCTAATTCTGCTGCAAGGGCTTTAAAAACAAATCGTACTTATAATATAGGAGTATTGTTTGTAGATGAAGCCAGGAGTGGTTTGACTCATGAGTATTTTGCCAGTGTTCTTGATAATTTTAAAGTAAATGTCGAGAAGAGAGGATATGATGTCACATTTATTAATCATCATATTGGAACCAGAGCTATGTCTTATTATGAACACTGTCGATATCGCGGCGTTGATGGAGTGGTAATTGCATGTGTTAATTTTGATGAACCGGAAGTGGTTGAATTAATTAATAGTGATATACCTGTTGTTACCATCGATCATATCTTTAATAACAGAACAGCAATTATTTCTGATAATATTGCTGGGATGAGAGATTTGGTTACATATATTCACAGCATGGGGCATCGTAAAATAGCTTATATCCATGGTGCCGATTCTTCAGTTACAAGGGATCGTGTCACAAGTTTCTATAGGACTATGGAAGAATTACAGATTGAAATCCCTGAAAGCTATGTGCAAGAAGGAATTTACCATGATACCGAATCCGCCGCAAGCCGAACCAGAGAATTACTTGCCTTGAAATCCAGACCTACATGCATTATCTATCCTGATGATTTTGCATGTATAGGTGGAATCAATGAGATAAAAGAGCAAGGATTGCATATTCCAGATGACATTTCTGTAGTTGGCTACGATGGTCTTCATTTTACACAGGTTCTTGAACCAAAACTTACGACTCTAAAACAAGATACTTATTTATTAGGCAAAGAAGCAGCAGATCACTTAATTAGCTTAATCGAAAGACCGAAAACAACTCTTATCACAAGAGCTGTGGTGAAAGGGAAACTACTCTCAGGGAATTCTGTAAGTAGGCTTTCGCACTAATAACTTATTGTATTAATCTTAAGGAGGATAAGGTATGAAAAAGAGAATTATGGCATTGGCATTAACAGCAGTGTTAGTGTTAGGTAGCTTAACAGCTTGCGGGAAAGACGATTCTAAAGATGCAGCTACAAAAACCGATGAAGTGGCTGAAACGAATAAAGAATCGGATGAAACCGATCAGACGGATACTGGTAAAGAAAAATTCTACATCTGGTCATGGAATGATGAATTCCAGGGAATGATGGAAAATTTCTTCTTAAAAGATCATCCAGAATACAAAGATAAATATGATTTTCAATATGTCATTACTGGTACAGATGCTTATCAGGAAAAGCTTGACTTGGCATTTGAAGGCAGTGGGGCTGAAGATGCACCAGATCTTTTACTTTTAGAAGCAGATTATATTAAGAAATATGTTTCTTCTGATAATACATTAAAGATGGATGATTTAGGCATTACTGCAGCTGATTACCCAAATCAATATAATTACACTGTAACCACAGCTCAAGACGAACGTGATAATAGCCAGAAAGGACTTTCCTGGCAGGCAGCACCTGGAGAATTTATCTATAGAAGAAGCCTGGCTAAGAAATATCTTGGAACAGATGACCCGGCAAAAGTTCAGGAAATGATTAAAGACTGGGATTCTTTCTTAGAAGTAGCCAGAAAGATCAGCAAAGAATCAGGCGGAGCTACAAAAATGCTTTCAGGTCCAGATGATGCATTCAGACCATATATGTCCGCAAGAACATCTGCCTGGGTGAAAGATGGTAAACTTACAGTTGATCCAAAAATGGAAGAGTATTTAGAATTCAATAAGATTCTTGAAACAGAAGGATTAACCAATGGAACTACTCAATGGTCAGATGCATGGGCAGCGAATGCCGGAAATGATTCAACATTTGGTTATTTCGGTTCTACCTGGTTTGTACAATGGACACTTATGGCAAATGCCGGCGACGCAGAAACTGGTACTTATGGTGACTGGGCCATGACTCAGGGACCACAATGGTACTACTGGGGCGGTACATGGGTTGCAGCAGGTAAAGAATGCTCTAACAAAGACCTGGCTGCTGAAATCATAAGATACTTTACTTGTGATGAAGATGCTATGTACAACTACTCTGTAGAAAAGAAAGATTACGTTAATAATACAGCTGCTATTAAGAGAATTATCGATGACGGAAAAGGAACATTTGATTTCCTGGGCAATCAGGAATACTATAAGATTTTTGCAGAAACCGCTGATCAAATTGATACTTCCATCATGACAGCTTATGATCAGAAAATTAATGATGCCTTCCACGTAGAAGCAAAAGCATATGCAACAGGAGAAAAAGATAAAGAAACTGCGATTGCAGACTTTAAATCTTCTGTGATTGGACAATTTGCAGAATTAACTGAATAAGTCCAGACCGTAAAACATGATATAGGAGTTTTTACGTTGATTATTATGCGGCCCGCTATTTTGCGGACCGCATAATATATAACTATGAATAAATCTGAGAATAAGGAAGTGACATATATGAGTAATTCAAATAGTAAAAGTGAAATTCAAAGACGAAAGAAAAAAACAATTGAATATGGAAGATTTGGATATTTCTTTATTGCTCCGTTTTTTATAGTATATCTTATTTTTTCACTTTGGCCATTATTATATACACTGGGTTTAAGTTTTTACGAATATTATGCCAGCAATGGGGGTGCCTCTTATGTTGGACCGAATTTTATTGGGCTAAAAAATTATATGTCAGAAATAAAATTATTTATCACTGATTTTTCGAAAATACTAGGGAATATCGCGGGTTCACCCCAATCAATCGGTAATGCCTTTTATAATACATTTTACATCTGGTTTTTCAATTTTGTACCTCAAATTTTACTATCCTTACTTTTAGCCTCCTGGTTTACTGATATAAGAATTAAATTAAAAGGCCAGGGCGGATTTAAAGTAATGATGTATATGCCAAATATTATCACAGCAGCAACAATAGCAGCTTTATTTTATTCCTTATTTGCTGTTGGTGGTCCTGGAGATCAATTCCTGGTTGGTTTAGGATTAAAGGAAAAAACTTTCGACTTGTTAAATGATACTGGTTTTCGCAGGCTTTTAATTGCATTCATTCAGTTCTGGATGTGGTATGGAAATACAATGATTATTTTAATTGCAGGTGTTCTTGGCATTAGCCCAAGTTTGTTTGAAGCAGCTATGGTAGATGGTGCAACAAGCAAACAAATATATCGGAATGTAACATTACCACTACTAAAACCAATATTATTATATACGTTAGTAACATCAGCTATCGGTGGCATGCAAATGTTTGATATTCCAAAATTAATGATCAAAAAAGCGGCTGATTATAAGACAGAAACAATTTCAATGTACATATTTAAACATGGTATTTCAACGAGGAACCTTGGTAAAGGTGCAACTGCATCTGTATTATTGTTTGTCGTGACTTTAATATTAAGTCTAATCCTATTTTATATAATGAGGGATAAAGATGAAATTAAAGAACGTAAAGAGAATAAGAAATATATGAAAAAAATAGGAAAGGAGTAGACTATTATGAATAATAAAAAGAGAGAAAATAAATTTCAGCCTTTATTAATAAGTCAAAGGACCATTCGATATATTGTTTGTATTTTCTTATGTATTTTAAGTATACTTCCTTTCTGGATCATGCTTGTTAACTCCACAAGAACAAGTGTTGCAATTCAACAAGGGATAAGTTTGATACCATCTGATCATTTAATAAATAACTTAACGAATTTTTTAAGTGAGTATAAAAATGTATGGCTGAATATGGGCAACAGTGCTTTTATTTCAATTATATCAACTGGATTATGTGTTTATGCTTCCAGTATGGTCGCATATGGTCTTACTGTTTATAAATTTAAGGGAAGAAACTTTGCCTGGTCATTTATATTGGCAGTCATGATGGTTCCGGCACAAGTATCCGCAATTGGATTTTTTCGTTTTATGCAGCAATTAGGACTGTTAAATACATATATTCCATTAATTCTTCCTGCAATTGCAGCTCCAAGTGTGGTATTTTTTATGAAACAATTCATGAAGAATGGTTTGCCCCTTGAGATCGTTGATGCAGCCAGAATTGATGGTTCCGGTGAAATTAATACCTTTAACAGGATTGCATTGCCTTTATTAAAACCAGCAATTGCAACCCAGGCAATCTTTGCTTTTATTGCATCCTGGAATAATTATTTCACTCCGGCAATGATTATCTCTGAAGAAAAAAGATATACCCTGCCAATGTTAATTGCTAAAATCAAAGATGTAGATCCTTCTAATTTTGATCTGGGCAGAACTTATGTTGGTTTGACACTTACTGTAATTCCTATTTTCATTGTATATTTTGCCTTATCTAAATATATTATTGCAGGAGTTGCTCTAGGTGGGGTGAAAGAATAAAGGAGACGATAGATGAAGGTGGGTTCTAAAATGAAGATAGGATTTAGATGGAATAGAAAAGGAATCAGATCTAAGAAGAACGGAATTACAGATCAGGCCCACATAGTTGAACAGAAAGAAAAAAGAAATAGTATTAATGGAATGAAAACCTTTCATTCCATTAATACTAAAATAGCCCTTCTTATGGTCTCTTTCATTATTTTAGCAGTATTAGTTGCATCAACTTATATCATTAATATATCAGGAAATGTTTTAAGTAATAACACAAAGACGACATTATTAGATTTAGTAAATGCCAGAAGTAAAGATATTGATAAATCCATTGATACAATGAATGCTTCCATGTCATATCTGGATAATTCAGAAGATTTATTTAATTTTCAAGGTTCAAAAGGAGTGCGTATGAAAGCAGAATCCAAAAGAGCTCTTGAGAAATATATGGAGAAAAATTCAGACCACGAGAATATTTCCCTCCTTGATCTCTCTGGAATGATTGTTTTAAGTTCTGATACTTCCCTGATAGGTACCGATTGTTCTCAGGAAGAATATATCCAGAAAATTATCAAAGATAAAATACCAGCTCAAAGTAATGTTTTTTTTGCCGGAGAGGATAGAACTCCTGTAGTTACCCTTGGAATACCTGAGGTATCTGTTTATGATGAAAATGAAGTCGTAGGGATACTAACCACTACCGTTAAAGTATCTTTATTATCTGATACCATTGCAAATATTAAGGTATTAGATGAAAAGAATAGTTATGCATATCTTTTAGATAGTAATGGAACATACATATATGATCCCAATACTGAAATAATCGGTACGGTAACGCAAAATAAGGACTTATTGGATATCGTTAAGAAAATATCAGAGGGAAAGATACCTGAACCGGCTGTTTTACATAATAATATGAATGGCAAGGATTATTATGTAAGTTATAGGATTTCTCCAATAAATAATTGGATTTTATGTATGGTAATTGATAAAGAAGTTATTGATCAACCCATAACAAGAATGATTCAGAGCGCTGTTATCATATCCATATTAATTATAATTATACTTTCTACCATTGGTTACCTTTTTTCCTACACAATTACCACTCCAATTAAGAAAGTAACTAAATTAATTAAAAAGACTGCTGATTTTGACCTGTCTGCCGATGATCCTTATGAATACTTAACAAATAAAAAAGATGAAACCGGACATATGAGCAAATCCATACTTAAAATGCGTAAAGCCTTCCGGGAAATGATGATGCAGGTGTTGGAATCTTCAGAAATGATCAGTAATCGTGCTAATGATCTTTATGATATTGCCAATACAGTCAATGATAATGCTTATGATAATTCTGCAACTGGTGAACAGCTGTCTGCCAGTATGGAACAAAGCTCAACAAGTTCAGATTCTATCAATAAAGATATTGGGAATATCGAAGCAAGAACATTTGATATTCGCGAAAAAGCAATTACCGGGGTTCATCTTTCTAAATCTATTATGGACAGAGCCAAAAATCTAAAGAAAAGTACGGAGATTGCCAGTAACAGGACAAAATTAATTTATGATTCCGTAAAGAAAGAAACGGAAACAGCAATTGAAAAATCAAAATCGGTTTCTAAAATTAACGATTTAACCAATACAATTATGGATATTGCAGCACAGACGAATCTCCTTTCATTAAATGCATCCATTGAAGCTGCGAGAGCAGGAGAAGCGGGGAGAGGATTCAGTGTTGTAGCGAATGAAATTAGAAATTTATCGGAACAATCTGCCAATACAGTATCTAATATTACAGAAATCGTTGAAAGTGTTAATCTTGCAGTTAAGAAGATGTCGGATAGTTTAATTCAGATTCTTCATTTTCTGGATGAAAATGTACTATCTGATTACTCTAACTTTATCAGTGTAAGTGACCAGTATAATAAAGATGCTATCTATGTGAATGATACTATGGACAATATTCATGAAGCAGTTGATAACCTTAGTGAAACAATGGTTAAAATCACTTCTGAAATGGATGAAATCAATTCGGCAATCAGTGAATCAGCAAAGGGCGTCATAGATATTGTAAAACATAATCATGGTATCGAAGTTTTAACGACTGAAACCTATAATAAAGTAAAAGAAACACTTTCTTCTGCAGATTCCCTTAAATCTATTGTTGAAGTGTTTAAGTTGTAATTTATCATATATTGTAAACAGACGCTTTGCCCTTTGATGTTTAGAAAAGCCTTAAATAAAATAATTTTTGAGCTACCTTTCCCTCATGATGGTATGTTTTTTACAAGCCTCTAAGCTAAGAAATAATGAATGCTATGGACATTCATTATTCCTTAGAGTCTTGACAAAACATGAACACCATCTTCGGCCGGATGACGCTCAAAATAATTATTTTATTTAAGGCTTATTTTAGTCATTGTTGGCAAAGCTGACTTTAAAATAAATGTGGAAATATTATGAAGCATAATTTATAATGAGGATAATTCTTTCTTAAAAATATTACTAATAAGGGAGTGTTTGATTGTTAAGAGATGATGTAGGAAATAAGGACATTAAAGTTGACCGTTTTTTATATGTTTTGTAAAGAAAATATTGTATAAATGAGGGATACCATGATTAAGAAAATAATAAAGTCATTTACATTTTGGTTTGTAATCATTAGTTTGTTAATGATATATATGCATTATGAAGGTAGAGATTCTAAAAGTATTGTGTTAATATATTTTAATCCCATTCTCTTAAGATTATCCAGAATGGATTTTACCAGAGATTTCATGAATTCGGGTCCTTTAATAGCATGTAATACTATTTTGGGGAATATATCAATATATTGGTATATTGGACATATAATTTCTGCAATAATTTATGGTGGGATTTTTGATGCTTTTAGGTGGATTTTTATAAAGCTCAAAAGCAATCATATAAGCAGGACAGAAGATTAATCAGGAAAAGTACAACAATGTATTTCATTTAAAAGTGAGGGTAAAAAATGTGTACAAGTTTTGTCTATAGAAAGAAAAATATCATAGTAGCCATGAATTTTGACAATAATGGAATGCCATTTGAAGTATCTACAAAAGATCCTAAAGTTTTCTCAGTCTTAGTTGATGGCGGGAGAGGTAAAATGCCCTCATTTGGTGTTAATAAAGAAGGAACCTTCATTAATCATTTAATGGTTGATTCAAACGGAACGGGCAGTTACAGGAGAGCAGGCAGGAAAGTTACACATACAACGAAACTGGTGAATGATATCCTGTATGAAATAATAACTCCTAATGAATTAAATGAGTATTTGAATAATATGGAAGTGGTAAATGTTCCAGATTATAGTGTACATAATATGATATCAGATAAAGATGGAAACGTATGGATTGTGGAGCCAGGACGAAAGAATATATTTAGTGAATTTAATGAGTCACCTTATTATGTAATGACTAATTTTTCTTTATGTGATTATAAGGATAAAAAAGAAGTGGCAGGGGATGGATTAGACAGATATGAAATTGTTAATGACATGTTAGATAAGGATCACTATCTTAGCGTTTCAGACGCATTTAAAGTCTTGCAGGCAGTAAGACAGAATGGAGAATGGAAGACAGCTTTATCAATGGTCTATTCCCATATAGATAAAACAGTTTACTATTGTTATAATGGAAACTTTGAAGAAATCCTGACATATCAATTCAGTTGATCTATAAATCAGGAATATAGGAAGGCCTGTCACTAATAATAAAAAAGTGGCAGGCCTATATTTTTTGTTATCATTTAAATATCAGATATAATTTACAGGATTGCTTCTCCTAAATAATAGAATCCTTTACAAGTATCAAGCCTTACATCAATAATTTTACCAATTAATGAGGGATCTCCTTTAAAATGAACAAGAAGATTATTACTTAATCGTCCTGTTAAGAGGCTGTTATCTTGTCCATTGATTTCTTCCACCAATACTTTTTGAATAGAACCAGTATCAGGTTCTGATAATTCAGATGAGATTTTTTGGATTTCTTTTAATAACCGGTTAAAGCGGTCTTTAATAATCTCTTCCGGCACTTGTTCTTCCATATTTGCGGCAGGAGTACCTGTTCTTTTGGAATAGATGAAAGTATATGCTGCAGTATAACGAACTTTTCTTACTACATCAAGAGTTTCTAAAAAATCTTCTTCCGTTTCACCCGGAAAACCTACAATAAGATCCGTGGTAAGTGAGATATTAGGAACGGCCGCCTTGATTTTCTCAACTAATTCTAAATATTGTTCTTTTGTATATTTTCGATTCATGATCTTTAAAATCCTTGAACTTCCTGCCTGAACCGGAAGATGTAAATGATTACATATTTTCTTGGAATTCTTCATCACTTCAATCAATGAATCAGATAGATCCTTGGGATGAGAAGTCATAAAACGAATTCTTTCCAAACCTTCAATTTGTTCAATTTCCTGAAGTAATTCAGAAAATGACATAGGAGTTTCAAGAGTTTTACCATAGGAGTTAACATTCTGACCAAGCAGCATTATTTCAACAACTCCATCTGCAACGAGTTCTTTGATTTCTTTAATGATATCTTTTGAATCTCTGCTTCGTTCTCTGCCTCTTACATATGGAACGATACAATAACTACAGAAGTTATTACATCCATACATAATATTAACCCCTGCTTTAAATTTGAATTTTCTCTCACTTGGAAGATCTTCTACAATTTCTTTTGTACCTTCCCAAATGTCAATGATCATTCCTTTCGATTCAATTCTGGCCTGAATCAATTCTGCAAGTTTAAAGATGTTATGAGTTCCAAAAATGATATCAACAAATCGATAGCTTTTCTTGATTTTTTCCACTACAGCATCTTCCTGCATCATACATCCGCATAAAGCTATCATCATGTTGGGATTTTTCTTTTTTAATTTACTTAAGTATCCAAGTCTGCCGTATACCTTTAAGTTTGCATTTTCTCTGACAGTACAAGTATTATATACAACAAAATCAGCATCTTCGGAATCTATCATGGTATAACCTATCTGTTCAAGGATACCGGCAATTTTTTCAGAATCTCTCGCATTCATCTGGCAGCCAAAAGTAGCAATGTGTGCAGTTAATGGTCTGCCAATTTCACTTGCTTTATCAATATAGTGTTTTTTTAAATTTTCTATATAATTTAACTGGCGTAATGTTTCACTTGATCCAGCTATTACTTCATCTTGTCTCTTCATACTTATTCTCCTTAAATTAAACTCCAGACCATTATATCAAGGAAATTAAGGACTTGCAACCAGTATTCACTCCTGATTGAAGGTTCAAAAATTTTGGTTAAAGTATTTTCTAATATGAATACATATCTATATATGAGTACACCAGTTTATTTTAAATCATTGATATATTAATTTCCAGTCTCTATACTTATCTCATTAAAGCGTTCTAAAACTTCACTTAATTGAACTCGTTCTTTTTCTTCCCCTGATACATCTATAATCGATTCCCCCTGATGCATCATCATAAGTCGATTGCCATAGGAGAGAGCAAATTTAAGATTATGAGTGACCATAATAGTAGTCAGATTTTTACGTTTTATAAGATCATAAGTCAATTCCATAATGTTATCCGCTGTCTTGGGATCCAAAGCTGCAGTATGTTCATCTAATATTAGAATATCATTGGGTGTGAGAGTAGAAGTGATCATTGCAAGAGCCTGACGCTGACCACCGGATAAATTTCCAACTTTATCGTGAATTCTATTTTCAAGTCCAAGATGAAGCTGTTCAAGATGAGTCCTGTATTCATCTATTTTGCTTTTATTCACAGCTTTTGTAAATAAGTAAGGTTTCCCTTTATTATCAGCTAACGCCATATTCTCCAGGATAGAAAAAGAGGGACAGGAACCTTTTGCAGGATCCTGATAAACTCTGGCAATAAAATCAGAACGTTTAAAATCTTTCATCTTGGTAATATCATTGCCTCTAAGCAGTACTTTACCTGAATCAACTGGTATTGTACCGCAGATTACATTAAGTAAAGTGGACTTACCTGAACCATTGCTTCCAATAATAGAGATAAAATTATCTTTTTCTACAGTTAAGTTAAAATCTCTGAACAAAACAGATTCATTGACGGTACCTTTATGAAAGGTTTTATTAATTTTTTGAAGCTCTAACATATTTTTTAAAGCCTCCTTTCCCAATTGCATCATTAGAGATTAAAACTATAAGGAATAGAATTGTCATAAGGAGTTTCAGATCATTTGGATTCACTCCATAATATATGGCAACCGCTAAACATGTTTTATATATAACAGAACCGATAAGAACCATTGTAGTAGCTTTCATAAATTTGCTTTTCTTAAAAATAGACCTTCCTATAATAACAGATGCAAGACCCATTACCAGCATACCGGTTCCCATAGTTGAATCAAAATATCTCTGCTGCTGGGCCAATATGCTGCCACCCACTGCAGCTAATCCATTACAGATCATAAGACCAATAATCTTCATGTAACCATGATTCTTTGCCAGAAGAGTAACCATTCCGGGATTGTCACCTGTTGCACGCAGAAGAAGCCCTGACTTAGTCTTAAGATATAAGTCTAATAGCTTTTTAATGATTATTACGCATATAAAGATTATAATTAATGTTTTATAATTAGCTAAGCTCTCTGGGATATATTCAGTAATTCCACTATTAAATATTCTGGTCTCATTGGTGATAGGTACATTGGCTCTCCCAGCTATTTTTAGATTTATAGAGTAGAGGGCCGTCATGGTTAAGATGCCTGATAAAAGGTCTTTAATGCCAAATACAACATGAAATATACCGGTTGCCAATCCTGCAAGTGCTCCTCCAAGGAAGGAGATTATAATGGCTATCCACGGATCCACGCCATTTAGGATGAAAGCTACCGTAATTGCTGCACCCAATGGGAAAGTACCATCTACTGATAAATCCGGATAATCAAGTATTTCATAAGTTATATAGATACCAAGAGCTAATATTCCATAAATAAATCCTTGCTCAAGGATGGTCTTTAATAATGATAGTATAGTTTCCATATTCATTCCTCATTTGCTATTTGGCAGATGCCTCTAAATAAGTTACAGAATCTTTATATTCTTCAGGTATGGTCAATCCAAACATATCCATCGCTTCCTGATTGGCTACCGGAACAGCATCAGAGATGACCTGGACAGGCATTGTACTTGGATCTGCTCCATTCAATACCTCGGCTGCCATTTTACCTGTTACTTTCCCCAGTTCAAAGTAGTTGATGTTTTGGGCAGCGACACAGCCTTTCTTTACTTGTTCTTCTTCAGAACCGAAAACCGGAATTCCTTTTTCAGCTGCTTTGCTGACTACTGTATCTAAGTTATTCACAACATTATTATCTGTAAAATTATTAATTACATCTACTTTACCAAGAAGAGTATCAACTGCCAATGGAATATCAGATGAATTATTTACACCAACCGCTTCTATAGTAAAACCATATTTTGGGGCAAGTTCTTTAAATTGTTCTAAATGAGTAAGAGAATTAACTTCACTGGTTGTATACAGGATCCCAATTTTTTTGGCATCCGGCATAAATCCACGAATCATCTGCATTTGTGCCTCCAGTGGAAGAGCATCGGAAGTTCCTGTGCTATTTGTCCCAGGCGCTTCTAAAGTCTTTACTAATTCAGCGGCTACCGGATCTGAAACTGCGGTAAAGATTACCGGGATATCAGTGTCAATCGCAGAATTATAAGCCGCCATTGCAGTTGGGGTAGCAATTCCGCAGATCAAGTCATAATTCTTAGATACAAAAGTATCTGAAATCATACTGGCATTTGAAACCTCACCGTTTGCATTCTGAAAATCAATGGTTAAATTTTTACCTTCAACAAATCCTGCTTCTGCAAGACCGGCAATAAAACCTTCCCTGCAATTGTCTAATGAACCATGAGGAGCAATTTGAGAGATGCCAATGGTATACATTTTCCCGTCATCGCTGATATTTTCAGTTGTACTATTTTCAGATTCATTTTGGTTCGTATTAGGTTCCTGTTTACCGCATCCAGTAAACATTGTAAATGCCAGTGCTGATACTAATAGAAGATTTGATAGTTTTTTTAATTTCATAATGATTCCTCCCTGTTTTACAGATTAATAGTGTTTGTATTGTATCTTTTAGGGATCGGTTTCGAATGATTAATAGTATTCGTCGTTTTTTATATTAAAAAAACTCCCATCCCTTACATAAAAGGGACAAGAGTTAAAATCCTGCGGTACCACCCAAATTGACGTATAAAACGCCCACCTCTGTTCATGCTATTACATGATCTCATTGATAATGGGTTGAGTTCCCATCAGAGCCTACTATAATTTCGGTCTGCCCTCAAAAGTCCATTCCATCTAGTCTTAACTGCGACACTCTCAGCCTATGTCACTCTCTGTAGGTTAGTTTCTACATGTACTCGTCTTTCTCAACGGTTTCAATTACTTATGATTGTTGCTATTTATTCTATTATCTTTAGAAGGATTTGTCAACAACAAATTTTTATAATTATCTATTCTTTATTCTTATTTCTTCTGCGAGAAGAAGAGCATCATCCGTATGAGGTAAAAAGTTATCAAAGCCGACCATTTCAGTAAAACCAGCCTTTGTCATAACCTGCATTGGTTGTTCCTGTACATGTGAGAATAATAAGATGATTCCTTTTTTCTTACATGTCTTATAAATTTTCTTTAATGTATTCAGTGCCGTAGCATCCATTGCAGGTACACTTCTCATTCTTATAATCACAACATTTTTATTACGTTTTTCGTTGGCAGTGATATCCATAAATTTATCAGCGGCACCAAAGAACATAGGACCATTAATTTCATAAACAAGAGTATTCTTTGGAACTTTCTTATATTTAATATTTTCTGAATCCTGAATATCATCTTCATCTGTCATATCCTCAATATATTTCCAGCCATTCACTTCAGTTACCTCAGACATACGTTTCATGAAAAGGAAGGCTGAGACAACAATCCCAACCTCAATGGCGATTACCAGATCAAACACTACAGTAAGTAAGAATGTAAGAATCAGAACAATAATATCGCTTTTTGGTGAAGTCTTAATTAGCTCAATAAATTCTCTCCATTCACTCATATTATAAGCCACTATGATTAACACAGCTGCTAAGGCCGGCATAGGAATAAGAGCTGCAAAAGGCATGAATATTAAAAGAATTAATAATAAAGTTATGGAATGAACAATGCCGGAAATTGGAGTACGTCCTCCGTTTTTGGCATTTGCTGCAGTCCGTGCAATCGCTCCGGTAGCAGGAATGCCGCCAAATAAACCAGAAAAAATATTACCGAAACCTTGAGCAATGAGTTCCATATTTGAGCGGTGCCTGCTTCCTATCATACCATCGGATACTACACAGGATAGCAAAGATTCAATTCCGGCAAGTATTGCTATGGTAAATGCAGGCTGAATTAAACGGGAAATCGTTTTAAATTCCATCGCTGGAATATGAAAGGATGGAAAATCAGAAGATAATTCCCCATAAACACTGCCAATGGTATTTACATCTAATTTTAAAAATTTTACTAATAAAGTAGATACAATAATTGCTATTAAAGAACCTGGTATTTTATCTGTGATCTTAGGCCAAAATATTAAGGTAATTATAGATATAGAACCAATAAATAAAGCTGAGAGATTAATACTATGTATATTCAGAGCATATACTTTTATTTTTTCAATAAATTCCGACGGAACAGGACCCATGTCAAGCCCAAAGAAATCTTTTATCTGTCCGGCCAGAATACCTATTGCAATCCCGGAAGTAAACCCTGTTGTTATGGTATAAGGAATAAATTTTATTAAACTTCCAAATCTTAATAACCCCATAATAATTAAAATAATACCAGATAATATGGTTGCAATCACTAAACCATCAAAACCATATTCCTGGATGATACTATAAATAATAACAACAAATGCCGCGGTAGGACCGCCTATTTGAATTCTGCTCCCTCCAAGAAAAGAGATAAAGAAGCCTGCTATAATAGCAGTATACAATCCTCTTTCCGGATTGACTCCGGACGCAATGGCGAGTGCAATTGATAAAGGCAATGCTATGATTGCAACTATGATTCCCGCAACCACATCTTTCATAAATTGTTCTTTCGTATAATTTTTCATTACAGAAAAAAGCTTTGGTTTTAATTTATCCATATTGTTCCTTTGTTCCTCCAATTATATAAGTCATTTGTAATAACAGTCCATCGTTAATCTTATTCCCAATTTGAAGATATTTCAAGAATGTATTTGAAATAATACACAAAATCTTTTAATTATGTTATAATTAAAAGATACCAAAAATTCAGATAATAAATTTATATAGATGAATGGATTTAAATAAAAAGGAGAGGTGGGTATGATTCAATTATCCAGAGCATCCATCAGAAAAATAGCAATCAATGATGCCGTGTATTCCAGAGGATTACGTTATTATAATAATAAAGCCATATTAAATGTAGCCTGGTCAAAACAGAATAAACAATACCATGCAATCGTTCATGGAAAATCTGATTATGGTGTTACCATTGATGTAAAAGATGATGGCAACTTTTCATATCACTGTAATTGTCCTGCCAGTGTGAAATATAATGGTGCTTGTAAACATGTAGTTGCTACTTTGCTATTTTTATATGACTACAACAAAAAAAGTGATGAAGTAGTGCCATCTGACCCGGAAGAAAAGAAGATTTATAATATTCTTGAATATTTTGATAAGGATGACTTATTAAACAATTTTGGTGAAATTTTTCATCTGGAACTGAATATTCAAATTCCAAATATTTTAAAGAAGAATACCGGAAAAGCATATGTATCTTTTCAAGTGGGAAGTACCAAATTATACAAAGTGCAAAGTATAAAAAAGTTTCTTACTGACATTGCAAATCATAATAATATTACATTGGGTAAAAACTTTAATTATGTAGCCGGAGAAAGCAGATTTGATCCGGTTTCCAAAGGAATACTTGATTATTTTTTAGAAATTTTTGAGATACAGGAATCCCTTGGAAAAGTTTATTATTCTAATTTATTTTCCAAAAATCAAATGATCTTTACGCAGAACATGCTGCTTAAATTATTGTCTCTTACAGCAGGAGGAAAATTTAATCTTGAACTTTATGGTAAAATGCTGGAAGAAATCACTTTTGTACCAGACAATCCTAAGATTAAGTATCAGCTGAATATTGATGAAGATTCTATTACACTGGATTATAACGGGAAAGAAAATGTTATTCCGGTGGCTGAGAATGGAGAATTATTATATTGTGCCCATGTATTATATAATCCCAATAAAATATTTATAAAAAATTATGTTCCTTTTTATAATAATCTTGGGAAGAATAAAGAGCCTTTAATTTTTAAAGGAGAATATAAGAATAAATTCCTGGAACGTGTTCTGCCTAAAATTCATGAAACAATGAATATTGATATCCCAAGTAATCTTAAGGATCAATATATTACAAGCGACTTAAAAGTTAAGATATTTTTGGACCAATACAAGGCCAGCATAAAAGCAGATATAAAATTTCAATATGATGATTTTGAATTTAATCCATTGGAACCAATTGATGCGAATAAACTAATTATCATAAGACAAATGAATAAAGAAAATCAAATATTTGATACACTGGAACGATTAAATTTTGAACCTTATAAGAATTGTTATATTATGAGAGATGATAAGAGTATCTATGAATTGCTTTCCGGTAATATTAATGAACTGTCAAATATTTGTGAGCTATATTATTCAGAAGAATTTCGTAAGATCAAAATCAATAAACCAAGTACATTGAGTACGAATGTAAGAGTGAGCTCTGAAATTGATTTGTTAGAGATTGAATTTGATTATGATAATATACCTAAAGAAGAGTTAAAAGATATCTTTCAATCCATTCGTTTAAAGAAGAAATATTTCCGCTTAAAAAATGGCGACTTTATTAATATTAATGATAAAAATATTAATCAGATGCTGGATATTATGGAGCATCTTAATTTATCTTCCAAAGATATGAAAGAGGATAAGATCAGACTGTCAAAAAGTTCAGCAGTTTATTTAAATTCTTATCTCTCAGGCAAAGAAGACATCAATGTAAATAAGGATAAGGAATACGACGATTTTATTCATGCCATCATGAATCCCAAAGAGAGTTCTTTTCAGGTTCCATCTGAGATCAATGCAAATCTTAGACCTTATCAGATCACAGGATATAAATGGTTAAAGACTTTGTCCTTAAATAATCTGGGAGGTATTTTAGCTGATGACATGGGCCTTGGTAAAACATTGCAGGCCATTGTTTATATTGCTTCTTGCGCTTTGGCAGGCAAAGAGAAGCCTCACCTTATTGTCTGCCCGTCTTCTTTGGTCTACAACTGGCAGTCAGAAATCGAGAAATTTGCTCCAATGTTAAAAACAATTATTGTATCAGGTACTCCTGAAGATAGAAAAGCAATGATCGATGATTATAAAAATGTAAATGTTTTGATTACTTCCTATCCATTAATAAGAAGAGATATTGAGCATTATGAGAAAGTATTATTTGATACCATGTTCATTGACGAAGCACAATATATTAAGAATCCAAATTCTCTGAATGCAAAATCAGTAAAAAAAATAGTTGCATCCCATAGATTTGCACTTACCGGTACCCCCATTGAAAACTCTTTGTCAGAGTTATGGTCTATCTTTGATTATATTATGCCTAATTATCTATTCAGTCATATTAAGTTTTCCAATCGTTTTGAGAAACCAATCATGAAGGAAGATACACGGGTTCTGGAGGATTTAGGCAAACGGATTCATCCATTTATATTAAGACGTATGAAAAAGGAAGTATTAAAAGAATTACCCGAAAAATTTGAAACTAAAATGGTTACAGACCTTACAGAACAGCAGCGTAAAATTTATCTTTCTTATATGGACGAAATTAAAGAAGAATTAAGCAGCAAAATTAAAGATAATACATTTCAAAAAAACCAGATGCAGATCCTTGCCGCACTTACAAGATTAAGGCAGATTTGTTGTCACCCATCTACATTTATCGATAATTATAAAGGCGGAAGCGGAAAGCTGGAGCTTCTTATGGAACTGATACCGGAGGCATTAAGTAATGATCATAGAATTCTTATCTTTTCCCAATTTACTTCAATGTTAAAGATTATTGAAGAAGAATTAAATCTGCGGGACATTTCCTATTTTTATCTGGAAGGTTCAACGCCAATTGAAACCAGAAATGATTATGTAAAAAGATTTAATGAAGGAGAAGGAAGTATATTCTTAATCTCTTTAAAAGCCGGCGGAACCGGACTGAATTTAACAGGAGCAGATACAGTAATACATTATGATCCCTGGTGGAATCCGGCAGTAGAAGAGCAAGCAACGGATAGGGCTTACCGGATCGGACAGACCAATGCAGTTCATGTAATAAAACTATTAAGTAAAGGAACCATAGAAGAGAAAATCTTTAAACTTCAGGAGAAGAAAAGAGAATTATCTGAATCCATTATCCAATCAAAAGAAGTCTTTATTAATAAATTAAGTAAGGAAGAGTTACAGGATATTTTTGATATTAATGATTAAAGACTAGAGCCAATAGTATGTTTGAACCAACATATTACTGGCTTTTTTTGATTATTGCCAATCACATCTGTTTTTTATAATGTATGAATTGTATAGAATTTACAATTGAAATCCTGTTCTTTTTGTTGAAAATTCCAAATAATATGTTAGTATAATAATAGAAGTCAGATTTTACTTAGTAAAAACATCTAAAACGATTCACAGGCAACATAAAAAATTATATAAACTTACAATTATAATTCATAGATTCCGAGCGAATATTAAAGTATTCATTGTACTAAAGGAGGGAACATGAATCTTACAAGAAAAAAATATGTAAAATTTGTTGTCGGCCTACTAATAATATCTTTGCTGAGCAGCTGTAGCAGTATCAAAGAAGAGAAAGCCAATACAACGAAATTGGAGTTGTTTGGAGATAAAAAAAATGTATTCGGTAATATAGAAGTACCTTCTGATTTTAATTGGAGACAATGGGAAGGAACCGTGCTGGATTTTATAGTTGAAGACAATATTAATGCTAAAATCCTGTCAAAAGAATGCAATAAGTTTACAGAAGTCACTGGAATACAAGTAAATTTTAAGACCATGGAGTTTAATACATTAGTAGAAAAAATAAATATGGAATTCATTGCCCAGACAGAACAATATGAATTGATCTATGTTGATCCATATCAAACCTTAAACCGGTTTTCAGATAGTTTGGAAGATTTATATAAATATCAGAAAGATGAACGTTTACCCCATATTGTAGGTGGTCTGGATAGTTTCCAAAAAGAACATCTTGAAATCTGTTCCTACTTTATGAATGATGAAAAGTTAAGAGCAATTCCCTTTGATTCTACAACTATGATCCTGTTTTATCGAAAAGACATTTTTGATAAATATAAAGATCAAATGAATGAAGAATTAGGATATAATCCAGTTCCAGGTGCCAGAACTTTTACATGGGAAAAATACATGGAAGTTTCCCAGTGGATTTCAAACAATGTTCCGAAATCAGAAATAAAACA
Organism: Mobilisporobacter senegalensis; assembly: GCF_003752155.1. Lineage (GTDB taxonomy): Bacteria > Bacillota > Clostridia > Lachnospirales > Lachnospiraceae > Mobilisporobacter > Mobilisporobacter senegalensis. Next base: position 221,901 of record NZ_RJVG01000003.1, on the reverse strand, counting down.
CGGAAGTCTTTCCATGACGGCAGATCACAATTCTATTTACGTATCCTTTTCAAACATTTTTAGGGCTTATGGTGGAGATTATTTTACTGATGCCAATATTAATAGTCTGGGTATAGAAAAAGGATCCAGTATTCATGTAAATACACCGGCATTTCAAAAGGCTCTTGATATATATCATGAACTTGCAATTTTAAACAATGATGGAAAGACAGATTGGAATTGGACAAATATTAAAGATTCTTTTAAAGAAGGCGAAGTTGCAATGATGATAAATTGGGATGAAAATGCTGCAGCTGTAGAAAATGAGAGCGAATCCAAGGTTGCCGGAAAGGTCGGATATAGTTTGCTGCCCTATGGCAGTGAGCGAAGTGCAAATATATATGGTGGTTCCGGTATCGGAATCAATGGAAATATAAGTGAAGAAAAAAAGATGGCCGCCTGGCTGTTTATTGTATGGGCCACTTCTCCACAAATACAAATGAAAACATTTCTGGAAGAAAAGGGTGGGAATACTCCTACCAGATCAGATCTGCATAATTTAATCGAAGCAAAATATATTGTTAGTTTTCCAAATACTTCTTCTGTAATTAAAGCACAAAATAAATCCAATGCTTATTATAGGCCTAAAATGAAAATAGGATATGATTTCGAAACAATAATGACAGATAATTTATACAAAATGGTAAGTGGTGAATTAAATCAGGAAAAGGTAATCGAAAATATACAGGCACAGTGGAATAAGGTAAGTGCAGATCAATAGTAAGGCGGTACAAATGAACAGGAAAAGAAAGAAAAAAAGTTTTAGATATCAGCTTATGAGGGCTACCTCTATTTTTGTTATTGTTCCTTTAATCCTATTTTTGATCTTATTCCAGGGTATCAAGAAAATAATTGTGGAGCGTTATAGTGAATCGGCCAAACAATCCGTACAGGCTACTGCAGATAATATTGATTATACATTACGGGATGTTGAAAATATGTCTAATTCAATTTTAATGAATCACGAATTGCTCCAGTTGATAAAAGAAGGGAAAAGGCAGCAATTTGTATCTATTTTAAATAGTTATTTTAATTCCAGCTTTAACATTGAAGGGATATATACCATAACATCTTTGGAATATAATTACGTTGGAGCGAATTTGAAAGCCGGAATCAATAGCATTCCAATAGAGGAATTAGATAGAACCTCTGGTGAAATTGTCTGGTTTCCAACAAGGGAACAAGAAGTTCAAATATTATCAGGGAATGTAAAAAAGAACTATTTTATCATGGGAAGAAAAATAATTGATGTGAGTTCCCTGGATGAATTAGGTTACATGAGCATTATGCTGGATGACAGCGTTGTTAGAGAAATATATAGTAATATCAAGGAAGAAAGCAGCGAAGTATTAATATTTGATCTAGACGGGAAAGTGATCAGCAGTACAAATGGAGATCATAAAACAATATCCAGATGGAATAACTATATGAAAACCATTTTTGATGATACCTCAACAGGGTATATTGATTATAAAGAAGACGGAAAAGACTATGTGGCCATTTATTCCAGTTTGAATCATAATAATTGGAGGATTGTAAAAATAATACCACAGAGTATTCTGTATAAAGAAGTGAATGCCATTCAATTATTTACATTAGTGGGAAGTTTATTACTTTTAAGCTTTATGTTATTATTAGCCTTTTTATACTCTAAAAATATCACTCAGCCTATTACAAGAATGATCATGCAGATGAAAGAAATCGAAGGAGGTAATCTTAAAGTTAAAGTAGATACCAATGTGAATAATGAATTAGATGAACTAGGTACGAGTTTTAATCATATGGTTACAAAAATCGAATATCTGATGGAGGAAGTTGTATCTGCAGAAAGAAATAAGAACGAGCTGGAATTAGAAGTTCTTCATGCTCAAATCAATCCTCATTTTTTATATAACACATTAAATACGATACGGTGGATGGCTAAAATTAAAAATGAAAGCAGTATCAGTGATGCAATTGTTGCATTAGTAAGATTATTAAGAGTAAGTATTAGTCTGGATAAGAATAAAATCACTTTAAAAGAGGAAATTGACTATATAGAAAATTATATTTTAATTCAAAGACTCCGATTTAATCAGTCATTTGAAATAAATTATAACATTAAAGAAGAACATAAAAATCTTAACCTGCCTAAATTAATTTTGCAGCCAATTGTAGAAAATTCTTTAATATACGGATATGAAGATGAAGAAAATGAGGCTACGTTAAAGATTGATATTTTTACTCAGGATGTGGATGGTGATATAGAAATTATTATAGAAGATAATGGGCCTGGCATTGATGATAAAACATTAGAAAATATATTCAAATACGAAAAAAATATTAATAAGTTTAGTAAAGTTGGTTTAAATAATGTAAACCAAAGAATAAAAATGTATTTTGGAGACGATTACGGAATATTTATCAAATCAAATATTGGAAAAGGAACTAAAGTTATCATACGAATTCCAAATAATACGTAAAGATGTTGTCTGGGGGAAACTGAAATGTATAAGGTTATGATTGTAGACGATGAGGTGCTTGTAAGGATTGGATTGAAATCTTTAATAAATTGGGAAGATATTGGTTATGAAATCGTGGCGGAAGCTGGAAATGGTCAATCGGCATATGAAAAATATCTTGCCCTTAAACCGGATCTGGTCATAACAGATATTAAGATGCCCAAAAAAGATGGCCTCTGGCTGGTAAAAAAAATCAAGGAAAATAATAAAGATACGGAAATCATATTATTAACCTGCCATGATGAATTTGAATATGCCAGGGAAGCTATGAAATTCAATATATCTGATTATATTTTAAAAGCGGAGATTGAAGATAAAGAAATTTTGGATATTATGATAAATAAAAAGAAAGTATTAGATTCCAAAGAATTAAAGAATTCTTCTATCCATGATGTCAATCCGGCTAATAGCAAGAATACGGGATATCTCCTTGGATTATTACTAAATTCAAAAAAAACAATAGATGAAGTAAAAGAAGCATTTCTTGAAAGTAATATAGATTTGAATTCAAAGGGATACTGTTTTCTTCAATTAGATTTTAATACCGCTCTGAATGATATGAACTCATCTGAACAAACAGGTAAGATCATATATGCATGTATGGAGTTAATTACAAATAAATATAGTGAAGAAAATATAAAATGTATCACCAAACAATTCGGGAAATCTATTACCTGTTTTTTAATTGGTAATAATCTCAATGAAATAAAACTAAATCGTGATATAGTAATGATTCGAGATACTATTAAACAATATTTTAATATTACATTTAAAAGTGCAAGTACACCAATCACAAACACAATAGAAGTATCAAGAGAATTTATAAACTGGTTAATGGAAGCTGCAGATCGTTTATTTTTTATTCCGGATAATCAACATTTATTTTGGGCAGAAGAATCTAAGGATAAAAAAGATGAATTCAATTTTGATAAAGTAACCATCAGCAAATTATTTGATTTTATTGAAGATGGAAAGAAAGATGAAATTACACATGTACTGGAGGAGATAAAAGAATTATTCATTTTCAGAGAAAACAATTCATTTAAGGCTAAATTGGCAGTTGCTCACTTAATTAATGATATATTAAAAAAATTTGAAGATTATCATGATATGGAAGAGAATATGTTTACTGCCCAAAAAGATGCCATGGATGCTTCTGATATTGACCAGTTAATGAATGTTCTGGATCAGTTCATAATAAATTTTATAGATGTTATATTAGATAGTAGAATTGGTAATACGGATTTATTAATAAGTAAAGCCGTTGATTATATTAATGATAACTATTATAATAAGATTTCATTGGAAGAAATTGCAGGTTTTGTTGGTATTTCTAAATTCTATTTCTCCAATATTTTCAAAAAGGAAATGAAAATAAATTTTACATCCTATCTAAATAATATAAGGATTGAAAAAGCAAAACAAATATTAAAGAATCCACAGAAAACTGTAAGTCAGATCTATGATCAGGTTGGTTTTAACGATCAGCAGTATTTTACTAAAACCTTTAAAAAATATACCGGAATGACGGTAACAGAATATCGAAGTAAATATCTAAAAGAAAGTTCATGATGGCAACTGGCCTGGCAGTAAAAAAAGGACCAGACAAACCTAATTTTTATATAGCGGTTTGTCTGGTCTTTTTTTGTACTTTATAGTTACGAGGATTATTCCATCACAAAATAATACAAATCCATAGCAATATTTTTCATAATCTAAATTTTAACAATTTATTAAGCAAAATTATGCAAAAGAATAGAAAGTTTCTTTCTTATGAGAAATTTTCTTTTTTGTTATAGTTAATGCAGATAAAGGAATTGCACTAAGTATCACAGCAGAAAGAGAGGAGAAGTATGGAGCCAAACATTAAATTACGGGTTTCTCAAATTGAAAAGTCTTTTCCTGGTGTCAAAGCACTTAACAAGATAGACTTTTCGGTAAGAAAGGGAACAGTTCATGCATTATGTGGTGAAAATGGGGCTGGCAAATCTACATTGATGAAAATAATAAATGGGATTTATAAACCAGATACAGGGCAGATTTTTATAGATGAAAAACCTGTTAAGATTTTAAATCCAATTCATGCAAGAAGTTATGGAATTGCAATGATTGCCCAGGAATTAAATTATGTTCCGGAAATGTCAATAGAAGAAAATTTGTTCTTAGGAAGGCTTCCAGTCACAAAGTATGGAAAGGTTGACTGGAAATTATTAAGAAAGAAAACAATAGAATTTTTAAGTGCAGAAGGGCTGCCTTACAAGCCTGATCAAAAATTAAAAACTCTGACAGTTTCAGACATACAGATGTTAGAGATTATAAAGGCCATTAATAATAAAGCTGAAATTATAGTAATGGATGAACCAACATCTGCAATTACTCAGCGGGAAGTAGATATTTTATTTAAAAAGATAGAAGTACTAAAATCTCAAGGAGTCAGTATTGTTTACATTTCCCATAAATTAGATGAAGTTTTTCAGATTGCTGATGATATCACAATATTTAGAGATGGGACTGTAGTAGAAAGCCACAGAGCCAGCGATTTGGATATGGATAAAGTAATTGCTTTAATGGTTGGCAGAAAGATAGAAAATGTTTATCCAAAAGAAGAAATCAAGTTAGGAGATAAACTATTAGAAATCAAAGATTTATGTAGTACAGGGGTGTTTAAAAATATTAATTTCCATGTAAGTAAAGGAGAAATTATTGGATTTGCAGGATTAGTCGGCGCCGGGAGAACAGAAGTAATGAGAGCGATCTTTGGTCTGGACCCAATAACCTCCGGTCATATTATGAAAGACGGACAGAAAGTTGAGATAAAAAGTGTAAAAGACAGCATTAAGAATAAAATGGTCATGTTGACGGAAGACCGCAGAAGATACGGAATCATCCCAATACGGAGTGTCATGGAAAATGCAAGTATTTCCATATTGGAAAAAATAATATATGGAGGTTATGCACATGAACGGGAAGAGCGTAAAATTGTGGGAGAATATTTTAGCAAGATGAATGTAAAGACTCCTTCATTAGAAACTCCCATTCAATCCTTAAGCGGAGGTAACCAGCAAAAAGTTTTATTAGCAAAATGGATGTTGAGAAATCCAGACATATTAATATTGGATGAACCAACAAGAGGTATTGATGTTGGAGCTAAATTTGAAATTTATAAACTTATGTCTGAAATGGCAAAACAAAATAGAGCAGTAATCATGGTTTCTTCAGAGCTTCCGGAACTGATTGGAATGTGTGACAGAATTTACGTTATGAATCAAGGGAAAATTACCGGTGAATTACAAAAAAGTGAATTTTGCCAAGAATCAATTATGAAATATGCAACAAGTACAATATAGGAGGCGGGAACAATGAAATTCAGAAACAATCGGGTAATGGAGAAATACTCCATATTTATCGTTTTATTTGTAATGATCATTATTTGTAGTTTATTAAATGAGAATTTTTTATCTACAGGAAATATTACAAATATTATAAAACAATTGTCCGTAGCAGCTATTTTAGCATATGGAGAAATGTTATTAATCGTCAGCGGAATGCTGGATTTATCTGCTGGTGCAGTTCTGGCCCTATCCGGCGTGTTATCAGTAAGTGTCTATAAATCCTCGGGTTCATTAATAATTGCACTTTTGGTGGCAGTGATAGTAGCAGTTGTCTGCAATATAATAAATGCCATCATGGTTACATCATTTAAAGCACCACCCTTTATTGCGACATTAGCAATGCAGACAGTAGCAAGAGGTATTGCTTTATTATTCACTAAAGGACAGAACATTCTTCAACTAGATAATTATGTAGTATTTGGCCAGGGAAATATAGGTCCCATACCAGTCTCCATAATCTTTCTAATAATAATAACCATCATTATATGGTATCTGTTGAGGCATACAAGGCTTGGCCGTTCCCTCTATGCAATTGGAGGAAACGAAGAAGCGGCCGTTGCATCAGGAATCAATGTAAAACTGAATAAATATAAGGTTTTTATTATTAATGGTATTCTGGTTGGTATTGCAGGCGTTTTATTTATGTCACGTGTCAATGCCGGACTTCCGAATGGTGCTGTAGGCTATGAAATGGAAGGGTTAACAGCAGCAATCGTAGGCGGTACAAGCTTTTCCGGTGGTATTGGTACCACTATGGGTACATTAACAGGTGCCTTTATTATTGGATGCTTAAATAACATTATGAATTTGATTGGAATTGATTCCTATGTCCAACAAATTGTAAAAGGTGTAATTATTGCTTTAGCGGTTATTTGGGATATTCATTCTAAGACAAAGAAAACAACAAAGGTAGTTTTAGTAGAGGAGAAGGAAAAAGTTGTTTCAAATTAGAAAGAAGATCTCTTAACAAATAAAACAAAAAAAGAAAAGTGAGGAAGGTAAAAATTATGAAAAGAAAATTAGTTAGTGTATTGGTTGGGATTTCAATGGTAGCAGCTTTATTAACCGGATGTGGATCAGCAAATGGAACTACGAAAACAGAAGATAAAGGAAAAGACGGATACAGAGTTGCTTATATCGCAAGAGCACAATCAGATTCATTTGCCGCATGGCTGGCCAATGAAATGATGGCAGCCGCAGAAGAATATGATGATATTACATTAGATGTATTTGACGGTCAGGCAGATGACGAAAAAGAAAATGCCGCAATAGAAAATGCAATCACTAGTAAATATGATGCTATTATTGTACAACCAAATAACGGGGAAGCTCAAAGACCTTATGTAGAAAAGATTGTGGCAGCCGGTATTGTTGCAATTACAACAAATGCCCGTATTGATGGAATTGAAGGAGCTTCATCTGTAGATGCAGATCCATATGCACAGGCAGCTGTTAATGCACAGGCAGCCCTTGAACAGGTACCTCAAAATGCAAAAGTTGTTGTATTAAACGGCCCATCCGGTAATTTCCATGCAGATGAAAGAAGAAAAGCATGGCAGGCAGAATTTTTTGATAAGAGACCAGATGTTGAAATTGTAGGGGAGCAAATTGCTAACTGGAATAAGGACGAAGCAGTTCAATATATGGAAGATTGGATCATCTCAAATAATCAAATTGATGCTATCATCTCTATGAATGATAATATGGCAGCCGGAGCTTTAGAAGTAGTAGCAGGAAAAGAGGAATTTAAAGATATATTATCTTATGGTGTAGACGGTACTGCAGAAGCTATGCTTTTAATAGAGGCAGGTACAATGACATCAACCTGTTTACAATCTGCAATTGATTTAGCAAAGCTTAATTTAGAAACAGTTCATAAATTATTAACAGGTGAAGAAAAACAAATTGATACAGATATTGATGCTCCTCTTATTAATAAAGAAAATGTTGCAGACTATGTAAAAATGTACAAAGACAGAGGTTTGATCCAGAAATAATTGTATTCATAATGATTGTAACTATTAACAATCCATTTGAAACGGGGATTATCCCCGTTTCAAACTTAAAATTATAGCAAAAAGGAGATTAGATATATGAAGAATAGAGCAGTTTATATGACAGGACTAAACAAAATGGAAATGAGAGATATTGATGTTCCCAAAATTAAAGATACGGAAGTTCTTGTTAAATTAGAGTATGTCGGAATCTGCGGATCAGATGTTCATTATTTAGAACATGGCGCAATAGGTGATTTTATTGTAAATGGAGATTTTATTTTAGGCCATGAATGTGCCGGAACAATTGTTGAAGTTGGCAGTTTAGTAGATACATTAAAAATTGGGGATAAGGTTGCATTGGAACCTGGTTGCACTTGTGGTCAGTGTGAGTTTTGTAAATCAGGAAAATATAATCTATGCCCGGATGTTGAATTTTTAGCAACCCCTCCATATCATGGAAGTTTAATGGATTATATTGCCTTTCCTGCAAATATGTGTTTTAAATTACCTGACAATATTACTACAAAAGAAGGAGCATTAGTAGAGCCCTTAGCGGTGGGTCTGCACGCTGCAGCCCAGGGAGAAGTTAAGCTTGGTGATTCGGTAGTTATCCTGGGTGCCGGATGCATTGGATTAGTAACCCTGCTTGCATGTAAAGCATATGGAGCAACAGATATTACAGTTGTGGATATTATGCAAAAAAGATTGGATTATGCTATGAAATTAGGAGCTACCAGAGTCATAAATGGGAGAGAAGAAGATCCTGTTAAGAAAATGAATGAAATTACAAATGGTGCAGGAGCAGATATCATTATTGAAACAGCCGGAAGTGAGATAACCATAAAACAGTCACCATACATGGTAAAAAGAGGCGGAACTATAGTATTAGTAGGATTGGCCGCAAATGACAATATTGAATTCAATTTCGCTAAAATAATGAATAAAGAAGCAACTATTAAATCTGTATTCCGCTACAGAAATATATATCCAAAAGCAATCAATGCCATCAGCAAAGGAATTATTGATGTATCCGGCATTGTTACTCATGAATTTAACTTTGAAAATACGGAAGAAGCATTTCAATTTGTTATAAATAATAAAAATGATGTGGTAAAGGCTGTAATCAAAATAAATTAAATCCTTTTATAGGAGGAAAAGATATGTTGTATATAGGAATTGATTTAGGTACTTCTGCAGTTAAATTATTATTAATGAACCAGGATGGTAAGATTGAGAAGATCGTATCCAAAGAATACCCATTATATTTCCCTAATCCAGGCTGGTCTGAGCAAAATCCTGATGATTGGTGGAACGAAACCCTGGCAGGCTTGAGAGAATTAACGAAAGGCTATGATAAAAATTTAATTGGCGGTATTAGTTTTGGAGGCCAAATGCATGGTCTGGTTATTTTAGATGAAGATGATAGAGTAATTCGCCCTGCAATTCTTTGGAATGATGGCCGCTCCAAAAAAGAAACAGAATATTTAAATAATGTCATAGGGCAATCAAATCTTTCAAGATATACAGGAAATATTGCATTTGCCGGATTTACCGCTCCAAAAATATTATGGGTAAAAGAGAACGAACCGGAAAATTTTAAAAAAATCAGGAAAATTATGCTGCCTAAAGACTATTTGGCGTATAAACTATCAGGAGTCCACTGCACTGATATGTCAGATGCATCTGGAATGCTTTTATTGGATGTTAAAAATAAATGCTGGTCACAACAAATGTTACATATCTGTGGAATAACTGCAGATCAGGTTCCAAGCCTTTATGAAAGTTATGAAACAGTAGGCACTATACTTCCCTGGATCGCTGATGAACTTGGCTTTCCTGAAAGTGTTAAAATTGTAGCAGGGGCAAGTGATAATGCAGCAGCTGCAGTGGGCACTGGAACCGTAGGAGATGGAATGTGTAATATTTCACTAGGCACTTCTGGAACAATCTTTATATCAAGTGAAAAATTCAGCGTTGATGCCAATAATGGATTACATGCTTTTGCCCATGGGGATGGTCACTATCATCTAATGGGATGTATGTTAAGTGCTGCATCCTGTAATAAATGGTGGATGGATGAAATTATTGGGACCAATGATTATAAGAGTGAACAGAATAAGATATCAGGATTAGGTGAAAATAATGTTTACTTTTTACCATACCTTATGGGTGAACGTTCCCCACATAATAACCCAAATGCCAGAGGAACTTTTATTGGATTGACAATGGATTCCACAAGAGCGGATATGACTCAGGCAGTATTAGAAGGTGTAGCTTTTGCCATTCGTGATTCATTTGAGATAGCAAAATCATTAGGCATTTCTATTGAAAGAACTAAAATATGCGGCGGCGGAGCCAAAAGTTCTTTATGGAAATCAATGATTGCAAATATATTGGGACTAAAAGTGGATGTTATTGAATCTGAAGAAGGTCCGGGATACGGTGCCGCTATTCTTGCAGCCGTTGCCGACTCAAAATATAAAACAGTAGAAGAAGCAGCTTCTAAATTAGTAAAAATAGTAGAAACGATTGAACCAAATCCTCAGTTAGTGGAAAAATACGATGAAAAGTATCGGAAATTTGCCAAGATTTATCCTTGCGTAAAGGATTTATTTGAAGAAATCATTTAGAAAAGCACTTAAATATAGATAATAGTCCTCCCAACATTCAAGTCACAAAAAAAGACAACTAACAGTTCTAATGTCCGTTAGTTGTCTTTTCTCTTTACTTAGGGTCTAAATATTCATTATAATAATCTTCAATCAGCTGGTCAACAAAGTTCTCGTCCATATTACCGAATTGCTCAAGAATCATTTCTTTCATCTTATCAGTACGATGGATGTAATTAATCTCGTCAGAATTATTTTCATCTGTTACTTCTGAAAGCACTTCCTCCGTAATATTATCCTTCATCCATTCTGTAATAGAAGATGTATTGTCGTGTTCTTCCATGATCTCTTCTTTTAGAGATTTCAGCCTGAATATAGAAGTGACACCCACGTAGATGAATGCGATAAAGCACAAGCCTAAAACAACTATTTGAAACGTACTGCTGATAAAGTGAAGCACACCGACTACATTTAATATTAAAAATACAATTCCTAAAATACCAAATGGAATAAATACAGTAACGGAAGATTTAAAATCATTATATTTTTCTTCTTTTTTTACATAAGTATGAGTCTTATAAGATTCTTCTTTCGCACTCTGTAGATATTCTAATTTTTCCTCTTCACTTGTTTCGGCAGTTAAAAAAGCTTTGTATAATTTAAGTGCTTCTTTTATATCTTCGCTATTTACTGAGATTTTCCATGTAGAAGTTTCCTCAAAATATTCAGAAGTAACATTGCGGATCCCTGAAAATTCTAAAAAATCAGTTAATCTTGTTGCAGCATCTTCCTCCAGCATATCTACTAATTCAGTATATTCAGTCGCTTTAGGATCGTCAAGATGCTCCACAAGTTCCCTGCCACAATCAGCGCATGTTTTCATTCCTTCCTGATATTCCATTTTACAATCTGGACACCATGGCATAAGTTCAGCCCCCCATTTTTAAATTATTTTAATCAATTAAAATTAATTAGTCAGCTATTTTGTATAAATGATAAGCTTTCTTACCTTTTTTAATCAATAATGCATTATCTTCATTAAAATCTTTTGTTGAAAAAATACGATCGAATTCTGTAACTTTTTCATCGTTGACTGTTACACCACCTTGAACGATGGTCCTTCTGGCATCTGATCTTGATGTCGCAAGTTTTCCATCTACTAATAAAGTGATTAAGTCAATTCCTTCATTAAATTGTTGCTCAGAATAAGTAGTAGTAGGAATATCTTCTGTTTTCATATTGCCGCCGAATAAAGAACGGGCTGCCTCTCTGGCCTTAATTGCTTCTTCTTCTCCATGAACAATTTTAGTAATTTCATAAGCTAAAACTTCTTTCGCATGATTGATTTCAGCATCTTTTAAAGCTCCAAGCCTTCTTACTTCATCCATAGGCAGGAAGGTAAGTAAACCAAGACATTCTTCAACTTTTACATCTTCAATATTTCTCCAGTATTGGAAGAATTCATATGGTGAAGTCTTTTCAGGGTCAAGCCACAGAGCCCCTTTCATAGTTTTACCCATCTTAATACCTTCGCTGGTAGTAAGAAGTTTAAATGTTAAACCATATGCAGGTTTTTGCTCTTTACGACGAATTAAATCAACACCCCCAAGAATATTTGACCATTGATCGTTACCACCTAATTGTAAAGTACAGTCATATAATTGATTTAACTTTAAGAAGTCATAGGACTGCATAATCATATAGTTAAATTCGAAAAATGTAAGACCTTTTTCCATTCTTTGCTTATAGCATTCTGCAGTAAGCATTTTATTTACTGAAAAATGAACACCAACTTCTCTTAAGAACTCAACATAATTTAAATTAAGAAGCCAGTCAGCATTATTGGCAATAATCGCTTTATCATTATCAAAATCGATAAATCTGGATAATTGTTTATAAAAACAATCTGCATTGTGTTGAATTGTTTCTTTGGTCATAATGGAACGCATATCAGATTTACCCGATGGATCCCCTATCATAGTGGTTCCACCACCTAACAGGGCGATTGGTCTGTGACCAGCTCTTTGCATATGCATCATTGCCATAACGGTAAGAAAATGTCCAGCCGTTAAACTATCAGCAGTCGCATCAAAACCTATATAAAAGGTAACTTTCTCCTTACTTAACAATTCTTTAATTTCTTGTTCATGGGTAGTTTGTTCTATAAAACCACGTTCTAATAGTATGTCATATACATTTGTAGACATAAATGTACTCCTCCTTATAATAAATACAAGCTTATCTTAATACTTGTACGAATATACCCATTATATATGAAACAATAATATTTTTCAACGTCTATTCATATATAGTTGGCGTCAAAAATATTATAGTATATGCAAACCTTAGTAATAAATTGAATAGCTTATCCATATATTATAATAGATATTCATGATTCTAAAATTCTAAGAAATAGAACGAAAGGAGTAGTATTGATGATAGATGATAATTCCATGACAAATCGATCAGAATTAATAAAAAGAGCAAGGGAGAGTTGTAACAGAAGTATAGCTGATGATAATACATATTCTTCAAATTATAAGGTACTCCGAAGTCCAAGGGCGGATAATTCTAAAATGGGAGAGGATGTTCTAAAGGCTAAATTCTTTGTAATAAGATTAGTAATTGCTGCAGTGATCCTGTTGAGCGTCATCTTTGTAGATAAACTGGAAATAACTTATAAACATTTTAGCAGTAACCAGATATCTAAAATGCTTCATTCAAATAATCTTTATAATATGGCAAAAGGATATGCTGATAAAATATTTAACGGTGATAAAAAAGAAGAAGCCAATAATGAGAAGAAGAATGAAGATAACATAATAGAAGAAGATGTGCAGGATGCAGAGAATGCAGAAAATTCAGAAAATAAGACACAGGTTGAAGAATCAGCTGATAATGATACTGAGGAAGATGTGCCAGAGGAAGATGTTCCTGAAGATAAGACAGAAGATGTTTTAAATATAGAAGAATAGAGACGATAATCATCATCCCGAAAGATATTCAAGGAGTATTAAAGGCTGCGTTTAAGGCAGCCTTTTAAAATTGTTTAAGTACTTCATGAACAAGAATTAAGACAAGAAAAGAGCCGTAGGTCTCCAGAATCCTACGGCAAATCTCAAAAGTCAAAAATAGTCTTAAAAGTTTTTAGCAATTTCAACTGCGTTTTGAATTGCACCTTTAACAATCCCTTCCACATCTTGTCCCATGACATCAAGCATTTCAAGTGCAATTGTTCTGAAATCAGTAATACCTAAAAAACCAAATAATGTTCTTAAATATCTATCGCCCATTTCAAAATCCTGACCTCCATCAGAATAAGCACCGCCTCTTGCAACAATATTGATTGCTTTTTTTCCATGACACATTCCAACCGGTCCATTTTCCGTATATTTAAAAGTGATCCCGGTAATGCAAATGTAATCAATATATGCTTTTAGGATTGCGGGTATGCTGAGATTCCACATAGGTTCCGCAATTACATATTTATCAGCCTCTGCAAACTGATAGGCATATTTTAAAATTGGATGGTCTCTATTCTGACCATATTCTGAAACATTTATGATTCCCAAGTCATTACCAGTAAGGAAATGAATGCCTTCTTTATAAAGATCAAGGGTAATTATATTGTCGTTTGGATGGGTAGATTTATATGTTTCTATAAATTGATCTGAAACTTTATAAGTTCTGGATTGATCTTCAGGTTTTGCATTTGCTTTTATATATAATACTATACTCATATATCAAACCTCCATTTGCTTTGTAATTACAATTTAATTTACCCATTCCTTACAAAAGTATTCTGGGATCAGTCTCCTAGGTTTATATGTTATATGAATTCAAAAACTTATCCCATTTTAAAATTTGTCCAATTGCATCCATGTTCCAAAAGTTTTACCAATTCTTCCAAACCTTCTTTATCCATTTCATCAAAACGATTTAAAACAGGACTATCGATATCAAGTACACCAATAACTTTTTCACTAAAATGAATTGGTATTACTATTTCAGATTTTGATGCGCTATCACAGGGAATATGTCCTGAAAATTCATGAACATCTTTAACTACCTGTACTTCATTTTTAAATACAGCCGTACCACATACCCCTTTTCCGATTTTAATATGAATACATGCTGGTTTCCCCTGAAAAGGTCCAAGTAGGAGTTCTTCATTATGTATTAAGTAAAATCCCACCCAGTTAATGTCTTTTAATGCCCCATTTAACAAAGCAGAAGTATTACTTAAATTAGGAATTACATTTATTTCATTGTCTAATAAAGCCTTAAGCTGGGAATGCAATAGTTTATAGCATTCTTTTTTATCCTCAGGATATAAATCATTGAGCTGGTGCATTTTTAATCTCCTTTAACCCATATTTATCAATATTCTTAATTCCAAAATAAAACCATATTCCTGTGATTAACGTTGAAAAGAAATCAGCAAAAGCCGCAGAGTACATAAGCCCGGTAATACCCCATATTTGAGGGAATATAATCAGTGCCGGTATTAAAAAGATAACCTGTCTTGAAAGGGTCAAAAACATTGCTGAATTAGATCTTCCAATGGCTTGAAAGAAATTAGATGCAATTACTTGAAAACCCACAACCGGCATAAATAACATCCAGGATATTAATGCTGTTTTACCAAATGCCAGCAATTCTTCATCTCTATTAAATAATGAAATCAGCTGTGTAGGAAAAATTCTCATAACAACATATCCTACTACAACGATAATAGTAGCAACCAGAATGGCTTGCTTTACCGCAGTCTTTACACGTTCAAACTTTTTCGCACCAAAATTAAAGCTCACAATAGGCTGTACACCTTGATTCAGTCCAATTACAGGCATAAAAAGAATCGTTTGTACACTATTAATTACCCCCATACCGGTAACAGCAATATCTCCACCATATTGTCTAAGGCCTCTGTTTAATATGGCATTTAATAAGCTATTGGCAACCTGCATGGCAAAACCGGGTATACCCAAAGAAGTAATCTTTACAATCGTATTCATATGAGGTTTCATATTTTCTGATTTTAGTTTATGATTACTATGCTTACCTAAAAAATAAGAGACAACCCAAATGGCAGAAAACAATTGGGACAGAATCGTAGCAAGTGCAGCGCCAGCCATACCCATCTTAAATACAAAAATAAAAATAGGATCTAAGAGTATATTGGTACCAGCTCCTAAAAACATCGTATACATAGCAAGTTTTGGATTGCCATCTGCTCGAATGAAATTATTTATCCCCATGCTTACTACTTGAAACACAGCACCAAATAAGATAATCCGCATATATTCAACAGAATATGGAAGGACCTCTTTACTTGCTCCAAATAGCACAAGTAATGGTTCTAAGAAGATGGAACCAAAGATTGTAATAATAACACCGGATGCAATTAATAAAAATAATGAATTTCCAAGAGCTTTTTCTGCTTCTTCCGGTTTTTTCTGTCCCAATCGCATTGAAAACAGTGTAGCTCCCCCAACACCAAATAAGATACCAATCGCTAAAAGTATTATCATAATCGGGAAACCGATTGTAATTCCTGCAATACCGTTTGTCCCCAAATCTTTTGCATTTCCGATATAGATTCTGTCAACAATATTATATAATGCATTTATCATCATTCCAACAATTGCCGGAACAGAAAACTTTATTAATAATTTTGAAACTTTTTCTTCTCCTAATGGATTTATATATTCCATGTTACTTTTCCTCCAGTACTTTCTTTAAATCTGTATGTTCTACTTTTTCTACCATATTCTCTAAAATTGAATAAATATATTCTTTCGTATTTTCATCCAAACCTTCAGATATAATATTACTCCAGTTGCTAACACGTTTAGCAATATCTTCAATATTCATTTTAGCTTTATCCGAAAGATAAACTCTGTTAAATCTTTTATCATTGGAATCTTTATCTTTTATAACATATCCTTTTTCCTCCAGAGACTTTATGGCGCGGGCAGTTGCAGCTTTATCAATATATAAAAAAACTGACATTTCATCTTGATTTGCACCATCATTTTTCCATAAATATAGAAGGAAGGAATGTTCTGCCGACGTAATATTATAATCTTTTAAAGCATGGTTTATGTAAATCTGAGCCTGCCGATGCAATATCGATATTAATCTGCCAATACTTTTTTTCATCAATTTTCCTCCTTAGTTGACATATCAACTATTATAATCACCCATAGTTGATATGTCAACTATGATTTGTTTTATAATTAGTATTGGTTGTTTTATATATTTTAATCATTCAGGATAATAGAAAAGGAAGTGCAATAATTTTTATAGAATTGTTCATCTTAATGATATAAAATTATAATAGCTAATAAGAAATCCTGCATATCTGAACAAGATATGTGGGGTGTAACTTATTTTATTATGTTAATCTGTTGGTGAAAGGAGGTTATAACATGGATTCAATAATGAGAATGAATGAAGCGCTTAATTATGTCGAAGAAAATCTTACGGATGAGATTGATATGAAAAAAGTAGCAAGTTTGGCATACTGTTCAGAATATCACTTTCAAAGAATATTTTCTTTTTTGGCAGGTGTGAGCCTGTCAGAATATATAAGGCGCAGGCGCCTTACACTGGCAGCTTTTGAACTGATTGGAAGCGATATAAAAGTAATTGATATAGGAATGAAATATGGTTACAGTTCTCCAGATTCATTTACAAGGGCTTTTTATAATTTACATGGAATGACTCCATCAGAAGCCAGATCAAATAAACAATCATTAAAAGCCTATCCCCGTATGGCCTTTCAATTATCTATCAGAGGAGGAAATGAAATGAATTATCGTATTGTAGAAAAAGAAGCATTTAGTATTATAGGAATTATGAAGAGAGTACCAATCATATTTAATGGGGTAAATCCAGAGATTGCCTCAATGTATCAAAGTCTGGATGAAGAGAAGATCCTTAAATTAAAAGAACTATCCAATATTGAACCGATAGGAATTTTAAGTGCATCAACTAATTTTTCCGAAGGAAGAATGGAAGAGAAAGGAGAACTTGATCATTATATTGGTGTGGCAACCACAATGGAATGCCCCGATATATTTTCAAAACTTGAAGTTGCTCCGTCAACATGGGCAATATTTGAATCAATTGGACCATTTCCTGAAACCCTACAGGATATTTGGGGACGTATTTATTCTGAATGGTTTCCGTCATCTGGGTATGAATTGGTAGAAGGACCGGAAATCTTATGGAATGAGAGCAAGGATGTTACTTCCCCAACTTATAAAAGTGAGATATGGGTACCTGTTAAGAAAAGATAAGAAAAAATTAAATTGCTTGTCAATGGGACCGGGTGTTTAAATTATTAAACACCCGGTCCCATTTTTTATTGATAATCTCTACTCTTATTTCATTCTCTTTGCAATTGGATGTTCTTCCTTTAATTCAAGCAGATCCCACAAATTTCCGTATAGATCTTTAAACACTGCAACCATACGTCCTGTTCCGGTTGATAGATATCTTCAATTAATTGGAAATGCAGCTTCTTAGTATAGAATTCGATTGCTTCATCATAGTCTTTAACAACTAAAGCTATATGTACTATTGATTGTATCATTATTATCCCCCTGCTTTCTGTAAAATCGTTTTTATAATATAACTAAATTCAATCTTACCATACTAAGTATTTACGAACAACAATTGATATAATATCAAATTCAGAATGGCATAATAAAGAGAGCCGGCTCAGAAATTACTCTGAATCAGCTCTCTTAATATATGACTTTTCCCACCTATCATATATAAAATGATACTACAAGGATAATTCTTAGTACTTTTTAGTGGAATTCATATCCCACAAATGATCTAATTTAAAATATTTTAAAGCATTTTCAAAAGTAGTAACTTTATAACCTTCATCAATCAACCCTTTAATTGAATTATAATTAATATCCTTGGAATTAAATATGATAGCAAATTTTGCAGATTTTGCAGGAGTTCTATAGTATTTTCCACCTTTGGCAGAGCATATATTGGATATTCGGTCTTCAATCTTTTGAAATTTTGTAGAGACATTTACATTATTAGAAATACCATATTGATAAGCTATGAAGCATCTATAAATATCCGAATCAATGGGATCATATTCATAATTTAGATTAGAACTTGTTTTCACCAGTTCCTTTAATTTATCATCAGGCAGACTTTTCTTTTTATAAAAGTCCAATAGATTATCCTCATCCATTTCAACCTCTATATTTTGTTGACTATTTGTCTTAAATATACCCTTTAAAATCCCCAACATATCATCTACCTCCTATAATAAATTATAATTCTAAATTTTGTAAAAAGCAATGAAAAGATTCCAAAAAACAACTAATAATTGCATTTTTATGAAATTATTAGAGATTTTAAATATATAATAAACGAATCATATATTTTTATGCATGTTTATTTGTGATATTAAAAATCCCTGCTCTGTTTAAGTCATACCATTATAGGTCTTCAATAAATTAAAAATGGAAGATAATTATATTTTACAACGATTTAATACCCATATAATTCCATCTTAACAAAGTTCCTATATTATCAATATGTAATATAAAATCCAGTAAAGGAGATGTCACATGAAATTAAAAAAGATAATTAGTGGTATACTCGTTGTAGCTTTAGCCTTTTCAATCACAGGAGATGTTTGTGCCGCGACTATTGATAACGTCAAAGTAGAAAAAGAAGTGAAAAATGTTATTTTATTAATACCAGATGGTATGAGTACCGGTGGATTAACGTTAGCAAGATGGTATAACGGTGGCGAGGAACTTAATTTAGACAGTATGGCCTCCGGACTTGTAAGAACTTATTCAGCAGATGCACCAATTGCTGATTCTGCACCAGCAGGAACCGCTATGGCAACAGGATTTAAATCTCATACAGGGTTTGTGGGTGTTCTTCCTGATGAAAATACTATGCCCGGTTTAAATCCCATTCGTTCATCAGACAAAAGAAAACCCGTTGCGAGTATTCTTGAAGCTGCCAAGCTTAATGGAAAAGCAACTGGCATCATAGCTACCAGCGAAATCATGCATGCGACACCTGCAGATTTTACTGCTCATGATCCAAGCAGAAAAAATTATGATTCCATTTCAGAACAACAAGTATATCAAAACTTAGATGTAGTCATAGGTGGAGGCGAAAAATTTTTCACAAGTGAATTAAGGGGAGACAAAGAAGATTTGCTCTCTGTGATCAAAAAGGAATATCGATATGCTTCTACACCTGTAGAATTTCATGATGTAACATCAGGAAAGCTATGGGCTATGTTTGCACCATCTGCTTTATCCTATGATTTTGACCGTAATCCAAGTAAGGAGCCTTCCCTTGGGGAAATGACTAAAAAAGCAATCGATTTATTATCTAAAGATCAAGATGGATTTTTCTTAATGGTAGAAGGCAGCAAAATAGACTGGGCAGCCCATGCAAATGATCCAATAGGAATGATTTCGGATATCCTTGCCTTTGACAAAGCAGTTGGAGTAGCATTAGATTTTGCTAAAAATGACGGAAATACTCTTGTAATATCAGCAACGGATCATGGTAATAGTGGAATAACCATTGGTGCCAGTTCAACAGATAATACCTATGATACCACACCACTTTCTTCATTTATTGATCCATTAAAAAAAGCTACTTTGACAGGTGAGGGGATTGGCTCTAAACTAAATAAAGAGCGTTCAAATGTTGAAGCAGTTATGAAGAACTATTTTGGAATTACTGATCTTTCTAAAGCAGAAATAAAGGCAATCAAAAACACCGCTGATGCCAGCATGAACTATACTGTAGGACCAATAATAGCTAAAAGAGCAAATATAGGTTTCACCACAAAAGGCCATACGGGAGAAGATGTAACACTATATGTATATGCACCTGAAAGCATTGATCAATTAACTGGCACAGTAGAAAATGCAGATATTGCTCTATATATGGCAAAAGCCATGGGGCTTAATTTAAACGAAACGACTAAAAAACTTTTTGTTAAAGCGGAAGATGCTTATGTTGCAAAAGGAGCTGCTGTAAAACTGGATACTGCAGATGAGACAAATCCTG
Organism: Mobilisporobacter senegalensis; assembly: GCF_003752155.1. Classification (GTDB taxonomy): domain Bacteria; phylum Bacillota; class Clostridia; order Lachnospirales; family Lachnospiraceae; genus Mobilisporobacter; species Mobilisporobacter senegalensis. The sequence goes on along the minus strand of NZ_RJVG01000003.1, from coordinate 201,277 downwards.
TTCTGATTGTTAATAAAGGGGCAGTTGAAGTAAAAATGCCGGTAAATAAGAATATAGCTTATGTAAACGGCGAAAAAACGCTCCTGGATGGTGTAGTTGTATATAATGGAATAAATACATATGTTCCACAAAGTGCTGTAGATTTAGTGAAATAATCAATATAGAAATAAATATATGTGTTATGGGCATTGGACATTAGTCTGTGCCCTTAATTTTTTTAGATACTGTTAATTATTGATTCAAAAATATCATTATATTTAAAATCAATATTTCACAACCTTTATAGGCATAATAATGAAACAGAGATTTATAACAAAAAGGAGTGAAAAAATGATAGCAGATATGAAGACCCATTATCCCAATAAATTAGCCAAAGAAAAATCTCCTTATCTTCTTCAACATGCATATAATCCGGTTAATTGGTATCCCTGGGGAGAAGAAGCATTCAAAAAGGCAAAAAAAGAAAATAAACCAATCTTTCTTTCTATAGGATATAGTACTTGTCACTGGTGCCATGTCATGGAAAGAGAATCCTTTGAAGATGAGGAAATTGCAGGGGTATTGAATGGGAATTTTGTTTCAATTAAAGTAGATAAAGAAGAAAGACCAGATATTGATGCAATTTATATGGGAGTATGTCAAGCTTTAACCGGACATGGTGGATGGCCCCTTACCATTGTTATGACACCTGAGCAAAAACCATTTTATGCAGGAACATATTTCCCTAAGACTTCAAAATATGGCATGACTGGACTTATGGACTTATTGGATGCTATATCCAAACAGTGGAAGGAAAATAAGGATGTACTGATTAGTTCAAGTGAAAATATTGTGGACCACATTAGAAATCGGGATTTTTCTGATTCGAAAATAGAAGGTAAGGTATCCAAAGATTTAATCAAGAAAGCCAAGAGACAGTTTGAACATAGTTTTGATAATTACTATGGCGGTTTTCATAATGCTCCCAAATTTCCAACACCCCATAACCTAATGTTCTTACTTAGATTTGCATATTTTGAAAAGGATAAACAGGCGTTACAAATGGTTGAGAAAACCTTGGAACAAATGTATAAAGGGGGCATCTTTGATCATATAGGTTTTGGATTCTCAAGATATTCTACAGATGGGAAATGGCTCATACCTCATTTCGAGAAAATGTTATATGATAATGCATTGCTTGCAATGACTTATCTAGAAACCTACCAATTAACCAGAAGAGACCTGTATAAAAAAGTGGCCGTGAAAATATTTGATTATGTTTTAAAAGAGCTGACCTATGAAGAAGGTGGATTTTTCTGTGCCCAGGATGCAGATAGCGAAGGGATTGAAGGTAAATACTATGTTTTTACTCCTGAAGAAACCATTAAAATCTTAGGTCAAGAGGATGGGAACTATTATAATGATTATTTTGATATCACTATAGAAGGAAACTTCGAAGGAAACAGCATTCCCAATCTAATCATGAATAATGAGTATGATAAAGAGAATCAGAGAATACAAAGCCTAAGCAAAAAGTTATATGATTACCGTCTTACGCGAACCAAATTGCATAAAGATGATAAGATATTAACCTCATGGAATGCTCTTATGACATGTGCTTTTGCCAAAGGCTATCAAATTCTTGGAAAGGAACAATACAGGTCTGCTGCAGACAGGGCGGTTCAATTTACCAGAATGTATTTAAGCACAGAAGATGGAAGATTAAAGGTACGTTTTCGGGAAGGAGATTCTTCCGGTGTTGGGCATATTGATGATTATGCTTTCTTTATCTGGTCATTGCTTGAGATGTATGATGCAACATATCAAGCAGATTATCTGAAGGAAGCTATAGATTATACAAATAAAATGATTCTCTTATTCTTTGACAAGGAAAAGGGTGGATTTTATTTATATGCGAAAGATTCAGAACAGCTGATATTCCGTCCGAAAGAAGTTTATGATGGAGCAATCCCTTCCGGAAATTCAGTAGCGGCATTTGATCTATTAAGAATCGCAAAACTTACCGGTGAATCGAAATATGAAGACTATGCTTCTTTACAGTTAAAATATATATCAGGTGTAATTAGTGATTACCCATCCGCTTATAGTTATTCTTTAATTGGATTGATTCAGGTATTATATCCTTCTAAGGAAATAATCATTGTTATAAAGGACCAGACAGAAAAAGAAAAAATATTAAAGATACGCCAGAAATTCTTCTTACCTAATACTGTGATCATGGTAAAAGAGCCGGATAACGAGAGAATACTCAACGAAATCGCCGGATTTACAAAAGAATATCAGACAAAAGATAATATGACAACAATTTATATTTGTGAAAATCATGCTTGTAAGGCACCTTTTCATGAATTTGAGAGTTTATATGATTCAATTAACAGAGCATAAATTGCTCTGTTAATTGAATTTTTAATCATCTGTATTATTTATATCTGTTTCCTAACAATCTTATATTCATCATTATATTGAAAATGGGGACAATTATAATAAGAATCTCCTAAAAAACGTCCCATTTCATCTTCATCTAAAGATACATTGCATTCATAACAATCATATTCTTCATCATAAATATAGTTCATGCAGCTTTCGCAATTAGTTTTACTGCTCATAAAGACCTCCTTAAACAATCCCATATCAATAATTGTATATCAAATTACCCAGGAAAACCACTATAAAATTTGGACAAGTTTGGAATAGATGAAAGAAAATTACATAATATAACATAAAAGTATGGTTTTTACAAAATATTCACAATACTTTTACAGCAACCTAATATTAAATTTATATACTATATTAAATTAATAAAAAGTGAGGTTATTACTTATGAAATATGCAATAGTAGATTTAGGTTCTAATACAATAAGATTATGCGTTTATGAAGTGGAGGGTGAGAAAGCAGATTCAATATTTGAAAGAAAGACTATGGCCGGTTTAGTCAATTATATAACAAATGATATTCTAAATAAAGATGGCATCGAACGTGCTATAAGTATACTGAAAGATTATCAGGAAATCTTAAAAAACCTTTTGGTAAACGAAGAAAATGTATATGTATTTGCTACTGCATCTTTAAGAAATATAGTCAACACCAAAGAAGTAATAAAAATCATAAAGGAATCCACCTCTCTTTCTGTGGAACTTTTATCCGGCGAAGAAGAAGCAACTCTTGATTTTATTGGAGCAACCAAAAACATTTCCAGTAATACCGGTGTTTTAGTGGATATTGGTGGTGGAAGTACAGAAATCGTTGCATTTAAAAATAAAGAAATACAATATGCCAAAAGTATGCCTATTGGTTCCTTAAATTTATATGTGAAACATGTTAAAAAAATCATTCCCAAAGAGGATGAGAGAAAACAAATAAAACGAACTGTTTTGGAGAACCTTAAGACTTTGGAAATTGAACCTGAAACTTATGAAACTATCTGTGGTGTAGGCGGCACAATGAGAGCGGCCGCAAAGCTGAATAACAGTATATTCAATATTCCAAAAACCAACCATTTAATTGACGGAAGCAATATAAAACTTCTGTTAGAAATTATAAAAAACAGCCATAAGACCACTATCACCCCGATTCTTCAGAATATACCAGACCGGATACACACTATTATTCCAGGAATTATTATTATTGATACTATTCTGGATTATTTTAATGCAGAATTTATTGCTGTCAGCAAATACGGAATAAGAGAAGGTTATCTCTATGAAAAAATCATTAAAGGAGAATAATTATGATACATCCGGAAAAAGAGCAAGAGAATATATATATGCAGAACAGGGAATTATCCTGGCTTAAATTTAACGAACGAGTGTTGGAAGAAGCCCACGATGAAACGGTACCACTATATGAGCGATTGAAATTCATATCTATATTTGCCAGTAATCTGGACGAATTTTATATGATAAGAGTGGGAAGCCTTACGGATATTGCTTTGATAGAAAAAGATAATGTGGATAACAAAACAGGAATGAGTCCTCTGGAACAGATGGAGAGGATCTTTGAGAATACGGTATCATTATATAAAAGAAAAGATAAGATATATTCCCAAGTAGAAAATAAATTAAGAGAATTTAAAATTTGTAATCTGGAATTATCAGAACTGGAAAATTTTGAAGAAAAATACATTAAAAAATATTACGAAGATTTCATTCTGCCAGTTTTGTCACCTCAAGTAATTGATTCCCGTCATCCATTCCCCCACCTTACCAACAAGGGATTGTATATTATATGTGTTTTTTCCGGTGAAAACACTAAATTCGGATTAATTCCCATATCTCAGTCTCTCCCTGATTTTGTATTACTTCCCGGAAATCAGACCCGCTATATTTTAACAGAAAAAATTGTTCTTCCCTATACACAGAAAATATTCGAAATGTATAAAGTGGAATCTGTTTCTATTATCTCTGTTACCAGAAATGCCGACATCAGTCCTGAAGATGAAATTTTTGAAGTAGATGATGATTTCAGGGAACGTATGAAAAAAGTCCTGAAAAAAAGGGCCAAGTTGTCTCCAGTACGTTTGGAAGTGCAAGGACATCTTAGTAAGTCTTTGTCTAATTTTTTATTGGATAAGCTGGATTTAAAAAAAGAACAGATTTTCACAAGCGCTTCTCCCCTTGTGATGAACTATGTCTATGATTTGCTTGAAAAAATACCGATCTTATTAAAAAAACAATTAAATTATCCCGTTTTTGAACGAGGGTATCCTGCAAATCTAAAAAGCACGGAAAGTATAACCAGTCAATGCTGGAAAAAAGATATTTTATTGCACTTTCCTTATCATCAGATGGATCCTTTTTTACATCTGCTAAAAGAAAGCGCTCAGGATACCAACGTCATATCCATTAAAATAACCATATATCGTCTGTCCAGAAATTCCAGGATTATAGATTACCTGTGTACGGCTGCAGAAAACAATAAAGAAGTTACAGTATTGATGGAATTAAAAGCCCGATTTGATGAAAAAAATAATATTGAATGGGCAGAGCGCTTAGAAGATGCCGGCTGTAATGTGATATATGGTTTCGAGGGTTTTAAGGTACATTCTAAGATTTGTCTTATCACAAGGAGAGATAAGAATAAAATTCAGTATATTACCCAGATTGGTACCGGCAATTATAACGAAAAGACTGCAAAGCTCTATACGGATCTGTCTTTAATTACAGCCAACCAGGAGATCGGACAGGAAGCCAATGAGTTCTTTAAGAATATGTCCATATCTAATTTAAAAGGAAATTACAATCATCTTTTAGTTGCACCGTATTCTTTTAAAAATAACGTTCTGGCTCTTATGGATCGGGAGATAGAAAAGGCCATGAATGGACAGGCTGCAGAAATTATAATAAAATCTAACTCTTTAACGGATAAAGAGATCATTAATAAACTTTCTGAAGCATCCTGCGCAGGGGTGAAAGTAAGATTACTGATTCGCGGAATATGCTGTCTGCTTCCTGAAATTCCCGGTAAAACGGATAATATCACGGTATATAGTATAGTCGGCAGGTTCTTAGAACACTCCAGAATTTATTGCTTCGGAAACAGAGATGATGCCAATATGAAAATGTATATTTCTTCTGCCGATATGATGACCAGAAATACCTCAAGACGAGTTGAACTAGGGTGCCCTATTCTGGATGAAGATATCAGAAATGAAATCTTACATATCTTAGATATCATGTTTACTGATAATGTGAAAGCCAGACTGTTACGCAGCAACAGCACCTATAAAAAAATAGATGCAGCGGGACAAAACTCCTTTGACAGCCAGCAGTATTTCATAGAAGAAATTGTAAAAACCCAGACTGACAATACCAGCCCCAAACAAAACCCCGGAATTCTGGAAAAACTTATAAATACCATAACAAGAAAGCACGGATAAGCAGCCGGCAATCTAAGATAATGAAGGTATAGAACAAATGATAATCTAAGCAAAAACTTGGTTAGATTTCTTTGTACTGTACCTTTTAATTTTCTATCATTTACAAATGAAGAGCTGGCTTTACAGCCTATCCGGAATTTTATCTATTGTAATGACTGGTACAATTCGTTATAATGATACGAAGTGAATGTTGTGGTATTATTAGAATAGGAGAACAGATAGATGAGAAAACTTGCACTATCCGATGAAATATTATTAAAAGTCGATAAGCCGGCCAGATATATAGGGAATGAAGTAAATATGTCCGTGAAAGATTTAAATAAAATAGATATACGGTTCTGTATGTGCTTTCCTGACGTATATGAAATAGGAATGTCACATCTTGGTATACAGATTCTTTATGATATGTTTAACCGCAGAGAAGATACTTATTGCGAAAGAGTATATTCTCCATGGGTTGACCTGGATAAGATTATGAGAGAAAAAAACATACCTCTCTTTGCATTAGAAAGTCAGGATCCCATTAAAGAATTTGATTTCCTGGGTATCACTCTTCAATATGAAATGTGTTATACCAACATTCTTCAGATTCTGGAATTATCACAGATTCCAATCTATTCAAAAGACAGAAGTGAGGATGACCCAATTGTATTAGGTGGAGGACCCTGTACTTATAATCCGGAACCGATTGCTGATTTCTTTGATCTATTCTATATTGGCGAGGGCGAAACAGTATATTCAGAACTTTTAGATGCTTATAAAGCAAATAAAAAGCAAGGTGGAAACAGGCTTTCCTTCTTAGAAAAAGCGGCCGGAATAGAAGGGATCTATGTACCGGCATTCTATGATGTAACATATAATGAAGATGGCACAGTCAGATCATTTACAAAGAATAATAATCATGCAAAGGATACCATCAAAAAGCAGATTGAGATGGATGTAAGTAACACTTATTATCCGGAGAGACCCTTGGTTCCTTATATTAAAGCAACTCAGGACAGAGTCGTTCTTGAGATCCAAAGAGGATGTATCCGCGGGTGTCGTTTCTGCCAGGCAGGTATGATTTATCGTCCGGTAAGGGAAAGAGATGTTGAAATATTAAAAGAATATGCCAGAAAGATGCTAAAATCTACCGGACATGAAGAAATTTCACTCAGTTCTCTAAGCTCCAGTGATTACTCTAAGCTAAAAGAACTAACTTATTTTTTAATTGATGAATTCCGCTCTAAAGGAGTCAATATATCATTGCCTTCCTTACGTATTGATGCATTTTCTCTTGATGTAATGAGTAAAGTACAGGATGTAAAGAAAAGTAGTCTGACCTTTGCTCCGGAAGCTGGTTCTCAAAGACTTCGTGATGTTATCAATAAAGGATTAACAGAAGAAGCCATCCTTGGAGGAGCCTTAGAAGCATTCTATGCAGGCTGGAACCGTGTTAAACTATATTTTATGTTAGGACTCCCGACAGAAACAGAGGAAGATATTGAAGGAATTGCAATTCTTTCCGATAAGATCGCGAGAGAATATTATAAAAATATGCCGAAAGAAACAAGGAATGGAAGAGTAAGTATCGTATCAAGTACCTCTTTCTTTGTTCCAAAGCCATTTACCCCATTTCAATGGGCAAGAATGGATTCCAGTGAAGAATTTTTAGAGAAACAGCGTTTCCTGAACCGTAAGATGAAAGAACAGATTAACTATAAGAGTATTAAATATAACTGGCATGAAGTAGAACTCACAATGTTGGAAGGGGTTCTTGCAAGAGGAGACCGTAAGATCAGTAAAATTATCTATGATGCTTACAAAGCTGGATGTTTATATGATTCCTGGTCAGAACATTTTAAATATGAAGAATGGATAAAAGCCTTTGAAAACAATGGGATTGATCCATTATTCTACACTTGTAGAGAACGTAGTGAAGAGGAAATATTCCCGTGGGAATACATTGATGTTGGTGTAACCAAGGAATTCCTGTTAAGAGAATACAAACGTGCCAAAGGTGAAAAAGTAACACCAAATTGTAGACAGGCCTGTGCAAATTGTGGTGCAAAAGTTTTTGAAGGAGGTGTCTGCTATGAAAGCCAGAATCAAATTTAGCAAATCCGGATCCATGAAATTTATTGGGCATCTTGATGTAATGAGATATTTTCAAAAAGCATTCCGAAGATGCGGAATTAATGTTGAATATTCCAAGGGATATAGTCCTCATCAAATAATATCATTTGCAGCACCACTTGGTGTTGGCTTAACCAGTGACTCTGAATATCTTGATGTGCAGTTAAGCAGTAGTGATTCCTCTAAAGAGATGATAAAACAAATTAATGCTGTTATGTCTGAGGGATTTAATATTTTAAGTTTCAAGGAATTATCTGATGATTCTAAGAATGCAATGTCAATTGTGGCTGCTGCAGACTATCTAATTTCTCTTAAAGATGGTTATGAATTTACAGATGATTTTGAAGGAAGATTTTCTGATTTTATATCACAGGATACTATCACAATTCTTAAGAAAACAAAGAAGAGTGAAACAATGATGGATATCAAACCTTTTATTTATCAAACTGCTTTTAAAAAGACTGAATTTTTCAAAAAAACCGGGCGTAATGATAATGAAGCAGCCTCTGTTGCCGATGTCTATGAGAACGGTACTGTTGTATATTTACAGCTTGCAACAGGAAGTGTAACCAATATTAAACCAGAACTTGTTATGGATGCCTTTTGCCAGTATGCAGGAATTGTATTTAATGAATATGCATTCCAATATCACAGATTAGAAGTATATGGGGATATAGGAACAGAAGAAGAAAGAAGATTAGTATCACTGAATGATTTAGGAACCGAGGTTTTATAAATGGGTTATAAACTAATTATAACAAGGCAAAAGAATAGAATCATATCTGCTCTATATGATGAGAAGGATATGATACAGGTAAATGTAGACGATACCAGCAGATTAAGTATTCTTGGTAATATCTATGTAGGTAAGGTAAAAAATATTGTTAAGAATATTAATGCTGCCTTTGTTGAAATTGCAGAGGGTGTGATGTGTTATCTCTCTTTAGAGGAGAATGAGCACCCGATCTTTTGTAATGTGAAGAATAATGACAAGATAAATATTGGAGATGAAATTATTGTCCAGGTAAGCAAGGAGGGAGTAAAAACAAAAGCTCCGGTGGTTACCTGCAATCTTAATTTCACTGGGAAATATGTTGTCTTAACTCATGGAAAAACTATGATTGGAACTTCTAATAAAATCAATCAGGAAACGGAAAAGACCAGACTAAAAAATATTGTTGGAGAATATAAAAATCCGGCTTACGGTTTTATCATTCGTACCAACTCCTCTGGCGCCAGGGAAGAATTCATTCGTGGAGAAATCAATACCCTTGTTTCTCTCTACCAGGATATTAAGGAATATGGAATTCATAAGTCCCGTTTTTCTTTGATTTATGCAACACCTGAAAATTATATCTGCGAAATCCGGGATGGATATTCTGAACAGATTGATAAAATTATTACCGATGATAAAAAAATCTTTGAACAAATTCAGGACTATCTGAATAGCTTTCAAAAAGAAGACTTGAATAAACTTCAGATATATGAGGACCCATTGCTTAGTCTTAGTAACTTATACAGCGTAGACAGTCGACTCGAAAATGCTTTAAGGGAAAAGGTTTGGCTTAAATCCGGTGGAAATCTGATCATTCAGCCCACGGAAGCGTTAACTGTTATTGATGTAAATACCAGCAAAGCAATTGCCGGGAAAAAGAAAGCAGAAGAAACTTTTCTTAAAATCAACCTGGAGGCTGCCAAAGAAATAGCAAAACAACTAAGACTACGTAACATCTCCGGGATCATTATTATCGATTTTATTAATATGGAAGATAATAATAATAAAGCCATATTAATGAAAGAATTGCGGATTCTTTTAAGTAAAGATCCCATTAAAACAGTTGTAGTTGATATGACAGCCTTGGATTTAGTTGAAGTCACACGCAAAAAGGTTCGCAAGCCTTTACTTGAGCAATATAATTTAAGAGGTTAAGTAATTATGTCAAAGCCAATGAAAACCAACGCTATGCGTCTATTAGACCAGGCTAGGATAGAATATCGAACAATGGAATATGAAGTGGATGAAGAGAATCTTGCAGGAGAACATGTGGCAATACAGATTAATATGCCGGCAGAACAGGTATTTAAAACCCTGATTGCAAGAGGAGAGAAGAAAGGGATTCTCGTGTTTTGCATCCCGGTAAATGAAGAATTAGATCTAAAGAAAGCTGCTGTCCTTGTAGGGGATAAAAAGATAGAAATGATCCATGTGAAAGAACTCTTACCACTCACAGGTTATATTCGTGGTGGTTGTTCTCCAATTGGTATGAAGAAGAAATATCCTACCTATATTGATGAATCAGCCATCCTTTTTGATGAAATCAGTGTAAGCGCAGGTGTCAGAGGATGTCAGATGATCTGTAATCCAGAGGATTTGATTAAATTTATTGAAGCTATAGAATGTGATTTGACGGAATAAGAATGCAATTTATATTGAAGAAAGAAATACTTTAAGAGCAAACAAAAATATTTTGAAAATTTCTTTTTAGATTATATAAAGAAGGATATCATGAATTTGATGAATGAAACACTCCCACTTTAAAAGCGGGAGTGTTTCAGTTACTAGTCATCAGATAAATCTATTTTTTTCATTATGAATTCTTTGATATCTTCCTGATTTCCAACAACAGAACCTTGTACCATATCTTTTGATCCACCACCACGTCCACCAAAAGCTTCATTTAATTCTTTTCCAATATTTCTGACATCTTCTGTTTTACTGCCAATAATATATTTATAACCAGCTTCATCAGAACCAGTAAATATAATGACAATGCCAGAACAGCGCTCCATAATGATATTGCAGTATCTTCGTAGATTACCAGAATCAATATCATTATCAAATAAGCAGATGTCTTTAGAACTATCCGGAATTTCTTTTGCTTTATATTCCAGTAATTGTCCCTGTAAGCCAGAGATGATTCCTCTTAATGAATTCACTTCATCAGTAATACGTTTTACCCCATCTGCGACTTCATAAGGTTTTGCAGATAGAAGAGAAGAGATGGAAAGAACATTACTTTCTTTCTTATTATAATCTTCAAGTGCTTTAAAACCACACAACATACTTACCCTGGTCCCACCTTTATATTTCATATAAGAAATTAATTTTATGATTCCAATTTCTCCGGTACGATATACATGAGGAGCACAACAGGCACACACATCATAATATGACGTTGATATATTGCCATCTCTGTCTATGGAATCTGGTATAGAAACAATTCGCACCTGACCAGTTAATTCCTTTTTACTTCTATAGTCTAATTCCTTTAACTCTTTTGTCGATGGATACGTTTCAATAATAGGGACATTTTTATAGACTGCTTCATTGGCAAGGTACTCAATCTTTCTAATGTCTTCTTCTTTTAATATCCCATTAAAATCCATGGTTATCGCATCACTTCCCATATGAAACCCTACATTGTCATATCCAAATTCATTATGAACCAATCCAGATACAATATGTTCCCCTGAGTGATGCTGCATAGCTTGAAATCTGCTATCAAAATCAATATATCCTGTCACAGCAGTTCCGATTTCTATTGGCTCTGTCACTGTGTGGTATATAATATCGTTATCCTCCTGCACATCTATTACTTCCATAGCGATAGAAGAAGAGGCTGTTTTAAATTCACCTTTATCAGAAGATTGCCCTCCCCCTTCCGGAAAGAATGCAGTTTGGTCCAGAACCACAAGATATGATCCATCCTTTTTTATACAATCTAAAACCCTGCCTTCAAACTTAGCCATATGACTATCCATATAATATAATCTTTTGGTATTTTCATAAGTATTCATTTTATATCCTCTTTCTTATTTTATTCCTTAACACTTAGGAAGCTGCTACATCTTTTGGAGCTGTATCACAGAATATTATAACGGATTTCTTTAGTATTGAGAATAGAAAAAAGAGAAGTTCAATATAAATTTGAAACATCTCTTTTTAAAGGATATATTTATTAATTTTATCTGGTTTTTATAGCTTCCAGACTTATATAATGAATTATTATAAAACTGATTGCCATAATCCGTGAATATTGCAATACTCATAAGCGGATATTACTTCATCGTCAATTAAAGTAAACTCTGCTCTTGGATCATCATCTGGTTTAAGATATTTTATCTGTCCACCACATTTGGTTTCTAAATAGATCCATTGAATATAATGTTCTTCCGTCATTGGATGTTCCACACTGCCAACTTCAACAGTAACCATATCTCCAGATACTGTGATCACAGGAAGATGTTTTTCACCGGCGCCTTCACTTGTATTAGGTACAATTTCAGCCATGGATTCTTCGCTGAAATTTTTATCATCCCCCTGTACTACTTCAACGATAGTATCAGTGCCTCTACTAATAAAAAATTTAATTGCCATAGTAACACTCCTTTTTACTTTAGTTTTTTATTCACTGCTGTAATAGTATAAGAAATATAAATTTACTTATACTTTCATTATAATTATAATATATAATATTGACAAATTAAAACAAACATGCTAGTATTACCTAGTGTGCCGCACAACGAGGTTCTAAAGTTCTGCATTTCTTTAGGAAATCAGACACCAAAGTTGGCGAGTAATGATAATAGGAGGTGCCATATGTACGCAATTATAGCAACAGGTGGTAAACAGTACAAAGTAGCCGAAGGCGATATCATTAATGTTGAAAAGCTTGGTGTAGAAGCTGGAGAAACTGTTACATTTGATCAAGTTCTTGTAGTGAATAATGGTGAATTAGTAGTAGGTAATCCTACAGTAGCTAATGCGACTGTTACAGCAACAGCTGTAAAAGACGGTAAAGGTAAAAAAGTTATCGTTTATAGATACAAGAGAAAATCTGGATATCACAAGAAAAACGGTCATAGACAAGCTTATACTCAAGTTAAAATTGAAAAAATTAACGCATAATCAGGTAGAGATATGATTAATATATCTATTTACAAGAATGCAGATGGTGTTTATACAGGCTTTAAGAGTTCTGGTCATGCAGGTTTTGCCAATAAAGGTCAAGACATAGTATGTGCAGCTGTTTCAGTTCTAGTCATAAATACTATTAATTCCATTGAGACATTTACTTCTGATAAATTCGATTTGATTATGGATGAAGAAAGTGGATTAATAGAATTTAATGTTTTAACCAGAATCAGTAATGAATCAATTTTATTACTAAAATCTTTGGTCCTTGGTTTACAAGGAATTGCCGAAGATTATGGACATGATTATATCAAACTAACATTATAGAATATTTTTATTTTGTAAATGTGCACTCAAGGAGGTGTAAGGCTATGTTAAAGATGAACCTTCAATTTTTCGCTCATAAAAAAGGTGTTGGTTCTACTAAGAACGGTAGAGATTCTGAATCTAAGAGATTAGGTGCGAAAAGAGCTGACGGACAATTTGTTTTAGCTGGTAATATTCTTTATAGACAACGTGGAACTAAGATTCACCCAGGCGTTAATGTTGGACGTGGTGGCGATGATACTTTATTCGCTTTAGTTGACGGTGTTGTAAGATTTGAAAGAAAGGGTAGAGATAAGAAGCAAGCTTCTGTATACCCTGTTGAAGCTAAATAATGCAATAGAAAGTTTTCTTTTTATCGAATGTATTCAAGCCCCAAATTCTAATACTTTTGGATTTGGGGCTTTAAAATTTCACAAATGTATTTCCATTTTTTATAAGTATTAATGTTTAAAGGTTGAAGCAATTTATTTTTTGTATTATGATATTAAAAATGTTTGTATTAAAATTTATTGAATTTACAATATATTAAATATTACTTAGTGGATAATACTTAATATATTGTAAATTCTAAATAATAATAAAATAAATTACTTCAGTTTTTAAACTAAGAAATAAGAGGTGATAAAATGTTTGCAGATAGTGCAAAAATATATATAAGATCGGGAAAAGGTGGCGATGGCCATGTGAGTTTTCGAAGAGAAATATTTGTACCAGCCGGAGGACCGGATGGCGGTGATGGAGGACGTGGCGGCGACTTGATTTTTGAAGTCGATGAAGGAATTAATACATTAAATGAATTCAGACATATTAGAAAATACTGTGCAGAAGATGGGCAAAACGGTGGAAAGAGAAATTGTCACGGTAGTGATGGCTCTGACCTGGTTGTTAAGGTTCCACCAGGAACCGTTGTAAAAGAAGCTGAAACCGGTAAAGTAATTACTGATATGTCCCATGATAATAAAAGAGAAGTTGTCTTAAAAGGCGGGCGTGGCGGAAAAGGAAATCAACATTATGCGACGCCAACAATGCAAGTACCTAAATATGCCCAACCTGGAAAACCAGCCAGGGAGATGCATGTTATCCTTGAATTGAAGGTTATTGCAGATGTGGGTCTGGTTGGATTCCCTAATGTAGGCAAATCTACATTTCTTTCAAGAGTAACCAATGCCAAACCTAAGATAGCAAATTATCATTTTACAACATTAAATCCAAACCTGGGAGTAGTTGACCTTGAAGGTACAGATGGATTTGTAATCGCTGATATTCCTGGTCTGATTGAGGGCGCTTCTGAAGGAGTTGGTCTTGGACATGAATTCTTAAAACATATTGAGAGAACGAAAGTTATTATTCATATGGTTGATGCAGCATCCACGGAAGGCAGAGATCCCATTGATGATATCAAGAAAATCAATTCAGAATTAGTAGCTTATAATCCCGAGTTAGCAAATAGACCCCAGGTAATCGCAGCAAATAAAATTGACGTATTCTATGGTGAATATGAAGAAACTACCATGGAGCTATTAAGAGAAGAATTTGAACCAATGGGTATCAAAGTTTTCCCAATATCTGCTGTTAGCGGCAAAGGTGTGAAGGAACTTTTATATCATGTTCATGATATGTTATCAAAATTAGATTCTACACCTATAGTATTTGAAAGAGAATACTTCCCTGAAGAAGTAGATTATGCAAATGAACCGTATACTGTTGAAAAAACAGGAGATCACGAATTTACAGTAGAAGGCCCTAGAATTGAGCGTATGCTTGGTTATACAAATCTTGATTCAGAAAAAGGGTTTGAATTCTTTCAACGTTTCTTAAAGGAAAATAATATTCTGGATGAATTAGAAGCTTTAGGAATTGAAGAAGGGGATACTGTTAAAATGTATGAATTACAATTTGACTATTATAAATAATTGAAAAATTATTTATAATAGTCAACGAGGGAAATTCACAGAATTTCTCGAGTCTGTTAAATTATAAATTGCAATGATTTATAATTTTGTAAATCAATGTATTAAGGAGACTATAGAATGACAAGTAAACAAAGAGCCTATCTGAAAGGTTTAGCTATGAATATAGATGCTATTTATCAAGTAGGAAAATCCAGCCTGACTCCTGAAATCACAAAAGGGATCAACGATGCACTTGAAGCCAGGGAATTGGTAAAAATAAGTGTTTTAAAAAATTGTATGGACGATCCAAAAGAGATAGCGGGTATGGTTGCTGAACGAACAAATTCAGAAGTAGTACAAGTGATAGGGAAAAAAATTATATTATATAGAGAATCGAAAGAGAAAAAGAAAATTATTCTACCATAGAGGTTAAGTTATGGAAAACTTAAAGAAAATTGGTATCATGGGTGGTACATTTAATCCAATTCACAACGGACATTTAGCACTGGCTGCCAGAGCTTATGAACAATTTAAATTAGATCAGATACTTTTCATGCCATCTAAGAATCCACCTCATAAAGAACTTAAAACTATTATATCTGATAAACATAGGGTGGATATGGTTTCCCTTGCAATCTCAGATATCCCTGATTTTGTTCTATCTACCTTAGAATTGGAACGGGGAGGAACCACTTATACAGTAGATACATTAGATTATCTGACCAAAACTGAAAAAGATAAAATGTTCTACTTTATTCTTGGTGCAGATAGTTTATTCGAATTAGAAGACTGGCTTGAACCTGCAAGAATTATGGAGATGGCAAAAATTATTGTGGCATCCCGCAATACTCTATCTAATGAGAATATTACAGAACGGATTCAGTATCTTAATAGTACCTATAATACAAATATTGAACTAATAGAAATGCCTCCAATTGATATTTCATCAAGACATATCAGGGAATGTATTAAAAATCATCATTCAATTTGTAATTATGTTCCTAAACCAGTGGAAGACTATATTTATGAGAATAATTTATACCGTACTTAATATAGGTAAAGGTATCATATAAAGGAATAATTTTTATGGAATACAGTATAATAGAGCTTCAAGAAAAATTAAAATATATTCTACCGCCAAAAAGATTTATACACTCATTGGGAGTGCAATATACCTGTGCAAATCTTGCCATGAGATATGGATGTGATATCCAAAAAGCACAAATCGCCGGACTTTTACATGATTGTGCAAAATATATGCCTGATGAGGAAATGCTTACACTTTGCAGGAAGAATTTCATTCCTGTAACAGAAACAGAAGAAAAAAGTGCATTTCTGTTACATGCTAAATTAGGTGCATTTTTTGCTGAGAATGTATATAATATTAGTGATAAAGATATTATAGATGCAATTACTTATCATACAACGGGAAAACCTGATATGACGCTTTTAGAAAAAATTGTTTACGTGGCTGATTATATTGAACCATCCAGAAAAAGGATTCACGGATTAAAAAAAATCCGGAAAATATCTTATGATAGCCTGGATGAAGCAACTTATCTTATATTAGAAAGTACATTAAATTTCCTCCAAAAAGAAAGTACAAGGGAAATTGACCCTAGAACCAAGAAGGCTTTTGAATATTATAAATACTTAAATACCCATTAAGAAATAAAGGAGAGCAACAATGAGTACATCAAAAATAATGACAAAATTAGCATACGACGCATTAAGTGAAAAAAAAGGTGAGGATATAAGAGTTATTGAAATTGGTGATATCTCAATTATTGCGGATTATTTTATTATTGCCAATGGTACAAATGCTTCACAGGTAACTGCTTTAGTCGATTCTGTTGATAGTGTTTTAGGAAGAAACGGATATGAACCGAAACGTATTGAAGGAATTAACACATCTAGTTGGATTTTAATGGATTATGGTGATATCATTATCCATGTATTTTCAAAAGAAGATCGTTTATTCTATGATTTAGAAAGAATCTGGAGAGATGGAAAGACCATATCCAGAGAACAATTAGAAGATTAAAATAAATAGAAAAAACTCTATGCAATAATTCAGATTTCTGATCAGTCATTGCATAGAGTTTTTTTATTTATTTAATTTTAGCTAACTATTGAAACATTCTAAACAAACCAATTACTTTACCTAAGATATTAAGTTCTGTAACAATAATTGGGTCCATTGAGTCATTCTCAGGTTGAAGTCTAAAATATCCTTTTTCTTTATAAAAAGTCTTAACCGTAACGGAATCATCAACCAATGCTACTACAATTTCGCCATTCTCTGCCGTTGGCTGTTTTTCTACAAGAATCTTATCCCCATCAAAAATCCCAACGTTAATCATACTGTCCCCTTTAACTTTTAACATAAAAGTTTCTTTATTAGGCATAAATTCTGATAGCATAGGAAAGTAGCCATCTAAATTTTCTACTGCAAGGATGGGCTGACCGGCAGTAACTGTTCCTATGATTGGAACATTCACAATTTCACGTCGTGTTAAATTAAATTCATCATCCATAATCTCAATTGCTCTGGGTTTTGTTGGATCTCTCCTTATGTAGCCATTCTTTTCTAATGTTTCCAGATGAGAGTGTACTGATGAAGTAGATTTCAGATGAACAGCCTCACATATTTCACGAACTGCAGGTGGATATCCTTTATTCAATATCTCTGATTTTAAATATTCAAGTATCTCTTTTTGCTTTGCACTGATTTTGCCATAGCCCATTGAATTACGCCTCCATTCTAATTGATTCTTAACTCATTAATGCAGATTATGCCATGCAGCATTACGGACTAATCTGTCTATCGTGATTATTATACCATAAAGCTTTTTTAAATGCAAACGAATGTTTGCTAACAAATGTTCTGTTTTATTTAAAAAAAGTATTGACAACAGAATATTTGTTCGATATAATTCAAGCATAAACATTTGTTCGGAATATGTGTTCGTATTTATAGGAGGAATTATTATGAATAGAAGAGTTTATAGAAATTCATTACTCATGAAAAGAATTGCATTAATAATCACAGTAACTATAATAACCATTATAGCTTTACTTATATTTATATTTCCTAAAAAGATAGTTGTGAATGCCGGTGATAATAATAGAACGAAAACAGTCACTAGTGTTTTGATCAAAAAAGGGGATTCTCTTTGGAGCATTGCAGGCCAATATATGACAGAAGAATATTCCGATCGTAATGAATATATACAAGAAATAAAAGAATGTAACGGTCTTACATCAGATACCATTCATGAAGATCAATATCTTATCATTCCCCATTATGTAGAATTGTGAATATAGAGCGGGAGCTTGAATCATTAATTTATTTTACATAAGTTATTACTATATTTGCTTGTACCTTAATTTATATATACTACCTATAATCAAAAGACGAAAAAACTCTGAAGATCTGATATATGATTCATTTCTTTGGAGTTTTTTCAATTTATATTTTAATTTGCAATATCTTTTTGATTACAATCCTTAATGACATATATAACATTTTTAAAAAAATCAGCACTCACCTATTGACATTGCTAGTTATATCTGTTATATTACTTATATAGCAGATATAACTAATAACTATTTAATGAATCAAACAAGGAGGAATGAATCATGTTAGTACCAAGTATTTTTGAAAAGAACTTTTTCGAGGATTTCTTTAATGACACATTTACAACTCCATTTAAATTTATGAACAACAACAGAATAATGAATACGGATGTTCAGGAGCTAGGTGATAAATATCAATTAGAAATTGAACTTCCCGGATATGCAAAGGAAGATATTAAAGCTGAATTAAAAGATGGTTATTTAACAATTGAGGCTTCCCATAATGAAGAAAAAGAAGAGAATGATAAGAACGGAAACTATATACGCAGAGAACGTTACAGCGGAACATGCCGAAGAAGTTTTTATGTGGGAGACAAAATTACTGAAGAAGAAATTAAAGCAAATTTTTCAAATGGAGTGCTTAAATTAGAAATACCTAAGATGACTAATATTCCAGAAATTGAAGATAAAAAATATATCACAATAGAATAGTTTAATTTATGATGTACCTTTATAAACCAAAGACAGGATAGCTTAAATAAACTATATATTTCTTAAAACGAAATATATAGTTTATTTTTATCTGCACTTTAGATACTTATTTTCCAACCAATCCTTTTTATATTTTTTGCTAATTTTACTAGAAACGTTAATAAATACATAGTATAATGAATTTTAAATCACAATGAAAGAAGAATCATAAAATGAAAACCACATCAGAAAAATTAATAGGACATATTTTAGCCACAGTAACTATCATTATATGGGGAACTACATTTATAGCAAGTAAATTATTATTAGAGGAATTTACGCCCCTTCAGGTTATGATTATGAGATTTATTATAGCTTATATCACTCTATTTATTTTAAATCATAAAATCCAGAAAACCACCTGGAAAGAAGAGCTTGTCTTTCTTTCTCTTGCCATTACCGGGACAACCATATATTTTTTATGTGAAAATCAGGCACTTACAATAACCCTTGTATCAAATGTAAGTATACTCTTATCTGTAGCACCCTTATTAACCGCGATCTTAGCTCATTTCTATACAAAAGATGAGAAAGTAAATAATAAAGTAATATTGGGATCCATGATTGCATTTATCGGAGTTGCTTTTGTTGTTTTTAATGGGACAGTAGTACTACAGTTAAATCCTTTGGGAGATATTCTATCTTTTGGCGCAGCACTTAGCTGGGCAATCTATTCCGTAATTTTAAAGAAAAATGTAAAGCAATATGATTCTGTTTACTTAACACGCAAAGTAGTTTTTTATTCACTTATCACAACCTTTCCCCTATTATTCCTGGAAGGCGCTCCATTTCCCTTTAAACAAATTACGACTCCTTCCTTTCTATTTAGTTTGATTTTCTTAGGTGTTTTAGGAAGTGGTATCTGCTATGTAGCCTGGAACATTGCCACTAAAAAAATTGGAATTATAACAACGAATAATTACATATATGTGAATCCTTTTGTAACAATGATTGCCGCCGGTATTATACTTGATGAAAAAATTACAATTATGGGAATACTTGGTGCCCTTTTCATACTTGTAGGTGTAATAGTTGCCGGAATGAAGGGAAATATAAAAGTGGAAAAGCTAAATAAAGTAGAACTGGATTAATATTACTACAAAGCCTCTCAAAATTGAAAGTTTGAGAGGTTTTATTATATAAGTTACATATAATGGCATAATGTGGTATAATAATGAAAGTTAAATTTTGTAAACATTTTTTATATTACTGTATGGATGAATATAATAAATAGAAGAAAGGATGCCTATAAATTGAAATTATTAATACATGATTTACCCAAAGAAGAATTTACGAGATTGTTTCCCAATATAACAAAAGATATTTTAGTGATCTCTAATAATGCTCCAATTCAGAATTGTATCGGTTGTTTCGGATGTTGGATCAAAACACCTGGCAGCTGTGTTCTTCGTGATGAATATGGAAATATAGGTAAACTATTATCCAAATGTAATGAGATGCATATTATTAGTGAGTGTTTCTATGGAGGTTTTAGTGATTTCACTAAAAATGTATTAGATAGAGGAATATCTTTTATTCATCCATATTTCGTTATCCGTAAGGGTAAAATGCATCATAAACTTAGATATAAGGATAGGATAAAATTAAAAGCGTGGTTTTATGGCAGTGATATTACTTCAGAGGAGAAAGAAACAGCTACCAAGCTAATAAATGCAAATGCAATTAATTTTAATGCGTTAGAACATTCCGTCTCATTTTATAATAGCATAGAAGATATGGGAGGGGAATCAATATGAGAATAGCTTTTATAAATGGAAGTCCCAAAGTTAAGGATAGTGTTTCTGGTGAATTACTGAAAATATTGAAGTCACTATTAACTGATAAAAATGCCGAGGTTGATACATACGAATTATATAAACCACAGATCAATGAAAATGTAAAAGAAGAATTATATCGTTATGATGCACTGGTTTTTGCATTTCCTTTATATGTAGATGGAATACCTTCCAATTTATTATACTGTTTAAAATCCCTCCAGGAGTTTTTTTGTTCCAAGGGACCCCAAAATATAAAAGTTTATGGAGTAATAAATTGTGGTTTTTTCGAAGGGAGCCAAAATGAAGTTGCAATTGAGATATTAAGAAATTGGTCCACGAAATCCGGACTGTCCTGGGGACAGGGGATTGGAGTAGGCGGAGGTGGTATGTTGATCTCAATCAAAAATATTCCTCTTGGACATGGTCCTAAAAAGAATCTGGGTAATGCATTGCATAAATTAGTAAAGAATATATTAGATTACAAATCTGATAATGATATATTTGTAACTCCAAATTTTCCAAGATTTTTATATATCTTAGGTGGGAACAAGGGCTGGCGAGACCAGATTAAAGCCAATGGCCTAAAGGTAAAGGATCTGTTCCGTCAATTATAACATTCCATCTTATGATTTAATTCTTAAGTATCAATGAAAGGGGATGAATACAGTAAGCAAAGAAAATAAGAAATTCTATAAGTACTTGAGCCTATTATTTATAATATCAATCATAACACATAGACTTCCTCATGATTCTTACTCTATTATTCAGTATATCATAAGACCAATATATTTTAATAGCGGCTATCTTCATCTGGCAGGACTTGTACCATTGATCCTTATTATTATAAGCTTTCGAGGACTCTTCCAATTAGAAAGGTATAAATATAGAAATAAAATAGGCATTCTATTGATCTATTTTATAATCATCACACCAGTAACGAACTCTATTTTAGATACAACTATAACAAGTTATTATTGGTTAAGAAATAATGGCTTAAAGACAATGGATATAAAAGAAGAAGAATTCTCAATTTTTGCAATAGATAATTCCATGTATCTAAACATAGAATTAGAGTTAATTGACTATGGACGAAGTAAAAATGAATTTGCAGTCAGAGTATTTCCACCTAAATCACTTCAAAAATATACTGGTATTGAATATTATGAATTGGAAGAAAATTATCAGACTTTTGGAAATAAAATAACTATTAAAAAACAAATCAAATTAGAGTTACAGAATAATAAAACATTTGACCAGATTATGGAGTCTAAGTATTACTGGGAAGATGTAAAATATGAATTATATAATAGCGAGGATTCTGTTCAATTAATTCACCATGGAATATAAAATGTTTCATATAATGCTCAAAACTATCGGAATCATACAAAATGTAACATTCTAATATTGAATAAAAATAGTATTTATGGTATACTTCTAAAATAATATTAAAACTTATCTCATTGCCACCGGGTAATGAGAATTATAAGTGTTCAGACCCATTCCTGTAGGTCTTAGTAGGGATGGTGTATGGGCACTTTTTTATTGGCTTGGAGGACAACTTATGAAAAACACAGTATTATTCACATTTTTAAAGTACGTAATCTCGAATGTATTAGGGATGATCGGCCTATCCTGTTATATTCTCGCTGATACATTTTTCGTGTCAAATGGTCTTGGAGCAGATGGTCTGACTGCACTTAATATTGCTATATCTGTCTACAGCTTCATTAGCGGAACCGGATTAATGATAGGAATCGGCAGTGCAACCAGATATTCCATATTAAGAGCACAAAAAGAAGAAGAGAAAGCAAATATAGCTTTTACTCACGGAATACTTCTTGGTTTCATATCAGGTTTCCTGTTCCTTGTACTGGGAGTATTTGGTTCCTCCTACCTGAGCCGCTTGTTAGGTGCCAGTGATAATATATTTGCCATGACTAACGTCTATATTAAAACCATATTTTGCTTTGCTCCTTTTTTTTTACTGAATAATATACTGGTTGCCTTTGTTCGGAATGACGGCAGCCCCAAATTATCAATGGCAGGCATGTTAATAGGCAGTTTCTCAAATATCGTACTTGATTATATCTTTATATTCCCATTAAATATGGGGATGTTTGGGGCAGCGTTTGCAACTGGTCTTGCGCCAATCATTAGTATTTTAATATTGACCACTCACATGATCAAAAAACAAAATCAATTTCATTTTATCAAATGTAAATTCCAGTTATCCAGAGTGTCAGATATATTTCAACTTGGTCTTTCAGCTTTTGTTACAGAAGTATCTTCAGGTGTTGTCTTAATTGTATTTAATCTCCTTATATTAAATATAGAAGGCAATATAGGAATCGCTGCCTATGGAATAGTAGCCAATCTTGCACTGGTGGCAATTGCCATATTTACAGGAATAGCGCAGGGAATACAGCCTTTGGTCAGTAAATATCATGGGATAAGAGATCATATTCTCATACAAAAAATATTACGGTATACAATTATTTTAACCATGATTCTGTCAATAGTTATGTATATTTTTGTATTTATATTTAACGGGGAACTTGCATCTATCTTTAATAAAGATAATATCTCTGCTTTATCAGATTTTGCTTCAAGAGGACTTCGTTTCTATTTTATTGGTTTCTTTTTTGCCGGATTTAATGTTGTATTAACAGCATTTTTAAGTTCCGTTGAAAAACCAATGAGTGCATTAATGATATCATTAACAAGAGGCCTCTTTGCCATCGTCCCTTTTGCTTTCATATTATCATATTTCTTTAAAATGAATGGTGTCTGGCTGGCTTTTGCATGTACAGAATTCATTACCTGTTTCATTACATTATGGAATATGGGAAAATTATTTATAAGAAAATAATTGTATTATTTTATACTAAGGAAAGCTTCCATTATGAAATTATTCCGATTTCATAATGGAAGCTTTTTGTTATTCTGTTTTAAATCTCATTAGCACTTAACTATTTTATCGACATATTATAACTATAAGATATGGAATATGAATAAATGCGATATTGGAGGACTTGCAGAATGGAGTTTACAGTAAAAGAAATTATAAAATTAATATTAAAAAGGTTAATATGGATTATTCTTTGTTTATTTGCTGGATTATTAATATCCTTCATATTTAGTAGATATATAATAAATCCTTCGTATACAGCTTATGTACAGCTATACGTCATTCCAGATGATACAGAAGCTTCATTGAATTTAAATGAGTTGAATTATGCACAAAAAGTTGTTACAACATATATTAATTTTTTAAATACAAATGTTTTCTATCATGATATACAGGAAGAAAGCAATCTTAATTATTCAATCAATGAACTTAAACATATGACTACAATTAAAACAATCAATAATACTGAAATATTTCAAATTAGTGTTACATCCAGCAGTGCAAGAGACTCTTATACTTTAGTTGAAACAATGCAAAGAATCGCGCCTCAACTAATTAAGAGTATTAAGCCGTCTGCACAGATAAGCGTAGTTGATCCGGTAAGTGTACCAACAAAACCTTCCAGTCCAAATATTTTAAAGAATACATTGATTGGTGGAATGCTGGGGCTCGTTCTTTCAATTATTTTTTCATTTTTATGGGAAATTTTTGATGTGAATATAAAAGAGAAAGAAGAACTGATAACAAATTATCAATTACCAGTACTTGGAGAAATCCCTAATTTTAATGGGTATAAGGAGAAGCAATTATATAAAAGATATTTCCCATTTTTATTAAAATATAAGAAGTTTTCAAAGACAGAGCGAGAGCTTATGGATAATTCTAAATTTATCATTACTGAATCTTATAAATCTTTGAGGACAAATTTAAGATTTACATTGTTGAAAGATCAGTGCAAAAAAATTATTGTAAGCAGTCCGGTTCCTGAGGAAGGCAAAAGTACCACCAGTATTAATTTAGGGATTACAATATCACAAACCGGTTCAAAAGTATTATTAATAGACTGTGATTTAAGAAAAGGTAAGATACACAACTATTTCAATTTAAAATATAAACCAGGATTAAGTGATGTTTTATCGGGTATGGCTGAATTGACAAATGTTATTCGGAAAACTTCCTATGAGAATTTAAATATAATTACCATAGGCTCGATCTCTCCAAATCCATCTGAGCTTTTATCCAGCAGCCACATGGAAGAACTAATTAATGTCCTTGAAAAAGATTATGATTATATCATATTTGATACTCCGCCAGTTAATGTTCTATCAGATTCCTTAAGTTTAGTTAAATTATCTGATGGTTTGATAATTGTTGTAAGAGAAGGGGTTACATCACACCCTAATGTATCTAATGCCTTAGAAAAATTCCGATTATCACAGGGAAATATACTGGGATTTGTTATTAATGGCGTCTCAATCAACCAGACAAAGAAGTCAAAATATTATTACTATCAGTATGGTGATAGCAATGATTGATATTCATACTCATATTTTGCCGTATATAGATGATGGTGCGAAAGATTTGACAGAAGCAATAAAAATGACGGAGTGTTTATATTTACAACAGGTTACTTCTGCCGTTTGTTCTCCTCATTTTGATCCTACCCGAAATACCCTGGAAGAATTTCTAAATATGAGAACCAAATCATTTCATTTATTGAAGGATTCAAAAATCAAATTATATGTTGGCAGCGAGACAATGTTTCATGATTTTTTATTTCAATATCCAGATTTAAGCCAGCTATGTATTAATAATACAAAATATCTGCTTTTAGAATTTCCATATGATAAGCATTGGGAAGACCACGATTTCAATATGATTGAAAAATTAATGGGTTATTACAATATTATTCCTATTATTGCCCATATAGAAAGATATAGACCACTTTGGAACCATAAAAAACAAATTAAAAAATTAATTGATTTGGGATGCGTTATCCAGATAAATACGAATACGATCATAGAGAAAAAAAATAGAAGAAAAGCACTTCATTATATCAAAAAAGACTTAATAGATGTATTAGGGAGTGACTGTCATAATATGACATACAGACCTCCCATTTATACAGTTGCATTTGATATTATAGAGCAAAAATTAGGAAAAAATTATTGTTCTGAATTGCAACATAAGGCAGAATGCGTTATAAAAGGAACCGAAGTCAGAAATAGAATAGGTCATCGAGGATTTTAAGGAAGTGAATAAATGATTACTAAAAAATTTCGAACTCAAATTATTTTTATCATAGATATTTTAATTATATTTATAACCTGTTTTATCCTCTATTATTTAATACCAAATGGTAGCAATATTAATAATCAGAGTATGAATATATTTTTCACACATATGATTTTACTTATATTAAGTATTTCAATATGCCAATTTCTTTTAAGAAGTTATCAAAATATATGGAAATATGCTGAAAGTGGTGAATATGTAAAATTAATGCTGGGTGTATTAGCCGGATATTTGTTTTACACCTTAATAAATAACATACTTTTCATGTATAAGACAACACTGATTTTTTCCGTAGCTTCCTGTGCAGTTTCAATACTTTTGATGTTATTAATACGTTTCATTTATAGAAAATACCGGGTATATCTATTCCGCATTTCAAAAACAAAATTGCCGTTAGCCATTATCGGTGCAGGAAGTGCAGGTGTACTATTATTAAATGAAATAATTTATAATACCAAATCCGATTATCATGTTCATTGCTTTTTTGACGATGATTTAGATAAGATAGGGAAGAAGATCAGAGGAGTGAAAGTATCTGGTCCTATTGATAAATTCAATGAATTAATTCAAAATACTCAGGTAAGGGAAGTAATCATTGCCATACCATCTCTTACAGAGGAGAGAAAAAACGAAATCCTGGAAATTGTTTCAAAATCTAATATAGCAGTGAAAGTACTTCCAGACTTAATATCAATACTTCAAAACGGTTCAAATTTATTATCTTCAGCTCGTGAATTTAACGTGAATGAACTCCTTGGAAGAGAATCCGTTTCTTTTGACGAGTCAGAAATAAATTCGTATCTTAACAATAAAATAATCGTGGTAACAGGTGGCGGCGGATCCATTGGTTCCGAACTATGCAGACAGATTGCAAAAACTCATCCTGCTCATCTGATCATTATTGATAACTATGAAAATAATGCATATGAAATCCAACAGGAATTAATCGCCAAATATAAAGAAACATTAAATTTAACGGTAGAAATCGCATCCGTTCAGGATAAGGAAAAATTAGAACTTTTATTTGAACGGTATCAACCAGAAATTGTTTTTCATGCTGCAGCTCATAAGCATGTTCCATTTATGGAAGATAGTCCGGATGAAGCCATAAAAAACAATATCTTTGGAACATACAATACTGTTCAGGCAGCAAATCGTTTTAAAGTCGAGAAATTTGTCCTTATTTCTACGGACAAAGCGGTCAATCCAACAAGTATGATGGGCGCTAGTAAAAGATTTTGCGAAATGATAGTTCAGAGTATGAAAAATATCAGCAGCACAAATTATGTCACCGTCCGTTTTGGTAATGTTTTAGGTTCTAATGGTTCCGTGATTCCTTTATTTAAACGACAGATTGAGCAGGGAGGACCTGTAACAATAACTGATAAAAGAGCATATCGTTACTTTATGACCATACCAGAAGCAGCTCAGCTTGTCTTGAGAGCCTGCTCCATGAAATCACAATCAGAAACTTATGTTTTGGATATGGGGCAGCCGGTGAATATTTTAACTTTAGCGGAGAATTTAATAAAGAT
Source organism: Mobilisporobacter senegalensis (assembly GCF_003752155.1). Classification (GTDB taxonomy): domain Bacteria; phylum Bacillota; class Clostridia; order Lachnospirales; family Lachnospiraceae; genus Mobilisporobacter; species Mobilisporobacter senegalensis. The sequence continues at coordinate 173,526 of NZ_RJVG01000003.1, read as the reverse complement.
CATGGGGTATATTCCTTATACACAAATACCTATAAAAGAAATTGGGATACGGCAGGGAGAAAAATTAAATGAAGAACTCTTAATGAAGAAAGATGAGCTCTCCGAAACAGAAAATGCAAAGATATTTATCGAAAAACATGAAGCCATCTCATCCGATGTTATCGAAAGAAAAATGGAAGTTTTAAGAACTGCTCTGGAAACAAAGAATATAGAAATCATCCAACAGGCTTTAATAAATACCGTTCCAACATTTAAATTATTATAGTATTAAAAGGACTGTCTCAAAATTATGACAGTCCTTTTTCATTATAATCAAAATCTGGAATAATCAAATCAGGTACTAAATAAAAAACCTTTCATATATTAAAACTATGACGACATGAGAGGAGTTCTCTTATATTATGGAATATAAAAGAATAAAGAGATACTTTGATATTATATTTTCTTTATTGGGATTGGTCATTTTACTTCCACTTTTCGTAGTTATTTCGATTGCTGTCCGATTAGAATCAAAAGGTCCCATTATTTATAAACAGCCACGATTAGGCCTAAATGGCAGGGTCTTTACAATGTATAAATTTCGTTCCATGATTATCGGAGCCGAAAAAGAAGGTGTATATGAGAAAAAAGGAGACAATAGGGTTACCAATGTTGGTAAATTCATACGATTGACCAGCATTGATGAACTCCCTCAATTAATTAATATCTTTAAGGGTGACATGTCCTTTATCGGCCCAAGACCACCGCTTACATATCATCCATGGAAATTTAATGAATATACGATTATGCAAAGAAAAAGATTTTCTGTACTTCCCGGAATCACAGGCTGGGCCCAGGTTAACGGCAGAAAAGACCTGGATTGGAATATAAGGATTGAACTTGATAATGAATATGTTAATAAAATATCCTTTCTTTTTGATATAAAAATCTTATTGCTTACATTAATCAAAGGATTGACCATGTCAAACAATCTGAATATTGAAGAGACAGTAAAAAGTAAAGCAGAAAAAATGTCTTTAAAACTTATGTACATAACAAACGATGAAGCCATCGCCAAAATAGCAGAAAATAGCGGCGTAGACTGGATTTTTATTGATCTTGAAATTATAGGAAAAGAAAAAAGGCAAGGGCATCTGGATACAGTGATCTCACACCATGAAAGAGAAGATGTAAAAAAAATAAAAAATATATTATCACAGGCAAAGATAATTGTAAGAGTAAATCCAATCCATCCGGATTCTGAAAATGAAATTAATCAGATAATTGAATATGGAGCAGACATCATTATGCTTCCATATTTTAAAACCCAAAAAGAAGTAGAATATTTTATCAGGCTTGTAGGAGGGAGAGTAAAAACCTGCCTTTTATGTGAAACACCTGAGGCTGTAGAAAATATCGACTCTATTCTGTCCGTTTCCGGGATTGATTATATGTACATTGGACTAAATGATCTTCATCTGGGTTATAAAATGAATTTTATGTTTTATTTGCTGGCAGACGGGACAGTCGAATCCCTTTGTGATAAATTCAGGGCGAAAGGGATTCCTTTTGGCTTTGGAGGAATTGCACGTTTAAAACATGGTACATTACCAGCAGAATACATTATAAGAGAATTTTACAGACTCGGTTCAAGCATGGTCATTTTATCAAGAAGTTTCTGCAATGCAAATGAGATCTTACAATACGATATGATTGAAAAGGTATTTAAAGAAGGAGTATTGGAAATACGAACTTTTGAAGAAAAAATTCTTACAAAAGACTATTCTTATTTTGCAAAAAATCAAAGAATCTTAAAAAAGAAAGTAATTCAAATAGAAAATATCTTGAAAAGACAAAAGGAGATCATATGAAATTATTATTGACTGGGGCTTTTCATTACAATAAAGAGCAATTAAATACTTTAAAAGAGACCGCCGGTGAAATCATATATATAAAAGAAGAAAGACTACCTCTTACCATAGAGGTATCTGACATAGAGACTGTAGTATGTAATAATCTTTTCCTATACAATGATATTCAAAAGTTTACAAATTTAAAATTCATTCAGTTAACAAGTGCCGGTTACGATAAAATCCCTCTTGAATATATAAAATCACAGAATATCTTAATTGAAAATGCAAAAGGAGTTTACAGTGCTCCAATGGCAGAATGGGTTATTCTTATGATCTTACAAATATATAAGAAGAGTAGAACCTTTTATAGTTTGCAGAATAATCACCAATGGATAAAACAACATGATGTACTGGAGCTCTCAGGAAAAACAGCAGTTATTGTCGGTCTTGGTAATGTAGGCAAAGAAGTCGCAAAACGCTTAAACGCTTTTAATATTCATATTATAGGTACAGATATAACTTATGTACATTCAGAGACTATACATGAATTTTATCCTATGGAAGAAGTTGATATGGCATTGGAAAAGGCTGATATTCTCATATTAACACTCCCATTAACGAAAGAAACTTATCATTTCATCAATGAGGATAGGATAAACAGGTTAAAAAACAATTGTTTATTAGTAAATGTATCCCGTGGCAGCGTTATTGATGAATCATCATTAGTGAAAGCTTTACAAAATGAGAAATTCATTGGGGCTGCTTTAGATGTCTTTGAAGAGGAACCCCTTCCCACAGATAGTCCGTTATGGGAGATGGATAATGTTATAATAACCCCTCATAATTCTTATGAATCTGATAATGTGAGAGAACGATTATATGAACTCATATATAGTAATCTTTTAAACTATATTCAAAACAAGAAACATATCAATGTAAATCAAAGTAAAAGGAGATATAAATACTGTATTGTCACAACAATGTCCAGCTCTATTGAAAACTGGATCAAACCATTCTTTAAATTATACTATGATAATAACTTTGATATCACAATTGTATGTAATATGACAGAAGAATATATTAATTACATGCATAACGAATACCCCAATATAAAGACAGTAAATATATCTATACCAAGAGGCATCCATTTCCTGAAATCTATAAAAGCTTTATATCATCTGTATCTTTTATTTGTCAGGGAAGATTATGACCTGGTTCAATATTCCACTCCAAATGCCAGTTTTTACTCAGCAATCGCTTCTTATCTGGCAAAAATAAAAGTGAGATTATATTGCCAATGGGGAATGGTTTTTGTAACGATGAAAGGATGGAAACGTTTTTTATTTCAATTAATCGAGAGAACTACCTGTTTACTATCAACTCAAATCCAGCCCGATAGTTATGGGAATCTGATGTATTGCAGAAAAAATAGATTTTATTCTATAAGAAAAAGTCATGTAATCTGGAATGGCAGTGCCAAAGGAGTAGATTTAAATAAATACGATATTAATAAAAAAACAATATATCAACGGGAAATTTTAAACCGTTTTAAAATAGACGATGGATATATAATATTGGGTTTTGTTGGAAGACTGGGAATGGAGAAAGGCTGCAACGAGTTGTTTCAGGCATTTAAGATCTTGGAACGAAAACACTATAAAGTAAAACTTCTATTCGTTGGCCCTCTTGAAAAAGAAAATACAATAAAGCCTTCTTTGTTAAGATGGTTTTATCAAAACGATAATATTATCAAAACAGACCGGGTTACTGATGTTGAAAAATATATGGCGGCAATGGATATCTTTATTCTGCCAAGTTATAGAGAAGGATTTGGTATGTCCGTAGTAGAAGCACAGGCAATGGAAATACCTGTGATCGTAACAGATATCCCAGGACCTGTGAATGGAATGATACCTAATGTTACCGGTCTTACCATTCCGGTAAGAGATGTGAAAGCACTTGTTTATGCTACAGAAGAGTTAATAAATGATGAACTGAAACGAAAATTATTTGGCCAATTGGGAAGAGAATTTGTTAAAAGTCATTTTGACCACGAAATTTTTGCTAAAAAGTTAATAAGAAATAGACTTAATTTAATGAAAGGCTGTAAAAAATTATGAGGGTTTTAATTACCGGTAAGGGTAGCTATGTGGGAGGAAATCTAAAAAAATGGTTAGAAAACCCAGGTGGAATTATTGTAGATGAGTTAGATTTAATCGATGCCAAATGGAAGGAATATGATTTTACACAGTACGATGCAGTGATACATGTAGCTGCAATCGTACATAAGAAACATAAAAAAATAACATGGGAAGCTTACCGCAGGGTAAATATAGATTTAACGGTGGAAGTTGCCAGGAAGGCAAAAGAAAACCAGGTAAAACATTTTATATTCTTTAGTACTATGGCTGTATACGGACAAAATAAAAAATTGCCATATGGGAATGTAATTGATGATAATACCCCATTAAATCCTAAGAATTATTATGGCAGAAGTAAATTAGAAGCCGAAAAAAAACTCAAAAAATTAAATTCAAAGGATTTCATAATATCCATTGTCCGGCCTCCAAATATATACGGTTATGGATGTCCGGGAAATTACATGAATCATTTTATTAAAATGGTAAAAATATTACCTGTATTCCCTAAAGTATACGAAGAGAGCAAGCAGAGCTTTCTATATATTGATAACCTGTGTAAATATATTGAAATTTTAATCAGCGACAGAAGAGCAGGAGTATTTCATCCTCAGGATGGCACCGGCTTTAGCACTTGCCAACTGGTTTCAGAAATAGCAAATGCAATTGGTAAAAAGATATATTTTTCAGCCCCATTAGGAACAGTAGCAAGAGTGTTTTCAGAATTTGAGATTGTAATTAAAATTTTTGGGGGCCTGTCCTACAATCCTGTATTATCTGAATATCCATATGAAAATTATACGATTGTAGATTTTAGCAGCGGAATTAAAAAAACCGTAGTTTGATTTTGTTTGACCCAGAGGATAAAGGAATCAAACAAAATCAAAGGAAAGGAACAGATTATGAAAATATTAGTGGTTTCTTGCAGTCCCTGGAGAAATGATAATAATATCGGGAATTCTTATACGAATATTTTTAAAGGAATTGATAATCTGGAAATCGCTTATATTTGCTGTGGCAATGGAATTCCTGATACAGATTTTGTTAAAAAACATTTGCATATCAGTGAGAGAAATATTATCAGAAATTTATTCAATCCCAACCATAAATGTTGCTATGAAGTGAATGGCATTCATGAGGAAGTACTGGAGCCTATTGGTAAAAACGGAGCCTTTGATTTCATGAGGAAGCATCGCTTTCAACTGTTTTTTCTGTTTCGGGATATTATTTGGAGCTTTAAGAACTGGATATGTGACGATCTAAAAAAGTTTGTAGATGATTTTAATCCGGATATTATCTTTGCACAATTTTTAGATAGAAGCTATTTAAATGATATGCTTTTCTTTCTAAAAGATTATACGAAAAAACCATTGATCGTTTATGCCTGGGATGATGTTTATACCTTGAAGCAATTTTCCATATCACCATTATTTTGGCTGAACCGATTCCTACAAAGAAAAAAATTAAGAAATATCTCTAATATAAGTTCTTATATGTATGTAATATCGGAGCTTCAACAAATAGAATATTCTAAAATATTTAAAAGAAATTGTAAGGTGATATATAAAGGTTTTGATTTTAATAAAAAACCAGAATATATTCCATCCAATAATCCATTGAAACTGGTTTTTTCAGGAAATATAGGTTCAGGAAGGTGGAAGACACTGGCTTACATTGGTGATGCTTTACATGAAATAAATCAGCAGGAACCAAAAGGGATACTATATATATATACTGCTACACCTATCAGTAACCGTATAAAACAAAAATTATATTATCCTGAAAGCGTTAAATTACAAGGGAGCGTATCAGCGGAAGAAATAGCAAAACTTCAACTGGATGCTGATATTTTAGTTCATGTAGAATCCTTTCATTTAAAAGACAGATTACAGGTCAGATTATCCTTTTCCACGAAACTTGTTGACTACTTTAAAAGCGGAAGATGTATATTGGCTATTGGCAGTAAAAATATTGCTTCCATAGAATATTTATCTAAAAATCATGGGGCTATTGTAGTGAATAATAAATCTGAAATAAAAAAACGATTAGAAAAAATAATTTACTCACAAAGCTTAATAAAAAAGTATAGCAATAGGTCATGGGAATGCGGAAAAAAAAATCATCAGATAGAAGAGATACAGAAAATATTACAAAATGACTTTAATGAATTATTACAGCAATGATGATTAGAGGTGAAGAAAATTGATTATTTATTTAATAAATATTGCATTATTGATGATATACGGATTTTTCCTTCTTGTAAATCCTTCCTTAAAATATAAAAAAATATTTTGTTGTCTGGCATCTTTAAACTGGATACTCCTTTCAGGTCTGCGTAATGTGACTATTGGTGCAGATACCATAAAATACGAATATATATTTCAGCAGGCAAAATTGATTTCCTGGAATACTTTATGGAATGATTTTATAAATATATTTATTAAGGGCAGTTATGGAAAAGATCCCGGATATATTGTATTTCAAAAGCTGGTTCAATTATTTACGTCCAATTATCGGATCTATTTAATTATGATTGCTGTCATATTTATAGTACCATTAGGAATATGGATATATAAAAACTCTATTGATCCATTAATGAGTTTTATAATATATTCCTGTTTATTTTATTCTTTCTTTTCGATTACAGGCACAAGGCAGACTGTAGCGACTTCCATTGCTGTATTTATCGGATACAAATTTATAAAAGAAAGAAGATTCTGGATATTTTTCATATTGCTGCTATTGGCAATGCCAATCCATTTTTCTGCCATCTGTTATCTGCCTTTTTATTTTATTGCCAATAAAAAAATCACAAATAAATATTTGACTTTTGCAGGGTGCGGAATGATCATCATACTCATTTTTAAGGAAAGTATATTTTATTTTGCCAGTAAAGTTGCCGGATATGAGCAATACCTTCCAGATGAAGGAGCCGGAACCTGGACATTTACCACCTTTCTGATTATCATACTGATTGCCGCATTAATAAAAAAAGAGAAGATACTTTTGGGTAATCCACAAGCCACACATTATATCAATGCTTTATTGATTGCTGTAATGCTTGCACCATTTACCTTTGTTAATTCTGCCACAATGCGTGTTATTCAGTATTTTTCATTATTCATAATGCTATTAGTCCCAGAAATCCTAAATACTTTCTCAAAAAAAGAAAAAAATTTCGTGTTTCTTATAGCTGCAGCAACTTTAATATTACTGCTTATCAGGAATGACCCTTCCTATATGTTTTTTTGGCAAACATAAATATAATCAGAAAGGTGGATAATAATTTTTGAAAATAGCATTTGTTTCAAACTATTTAAATCATCATCAATTATTCCTATGTAACCACTTAATGGATAAATGTGAAGAGTTTTATTTTATTGCCACCGAACCAATTCCCGAGTCAAGAATTAAACTGGGTTATGATGATATGAATTCCATTTATGATTATGTAATACGAATCTATGAGAATGAAGACCAAAAAAAGTATGGGCACAGTATTATTAAGAACTATGATGTTGTAATTTTTGGAGCATGTCCTGCCAAATTCATAAATATGAGAATGAGAAAAAATAAATTATCTTTCATATATTCGGAACGATTATTAAAAAAAGGACTTTGGCGCAGATATATACCATCGACCCGAAGAAAAATATATGAACGGATTATAAAATATAAAGATAAAAATCTGTATGTTCTTTGTGCCAGTGCTTATACATCCTATGATTTATCCCTATGTGGATTCTTTAACAAATGTTATAAATGGGGATATTTCCCGGAGTTGGATAAGAAAGATATAAAAACTTTAATGGAGAATAAAAACAAAGATTATAATAAGCTGCTCTGTGTTGGAAGATTAATCAACGGAAAATGCACAAAAGATGCTATTTTCGTTGCAAAACGACTAATGCTCAATAATGTTCCGTTTACCATGGATATTATTGGTATGGGTAATTATGAAAAGCCCTTAAAATTACTTGTCAAATTATTGGGTTTGACAAAAAAAATCCGATTTTTAGGTTCTATGCCGCCTGAAGAGGTAAAAAAGCATATGGAAGCCGCAAATATATTTATATTTACCAGTAATTACAAAGAAGGCTGGGGTGCTGTGATCAATGAAGCTATGAGCTGTGGGTGTGCCATAGTTGCCAGTCATGCTGTAGGCAGTGTTCCCTATCTGATTGAAAATAAGGTGAATGGTTTCATATATCGTTCCGGTAATATAAGTGAATTATATTATAAAGTAAAGCATTTGATTCAAGACCCGGATTTGCAGTACGAGTTTGGTATGAAAGCTTATGAAACCATGAATCATACCTGGAATGCAGATGTAGCTGCTTCAAGGTTCCTTGAATTTTCTGGAAGCTTACTGGTTAAAAAGACAAAATATTATCGTAATGGTCCATGCAGCATGGCCTATATTATAGAACAAGACTGGTTTCAATAATGAATATTTAATAGATAAAGAGGTTTATTATGAATGAATATAAAATCTGTCAATATGATATCAAAGAAGTACAAAGTAAAATGTTGGTGATCTTAAAAGAGATTGACCGAATCTGTAGAAAATACAATATTAAATATTCTTTGGAAGGGGGCACTTTACTTGGTGCCGTTAAATATAAAGGATTTGTTCCCTGGGACGATGATATTGACATTGTAATGCTAAGAAAAGATTATGAAAGGTTTTTAAGAATATGCAAAACTGAATTACATAGAGATTTCTTTATTCAAAATAATAAAACAGTGAAATATTTTCCATTAAATTATACTAAAGTTAATATGAATCAAACAGTGTATAAACAGGATGATATAAAAGATATCAATATGCATCACGGGTTATTTGTAGATCTTTTTCCTGTTGATAATGTCTCTAAGAAGTTTTTCAGGCTGCAGGCAGCTATGGTTGGAGTTCTTAGCGGTGCAAGAACAGTAAAAATCAATAGAAAATATAAAATTAATATGGAAGTAAGTAATAGAAAGTATAAGTTATTTATATATCATATCATTGCAATACTTCCGATTTTATTCATAAATATTGTATCTGAGTTAATATGTAAAATATTTAATATCCTGCAGACCAGGTATGTTTATGAAATATGTAATCCCAATTTGAAATTCAAACCATTAAATCGAAAGGTTTATGAGGAATTAATAGAATTAGAATTTATGGGTGAAAAGTTTCTGGCATCAAAATATTATAAAAGTTTTTTAAAATCAAGATTTGGTAATATTCATAGAATACTGCCTCTAGCAGAAAGACATCCCAGCCATAAAATCATTAAGTGTAAATTAGAACTTGGAAAAAAGGATATCCATATGAAAGTCATTCACATTAATGCTGTGAGCGGTATCCGAAGCACAGGCAGGATATGCTCTGAAATTATTGACTGCCTGAAAGAAAATGGCCACAAGGGATATATCGCTTATTCTGACGGCATCCCATTAAAAGGTTATAAAATTGGAACAAAATTTGACCGGATATGTCATAGTTTATTCTCCAGGCTTACCGGAAAACAAGGATATTTCTCCCGTATTGAAACCTTTCGTTTCCTGAAATATCTGGATAAAATCAAACCAGATATAGTACATCTTCATAATTTACATGGAAATTACATAAATCTGAAAATATTAATGGAGTATCTGATCAAAAATAATATACCAACTGTATTAACTCTCCATGACTGTTGGTTCTTTACAGGTAAGTGCTGCCATTATACTGTGGATCAATGTTATAAATGGAAGAGCGGGTGCAATCATTGTCCCAGAAAACGCAAGGATAACCCAAGCTGGTTCCTGGATAGAAGCAATAAAATGTACCATGATAAGAAAAGATTATTTCAAAGAATGAATCATCTTGCAGTAGTAGGTGTATCCGACTGGATCACCAACGAAGCCAGACAATCCTATTTGTCTGATTCTAAAATTATTACCCGAATATATAACTGGTCCGATTTGAATATATTCAGGCCGGTTTATTCAGATGATCTACGTGTAAATATGAATTTAATGAAGAAATTCATTATTCTTGGTGTGGCCAGTTTTTGGACGGCAGACAAAGGCTTATGGAATTTTATTCATTTATCCCAAATATTGCCTGATAATATCTCGATTATTATGATAGGAAATATGGAGGAAGATTTAGAAAATTATAAAAATATCATACATATTAGGGAAACTCATGATATTGATACTCTGGTCAAATACTATTCCATGGCAGATGTACTGCTGAATCTTTCTATGGAAGAAGCATGCGGAAAAGTCACTATTGAAGCATTGGCATGCGGTACTCCTGTAATTGCTTTTAATTCTACATCAAATCCTGAACAAATAGGAGAGCATTGTGGCTATGTCGTGAAAGGGAATGATATGAAAGGATTATACACAAAAATTATTGAAATATGCAGTAATAAAAAATCTTATTACAGTGAACATTGTATTGAATATGCCAGGAAACATTTTAATAAAACAGATAGATTAAATGATTACATTACTGTATATAAAGAGTTATTAAGTAATGTTAAAAAAAATGATATATAATCCCAAACATAATAGGGGGAATCCATTTGAACCCAATGAAAAATAATGAAACAAATCAAATAAAAAGAGGGGCAGTCATATCATATCTGGCCATTACCGTCAGCTTATTATCTGGTCTGCTTTATACCCCATGGATGGTCAAGCAGATAGGAGTCAATGATTATGGCCTATACACATTAGCCAGTTCTTTGATTAGTGTATTTCTTATTGATTTTGGGATTAGCGAAGCAGTATCCAGATTTATATCCAAATATAATGCGGAAGGAGATCAGAATAAAGTTAATGATTTTCTTGGTCTAATTTATAAGCTTTATATACTGATCGACTTTGTAATTCTTACTGTATTAATTATTTTATATTTCTTTATTCCAATGATTTATTCAGAATTAACTTCTGGTGAAATAGAAAAATTTAAAATTATATTTATCATAACTTCTACTTTTAGCATAATCTCTTTGCCTTTTGTAACCTTAAATGGTATTTTAACTTCTTATGAAAAGTTTATAACATTAAAATTATGTGAACTCATACATAAATTATTGATTTTAACACTAATGGTAGGTGCATTAATGTTAGGATTTAAACTGTATGCGTTAGTATTAGTAAATGCCTTTGCCGGTATATTCCTGATTTTTATTAAGCTGCTTTATATCAGGCGTTATCTTCCTGTAAAAGTACATTTTAAATTTTGGGATCGTACCTTACTAAAGGAAATCTTTAGTTTTTCTGTCTGGGCAACTGTAATTAGTATAGCAAACCGGTTTATATTTAATATTACACCATCTATTTTAGGTGCAGTAGCTGGTTCAGAACAAATAGCCATATTTGGTATTGCAAGTACATTAGAAGGATATGCATATATCATATCAGGAGCAATTAATGGAATGTTCCTTCCAAAAATATCTAGAATTATCACAAAAAATGAAGATAGTGGAAGTGTTTTACCTCTGATGATTAAAGTTGGCCGTTTTCAATATATTATTATCGGGCTGATTTTTGTTGGTTTTTCCATTGTGGGTAAAGAATTTGTCTGTCTATGGATGGGCGATGGCTTTGAGGCAGCATATTATGGAGCCATATTAATGATGCTGCCTGGCGTTTTTCGTGTCCCCCAGCAAATAGCAAGTGTAACAATCATTGCTATGAATAAGGTAAAGATGCAGGCTTTGGTATATGTTGGGGTAGCCATACTAAATGTACTATTATCCACTATATTTTCCAGTTACTTTGGGACTCTGGGGGCAGCAATCTCTATTTGCATTGTGTACTTTATACGTTTGATCATTATGAATGTGATTTATTATAAAGTACTGCATATTAATGTCTTTCAATTTTTCAAGAATTGCTATGCAGATATGGCACCACCAATGGTGCTCACCTTACTGGCCGGCATTTTCATGAATCATTTGTTTCCATACTATTCTATAACAGGATTTGTCATGAAAGGAACATTTATTGTAATTTTATATATCATATTAATGTGGAAATTGTCATTAAATCATTATGAAAAATCTTTTATTAAAATCTTTTGAAAGGATTTTGGTATGTTTAAAAATAAAACATTACTAATTACTGGCGGAACCGGATCTTTTGGTAATGCCATACTAAAGGGGTTCTTAACTACAGATATAAAAGAAATCCGTATATTTTCACGTGATGAAAAGAAACAGGATGATATGCGAAAGTTCTATAACAATGATAAAATAAAGTTTTATATTGGAGATGTAAGAGATTTAAAATCTATTGAAAATTCCATGTATGATGTTGATTATATATTTCACGCTGCTGCCCTGAAACAAGTTCCATCCTGTGAATTTTTTCCATTAGAAGCTGTAAAGACCAATATTTTAGGAACGGATAATGTGTTAACTGCAGCCATAGAACATGAAGTAAAAAAAGTAATCTGTCTTTCCACCGATAAAGCAGCTTATCCAATTAATGCAATGGGGATTTCAAAGGCAATGATGGAAAAAGTCTATATTGCAAAATCCAAAACAGTCAACCCTGAAAAAACAATCATATGCGGCACCAGATATGGTAATGTTATGGCTTCCAGAGGCTCTGTAATTCCACTTTTTGTGGAACAGATAAAAAAAGGAAAGGAAATTACTATTACAAATCCCAATATGACCAGGTTCCTAATGAGTCTGGAGGAAGCTGTAAAACTTGTTATTTATGCATTCGAGAATGGAGAGGCAGGGGATATTATGATTCAGAAATCACCGGCATCTACCATTGAAGATTTGGCCAGAGCGTTAAAAGAAATATTTCACGCCGACAATGAAATAAAAATAATAGGAACGAGACATGGAGAAAAGTTATATGAAACACTTATGACCAAAGAAGAATATTTTGTTGCAGAGGATATGGGAGATTTTTATCGTATCCCTGCAGATAAAAGAGACCTGAATTATAATAAATATTTTATTGAAGGCAATCAGCAATTGTCTGTAGAAGAGGAGTACAATTCCAATAATACCAAACGCTTAAATTTAGAAGAAATAAAGAAAATATTATTAAAGCTTGACTATATCAGGGAAGAATTGATTGGGTGGTAAGTATGAATGTATTAGTAACAGGTTCAAAAGGGTTCATAGCTAAAAATTTAATAGTGCATTTAAAAGAGCGAAAAACCCTTAATATATTCGAATATGATAAAGATATGGAGCTTTCGATTTTAGAAACGTATTGTAAAGAAGCAGATTTCATATATCATCTAGCCGGTATAAACCGTACTTTGGATGATTTAGAATTTATGGAGGGCAATTTTGGATTTACAGCAGATTTGCTTGATATTTTGAATAAATATAATAAAAAATGTCCTGTTATGATTTCCTCATCCATTCAGGCATCTCTTTCGAATCCATATGGAAAAAGTAAAAAAGCATGCGAAGATTTACTTATAAGCTATTCCATACAATCCAGAGCAAAAGCATATATTTACCGGCTGCCCAACGTGTTTGGCAAATGGTGCAGGCCTAATTACAATAGTGTCATTGCTACTTTTTGCCATAATATTGCAAACAATCTGCCAATTACAGTAGATGATCCGGATAAAGTGATTCATCTCGTATATATCGATGATGTTGTTAAGGAATTAATTCATTTATTAGATACAAGACCGGTAAAAAGTGAGTTTTTTCATGAAATTGGACCCGTTTATTCAAACACTCTTGGTCAAATATCAAAGTTACTCTCTACATTTTATGAAATCCGTAGAAAAGGGATGGTCCCGGATTTATCCGATGACTTTACAAAAAAACTATACAGCACCTATTTAAGTTATTTACCGGAAGAAAATTTCAATTATGATCTTAATATGAATATAGATAACAGAGGTTCTTTTACTGAATTTATCAGGACCCTGTCCTGTGGTCAAATATCTGTGAATGTGACCAAACCGGGAATTATAAAAGGAAACCACTATCATCATACAAAAGTAGAAAAATTTCTTGTGGTCAGTGGTTCGGGCGTTATCCGTCTAAAGAAACTCAATTCCGATCACATAATAGAATATTTTGTTGACTCCAATCATCTGCAGGTAGTAGATATACCCGTTGGATATACCCATAACATTGAGAATCTTGGGAATACTGATCTGATAACAATAATATGGTGCAATGAAGTCTTTGATCCGGAGAACCCTGATACCTATTATTTAGAAGTATAATATGGGAAGAATAGGAGAAGGTATGAACAAATTAAAAGTTATGACAGTAGTGGGTACCCGGCCTGAAATAATCAGATTATCTGCTGTTATAAAGAGATTATCAGATTCTACAGCAGTAGAACACACTCTTGTACACACTGGTCAAAATTATGATTATGAATTGAATGATATATTTTTTCAGGATCTTCAATTAAACAAACCTGATTATTATCTGAAAGCTGCTACAGATTCTGCTATGGAGACTATAAGCAATATCCTCTTAAAAATAGATACTGTTTTAGATGAAATCAATCCAGATGCTTTTCTCATATTAGGAGATACAAATAGCTGTTTATCAGCAATTGCTGCCAAAAGAAAGCATATTCCAATATTCCATATGGAAGCGGGAAACAGATGCTTTGACCAAAGAGTTCCGGAAGAAATCAACCGGAAAATCGTAGACCATATAGCAGATATTAATATGCCTTATAGTGATATAGCAAGAGAATATTTAATTCATGAAGGACTTCCTGCCGATAGGATCATAAAGACTGGCAGTCCATTATACGAGGTGATTCAAAATCAAAAAGCTAATATTGATAATTCCGATGCTTTATTAAAGTATAATCTGACAGGGGGCAAATTTTTTCTGGTTTCTGCTCACAGAGAAGAAAATATTGATTCAGAAGATAATTTTATAAATTTGGTAAACAGTTTGAATTCCATTGCCCAAAAGTATCAGCTGCCGGTTATTGTCAGTACCCATCCCAGAACAATGAACAGGATCAAAAATAAAGACATTGAATTTCATTCTCTCATTAAAATAATGAAACCTTTTAATTTCACTGAATATATTAATCTTCAAATAAATGCAAAAGCAGTTTTAAGTGATAGTGGAACAATAAGCGAAGAATCATCAATCCTTGGATTTCCGGCATTAAATATAAGGCAGGCTCATGAAAGACCGGAAGCTATGGAAGAAGCAGCAGTGATGATGGTTGGATTATCAAAAGAAAGAATATTACAGGGTCTGGATATTCTTGAAAATCAGAATAGAAATACCTTAAAATTGGTTTCGGATTACAGTAGAACTAATGTCTCAGAAAAAGTGCTAAGAATTATTTTGTCTTATACTGACTATATCAACCGGATCGTGTGGAGAAAACAATAAATGATCATGTGGTCGTACTGCTGTATTCCCTGCTGTACGACCACTAATTTTACTATTTGGCTAGTTTCTTCTAAATCTAGGAATAAACCTAGTTATTACACCAAAAATAACTGACAATATAATGCCTACTAAAATACTAAGCAAAGCATATTTTCTTGTAAAGCTCAGACATTCAAAACTGGTCAATAGTTCGGTCATAGTATTAATTGCTTTAAAATAAAACAATCCTGTTATATTAATTATAAAAGTCAAAAGATCAAATATTAATGCATTAAATACCATATTTCTACGTCTGTCAGCTGCTATAATACTATATGATCTTGCTGCTATAAAACCAGGTAATAAAAGAACTATAAAGAATCTTAAAAAATCCATAGACTTAACTCCTTTCAAAGCAAAATATCCTTTTGTATATAATACGTCAACACCATGAATTTTGTTACAAAATGAAGAAAAAAAGAACTGAATTCGAATAATCTGTAATAAACTTATAAATTCTGACGTTTATTACTACGGATATCTTCGAATCAGTTCTTTTATATCATATAATTAAAGTATTATTTTATTACTTTAAAGAATCAATTTGTTCCTTTCGATGTTCTTGTTTTTCCTTTGTATTTTTAAAGGATTCTTTATCCATATGGCTTGCATTATGGTTTAAATAACCTTCTGTATATACAAGACGTTTTTCTGTATTTTCCAATTGTTTATTTTGGCTTTGGCCACCATGGACTATTTTATCTTTCAGGTTTTGAATTTCATTTTCCCGTTCCCACTGTAATTCTTTTGCATGTGCAATATTTTCAGGAGATTTTGAAATATCAGAATGTTCTTCTAAATGGCGTTCTGTTCGAGTCTGTTTTTCAACTATATTTCTTAAATGATCGATCCTTCGCTCATTTTCAATGGCTTTCATCTCTTTATTTTTGTTATCCATATTGTTCCACCTTTCTATCTTTATAAGAGAAATGTTTCTCTTTATTATTTTTGTCCGTGAACTGTTTTGTTATTCGAAAATACAATTGTTATTTATTTGATAAAGAGAATAAAATTTGAAAGATTATAGTATTCTTAAATAAGCATATTAAACTCAATATAAAATATATAAAAAATAAAAACAGGATGGTGATTCAATGAATTTTAAAGACATGATTCGTACCATGAGATTTAAAGGAGATAACAAACCTCCTCATCAATTATATACAATATGGGGTGAACAATTAAATCCGGAACATGTTCTGGAAGAATATCCAAGGCCTCAGTTAAAAAGAGACAATTATACGATATTAAATGGATATTGGGATTATTGTATAACAGATGATGATTTCGTTCCTGAAAATTTTGAAGGTAGAATTCTCGTTCCATTTTCACCAGAAAGTATCTTATCCGGAGTAAAAAGGCAATTGATGCCAGGAGAATTTCTATGGTATAGAAGAACTATTCTGATTGAAAATGTTTACGAAAACGAAAGATGTATTCTGCACTTTGGAGCTGTGGATCAATTCTGTGAAGTATATTTAAATAACCAAAAGATCTTAAAGCATTCCGGAGGATATCTTCCTTTTTCCGTAGAGATTACAAAGGAACTGATTGAGGGCGAGAATACATTGATCGTAAAAGCAACAGATGACAGTGATACTTCTTACCATACAAGAGGAAAACAGAAATTAAACCGGGGAGGAATGTTTTACACTGCCCAAAGCGGTATCTGGCAAACAGTATGGATGGAGTGGGTTCCTTATGTATATATAACCTCTCTAAAAATCACTCCCCTTATCAAAAGAAAAGGAGTAGAAGTAATTATAAATTTAAATTTTAAAGATGAACTTAGCAGCGAATTAAAGAAAAATGATTTTCGAATTGAGATTTTTTCCGAAGGAACCTTTCTCAAATCTGTAAAAAGTAAAAGTACATATATATTCATACCAATGAAAAAATTCAAATACTGGAGTCCTGAAAATCCATATTTATATAATATGGTCATTACTGCAGGAGAAGACAAGGTACAAAGTTACTTTGCCATGAGATCAATTGAAGTGAAGAAGGACAGTGATGGAATACCCAGAATATTTCTGAATCATAAGCCCTATTTCCAAAATGGTGTATTAGATCAGGGTTACTGGCCGGATGGACTATATACTGCTCCAAGTGATGAAGCACTGATTTATGATATTCAAAAAGCAAAAGAATTGGGATTTAATATGATAAGAAAGCATATTAAAATTGAACCTCTCCGCTGGTATTACCACTGCGACCGTATGGGTATGATCGTATGGCAGGACATGGTCAATGGTGGGGAGAAATACAATATGCTGTTAGTTGGGTATCTTCCTACCTTTTTCCCTTGCTCTGCCAGATGGGTGAAAGACAAACATTATCGTTTACTTGGAAGAGCCAATGAAAGAGGCAGAAGAGAATGGTTGGAAGAGTGCCTGGAAACCGTAGAGCTTCTTTATAATTCCCCATCTATCGCTGTGTGGGTACCTTTTAATGAAGCCTGGGGGCAATTTGATTCCAAAAAAGTATATGATATGATTCAGGAAAAAGACCACACCAGACTCATTGATCACGCAAGTGGTTGGTTCGACCAGAAATGTGGAGATTTTAGGAGTATACATAATTATTTTCATCCATTAAAAGTAAAACCCGGAAAAAGGCCGGTAGTACTTTCTGAATTTGGTGGATATGCCTGCTACATAAAAGAGCATTCTTTTTCCTGGCAGCTCTTTGGTTATCGTATTTATTTAAATGAAGAAGCTTTAAATGATGATTTTCAGAAACTATATCAGAATGAAATTGCCATATTGAAGAAAAAGGGATTGGCTGCTGCTGTGTATACCCAGATTTCCGATGTTGAAGATGAGGTCAATGGCCTTTTAACTTATGACCGGAAAGTATGCAAGGTAACGGCTATGAAACCATTTTAAAAGGAGGATTCAAGAAATCCTCCTTTTTTTCAGTTGAATATCTATTGCAGAGTTAATATGGTAGAATATAGATAATTAAATTATGTTGTAAATTTAATAGCTAAAATACAGAAACATAAAACATAAAAACTTAAATGAAGAAAATTCTGTCACAAATATTTTGCTGGATTGTTATAAGTTAGAGGGAGGGAAATAATGAAGAATCACGAGTTAAAATTAATCTATGAAAAATATTATAAACCTTTATTTCTATATGCACTTTCCCTTACCAAAAATAAACAGGATGCAGAAGATTTAGTGCAGTCCACATTTTTAAAAGCATTATTATCCTATCAAAATACAGGCAGTATACGTTACTGGTTAACAAAAGTGCTTCGGAATGAATTTTTAAATCAATGCCAGAACAAGAAAAGGATACTAGATGAAGGTTCCATTGATTTAGATATATTAGAAAGTGATATGTGTGTATTAAATGAAATAATACAGAATGAAGAAAAACGTATATTGCTTTATACGATTATGCAGCTTCCAATATTACAGAAAGAAATATTGATAGAAAGTATATATTTCAATTTGACCGATGAAGAAATCAGCAGTTCCCATAATATCAGCAAAGAGAATGTTAGACAGATACGTTCCAGGGGAAAGAGAAAAGTGATTGAAATTTTAAAGGAGGATACCTTATGACAGACTTTGATGAATTTGAAACAAAATTAAAAGATATCAGTGATCTTGATCTAGATGAAAAAGACATGGTGAAACAATTAGAAAAGCAGATCAACAGACGAATCCGGAATATATGCTTAAAAACTATCGGGGTTCTTCTATTCCTTGCAGGATTTTTATATTTAGTCATAAATCCCATCATGAATTATGGTTATTTAAATCCCCAGAAGTTAGAAAATAATGATAAGGGATTTACAAAATATCTTAGAGCCTATTTTGAGACCATGCGTCCTTATGCAGAGGTGGTATCTGTTGAAATTGATAAGCAGGGGTTTGGTAAATATACAGTGAATCTGGATATGCAAAATCACATTGGGAAAACTATGATTGGCCTTCCCAATGTTACAATGGAAATTGATAAAGGAAAAGCCTCTGTAATTACCGATGTAAAAAGTATGACCACTGCACTCATTGGAAGATTTGAATCAAATTGGGTGAAAAAAGATGAATTTCTAAAAGACCTTGAAGAGCTTCCAGACTCTAGCGTGGTTTATCTCTCTATTGGAGTGAATACACCAATACCTCTGTCAGAGCTTCGAAAAGAGGACATTCAATTAGACTGGATAGAATTCTATAATAATGTAAGTCAGTATCAAGGCGGTCTTAGCCTGAATCTCTGTACTCTATATGAGGATACGGATGAACGAAAGAAACTCAGTGACAAGGAATTGAAAGAAATATTTCTTCAAAATCTTGATTTACTGATGACTCAGCCCGTCCTTTTTCAATCTTTAGGTATTTATTCCGGAAGTCTTCAATTCTTTACACTTGATGAGATTAAGAAAACGAGAGAGAGCATTGATTCACAGGAAGAACTAACCATAAAAAACTATTGTTTCTCAGGCAAAAAGCAGGAAGTGATTGAATATCTAAAGAAAACTGATGTATATTCAATCCATGTAGACGATATACAATTAACAATCTGGTAGAAGAAAATTACAGGGTCTGACTGAAAAATCAGACCTTGTTTTCATGTTACACTTATCTTATGGCTGTTCCTATATTCCAGATAAGCTAAAAACCGCTTCACTGCAAGGGATACCGATTTCTTATTTCTCATTGCAAGACCAATCTTACGGTACGCCGGTATATCCAGTTCCTTTATTACAATTCGGTATGGAATACGCTGCAAAATAAGCTCCGGCAAAATGCTGATCCCTAATCCACTTTCGACCATTGACATGATGGCATAATCATCCCATGTAGTAAAATGTACTTTTAGTTCAATATTGCATTTTTCAAATATTTCCGATATTTCAGCCTTAGCGCCTTTTTCTAAAAGCATGAAAGGGTAATCACATAATGCGTTTACAGGAAACCTTCGGCATTCAGCCATTGGATGATCTTCCGGTAAAACAACAAGCAGCTTATCCTGCTGCAAAAATATTGTTTCAAACTCCGGGTGTGTAGGAAGCCTGAGAAAACCACAATCTACCCGCCCCTCTAAAATCCAGCTTTCAATTTCTGTATAGTCGCCCAACAGGAGCTCGTAATCAATATTAGGGTAATCCTTTTGAAACTCTTTGATGATATTCGGAAGCCAATGGGTTGCTGCACTTGAAAATGTGCCAATCCGAATTAATCCCGATTGCAAGCCGTTTAGTTCATCCACCTGTGCCTGCAATTTCTGATATTCGTTGCATACATTCCCTGCAAACGGCAACAGCTTTAATCCGTCAGAAGTCAGGCGCACACCGGCGCGCCCACGCTCAAGAAGAGATACGCTCCATTCCTTTTCCAGATCGTTAATCATCCGGCTAATGCCGGATTGAGAATAGTTCAATAATTCTGCTGCTCTTGTAAAACTTCCATATTCAACAGTTTTGACAAAAGCCATATATTTTTGGATATTCATGTCCATACAATTCTTACCTTCTTTATATCTGGTTTTGTTATACTAATCATGATAAACATTCGTTTTTGTAATATATGAAAACATGATACACTATAAATGAAAAAATCTCAAGTGAAAGGAAATTGATTATGTTCTTTGTAAGTGATATTTATACAACAGCACCGTCTAATTTTAAGACGGAGCTCCAGAAAAAAACATATAGAGCACTGGAAGACCTGCATATTCCATTTGAGCGTATCGATACCGACGAGGCAATTACAATGGATAATTGTATTCAGATCAATGAGGCTCTTAATATGAAAATGGTGAAAACACTGGTAGCGAAAGGAAGGTGAATGATTTGAGTTTATATCAAAACAGAATTGTTGTCAAAGTAGGAACTTCTACCTTGACAAATGATATAGGTCAAAGCGATCTGCGTTCCTTTGACCGCATTGCCTGTGTACTGTCTGACATTCAGAACATGGGACATGAAATTATTTTAGTTTCATCCGGCGCCATTGCTGTGGGCACAAATAAGCTCCAAATGAAAACGCGCCCGGCCAGTATGCGTTTGAAACAAGCTGCCGCTGCGGTAGGGCAATGCAGGATCATGAACTTATATGATAAGTTTTTCAATGATTATGACAAAACTATCGCTCAGATTTTACTGAATGCCGAGGATATGGAAAATGAGGAAAAGAAGGAAAATCTCACAAACACCTTTGACGCTTTACTTGAAATGGACATTATCCCGGTTGTGAATGAAAACGACTCGGTCAGCTATACTGAAATCAAATCAGAAGACAGACTATTTGGAGATAACGATATGCTTTCTGCAGTTGTAGCTATATTGTGCAGAGCACAGAAACTCGTTATCCTGTCCGACATTGACGGCTTTTATGACAGGGATCCCCGTCTCCATCCCAATGCAAAACGGATAGAACGAATTAATGTAATAGGCGAGGAGGTACAATCATTGGCGGGAGGAGCCGGTTCCAGGCGTGGTACAGGTGGTATGAAAACGAAACTGCAGGCGGCAAAACTGGCTGCTGCACAGGGAATTGATACTATCATTACGAATGGTAAACATCCGTCTGCTCTGTATGAAATCATCAAAGGAGGCAGTGTTGGTACACTCTTTGCCGGTAAATTATAATATACGGATATCAAATCAGCCTGCCATTACCATTAACAAAAATACTTATGGAAATATATTGTAATTTAGTTTAAAATAATTAATATAAATTACTACTAATTGGAATGAAACAACATTGATGAAACAAGAGAAACGGAAACTAACTGGAGGTATCACTATGGTCACACCTTATATCACATTTGCAGGAAATTGCAGTGAAGCATTGAAATTTTATGAGACGGTTTTCAACAGTAAAGTTCAGATGTCACAATCATATGAAGATTACGTACCAGAGGGCGTGACTTCTCAACCGGCAAATCTGAAAGAATGGATTTTGCATGCCGAAATGAATATCTGTGATACGGTTTTTTGGTTTGCAGATGAAATAGCAGAGCCGGTGTCCAAGGGTAATATGATAAAATTAACTGTAACTGTATCTTCAGCAAAAGAAGCTCCCAGCCAGAAATGAATTAGAAATTGAAGGAGAACTATTAATGGACATAAATCAATTTGTAATCCAGTATTGGAATCATATTGCTGCTCAGAATGAAGAAGAATTGAAAAAGTATTTTCACGAAAATGCCTGTATCCGTTGGCATAATACAAATGAGCAATTTAATGTTAGCGGATTCTTGCGAGCCAACTGTGACTATCCTGGAAATTGGAGCGGCGAAGTTGAACGAATAGAACACATTGGAAATATTATTATTACCGCCACTCATGTCTGGTCAGAAGAAAATTCTTTTCATGTGACTTCATTTTTTGAGATAACAGAAGGGGAAATAAGGATTCTGGACGAATACTGGGGTGATGATAATATAGCTCCTCAATGGCGAATAGACAAAAATATAGGTAAGCCTATTCGGTAAATTAATATTTAGTGGAGGTTTATTATGAAGAACATTGATAACTGAATATTGATAGTTGATATATTAGTATATAAATGGACTTATACATAGATTTAAGGAGAATAATTATGAGTTATTATGATGGACTAACTAAGAAAGAATTGCATTATTTAAAAGCTGCTGAACAGATTGGTAAGGAAAAAGGGGATTGTCCTGAATTGCAGGAGCTTTGTAAAGAAGCCTATTCTGAATATAAGTCTCAAAGAATATCTTCTGCTGCATATGGTAAAGTATATGCAATTTGCATAGAGTATGCTTATCCAAAATAGAATTAAAAGATTAAAGAATTTGTTGGCTACCAGCTATTAATATACAGTTGGTAGTTTTTTGTACACTAAACTAATAAAAGTAACAGGCGAATTTGAATTGGTTGAGCAATTTTTAATTGCGGATTATTTATTTAAGCTTCGCTTAATGAGCATAACACGAAACTGACAAATTTCAAGTTACGGAGGTAGCACAAATAAAAATTGAACATATTGCAATGTATGTAAATGATTTGGAAAAGGCAAAAGAATTCTTTGTTACTTATTTTAATGCAAAGGAACAGTGGTTATCATAATACTAAAACGGATTTTAGGTCATGTTTTTTGATGTTTGAAGATAGTCCACAAATAAACCTATTATGGAAGACACAAGTAAGGCACTAGCTCGCACTGAATTTATCCATATTACATTAAGTGTTGGAAGTAAAAAAAAGTTGATGAAATCACGAAATAGCTTAAACAAGATGGATATGAAGTGGTTAGTGGTCCAAGAACTACTGGAGATGGATATTATGAAAGTTGTATTATTGGAATTGAGAACAATCCTATTGAAATAACAGTGTAAATTCTAATGTAACTATAAACAGAAAATTATAGGGAGCAAGGTTTATATGTTGTATCAAAATGTAATTGATGAGTTTATTGATATGAGCAAAGAGATAATCGGGTACAAATTGACTGGAATTTATTTGCATGGTTCAATGGCTATGAATTGTTTTAATCCTGAAAAGAGTGATATTGACTTACTCATAGTGATTGAAAATGATATTACCCATGTGCAGAAAATGGAGTTTATGAAACAGACTGTGAAGCTGAATGAACAGGCTCCTGGGAAAGGGTTAGAAATCAGTATTGTGAAGAGAGAATACTGCAAGCCATTTGTGTATCCAACGCCATTTGAATTGCATTTTTCTCCAATTCATCTGGAATGGTTTAGAGACAATCCAGAGAATTATGTGGAAAACATGAAAGGTGAAGATAAAGACCTTGCGGCTCATTTTACAATTATAAACAGGTATGGAATTATGCTATACGGAGAACAGATTGAAAATATATTTGGAGAGGTATCGAAAAAGGATTATGTAGAAAGCGTCTGGTTTGATGTGGAAGATGCAAGAGAAGATATAGCAAATGAACCTATGAATATGACACTTAATTTGTGCAGAGTATTGGCACTTTTAAAGGAAGATTTATGTCTTTCAAAGCAGAAAGGCGGTGAGTGGGGGATTGCACATATGCCTGAAAGATATCATTCCCTTATTTTACAGGCATTAGATTGCTATAAAACAAATCAGATAATGCAGGAAGACATTGAAATTGTAGGTCAGTTTGCGGATGAAATGCTGACAATTATCAGGTCTGAAAAGGAGCAAATAGAAAAGTAGAATAAACAGAAGTTTTTTACCAATATAAAACTAAAACATTGCTATGAAATACGATAAATAAGAATTTGTGGAGGAGTAAACAGATGAATGGAGATATTCAGGAATACATTACGAAATATTGCGATGAGATACAAAAACTTTTTTATGAATTAAGGAGGTTGATTATTCAGAGTGTTCCTTGCGAAATTGAAGAGAAGTTATGGGCAAAGTTACCCAGCTATTATATTGGAGATAGATTCATTCGAATCATCCCCTTTAAAGATCATATAAATATTGAAGCTGGGGCTATTATGGAACATAAACATCAATTGGAACAATTTAAGATTACACCAAAGGGTATGTTGCAGATTCATCTTAATCAGAGCATACCGAGTAATGTTTTAGCGACAATTTTTAATGAAACACTTATAGGATAAACTCCAATATAACTGTAAATGGGAATTTGTAGATGTAAAAGAATTGTGGAGGAAAATATCATGGGATTATTTGACAAACTTTTCAAGACAGACGAAACAAGCAAAGGCTATAGTGAAAAATGGCTTGATTCAGCATCTGATGAAGAACTTGAAACAGAACGAGAAAAGGTAAGATTAGATCATTGTTCTGGTGACGAAAAGGCATGGAATATCTTAGGAAGATTTGATAATGAAATGAAAAAAAGAGCGAACAAAGGTCATGAAAATGAAGAGTATAAATACCCAAAGCATCGTGAACATGGATGGTATTTGTCAAATGATGATTAAATAAGTTCTGATTTGTTCAGATGTCAAGAATTTTGAAGTTATCTTGCAAACATCTTCTTGACCTACCGTTTAAGAAGCATTGTTCGCACAGCTCACTCAATTCCAAATTGTTGCGATAAGAAATTTGAATTTATGGAGGAACTGAAATGAAAGATGTTTATGAGATGTGCCCTAAATTTGAAAATGAACATTATCAGATACGCTTGCTGTTAAAGAAAGATGCAGCAGATCTGTTGGATGTGTATTCAGATGAGAAGGCAGTATCGTTATGCAATTCTGATGGCTGTAGTGGCGGATTTCATTTTACGACGATGGATGTAATGTGTGACGTCATCAAATGGTGGTTGGTGGAATATACAAATCGTGGATTTGTCCGTTTTTCTATTATTGATAAATATATTAACAAGGTAATAGGAACGATAGAACTCTTCCATAGAGATGCAAATGATTATTTTACCAACTGCGGATTACTTCGCCTTGATATTAGAAGTGATTATGAAAAGCCAGATATAATCGAAAACATTATTTCGTTAATGGTTTCCGAAACGTTTGAATTATTCGATTGTGATAAAATCGCAACTAAAGCGAAAGCAGAAGCGGTTGAAAGAAGAGATGCGCTATCAAAAATAGGATTTGCCTTATCAGAAGAGAAACTGATAGGATTTGATAGCACAGAATATGGCGATTATTTTGTAATATGTAAGTAAATAGATAAATTCCAATTTGTTGAGTTGTTGTGTCTTCCCATTGTGTTTATTAATAAAATGGATACTTTCAAAGATGATAATATTCATGATATAAAACGGGAAAAGTTTTCATAGGATGGATGGGAGTGTAAACGATGGCGGTTTTAACCGAAGAACAGATAAAAGGTAGGTATTTTAAAGAAATTGGAGGGTTTCCACCAGATAAAATTGTTACGGAAGTAAAGGATTACAAGGGCGAGGCTAATTTATGC
The DNA here is from genome assembly GCF_003752155.1 of Mobilisporobacter senegalensis. Classification (GTDB taxonomy): domain Bacteria; phylum Bacillota; class Clostridia; order Lachnospirales; family Lachnospiraceae; genus Mobilisporobacter; species Mobilisporobacter senegalensis. Next base: position 147,311 of record NZ_RJVG01000003.1, on the reverse strand, counting down.
GTTGCCTGTACACAACTTGACTATCATTACAGTGAACGTGATAAAAAGCGGATTTTAGCTGAGTGGATTGACTTTTTCCGGACATATACAAAAGCTTTAAAGGCTCTGCATTTTAATTCCCGCGTACCCCAGAAACTATTTGATGCAGCCTGCTGCCAGGAAAACTTGGAAGAGCTTCGATTTAAATGGGGAGCGTACTCTGACTTATCAGCATTAGAAGACTTAACTAAGCTGAAATTTCTGTACATCGGATCCGGTGTAGGAGTTCGTGATATAACAAGTCTTGGAAAGTTAAAAAATCTTATAGTTCTTTATATTGAAAATTTTAAGGATATTGAAGACTATTCTCCACTAACCGCACTGGATCAGCTAGAGCAGTTAGTAATAAGTGGACCTATATTGGGTAATACACCAATAAAAGATCTAGAGTTTCTACGCGAAATGAAAAGTCTTCTTTCCATTTGGATTCCAAATACAACTATTATGAAAAAATATACCTATAAAGAACTTGCTAATCTTCGCATATCTTTACCTAATTTGTATGATGTCAATGATTGCATATGGAGGTTGGATAGATGAAGCAATTATGGAATAAGATATTAAAAAATACTCTTCTGATTTATTGTGGACTTTATACTTTTGCGACGATACTAAATAGCATTTTATACCTTGCACAAGGTATCTATGAAGACCCAAACGGTAACTGGCATGAATTAGACCGTGCTATTATTGTACTTATTGGGGTACTTGCATTTGAGTTTTGTATTCATATCAAAGTAAAGAATAGAATTATAAGTGCATTTATTGGATATATTCCAACGCTGCTTTTGGCATTCGGATATGTATGGCTTGCAGGATTACGGGAGCCTTTGGTCAAAAATGCATATAGTGATATTTTCATCAACTATACTATGATGTTCTTATGCACTTGTATAATATATAATATTGTTGATATTGCAAGGAAAAAGAAAAGTAAATTCTGAATTTGTCAGGCCGCTTTGAACCAGGGCTATTTATATGAAATTATGAGAGACGAGGGAGTTTATATGAAGTGTACAATAGATATTAAAAGAGAAGGTAATTCTGTTATGGCTTATCTTCCATTTAACCCGAGAATTGAATTTGGAATTCCTAAAGGGTCAATCTATGTTATATGCACCATTGGCGGAGTGGAGTTCAAATCAAAATTGATGTCAAAGGGAAATAAAAAATACTGTATCTTTTTTAGTAAGCAACTTCTTAAAAATCTTGGCTTAAATGGTGAGGAGCATTTTAATGTTCCGCTGGATATAGTACTTGAAAACATAGCCATTTCTGAAGCAGTCGAGCCGAAGATGTTGGAGAACGATACGATAAGAGTCATCAGAGAACGTTCAAGTGTACGCTCCTTTATCGACAAAAAAGTCAGTCATATGGTATTGGATACGATATTGTATTCCGGGCTTTGTGCGCCGTCTGCCACAAACAAGCGCCCCTTTCATTTTGTCGTCACACAGAATAGGGAGAAAATGCTGCACATTATGGAAGGTAATTCCCATTATGCAAGGATGTTAACAACTGCAGCAGCTTGTATCATTGTATGTGGTGATAAAATTGTGCAGGGTATACCCGAGTGGCTGATGGAAGATTGTTCTGCTGCAACACAGAATATGCTTCTTGCAATTCATTCTCTTGGGCTTGGCGGTGTTTGGTGTGGTGTAAAGCAAGGCTCGGATTTTTACAAGAGTATAGTGAATGAGTTTGGGTTATCCTGCCATATACGACCGATTTCACTGATTGCTCTTGGATACACAGATGAGGATAGTCCCCAACGAAACCGATTTGAGCCGAGCAAACTGCATTACGAAGCGTGGTAAAGATTATGAGCATAAGCACGACAGATTTCAATTTTACGAACAGTTGATTACTTTCCGTTATATTTATGATGGATTAGAATCATAGGATACCAGGAGAATCACTGATATAAAAAAGAGAGGATAAAGATTATGGAATATGAAATTGTCCATTTACCAAAAGAAAAATGGAAAGGAACTATCATTCCAATTGGATATAAGACAGATAAATACTATGATGTTTTAGTAAATAATACAGAGAAAGGGTTTATTATTGAAATAGAAAAGAAAGACTTTACAGAGCCAGTGACTCATACACCACAAGAATATGATTTTCCGGATAAACTATATGAAGACCACTGGGAGAATGCTTATGCATGGGGAGTGTTAGTTAATGATGAATTAGTCGCTGCAATTGAAACTGATCAAGAATTATGGTCTAATCGCCTAAGGATTACAGAACTTTGGGTATCAGAAGGGTATCAAAAACAGGGAATAGGTCATAAGCTAATTAACATAGCAAAGGAACAGGCAAGAAGAGAACGTCGTCGTGCTATCATACTGGAAACACAATCTTGTAATGTTAATGCAATAGATTTTTATCAGCATGAAGGCTTTACCCTGATAGGTATGGATACCTGCTGCTACAAGAATAATGATTTGCAAAGAAAAGAAGTAAGGTTAGAATTTGGATGGTTTCCGGAAGAAAAGAAAAAAATAAAACGGGATGAAATAGAGATCAGAATAGAAACAGAGAATGACTGGTATGATGTAGAATTGATGACACAACATGCCTTTTGGAATAAACACTGTCCCGGATGTGATGAACATTATCTCGTTCATAAATTACGTCAGGATAAGGACTATCTTCCTGAACTAAGCAGAATAGCATTAAAGGATGGAAATGTAATAGGATGTATCATGTATTCAAAATCACGTGTTGTTGATGGTACGGATACACATGAAATTATAACTTTTGGGCCTCTTTGCGTAGATCCTAAGTGGCAGGGATGTGGAGTAGGAGAATTGTTATTAAGAGAAACAATGAATCTGGCTGCAGACAAAGGATATAAAGGTATAATAATCTTTGGAGAACCAGATTATTATCCTCGAATAGGTTTTAAAACATGTGATAACTTTAATATTACAACTGCTGACGGTAAAAACTTTGATGCATTTATGGGAATTGAATTGGTAGAAGGTGGCATGAAAGATATAAAGGGAAAATTCTACGAAGCGAAAGTTTTTGAAAATCTTTCGAAGGAAGAAGTAGAAGAATATAATAAGAAATTTCCAAAGCTGCAAAAATTAAGATTTCCAGGACAATGGGATTAAGTTGAAATTAAATAACAGCAAGTAAAATCAAGCAGTAATCTCTCTATTTCTCTATAATAAATGCAGGGTGGTTGAAACGGGGTGAACAGACGAATGTACGAGTGGCAGAAGCAAATTCAAATAATCGTTGATGAAATTGATAAATGTATTAAAAATTATAATGATGAAGCCTTGACACTACGTTTTCTCTCTCGCAAGCTGAGTTATTCCGAATTTTATACAACGAGAAAATTCAAAGAAATATCGGGTATGCAATTCAGGGATTATCTGCGGCATAGAAAATTAGCATTTGCACTAAAAGAGGTGCGGGATAGTGAAAAAAGCATTTTGGATATTGCTTTTGATTATGGTTTTTCATCACACGAAGCTTTTACCAGAGCTTTCAAGGGAACATATGGTGTAACTCCAAGTGAATACCGAAAAAAACCTAAGCCTGTCGTTCTTCGTACAAAAATAAACCCTTTTGACCGCTACTTTTTAGGATTGGGAGAGATTGGGATGATGGAATCTATAAATGATGTTAGAATTTATTTTGTAACCATTCCCGCACACAAATTTTTACACATTAAAAACTATGAGAGTAATGGGTATTGGGATTTTTGGCACAAGCAAAGTCTTATTCCGGGACAGGATTGCGAAACAATTTGCGGCTTACTCGATAGTATCAAGGGCAAATTGGATGACGATGGCGGGAGCGAATCTAACAGCGGCAGCGGTCAGATTATGGCATACATTAATGACCCGGTCGGCAGACTTTGTGATTGGGGTATTCCACGTACAGAGTGTTATGGTGTACGTCTTCCTTTTGATTATAAAGGCGAAGTACCACCACAAATGCTTATGATTGATGTTCCCGAAGCCGAGTATATTGTTTTTGAACATGGGCCATTCGATTATGAACAGGAAAATCGTAGTGTGGAGGAAAAGCTTGAAAGGGCAATGGCAACTTTTGATTTTGCAGGCACCGGTCACTGCTTTGATACTTCCCCCGGTAGAATAATTTACTTTTATCATGATCCGGAACGGTTTTTGAAGTATATCAGACCAGTACGGAAGTAAATAAAATCGACGGTCTATCCGCTTGAAGTGCAGTATATTATGGGAGGTGTTATAAATGAAAAAGTTTTTACATTTTGGAATTGTTGCAAGCGTCTATATCTTTATTTACGTCATATGCCGGCAATTCTTTTTTATAGGCAAGCCCTACCACTTATATACACCAGACTGGACTGCAAAAAACATCCTGTTAATTGCGGCAATTATATCTACTGCACCTGCCTTAATTGGTTGGAAAAGATACCCTTATATAACAGTTGGATTTTACTCTTTTGGTATTGTTTTAGGTGAGTTGTTCGGTTCTCAGATGGTTGTTATGGATCATAATTTGCCCCCGATGCCATATCATTATGGGTTTGCATGGTGCATCGGTACATATGCTATCGGCTGTGTTATCGGTCTAATGATTGAAAAAATAACCCGGTCAAGATCTGTTAAGGAGGATCCAAAATGGATATAGCAGTTTTGTCAGATATTCATGGTAATTATATTGCCTTGAAAAGATGTATCGATTATGCTTTATCTCGTAACATAAATAAATATATATTTTTAGGCGATTATGTTGGCGAACTCGCATATCCTGAAAAAACTATGCAAATAATTTATGATATAGATACGAAATATAAGTGTTATTTTATAAAAGGAAATAAAGAAGATTATTGGTTGAATTTTAACGAGAATGATAATAAGATATGGCGGGACAATAATTCTACAACCGGTTCAATGTTGTATACATATAGACATTTGAATAGAAGAGATTTAGATTTTTTTCAGAAATTACAACTGGCTCATACCATTACCATCAATAGTATGCCACAGGTTACAATCTGTCATGGTTCACCTTATAACACAAACGAAAAGTTATTAACTAATAATGACAGGACTTATGAAATAATGGATACGATAGATTCATCCATTATTTTATCCGGTCATACACATATTCAAAATAAAATTGAACATAATGGAAAGATAATTTTGAATGCTGGGTCAGTGGGCGTTCCGTTACATAGTAATGGTGAGTCACAGTTTTTGATATTACATGGAATGGATAAAAGATGGACGGAAGAATTTATTAGCCTGGAATATGATGTAGATAGGGTAATAGAAGAACTTCATGAATCAGGACTTGACAAACATGCACCCTATTGGTGTCGTGTAACGGAAAATCTATTGCGTAAAGGTAATTTATCTCATGGCGCAGTGTTAGCAAAAGCAATGTCTTTATGCAGTGCTGAAACTGGGAATTGTATATGGCCTGATATACCAGAAAAATATTGGAAACAAGCCGTAGAAGAAATGATAGATGCTTAAATTCTAATTTTTAGATTAATTATGAGCAACAACTAAAGCGTAAGAGGTTTTATGTTAAAACTTTCTAACGCCTTAGTTGTTTTTTATGTTGGGTCTTATTTTTCTCTCAATTTCACAATTTTAGCAGCCCGTCTACGGCTGGAATCATCAATGGCAGCATAATGTTTCTTTGTGGTATTAACATCCTGATGGCCTAATACATCTGCCACAAGATAGATATCTCCCGTTTCTCTGTAAAGATTTGTACCATAGGTACTTCTTAACTTATGGGGAGTGATTTTCTTTAAGGTAGTTACGGTTTTTGAATATTTCTTTACCAGGTTTTCCACAGATTTCACGCTGATCCTTCTTTTTTGCATAGAAAGGAAGAGGGCATTCGTATGACCTTCCATTGGTATGATATGATTTCTTTCATCCAGGTAATCAAGAAGTGCTTCACATACTTCATCCCCAAAATAGATAACTACTTCATTGCCGCCTTTTCTTCGTATCTTAATTCCATTATTTTTAAAATCTACATCAAAAATATCAAGGCCCACACATTCAGAAACACGAATTCCGGTCCCAAGGAGCAGGGTCATTATTGCTAAATCTCTGAGCTTGGTTTTATTATGATATTTTTGCTGGGATTTTGTCAGTGCCTCGCCACTTTCTACCTCATCAAGCAGCATTGCCACCTCATCCACATCCAGCCGTATGATCTCTTTTTGATGAAGTTTTGGAATATCAACTCTGGAAGTTGGATTCGTATCGATCCATTCTTTCTTATAACAATAATTATAAAGACTGCGTAAGGAAATCAATTTACGTTTTCTGGCACTTTCCTCATTCACATATTCTTTTTCATTTTTTTTATAATACTTTATGTAGTCTAAATATTCTTCAATATCTACCGGTTTTAACTGTTCCAATACTTCAGGTTTAAGTTCCCTTATATTTTTCCCTTTGAAATAAGGATTCTGATTATATAAAAAATTAAAAAAGACACTTATATCGTAAGCATAGCCAAGTCTGGTCCTTGAAGAAGTAGTAGGTTCAATTCCTCTAAAATACGCTGCACAAAAATGTGGTAAAGTATTTATGATATCTCTTAATTTTAATTCATTATCTTTGTTTACCTGGTCGTGATAATTATGTTCTTTCATTGATTGCACCCACCTTTTTGTTTAAATAAATTTAAAACTTAAGAAACACTTAATATTTTGTCTAAAAAATCGTAAGATTCCAGTTTATTATATATAATTTAAGGAATAAAATCAATCTTTGACACAATTCTAACACTTTTAATTAGTAGTATCAATGATAGCAACATGAAAATACAGCATATAGGAAAAAAGGGTGAAGTGAGAATCTAATGAACGAAAGAAAATTATTAACAGTAGCACAAAAATTAAATCATACCAAGAGCGTAAAAAAGTATTTTATTAAGGTCGTTTTAACTCTTATGATTATATTAATGTCTGGAGCAACCGTTGAGGCAGCTTCAAGCCTGAAATTATATTACAATAAGAAAACAGTTAATTATACTGGTCAGAAAGTAACTTATAAATATAATAGTAAAGCCATTAATAATAGCGCCCGTCCTGGTATTATAATGAATGGAACTTCCTTAGTTTCTGCATATGATGTATTTACCAATAAAGCAATTGGGGCAAAATATTCCTATTCCAGTAAATCTGGTGTTGTCACAATTAAAAAAGATACTAAAGAAGTAAAAATGACTGTAGGCAGCAAAACAGCTTATGTGAATGGTGTGAAAAAAACAACTTCTTTAGCACCTCTGCTGGTAAAATATCCAGCCGGTTCCAGTAAAGTACTTGTGCCTGCAAGATTTGTATTTGAGTCTCTGGGTTATACCTATAATTGGCAAAGCAATATCTCTACTGTGACAATTACAAGTCCTGTGAAAAGTTCAGCAACAAAAGGTCTTAATCTATACTATGATAATAAATGGGTAAACTATACAAGCACTCAGGGAATCGTAATGATTAACGGTAAGAAATTACCTCTGACCATGCCAAGCATTATTATTAATAATACAGCAATGGTTCATGCCTGGAGAGTTTTCAGCTATTCCAGCATTAAAGCAACCTATAATTATAACAGTTCTACCGGCACCGTAACTCTTAAAAAAGGTGACAAAGAAATTGTTATGACACTGGGCAGCAAGAAAGCACTGGTAAATGGTGTTGAAAAGACAATGAGTGAAGCACCAAGACTGGTAAAGAGCAAAGAAAGAAATGCGTCTTATGTTATGGTTCCGGGACAATCTGTAACAAATTTCCTGGGCTACGGATATAAATGGAATGGTACCTCGAAAGCATCTGAGATAAATACCAAAGTAACAAATACGGATCCAGAGTTAGATGGTGACGATACATCTCCATTAAATCCAGAAAAAACATATGTGAAACATAGTATTTCTCCGTCAATGGAAGTTGAGTTTAATTCAGTAAAAGGGATCAATAAAACGAATATTCCTGGAACAAACTATAATACCTCATCTATATTATCTGTTTGGCAGGATGGAAGTTCATATACGAACAAAGATGTTTATGTGATTACTTCAAGTAGTCCATTAGGAGAAATAACATCCAGCTTCAAAAACGACAGTACGATTTCTGTAACATTAGCGAATACAGCTGCATCAAATAATACATATATCATGAATGATGGGCTTGCAAGTCAGATACTTACCAATTACGATCCTGCAAATAATAATACAACTCTTGATATATCATTAAATGCACCAAAAGCAAAATATGAACTTAATTTATCAAATGATTTATGTACTCTTTATGTAAATGTATATAATAATTATATTTCAGAGTTAGAAGCAGGATATAAATCAGGGAATGATACCATTGCTATTTCTTCCTTATCGAAATTAGCGCCAATCATTACAGAAGATTCCACTCATGTTTATTTGGACTTTAAAAATACAATCAATGGTATAGGTACTAAGAGCGACCAGATATCAGATGGTATTTTCATGAAAGAAATTACAGTAACAAATCCGACTTATGATACTACAAGAATTTCAATTGTGAAAACAAGCGGAAGTAATTATGTAACATCCAGTACGGATAATAAATATACCATCTCATTTTATGATGAAACAGTTTCCAATTATTCTTTAATGATTAAAAAACCTTCGGGAATAGATGCATCTCAAATCACAAATGAAGATTTATATTATAATAATCAGTTTAAGATCACCTTACCGGGAGATCAAACACAATTTTTAGCTGAAAATCCTATTATTAATACAAATAGTGTGATAACAAGTGTAACTTATTCTTTGAATCAAAATGGAAATACGGATATCCTTGTTAAGACGAAAAAACTTCAAGGTTATAAAGTAAGTGTACAAAACGATTCTATTAAAGTAGCTGTAGGTAATCCAAAAGATATTTATAAAAATATCGTTATACTGGATGCCGGACATGGCGGCCATGATCCAGGTGCACAATACGGCGGTTATTCAGAAAAAAATATTAACTATAAGATCCTTTATACATGTGCCAAAAAGTATTTTAATAGCAGTGATTCTAATATTAAAGCATATTGGACCAGACGTGATGATACTTTTATTACACTGGATGACAGAGCTGCCTATGCGAAAAAAATGGGCGCTGATTTATTCATCAGTCTTCATATGAATGCAGCTGGTTCAAAGACACCAGAAGGGCTGGAAGTATATTATTCTTCATCAAATAGTTCTGTGTCAGACTCAGGTTTGACAAGCTCAAAATTCGCAACAATATTTGCAAGCCAGCTAAGCACCAAATTAGATTTAATTAATCGCGGAGCTAAGAATAGTGCATTTGTAGTTGTAAAGAAGAATACAGTACCTGCAATATTGATTGAGCTTGGATTTATGACGAATTCAAATGATTTAAATAAGATGAAAAGTGCAACTTTCCAAGATAAAACAGCAAAGGCGATTTATGAATCTGCTGCATATGTATTTGATAACTATCCAACCGGAAGATAACAAATGATATTGTTCATGATATAATAATCCATTTTTAATTTACAGGAAGTAAAAATGCTTGCTTGCAAGAGATTTTTACCACGATAACCATAAGAAGCCCGGAAACCGTGTTTCTTATGGTTATATAATTAGAAATGGATTATTAATTATCAAGATTTGGATCCATATAATAGTAAATTAAGAAAATGATAGGAGTGTATTATGAAACACATTAAGAACATTATGTATCTATTCACCATATTTGCATTTTTAATCATGCTATCCAATGATACTGTAATACAGGCAGCAAGCAAAGATACGAAGGCACCTGCTGTAAGTTTAACTCAGGATAAGAAGACGTATACCAAGTCTGCAGTAAAAGTTACCGTTAAAGCAACCGATACTTCTGGAATTAAAACAGTTAAATGGGCCAGTGGCACAAAAGATGCAACTTATTTTAGTAAAAATGGAACGTCATTAAAACTTGCCAAAAATATTGCAACTGTTTCAATAGAAAAGAACGGTATTTATAGTTTTTATGTGGTTGATAAAGCGGGAAACAAAAAAATATCCACGATTAAAATAAGCAATATTGATAAAACGGCTCCAGCAATCACTTTAGCACCAAATAAAAAAACTCCTACAAATACATCCGTTAAGGTGACCGTTGGCCTTAAAGACAGAGCTGGTATCAAAACTGTGAAATGGGCTGCGGGCAAACAAAACAGTAGCTATTTTAAAAATAATGGAACCGCTTTAAAACTCAATTCCAATAATACAACTGCATTTACTGTGAAAGAAAATGGAACTTATACTGTTTATGCAATGGATAAAACAGGTAATGGAAGAATTTCTGAGATAGCAGTATCTAATATAGATAATAAAGCTCCGGCAGCCAGTCTTTCATATTCTGTTTTAAATCAGGCTGCAACTATCAAGGTCAGTACCAAAGATACTTCCGGAGTTAAGAGCATTCAATATTTAAAAGGAACTGTAACAGATCCTGCTTCTGAAAAATGGAATAATAGCAACACTCTTTTTGATACCGTGAATTTCAAAGTGAAAACTTCCGGAACATATAGTGTTCTTATTACTGATAAAGCGGGGAATACAACAGTAGAAACTTTAAAAGTAAGATTGGAGCTAAGAGCTGTATGGATTTCATACCTTGAATTTAGTAATAAGGGATATTCAGAAAGTCAGTTTAAGAAAAAGATCAATGAAATGTTCGATAACTCTGTAGATCTTAAGATGAATGCCGTTATCGTTCAGGTCAGACCAATGGGTGACGCTCTATATAATTCAGATTATTTTCCATGGTCAGTATATGTTTCTGGAAAGCAAGGAAAAGATCCCGGTTTTGATCCATTAGAATATATGGTAGAAGCCGCTCATAAAAGAGGGCTGGAATTCCATGCATGGCTAAATCCTTATAGAGTCACCTTAAGCACAACAGATTATAATACTTTATCAAAAGATAATCCGGCCAGAATCTGGAAGGAAGATAGTTCAACAAAGAATGATAGAAATGTACTCAGCTTTGGAAGCAGCCTATACTATAACCCTGCATCAAAAGAAGTACAGAACATGATTGTTTCAGACATTGAAAATATCGTAAATAAATATGATGTGGATGGTATCCATTTCGATGATTATTTCTATCCTTCCCTTGGAAGCAGCTATAAATCAAACTTTGATTATAAAGAATACAATACATATAAAGAGAGCACCACAAAAGCTGGTAAAACACCGATGACAATCGATGCCTGGAGAAGAAATAATGTAAGTACATTGGTTCGTAATGTATATAAATCCATTAAAGCGATTGATTCTTCTGTAGAATTTGGTATAAGCCCACATGGAAATATATCAAATTTAATGGCCAAAGATAAATATTATGTTGATGTAGAAAAATGGTTATCCACAGATGGATATGTAGATTATATTGCGCCACAGATTTATTGGTCATTTACTCATAAAATCTGCCCATTTGATGATACTGTACAAAGATGGCTGGATACAAGAACTGCGAATTCTGTAAAAATGTATATCGGAATTGCAAATTACAAAGCAAAAGCTACGATAAGTGATGATCCGGAATGGAAGAAAGCAAATGATGAATTAAAACGTCAGGTTGAGTACGGTAGAAAAACCGGCTCTGTAGATGGATTCTTATTCTTTAGATATGAACACTTTTTCAAAGATGCGATGCAGGTAGAAGTTGATAATTTAATAGAGATTCTGGATAAGAAATAGAAGTAAATATTATAATTAATGATAAAAAATAGAGGTATAAGCTTTTTAGTTTATACCTCTATTTTTTATGGAATAGGGCGATATCTAATGATATAAGCACTCCAATATAAATGCATACCAGAATAAAATACTTTGTTTCATTTTACAAAATTTACATATAATGTTAGAATGATATAGATATCATTTTTCTATATGCTAAAGTTAAAGGAGAACATAAATGAATCAAAATCTATTAAATATTCTTAAAAAAATTTTAACACTGGTTATATTAAGCCTTATCTTTTCAATAATTATTTATGTTATTGCTATTTTCATTTCAAAACAGTTTAATTATAATATTCAAGATATATTATTTGGGGGAGGTCTTATACTGATTATCATAGGAGGACTTATGTCTATACATGGAAATCCATCCGGAGCAAGTCTCTGGGGGTTAGGACAATCTAATGCCCAATATACTTCTTTTCTTAATCTTGAAGCCAAAAAGGAAGAAAATAAAATTGAAGATACCAGGAGTCATTTACTAAAAAACTCTATTAAAAAATCCAGACATATAAATATCATTTTTATTATTAGTGGATTATTCCTGATAATATATAATCAATTTTTTATATAATATTTTAATATTAGGAGGGGATAGGAATGAATGAAAAAACAAATTTAAAACTCTATAATGTCATATTTCCAATATGGCTGCTATGGCTTTTCCCAATGACATGGTTGGTTATTTTACCTTCAAATTTTCTTATTGATACTATAGTTGTCTTAATTACGTTAAAGGTACTAAAGTTATCTGGGCAAGGAATCTATAAAAAAATTATTTTTAAGGTTTGGGGATTTGGTTTTCTATCGGATTTTATTGGAACATTTATAATGTTCTCACCCAGTTTAATTGATGGTTTTCTCGATTATGAATCACCAATGGGTAAATGGTGGTATGAAAATTTAACAAACGCAGTATCTTATAATCCATTTGAAAGCATATTTTCTTTTCTTTGGGTTACCTTTGCTATTATTATTACGTCCCTTTTTATCTATATTTTTAATTATAAGATAAGTCTAAGAAAGGTTGAAATCGAAAATGCACTAAAGAAAAAGATCGCTTTATCCATCGCAATTTTTACGGCACCATTCTTTTTCTATCTTCCTACAAAATGGTTTTACTAAAAGAATCTAAATATAAATTATTTAAGGGAGATATGAAGTGGAAGATTTTAATTTAGAAGAATATTTATCTAAAGGGATTGAAAATATAGTGAAAGGAATTATTAAGGCTTCCATTGCAAATCCAAAAGAAAGTCCGTAAGGATATTATTAAAGCAGCTGGCACCATACCAGAAATCCTGTTCCCCATATTTACAAATGGAACCTTATTGAATGATGAATATATTAAGGTTTTTGGAAAATATCGAAACTTAATTCCAGTGTTAAGTATTGAGGGCCGGGAAGAAAAAACGGATGAAAGACGTGGCGAAGGTATTTATAAAATTCTGGCTGGAACCATGGGTAAATTGAAGAAAAATAAAATATTATTCGGAGCATCGGTTACTGTCACTACCTCAAACTTTGAAGAAGTGACATCAAGACCATTTATTGAACATCTTTTAGAAAATGGCTGTAAAGGAGTAATCTACGTGGAATATGTACCAGTTTCTAAGGACAGCAAGGATCTGGCTATTGGGGATGATGAAAGGGAACTTTTAAGTAACAAATTAAGCCTTCATCGTAAAGAATATGAAAACATGCTATTTATTTCATTTCCTGGTGATGAAAAAAGTTCTGGTGGGTGTCTTGCCGCTGGCAGAGGATTTTTTCATATTAATTCCCATGGTGGTGCTGAACCTTGTCCCTTTTCTCCTTATTCCGATATCAATGTGAGAGATACCTCCTTAAAGGAAGCTATGAAATCAAAACTATTTAACAATCTTAGAAATAGTGACATGTTAATGGAAGATCACATCGGAGGTTGTATTTTATTTGAACAAAAAGATAAAGTTGAGAATTTTTTATCCTTATAATGTATCATAGACTATAAATGTATAAGTCTCTTTCTTTTACACATAATATCTTTGTCTGATATGTAAAATGACGGAAATTGTCATACATAGAGATAATGAAGATTGATTTTGAAAGGAGAGTAGTGATGTATTTTCTATAAATACATCATATGAAATGAGATGAGTAATCATAAAAGTAATATACCAAAAAGCGAGATGGAAGAGATAGCAAAGGAACTTGGAGTCTATGACAAAGTCAAAACGAATGGCTGGAAAGATGTATCTTCAAAGGATTGCGGAAATATTGTAACAAAATCTTTAGAAATTATGGAAAGATCAATGAAAGATAATGAAAAATAATAAAGAAATAAATTAATATTTAAATATTCTGCAGAATCTTTCCTGTATTGACATATTTAGAAACAAGTACTATAATACAAAAAGGGAATGAAGTTCTCCCATGGCAATATTGCCCAAACCGCTTATTAAGCTAATGACTTCTGTGATTTTCACAGATGCATTGGCTTTTTTTATGTAGTAGAATAAAATGCATATCCTATTTCATAAAAAAGCTGCCCTTCTGTGATAAAAAACAAATATATTTTTTAGGAGGATACTCATGCTTACAAGTTTAGCTTTCATATTTCTTTTAGGAATGTCCCTAGGAGCAATCTTTAAGAAACTCAAATTGCCTAGTTTATTAGGTATGTTAATTACAGGAATCATATTAGGCCCCTATGCCCTAAATTGGTTAGACGACTCCATATTATCTATATCAGCAGATCTTAGGCAATTAGCATTAATCATTATATTAACCCGAGCCGGCTTGGCACTTGATATAAAAGATTTAAAAAAGGTTGGAAGACCAGCTATTCTTATGTGTTTTATACCAGCCTGCTTTGAAATTGCAGGAATGATACTGATCGCACCTAAATTATTAAACATTTCTATTTTAGATGCGGCCATCATGGGAACAGTGATTGCTGCTGTTTCTCCAGCTGTTATAGTACCTAAAATGCTTCATTTAATGGAAACAAAATATGGAATGAATAAAAGTATACCCCAGTTAATTATGGCTGGAGCTTCTGTAGATGATGTATTTGTAATCGTACTATTTACCGCTTTTACAGGCCTTGCCCAGGGAGAACAGATATCACCTATGAGCTTCGTGCAGATTCCCATATCGATTATTTTTGGTCTTATTATTGGTATCCTGATAGGAATAATATTATCAGCTGTATTTAAAAAATTACATCTTAGAGACTCTGCAAAAGTTATAATTATATTAAGTATTTCCTTTTTATTAGTTGCTATAGAACAGTCTTTAAAAGGTATTGTTCCATTTTCGGGCTTATTGGCTGTCATGAGTTTAGGGGCTGCTTTACAGAAAAATCATTTCGATTTATCAAAACGCCTATCTGATAAATTCTCCAGGTTATGGGTTGGTGCAGAAGTTCTTCTGTTTGTGCTGGTAGGGGCAACTGTAGATATAAAATATTCTATTTTAGCAGGATTTTCTGCAATCATAGTAATATTGGGTGTGCTTATTTTCCGTATGGCAGGTGTATTCTTCTGTATGATTAAAACAAAACTGACTATAAAGGAAAGGTTATTCTGCATGATTGCATATATGCCTAAAGCAACTGTGCAGGCAGCGATTGGTTCCATTCCCTTGACCTTAGGTCTTTCCTGTGGGCCGATTGTACTTACAGTAGCCGTTTTATCTATTTTAATTACAGCACCGCTTGGAGCTTTGGGGATAGATATGACTTATAAAAGTTTTTTGACAAGAGGAGAGTAGATATCCGTTTATCCTGACTTTAGAATTTAATAAAGACATAAAATAACAGCACAGGATACAATTAAATGATGTGTCATTAATATATCTAAAGAATCTAGGATGACACATTCAAAAGAACTGAACTGGCGGAACAAGATGATAAAATAATCGGATTTGAAAATATAAAACATTGTTAAATGAGAACTATTATCAATAACTCTTGGAGATTATTAAGTCGTTGTGATTAAAGATATTAATAAGAATATAATTTAAAGGTTTACAGAAAAATAAAGAGTTGGAACATATTAAAATATATTTAGAAAAAATATTAAGGATGCTCAACAGATGAGCTTTATGAGCTTTATGAGCTTTAAGATGATTAATTTATTGATTATATTTACCTGGATTGATTTATAATACTAAATATAATTATTTATATTTTAAAATAATTATGAAAGTTATAACAAAGCAATAATAAAGTAATCCATTCTAAAGTAATAAACCAATATGGAGTATGTATATTATTATATAATAAATGCTCATTTTTTAAGAAAAATCCAATGTAATATATTATTATACAAAAGGGGTTTTACTAATTTGATAGATATAAAAAATATAAAATTACAAAATTGAAGAGTGAATCATTCAATATTAATAACAATTTAAGCTTAGCATAGAAATATATGAATTAGGGTCCAGATGAATGAATTAGGATTGATCAGTATATATCCTTTGAAAAACTGTCGTACTTTTCGTTAAACTTGCGTTTTGCGAATAGTTGAAACAGTTACGATTATCTATATCCTAATGTAATTTGTTATAGAAATTTTCGCTACAATATGGGCAATTCATATTCATTCCTCCACTTTATCTTGTGACTTTTTTAGTTCAACTATATACGAATTTCAATTTATCGGTTTGTTAATTGTTTTCTCAATCGTTCGTTTTTAGATTTGAGTTCTTCATAATCTAGAAAGCTTATTACATGTATTTTACTGTTCTTTTGGAATTCACCTTAAAACCAGCCACAATAACCATCTGTAGTTTTACTATCAGCAATCCCATTGGCATTTCTTTAAATCAACATGAGTTCCATCTTTCAGAGGAATACCCTCATTGCGAAGCAAGTCACCTTGTTCAATCCATCCTAGTGCCAGTCTGTAGTCTTGCAATTTGTCCGTATGTAGCAACACTACCCTTCGGAATTTCCTCCACAACAGAAAGAATTTCATAAATCAAATTTTCTTCTAAAACTCAAGTCTCTTATCATATATTCAGCTGGTGTTATTTTTTTGTTTGTTAATAATTTATCATTTTTTTCAACAATCTTTCTTGCTTCCGGAGATTCTATTTTTATTCCAAATATTGTCTGAAGTATGAGTAATTGAATTTAATTCATATTTTAGCGGGATATATATTTGATTTTTACGTTCGGAAGCTGCCTGGTCTTTTTCTTTTCCTTTTATTCCGGTTATGTATACAAACCATCCAGTGATACCACCAAAAATAACAACAAGGATGCCACTAATAGTGCTACTTATTATATCTTGTCCAATCGTGTTCCAATCCATTGCTAATTTTCACTAATATCTTCACCATTAAATGATACTTTTTTATATCTGTTTAAATTTTCTTTTTCAATTATTTCTATTGCATCCTCTAGTGTCATTTTCCATTCTCCTTACTTAATCATTTTTAGCAAACCAAGGTCTTCAAGAATATCTACTGGCAATGGTAACTGGTATTGTATACCTCCACCTGTCGACCCAAAGCCTGAAGCTATTTCACCTTTATATGCTATTAAATCATCATATGATTTTATTTTTTTATATGACATATAATCTTGTATATCTTGAACCAAATCTTTATCTTTACAGTTTGTTATATAACTCTTTAATTTACTTAAATCATCAGTTAATTCGTATTGTTTATATTTACTGAAATCTTCTACATAAGGTAATAAACGTTGATCATAACTATATGGTTTGCCGGTCCGGTATAACCACATGTATGACTTGGTTTGTGGTTTCTTACCTTCTTCCTTTAGAACCTGTATCGGAGTCTCATCACAATGAATGATATCTCTTATAAGCAGTTCCTTTCGAAGATGCTCCGTTACCGGAATGAGATAATCCTCAGAACAACGGATTACCCAGTTAGCCATGGTTGCCCTTGACAGAGAGATACCAAGCTGTTCCCAATCCTTTTCCTGACGGTAAAGAGGAATACTATTTACATACTTTTGGTACATTACATTTGCTACCGAACTGGGAGATGCCAGAGAATGATTCATTAAAGAGGTGGGGGTATTTGCCTTCTGAATATATGGATGATTAGTATGCTTACATTTGGGACATTCATAAGCCATTCTGACATAACGGACAATCTGAAGTTTTGCTGGAATGTATTCCAGCTCCTCACGTATCGTTTCCTTACCGACTGGTCTAAGTTCTGTTCCACACTGAAGATTTAAGCTATTCTTTTCGCTAGCAAAACGCACCTGGGCGTGCCGGTCTAATTGCACCTTTTTGCTCTATCTCAAGTCCCTCCATTAACCATCGAAATTCCTGCCACTATACCTTTTGAAATAAATTGGGGTACTTCTTTACAACAGTAGCAAAAAATGCCACCTCATCTTCCATGCTTATCCACATTCTTGTTCTCCTAGGCTCTAAAAAGTCACTAGCTAATGTCTGACTAAACTGTTGCATCCATATCGATAACATCGTTGTCTCATATGATGATAAATTAGATATGTAACTTTCAGCCTTTTCACTATTAAAGCTAATATAACTTGTTTTGGAATCAATAGTCCAATAATCATCAAACTTCAACATAGGACTATCAAACAAAAAATTCCACACATCTATTAATAGTTTTTTGCGAGTATAAGCTTTGTATTTGGTTGTTATATTTACTAATATTTTATTTAGCACTTCAATAATTGTATTGATTGTGTCCTCCAGATAACTTATATTAATAATTAATACAGTACCAACTTTATCGCTTCGTCTATTTTTCCCGGCAGATTTTATATATTTACTATTGACTTTCATGTTATTATGAGTCAATAGGTTGCGACTCGCCTTTTTCTCGATAAGATTATCTGCTGTGATTTTATCGATATTTTCAACCCCAAGTAATTCACAAAAGATTTTTAAATATTCATCCAAACTTTTATATGCTGCATTTATGACATATTTCTCAGCTACATGTTCAATCACGGTATTGCTAAGAGTACTATCCCAAAGAAAAAACAGTAATATAAATGATCACTATTTTCTGAAATTCCTTTAAACATGAATAATTAAATATAGTAATTATTGCAAAGAAATAAACAAAAATAAAATTATTATCAAATAGTTGTGCCATAATCATATAACCTTCCTAAAGAATATTTAAATTATTATACTATCTATAAAGATATATCATAGTTAATAAAATCTAGAGTTTTGCCAACATTTACTCTCCTATAATTTAACACAATCATCATTTAGATTTTATATTATTATACCATATTATGTAATAATAATTGAATAAAATGTTGAAAAAAAGATTGGTCTAGATTATTTAAAGTCAAAATTTCTATGATATCTTATACTTAAGAAAAATAAAATATTAATAAAATCGTTAGTTGACATTAATATTATTATTAAAAGATAATTTTCCGAAATATGGTTAAGATAATTATGAACTAGTAGTTTCCGATAATATTCTATTTTTATATTTTAATAGTAGGTGTTATTTTTGATTTCTCATTCATGTTAATTAGCCTATATTCTATCATTAAATTTCGTAGCTCTTTCATTTTATTATAATCTGAATATAAAATATCCTTTATTATTCCTTCTTTAAAACCAAAATAAAGACCATAAATCATTGCAAAAAGTACAATAATAATGACAAATACTTTTGTGGCTTCATCTATGCTTTTAGTATATTTAAATATTGTAGTTACATAACTTAACCAAAGTGGACCAAAGATTCCAGCAAATATTCCACTTTTAATATATAAACTTGGCTTTAACTCTGCTAAGTTTTGATCTATCAAAGGAATTAAATAATCTATTTGTTCTATATTTAGAACATCAATATATTTTTGTCTTAGCCTTTTTTCAAAATCTAATTTAAATAATTTATTTACTTCATACTTATTTTTACAGTCATATTGCTCTTTAACTATTCTCTTTATTTCAATATTTAAAATAGGCATTATAAAAAAAATGGGAATGCAAAGAAATATTAATGGCCAAGACATTTCTAATATATAACTTAAAAATGTAAGAACTGTAAAACCTAATACAACAATAGCAAAAGAAATTATAACACTTCTTTTTTTAAAATACTTTAAATATTTATTTTTAAAGCTAAATGCGTTTTTATATTCAAATAATATTTTATTTATCATATGCTAAACCTTCTTTATCACTACTATTTATATCTTAAATATATACTCAAGATTGACTTCTTCTAATCATCTCAGCTTGAAATTGAACCATCGAAAACAATTTATCAAAAGCCTCATCTTCATCTTTAGTAGATAACTTTATACGTTGTCTTCCTCGTTCATTATTAATGTATACCTTCCACACCTTTGAGTCATTATCAAAATAACACCCTAGTATATAATCACCATGACATAATTCATTAGTTTCTAATTGCCACATTTCTAATTTTCCATCATATTTTTTAATTTTCTCTAAAAAATCATTTCTTTTCATATATTATAAATCCTCCTACTCTTTTAAAATCCCTAACGCTTTTAATATCGTCCCACTAAAAGGCGTTGTAATTTGTTCTGCTCCACCTTCTAAATCTTTCCATTCTTCTGCTATTCCCTTTAACCCATAAGTAGCATCTATATCTCCTACAGCCTCTTGAGTATCCTCGATAAAATCGTTATAGGTATCAACCAAATCGTTAAATGTATTAGTATCAACTTTTTCTATATCTTCAGATACTAAGATACTATTTAATTTTGTCATATCATTTTCTTTAATAGCATCAATTTTATCAAAATATGTTGAATTATTAAATGTCCCACTATGGTATGCTTCATTATTTACTACATAAGGTATTGATTTTTCACTATGAGAATATGCTCCAGTTTCAGGAATTGGTGAAAAATTCTTGCCACCCATATATCCACTTCTATCCCAAGTATCTGGCAAACAGCTATCACGTGTAATTGATGAAATACTTTCTTTTTTAAATCCTAAATACTTTGGCCAATCATAAATAACAGCGCCATTTGAATCAAACCCTATTACATATTTAGAATCTATTGGGATATTTATATCTGTTTTATTAATGACATTGGTATATGCTTCTTGAATTGCTAATACTTTTTCATCTATTGAAAGACTCGAATTTTTTCCTATACTTTTAATATAATTGTCAAAATCATACCAAGACTTAAATGTAGTCTTTAAACCATTCCCAACTACCCTCGTCTTAGCACTAGCCTCTGCTATATCATCCCCTGAACCTGATAATATATTTGCATTTTTAGCTATATCCCCAGCTCCATCGGCCTTATTTAATACTTTTAATTTCCCAAGCCCTTTGCTTATAAGTATATCTGCCAGAACACTTCCTCCAACGAATCCCACCCCAAATGCTACTCCTTTTTCTTCGACGGTATCGGATCCCTCCTGAGCCATCCCTTCTACTATAAGCACAGGATCCTCTAGGATAGCTTTTACTGTAGTATCCACTTTAGTAACACAATCCGATGCCCATTTTGGTGTTACTCCAAAAGGATAGGTAGTCAAATATACAATATCAGCTGCAGTAAAAATTACTAACCCACCGATTAAGCTTAAAATTCCTGTTACTAGATCATCAACTGATGTTACTACTCCATCAACAAAATCATAGATTGCTTTTCCGGCTCCCTCTACAAAATCCCATAGCTTTTCGCTACGACTTGAATATTTATCATACAGTTCTTCTGCTTTACCTGCATAATAATCATCTGCATTTTCAAATTCGATGATCTTGTTTTTATAGATTCTTTCTAACTCCTCCAGTTCATCCTGGATATTTTCATAAGTCCTGCAGAACTTACTCCTGTAATCTTCCATTTCCTCATAATTATGCCTTAACTTTCTATTCTCTCTTTCTCTCTCGTCCTCATCAAGATAGAAAGCCGCTGATGTGGTTCCATATTGTCGATACTTAAGAAATTCCAGGTTATCACAGGTAGCCTTTACACTAGATACTGAGAATAGATTCCACCATATATCATTTCTGTCTACCCTCATCATGGCTGCTGGATTTACGGCTTTTATGTAATAACTAGTAGCGTCGATATATCCGCTGAATATATCATATAAATCTGTAACTTCCTCCATGCAAACATTCAGCTCATCATTTATTACGCTATTCTTTTCAATTAGTTCATTTATGGTTTTACCAGAATTCATCTGGATATAACCGTCAAACTTTTTCATGGAAGATTTAATCTCTTCTATTGCAGTTCTAAACAAATCCAAAGATTTACATATTAATTCTATATCATTATAGCAAATCTGTATGTCCCTTTTCAACTTTTTCTCTCTCCTTTTTCTATTTTTTCCCTCATTCTTAATCTGTAAGATAAATACTATCTAACTCATATATTAATTGATTGCAATAATTAATAATATTGTTGATGTGCTCTTCCATCTCATTTTTTACATCTGCATTTTCAAAATCCATCTGTCTGAAATTCTTATTCACACCTGCTATAGTTTTCTCTATAGATTTCCTGTATAAACTGATATATCTTTTTGATGTTCCGTATGTATATCCTGCCATATATGATTACTCCTCACTTTCACTTATTATATCTTGTATTTCACTAGCTACACCATGAAAGGTTTTTACAGTTGTTTTAACATAGTTCATATAAGCATCCAGTTTATTAATCATAGCTGGTGCTTTGGTATCTGTCATGTTTGAAAGTACTTTCTCTATCTTTGATATAAAATCCGAATTCATATCTTCAATATCTGTTATTATTTTCTTTAAATAAGTTTCACCGTATGGTCGAATCTGTTCCACTGCTCTTTAATAGTATCAGTTGTTCCTCCAGCTCTTCTATTTTTATGATTATAGTATCCACTGATGTATTTCCCACTTTTAGTTCCTCCTATCCCTAATAAATTCTTCGACTTTCTCCTTAGTTGCAAACCCACAGGAAATCATGTTATTCTCTACAATAAATTCCCTTTTCATCTGACTGACATAGGCTGTTTCCTGTACATCCTCAAATCCTCTATGAATTACATTTTCTATTAATCCTGGTGTAAAATATAGTACTTCACCCCGGCCTAGCATGCCTGTCGGGTAAACAACTCCTGCATAAGGGAAATAAACATCTGTTCCTTCTTTGCTTAAGAAGCGATGCGTGATTACCATTCTTATATTTTCTACCTTATTTTTTAATATCTCATTTGCAAAATATTCCCTTTTCAAATCAACAATACTTCCTAATGGTAAAATATCTTCCATGATTGTAATAAGAGATTCTATGAACCCCTTCATATTTGTTTTACTCAATTCAATCTGTTCAGTGTTAACTGTTAACAAACAGTTATTATCCTGTTTTTCAAATTTGGCACCATTTTTTTGATCCTGCAATACCATACTTCCTGCTTCAAGTCCTCCTAGAATTTCATACAGGAACTTTGAATGTTCCAGGTAGTACCCACCAAAATTAATTCCTGTACATTTAGTACTATCGGAAAGGTATCCTAAGCTGTTTACCTTATCTTTCCACATCATTATTTTCATATCATTCTTATTGATTTCTTCCATGTTTACTGTTGCCCCTCTTTCTCGAATTAATATCGTATGTAATATTTACACAACTATCTTGCACCTAATTAACCAATTAAAGTCAAGTATTTTTTAAAGCATAATATAAAATTTTATTTCGCCAATATTACAATTACAATATCATCCTTGATTTATGCATAAAAATAGCCAGTAGATTTTTGCGTCTACTGACTCATCAAACTTAGCTGAACTTAATCAACTTTTTATAGAATCGGGTTATATAGTATTCCTTCCATTTTATCTAGAATAATTATGCATTTATTCATTTATTCCTAAATCACAATGAAAGATGGGGTTTAAGGTTACGCATGTAAGTCCATCATGGATGATAAGAACGAAGTTGCTAAACTACAATTGAAATTGCCTGTCGAATTTCCTTTTTCCTATCCTTAGTAATATCCAATTCATCTGTTGTCCCATCATCCCAACTTCTGATAGTCCATGACCTATTGTACCAACTATATCCACCAGTACCGCAACTACAGAATTATTCCTTTATTAAATTGGACTAATGTTTTAAATTATGCAAAATAAACATAATGCGAAATTGGTTTACTCCGCAATTGTGGAAGGTTGGCGCTAAATAATGCCTAATGTTAGCAACAAATAAGGGTTTACGGCTCCGTCTGTTCTGTCATTTTACATAATAGGACTTTTAAAAAAAAGATATTATCTTTATATGCATTCTTTAAAAATGGGCTATCATCAAGACATTTTCGTAGACCTTTAATCCAGTTATTTCTATTAATTTCGTATAATAATAACCATTTTTCTCCATAACTTTTCTCATTTATCAATAATAATTTTAGGTTGTTCATTGCATCCTTAATAGCAACATCAGAACTAAGCGTGTTTTTAAATATATAATCAAGTACAATAATAGTTGCACATGGTTCAGCATGGTTAATGATGCTAATTAGATTTATTGTATCTACTTTCATTCTTAAGAACCCCATAACAGTCAGTAACCAGATAGTTTCTAATTCGTATTTATTCTTAATACAATGAATCAAAATGCTATTTACAGTTTCTTCAGTCTTTATATCATAAGAGAAATTATTATTAATAATAATTGCATAAATTTGCTCAGACAGATTAGGAAACGAGATCATAATATTAATTAAATGCGAGAAAATAACTTTATTCTCTTTACTTGGTATTCTTTTTTTCCCTAGTACGTTAAGACCATATTTTAATGCCCCTTTATTCCCTTCATTATGTAATTCTATTAATCTCTCTATATACCTTAAGTATCCTTCATTTTTAAAGTTATGTGCTTTTAATTCTTTCGTAAAATCTTGATTTAATTGATAAGGATATTTCTCTAACTTTGTTTTTTCAGTGTTAATATGCAATTTGTATTCGTAGAGTATGTTTTGAAACTGGGGTAAAAACTCGTATGCATCTACCTCATTTCTGAAATAAAAATTATAATCATCTACATACCTTTTGAAATGGTAATTTTTACTTCTCAATATTTCATCAATTGATGATAATATTACCTCAGACACTATTCTTGAAGCTAATGGTCCTGTAGGTATACCTTTTGTTTCATTATTATTTATTGATCTAACTTTCCTGTCTAGATTATCACATTTTATATATATTGGATTTCGATGGCTTGGACTCTTTTTAAGTTCAAGTTTCGATTGTTCTTTACCATATAAAGCCCAAGTTAAACTGTGAGTATATATATTTTCATAACATTTACTTAAATCAATTTTTAGCAAATATTCTTGGTGATATGTATGCATTTCTAGCCTACTGTCAAGATACTCTTCATTCTTCACCTGGTACAAAGAACAAAAAAATCATATCCATCCGACAGTTTCGGAAGTATCTTAAAACCAAGCTCATCTATTAGATAATAATATCGCCGAGGGAATTGGAAACACCCAAACAACCCAAGCGAATAGTCAGATGTCTTACTCTGAAAGAATCGGTACATTTGTTAATTAAATCTAGTTCAAGTTCTGTTCGCGATAATTGTATTATTACAATCTTTCAAAACTGTGCTTTGCGGTTACCATAACTAAATATAATATGAAGTAGTATTGAAATTCACAAATACATTAACTACTATGCTTATACTAATGGCAGTTGGGTGTGTCTCGCTGAATCCATTCACTAATAATATAGTTAACCAAATATTTCAGTTTACTCGCATCATACGATCCATCCGTAAGGTTACACCGTTTGAAAGCTCTCACATATTCATCCTTGCATTCTAGTTCACCTTGGTATTGCTTCTCGTTTTTATTGTAGGTTGTCCATCTGATACAAGGAGGTTTCTGTACACTATCAAAGTCAAGAAAACACTCAATGGCAACTGCTCTTCCGTTTATATCCTCCGTCGAGCTCCCCTGTGGGCCAATGGTACATACACTTGAGAACTCTGGATAATCGGGCAACTTTGTTATTACTAAAGAATCTGGCTTAGGAATGGATAGAGATTGGTGATATTTTTCAAGACCAGCAGTATCGTTATCAAATATCACAATAATATTGTTCTGAATACTGATTCGGCATAATCCCATACAAAAATTGTATAAATTTCCTGTTCCTGTAAAAGGATAATTCTCATTCATATCAACAAAGTCAAAAAAGTCGGATATATCTGGATATAGCTGATCTATCGATTTACGGAGAACAAAAGAATCGCTAGAACCCTCGGTTACAATTAGTATCCTTTTTTTAGAATCCAGTACTTGAACAACTTCATCCATTTGCACCCAACCATTTTCAACAACATCCGCAAAGCTCCATCGGACTTCTTGATCTGCATTGTTGGGGTTTTCAGCCAAGATTCGGAGTGTGATGTAGGGGTCAAGATTTTCCAAAAATTCAGACACTTCAAATTGGGGATTTCTATATTCAATGTCGCCATCACCCTCATACTCCACAAGAATTTTATCTTTAATCTGAGGAGCTTCTAAAACGCATCTTCTGGCATATTCTCCGAAATCATACCCGTTTTGTTCAAACTCAACCGAAAACTGAACAGTATCCATTTCCGAGACATCGATGACTCGCAAAACATCATAAAAGACATCGAATGAGAGTTTGATTTTGTATCCATATTTTTCATGTTGTCGTATAGTATCTTCAAACATCCCCCTAATAGATTCAATGTCATATCCAAGTAAATCTAGACGTTTTTTCACACTGGACAGTTTCCTTGCACACCCATTTTTCATCTCTACGAGTGGCTCATCAGTATCAAAATCGACATAGTAATACGGGATTGGTTTTATATCAGACAGCTTAAAAAGAGAGGAATGATCTGTAAAAGAGTTATTCTTTCCCCAATCAATTTCCATACGTCCAATGCCAAGTGTTATCATCGAACCCATTTATAACAACCTTCTTTCTAGTATCATTTTATATGTAATCATTGTATATTGTTTTACCGGTATTCTTATTGTAAATATGCGCTTGTCCTTCATATAAATATAATGGGAAGTTCTCATTATTATGTTAATGGGAAGTCACCTCCCCTAAAAACTGAAATTTGATGTTCTCTATACGCTGGAATACATAGAGCTACTCTTACAATCACTTAGCAAAAATTCAAACGAATGAGTCGATAGAATCACAGTTTTTCATCCATCTACAACCATCAAAATCACAAATAGGAAGTAAATACTCAATTATATTTTTCCTTATAATCTCAAGTTCTTGAATATCCTCTCCACCAATTTCTTCCTCAGAGTGGTCACCTAACCACGAGTACAACTTTAGCATGCTACAAGCAATGAAGTAATGTTACAAAGTATTGAACTACGTTTTTCCATTTTCTCATATTCAGCGTCAAAATCTTCATTCCAAGGATCTATCTGGTCATCACATAATGATTCATTACAATCGCAATAGATATCCCTGTTTCCTGGAGTATTAACTGCATCCATTGATACCTTTTCTGCATTTGTCTTCCAATTCTTAAGTATATCTACAGTATATTTATCTGAATCCTTGTCAATCAATACAGAACACGTTTGACAAAGCCATATGGCTTTGTCAATTGACGCACGTTCATTTGAACTATATTCGGATTATAGCGAGGCCCACCTTGTGCCTCTGCACTGATATGTGAAGCGACTTCAATATTTGTCAATTTCTGTGGATTGCTGTTTGCACCAATTATATTGTGGCGACATGTAGGGTTACTGCATCTAAAACCCGCACGTTTTGCAAGCAAATCCTTAATCTTCTGAGGAAAGTCGTCTCTATTACTTTGCATAATACAACCTTTCTATCTATAGCACAGCATTGAAAAATTTAAATTCTATCAAGATATCTTCAAATTCAAATTTTCTTTTATTCTCCATTCATATTACCTATGTATAGGATAATTCGTTGTAGTAACATCAAGAATAGAGTTTTTGTTTGCTTGACTCTACGATAAATATTGGAATCTAAATGTTTTCTGGCTTTTCGCCTTCTGCTCTTAAGCACATGGTTTGAAAATGAAGCTCTGAATCCCAGATAACTATTTTTCGTGCATCATCTTTTGTCATTCCCATATGTGTATACAGTATCATTATAATTAAAGCTTTAAGAACATTTACAGTGTCACACATTTGATTAAAGTTAAGCATACCATCATCATTAATTTTATAGTGCGAATAGTAATTCCGCGTAACAACAATTCTCTGATAATAATTAAATTCCACTTTCTCAAGACTTTTATCAGTCTTTTGAGACCTATCAAGTTCTGAAACCACATCAGCATTTTTCAAAATAATATTGAAATACTGGTCGTCTAAGAGTTTTAATCTTTGTGAAAGTGACATTCTTGATAAAAAACCAGACGTAATCCAAGATGCTACATCATTTGCGTGCTTTGAATTAAAAACCCAATCCACTTTTTGGAAAATGGGTTTAAATAAAGATCGTCCTTCATCGGTAAATATCATTTTCTTGATGTCTTTGTCAAGTGTACTGGCAACTGTCTCATCATCAGAAATTCTTAAATGATATCCCTCTAATATCCTTACGTATTGAACCAAAATATCCTGTACATATATATCTTTTCTCTTATTACCTTCAAAATACATTCTCCTAACCAGTTCAAATTTATCATTGTAATAAAATTTATACCAGCTTTCAAAATATAAATTGATATTTTCTTTAATATTTTTCAGACATGTACGTGGTTTGTCTATGATACCTATTGTACGCAAATTATATGAAAAATCTTCGTTTATATAAAGCCAACTCTTTAATTCTTGGTCTTTAATATCAAGACGTATATCTAAAGCGTCTGAAATATGCCCTATCATTAAAGAGAAAAACTGCATAATAGACCTAATATCATTGCGTAAAGCATAGACATCTACAGCTTCGTCATAAGATACTTTGATTCTTGGACGCTTGCTTATTGATACAGTAATTCTATCATCGACATTAGGGTCAAAAAGAGAATGATTTGTCTCGAAATAGATTTCAATTTTGGGATTGCGATCTTTTAGTACAATACTTGGTAACTTGTTTTCAACTGCTATCATTTCATTTTGCTCTGTCGCACCCCAGTCAACAGTTTTCAGAGCAAGCCAATCAATTAACTCTGGAATAACAAATGATGCTACTATAATACCATCAATAGACAATCCCTTTTTATATTCACAGTTTTGTTGTAAAACAAAAAAAGTTCTACAACTCGCTACATTATTTAAGGTTTTATACTTACCATATTCGGCAGCTCCATTTGTAAAAACCTTATACCTATGGTCGTTATCACTTCCTACATACGCACGAGGAAATACAACATCCGTTTCGCGACGATAGAACTCTATATGATTACCATCTATAATTAACTCAGCTACTGATGGAGTATCATCATTTTCATCTCTCCATAAACCAATATGCCGTTCCATTGAAATCCTCCTTATACAAATAATGTAAATTAAAATATCCCCTCATTGACTTTAGAGTTTTATTCTACAAACTTCTTATTTTTGCTATTATAAGTAGTTCAATATTTATACTCATGTTTTTTATAGTAAATATTATACCATATTATGTCATAAAAAATAAAAAATAATATTATTTTTAATCATAATACAAAAAAGAATAGAGATTAATCTCTATTCCATAAGAATAATTATACATTTAACTTATTATAAATTAATGCAATTTTCTTTAACCTTAAAGATTATTTGAAACCTAGATAAATAATAGGATTGATAAAAATATATTAGATGTTTTATAATTTTCTTAAATTTCATTAAGATATAACAATAATCAAGTGTTGCTTTTCTATCCATATTTTATCGCCATACTCCACGATTCCAGTGTATTATCTCTTAAATCTTCTACGGATACATTGTAAAGCATAATTACACATGATTGTCCTTATTATAAATATGTTTACACCATATATGTTTACTAAAATCTATCGTTCTAATTGGTTTATCATATATTGTCCTATATTCATGAACTCCATTAATGATTTCGATAGAGCCAAGTTCTGTATTACCAATCGATACCTTCCACGAGACATTGTCTAATTCTATTAGCCACACATCAATAATTTTTAATATTTTTAATATGTCTATTCCGTCATATGTTTTAAATGAAATGGTGAAACTATGTTCATCGATATCATCACCCATGCATATACCATCACGTATTACTTTAATTGTACAATCATTCATATACTTTTTATCCTCTCTAAGCAACCAATTACTGTCAGCAATCCCATTGGCATTTCTTTAAATCAACATGGCATTCATCTTTCAGAGGGATACCTTCATTGCGAAGCAATGCACTTTGTTCAATCCATCCTGGTGCCAGTCTGCCGGCGTGATTAACTACTCTATGACAGGGATATTCTCCATAATATTCTGCCATGCTGAGGACTTTTCCAACAAGTCTTGCGTTTTTATCTTTACCGATTAGCCTTGCAATTTGTCCGTATGTAGCTACACTACCCTTCGGAATTTCCTCTACAACAGAAAGAATTTCATAAATTAAATTTTCTTCTAAAACTCTCTTCATAGTACCTCTATATCTTCCTTATATGCTTTTTTCATACCATTCCAAAATATGTATATTTTAAAAAGTTCTTCTCATTTTCTGGATTCTAGGATCATTTTCTGTACATCTAGACAAAAGCACTACACTCTCCACCAATAAAACCCTCAGCATACTGAGGGTTTTAGCCTTAGCAGTTAATTCATTAAACATTTGCGTCTGTTGCAAAAGCCTCTGAACCCATTGGTGAAATTGTAACGAAAAGGCGTAAGACATCTTCACCGGTGTTTATAACCTGCAAGCTTTCCTGCCCATCAACCTGCATTAACTCGCCTACCTGCAACGAGGTTTCATTGCCATCCGTAACAACATTGGCATTACCCTCCATGACTTGCAGGAAAAGGGTTGATTCCAGATGTGTATGTCCCGGTAGTATTTCCCCTTTTGCAATGTTTAGAACAAAGGCAATTACATTATCGCTTTTAAAAAGCATCCTCTTGGCGATTTTTCCCTGAGGCTCATGAAAATAATCATTGAAAATAAACTTGTTCATAGATAAATCCTCCTTTAATTTAAAGTTAACTTTAATATACCCCAATTGGGGCATATAATAACTAATTTCAATTAAAATTTATCGGCATCTACTCATTACATATATTTCCAAATATCTGCCCCTCTATACCAATTATATCATTAATTGGAATCTCTTGTCTATTGGTCATGACAACAATTCTCTCATATTTGTCTATCTTTTTAACCGTACCCACAGTCGTAACATAAGCCCCGCCATTCTTCTTCTCATCCGGCTGAAAGTAAGTAATCACAATTTCTGGCTTCTCTATAATCCGTTCTCCAATAATCTGTAGCTTATTGCTTAGAACGTCTTTCATGGATTCATCCAATTCCACTCTCTCATCCGTCAGTCTTGCAGTTTCTTTGATAGCGGCATTATGGCCGGTCAATGCTGCGAATGGCGAAAACTGTGCCGCCCGGTCAGTAAGTGACATGTGGGGGTGTTTCTCAGAGATATGGCGTGGCAGATGAATAATATCGTCATATGTCTTTGTCATGCCTTATGCCCTCCAATCTGCTTGTTCCTATCTAATGTGGTAGCACCTTCTTCCAGATTCATACCTTTTAGAACAGCACTCTTTCCGTATTTCTTCTTAATCTCCAGCATTGCTTTCTGCATCTTCTTTTCACGTTCAAGCTCGGCTTCTTCTTCCTCTTTTCTCGCCTGCTCAGCTGCATAATCCGTAAAGAGGGTAAGCTGTTCAAAACTGTCTTTTTTCTGAACGGTGCTCTCATCCACAACATGATTCGCTGCAATATTGACCCTCCTGACCAGAAGATTTTTATCAACGATGCGCTCAAACAATTCTGTGATGGCATCCATAATTAACTTTGTGGACGATGTCTGCCTGTTAAGATTGGCAGTACCATGTGCAGATTTTGGCACAGAACGCCCATAGTGGTCTGTTGTAATTGTACCATGATAGGATTTCTTTATCTCGGGATTTGTTAGGTTTTCAATGTCATACCCCACTGTTAGTACAATCTGGTCGGTCACAAGCCTTTTATCCACCAAATCAAGTACCAGCAGATCAGTCATTTCCCGCACAATCAGTTTCGCTTTGTTATAAGGATAGGCGTATTGCAGCACCTGGCCTGAACCAATGCTGTTCGTGCTTGGCTTATATGCCTTTATAATGTCCATCGTACATGGTTCCCAGCCCCATGCATGGTCTATTAACAGCTCCGCATTAATACCAAACAGCTTATACAGTAAATCCTCATTGTAATAATCGTTGCTCTTACCAAGAGAACATCTTGCAATATCGCCCATAGTAAAAAGACCATGTTCCTGCAGTTTCTTTGCATATCCTCTTCCAACACGCCAAAAATCTGTCAGAGGCTGGTGTGGCCATAGCAGACGGCGGTAGCTCATTTCGTCTAATTCTGCAATCTGTACTCCATTTTCATCCACTGGAATATGCTTTGCCTGAATGTCCATAGCGACCTTACTAAGATACAGATTTGTGCCGATTCCCCCCGATGCTGTGATACCGGTTGTTTTAAAGACATCCAGAATCAATTTTGTAGCCAGTTCACGGGCAGAGAGATTGTAGGTTGCCAGATAATCGGTAGCATCAATGAATACCTCGTCAATGGAATAGACGTGGATATCCTCAGGTGCGATATATTTTAAGTAGATATTGTAAATTCGGGTGCTGTACTGGATATAATGTGCCATTCTCGGTGGTGCTATAATGTAGTCCAGGGAAAGGCTTGGTGTGGATTTCAATTCCGTATCACAGAAAGAAGTTCCAGAAAAGGCTCGTCCTGGTGCTTTTTGCAGTCTTGATGCATTTACCTCCTTAACCTTCTGTACAACCTCAAACAGCCTCGCTCTTCCGGGAATACCGTATGATTTCAGTGTGGGAGAGACAGCGAGGCAAATGGTTTTTTCAGTACGGCTTGCATCAGCAACCACAAGGTTAGTGGTCATCGGGTCAAGTTCTCGCTCCATGCATTCGACCGCAGCGTAAAATGATTTTAAGTCAATTGCAAAATAAATTCTGTTTTTCATGTTCACTCTCCTGTCACCTCCTTCATAAGTTCTCCACTTAAGATTATATACCTGTCATAGTATGCACTATGCACAACTTCCATATCCGTGTGTTTTTATAAAAAGCTGTATTCATTATAACATGCCCCCTCTTCTTTTTCGATGCCCACTTCAAAGATTCATAAACCCAAATATCCCATTGCTGTCACTATCGAATAAATTTACCAGCATCAATCACATATATAATGCTATCTATGGCAAAACAAAAGGGCATGAGTTTATCCCATACCCTGATATACTAGCGTGATTCGCTCTTCATTGAAGCGGCCCTTTACTGTATTATTTGTAAGTAATCTATTTCATGAATAAACTTATCAGTTTCACTCTATTAATATCGAATAGGAATATCAGATTGATTAATATCTATCCTATTTTCATATCCATAATCAGTCAAAAATCTGTTAAGCCCTTGCTCTGCAAGTTTTTTGTCTAACATAGGCGAAAGCGTCACTGACTTAAATGATGCCTTCTCAATATTTAAGGTGCAATGAGGAACAATAATACCTCCTTTTACATCATAACCTACGCTGAGCACTGAGTGGTCTCTTTTTGCATACTCTATAGGTAGTTTTATGATAAAGCGAAATTCTTTTTCACCCTCAAAAGCCTGATCCTTAAAAAACAGTCGTGCACCTTCTAAAAAATCTAAAATTTCTCCCTTTGCGTTATCATATATATTATCTCCCCATTGTATTTTATCAATACCTTCCAGTTCATCTCGCAAAGAATGGTCAATGTTTAAAATACCTTCTTTTATGTACCTGATTTGTTCTGATTCATTGTATAGCACATTGCCATAGAGCAGCTCAATATTTTCGTTTTTTAGAGCAGAAAAACTCTTAAGTATACTATTGACAGCAATACCCAAATTATATCCTTGGTAATTACCACCTTTTACATAATAGTTCCACATATTTAAGTCATCTCTCTGTTGAGATGTGCAAAAGATATAGTAGCGCTGCTTAATATAACGAAACTTCAACTTAGGGTCAATATCTGAACGAGGAACTATTACTAATAACTCTGTTTCGTAATTATCATTAAACATGCTGCGAATCATTTCAGGAATTGAATTATCAAACAGGTCTTCTTGAATTTCCTCCAGTGCACGCATCAACGGCTTGTGGATATGTATATATTCCGATTTATCATTTAGAAATTGGCAGTCAGTGAAACGGATGCTATGTGAACCCAAAATAGCCTTTACGCCTGTGGGGGAGGTATAGTGATAGGTAACGGTACTTCGGCCTTTATTTAAACTATCTTTTTCTGGATAAAACGAACGTATCTGTGGTTTTGCCATAAATTACACCCTCTTCAATAATAATATTTTTTGTAAATAATCTAACCTGTTGTTTTTCCCAAATTGGATTTTTAAACTTTTCTCAATGCGTCTCTACATATTTATAAATTTAATTATTTCATGCTACATTAATTTCTCACAAAGATATTCCGGTGATGTTTTCACCTTCCATTATCTCCTTGAGTCTTTCTGACACAAATCTTATGCTGAATTAAGCAAATCTTTCTTCCTTTAAAAAACAACACTTTCCAAAAACAGTCTTTTCCTGCTTAAAATTTTACCATATTTTCTCTGCATTTACTACAAAATTCCAGTATCTGGTCTCACGTTTCCTGTACTTTGGCATTCCGTATTCTGTTTTATTTTTCAGCATTCCTTAGGTGATATTGATTAATCATCTGGAAATTACTATCAGTGCCTGTGGCTTGGTCTTTCCTCTTGCTAACTGCTTTTGGTATTTCACTTTTTACAGTATCGTGTGTTATCAGAAAGGAGGGACAGCCTATGATGAATATTAAGTACAGGCAGCAAAAAAACTTTTTATTGCATTTTCAATATTATGGATTGTCCTTTTAATTTATATATGTTAATATTTACCAATAAGGTAATGCGTTACCAAAAAGGAGGAATTTTTATGAACATATTCATTCGAAAGCGTATTCCGGCTATAATTTTTGCCGTAATAATTCTGCTTTCCCCTATGGCGGCACCAACAATACCTGCGAATGCCGCATCGAACACACCACTCAAACCGCATCTCAATATAGGTTACTGGCTTGGGGGAAACGGTGGAAGCAACAAAACGCTGGCTCAGGCAAGCCAGGGATGGGATGTTATAAACGTCTCATTTATAGAAACAAGAGGAAACTATTACACACCAAATCTTACAATGGACCTTTCAGCTGTTTATACTGGATCTGAGGCGCAGCAGACAGAAGCTTTTAAAGCCGATATCCAAACTTTGAAAGCACAAGGTAAGAAGATTGTAATATCCTGCGGTGGGCAAAATGGAGTTGTTCACCTTGATAATGCTACTCAACGAGATATCTTCCTTAACGGGGTTAAGGCAATTATTAATGAATACGACTTTGATGGTTTTGATGTTGATTTTGAGGGCAGTTCCATTGCCTGTATGAATACTGACAAAATCGGCAACCTCATCACGCAGCAGTCTATAAATTTGGAATATATCCTGCGTGACCTGAAAACAACTTACGGTCCTGATTTTATAATTTCGGCCGCTCCGGAATACTGCTACGTTCAAGGCGGCGCTATCAGCACGGGTAATTTCGGTGCTTTCCTGCCTGTTCTTGATGCCTGCCGTGATATCCTAACCTATATTCATCCTCAGTATTATAACGGCTATAACGGCGACTTTACATGGCTTCAACCATCGGCAAATGCCGGCCCTCCTTTTACTCAGGTTTATTCTGAAGAAGGCTATATCCGTCTTTCCCAGATGCTTATAACAGGCTTCGTAACTATGGACAAAGGAACCTTTGCAGGATTAAGGCCTGATCAGGTAGCTTTCGGGGTTCCTGCCCGCACCGGTGCGGGCAATGGCGCACAAAACGTCTCGGTTTATGCTTCAGCCCTCAATGCCCTGATTGCCGAATATCCCTCTTACCGTGGAATTATGACTTGGTCTATCGGTTGGGATGAAAGCGGCGGCAACAACTTTGTTAACACAATTGCTCCAATCATAGCGAAAGCAAACGGTCAAACCACTCCGATTACAGATGCACAAACGCCTGTCATCACCATGCAGCCGACAGATAAATCCATAGGTGTAAACGATACGGCAGCTCTGACAGTAGCAGCCACTGTGTCTAAAGGTACACTAAGCTATCAGTGGTACTCGGTTCCCAGCAAGGTTAACACTGGCGGCACCCCTATCAGCGGCGCAATAAATGCGACCTACGAGGCTCCTACTATCATAGCCGGCACAAACTATTACTACTGTGTTGTCACCAACACAGACAACTCGGCTACAGGCAACAAGACTGCAAAAACTACAAGCAAGGCGGTATCTGTTGCAGTTAGTAATAATCCCCTGATTGATGCCCCAGTCCCGAACATCACCAGTCAGCCTTCTGATAAAACGGTCAATGTGGGTACCACCGCAACCCTCTCGGTAGCTGCCAACGTTTCACAAGGTACGCTCAGCTATCAGTGGTATACTGTTTCCAGCAAGGTTAATACCGGCGGCACCCCTATCAGCGGCGCAGTAAACCCATCCTACAATGCTCCTTCAAGTGCAGCCGGCACAAACTATTATTACTGTATTATCACTAATACAGACAACTCAGCTACAGGTAAGAAAACTGCAGCGGCAACGAGCAATGCAGTCTCTGTAACGGTAAACTCACCGTCCGAAGGTGATACATGGAATGCCGATACTGTCTACACTGCCGGACAGACCGTAATATATGAAGGGCAGACCTATCTGTGTAAATGGTGGACAAAGGGAGATATCCCATCTAAGGGTGGTCCTTGGGAGCTTCAGAGCGATTCCAATGAATATGTACCGGGCAAGATCTACTTAGGCGGCGATATTGTTGTATACCAGGGGCAGACATGGCGTGCCAACTGGTGGACCAACACTGTTCCCGGAAGCGATAGTTCCTGGAGTCTGGTATAAGAATTTTTTCGCATAACAAATCATAATGAGGCTGTTGCACTAAGTGATTAGTGCACAGCTAATGGTTATTTTCCGCAGGGATGCAGTGCTGTTTTCCCCTGCTGGTACAACTAACAAATCTAAAATAATAATCAAAAAAATCGGAGATATTCGCAGTTTAAAGCTGTAGAATATCTTCGATTTTTATATTTTTCACCTGGTAATCAGAATGATTATTTCTCCCCCCTATATCCCCCTGGTGAGTAGCATTGCAGCATGAAACTTTTAAGAGTATAAAGAAGAATTAGGGTAATTTTATTACAAAAAATGTCTTACCCAAATTTCTTTTTTCCATATCTAGCTTTTCTAATCAAAAACTCATATGTTTTTTCATCATTATCGAATTCAATAATGGAACCATCAACTATGTTCGCTCTCTCATCTGTAATATAAACAATCCATTTATTTTTGTCCTTTTTGATTCCAACTTGATTTTCTTCTAATTTATTCTCTTGATACCAATTAATTCTTTTTAAGTTTTCATCCTTAATAATCGTCTTTACATCTGATTCTGTCATTTATATCCTCCCTACTTTATTTCCTTCAATAATCCAAGTTTCTCCAAGTATCTCATTTTTTAAATTTCTATCAATTATTTTCCTTCCAGCAAATACTCTTTTATACTATCTTTATCGCTCGAAGCTGTAAAATATCTCCAATTTTGTATTTTTTATCTGGCAATTAAGATAATTGTTTTCCCTTTATACTCCCTAATAAATACCATTGTAACATGAAGTTTTGAGAGTATAAAAAATGAATATAAGATCATTACTTCTTGCCTAATTAGTGTCAGCATAGCTATTTCTTAATCTCTTACCAGCTCTTAAGCGTTTAATAAGATTATCCCATGCTGTTTCCTCATTTTCAAATATTTTCTCTGAGCCCGGTACTTTACTTGCTCTTTCATCCGTAGCATATATCGCCCACATGTTATCTCTGCTTTTAATCACCACCTCATCTTCATTATTTTCCCTATCTTCATTAAGATTGTAATTACTCAGTTTTTCTTCCAAAATTATTTCTATTGCTTCTTCCCTTGTCATGATACCAACCTCCTATTGTATTTCCTAATTTTTCTAATTTATCTATAGTCAGTAAAAATTCATATTAGTTTTTGCAAAAGCATATTCCCCTCAGCTTTAATTAGACGTATAAAACCGGATAATGCTGCTAAAAAGCTATATCCGGTTTCATATTTTTGATTTAAAGTTCTTCTTTCACAATTTTTATTTCTGCATCTCCTTTACTTATCCATTTCTGATATACGCCCTTGTCAATACATTTCATGTCAAGATTGAGCCAATCCCTGTAATCGCCAGTCATTGTAACAATCGATACCTCATCTTCTTTTTCATCAATTACTTCAAATTCATAACCTTGGTATATAGCCTTAACTTTCATATCATAAATTTCTTCTATCTCATCTCTTGTAACATATTTTATAAAAATACATTCTTTCCCAACCTTTTTTTCAGTGAATCCTATACCTAAATCCTTAATATCTTTTGAGTGCAAAACAATAGAACCATCATTCTTAAATCCCGCAGAATACTTTATTCCTTTATATATTGCAAAAGTAGTATTGTTCATTTTTCCTCCTAATTTACTGGTATAAACTTGCTGAAATATGCGTCTTTTAATATAAGTATTTAAGTGTGCAACATCCTCTGCCTTTGTTACATATCCTCCCACTTGTGTGTATGCGCCATCATATATTTTCAATATCGCTTGCTGGAATAACCTTCTGCATTAATGTATCTGAATCAGGCATTGGTATAATATAAACCTCCTAATCTAATCGATGTATATCAGTAAACCAATCACCATCCAACAAAATAGCCTTTATAGAATATTGCGCATCTCCACTGATAGTTCCCTAACTTTCTTGTGGTCCAACAATGCTAATTTCTATTCCTGTTTTTTCACGTCCTTCCTGATTCTTCATCAGCTTTCAACTGAAGTAGTATAGTTTTATTTGCTTATCATATACATTTATCACATTCCTCTTTTAGGTATAATTAAAATAACTCAATACCACATTCTTCCTTACACACCAAATTAAATCTTTTAATCTCATCCCATGCGCTTTTTTTAATAAATCCATTGGGATATTTTATTCCATTCACTATCCCATCACTCTTATAACCTTAATTAAATATATTTTTCTATTATTCTCATTTCATCCGGTGTCATTTTTCCAACTGCATACCATCTTGACTTTTTATAATCAGCTATCCACTCATTTTCTCCACTCAGCACATTGTTCCATTTACTTATTAATCCATTAGAAATTACTATCAAATTATTAATAACTGATGTTTCTGCCCCATCTTCCGATAGCAAATCTTTCCTGTCATCTGTATCATATTTTTCAGCAAAATAGTTATCACAAAGCAGAACAATAAATTCATCCTTGACCTTATATACATACGAAACATTTGCATCAAATCTATCTATAGCAATTATTAAAGCAAAACCTTCGCCAATCATGGCTGTCTTTAATGGAGAAATTTTAATACACGTCATGTTATATTGTTTATTAATTTTCTGCATATATCCGGGAATATTGTCATTAATTTTGGTCCAAATATTTTCCATTATCTCACCTCTCCTATTTCGTCATCATTTTAGTAATAGTATCATAATAGTATCCATTTTTCCTCAGATATGTAAATTCTCTACCAAATCCTGTTAGTTCCATTTTTCCAGTAACCTTATTAATCCGTGTTAAGTTCCCAAATGTAGGTTCTGTAGCTATCTTTATACTATCATTTCTTGCTATTACATTATCTAACCATGGTTTATTGTATTCATTCCAAAATTGTTTTGGTGAAACATACAATTCATCTGGTGTATTAAGCAAATTGAACCCTCCATCTTTTGGTCCAAAATCCAATGATTTCACATTTCCCAATTCATCTAATATAGCTCCCGTATCACTATTATATGTTCCTAATACAGTAGTTGTTTTACCAGGTGTTGTCTCTAATTGTAAACCATTTGACGTTGTATAATTCAATTTTGTTGGTGAACCACCTCCAACTGCCCCCGCCTTGGCACCTGCCTCTGCCACATCATCCGCTGAGCCTGATAATATATTGGCATTTTTAGCTATGTTCCCTGCTTCATCGGTTTTTGAGGCTATTTTGGCAGCATCATCCATCTTATTCAGAGCTTTTAACTTGCCTATTCCCTTGCTGACAAGTATATCTGCTGCAATATTTCCTCCAACGAACCCTATCCCAAATGCGATCCCTTTTTCTTCAACAGCATCAGATCCCTCCTGGGCCATTCCTTCTACTATCAGCACGGGGTCTTTTAAGATAGCTTTCACCGTAGTATCTACCTCTGTAACACAATCTGATGCCCATTTTGGTGTTACTCCAAAAGGTAGTGTGGCTAAATAGACAAGGTCAGCTGCTGTAAAAATTACCAATCCTCCTATTAAATTTATAATTCCTGTTACCAGATCATCTACTGCAGTTAAGGCTCCATCAAGTAAATCATAAATTGCTTTTCCGGCTCCCTCTACAAAATCCCATATCTTTTCACCACGGCTTGAATATTTATCATACAGTTCCGAAGCCTTGCTCGCATAATGATCATCTGCATTCTCAAATTCGATGATTTTGTTCTTATATATTCTCTCTAACTCATCCAGTTCATCCTGTATGTGTTCATAGGCTCTGCAGAACTTCTCCCGGTATTCTTCCATTTCGTTATAATTATGTCTTAACCTTCTATTCTCTCTGTCTCTCTCTTCCTCATCGAGATAGAATGGTGCCGATGTTGTGCTATATTGCCGGCATTTTAGAAATGCCAGATTATCACAGGAAGCTTTTATACTGGATACCGAGAACAGATTCCACCATATATCGTTTCTGTCTACTCTCATCATGGCTGATGGATTCACGGCTTTTATGTAATAACTGGTAGCTTCGATATATCCTTTAAATATATCATATAAATCTTTAACTTCTTCCTCGCAAGTATTAAGTTCATCATTAATGATGCTATTTTTATCGATTAGTTCATTTATGGTCTTGCCGGAATTCATCTGTATATAACCATCAAACTTTTTCATGGAAGCTTTGATCTCTTCTAATGCCGTCTTAAATGAATTCAAAGAATTACATATGATTTCAATTTCATTATAACAAATTTGTATATCTCTTTTCAACTTTTCCCCTCCTTTTTCTGTTATTATTTTCCTCCTTAATCCATAAGGAAAATACTGTCCAATTCATATAATAATTGATTGCAATAGGTTATTATATTATTGATATGTTCTTCCATCTCATTCTTCGCATCAGCATTTTCAAAATCCATCTGTCTGAAATTTTTATTTACACCTGCTATCGTTTTCTCTATTGATTCCCTGTATAAACTTATATATCTTCTTGATGTTCCATGGGTATATCCAGCCATATGATCACTCCTCATCCTTATTTATTACATCTGCTATTGTAGTGTCTGTACCATGAAAGGTTTTGACTGTTGTTTCAACATAGTTAACATAGGTATCCAGTTTATTCATTAATGCAGGTGCTTTTGTATCTGTCATATTGGAAAGTACTTTCTCTATCTTTGATATAAAATCTGAGTTCATATTTTCAATATCTGTTATTATTTTCTTTAGATAAGTTTCATTATAGGGTCTGATCTGTTCAATACTATTTTTTAATATTATCAGCTGTTCCTCCAGGTCTTCTGTTTTTATGACTATCGTATCCTCTGATGTATTTCCCAATTTTATTACCTCCCATTCCCCATAAATGCTTCGACCTTCTCCTTATGTACAAAACCACAGGAGATCATATTTTTCTCCAGAATATATTCCCGTTTCATCTGGCTGACGTAGGCTACCTCCTGTATATCCTCAAATCCTCTATATATTACTGCTTCTATTAATCCCGGAGTAAAATAGAGTACTTCACCCCGTCCCAGCATACCTGTCGGGTAGACAACTCCTGCATAAGGGAAGTAGATATCTGCTCCGTCTTTACTTAAAAAGCGATGTGTAATAATCATCCTTACTTTTTCTGCTTTACTTTTTAATATCTCATTTGTAAAATATTCTTTTTTCAGATCTACAACACTTCCTAATGGCAAAATATCTTCCATGATCAGAATAAGGGAAATTATAAATTCTTTCATATCCGTTTTATTTAATTCAATCTGTTGTTGATTATTAACTGATAGGAAACAGTTGTCATTCTGCTTTTTAAATTTCATGCCCTTTTTTTGATCATGCAATACCACATCTCCTACTTCCAGCCCTCCAAGGATCTCATATAAAAAGTTTAAGTCCCTTTGGTAATACCAGCCAAAATTGACTGCTGTACTTTTAGTAATGCTATTGGAAAAATACCCTAAACTGCCAACTTTATCTTTCCACATCAGCATATTCATATCATTCTTATTCATTTCTACCATATCTGTTTACCCCTCTTTCCTTATTAATCAAAATACATATATTACACCAGAGAAACCTTTGATATTGTGTAATATTTTTACATAATTATTTTGCACCTAATTAATCTGTTAAAGTCAAGGACTTTTTTATGTAATAATATAAATTTTTGATCCGTCTTAAGTCAATATACTATTCTTCTTTTATTAACCGACCTATTTTACCCAAAATAAAGCATTCTTCATGACCCTGACATAAAAAAAGCCAGTAGATTTTTAAATCTACTGGTTCATTGATTAAAATAATTTACACTGTCAGATGTTGAAGCCTTTAACTTTCAAATCTTATTAAGTCTCTCCATATATCAATTTCTTTAGCTGCTATCTCTATGGATTCTGAGCCGTGGACAGCATTTTTTTGGATTGTTTCTCCGAACATATATCGTATTGACCCTGGTTTTGCTTTTAAAGGATTCGTAGAGCCATTAATCTCTCTGACAATGTTTACTACATTTTCACCTTCCAGTATCAATACCATTACTTCGGAAGAAGACATGAAATCAATCAGACTATCATAAAATTCTTTTCCTTTATGAGCATCGTAATGCTTTTCTAACACTTCTTTTGTTGGCAAAACTCTGTGGGCATGAATAATATCTAAGCGATTATCCTCATAAATGGAAATAATTTTACCTACTAACTTCTTAATTACAGCTTCTGGCTTAATAATAACAAGAGTTCTTTCCATATCGTTTCTTCACCTTTCAATTTATAATAGAATTATTAACTATTACCCTTATCTTGATACATCAGTTCTTGTCCAAAACATTAAAACATCTTTCAATTATACAATGGTATAACAAATATCTTTATTAGTTATACCATTGTGTTTTTATGGATTATCAGCTATTTCATTATATCATAAATAGTATCCTATATAGGATTTCTTGTGGTCTATTTCAATTCAGAAATAAACTTTTTAATAACATTCATATCTATTTTTCTGTCTAATAAGGGTTCTCCTTCACATAATACCTTATTCTTCTCATGATATGTCTGCTTCTCTTCCTGATAGATAACCCCAATTGGAATTTTATCATCAAATTCCATGGCTCTTTCAATTGCCATTATTTTATTGGTTGGATCGTAATCATCTTCAATATGATATACACGATTTTTGTAATAAGTAAATGTATTTACTTTATTAAAGCTGATACATGGTTGCAGAATATCAACAATAGCATATCCTTTATGTAGAATTGCCTGTTTCATAATCCGTACAAGGTGTTCCCTGTCACCGCTAAAGGCTCTTGCCACAAACCCTGCTCCGGCTGCAATTGCCATAAGTACCGGATTAAGAGGTGTATTGATATTACCGGTAGTCTGGACCTCTGTCACCTGACCTTCTCCTGAGGTAGGGGATGCCTGCCCCTTGGTCAGTCCATAGATCTGGTTATCATGGACAAAATGAGTGATATCCACATTTCTGCGAATATTATGTATAAAATGATTTCCCCCTTCACCATAAGAATCCCCATCGCCAGTATTTACAATTACAGTAAGTTTCTCATTTGCGATCTTAGCCGCTACAGCAGCCGGCAATGACCTTCCATGGAGTCCGCAAAAACTATTGGCACTTATATATTGGGGTGTTTTCGCAGCCTGACCGATACCTGCCACCATCAGCACTTCGTATGGGTCTTTTTCTAATTCTTCAAGGGCGGTCTTTAGACAATCCAGAATGCTAAAGTTTCCACACCCCGGACACCAGGCTGTTTCATATTTTTGAAAATTATTATTAGTCATTCATATCACCTCCCAGAAGTTCTTTTACGATTTCTTCTCCGGAGATCTGTCTTCCATCATATTTAAGTATGCTGTGGGAACATTGGATTCCGGTCTCCTCCCGGATTAAGCCTGCTAATTGACCAGTTGCATTCTGTTCCACATTAATGACCTTTTTAGCAGATGACGCCATTTTTTCCAACAGTTTTTTGGGAAGTGGATATATATCTCCAAAGACTAATGCACCATATTTTCCTTCTTCTTTTTGGTTTAAAACCCTAATTGCTTCTGCAATTGGTCCATAAGTTGAACCCCAGCCAACTATTAAGACTTCACAAGATTCCCCGCCTATAAAATCAGGTTCTAATAATTCTTCTTCTAATTTAATCAGCTTCTTCATTCGCTTATCCATCATATCCACGCGCATTTTAGCTGATTCAGTGATCCAGCCTCTTTCATCATGTTCGTCACTATCTGCCGCCACAAAATTCTTTGTCTTACCAGGAATGAGTCTGGGTGATATGCCATC
Source organism: Mobilisporobacter senegalensis (assembly GCF_003752155.1). Classification (GTDB taxonomy): domain Bacteria; phylum Bacillota; class Clostridia; order Lachnospirales; family Lachnospiraceae; genus Mobilisporobacter; species Mobilisporobacter senegalensis. Next base: position 102,631 of record NZ_RJVG01000003.1, on the reverse strand, counting down.
TTCTGTGAATCTGTAGCGCAAATAATTAGCATAATCCTCCTCTGATACCTTTGGTTCATCCATCGTTATGGATTCCAGATCAAATGGCTCCACACTTGCTGTAGAATCACCAAGATACTGGTCACTTAGTATGATGACAGGTATCTGATATTTCTCTGCAATAGAAAAGGCCCTGATTGTTTGATAAAATGCATCTTTATGATTTCTTAATGCAATTACCATTCTTGGAAATTCTCCTTGTGCTGCCGATATTACGAACTTCAGATCACTTTGTTCTGTTCTGGTAGGTAATCCGGTCGCTGGTCCGGGGCGTTGTACATCTACCACTACTAAAGGAATCTCTGCAATACCAGCTAACCCTAATGCTTCAACTTTTAGGCAAAATCCGCCCCCAGACGTTCCTGTCATTGCACGTGCCCCTGCAAAGGAAGCACCTATTGCCATATTGATGGCTGCGATTTCATCTTCTGCCTGTTCCACTACCAACTGGGCATCAACGCTTTTTGAAGCCAAATATTCCATAATCGTTGTAGAGGGTGACATAGGATAGGCTGAATAAAATTTAAGACCAGCTGCAATCGCTCCCAGTGCTAATGATTTACTGCCTGATAACATGATCCAATTGCTGAAATTTCCATCAATATGTTTAAACCTTTCATCCACGCTGCCAAACCCTAGATTGATTGCTTCTATATTTATTTCTAAATATGGCTGTTTTACAGAAGATTTCATTACCTCTTCCACATGATCCAGATTTTCTCCAAATAATTTTAGAACAGCTCCAATTGCAATGCTGCCTGCGACACGTATATTGCCAAGTTCCTGTGCCATTTTATCCATATCCAGTTTAATCGCTTTTGGTTCATCGGTTAATATTTTATTATCGCAAAGAATAAAACCGTTCTCATTTAATTTATCTTTATGTAATATAATTGTTTCACCATTCAATGCAATAATTCCATCAAAATGATCAATGTGGGATGTAATGATTTCATCACCGAATCGAATGACTGAAAAATTATGACCTCCACGTACCCGGGACATAAAATCTCTTGTAGTGTATACGAAATAACCTGATTTCTTAAGTAATTTCTCTAAAATACCTACTGCTGTATCGATACCTTGACCTGCCGCTCCTCCAATCAAAATATTGTACATTTAATTCCCCCTTTTTATATAATATTATTTGTATTGTATTACTCTATTTTATTATTATAATCTGATTAAGTTTTTTTTACAACCAATTAATCAGATTATTTTACCATTAAATACACTATTTTCCTAAATATCTTTATTAACTTTCTATTTTCCAACAATTTTTTGGACAAACATCGAATATTTTAAAACAATTTTATTTTTCATGGCAAATAAGTTAACAGCTCCATACTTGGATTTATAGACATTTATAAACTATGTCTATACGAGCCTTTCTTATGACGGAATTATGGTATAACATTGCAATCAATATGTTATACTGTTGTATTTACTGCTTCTTACTATAAAATTAAAGCATATTAAATAGCTCCAATGAGTTAATAATATGCTTTATAAAGTATGAATATTATATTTTATACTGATTCCTCAGTCAATTCTTCTAAAGATCCTTAAGTTCCATTTACAACAGTATAATAATAACATTTAATTGTTATACTGTTGTAAATTTCTTATATGAATCAAGCTTAATGAATCACATTTCCTCTGGACACTCAATTCCAAGTAACCCCATTGTATCTTTAATTATCTTTTGTGTTAAATCAACAAGTATTAAACGGGATTCTCTCAATTCAACCTCTGCATTCATAACGTTACATTCGTGATAGAATTTATTAAACGCCGAGGATAAATTAATAATATATCTTGAAATAATTGATGGTTCATACCGTTTTGCTGCTTCAATTATCTTTTCTGGATATGATGCAATATTCTTAATAAGATTATAACTGACATTATCCGATAATAGCTTCTTTACCATTCATTCATTGAAAAGCTTTTTCTGTAAATTCTACACTTTCTGCCAATACTTCTACAGACTCTAAAGTAAAATATTCTTTATTCAGAAAGATACAATAGGCCCCTTTGCCCTTTTCTCTTGCAAAATATATCTCATACATTGTACTGGTCTGTTTCTCTTTAGGAATTGGTTTACCGGCTTCTTCTGCCTCTGCTATCTCTGCTGCAGTATATAGATCATGGTTTACTTCCATAATAACAGCCTGTTCTTTTAAATTTCAATGCTTGAAAAAAAGTACTCTGTAATAAAAAACATAGTATTATAATAATTAGCATGATGCCAAAACGTTTCATACGCAAAACTCTTTCATTATTTCATCATTTCTTTCAATTCTTCTGTATTTTCTTTTAATTCAGTAATAATTAATACAGTATCCAATCGATTAAAATTTACTGCCGGCGTTAAATAACCTGACTTTGTCATATTATTAGCATCTACAGTGATATCACTGATGTATCCTATTAGAATACCCTGTAAATATTTATCACTAATGTTAGAAGTTACAATCTCATAACCATCCTTAACGTCTGCATCTTTTGAAATATGGCTTACCTGAATTAAGCCACTGTCTATTAATTTCAGACTGCCTGTTACGATACAAGTATCCGAAGTCTTTAAGAACATTCCACTTACATTACTACTATCATCTATAATAGAACGTACTCTGGAATAGTTTTTTCCTGCTTCCGTTATGATACCCACAAGTCCGTTTCCTGCAAGTACATTCATATCAACAGCCAGTCCATCTTCCGTTCCCTTATCAATTAAAAATGTATTATACCAGTTATTCGTCTCTTTGCTGATAACTCTTGCTGCTACTTTAGGATAACTTGCATATTTTTGATCTAACTGATATAAATTTCGAAGATTTTCAAGTTCATATTTATCTTGCTGCAATATTTTATTCTCATAGGAAATTGTACTTAGCTCTTTATCTATAAACTCCATTAACTCCCTGATCTTATCAGCAGATTTGCCATAACTTTTTATATCATCAATTCCCATTACCTGAAGATTCTGCTGATTCCAATATACCGTGTACCTTGTCATTGACTCATCTCTGGTATAAGGATAACTCCATTGAATTTCATCTGCATTATCAATTAAAGCAAGGAGCAGTGTTGCATATCCCGACATCTCTATGTCAAAAGTATCTATATCTGTTACTTCTTCCTGAAAATTGAGTCTTAGAATATATGGTTTTTCTGAAGTTTCCATTTCAATGGTGAAATTCCCAAGTCTTTCTGAAACTCCTAAAATATTTAATATTTTTCCATTTGCCGATACATTGCCTATATACGGATTTCTATAAGCATATAACTGGTTAATATAATCTGGATTTTCATTAGATACTACTGTCCGTGCAGATTTATCTGGTTCATAAGGATTTGCTGCACAGGCAACCACAACAAGCATGCAAACAGAACCAATGATCAAGGAAACCCAGAGTCTGGGCTTTTTAAAATCCAGTATATTTTTTATTCTTTCTTTTACATTGATTTCACCAAAAGCAAGGGGATTTGAATCCGGAAATCTCCGGTTTACTGCAAAAGATAATAATGATTGACTATAATCACCCTTTACAGATATACCTATATCATTTAAAACTTTTTCATCACAACTCATTTCCATATCCTTATTCATACAATAATACGAAATCCAGACAAGGGGATTGAACCAATATATGGATAGTATAAGGAATGAAAATGGTTTTATGATGTGGTCCATCCGTTTTATATGATACTGTTCATGCATCAGGATATAGCTGATTTCATTCTCACATAAATGGAATGGAATATATATCTTAGGTCTTATGACTCCTAGAACAAACGGGGTTGGTATATTATCACATTCATATATATTTTCTTTTAAAATAACTGCGGTGGATATACGTTTTTTTAGTTTTATATAGGATATTGTGCTATAAATAAGTAATATTGCTATTCCGGCGATCCAGACCAGTGTTGCCCCGTAAATTAACATCTCTATAGGATTGACATTTACAGTTGGTACTGTCAGTAAATCGCTGTTTATGACTTCATTTTGAGATGCTGCTCCTGTTATTGTTTTAGGTACTTCCATCATATCCATCTGATTCGATATATAATTTATCGTCTCACCATTGTTTCCCATCGTTTTTCTTAATTGTAGATTCAGATTAAAGATACTGAAAATCGAAGAAAAAGAAACTGGACATACCAGACGGAATCCCACAACACTCCATAATAGATAAGAAAATTTTTTAGGAGCTCTCCTTATCATGATACGAATCAGCAATATTGCAAGAATAATATAACTTGCTGTGATACTCATATAAAATATTTTAAAAAATAAAGATTGCAAAAAATCCATATTACTCCTCCTTATGGAGATCAATCAACCGTTTTATCTCCTGGGCTTCTTTATGGGATATTCTTTTTCCACCTAAGAATGCTGCAACAAATTGAGGCAGAGAACCTTCAAAAGTACGCTCCACAAAATAATCTGTCTCTATCGCCTGAACCTCTTCTTTTGGAATTAATATGGTTACAATTGCATTTTCATTTTTAATATAGCCTTTTTCGCTGAGTTTTTTAATGGTTGTATAGGTGGTTGATTTTTTCCACCCAAGTTTTTCTTTACACAGCTCTACCAGGCTGCCGGAACCAATAGGAGCATTCTCCCAAACAATAAGCATAAAACGATATTCACTGTCACATAATTTTAGATTTTCCATCTGTCATCCTCCCAAAAACAGGTCTATAGTTATCGACCTGTTTTTAGTCTATAACTATAGACCTGTTTTGTCAAGGACTATATTATGGATTTTTTATTTACATATTAAGTGTTGTTCTATCTGATTTATACCACATTTCATAAATACCGCTTATATTTTCAAATGCATCGGAAATTAATTGTTTATTTTCATTCCGTATATCATCTGTATAGCGTAAAGAGCCTTCTACATCTGTATATTTTCCTTGTATGATCCTATGAGCAATGGTAGTTATCACATCATACAAAATATAATACACAACATCTTTTAAATCATTTGAGCGAAATTCGTAAATACATTTACCCCGCTCATATGTATATAATCTTGCGGAATGTGTATATGTTTCAATATGTGGTTCCATATCAAAATGAGTTGTATTATCAAATATTTTTGATATCAGGTAAGCGTGACCATTCTCATAATAAATATTGGTCTTTTTTAACTGTATCTCTGCTTCCCTAATGACAGATTCTGCAAAACTGTCCTGAGCCTTCTGAATTTTCTCTCCATAATATATCCCAAGGCACCCCCAACCCATCTGTTTCCCCTGTCTAAGGGCATCTTCTTTTGTTATTTCCTTAATAATTGGTCTCCCGTATAAACAGAAACCAACATAATAATACTTTCCGCACTTATCACAATAATATACAGTCTCTATCGTATAATGATTACCTTTGTCTATCCAATAATTAATTTCCTTCGGCATGCAATTTGCAGCATACAGTTTCAAATAACCTGAATCAACAAAACTTTGAATTAATTCTAAATCTATTTCCTTTTTGTCGACCAAATCCTGCATACCTTTGCAGGCAGCAAACGAATTCATCACTTATTTCATCTCCCCTTCTATTAATTTTATAATTCTAAAAGTTATTACCATTTCTTCAATCTTTACACCAGGAACCCTTCCAGGTACTGAAGTACCTGATTTGACATACCTAATTGTTTCGAATATTCAAATAAGAGTTTTAAATTTCTATCTTTACTTACTGCATATTTCTTTAATGCAATATAAAACATATCTTTATCCATTTTGTTTCGATTCTTTATAATATCACATATGGTACGTTCACTATCATAAACCTGAATATCTCTTCCATATTTCGTTTTCCCATTTATAATGCCAATTGGGTATAGTTCCTGTTTCACTGTAGAAACGTCAATTCCCGACTTTCTAAGGCGATTTGTTGCATAGCCCCTGGGTACCGTCACTGAATAGATAGGAGGTTCTATATCCGTCAATTTGTGGATATACAATGCTGTTTCATTGGAAAATACTATTTGGGGAGAGCGAATTCCAATGCAGTACATTTGATCAATAAATGTATCTGGAGCCAGGTATACTCCCTGTGCCTTACGGGTCAGAATCCCCTCTTGAATAAAATTAGGTATGTATTGTCTTGGTATCCCTGCACCTTCAATATCTTTGGTCCTCACTATACCATTATGATTTTGCAATAATTCTATTATTATATTTTCGTAATCCATATATTCACTCCTCGAACTAATGTATAACAATTTTATTATTATGTTATACACTTGTAAATGGTATGTTAATCAGGTTATAGGCTTTTTACTATGTGATAATTCCAGTTTCATAACATGATAACATAAGTAATCACCATATTGGGTCAGGATCTTATGATAATCAATCGGTATATAGCCTCTTTTAATATACATTTCATAAGCAGGTAACGAGGCATCCAATATAATGTCATTATATTCTTTTAATATAATGGCTTCTAATTTATCCATCATTTTTGTTCCATAGCCTTTTCCTTGATATTCTGGAAGAATAAATAAACGATTTATTTCATTTTCTTTTATACCACCGGTTCCCACATATGAATTCTCTGATCGTAATAGATATACTTCTTGCCTGTCAATTGCATCCATAATATTTTTATCGGAATGATGAGCCAGGAAAAATTCAACTGCTCCCTTTGGATAATACTTAGGATAAATGCTGCTGATCGTCTTAATAACAATTTCTTTTATTATATTAAATTGATCCCTTGTTGCAACAAATAATTCAGTTTTCATCTATTTACCTCCTTATGGCAGGTTAAAGTTTACCCCAAAATACTAATAATTTCTTGTAAATACAAATTATTTGTTACATTGTACCATAATATCCTATTATTTCACATAATGTTTTCATGTTTAAAAGAAACTTTTTACTTATTTAGACACAAAAAAGATCCTTTAGAGTGTTTTACTTAGTTTCTTTCCTCTAAAAGATCTTATCCCATTACAATTATTTAATATTTTCCTTCTTATTCTCTTCTATATGTTTCAGTAATGCCTCGCACCCTTCCACAACATCATCATATGTACGGTCAAAATCACCTGTGTACCAGGGATCTGCAATATCTCTTGGGCTGTTTGTAATATCTAAAAATCTAAAAATCTTATTTTGGGGATCAGAATTTAGGATCCTCTTCATATTTATAATATTTCTTTGATCCATTCCAATAAGATAATCATATTTTTCATAATCTTTCTTGCTTAATTGTATGGCATATTTGCCATCCACTCCTATTCCATACTGCTTCAATTTATTTCTGGTTCCATGATGGACAGGATTACCGATTTCTTCTGTACTGGTAGCCGCAGAAGCTATATGGAATGCATCCCCAAGACCTCTTTTCTTAACCATATCCCTAAATACGAATTCTGCCATTGGCGAACGGCATATGTTCCCGTGACAGACAAATAATACATTTATCATACATATCTCCTACTGTTCTTTTTGATGATCCAATAATCTTGTAAAGTAAAACTAAAGACTAAATAATCTTTACGATTGTACCCACTGAAACAAGATTACTTATTTCAAGTATATCATTATTATACATACGGATGCAACCATTTGAAACACTTTTGCCTATAGAACTGGGATTATTCGTCCCGCGAATACCATAGTCTCCATTTGGAGCACTTAATCCTAACCATCTGACACCAAACGGTCCACCAGGATTTATAGCTTTATTAATAATTTTAAATATTCCTTTGGGGGTGGGGGTGGAAGGTTTTCCAACTGCAATCGGGTAATACTTTTTTATTTTACCATTCTCAAATAATATAAGAGTATGTCTATTCACATTTATGGTTATACTGTATTTATTTACCTGCGTATACTTGTTTGCCTGAGTATATTGGGAATGATTAAAAATATTACCTGCGTAATCATAAAAACCATCATAATAATTATTGTGTTCACTAAATAACATATCAATGCTCCAATTTTGTTTCGATATATTATTATATTAATATTTTACATAACCGTACTTATTTACATCTATTTATAATTCAATTTCACCGTAACAATTTCTGGCCGGTTAAATACTCTTACCGGAATAATGCTGTTTCCCAATCCTCTGCTTACTATCATACTGGTATCATTCATAACATATACTCCACTTGTATATTTTGGTAAAAGTCCTTGATTAGGTGCAACCAAGCCTCCTATGAAAGGCAGCCTTATCTGCCCACCATGAGCATGACCGGAAAAAACCAGGTCGACATTATTCATGCTATAATTGGACAAATACTCGGGTTGATGAGCTAAAAGGATATTTAGACTGTCCCCATTTAATGAATCCATCAAATTCTTTAAAGTATCATCGTATAGAGAATTATCATCAAGTCCGATAATATGGATCGTATCTCCATTCATATTCTGAATCTCCTGTACTTGATTATTTAATATTATAACACCCGCTCTTTTCATCTGTTCCTTTAACACAAGATACTCATTGGTCCATAATTCATGATTCCCGGTGACAAAATAGACTGGGGCAATATCAACTGCACCTTTTATGAAATTCATAGCTTTCTCAACATTCGTACGTTTACTATCTATTAGATCCCCTGTTATCACTATAATATCAGGGGATTGTTCTTTCACGCATTTTAACAGACGTCGTTGCCCGGCACCAAATTCTTTATTGTGCAAATCAGAAATTTGAACAATCACAAAGCCATTATAGGACTTTGCTATTTTCGTATTATTAAATTGGTATTTGGAGACTACGATATCATTATTCTGCCAAAAGCAAAAGATGATAAGCAGGACTACTATAATAATCAATATTGTTAATCTTCTTTTCATTTTACTCATTAATACAATCCACCATTTTCTTAAGTCTTCCTTTTGACCAGGGATGCAATCACTCTCCCCTCTGATCTTGATCAGTGTCTCTTCCCTAAGTCTTTATATTTTATATATCATTATACCATATCCACTAAATTCGAAAACACCTCATTAAGTGGATAGGTACATATTCTCACTAAGCTCGAAAATACCTTGCTAAGTGTTTATATTATACCATAATTTGTATATTATCTATGATCTATTTATAATATATTACATTTTTATTACAAAGTTCTTTGCTCTATCTATTAATCCGGATTTCTTGATAAAATCCTTCTAATCCTCTAAATGAAAGGCTTTTTCTCTTTTTGCAGGGGTTACCTTACAGGCCGATTACCAAACATATTTTTACATTAATAGTCAAATAATCCTAAAATGTTAACAATTTATTATATACTTTAACATTTATGTAAGATAGAATAAGGTCACAGGCAAGGCATACAACTTAAACAGCCAACCATAAGGAGGTACTTATGAAAAGATTAAATAAAGCAGGAGTTCTGGCATTTGGAGTTCTCTTATCAGTAACCTTTAGTACAATATCTGCATCCGCTGCAGATTATACAATACAAAAGAACGATTCTTTATATAAGATTGGCCGCTTATTTGACACGCCTGTAAAAACAATTAAGTCAAATAATAATCTTAAATCGAATACAGTTTATCCTGGTCAGGTAATAGATGTAAAAGCCAAAACCCACAAGGTGAAAAAAGGGGATACATTATTCCTGATCGCAAAGAAGCACAAAATTAGTATAGGTGCTCTAAGGAAAGCAAATAATAAATGGAACAATGAAATAGAACCAGGTCAAAAGCTACTGTTGCCTGCCAAAAATAAAGCACCAAAAGTAAAAAAAGCGGCGGCAAAAACAACGAAAGCTTCAACAAAGGCAAAGAAAACAGCCACAAAATCTGTAATACCATATACACAAAAGCAATTCGACCTATTAGCCAGACTGATCACGGCAGAAGCTTCCGGACAACCTTACGATGCAATGGTAGGGGTAGGTGCCGTCGTAGTAAACAGAGTTCAGAGTAAAGAATGGCCTGGAAATATAACAAAAGTCATTAACCATGTTCCTGCCGGATATTATCAATTTACTCCAGTCCTAAATGGAACAATTAAAAACCCAGCCACTGATATTGCTAAAAAAGCGGCAAAAGCTGCCCTAAATGGATCTGATCCTACAAAAGGCGCCATGTTCTACTTCGATGATAGTGCTACCAATGAATGGTTATGGTCAAAACCACTGGCAATAAAAATTGGCAACATGGTATTCGTATATTAAAGAAATAAAATATATAATAGAATGAACTACTATATATCAAAAACAGGTTGTGGAAAGTCTGCACAACCTGTTTTTTGTATCTGAAATTTTCTTTTCATTATACTATTAAATATCGTTATTTCTTAGATTTAACTCATTCTTTCTCATGAATGATCATTAAATCAGGATCATGATGTTTACTCATTGCATGTGATGCTTTTCGATTCTCAACAGAATCAAATATAATTGAGAAATCATAATTTTCCGGATACAAATCTTTGGCAGCAGCTATTAATTGTAATCTCTTATGATTTACATAGATTTTTTTCTTTTGAATCTGAACACCTACATTTCCATTGGCGTCTGCCTTCTGAAAAACAATACCTGACTTCTTGGCCGGATACACCATTACACTATCCCCCATCTGGAATTTATCCGACCTTTTACCTTCTTTTGGTTTGTGCTCCATTTTTTGAATCTGAAGGATATTCTTAGTATTAATTGGGCTGCTGGTAGTAGCACTATTTCCTTGGCTGCTATCCTCTTCAAAATCGTATTTAGGATAAGTTGCTTCGTATGCTCTCCTTAGCATAGTTTCTGACATTCCTAAACGTTTGGCTATATATAAAGCACAGCTTTCCCCTGCTTCCCCCAGTTCTAATTGATACAAAGGTTTTAAACTTTGCTTGTCAAATGCCATTCTTGCATTTATGATACGATCCGTTTTTTCTGCAAATTCTTTCACTTCCGGGTAATGAGTAGTGGCTATGAAGTTACAATTACGAAGCTTTAATTCTTCCAAGATTGCAATTGCAATTCCTTTTCCTTCGGCCGGATCTGTTCCGGAGCCTAATTCATCCATCAATACTAAAGAATCCCTATCAACCGTCTTCATGATCTCAATAACATTTTTAATATGAGCAGAGAAAGTAGATAGATTCTCCGAAATGCTCTGACCGTCACCAATGTCACATAGAACCTGAGAATTCATAGAAATATCAGCATCATCACAAGGGATATGAAGACCGCACTGGGTCATAACAGAAAATAATCCCACTGTTTTTAAAGCCACTGTTTTACCTCCGGTATTGGGACCCGTAATAACAATTCCTTGAACATCATCACCAAACTCAATGTTTAATGGAATACAAATTTCCTTTAAGATAAGGGGGTGTTTCCCATTAACAATTCTTATCTTCCGATTGGTATTAATAGAGGGCTCCCTTCCTTCCATCTGGGCACTTAATTTCCCTTTTGCGAAAATATAATCCAACTCTTCGATATAATCAAGATTTAACAATATATCGCTGCTAAAATCACTGATACAGGCAGACAGCATATATAATATCTTGCGTTCTTCATTACTCTCTATAATCGTTAGTTCATTTAATTCCTCTTTGATTTTAGCCACGGTGCCTGGTTCAATAAAGTAGGTTGCTCCTGAGGATGATACATCAATGACACTGCCGCTTACCTGATGTTTATACTCTTTCTTAACCGGCAGAGTAAAATGTCCGTTACGATTTGACACAAAGCTCTCTGAAAAATACTCTTTCTTGCTTTTTAACATATTCTCTAATTTTAATCGAATATTAGTCGATTGAGTCCCAATTTTCTTGCGGATTTCTTTTAATTCTTTAGATGCATAATCATCTATTCTGCCATTTCGTATACATCGTTCGATCTCATCTTTAATTAATTCTAAGTCCATCATACCTTTACCATATTCTGATATGGTAAGATTCCCTTCTTCCCATTTATTAAGGTAACGTATAATTCGATTGCATCCGGTAGCAAACTGCTTTACATTTTCTAATTCATCTATGGATAAAAGTTCTCCTCTATTTGCACTCATGACACATTCTCTGATATTATTCACTTTTGATAAGGGTGGTGCCCCTTGGGCATCAAGCAATAATCTTGCTTCACTGGTATCTTTCATTTTCCCACGAAGTTCGCTCTCATTCATAATTGGTACTAATTCATCAAATTTATCTTTTGCCTTCATTGTCACTGTATATTCTTTCAGTTGTTCTTTTATCTTTTTAAATTCTAACATTTCATTAATATAATCCATTTTTATACCTCTTTCACAATACATCTTTATATTTCATCGTTTTATATTTTTACTGGATATTTAAATCTAATAAAAGATTGCAATTCATATTTAATCGCCAGATATAAAAATCCACGAAAGTTTCAGCCATAATTTATGCTAAATTACTTCCGTGGACCTATTCATTGGAATCAAAGGCTTTCAGATAAAATTCCATAATAAATCAAAGTCTATAAGCTTCCTCTATAAGTCAGAAATAATTGAACTTCATCCAAAATGATAATAAAAAAAGTATGACCAAAACAGTCATACTTTCTAAATAGTCCATCATAATACAATAATATAAGACCTATAGTCGAAACGTAATAAAGCAATCTGTAAGGCAGAAACAAGCGGGCATTTAAAATATAAATGACCATAAAAGGGTAGACCTATAGCATGAAAAATCTTTCCCTTTTACAACTATTTAGTTGCAATCTCCATTACAGATACACTTAACATACATTTACCTCATTTCACTTTTTATTCTTTCATTATACATGACAGAATCAAATTGTCAACCTATTAATGTTTCTGCTCACTTATAATCCTCTCTAATTCCAGAATTTCACTTACAGTCAATCTTTGATTTTTGAGATACTCTGTGAGAAATTTATTTAAAGAACCATTATAATACCTTGTTATCAATGCGTTTGTTTCCGTATTTTGAATTGTTCGTTTAGATATGGCTGCTTTACATAAAAAACCTGGATTTTCTCTTTTTATCGCACCTTTATCTATCAAACGTTTAATGACCGTATATGTTGTATTTTTCTCCCAACCAATATATTCTTTAATGATTTTCGCAATATCTTTTGCAGCCAGTACTTTATTAGACCATAAGAGTTCCATAATATTAAGTTCGCCCTCGTGAATATGAATTTCATTCATTTTTGTTCCACCTCATAAATATAATTAGCCAAGACTACAGCTGTAGAATGTATAAATCTATATAATAAAGCGAAAAATCGCATAATTTTTATCAAGCAAAAAGAATAGTCTACCATTGTAGATTACTCTCTCGAATCAATTCTACATTAATAGAAAGGGATTGTCAATACATATTTTTCCATTTGTTTTCATCAGAATATTATTATATATTTTCATTAATGCAAAAGACTGCATAAAGTGGTACATATTTTATATTATTTTTCAAATCAAAATTATTGGTAGATATTTTAATACTTTTCTGAATATCATATGTATTCTTAATTATACTTAAACTTTTAGAACGGGTATTATTATCAGTACTCACTTCTATTGGCATTACATTTAGACAATCTTTTATTATAAAATCAATTTTCGCCTGGGCATTAGATTCCCAAAAGTAAATTTCTCTATGACCTGAAATTAAATTTTGTGCTATATAATTTTCAATCAATCCTTTTCTTGCCTCCAATTGATCTGTCTTTATGGAACCTTTTTTTATCATAGATAATTGCAGACCTACATCACACAGATATAATTTAAACTGATCAGAATCAATTTTTTGGACTTTGATGGTCATATTGGAAGCATTCATAAAGTCAATCCCATCCATATACAGATTTTTTGTAGCGCCTTTACGAATTAATTTGTATTGGAATTTTTTATTCTTTTTAGATATCTGCATATCCATGGTGGCGAATATATTTTTTACTTTAATATGTAAATTTTCATTCATAAGATTTTCTGCATCGGAATAAAAGCCTTCTAAAATGGAGTTATGCTGTTCTGATATATTAATAAAAGCTTCTGTGTTAATATACTCATTAATTGCCCGCGGCATACCACCAACTATCAAATATTGTTCAAAAATATCAAGGAGTTCTTTATGGACAATATCTGGAATTTTCTTATTGCTTATATAATGTTCCCTGATTATATCTGAATACCATTCATATCCTGTCGCCCATAAATATTCTTCAAAGTCAAATGGATATAAAATTAACTGCTCCACACATTTTTTTAATTCCTGCCCATATTCTATATATTCTAATGGTTTGCTGCTTGTAGCGATTATATTAACTGGTACTTTACGATCTTTTAATTGAACAATAAATTGAATTGCATGGTCGCAAATTCCAATTTCATCAAGAATTAATATGGTAGTATCTTTACTAACTGGTTTCTGAAAATATTCTGATATATTATCAAGAATTCCATCTGGATCTTTTTCATGAAATAAAGCTGCTAATTTACTATCACGTTCAAAATTAATATAGATTATATCTTTAAAAAAACTTTTTCCAAAATCAAAAGAAAGGTATGTCTTTCCTACCCCTCTGGAACCCGTAATAAGAACAGGTTTTAATCTGCTATCCTTCCCTTTATCTTTCCATTCAATTAATTTATCAATTAATTTTCTTTTCATTCCAATCTACAACTCCATATGATTCACTAGTTTTATTTGATCACTACTGGCTGTAACACGTTCACTTTATTTTCTAAGTTTAGATATCAGTCCTGTAAAATACTCAGGAAGTGGTGCTTCAAATTCAATATATTCTTTCGTAGTTGGATGGATAAATCCCAATACTCTCGCATGCAACGCCTGTCCCTCCAGTTTAAAAGGATCCTTCGCCACACCATAAACATCATCACCTAGTAATGGATGATGAATACTTGCCATATGCACGCGAATCTGGTGAGTACGGCCGGTCTCAAGGGTACATTCAATATATGCATATTTAGAACTGAAATTTTCAAGTACTTTATAATGAGTAACTGCTCTCTTACCTCCATGTGTAGTAATCGCCATCTTTTTACGGTCAATAGGATGTCTGGCAATAGAAGCCTCCACAGTTCCCTCCTCTTCTTTAAAAGAGTTATATACTAATGCATTATATCGCCTCGTAATGGAATGTTCTTTTAACTGCTCAGCTATAAAGGCATGAGCTTTATCATTTTTACATACAACAATTAAACCTGTTGTATTCATATCAATTCGATGTACGATACCAGGTCTTAAAACACCGTTTATCCCGGATAATTCTTCCTTGCAATGATATAGAAGAGCATTTACTATGGTTCCTGAATAATGTCCTGCCGCCGGGTGGACGACCATACCTTTTGCTTTATTAATTATAATAATATCCATATCTTCATAAACAATATCTAACGGTATATTTTCAGGTTCAATTTTCATTTCTGTAGGTTCAGGAACAGTAATAACCACCATATCTCCTGTAGTTACCTTATAACTGGCTTTTACAGGTACTGAATTTACAATGACTGATTCCTCTTTCATTAGTTTTTGAATATAGGAACGGGATAAATCAATATCCTGTATGGATAAGAACTTATCGATTCTAAGTCCATTATTCTCTTCCCCGACCAATATATCAATAATCTGATCACTCATGTTTATCAACCTTTTTTAAGTTTAAGAATTCCAGGTCTTCTTCTTTATAATGAAACAAGAATAATATTATAAGTAAAACAGCCGATATTGAAACATAACAATCAGCCACATTAAAAATTGGGAAATCAATCAGCTTAAAATATAAGAAATCTACAACATATCTGTTAACTACACGATCAATACAATTACCAATGGCCCCTGCAATAATAAATATTAATATATATCTTAAAGGAGTAAAATGTTTCTCATATGGTATCCTTGAATATAAGTATAAGATCATAAGTATTGTGATAATTGTAATAATTACAAATAATAGTATCTGGTCCTGTAGCATTCCAAATGCTGCGCCCGTATTCTCAAGATAATGTAATTCAAATACACCTTTTATAATAGCAATTGAGTCCTGATTCTCAAGATTTGTCTTTGCAAGAAATTTTGTATATTGATCTATAATCACTAAAACAATAACCCAGATTAAAGCAAGAAATTTTTTCATAAATCGTCCTCCAAAGCCAAATAAAATCAAGCTGGCCTGATTTTATCCAGCGCATATTTCAAGTGTGAAAGTGCTTTCTTTTACACTTGCTTTAATAAATAATATAATCCAGCGTCTCCAGAATCTCTTCATCTGTAACACTGCTGTCAATTACAGCTTTTCCTATTTCTTCTAATAATATAAAATTAATTTTACCGGCGTTCATTTTTTTATCGGACTTTGCCACCCTAAGAATTTCTTCTTTAGAAATACCTGTAATTTTTGAAGGAAGATTAAATCCTTTTATAGTTTGAACGATATCTTCAAAATCTTCTTTAGACACATTCCCTCTTTTATAAGAGAGATAGGCAGCCGCAACCATACCTATGGCTACGCATTCTCCGTGGAAAAGTTGGAAATCCATTAATTTTTCTATGGAATGACCTATAGTATGTCCAAAATTAAGTAAGGCTCTTTCTCCACTTTCCCTAAAATCTTTTTCCACTACATCCCTTTTAATAACACAGCTGCGATAAACCATTTCTTGCAAAGTTTTAATATCTTTCTGTTCTATTTTTAAACGATTGGTTTTTAACCATTCAAAATATTCTCTATCCTTGATTAAGCCATGCTTAATAATCTCTCCAAGACCGGAGAAAAATTGTTTGTCACTTAAAGATTTTAAGGTATTTAAATTAATATATACCCCTCCCGGCTGATGAAAAGCCCCAACCATATTTTTGTAGGAGTCAAAATCCACTCCGGTTTTTCCACCAATGCTGCTATCCACCATGGAAAGAAGTGACGTTGGCAGTTGGATAAATGAGATACCTCTTAGATACGTTGCAGCGGCATATCCAGTCAGATCACCTACAACTCCTCCGCCCAGTGCAACTAATAAATCCTTTCGATCAAATCCTGACAGAATTAAATGTTCATACAAATCTTTTACAGTATTTAGTGTCTTGTTCTCTTCCCCTGCAGGGAATGTAAAAGTTTCTACTTTTGCCCCATCCTTATATAATATCTGTTTTACAGTATCAAGATAATATTTTCCAACATTCGTATCTGTAACAATACATACTTTCCTATTGGAAATAGGCACTCTGTCAAAGATTTGGAGCAAGTTGTCATAATTGTCTTCTAATCGAATGTCGTATATTGGTTTCTCATCATAATTAACCGTTAAAACCTGAGTCATCTAATTTCTCCTTTAGTCATACTTTACTAATCTTCTAAATCTAAAAAATCAAAACCATCATCTGCTCCCAGATCTACCCTGAAATCATTTTCTTTTGATTCCTTACCATCCAGTTCTTTGTTTTCTTCTGGTTCTTCCTTCTCACTTACGGTGTCTTCCATTAATTCATTTTCATCAATTGCCTTATCCATCTTTTCTACTAAATCAGATTCTTTCTTTGAATAATCATTTAAATTGGCAATACCTTTCTCCAGCATTACGTCTAGATTTCCAATATCAATATTAAATCCATTGGAATTTAAAAGTTCCATTTGTGTTTCAGCTAACTTTTCAAACTGAATCTTATATCTATTATATTGCTGAACTAATTCTATTGTTTTTAAATGAATTCTATTTAATTCATTTTTGGCTTCTGCTGTGATTAAATTAGCTTGCAAATGTGCCTCTTTTTCAATAGAATGAGCCTTTTGGTTTGCCGTCTGTTTTGTTTCTTCCGCAGCCTTTTCCGCTAATACAAGTGCTTTTTGAAGAGTATTCTCAATCGTCTTATAATGTGTAATCCCATCATTTAAAATAGCTATCTTATCTTGAAGCTCTACATTTTCTTTATAAAGAACTTCATAATTATGTAATAACTCTCTAACAAAAGAATCCACGTCTTTTTTGTCATATCCAATTCCAGATTTAAAAACTTTTCCTTGAATTTCTATGGGTGTCAACATAATATCTCCTCCTAAGCATATTTTAAAAGGGTAATATAAAATCGCCCTTTTTTTGTCTGATTGTTTATTTCTTTAAATAAAAATTTGCCGTGACCTCTAAGAGATACTACATCCCCTTCTTTTAACATATAGCTGTTTGAAAGAACCAGTTTAGAGTTCACATATACTTTACCACCAGAAATCAAGCCGCTTAAGCTGCTTCTTGATGTTTTAAATGCAACAGATAAAATCGCATCTAATCGGATTGATGGGACTGTTCCTGTAATAGTAACAAAATTCGGAGTATAATTTACCTCTTTAAAATCTACAATTTCACATGATACATTGGTATGCTTGATCATATTTAATTGATCTGCAATAAATTGACTGATGCGATTATTGCAAAAAAGATAACATTGGTTCTCATCAATTAAGATATCTCCTAATTTACTACGGTCTAAACCAAGATGAGTTAAGGCTCCAAGAAAATCCCGATGGTTTAAATTATCACTGAATTTTGAATGAATTGGTTTTATATAAATACAATCAATTGGAAACTCCGGTTTAGAAAAAGAGTTTTCATCATAAAAACATAAAATTTTTCTTTCTGAATCCTGGTATCCACCAAAAAGTATAGTCTGAATTGGCGGTAATTCTGATCTTATATTAAAAAAAAGATTTATATCATTAAGATTTAAAAAATCAGTATATGTACAGATTCCTTTTTGGTAAGAAATATTAGCTAGCTCAAGTAATCTCTTACAAAATAAATCATCTTGCCTGTCTAATTGCATATGGACTCTCCTAAACTGTTATTATCTTAAAGCATAAAAGAATTCCTGCAAGTAAGACAGTACGAGAAATCCAATAATAGGTGATAAATCATAATTTCTTACCTGAAAAATTGAATGCTTCAATAAATATCTGATTGGATCCAGTAAAGGATCCAGAAGTATGTTGAATATCCCCTGAATCTTAGGACTGATTCTAATCCATGTAGACAGAATATATAAAAACAATATACCTTCTAACACCACACAAAAAATATATAAGGAATTTATTATTACAATATCCATAAATTCTCAACCTTTCGAATTCTATTAGAAATCTTTATTAATGGTAGGTACTCCAAAACCTTCTTCAGGCACTAAATCCAGGTAATCACCGGAGATGTCTACATTATCTGGTGAAAAGATAAAGATATATTTTGAAATTTGATGCAATTTACCGCTGATGGCATATACAGCGCCAGAGATGAAATCCATGATTCTTTGGGCCTCTCCCGGATCAAAGCCTTCCAAATTAACAACGGCAGCTCTTCCGTTCAAAAGTACATCACAGATATCCTGTGAATCATCAAAAGATGTTGGTTTCATAATACAAACTTCAAGTCCTAATGGTGTTTTCCGAATAGGTATGATCTTATTCGTTGATGTTCTTTCCATACGTGTTCCCCTTTCTTTCTTTGGAGAAATTGGTGTTTTTTCATCAGTTTCATTAAGTTCTTGTCTTTGATATTTTCTTTCTGTTCTTTCTACACGTTCTTGCTTCTTCAGTTCTGCAGCTTGCAGCCTTTCTAATCTTTCTGCCTCTTTTTCTTCGAATTCACTTACATAATCTTCATAATCATCATCATCATCGCCTAATTTTATAAAACCCAAAAAATTCTTTATTATACTTGCCATATACTTATCTCCTATCCATTATCTTTCAATCTTATGATTCTTAAACTATATTTTACGAAAACTTTTAATCTTAAATAGTATAATTTCTTTCTCCAAAGATTCCGGTTCCCACACGAACCATCGTTGCTCCTTCTTCAATTGCAACTTCATAATCATTGGTCATGCCCATGGAAAGAACCTTCATATCAACATTATCAATGTTTTTACTTTTGATGTCAACTAATAATTGTCTTAATTTCCTAAAATAAACTCTGTTTTCTTCCGGGTTTTCCACAAAAGGAGCTATGGTCATTAATCCTTTAATTCTTACATTGGAAAGCTTAGAAATCTCTAAGACTAATTCCTGAACTTCTTCTTCTGCTACTCCAAATTTAGTATCTTCTTTTGCAATATTTACTTCAATGAGAATTGGCACTATCACATTCTTTTTCAGAGCCTCTTCCTGGATTGCTACTGCAAGTCTTAACGAATCTACAGAATGAATCAAACAAGCTTTATCAATGATATACTTAACTTTATTTCTTTGGAGATGGCCAATAAGATGCCAGTTTAATGATTCCTTGATCTCTTCCGTCTTTTCACACAATTCCTGCACTTTATTCTCGCCAAAATGAGTGATACCAAGATTAATGACTTCCTGAATCATTGAGACAGGTTTGGTTTTACTAACCGCAATTAATGTAACATCCTCTCTATTCCTTAAAGCTCTATTACATGCTGCTTGTATTTTCTCTTCAACCAGAGCTAAATTCTCCCTTAGCATTCTAAAATACTTCCTTTCTAAGACTTACTATAATTATACTTTTTATTCATATTTTATCTATGATGCGATATACCTAAAAAATATGTACTATCATGATTTAATATATAATGGATTGTTCTTCAATCATATCCCCATTTAAGACAATGTGATCATAAACAGAAAGGCCATATAAGGTATCCTTCTTAACAATGCAATATTCTTTATTTTCATATTCTTTCTCAATTCTGCGAAATACTGCATAACCTTTATTTACGTTATAAACTCCTTCTAAAGTAGCAACTTCACTAATCTGATAACGTTCTCCATTCTTCTCATTATGGAGATAATCATTTTGTTCCAATTTCGTCCCATCTTCCAGGGTGAGCAGTGTATCTACATAACCATATTCTTCGTCTTCATAATAAATTTCTGTTGGAAAGAACTTGAATTCTAATTCACCATTCTCACTGTATACTTCTTTAATAAGTCCATTTTTATTGGAATCTCCACCAGTTGTGAAGTAATCGATAGGTATTTTATAAAATTCTTTCTCAATAATTGAGGTTTTTGGTATTTTTAGACCGGATGCTGAATTAATCGTTAGTTCAATATCAATATACCTGTCGTTTAAAAAACGAATCATATAATTATCTAAATCTAACCTGGCAAAATAAGAATCTCCCTTTTTATATGATTCAATATTAGCTACTGTAGACAGATCATTTTTAATAAATGTTACTTTAATTCTGTCTTTTTCTTTGATACGGGAATATTGTTCCCTGGTTAAAGAAATTACTATAGACCACTTTTCATCTGTAACTAACTTAAATACCGGACTGTTCCTTTCAATAAGTTCATCGGTTCTTAACTGGACTCTTTTATACGCTTCATTGGAAAAGGTATCTTTCTTGACTTCATCAGCAGTTAAACCTTCCATTGAATCAATAGAATATGAAATGACTCCACTCTTATTTATTTTAAATTTATGAAAAAACGAATTGTCTGAAGATATTGAATCCAGATTCTTGATCATGTTAAAATTTGTAGCTTCATATAAAATATTGTCCACATCATATTTCAAATTGTAAACATTACTAAATGTATCATTGGAATATGTTTTTTGAAAAGATGTAATACTATTTTTAATCTTATCATTCTCCTCATTTGACAACTTGTCCATATCTTCGCTGGCTGAAAGTGTATCAAAAAGTTCTCCGCTTTCGTCTATGGTATATACTAATGAATTTTTAGCAACACGTTCACCTTCTCTAATATAAAAATTTACATATCCTGCATTTTCAGTATTATAGACAGTTTCATCCCTGATAATGATTCCTTTGCAGATATTATCATCAGCAATATTATTCTCTGACACTTCATAAATAGACAAATGCTCTTTATTTAAATAAATAATTACATTTATTACTATATATAAAAAAATTATGCCAAATATGATAACTCCAATATTAAGATTTACTGGTCTTTTATATTTCACAACTTTTCTCGATTGATAGTTTCTGTGCTTCACAACTTAAGTCCTCCTTAAGTAATTGAAAATACGTACATTGTATTCATACTATTAATATTATACTTATTTTTTTCATAATTTTAAACCCCTAAATGAATAATAATATAATTTAAGTCAATAATATTATAAGAAACCAAAGGAGGTAATGAATTGAAAACAGTAGATTATATCGCATTAATACTAGTTGTAATTGGAGCTGTGAATTGGGGTTTAATCGGTTTCTTTGGATTTGACCTAGTAAGAATGATTTTTGGAGATATGACTGCAGTATCCAGGATTATATATGGCATTGTAGGTATCGCAGGTCTCTATGCAATAAGTTATTTTGGTAGATTATCAAATAATGATTAGTTTATAGTTTAAATTAAATTGAATTTCCAGTAAAAAGAATCCCCAGACTCATATAATAAGCCTGGGGGTTTCACATGTTCATGGCTCTGCCACGAAGCCTTATAAAGACAAATATTAAAACGACTCTTTTACAAGAGATATGGTGTGATCCAACTTACACCCATCACTTGCAAAAGAGCCATATATATTATAGAGATACTATAACTTTATCTTTATATTCTTCCGGAAGATTTTCAGGATCGACTGAAATACTAATTACAAAATCAATACTAAATTGTTCAGAAATCTTTGTTAGTTTCCCTAATACATTTCCTATGTCACTTTCTTCAATATTAGCTATTCTTAAAAAACTATCCAAATAAACTCTCTCTAAATCTCTGTCCTGTGAAATAATCCCGCATATAAAACCCAAAAATTCACTATAGTTATTAATTAAAAAATCACGCACATTGATTAGTCTGATCTTATTGCTTAATTCATACATATGCTTATTACTTTTGTCAAGATACACAATACTACCCGTCGATGATCTTACCTCATCATTAACTTTGTTGATTAAGATTTTTGTTTTCCCTTTGCCTTTTTGACCTGCAATAATCTGAACCATTGTAATCTCCTCCTTAGGAATTATATTGTATTATATGCATAAAATTATTATAGCTATGAATTAATTATAGTATATATAATACTAATATTCAATAGATATTTGGATAGATTCGGCAAAATATCCAAATGTAAACTATACTTTTATGCTTTCCAGTTACCACATTGCAATTGAATAAACATTTTTAAACAAACTGCTATGTATGAACAGATAAATTCATTTCCTATTTAGAGATTAGCTCCAGTAGATATGTCATCTGATAAAACAAGTTATCACTGCTATCTGCTTTTAATACTAAAGATATATATACTTTATCGTCTTTGTCCTTACTGGCAAGAATAAGACAAGAACCCGCTTTAAATGTTGTTCCTGTTTTTCCTCCAAGTACCGTAATCCCTTTTGGTACATTTGCAGCACCCGTTAAGTATCTATCTGTACTGGAGAATTCCTTTTTTACTTCTTTTCCCGAATTATCTTTATAAGTAAGAGTATATTCCCCTAACTTAATTATATCCAAAAACTCCTGATATTGTAACAATTCATTAAAAATTAAATATAGATCATATCCAGTCGTATAATGATCATCATCATGTAATCCATGTGGATTCAAAAAATTCGTATGAACCGCACCGATCTTCCTGACCTCTTCGTTCATCATATCAGCAAATGCAGATACGCTCCCTGCAACATGTTCTGCAATAGCTATCCCTGCGTCATTTCCTGAATAAACTAATAAAGAAGTAAGCAAATCTTTTAATACGATTTGATCTCCTTCTTTAAAACCACATAATTTAGCACCTGCCTCTGTTATATTACTTGCATTCTTACTGATTGTCACTGTTTCCGTAAGGTCTGCATGCTTTAATACAACAAGTGCAGTTGCTATTTTTGTAATACTTGCTGGATATAGTCTTTCGTGCACATTATTAGAATATATCGTTTCCTGATCCGTAACATTAATTAATAATGAAGAAAGAGAATTTAAATTATTATCCTTGGGACTATTGAAATCCTTAGAAATTACTGTTAAATCCTTTGCAAATAAATCTCCTCTTTGAATATTGCTAAGATTCACTAAATTATTCTGATGAAGGTTTAAACTATCTTCATAAGGGATGATTGCATCAGAAGAATTTGAACATCCTGTAAGTAAGGTTATTGTGAGCAATACACACAAAACTCTTTTCTTCAAACTAGAATCCCCCTTAACTATGATTTAAATATTTCTCTCCAGTCTAAATCACCACGGTCCAACGCTTTAATCAATAATTCAGCAGTTGCTAAATTAGTTGCTAATGGAATATTATGCATATCACATAAATGTACTACATTATTAACATCTGGTTCATGTGATTTTTGAGTTAGTGGATCCCTTAAAAAGATAACCAGGTCAATCTGATTATGTTCAATCTGAGCGCCTAACTGCTGTTCACCGCCTAAATGTCCTGCAAGATATTTGTGAACATTTAAATTAGTTACTTCTTCTATTAATCTTCCAGTTGTACCTGTTGCATAAACTTCATTTTTACTCAAAATTGCTCGATATGCAATACAAAAGTTTTGCATTAATTTCTTTTTTGCATCATGTGCAATCATTCCGATATTCATAGTCTCTACCTCCTGTAATTTTTTCTTTGTAAACCAATATTTAAAATCAAACCAATCCCCATCATACTACTCATTAAAGAACTTAGACCATAACTTAAAAAAGGTAGTGGAAGTCCGGTATTAGGTAAAATCGAAGTGGCAACACCAATATTTACAAATACCTGAAATGCGAACATGGAAGATAACCCTACCGCAACTAACATTCCTGTATAATCATTGGCTCTTCTTGCTGTATTAATACATTGAATTACCAAAAGCACTAATAAGCCGATGACAAGACAACTACCTATAAATCCCAGTTCCTCTCCTATTACAGAAAATATAAAATCACTTTCTGCAACTGCTACATATTTACTGCCTCGAATTTCAGTTCCATTATCAAATAATAACTTACCATATAATTGACCCGAACCTATGGCTTGTACTGAATTGTTCTGTTGATACATAGCATCCGGATAAAGTTCTGGATGCAGAATAGACAAAACTCTTCGTTGCTGATATGGCTGTAAAATCTTTTGAAATGGCTGTTGTATATACCATAACATTGCCACAGAAACAGGAATGCCAACAGCCAGAGTCGGAATTATAATCTTATAGTCCAATCCAGCTGTATATATCATAACTAGAAAGATAAACATTAAAACCAAACTCGTTGATAAATTGGTCTGAATTAAAATAAGAAAAGTTGGAATTCCCATTAAAATCAAAGCAATAACTGCTGTTGAGACTTTATCCAATTTTTCACGCATTATGGTAAAAAGCTGGGCTAAAAATATAATCATAAAGATTTTTGTTAATTCAGAAGGTTGAAGATCAAATACCTTTAAATCTAACCATCGTTTCGACGAAAATTGTTCTTTCCCTAATGGGCTGAATTTAACCAATAACAATAATATAAGGTTAATCCCATAGAAAACCCACATCAATCTACATAAAAAATGGTAATCAACTAAAGCTACTCCCAACATAAGGAATATACCGAAAATAATACCCAGGATATGTTTCAGGGATTTAGAATCTCCTTCGACGAAACCTACCATAATTACACTGATCACACTGAGTATCAATATAATTGTAACTAGCGGAAAATTAAAATTTTTCCAATTATACTGCTTAAAATTAAACATTAATTATCATCCTTATTTATGAGCCTTAAGGTCTTTAATTGGTATATTAGCAAATAATGCAGGTACAGTACCATTATTTCCTTCAGACTCTGTTTGTGTGATTTTAATATCTAATCCGTCTGTATCAATCTCTACATACTTTGAGATAACATTAATAATGTCATTTTTCATTTGTTCCATAATTTCAGGAGAACAATTTGCTCTATCAGATACTAAAACCAGTTTTAACCTGTCCTTTGCTACATTGCTAGAAGTTTTTTTCTTAAAGAAATCTGAAAAACCCATTATTACTTTCCTCCCTATTATTTTTTGAATAAACTTGAAAGTCTTGCAAATAGACCCGCTTTACCATTTAAATCAAGGAAAGGTACTTCTTCTCCTAAAATTCTACGGCAAATGTTCATGTAAGCTTGTCCAGCAAGAGATTCATTACCTACCAGAGGTTCACCTTGATTCGTAGAGATAACGATATTCTCATCATCTGGGACCACACCGATTAAATCAACAGCTAAAATTTCTACAACATCATCACTTGACATCATATCGCCACGTTTAACCATATCATTTCTTAGTCTATTTACAATTAAATAGGTTTGTTTAATTTCATTTGCTTCTAACAATCCGATAATTCTGTCCGCATCGCGAACAGCGGATACTTCTGGTGTTGTTACTACTAAAGCCCTGTCAGCTCCAGCAATTGCATTTTTAAACCCTTGTTCAATACCAGCAGGGCAGTCCATAAGTATGTAATCAAATTCACCTCTTAGCTCATCTGCTAATTTTTTCATCTGCTCTGGTGTTACTGCAGTTTTATCTCTTGTCTGTGCTGATGGCAGCAGATAAAGATTAGGATATCTTTTATCTTTAATTAAAGCCTGTTTAATTCTGCAATTACCTTCTATAACATCTACTAAGTTGTAGACAATACGGTTTTCCAGGCCCATTACAACATCAAGATTTCTAAGTCCTATATCAGTATCAATTAGCACAACTTTTTTATCAAGCTTTGCTAATCCTGTTCCCACATTTGCTGTAGTGGTTGTTTTTCCAACTCCACCCTTACCGGATGTAATAACTATTACTTCTCCCATTGCATTTCCTCCAAACTTAATTTCTGTTTTTATATTAATCTAATACTTGGTATCAAATTTTAACCGCTTATAATGCAAATCAATTTTGAAATAAATAATATTTTATAGAGTTAATTCTCCAATAACATTCTTGTCAAGAGGTTCGATATAAATATTTCCATCTTCAACAAATGCAATTTTGGTCTCTTTTACCGAATTTTTCACCGGCTTGTCCGGAGCTCTGGCAATTACATCAGCAATTCTTATCTGTACAGGATTCATATCCAGTGCTACTACAAATGATTTTTCATTTCCCGTAGCACCAGCAAAAACATTACCTTTTAATGACCCCAATATTATAATATTGCCTTTAGAAACTACTTTTGCTCCTGGATTTACATCGCCGATGATAATTATGCTTGTTTCTACTTCTAAAACTTGTCCTGATCTTAAATTTCCTTTATAAAATTGTCCAGTGTTCGTATTCAATTCCATTAATTTTTCGTTAATGCTTTTTTGGAATTGTTTATCTTTATCCGGATCATCCTCAACAATGCATACAATATGCAAGTCTGAATTCTCTGATATGATACCTAAAATTTCAATTTTTTCTTCATCTGACAAAGTCCTGCCTTCAAAACTAATGGCCATCTGTGCATTATTAAAGAATTTAGCGGAAGCTTTAAATTTTGATGCAATTTCCACTTTTAAATCTTCAAAACTTAAATCTGGATCTAAAACTGCAACGATTCCACCATTATATGCCTTTATTACAACTGAATTATTCATATTAGTCCTCCAAGTTCCGAGAATGAATGGTCTATCCATTTTTAGAACAATAGCCGAGTATGAAAGATACCCTTTCACACTCACCTATCAAATATATTATAATAGTACTTAAGAATCATTTAACTAGGTAATTAGTCACCTGTCTGAGTATTTTCAATTTCTGTTACTCCCTTTTCTAAGAGTTCTTCATACCCATCTGCTTTAAAATAATATTTATATATCTTACTTGCAAAATCTGCCGCATTCCCTGATGCATAACCATTAGGAATAGTTGTTACCACTGAAATCTCAGGTTTCTCGAAAGGAGCGTAGGATACAAACAAGGCATGATTTGGATGCAAAGTACTTTGCTGGGCCGTACCAGTCTTCCCTGCCACCTGTACATTCAGATTCTTAAATAAGTGGTCAATAGAACTTTGCTGCCCATTCACTACTTCAAACATACCTTTATGAAGCTGCTCCCAGGTAGAAGCTTTTAAATCCAGCTTATTATAAACAGTAGCTTTGTTGTTAAGAACTGTTTTACCATCAACGTCCATGATTTTATCTAAAAGTGTTAAATTATAAGCAGTTCCACTATTGGCAATTGTTGTTACATATCTGGCCAGTTGAGCAGGTGTATAGTTGTTTGTACCTTGACCAATGGCAGAACGAACAGAATCTTCTCCGGAAATCTGGGGACTATATTCTGATAATTCCAAGCCTGATGGAGCATCAAAACCATACATAGTAGCATATTTTTGTAATTTCTCAAGACCAAGGGTACTATCAAATTTGCCGGTAGGTGTAATACTTAAACGATAACCTACTTCATAAAAGAAATAGTTGCAGGAAACTTCCAATGCATGAATTGTATCAACAGCACCATGATTATTTGGATATACCCAGCATTTAGGGCTATGGGACAATTTTTCAAAAACACCTTTATCTATGATCTTTTCCCCTGGTGAAATAACCCCTTCTTCTAATCCTGCGGTAGCTGATACCATCTTAAAGGTAGACCCTGGTGCTGTCTTTGACTGGAGCGGTCTATTCAACATAGGATATGCCTTATCATCAAACAATTTGTTATAATACTTTGAATCAACTGTATTGGCTAACTTGTTATTATCATAAGATGGATAAGAAACCAGAGCCAGCACATCACCAGTCTTAGTATCCGTAATTACAGCTGATCCTGAACATGGTTCCAATGCAAGTTGAGCCGGAGTAATTTTTAATTTTTTGATTTTATCTATTAAAAAACTATAGGAGGAAATATTACCATTCTGTAAATTGGCAATTTCATCCTCATTATATTTTAACACACCTTGGTCAAATAATAAAAGACAAATTTCAGTTCCAGATAATTTGTACGAATATACTAAAGAACGATAGATTTTTTTGTTGAATTCGCCATCATCAGTTAATATTTTATCAGTGTACTCCATTAATTTACCATATAATTCATCAGTGCTATAATATTTTTCGTCAATATCTAACTTATTTAAATCAATCCAGTTCTTTGATAAAGCATGTTGAAGAAATTCACTTAAACTGATTTTATTCCCCTTATAATCAAGATACTTCTCATCAGTTGTTTCAATACTGTCTTTTATTAAAATCCCTTTTTTTTGCAATAAATCAAATATATACGTTAAATATCCTTCCATTTCATCAGAAACTGAAATATTCAATGTTTTGCTATTCAGTGCCATGATAGAATCTAGTTGCCGGAAAACATTTTTTTGTTCATTGAGGAATTTTTGGTGCACGCTCTTTTCTAAAGCCGTTGCATCATTTTGGCTGAAGGAATTAATATCGATTACATTATTATTGATCAGAGCAAAATAAACATCATAAATAGGGATCAAAATATCTGCTGCACTAACTCCTTTACTTCCAACATTAGTACTATTCGTGATCTTAGACACAAGGATTCCTGCTATTTGTTTCTCCAGCAAATCATATGTTGTTTTTTGCAAGTCACTATCAATAGTCAGATAAATATCATTACCAGCAACTGGTTCCACTGTATCTTTTACTTCAAGAACCCGATTGGATTCATTTACGGTTACGGTCTCATAACCTTTTAACCCATGTAAATAGGATTCATATTCTTTTTCAATACCAGATTTACCCACCTGATCCGTTAAAGTATAATTATCTTCCTGTCCGTTGGATTTGATTTCATCCAAAGCTTCCTGAGTAATTAATCCTGTGTAACCTAATATATGGGCAAAATATTTACTGTCTGCATATACTCTATGGGTTTCCTGCAAAATATCAACCCCTGGTAACTTTTCACTATTCTCTTTGACTGCAGCAACTGTCTTATCATCAACATTCATCGCAACAGTAATTGGAAGATATTTACGATAAGTGTTCATAAATTGAGCATATCGGACCGTCATTATCTTTAATGCTTCTTCATCTGTATATTCCTCTGTAATATCAAACATACTTCTTATATCAGTGAAGCCTCTTAGATAATCATAAACTTCCTTTGCAGTTGCATTTTTTTCTTCTGTCGTTAATTCTTCTATTTTAGAATGATAATAAATATCTTTTTTAAATCTTAGTTCTTCATTTTTATCTACTGTAAATTCAATTTCATCGTTTTTATTAAATGCCAAAGGGAAATCATAGGCAATCGTATCCCCGTGCTTCTCTATGATCTGAATCAGATCATAGATCATTGCATTTTTTTCCTCATTGGTCTGGAGTTCACCGATATCTTCTAATGTTACAGTGTAAGAAAGTTCGTTATAGGCTAAAAGTTTACCGGTTCTATCCCGTATATTCCCTCTTGTACTTTTAAGATCTCTCTTAATCTCAGTTTTTAGTTCCATCTCATTATTGTACTCATCACCATTTACAATCTGTAAATGAAATAATTGATATATGATCGTAAAGAATAACAAAAAATAGATGATAGAAACTGGCATTAATCTGGATTTTATAATTCGTTTTAATCCTTCTAAAAAATTATCAAGCAATATTATACCTCCTTATTTTCCCTGCGCTCAAGAAAGGCATTCAAATTATGTAATAACTTATAGAGCAAAACAGAAACTAAAACAGTATAAACTAATTCAGGAATCATGATTCTTCTAAAATAGAAAAACAGATTAAGTCTGCTTCTTAATAAAAATTCCATAACATAATACATAAAATTGTAAACAAGATCACTTACCCCTATTAATAAAATAGGAATCGTAAGCACATCTCTAAAAAACAGCATATTAAAAATACCGTTTAAATATCCAATGACCATGTAAATTAAAGCACATACTCCAATTACATCACTATATACAAAATCAGAAAGAAGGCCGCATATTAAACCAATGACCAGTCCTTCTTTGCGTCCTCTCATATATCCAACGGCAACTGTTATAATCAATAATAAATTAGGAACAACATCTGCAAGGGCCAATGCTTGAAAAAAAGTACTCTGTAATAAAAAACATAGTATTATAATAATTAGCATGATGCCAAAACGTTTCATACGCAAAACCCTTTCATTATTTCATCATTTCTTTCAATTCTTCTGTATTTTCTTTTAATTCAGTAATAATTAATACAGTATCCAATCGATTAAAATTTACTGCCGGCGTTAAATAACCTGACTTTGTCATATTATTAGCATCTACAGTGATATCACTGATGTATCCTATTAGAATACCCTGTAAATATTTATCACTAATGTTAGAAGTTACAATCTCATAACCATCCTTAACGTCTGCATCTTTTGAAATATGGCTTACCTGAATTAAGCCACTGTCTATTAATTTCAGACTGCCTGTTACGATACAAGTATCCGAAGTCTTTAAGAACATTCCACTTACATTACTACTATCATCTATAATAGAACGTACTCTGGAATAGTTTTTTCCTGCTTCCGTTATGATACCCACAAGTCCGTTTCCTGCAAGTACATTCATATCAACAGCCAGTCCATCTTCCGTTCCCTTATCAATTAAAAATGTATTATACCAGTTATTCGTCTCTTTGCTGATAACTCTTGCTGCTACTTTAGGATAACTTGCATATTTTTGATCTAACTGATATAAATTTCGAAGATTTTCAAGTTCATATTTATCTTGCTGCAATATTTTATTCTCATAGGAAATTGTACTTAGCTCTTCTTTCAGTTTCTTATTCTCTGATTGTAAACTTTGAATATTCTTCAAGTCATCAACCCGATCAGAAATATATCTTCCAATGGAATTGATACCTTTTTGCATTGGGGAAAGTACAGTACCAACTGAAGTTTTTATTGGTCCAAGTCCATCACTGTACTTGAACGAAACCAAAATTATAACAAGACACAAAGCGGTGCAGCTTGCTAAAATATATTTTGGTTCAATAGAAATTCTAGTTCTTCGTTTCATTTTAATCCCTCGTCTTTGTGGAATATGTGCTTTGCCTGATATCATTTGCCAGCATCGATAGGGAAGCTTCTTCCATGATTCTTCCAAGACCTAAAACAACAGAATTACTTGCATCTTTGCAAATATTTACTGGCAGCTCCGTTTCTTTGTTAATTAAAGTTTCTAAGTTTTTTATATTAGCAGAACCTCCTGTAATATATATGCCTGTATCTATAATGTCGGAAGAGATTTCTGGTGGTGTTCTTTCTAAAATTATTTTTATACTGTCTATGATTGTATAAAGGTATTCTTTAATTGATTCATAAACCATGGCTGAACTTATATCCATCTGGCTTGGTAACCCGCGAACAACATTTCGTCCGAAAGCTTTGATTGTATTTTCATCACCTGGAGTTGCATTTGCTAATTCTTTCTTAATGACCTCGGCTGTTTTATCGCCAATAATAAGATTGTATTTCTTCTTGACATACTGTCTGATAGATTCATCCAACTTATTCCCTCCAACAGGTATAAGTTTACTTAAAACGATTCCACCAAGGGAAATAATAGATATCTCCGTAGTATCCGCACCAATATTTACAGTCATGACACCTCTGGCATTGGTAACGTCTAATCCGACACCTAATGCATCTGCTACAGGTTTTTCAACTACTAAAATTGATTTTGCTTTTGCACTGGAATTGGCAATCAGATCATAAAATGCTCTTTTCTCCACTTCCGTAATGTCCGTGGGAACAGCGATAATATATGACATTCCGCTAATTTTTGATCCTTGGCCTATTTTTCTTAAAAGATGGTTCAATAAAGATTGCATATTTGCTATATCAGCTATAACACCACTTTTTACAGGGTAGGTAACATTAATATTGGATGGTGCTTTTTCATACATATCAAACGCATCATTACCAACTGCGATAATATCTTTTTTGTTGGCAATCGCTATAATATTACGTTCATCTAATATTACTCCTTCCCCTTTTTTATATATTTTAATGGTACTAGTACCCAAATCTATGCCCAAAGCTTTTTTAACCATTAAATAAAAACTCCTTTCAATTTTGTGATCATGCTCAAGAAGCATACCTGCATGTCCATCTGAGTCTCAGATCAAGATTCAAAGATTTCTTTCAATGAAGCCTAAGTATCCAGAATTCCCTGCTCTTTTAAGCTTATATATTTATTATCACCAATTATAATGTGATCCATAAGCTTAATTCCAATTAATATACCTGCTTCTTTTATCCTCTTTGTTGTAATAACATCTTCTTTACTAGGGGTTGGGTCACCACTGGGATGATTGTGCAGCATTATAATATAAGTTGCACAATGCCTTAATGCATTTAAGAAAACTTCCCTCGGAGCAACAATAGAAGAATTGACGGTACCTGAAGAAATAACCATATCACCAAGAACTTTGCTCTTTGAATCAATAAAAACAATAAGAATTTGTTCTCTTGTCATATGCCTCATATCCTGCATATAGTAATCAGCAACTGCACCGGGACTTAGTAATTTCAGACCTGCCTGATTGGTTGCTTTTGCCATCCGCTTCGTTAATTCGGCAATACATAACATTTGAATTGCTTTTACTTTCCCAATTCCTTTGATACTCATGAACTCATTCATAGACATATAATTAAGACCAATAAGTCCCTTATTGGCTTTCGAATAATTCAATATGTGGTGGGCTAAATCAATAGACCTTACATTTTTAGAACCTGTCTTAATGATAGCAGCCAAAAGTTCTGCATCGGATAAAGAACAAGCACCATATTTTTCACATTTTTCGTAAGGTCTTTCTGACATTGGTAATTCTTTGACTGTTAAATACTTATTATTCACGTTTTCTCCTTATTCATTCTCCCTAAGCAAAATCCCCCATGATTTTACTTACTATGAATAAGTTTGTAACACTTCTTATATTGTACGATATACAATGATCGAAATAATTACGCCAATGATACTTGCCATGGTAATTTTAATATTAATGCCAAAAGTAATAACTAATATTCCTAAATTCAAAACAAATGGTTCACTAAGGCCAAATTTTTGTCCATAGTTTAACCATGACAGATAGGAAAAGTCTTTTGCAAGATAGCCTATAAAACCACCTAATACAATGCCTGCAAGTATTAGCAAGAATAACGCCCAGGTATTTTTACCGTTTGTTCTACTCATTCTTCCCATTTAATTACCTCCGGTTTATCAAGTAAACGCCCCTATTTATCTGATAGTAACTTTCCAACCTACATTTTAACATAACTACTATTATTTGTATACACACTAAAACCAAAAAAATTATACACTATTTTGTAGTCAAATGAAACCGAAACACAATGGAATGTATGAATAGTTATTGTTCTTAGGCTATTACTATATTATAAGAACTTATAATTAAAACAACCTCCAAATGGTAGTTCTCTTTGATCAATTTGGAGGTTGTTGAATATCTGAATCTGTTAATATATACTTGAATTCAATATTATAGCCTTAGTAATTTATCTCCTTTGATTTCCTCCTCACTCCAGGAAATAACCGCAAATTTACTATTAGAATGTTTATCTACAGTATTCATCCATTTGATTTCATTACTTGCTTTTGAAGCCAATAATTTATTAGAAGTGTTCGTCTGATACAGGGAAGAATTAATCACCCACCATTTTGTATGAATTCCAGCCCGCGTCAGATCTTCTTCTAAACGCATCGCTTCATAGACAGGAGTTGCTTCTGGAAGGGTTACTATAATTACTTGTGTCTCTTCCTCATTGCGAAGTCTTGGTAATAATTTCTTCACAGCTTCAGGTATGACTCCGGAGGATCGTTCAATTTCTTTATGATAGCTCTGAGTTGAATCAAGAAGTAATAATGTATGTCCTGTAGGCGCTGTATCTATCACTACAATCCTATCATCCGCCTTATCTACGATTTCGGCAAATGCACGAAAGACTGCAATCTCCTGAGTACATGGCGAACGTAAATCTTCTTCTACATATTCTATATCTTCTTGTGACATAGACTCTTTGGCTTTTGAAAGAACTTCCTCCTGGTATTTCTTAAGTTCTTCCTGTTCATCAATATGGCTCATAGTTATGTTATTATTTTCTTTTATTACAAATTTCAGATGGGCAGCCGGATCGGTCGTTGCTAAATGTACTTTTTTCCCTTTCGCTGCTAACCCAAGGGCAATTGCTGCTGCAATGGTCGTTTTTCCAACCCCTCCTTTTCCCATGGTAAATATTACTTTCTTCTCTGTAGTAATGAAATCATCGATTATATTCTGAAGATTAAATAAATTATCTGTGTGCAGTTTATCATCTGCAGCAATATAATTATCTTCCGTAAGGAATGCTTTTACATTTTTAATTCCTGTTACATTATATGCCCGCAAAGGAATAATATAAGTTTCCAAACGTTTTAATTCCTCCGGCATATCTTCTAATGCTTTTCTTTGTTTCTTATATAAACCTTCTGAAACAGGGTCATCAAAGGATGTTAATATTCCATTAATAATCATCCATTGATTTTTAACCCCAATCTCTTCTAACTCTTTTGATGCTCTATATGCTTCTTTTAGTGGTGTCATTTCTGGACGTGAAACTAATATTAATGTAGTTAAAGTTCCATCCGCCAAGGTTTCCACTGCTTTCTTATATATCTCTTTCTTATCCTCTAATCCTGCGAGCTGTCCAAGGCAGGAAGCTCCATGAGTATTTTCACTAATAAAGTTACTCCAGGCAGAAGGAAGCTGTAACATTCTTAAAGTATGACCGGTTGGAGCCGTATCAAATATAATATGATCAAATTCATCATACACCTTTTTATCTGTAATAAACTTAGAGAATTCATTAAATGCAGCTATCTCAACGGTACACGAACCCGAAAGCTGTTCTTCCATATTATTGATGACAGAATCAGGTAATTTCCCCCTGTATGGTTCAATCACACTTTCCCTATACTCTGCTGCCGCTTGAATCGGATCAAGATTGGCGACCATAAGATTTGGAATTTCTTTAATAAAAACTCCTTTATTATCAAGTTCTGTTTCAAAAACATCCTGTAGATTAGAAGCCGGGTCTGTACTTATTAAAAATACCTTATATCCATTGTCAGCAAGATGAACTGCGGTTGCACATGCAGCTGAAGTCTTACCCACTCCCCCTTTTCCTGTATAGAAAAGATATTTGGTGAGATTTCGTTCCTTTGGTTCAAAATAAAATAAATTTCCAGCTGATTTACTATTCATAATTTCATTATCCTCTCTATACCCACGTAACACATTAACAACAATCCCCACCTGAACAGCCACAACCTCTTGATTTTCTAATTGTTGCTCTGACCCTTTTAGGTTGTATGGCAAGAAGATTTGCCGGGAGTTCAAGTATTTTTACAAATTCTTCATTCTTAGGATATCTGCCCGTAAGTACTATTTCATCATCAACCATAATGGCTGGT
This sequence comes from Mobilisporobacter senegalensis, assembly GCF_003752155.1. GTDB lineage: Bacteria > Bacillota > Clostridia > Lachnospirales > Lachnospiraceae > Mobilisporobacter > Mobilisporobacter senegalensis. The sequence continues at coordinate 66,297 of NZ_RJVG01000003.1, read as the reverse complement.
AATTCTTCCACACCTTTCTCATTAATAAATTTATTGATTGTCTGATTTTTTATAAATTCATCAGGTGCATTTGAAAGGTTAAAGCGGTCCACTTTTATGCCATTCTTTTCTAAAGTATTTAATACTGTAGAAATCCTTAAAAGTTCAGGATCAACACCCACTCCGCAAATTCCCGTGGAACAACACATGGCCGGTTCAAAAATCTGCATTTTCTTCATACTATCTCTCCATTCATTTTATTATGATTTTAATACTGATATTTAATAAGTTAAAATATTACATATTAAACAGAACAATGGAATCCCAAGATTAATTCTGATTCCTTATTTTGTTATGTTGGGAAACCAATTCTTTGTATTATTTGCTATTTTAACAAGAAGTAACATAATAGGAACTTCTGTTAACACACCTACCGTTGTTGCCAGCGCCGCAGGTGACTCCATGCCAAATAATGCAATTGCTACTGCTACTGCTAATTCAAAGAAATTAGAAGCCCCGATCATGCCTGCCGGAGCAGCAATATCATGAGGTAAATTTAATATTCTTGAAGTAAAATAAGCTACAAAGAATATTAATATAGTCTGAATCGTTAATGGTACCGCAATGAGAAGAATATGTACAGGATTTCCTAATATTACTTCTCCCTGAAAGGAAAACAGCAGCACTAACATTAATAACAATCCTACTGTTGTAGCACTATCAAATCTTGGCAGAAATTGTTTTTCAAAGTATTCAATACCTTTATTTTTTGTAATAACCATCCTGGTAATAATACCTCCTGCTAATGGAATTACAACAAATAGAATCACAGATAAAATCAAAGTGTCCCATGGTACAGATACATCACTTACCCCCAGTAAAAATTTAACGATAGGTACAAATGCAATTAAAATAATAAGATCGTTAGTCGCCACCTGAACGATTGTATATGCTGGATTCCCTTTTGTTAATTGGCTCCATACAAATACCATGGCAGTACATGGAGCGGCTCCAAGTAAAACTGCTCCTGCTAAATAATCTTTTGCTAATTCTGCTGGAATAAGACCTTTAAAAATTACATAGAAGAAAGCTGCTGCAATTCCATACATTGTAAAAGGTTTGATTATCCAATTTGTAATCCATGTTACATATAATCCTTTTGGATTCTTACGAACATCCTTAATACTTTGAAAATCTACTTTCATCATCATTGGGTAGATCATGACCCATATAAGTATTGCTGTAGGTATGGATACATTGGCATATTCAAACTGGTCAAAAAAATCTGGTATAAATGGCATGAACTTACCAATTAATACACCTATTATCATACAAACCGCTACCCAAATAGTTAAATACTTTGAAAAAAATCCTATCCCCGGTGTGTTATCATTACTCATTTTTATTCTCTCCTTAACGTTGTTCATTCATATATGAACAAATATCAATCCCTTTATACTTCTCTCTCTCCATATTATCTCTTTCATATGTTCTTAGCTCTTTTAAATGTATCTTTAAATATTCCCATAGATGTCTATGTTCTTCTTTGAACTTATCACTGATACGAAAATAAGCCCATTGTGCCTTCTTACAGCTTTCAAGAATACCGGATTTTTTCAAAACCATCAGATGCCTTGATGCATTGGATTGTGTCATCTTTAAACAAACCTCTAGCTCACATACACACATTTCCTTATCCATTAGTAAAGACAGTATTCTTAATCTGCTTTCTTCAGACAGAGCTTTAAAGATCTCAGTCATGAATCCACCCCACTTACTATCTAATCTATATTATATTTATATTTCACTTTTTACAGATTAGATATTAGATGGGCATATATTTGTATAGAGATATAAATATATAAGCATATGAGCATATATTCATATATTATGCAAAGATATTTTATAGGTTACATATCAGGTTTTTTATCTTTTATTTTCATAAATTGTCTCTGTCCGCCAGACAGATTAAATACTTTCTTAAAACCATGGTTTCGTAAGATATTTTGAGCTGCATTGCCAGTAACTCCTTTATTGCAGTAAGTAACTGCAATGACTTCCTTATCTAGATCTTTTATTGATTCCCTAAGTTTTTCATGTGGTATATTAGTGGCTGTTTCAACATGCTCTTTTTCATATTGGGAATTTGCTCTTGCATCAATTAGAGTATAATCCTTCCCTGATTCTATTAATTCATTTAACTCCATTGCTGTTATTAAAGGCTGAGCTCCATATATTGCATTATCCAGAATCATTCCTGTATACATCACTGGATCTTTCGCTGTAGAAAACGGAGGTGCATATGCTAAATCCAAGTGGAATAAATCATCTGCTTTCCCTTTAAATGTTATTGCAGTTACAAAGACATCAATCCTTTTATCCACACCCTCATAACCAATAATTTGAGCTCCCAGGAGCCTTCCGCTCTTCTTATCTGCAATTCCTTTAATCACCATTTCTTTCCCGCCCATATACATAGCTTTATTTGGCTTTATATTATGGCAGACGGCAACATCATAACCTGATTCTTTTGCTTCTTTTTCCGATAGACCTGTCTGGGCCACTACCATATCAAAAATTTTGAAGATACCGGTTCCTAAAATCCCACGAAACTTAAGATTTCCACCTGTTATGCAGTCTCCTGCAATTCTTCCCGTTTTATTGGCTGTGGATCCTAATGGACGATAGACCCTTTTTCCTGTAACTACATGATAATGTTCAATACAATCACCACATGCGTAGATATCTTCAATATTTGTTCTCATTGTTTCATCCACTTTAATAGCATCAGCAATTCCCAATTCTATTCCTGCCATCTTTGCTAATTCTGTATTTGGGCGTACTCCAGTAGACAGAAGGATCATATCTGCCTGAACTTCTCTCTCATCAGATAAGATTACGCTATTTTGCGTAATCTCTTTTACAGAGGCATCAGTAATAACTACAATGTCATTCTTAATGAGATAATCTTTCACATAAACTGCCATATCACTATCCAGTCCAGGTGTAACCTGAGGCAGTTTTTCAATTAATGTGACCCTGATTCCAAGTTTCTTTAGATTCTCACATACTTCTAATCCGATAAATCCAGTTCCTGCAATAGCCGCTGTTTTAGGCTGGTGCACTTGAATATGTTCTTTGATCTTATTCATATCATTGATATTCCTTAAGGAAAAAACATGTTTCCCATCTGCTCCTTTTATTGGCGGGATAATAGCACTGGCACCAGTGGCAATTATTAATTTATCATATGTGTCTGTGAATAATTCACCCGTTGACAAATTCTTGATCTCTAAAGTTTTATTCTTGGAGTTTAAAGAAGTTACCTCATGTAATGTTAATATATGGATGTTATACTTCCTTTTAAAAAATTCTGAATCTCTTGGAGTCAAGTCATCACTATCCACTTCTCCTCCTATGGCATATGGCATACCGCATCCTGAATATGATATAAAGTTATCTTTCTCGTATATTACTATCTCAGCTTCTTCATTATTTCTTCTTGCTTTCGCTGCAGCCGATGTACCAGCTGCTACTGCACCAATAATTACTAATCGCATTTACCCATCTCCTTAGAGGTTTTACATATACAATTTTCATGTTCCGTTGTTATCCGCTCCCAAAATTCTTTTATGGATTCAACTGATTTCATATTAGTACTATATCTCATCCAGGAGCCTTCTTTTCTGCCATTCACTAATCCACACTCAGTTAAGATCTTCATATGGTAGGATAATGTTGGTTGGGTGATTTGAAATGATTCTAGCAAATCACATGCACACATTTCACCACAAGATAGCATTTCAACTATCTTTAATCTTGTTTCATCTGATAAAGCCTTAAATATTAGTACATATCCTTTGTACATTTCCTGATTCACTCCTTTCATATCTAAGATATAGATATTTATCTATATCTTAGTATAAACCTCATATAGATAAGTGTCAATGTGTTTACATATATTTAACATATCTCTTAAGATACTCCTATTTTACTTAGTATTTTTCAAATAACTTATTTAATTCTAATAAAAAACTACGACACTTAGCACTATATTTCAAATATTTCCAATTATATATCAAATAGGCATTTTAATATCCTAAGTAAGCATATCCCATTGTGAATACTATTGAACTGATGTAATCTATCACTATAAATAATTGGTAATACCTTACATAAATGTAACTAGTTGAAAAGATTCGAAACTTCATGTTCTTAAGTAGAAAGTGTGATTATAGTGAATTATACCAAATATGAGTTAGACGATTTTTTTAATAAAGTATTTTTAGAAATGTATGAAGAAATCTTTCGATATGTAAGACGATTAACAAATGATAGCCGTGTTCTGGAAGATATCTTACAAGAAACATTTTTTGAAGCCTATAAAAAAATAGACATTCTTATAGAACATGAAAATTATCGAGGATGGATATATAAAACTGCCAGGTTTAAAGCTCTTAAATTAAATAGCAGAGTCCGTAAAACAGATAATAAGCAAGTGGAACTAGTCCTTTCAGAAGTTCAGGAATTGGGACAGCATGATCAATACGACTTCATTACATATGCTGACTATAAGGAGGTTTTATCCGAGTCAGAATTTAATTACTTATATAAACATTATATTGAAGGTTATACTTATGAAGAATTAGCACTTGAAGAAAATATCCAGATCGGCGCCTGTAAGATGAGAATGTCCAGGATTTTAAAAAAACTACGCAAATCTTTGATATATAAATAATTCATACTTATTTTAAGGAAATCTTAAGATTTTTTAAATATTATGTTACCTTTTTTATAGTTAAGTAGATGTATCTATAGGAGGAACATAATAATGGAAAATAGCGTTCAAAAATCACAAGCCTATCTTGACTTAAAGAAGGCAAATCGTTTTCTAAAGAAAAAGCTGATGAATATTTTAGAGTATGAAATCTGTAAAGAATATAAAGACATTAATACAACAGAAATATGTCACTCTGTTAAATCATTAGACAGGTTAGATGGCTTAGAAGAAATCCCTGAAGAATTTGCAATTGAAAATTTCGCGAAAAGATTTAATACTCTGCACAATATGAATCTCACACCTTACAATAATAGAAAAAAATAAATACTCCGGTACAATTGTACCGGAGTATTTATTTTGTAATTTTGTAAATTAGTTATTCTTCTTTTCTTCCAGCTGTCTCTTTAAACTCTGACTTACTTTAGGTTGGTGCATAAAAATCATACATTTACTAGTAGAACTAACAGCGATTTCTAATGATGCTTTACTTACAGCTTGTAAGCCAAGCTGTGTTAACTTATTCATATCACTACCTCCCTATGTCTTCAGATATTTTATGTTTCTATATAATATGTACATGTACATATTAATATTACATTGTTTATTAATACAAGCAATATTAATTGCTTAATTAGCCAGCTATATTGCGCATTTGGAATCTTTTTACTTTAAACAGAGCACGGAATCACCAAGTATAAAATAAATTGTTCCAAATCTTTTTTAATCTTACATTCTCCTTGATACTTTTCTACAATTTTTCTAATATTTTTTAAGCCAAAGCCATGATAAAGTTTATCTTGCTTTGTAGATATAATTTCATCATTTTCCATCATAAGATTTTCTGTACTGCTATTTTCAAAAGTTATAGTCAAAAAATTTCTTATTTTTCTTGCCTTTACACTCATAACTTTCTGCTCAAGGTTATTATTTTTTTCACAAGCTTCAATAGCGTTATCTAATGCATTACTAAATATAGTGCAGATATCCATAGGTGCCATAAAAGAGATTTCAGAAAAATCTATCTGGACATTAAAATCAATTCCTTTTGCAGTTGCTTCTTTATATTTTTCATTAATAATACTATTTAAAAAATCATTACCTGTATCTATGTAACTATCAATAACTTTAACTTCTTTTAAAATACTTTTAATGTAATTCTGTTTTTGGTCATTTTCCAGATTATTTTGCAGCACCAATAAATGGTTTTTCATATCATGATATAATTCTCTTAATTTCAGATCATCTTCCTGCTTATTACGGAAATATTCATATTGTAACTTAATCTGTGCCATATTCACCTTATTCTTATGTTCGATTTCTTTCATCTGCACATAATACTCAGATGTCACAATAAAACACAAAGTAGATACCAAAATCATGAATATAATAAATAACAAAATTGCAGTTTCTACTCTTTCAATATATTTTGTATAATAAATACGATATCCAATTATTATAGAAAAGGTCAGGTTTAATAGATTGGGTAAAATTATTATCATCCAGTTTCCATAAATAATATTATGTATCGTCTTATCAAGAAATTTTGTTAAAATCATAATAATAATTAATAACGTTAATTTCGCAATAACAACCGCCATTAAATGATATATGGTTGGAGCAGACAGATTTTGTTCAAAATTTGTTATGAAGTGTATTATTCCTGTAGCAAATATTTCACACATACTATTTGTTATCATAAAAATTGTACCTAATAATGCGCCACTTTTTAATGTTCTCTTATTTGCCTTTGACCCTATAAATGTAATTAAAAAAAGAATTATTATTACCTTCAATGGAACAGTTACTTGAAAAATCGTTATAATGCGAATGCATGTAGCCATAAAAAAACAATATATGATTATATTCAGCCAGGATTTTTTGTCATGCTTTATTGATCTGTCAAATAACAAATATTCCATTATTAAAGTTTCAATAATCGTAATCAACAAATCTGTAACATTCATATTCACCATTATAATTCACTCCCTAGATATTCAGCAAGATTCTGCATCAAATCTTTCTTCTTTTGCTTACTAATTGGGATGATTTCACCTGAGGATAAGGTAAGATCATTACCCACTACACTTTCGATGTACTGCATATTTACAATATAACTTGTGTGACATCGAACAAATGGATACCCTTCCAGATCTTTCTCATGATCTTGCATTTTTTTATAACTGATAATATCTTCTTTCGTTGTATGAATCATAGTATTACGTTGATATGTTTCAATATATTTTAGAGTGGACAGATAAATCTTAAAAAATCCCTTGTCATTTTTTACTGTTATGTAGCCATTCTTTATACTTACTGCCTTGATTACTGCCTTCTCCATCTCAATCTTAAATTTTTTATATTCAAGAGGTTTTATCAAATAGTTTGCAGCATTAACACTGTAACCTGCTAAAACATATTTAACGAGAGAAGTAAGAAATATAATGATGACATTAGAATCCATTTGTCTGATTCTTTTTGCTGTTTCAATTCCATCAAGTTCTGGCATCTTTATATCTAGAAAAATAATTTGAAAATTCGCATTATACGAATTAAGAAGTGTCTGTCCACTCGTGAATTCTCTAACGGAAAATTCCTCTTTGTTTTCTTCACTAAAGCGTTTTATATATTCTTTCATCCTGTTAATAAAAGCTTGCTCATCATCGCATATTACAACAGTTATCAAAATGGGTCACCTGCCTTTGTTGCTTTATCGCACGAAGTATTTGTTATAATAATTTTGTTATATATCTGTTCTTTATATAACCAACTAATACAACAGCACCAACCCAAACTTGAGCATATAATGCAAAAAGTACGAGGCTATATTCATTTTTAAAAAATAGATATAATATAATATTGATTACAAGGCTTATTATTACTAATCGTTTGCTCATTAAAGAATTACGCTTTATCTCATGATCTTCTAGAGGTTTATTCTGATCAGCCACTGGTGATAATTGAAACACAATTATATTACTTACTATGCTGGCAAGTATTAAGATGAGATTCGCCTCATTAATATGAAACATCTCTGTTATTCCAAGCATGAGAAAATATAAAATACTAAATGCAGCGATACATCTTCCATGTGTGTCGGCATGGTAACCTCCTGCATATCTTCTAATAAAACAATATTCTAAAATGAATATTGTCGTCTGAATGAATTTACCAAACATACAACCAATAAATATAATACATGTAAGATTAATCACAGTTGACATTAATAATTCTAATCCGTATTTATATATGTCCTCATCTTGTTTTTCTATGATTCGATTGCTCAACAGTACATCCGTTACTTTTACCGATAAATCACTAATCATTAACAATTCCCCCTTCAATATACTCCATGGATCAATGGACATAATCTACTTCAAGAATACTATAGAAATGGTGAATTGTCAAATATTAGAAAACCTATCAACTATCTGTTTTTTCTTATTTCTTTCAGTCTATTATACTTCTTTTCGAGATTAGATAGTTTAGTTTGATACTCTTTTTCTTTTACTTCATTCCTTTTTATAATATAAACAATTAAAAATACGGATAGAACCACCCAGATGCCCTGGTTTGATACGGCTTCTATTAAAATTTGTTCCATTTAAACCATCCTTTCTACCATTTTTTAATTATCAACTAAACTAATTCACGAAATAAGAAAACACCTATAAGTTTTTGTACTGTTTCATCAGATCATCATTTAAATCACCTCCTTATTTTTCTTTCTACTTATACATCCCTGAAAACATTGAAAACGAAACCCTATTATTAACAATTAACAAGAAAACAGGTGACAAATTTATACAAATTGTCACCTGAAAGTACTTATATTATTTATTCTGATATCTTTCCTAATTTTAAATCTTTTAAACCTTCTTTGATTTCAGATAATGTTTTTCCAATACTGCTTTGTATTGCTGCAGCTACTCCACCCTCAACAATAGGGGCATCTATTATGATGACTTTTTCCCTTATCTCATCATCAAGAAATTCCAAGGACATCTCAGTATTCATATAGGAACTGCCTAAATCAAAGAGAACGATAACTCCATCTTCAGAAAAAACCTCGTTTATTGCAGTGGTTATCTTATCGGGATCCGTACCCAATCTGCCGTCTTTGGTCCCTCCTGCTGCTGCCATAGGAACATCCCACGCCATTTGACCTGCTAATTCTATGACTCCCAATGCAAGTTTTTCACTATGTGATACTATTGCTAATCCAACCATAAGCCATACACCTATCTTCCATCTGCAATTGCCTGATAAATAGTATCCAGAATTAAGGCACTTGAAGTAGCGCCCGGGTCCTGGTGCCCAATGCTTCTCTCTCCCAGATAACTGGCTCTTCCTTTTCTTGCAGTTATCTCTTTTGTATGTTCCACGCCCCTATATGCTGCATCTACAGCTTCTTTTAAGGTGACTTTTACCGGTAACCTTTTTTCCACTCCATCCTTTAAAACATTTAATGCAGGTTCAATAGCATCAATCATGGTTTTATCATCCGGCTCTGCCTTGCCTCTCATCTTTATTCCGTCAAGAGCAGCTTGCAGCACCATAACAAAATCGAATAAATCCATTTCTCCTTTTCCATTCATTACAACAGCCGCCTTTAGGAATGCCGTTCCATATAAAGGACCAGAGGCTCCTCCTACATTGGATACAAGAGCCATTCCCGTCTTTTTAAGAATATCTCCAATATTACTACCTGTATCTTCTTTTAATTTTTCTTTCACAACAGCAAATCCCTTACTCATATTTAATCCATGATCTCCATCACCGATTGCTGCATCCAGTTCTGTTAAATAGAATTTATTCTCATCTATTACATCTGCAATTTTGTTCAAAATATCTATGATTTTCAACCCATTTACGCTCATCACAATTCTCCTATTATAGTAATTTAAAAGCAGGAGTATCTGCACTTGCGTTTAGTAATTCTTTTAATTCTTCATCTAATTCTAATACACTCACAGAACATCCCGCCATTTCAAGAGATGTCATAAATTCTCCAACAAACGTTTTATATATCTTTATTCCTTTACTGCTTAGTATTTCATGCACTCTTCGATTTACTATGTATAGCTCCATTAAAGGAGTGGAGGCAAGTCCATTAATCATGACAGCGACTTCATCTCCATCCAATAATTGCATATCTTCCAGGATTTTATTCACTAATTGGGCGGTAATTTCGTCTGCTGTTTTAAGGGTATCTTTGTGGGTTCCTGGCTCACCGTGGATTCCCATTCCGATTTCCATCTCATCCTCAGCTAAAGTAAAATTAGCTTTTCCTGCTGCCGGTACAATACAAGGGGAGAGCGCCATACCCATGCTGCGTACATTATCAATTACTTTTTGGGCTGTTACTTTCACTTCTTCTAAACTCGCTCCGATCTCTGCTTTTGCTCCTGCTATTTTATGTACGAATACAGTTCCTGCAATACCACGTCTTCCAGCAGTATATGTACTATTCTCCACAGCGACATCATCATTTACAACAACATACTCAACTTGACAGCCATCTATTTCTGCCATATCTTTCGCCATCTCAAAATTCATAATATCACCGGTGTAATTCTTCACAATAAGTAACACTCCTGCTCCCCCATCCACTGCCTTAATTGCTTCATAAATTGGATCAGGAGTTGGAGAAGTAAAAACATCTCCTGCGATCGCAGCATCAAGCATACCATATCCAACATATCCCCCATGGGAAGGTTCATGACCACTTCCACCACCACTAACCAGGGCAACCTTTTTTTCTACCGGAGACTCTCTTCTGACAAGTACATTAAAACCATCTAGTTTTCGGACATAATCGGGATGTGCTAAAACCATACCACTTAACATTTCTTCCACTACATTTTCAGGGCGATTCACTAATTTTTTCATAATGTATGCCTCCTATACTAATTTTTACATGTACCATACTTCTTCACAGCTTGAAGATATTGCTGTTGCGCCTGCTTTCAGATTTAACATTACATCTTCTTTATCCATAATAAGACCACCCGCAATGAGAGGTATATTGGTAGATTTATGAAACCTTTTTATAATTTTAGGCATAATACCTGGCAGTAATTCAACGGCATTGGGTTTCATTGTGTCAATGGAATTTAATCCTGTTTCAAAAGATAGATGATCCAGCATGAATAAGCGTTGTATTACAAACATATTAAGGTTTTTTGCAGCTTTAACGATACCTGTTTTCGTTGTAATAATACCATCTGGGTGAATATTTTCATGAATATACTTTATTGCTAACGCATCTTTAGATAATCCATCAATCAAATCCACATGAACATATGCACCTTTTCCAGATGCCTTTACTTTATCAACATAAGTCCCTACATTAAATATATCCGATTTTAATAAAAATATGATTTCACATGGTGATTGTAATGCATTATCTAATTGAGAATTCTCTGTAATTGCAGCTATGATTGGATTAATATGTACCCTATTATAAAAATCAGTTTTCATTAAATTCCACCTTTGTCATATATTAGTAAACCAGTGAAGCAACGAATTGCTTCCACTGGTTTCTATTTGTTAACACTATTCTGATAATAATCAAATCCTGGAATCTACATTACTTTTTCCAACCAAGGGATCTGTCTACCGCTTTGTGCCACTCCGTTGTCATGGTGACTCTTCTTTCATCCTCCATATTTGGAATAAATGTTGAGGATGAATTGACATTTGTCTTAATGTCTTCTAGATCCTTCCAGAATCCTACTGCCAAACCTGCAAGATATGCTGCACCAAGTGCTGTTGTTTCAATTACTGCAGGTCTTTCCACCGGAGTATTTAAAACATCTGCCTGGAATTGCATTAAAAAGTTATTAGCACAAGCTCCACCATCTACTTTTAATGTTTGTAATGTAATGCCTGAGTCTTGTTCCATAGCATGCAAAACATCAAATGTCTGGAATGCCATAGACTCTAAAGCCGCACGAATCAAATGTTCTTTCTTTGCACCTCTGGTAAGTCCTACGATGGTACCTCTTGCATAAGGATCCCAATAAGGAGCTCCAAGACCTACAAATGCAGGTACTAAATATACACCATTTGTATCTTCTACAGCTGTAGCATATTTCTCAGATTCTGCGGCAGATGTGAACATTCTTAATTCATCACGTAGCCATTGTATTACAGCGCCACCAACAAATATACTTCCTTCCAGCGCATATTCTGGTTTCCCGTTATGACAGGCAGCCATAGTCGTTAATAATCCATTATTGGATGTCACAGGCTTATTGCCTGTATTCATAAGTAAAAAGCAGCCCGTACCATAGGTATTCTTAGCCATCCCTTCCTCACAGCATAACTGTCCAAATAAAGCAGATTGCTGATCCCCGGCATCCCCCGCTATTGGGATTGGTGAACCAAAAATCATCTCATCGGTTTCACCGTATACTTCACTGGAGGATTTTACTTCTGGAAGCATGGATAAAGGAATATTTAATTCAGCTAATAGTTCATCGTCCCATTTTAAGTCATGAATATTATAAATCATGGTTCTGGAAGCATTGGAATAATCCGTAACATGTACTTTGCCTTTTGTTAAGTTCCAGATCAGCCATGTATCAATATTACCAAATAATAACTCTCCGGCATCTGCTTGTTCTCTTGCATGAGGAACATTATCTAAAATCCACTTTATCTTTGTTCCTGAAAAATAAGGATCTAAAATTAAGCCTGTTTTTTCTTTAATAATTTTATCGAAATCTTTCTCTTTTAATTCGTCACAGTAGCCAGCTGTTCTTCTACATTGCCATACAATTGCATTGTAAACTGGAAGTCCGGTTCTTTTATTCCATACAACTGTAGTTTCTCTTTGATTTGTAATGCCAATTGCTGCAACATCGGTAGCATCCAGGCCGGCTTTTGCTAAAGCTTCACCAGCAACACCAATCTGAGTCCCCCAAATTTCCATCGCATTATGTTCTACCCAGCCACCCTCTGGATAAATCTGTTCAAATTCTTTTTGTGATACAGCAACAATTTCTCCTTTTTTATTAAATAAAATACATCTAGAACTTGTAGTACCTTGATCCAACGCCATTATATATTCTTTACCCATAGTTTTATTTCCTCCATTTTTGTAATTTGTCTTTCGACTAAATTGTTATACCATGAACAGGTTCATGATCTTGTTACATTCGCCAAATGTTTCACCCTTGGCTCATTGTTTTCATTATGTATTAAATTATACTACTAGAATACTAATTTGAAAACTCCCGCACCAATTAATGCCCCAATAATTGGTCCTAACACAGGTATCCAGGAATAACCCCAATCATTCCCGCCTTTACCTGCGATCGGAAGAATTGCATGGGCAATACGAGGTCCTAAATCTCTAGCTGGATTAATAGCATATCCTGTAGGTGAGCCTAAAGAAAGACCGATAGCTAAGATTAATAACCCCGTTGCTAATGTACCGACTCCATCTGCCATTGTTACTTGGCCAAGTCCAAGAATTCCAAAAACTAAAATGAATGTGCCGATAATTTCAGTAATTAAATTGCCAACTGTGTGCCTAATACCTGGAGCTGTACAAAATACTCCAAGTTTAGCAGCCTTGTCTTCTGTTTGAGCCCAGTGTGGTAAATAAGCAAGCCAAACTAATGTAGCCCCTGCTATAGCTCCTAAGAATTGAGCTGCAATGTAGCCTGGTACTAAGTCCCAGGAAAAGTTACCAATGGCTGCCAATGCAATTGTTAGTGCTGGATTAAAGTGAGCACTAACCCCTCCAAAAATGAACGCTGGTATAGCTACTGCACATGCCCAGGCACTCGTGACTACGATCCAGCCCCCATCTTTGGCTTTGGCTTTGTTAAGAGCTACCCCAGCTACAACACCATCACCCAATAAGATCAGTATCATTGTTCCTAGAAATTCTGCTAAAAAAGTTGACATACAATTCCTCCTTTTTAATTTTCTATATTAAATCTAGAAATCTAGATTTAATTTTCCCTATCATGCCTCTGCCAACCACCTCCAAGTTATCACATCACTACTTTACTTTGATAAAACCAAAAGAGCCCTATTAATAAAGAGTGGTTTGCTCTTTTTAATAATGGCTCTCTCTCTTCTCTCCGCCAAATGATTCTATTGTAATTATTACGTATCTGTTATAAATGCTCCGGAACATCTTTCGTAGCAATAATATCAACCATCGTTCCGGCAACATTTGAGACGATAATATCACCTGCATGGATTGGAGCTTTCACTGCAAGTCCCTTTATTTCATCCATACATTCTTTTATCTTATCTTTTGGAATATCCTGTATCGTCTTTACCGATACCATATTCGTTGTGCCATTCTTAACTTTGACTGTTGATGTTAAGATTCTGGTAGGATTGGTACATTCCTTGATTGCATAGGTTTTTCCTTTCAAACAGGTATACCCTTTTACATCCTTTACTTCATTATATTCCAGAGTTACCTCTAACATGCATCCAATTGGACATCCAATACAAGTTATTTCTTTTTTCTCTTCCATCCCACTATTCCCCTTCCACTTTAATAGTAATTTCCTTACATGTAGGGTATTTTTTAAATATTGCTTCTGTAAGTTTTATCGTTTCCATTTCTCCAGGAGTTAAAATTCGTTTCTTAATATGTATCTCTCTATGTCCGTCAAAATAAATTGAGATATATTTGTCTTTATATACATCTCCAACACGAAATCTTACAGAGATACTTTTTGTAATATTTTCAGGATTGATAAATTTAGGAACACAGTAGCGAACACCATCACAAGTATTGACCTCAATAAATACTTCATCAAAGGTTTTTCCATTAATATACCTTGCTGCATTTTTACCTGCAAGAATACTTTCTTCTGAGACATAATCTACCAGATCATGAACATGAAGTACATTGCCGCAGGCAAATATTCCTGTCACATTGGTCTGCAGACTTTCATTTACGATTGGTCCTCCTGTTACTCCGGATAATTCAACATCTGCTTTCTCAGATAGTTCATTTTCAGGGATCAACCCTACAGATAATAATAATGTATCGCAAGGAATATATTCTTCCGACTCTTTGACCGGCTTTCTATTCTCATCAACTTTAGCAATGGTAATACCAGTTAACCTGTCTTGCCCATGAATCTTCACTACAGTATGGGATAGTTTTAATGGGATATTAAAATCATCCAGACATTGTACAACATTTCTCTTTAATCCTCCTGAATATGGTAATAATTCAATGACAGCTTTTACATTTCCACCTTCTAAAGTCATCCTCCTTGCCATAATTAAACCAATATCTCCGGAGCCTAATATAACAACATCCCTTCCAGGCATAAATCCGTCAATATTTACGAATTTTTGTGCAGCTCCCGCTGTATAAATTCCCGCACATCTGCTTCCTGGTATATGAATCGCTCCTCTTGGTCTTTCCCTGCATCCCATGGCAAGGATAACTGCTTTCGCCTTCAGTTCTATTACTCCATCTTCTTCATTCACTGCAGTAATAACTTTATCTTTATTTACATCAATCACCATAGTATTTAGTTTGTATGGAATATGCATTTCCTCTACTTTCTCCACGAACCTTTTTGCATATTCAGGTCCGGTTAGTTCTTCTTTAAATGTATGTAAACCAAATCCATTATGAATACATTGGTTTAAAATGCCGCCAAGATTATTATCCCGTTCTAGTATTAAGATATCTTCAATCCCTTCTTCTCTGGCACCGATAGCTGCAGCAAGTCCTGCAGGACCTCCTCCAATGATTATTACCTCATGCTCTACCATCTCTGTTCCTCCCCCCTATGGATTCATTAATTCTTTATTTTCGCCTATTAGCAAATAAGAAGCTCCACCAAATTTGGTGATTTCAATCTCTGATAAATTTAACTCTCTTGCCAAGATACTAACAATCTTCGTGGAACAAAAACCAGATTGGCACCTTCCCATTCCTGCTCTGGTCCTTCTTTTTACCGCATCCAGTGTTCGTGCTCCCAGAGGACGGTGTATTGCATTTAAAATTTCACCTTCTGTTACTGTTTCACATCTGCATATTACTTTTCCATAGGAAGGATTTTCTTTAATCAAGTTATCTCTCTCTTCATTATTCATCTCGCGAAATCTTGGAATTCCTTTTCGGATTGGATTGAAATTCTCATTGAATGAAGGAGATAATATTCTTCCAACAATCTCCTCAATCATCTTTGCAATCGCCGGTGCACTTGTAAGCCCTGGCGATTCAATACCTGCAGCATTGATAAAACCTTTTACATCACTTGCTTCACCTATGATAAAATCATCTTTTACTGCGTGGGCCCTAATTCCTGAAAATGATGTGATCGTCTTATTTACTGGTATTTCCCTCAGCGTCAGTCTGGCTTTATCAATAACTTCCTCGATTCCTTCCCTTGTTGTGGTCGTATCTGATTTATCCGGGATATCCAGTGCAGTTGGCCCGATCAACAAATTGTTATCAACGGTTGGTGAAACCAAGACTCCTTTTCCCATTGAAGTCGGCAGTTGAAATAATGTCATACGGGCAAGTGAACCAACGGTTTTATCAAATAGGCAATACTCCCCTTTTCTCCCCTTGATCTCTATTTTTTCTTTACTTACCATGTTATTAATTTCATCTGCAAAAAGTCCGGCAGCATTGATTATTACTTTTGATCCATATCTGCCATTGTTCGTCTCAATGATAAATGAATCTTCCTTCTTAATAATATCCGTTACTTCTGTATTAAAATTAAATTCCACTCCATTCATACAAGCGTTTTCTGCAAATGCAATGGTCATTTCATAAGGACATACAATTCCTCCCGTTGGTGCATATAATGCAGCTTCTACATTCTCATTAAGGTTTGGCTCCAATGCAGATAACTGTTCCTTCGTAAGTACTGAAAGATTTGATACTCCATTTCTATCGCCTTTCTCCTTTAACTCCTCTAACTTCTGAATATCCTTTTTATTAAAACATAATACAAGAGAACCATTTTTCCGGAATGGAAAATCTAAATCTTTTGATAACTGGTCAAACATGATATTTCCCTGCACATTTAATTTCGCCTTCAATGTACCAGATTTTGCATCAAAACCTGCATGTACAATACCGCTGTTAGCTTTTGATGAGCCTGTAGCAACATCAGAGCCTTTCTCTAATACGCAGGTCTTTAATTTGTATCTTGATAATTCTCTTGCGATACTGCTTCCAACGATCCCAGCTCCAATAATAACCACGTCAAACATTGTATGCCTCCTTAATCAAGCAAAAAGAGCCATGACTTAAAAGAATAGTATGTAATACTATCTTTCAATCATGGCTCTCAATACTCTGCCTTTTTTATTATACAACCATTATAACTCCAATATTTTACTCTGTCAATAAAATTTAATTAAATTTCTCTTTATATCCAACATTGATTTTCTGATATATTCAATGTAAATAGTCTGCCTTGATCTTTTTCATATTTTGCCTGATGATATTTAAAAATCATCTCATCTTCCATATTTCCTAATATTTCAATTTTGCCTGTCTCATTAGACAATACGTAACGAAAACATTTCCCTTGTCCATTTAATCTTGCTTTTGTCTCTTGAATTATTTGATACGCTTTCTTCAGTGGTACCTGAAACTGGTTCTTAACACCTGATACCGGCCTGCATTGGAAAATATAATAGGGTATGACTCCAAATCTCGTAAGGTCCTTTAATAATTTCGCCATTGTATCAGAATTATCGTTTATCCCTTTTAATAAAACTGTTTGATTTTTCACAATAACACCTGCAGTGATTAAAGAATTGATTGCTCTTTTTGCTTCACTGGTTAATTCTTTGGGATGGTTAAAATGTGTTATGAGATAGATTTTTTTCTTCTTTGAATATTCCTTTAATATATTTAATAATTCTTCATCTTCATAAATACGCATTGGAAAGACTACCGGAGTTCTCGTCCCAAAACGGATCAAATCCAAATGTTCTATTTCTGATAATGCTCTTAGGTAAGATTCTATCTTTTGATTATTATTTAAGAAGGCATCTCCGCCTGATAGCAATACATTGCTGATTTCATCATGTTCCCTGATATATGTGATAATTTCACCAAAATGGTTGCTAACCTCTTTATCACTTACTCCAACTAATCTTTTACGGAAACAATGTCTGCAATACATTGCACATTTATTTGTTGACAGTACCAATGCCGTTTGTTTATATTTGTGCTGCAGCCCTACTACTACAGTATTATCTAACTCTCCACTCGTATCAAAACTCCCGCTAAGATCTGTTTCCTTTATTGATGGAATACATAGTTTTTTAATAGGGTCATTATCGTTCGTTTCGTCTATTAAAGACAAATAGTATTTTGGAATCGACATAGGATATGACTTAATAATTTTCTCCATTTTATTTGTATCTTCCGGTTCCATATTAAGTGGCAATACATGTTTTAATTCCTTTACTGTAGTTACATTCTCTTTTAGTTCTTTTCTCCAGTCCATTCACTTTCACTCCTTTTATAGTTATACATAGTTACTATAGAATCTTGTTCAATGTTTGTACCGTATTTTTAAACTTAAAATTCTTTATCTAGTATTAATTGTAACATTTATGTAAAGTGGTGTAAACCCACAATTAATAAGTCCAGTGCATTTAATACACTGGACTTATTCTAGGGAAGTTTTATTATTTATATAAAGTAAAACTTAAATTCAGATGTGGGGCCAACCATATCTGAATTAAGTTTATTTTATATTGGCTTTACAAAACGTATCTTTGTACCATTTTTAATACTCTTTAATAAGATATGATACTCTTTTGGTATGTGACCAATTACATTCACTTTCTCATCTGCTGGCAATTCTTCAACAATAATCTGTATTTCTCCTGAATATCTTTGATAGGAAATATTATCAATTGTAACACTTCCTACACTTCTAACCTTACACTCTTCTGGTGTGATCTCTCTTCCAAAGCAGGAATATTCTCTGGATTCTTGTAACCTTTTCAGCCAGCGGGGCGAATCTACCCTAATCGTAAATTCTTTCTCGTATAGTTCTTTTCCCATATCATTAAACTCTACAGGTAAATTTATGATATTTGTATCTATAAAGCCGAAAATTAAATCTGCCTGATATTTGCTGATGATTCCATCACCGATAAAAACACCGTCTACCCCATAGTTTAATAACAGATCAAGAGTTGCTGCATAAGTTGCTGTATATCTATGGGCCTCTAAAGTAGGAAGCCCTTCATAGACTGGGCCCCTTTTTGAAATATCTCCGGCTGCGAATGCAAGAACTTTTATTCCATTTTCTTTTAGCTTTTTATTAAGAGTTCTGAATAGTTCTTCATCTAAACCAGTTTCAGGTCGTGGATAAAAGTTGTGTATCCCATAAACATCTAAATTTTTTGATGCAATAGTATGAATAAAATCATCCGTTACAGTAGATGCATTAATACAAATTGGCATTTGTTCTGCAAGTTCAAGTATTTCTTCTTCCGTAAATCCGTAATCAATCCTAAGAATAGACAGATTCATTTGTTTTGCAAATTTAATTAAACTATCTACTTGAAAAAATTCTAATGTTTTTCTGGAGACATCACCGATAATTTTAAATCCCAGATTCTTAATATAACTGCACATATCCATGGCGCGTTCTATATAAGTATTGTCAAACTCCTCACTCATATGAAAAGTCGTAAATATATAACTGTCTTTTGTATATATCTTAGAAAGCTGTTCCTTCTGTTCCTCAAAATTAGATAAGTATACAGAGTAACCAATGGAATTAAGCATTTGCTACATCCTTTTCTTTAATAGTGAACTGAGTGATAATGAATCCTGCAACATAAGATATAACTAAACCAATAAAGAAGTTTAACATACTGTCTGGTTTCATAATTGGAATAGCAACTAATCCTGAAGGGCCCCATGAATTTGCCATAACATGTGTTAACATTACATAAGCTCCACCAAAACCTGCTCCTAAACCTGCAGTAATAAATGGCTTAAACATTGGAAGCGTAACTCCATAGATTAATGGTTCACCAACTCCCAAGAAACCTGCTGGAAGTGCACCAGTAATAACTTTTTGTAAACGGTTATTTCCAGTACGTTTTGCTTTTAAGTAAATTGCAATGGATGCACCAACCTGACCAGCACCAGCCATAGCTAATACTGGGAATAATGTTACTCCGCCTAAAGCTTCTAATTGAATAGCATAGATTGGAATAAGCCCGTGATGTAATCCAAGTAATACCATTGGTAAGAATAAAGCAGACAATAAATAACCACTAATTACACTTACCACTGGATTTGCTGAATTAATAATGATACTAAGTACTGCTACTAATCCATCAGAAAAATAACCTGCAACTGGCATAATCGCGAAAACGAAGATAAGACCAGTAACTAATAAAGAAACAAATGGCGTAACAATTAAATCTAATACATCTGGTACATGTTTTCTAACATATTTTTCAACTTTCGCTAAAATCCAAACACCAACGATAACACCGATAATACCACCTTTACCTGTTGTTAAGATAGAATTGAGTGGTTGTTCTTCATTGTATAAACCGAAGAATGTTGATATAGGAACAATGTTAGCAGCAATTGACATAGCACCAATCATACCGCCTAGTGCTTCTGTAGCACCAAATTGTTTTGCAGAATTAATACCTGTATAAATTGCAAAGTAACCTAAGAATCCACTACCAATTAAACCGAAGATTAATTGAGTTACTTGCCAGAAACCATCAGCTGCTAATACTCCCTGACCTTGTAGAGTAGTAATTAAGCTTGTTAACCCATTAAATAAACCTGCAGCAATAATGGCTGGAATTAATGGAATAAAAATATCTGCGATTGTTCTGATTGCTTTTTTAAATGGACTTTGTTTCTGGATAGATTTCATGGAAGCTTTATTATCTTCCCAATTATCTGTACCTGACTTAACTTTAGGAAGTCCTAATTCATCTGTACAGATATCAGCAACTTTTTTTGCCTTTCCTGGTCCTAAAACAATTTGAAGAGATGTGCCATCAACGATATATCCCATGACACCTTCACAACCTTTGATTTCTTCTCCTTTTACTATACTGGCATCCTTAACTGTTAAGCGTAATCTTGTCATACAATTAGTTGCTTTTTCAACATTTTCTTTACCACCAACTAATTCAACAAGTTTCTTCGCTAGTTCTAAGTTTGACATATATATTCCTCCTCCAATTATGATTATTTATTCTCAAGAGCATAACGTATATGCCCGTGTGAGTGATTTAATCTTTCTATAGCCTCTTCTTTAGAGCATTGCAAAAGTATCATTGTAATTGCCAGCTTGGCACTTCCTTCTGCTATTTCCAGAGTTTCTTTTGCAGTCTCTCTATCACAATCTGTAGCAGATATGATGATATTCTCTGCCCTGGAAACTAATTTCATATTGGTCTGCATTACATCAACCATAAGATTTTGATATGCTTTTCCAATCCCCACCATACTACCAGTTGAAATCATATTAAGTATCATTTTTTGGGCTGTACCAGATTTTAATCTTGTAGATCCTGTTAAAACTTCTGGACCTGACACTGGTTCTATTGCAATATCTGCATGTTTAGCCATCTCTGAGTTTCTATTACATACCAGAACTGCTGTTTTGCAACCAAGTTCTCTTGCATATTTTAGGGCTGCAATTACATATGGAGTTCTCCCACTTGCAGCTATACCGATCACAATATCATTCTTGTTAAGGTTAAGTTTCTTTAAATCTTCTACTCCTAAAGTAGTACTATCCTCAGCACCTTCTACTGCTTTAATAAATGCTCCGCTGCCTCCGGCAATTAGTCCTACTACCATTTCTGGTGAAGTACCAAAAGTCGGCGGGCACTCAACGGCATCTAAAAGTCCTAGACGACCACTTGTCCCTGCTCCCATATAAATGATTCTACCGCTATTTTTAAGGGAATTGGTGCACCATTCAATAACTGTTGCAACTTGTGGTAATACCTCTTTTACAGCTGCCACTACCATTTCATCTTCCTTATTCATAATAGTTGCAATCTCCAGCGGGGTCATACAATCTAGATTCATAGTTCTCTCATTGCGTGTCTCGGTTGTTAGTTTTGTTAAATCTAGCAACTGTCATTCCTCCTTGATTCTATTTTCATTATTACTTTCATCTTGTGTAATATGATGGTAAGGTTTATCGATATGTGTTCTTTGAAACTGGGTTAAACTGGATTCGTATTGTCTGTTTAAAAATCCTGTATAAAGAATATCAATTAGACTCAGTTGTGCAATTCTTGAAGACATTGCTCCACTCCGGAATATAAATTCTGTTGCAGCAACACTTAAATTGTAATCTGCCATACGGGATAAAGGAGAATCTTCAAATCTTGTGATTGCTATAATAGGTGCTCCCTTTTGTTTCACTTCAGCTGCACATCTTAGCACCTCTTCTGTTAATCCAGAATAACTGATTACAATTGCAACATCTTTATTTCTGATATTCCTGGCCTGAAGTAACTGGGCGTGCCAGTCTTCACTGATCAAACAAGGTTTGTTCATTCTTAGAAATTTTAAATAGGCATCTTTTGCTACCAGCAGGGATGAACCCATGCCGAACAGGCAGATTGTTTGAGACTTACAAAGTAGATCAACACAAGCTTCCAGAATATCAATATCAATTAGCTTTCTTGTATTTTCTAAGGAAACTATATTTTTATAAGTTACCTTATCTACAATCGATTCTAAGGAATCCTCTTTCGTAATCTCTTTTCCTTTCTCCCGATTGGTAGATTTTCGAAGTGCCATCTCATAGAGAAGAGATTTATGCATTTCTTTAAAACCTTGAAAACCCAATTTTCGACAAAGACGAATTATTGTCGAAGGTGATGAGAATGTAATTTCAGCCAGTTCGTGAACATTGCAATTCACTGCCCTTTCTGGGTTTTGCATTAAATATTTAATCACACCTTTTTCAGCTCCGCTAGCTTGACCTGAATACTCTTGTAAACGTACCAGAACACTTTTCATCTTTTTCCTCCATTCATACATTCAATATACTATCTTGAAACTTTTACGTCAATTTGATTGGACCATTATGAAACATAGTACCATATTATGATTATTTTATACAGTTATGGGCTGATTCAATGACTTTTTTTATGTAATATATATAAAAAATTTTATGAAATTTAATCACAGCTGGTAGTCATCCGATAAAATTTATATTAAATATTTATAAAGAAATAGGGTGTTACATATTCCGTAACACCCTATCAATTATTATTTTATAGATTATACACTTAATTTTAAAATCATCTTTTTATTGATAATGCCATTCTGTGATAAGTATGCCTGATTCCACGAATTGCTGTTCCATAAGCCAAAATATTTTCAGGCAGCGCCATTCCAAGATATCCTGAATCTCCAAGATGATGTAAATCCGTTCCTGTCATTTTACACATCAGGGCGATCTCTTTTATGGTATCAACATCTGCGCCTTCCTGGGAAGTACCAATTGCAGTTAATGTTAAGACTCCCAAATTATGTGCATATATCACAAGTTCTCGTATATATTCCATTGTAATACCTGGTACCGTACCAGGTGCTGGCATAAGGATAATATCCGCACCAGCTTCTACAAAATTAAAGATATCCTCTTTTGTTATTATCTTCTCACCTGATTCTGATAGAATTCCTGAACCATGCATTTTTCCGGAAATAATTAATATATTATCTCCAAAATTCTCTCTTATCATCTTAATAGATTCTGTTATTGCACTATTATTTACTCCAACTCCAGGATTTCCAGTTAGAACAATAAAATCCGTCCCCATTTCATATGCTTTCTTTACATTTTCATAAGTGGCTTTTCGCCCTTCCGTTAATTCCCAAATTGGGTTATCCCCTTCCTTGCTGGATAGTGACTGCTCTACTGGCTCCAGATTAATACCAATTGGTCTGCCGGTAAGTCTCTTAATTTCTTTGATTGTATCATCTGGAGAAACTTCAGGCATACCACGAATGACTGGTTCATTTACATCAAATAAGTTTAATAGTATGATATCTGCACCCATAGCAGCTACAAATTCTGCATTGGTAACATCACCAAGCATTGGCATTGCAATCCCTATAGTTTCGCATACGATGATTCTTCCTTCACTTTTTCCAATAGATTCTAATAACTCTTTACTTGTCATTTTACTAAAATCAGAACTGCTGCAATCTAAGAATCGTTTCATAACTCTACCTCCACTATATTTTTGGTTTTCCTGCTTCTAATAATACCTTATCCTTCACTAAAATTAAACTCCCAATTACCATAAATATTCCTGTAATAATTAACATATATTCAATTTTTATTGCATCTGAAAGTGGTCCGAATATAAGCATACTTATTGGCATCATTGCACTGGCTATCATTCCAAAGACTCCAAAGACCCTTCCTAAATATTCTTCTTCTACTCTCTCCTGTAATAGTACTGTAGATGGTGTATTAAAGAACGGCATGGCCAGTCCAAATATCCCCATAAGCATTAAATATATCCAGAATATCCCAACAAATCCAAATAGAAAAGTACAAATTGCTAAAGTAATACTGGATAATGACATGGTATAGATCTTATTCTTAAATCCACCCCAGGATGCCATTATAATGCCACCTGCCATCATTCCAATGGAGAAGATTACTTCAATTGCTGTAAGTCTCCATACATCATCTCCAAAGTTACGTGTGACCTGAAGAGGCGTTAAAAAAGCAACAGGTCCTGCTAATATAAAGAAACATCCACTATATAGGAAGAATCTCTTTAGATAGGAATGGTTTTTAATATAATTTATACCTTTCATTAGATCTCCAAAGTAACTGATGGGCTGGTCACTCACTGTTCTCTCATGAGGTGTTTCTTTTAAGAAAAGCAATAATATCATAACTGCGATAAATGCAGTAACAACATCAATAAAAAAGATTGCTTCTATAGTCGCGACAGAAAGTAAAGCTCCGCTTAACATTGGAGATACTAACATAACAAATGCCTGTATACTGCCATTTGTGCCATTCACTTTCATAAGCTTATCTTCCGGTACGAGACTTGGAAGATAAGCATTTACTGCTGGAGACTGTACTCCAGAACCTAAAGCCCGTATTGCCGATACTACAAAAGTCATCCATATGGCATCATATCCCATCAAAAATAGTATAGCAAGTATCAAAGTTGATATGGCAATAAAGGAATCGGAAATCATAATTAATCTCTTGCGATTATACCTGTCCGCCCACACACCCGCAAAAGGAGATAAAAAGAAGTTAGGTAAAAATCCACATATAATCGATATGGTCATCATGACTCCAGACTTTGTTTCTAAAGTAATATACCACATAATGGCATATTGTACCAGGGAAGAGCCAAAGAGAGACATTGTCTGGCTGCTTAAAAATAATATAATATTCTTTTTCCAATTTTTATTCATATAAGTTTCTCCGTGTATTTATTTTCTATTATTCTACGATATTTTGAACTCTGCCAACCATATCTCCTTCTTCTAACATTACCTTAATTCCATGAGGATGATATTTACTATTAGTCAATATTTTTTTCACATGGCCTCTTGTTAAAGTTCCTGTAGTTTGGTCTTTTTTTAATATGATGTCAACTTCCGCTCCGATTTTAATATCATTTCTATTTTGTCCATTCAATTTTTTCACCTCATTTATAAAAGTTCTTTTAAGAAATCTTAATCCCAATCAGAAAATTAAACTATGATAATAGTGCTTCATCGCTTTTCTACATCTGTAGAATCTTTGTGGCTATTCGTTCAGAGAATATCTTATCATGTTCTACAAAGATCATGGTAGGTTCATATTTGAGAATTAATTCCTCAATCTGTACTCTTGACAATACATCAATAAAATTAAACGGCTCATCCCATATAAATAAATGGGCAGGTTGTGACAGACTTTTTGCCAATAATACCTTCTTCTTCTGGCCCCCGCTAAATTCCTGGATATCCTTCTCAAATTGTTCCCTTGAAAAATCTAATTGGCGAAGTACCGTCTTAAAAATCGTTTCATCTAAACCATATTGTACTGCAAAATCTTTCAAATTACCGGAAAGATAAGAAGTGTCCTGAGAAACATAAGATATCTTAATGTTAGGTGCAATATAATATCTTCCAGTATATTTTATATTATCACCTAACATAAGCTTAATTAAAGTGGATTTCCCTGAACCATTTTTCCCTTTTAATGCAATACGTTCACCTTTCTTTAGGATAAAGTTAATGGAAGACGCAATTTTCCTGTCTTCATAGAACAGACTTATATCCTCTGCCTCAATTATTCTATCTTTTGGAAAAGTCAATAAATTCAATTTCAATGAATCTGCTTTTTCAATATTCTTTAGCAATCCCTGTTTCTCTTCTATAGCATTTAATTGTCTGGCTTCAATACTTTTGGCACGTTTCATCATTTTTGCAGATTTATGCCCGATTGCACCCCTGTCTGCTGCATGGGTACCTATTTTTGTAGCTTCAATTTTATCGGACCATCCTAAGGTACGTTTTGCAGCTGTCTGAAGAGATACAATATCTTTCCTTAATTGTTCGTTCTTATCTAATTCATAATGATCCTGAAGTTCTTTATTATGCTGCCAGGATGAATAATTTCCTTTTTGTACTTCTATATTCGTCAGATTTATTGATAATACATGATCTATAATCCGGTCTAAGAAAGCACGGTCATGAGATACAAGTATGAACCCTTTCTTACTTTGCAGATAATCTCCAAGGATTTCCCGCCCTTCCATATCCAGGTGATTCGTTGGCTCATCAATTAATAAGAAGTTGTTCTTCTTTAAAAATAATGCTGCTAACATAATTTTGGTACGTTCTCCAAAGCTTAACGTGGAAAACGGTCTTTTTAACACAGATAGATCAACCTTTAGGGTACTTAATTCTTTTTCAATTAATTCCTCTATAATATACCCGTCATGTGCCTGATATATTTCCTGAATTACACCATATTTTTCTGTAGCTTCCAGGGTTTTCCGAGAATCTCCCTCTTCAATTAATAAAAGACACTCGTCCATCTCTTTCTCCCAGCGGGTAAATGGAGCAACGGTATCCTTTATAATTTGGATCGTTTCCAACCCTTCATCCAAAACTTCGAATGGAAAATAATCAAAATCAACAGATGTGGTAATATTCCCGGTATATTCATATTTACCCAGCAATAAATTTAAAAAGGTTGTTTTTCCTCTTCCATTCCTTCCAATAAAACCAAGCTTCCAGTCAGTATCGATCATAAAATTTACATGTTCAAAAATATTATCGTAACTTGTATCATAACTAAATGTTAAATCACTTACAATAATTTGTGACATACTATCACCTTCCTCTTTTATACTATTCCATTTCCTATTGCGTAAAAAAACCACAAGAAATTATCATCTTGTGGCTCAGGCATTCTGGAATAAAAGTATAATAAGGATTTATCAAATAATAATTATTATTTGATAAATTATTAAACTTTCCCTTCAAAATATAGTATAAAAAAGAATGATAATTTCTTGCTGACAAAAAAGAAACCTGTGAATAGGTTTAATTCATGCATATTAAATTCATTAATTAGCAAGCAATAATCATCATTCATTCTTACCTCATTTCGTTTGATATGAATTATTCTAGCATTATATCCGTGATACGTCAACATCAACTTCCAGGAATTAATTTACATATTTGCTCACTTCTTCTTCATATTGCTCTATGTCTTTCACGGAACCTTTATCAACTATTTTTACTTTATAAACTGTTCCGATCTGCAATGGATAAGATTCCAGGAAAGCACCGTCACTTGTTATCTCAAGGATATTTCCCGGTTCTAAATCCTTCATTGCTATTGTATTGTCATCCATATTAAATAATTGATCTTCCGGTATGTTTAAAGATATTAAAGTGGGATTATCTCCATATCCTATATCTTCTTTTGCAACAACCAGGCAGCTGGGATTATCCCCTGTACTTAGATTTACAATTTGAGCCTGAAAAACCAATTGTTCCATATCATTATTCTGTTCTGTATCAGCATCCTTTTTGCTGCAGCCTATTACTATAACACAAATTATAAAACTCAATATAATTAAAGCCATCTTTTTCATATAAAATCTCCTTTAAGGTAATTATAATGCTGGTAGTGCAATTCTTATCTGGAGCTTTATAAGAATCGAAAAATATAATTCTTATATTAAATTATATTTTACCATATTAAATTCATATAATACATAAGAAGGTATATTTGGAGGTAATTTTTTTGACAGAAAAACATGTTTTCGCAGGCAATAATACATCCAAAGGGTTCTTTAGCTATTTCGACTATCTAATCAATCCTTATGCGGCTGACCGTATTTATATCCTAAAAGGCGGTCCCGGAGTTGGCAAAAGCTCCTTTATGAAAAAAATTGGTGAAAGTATGTGGAAGAAAAAACATCCGGTAGAGTATATTCATTGTTCAAGTGATAATGACAGCCTGGATGGAGTCATTATATCGGACTTAAAAGTAATATTTGTGGATGGAACAGCACCTCATACCATTGATCCAGTACTGCCGGGAGCAGTAGATGAAATTGTAAATCTTGGAATCTATCTTGATAATAAAGATTTGCAGGCACATAAAGATGAAATTGTACAGATAAACAAAACAAAATCACAATTATATAAAAGTGCTTATACTTATTTAAAGGGAGCCGGACTAATTCTTGATGAGATCAATTCTATCTATGACAGATATACTGACGATCAAGAATTTAGCGTCGTTTGTGAAGAAGTACTTGATAAGATTTTTACAGATAAATCATCAACTATGGGGCCTGGAAAAGTAAGAAAATTATTCTCAGAAGCGTATACAGCAAATGGATATATAAATCATACGGATTCATTATGTGAAGGGAACAAAGTCTGGGCTATTGTCGGAGAAAATGTAAACTATGCTTCCAAACTATTAGATAGAATTTTAAACGAAGCATTAAGAAAAGGATATTTTGTGGAAGCTTTTTATATGCCTCTCCATCCTGAAAAATTGCAGCATTTATTGATCCCTGAGTTAAACTTATTTTTAAAAACAGCGGATAGCCATATAGATAGTAATTATGATGAAGTGATTAATTTACATCCATTCCTGGATATTGATACAATTATTACATTTAATTCAGATATTGCAAATAACTTTTTAATGTTCAATATGTTAGTGAATAATGGGTTAGAACGCCTTGAGAAATCAAAAAAGGAACATGAAAAATTAGAAGCAATCTACAAAAATGCCATGAATTTTAAAGGTGTGGATGAGTGTTATGATAAAATAATGAGTCAGTATATTTAATCAACATATAAAAATGGTTGTTGTAAAAAATAAGAATATCTGTATAGTAAGAAGAACTTTATATTTCGTAGATAATTTGTGGGATGTATGTGCGAAAAGCGGCAAGATAGAGAATGCCGCTGCCTTTCGCGCGACGGAGCATAAATTTCGAGAAATATAAAGTTCTTCTAAGTTCAGAAAACTGTATTTTTGCAACAACCACTTTTATATATTATCCCTATATTGTTTAGGGGTAAAATTATATTTTTCTTTAAATACTCTATGAAAATAACTGGTATTATCATATCCTACTGCCAGAATAATATCAGCAACTGGTAATCTTGTATTTTTTAATAAATCTACTGCTTTACTTAATCGTTTCATCTGTAATAGTTCTTTAAAAGTATGTCCCGTATTCTTCTTTATAAATTTACTGAGCTGATAAACAGATTGATTCAAAGATCTGGATAATACAGTAAGGCTTGCTTCTTTATAATTTTCCTCAATGTAACGAAGAACCGATAATGTGATAAAATTATCATAGGAATCCGTTTCTTTTTGGTCGATTTTATCTGTATAATTTAATAACTGAAGTAATAATAATCCCATGGTAGTCTGATTAATTTTCCGGCTGCCTGATTGCTTGTTTACCAAAGACCAGATCATATTTTCTACCAAGTTCTGCACCGGTAGAATATCTGACACTTTAA
Organism: Mobilisporobacter senegalensis; assembly: GCF_003752155.1. Classification (GTDB taxonomy): domain Bacteria; phylum Bacillota; class Clostridia; order Lachnospirales; family Lachnospiraceae; genus Mobilisporobacter; species Mobilisporobacter senegalensis. The sequence goes on along the minus strand of NZ_RJVG01000003.1, from coordinate 36,496 downwards.
AATACAAATAGCTGGACTTTCCAGTATCTTTTCTTAAAGAATCTACAATGAAATCTTTTAGCATATTCTCTCCTTCAAGCATGGAGAAGGCAACATCAAAGAATTCAGGTAATACAATAAAATTAATAGCAATATCCTTTTCTCCTGCCGGAAGTATCTCTTGATATGCATTTTGATTTAAAAACAGCATATCCCCTTTTTGCAGTACTACCCTGCTGGTATCATTAATCAAATGAGTCGTGCTGCCGGAACACATATAGATAATCTCAATATAATTATGTTTATGTTTTGGAAAATGTATAAACCTTGTATGAGTTCGAACATCTATAAGCTTTCCTTTATCCAGCATCTTTTTGCTGTCAATAACAAAATCCTTCTTGGAAGTATAGATATTTTTCTCAACAGAATTCTTCCCAGATAATATCAATGACTCTTCTTCTGTGATTTTCTCTAATTTATGTAATAATTCCTGATTCATAAAGTCACCTCGTTCATTCTGTTTAATACTAAGATATTTGTCATTCTATACACCTGATACTTCTTTCTCCCAAGGCAGGACATCGCTATCTTCTTTCAAATAATCTATGATCTCCCATACTCCTTCACCGGTAGCTGCACTTACAAAAAATATCTTGCTGCACCCTGCTAATTTCAGCCATTCTTTAGCTCTCTCAGGATTTCCCTCTGGCTGGTCGATCTGGGTCACTATACCTATGACCTCACGATTCACAAGGCAGGTTATATTCGGACTAAGTAAAGAATAGTCTTCCGTAGAACTAATTAATAATCCAACCACATCCGCTTCATAAGCATATAAAGCCAAGGCTCTCCCCAGCACTCTATTTTCTACATATTCACCTGGTGTATCAATGATCACATCAAAATAATTGGTATATTGGGTTTTATGGTATCTTATTTTCTCACCTTTTAAAGCTTGTGTTAATGTAGTTTTTCCACATTCACTTCGTCCCATCAGTATGATTTTCTTCATATGTGTCACTCCTTAGTTTAATAGAAAATGTGTACAAAATCTACATAAGTTTTTTATGTTCTCGTAATTTCACATACAGTGAATCCTAATTTTTCCTTTGCATAATCCACAATTGCTTTTAATGATGTTTCAACTTCTGATACAGAGCCGGTAACAATTAAGGTTCCACTAAAACGATCTACAAATCCCAGATCGATTCCGGAAGTTTTAATGGCAATATCACTTGCTATAATTGCAGTTTCACTTGGGCTCATAGTTACAATCCCAATGGCCGCCTTATGATAGTCTAATTCTGGATTTAAGCCTAATTTTTTATAAAGAATCTCATCAGGATTGGCTATAACATGGGCTATGGTAATCTGCTTCCCTGGTACAATCTCCTGAATAATCCGTGTCTTTCCTTCATTGGATAATATATCATTAAAATTCATTTTATCACTCCTTAATCAGCCACCGATCTGGCATTGTAATCCTGATGATCTAACTACTTTTGATAATTCTTCCATATACTCGTTACTTAGGGGTTCGATATGGGATAATTCATACTCTCTGCCAAGTCCTTCATATTTATCCTGTCCTAATCTGTGATATGGGAGTAAGTGCAGTTCTTTTACTCCCGGTAATGTCTTTGCATAATTTGCAATATCATTGATCTCTTCTGCCCTATGATTAAAGGTTGGAATCACAGGAACCCTGATAATTAAATTTGTACCGGATTCTGCAATTTTCCTTGCATTCTCTAAGATTAACTGATTTGGTCTGCTTGTATATTCTTCGTGTTTTTTGCTGTTTATATGCTTAATATCCATTAGATATAAATCCAGATATGGCAAGTACTGATCAATCACGTGAAAGTCAGCCATACCAGTGCTTTCTATGGCAGTATGAATCCCATATTCCTGACAGGTCTTTAATAAAGCCACTGCAAATTCTGGCTGACATAAGGCTTCACCGCCAGATAGGGTAACACCGCCGCCGGATCTTCTGTAGTAAGGCATGTCTTTCATAATTTCTTTCATGACTTCTTCAACAGTAACATCTCTTCCTATAATTTTTTGTTTTCCCTGAACTTCCATTGTTTGAATCTCATATTCCTGAGATTCTGGATTACAGCACCATTTACAGCGAAGGACACAACCTTTTAAAAATATTATGGTTCGTATCCCCGGGCCATCGTGAATGGAATATTTCTGTATATCAAATATTCTACCTTTTACCTGTGTAAAATCTTTTTCCACAATAATCTCCTCCAATTAGAATCCCTGCTCCGTTCTAGCGATAATGTCATCTTGTAATGATCTTGAAAGAGAGGTAAATAAAGCACTATATCCTGCAACGCGAACTACTAGATTTTTGTAATTCTCTGGATGATTCTGAGCATCTATTAAAGTATCCCTGCTAACTACATTGAACTGCATATGACTTCCTTTTTGATCAAAGAAAGCACGTATCAATGATATGAAGTTCTCAAGCCCTCTTACGCCGCTTAATGCAGATGGATGGAATTTCTGATTGAATAAAGTTCCATTGGATGCAATATAATGATCTAATTTTGCTACTGAATTAGCTGCTGCAGTCGGTCCATTCGTATCCCTTCCTGATGCAGGAGAAACACCATCTGCGATTGGAGTAAAGGCAAATCTTCCATCCGGTGTAGCTCCAGTCTGTGCTCCTAAAGGTACATTGGCAGATACTGGATATAATCCTGCCTGATACTGTCCTCCACGGGGATTTCTAAAAGTTTCTAAAGGTTTGGAATAGGTATATGCAACTTCACGGGCAAACATATCCACCTCAGTAACATCATTACCATACTTAGGAAGCTCAGATATTAAGTCTAATATATAATTCAATCTTTCCTGTTCTTCCTTACTAATACCGCCTGATAATACGGAAGTATAGATATCTCTGATTTCTTGTTCTGTAACCTGTTTTCCCTGCTTTAATAGATTGCTGGCAACTTCCTTCGTAATTTCTTCTGCTGCAGCAGAATCAATACCTTTTCCAAAATTCACTTCCAAAGCGTGTTTAAATTCTGCCAAAGTTACTTTTCTGTCTTCAAATACTAATTTCTTAATTGCATATAAAGAATCTGTCATGTTGGCGATTCCAAATCCCTGAGGCCCGGTAAAATTATAGACTGCACCACCTTCCTGCACACTTTTACCACGTCCGATACAGTCTTCGATCATACTTGATAAAAATGGCAGCGGGCATCTTTCTCCATGAGCTACATCAATGGCATTATCCGCATTTACCATGAGACCGATCATATAGTTCATTTGCTTTTGATATGCTTCAAAGAATTCTTCAAAGGAAGTCATTTTCTCAACATCACCGGTTTCAATACTTATTTGTTTTCCCTGATCTATTCCATTACTAAATACAAGCTCTAAAGGTCTTAGCATGTTAAAGAAAGCTGCGTCATGCCATCCTTCTGTTTTACCGGCCTTTTGGGGCTCCACACATCCAATAATGTTATATTCTCTGGCATCTGCCAAGGTTAATCCACGATTTACTAATCCAGGTATGATGACCTCATCATTGTAATATGCAGGCAGACCAATTCCTGTGCGTGTTAATTTTGCTGCCTTTATCAGGAATTCATGAGGTGTGCCATTCCATACACGTACAGATAAGGACGGTTGAGGAAGCATAACATGCATGGATGCTTCAATACACATATAAGATAATTCGTTAGTAACATCTACACCGTCTTTATTCTGACCACCGGCAATGAGATTCTGGAACAGGCTGTATCCTGCAAAACCTTCTGCCGAAGCAGCATCACGTGCTTTGTTTAAATCATTTAATTTTACCCAGATACAATCCATAAGCTCTATTGCAAACTCTTTTGTAATCTTCCCTGATTTTATATCGGCCTCATAATATGGAAACATATATTGATCAAAACGTCCAGGTGAAATAGAGTGACCACTGGATTCCACTTGCAATAACATCTGAACGAACCAGAAAGACTGACATGCTTCATAAAAGGTAGCCGCACCCTGAGCCGGTACTCTGCTGCAGTTATGTGCTATTAACATAAGTTCTTCTTTTCTCGTTTTATCATTGCATTTTTTTGCTTCTTCCACTGCTAATTTGGCATAGCGGTTTGCATAATCAATTGCTGCCTGGCAGCTAATTAATACGGATTGTAAAAATTCATTTCTTTTTACATAATCCATATCCGATACCTTTAATTTTGATAAAGCTTTTTTTACTTCATTTATAATTCCTTCGAAACCGATCTTTAGAATTTTTTCATAGCAAACGGTAACATGACCTACTCCATTATAAAAATAGTTTCCTGGTGTAAATATATTATGTTCCATTGCCATTTTAGTCTCTGGCGCCATATATGTCGTTGCCAGTTCACTTGTTGTTCTTCCTTTCCAATATTTAAAAACATCTTTTAATATATTCTTTGTATCTTCTGAGATGTAGAATGGATCAGAACTTCTGGTCGCTATTGTGTCAAATTCACCCTCTAACCAGGAATATGAAAACTCAGGAAAGACCTGGCATCCTCTGGGTGATATAGTTGCACTTCCCACAATTAATTCTTGATCACGAATAGTGATTGGAATATTATTCAAAATATGTTCAAAGGCTCTTGCGCGACGCATGATGATTGGTTCATCTTCCGTTTGTCTATAGCTCTCTGTTAATAAATAGGCTCTATCTGCCTCAATTTCAGGCATATTAGCATATAAATCTTCTATTAATTTATTTATTCGTAAGCTTTTCTTAATTTCAATATCATTATGTTCCATCCTGATCGCCTCCATTATAATACTTTGTCCAGTACTTCAAGTCCATAGTCTGCTAAATGGGAATCTTCTTCCGATGTTCCTCCACTGACTCCAAGACCGCCTATCATCATATCTCCTGCCATTAATGGCACTCCACCGCCAAAGATTATCATCCGTCCATTATCTGCCTTATCAATTCCATAGAACGTTTCTCCTGGTTTTGCTAATTCTCCTAATCTTTTCGTTGACATTTTCACAGCCACACTGGTATAGGCTTTCTTCATTGCAATATCAAAACTTGCCAGATATGCACCATCCATTACATGGACAGCGATTGGATTACCATCAGGTCCACATACAGCAATAACCGCATTTAAGCCAACCTCTTTTGCACGTTCTTCAACCTTTTCAATTAATTTTTTTGCACTGGATAAGGTCATATTTTTATTTCCTAATCCTAACTTCTGTAGTACAGCCGATATGATCTCATCATCTGTCCTATCCCTCTGTATGCTTGTTGAAAATGTTGTTTCTTTATCACTCTTTTTACTCAGCATAAAGTCAGTATACCTTGCCAGCATATATAGATAATCAGCCAGTCGATTCATATATTTTTTAGCCCCTGAGTCTGCATTAAACTTACGGTCAACAACAGCCAGCCATCTTTCCGCTCTTCTTGCAACTGTTCTTGCAATATCTATCTGAGCCGATTCCTTTGTTTGTCCCGGCAGAATAAATTCGTTCTTTCTGGAAAAAGAAGATTCCATACGATTGATTTCTTCCTCTAAGTGAATTACTTCTGCTTCGTTCATCTTGTGTTGCTGGTTGAATTGATCAGCAATACAAGCCATAATTGTCATAAGATTTTTCTGTATTCTTTCTATCTCATTTTTTATATCTGCATTATCACTGGATGCTTTGATCAATCCAAGATTACTCGTCAATTCATCAATGTTTCCAAGAAGCTGGATTCTTTCATCGGATTTAGAAACATTCTGCAATTTCATTAATTTTGTAGAACCATTATCACCAGTTTTTGTATATATGCTCATATTATCATTCCTTCTTAGTTCAAATTAATCTTTAAATGGCATTCTCTTTACTGCCCTTGCTCCATTTGCACCTATGTTTCTGCTCTCACTATCTGTAGGATTTTCTAAATAATAGATATAAGTTCCCCTTGGAAGAGAACGCAGGGACAATGCAACTTTCCCTCCAAATATACCTATACCGGCTCCTAAGATAGAATCATTGGCACTATTGAAAGATAAATATTCTAAATCCATTTCTTCTTTAGAAAAAATCTCATATGGAATTCCTTCTTCTTCAATGCCTGCACAGACCTCATTTAAAATATCTGGATCGGCTTCATTTATATAAATTAGTATTGATGGTTTATTCATTCCCATGGCTTCCACCTGCATATGATAGAACAAGTCCTGTGGCTACTGCATTTCTTGGACCTTCTGTTCCCCTGATATTTCCACGCCCGCAAACTATCTTGTAGTTCGCAAATTCTTCCATTAACATTTCAGGTATTTCAAAATCCTCTGCAGACCCACCAACTAAAACAATATTAGATATACTTCTTAAATTATGATCTGGGGCTATTTTTAATAATGCTCTTACTGCATTTTTGACAAATACCTTTCTCTTGGCTTCTTTTCGAATAAGAGCTATTTTTTCTAACGGTATATCTTCTTCTATCTTAATCATTTCATCCGGATGTAAAAGCACTACATTCCCAAAATATTTCGGTTCAACTGGTTCTTCAAAGAAATGCATTCCACCGTTTTCCAGTCTCATATGATATAGGCTTTCTACCTTTGCCAAAGGATACCTCTTTATCTGTTCTGCTGTGTGACGGCTGGTTAATCCAAGTTCCGTCTGAATAAGCATGGAGACTAATTCTCCTGCTCCTGCCTGATGTGTTGCTTTTACTTTGCCGTCTCTGTCAATAATTGCAGCATCTGTAGAGCCTCCTCCAAGATCGAGAATCGCCAGAGGCAGTGTTGTTCCGGGAGTGGTAATTGCTCCAAGGGTTGCCATAATTGCTTCTACTCCGGCAACTTTTACATAAATATGTAACTGCCTCTTTAGCTCCTCTGCAATTTTCCTCATTGGCAATTGTTCGGTTTTGACCATGGCTGCAATTCCAACCGCTTTTTCCATACAGGTCTCTCCTGCCAGTGATCCGGAAATAGGCACAGGTGCCAGCGTATCCACCGCCAAAATATCAGTGATTTTTATATTTCTATCTGTTTCTTCTATGACTTTACCCATACCTGTTTTAATATTATTTAACATATTACCAATATTGGAATCTGCCTGACCGCTGATATCTTTTATGGTTCCTGCATTTTCTAATACTTCCATGATTCTTTCCGCGCCAGAATCAATATTTACAGAGTAGATCTGATCTGATTCAATATATATTTCTCCGGCAGGTAATATATTTTCTTTCACATTACCATGAGGAGTCTTTATTACAACAGCGCTTCTCTTGCCAATTAAACTTTTAGCAATTGGAGTGACCGCTTTTGTCTCTTCTCCATTTAACTTTAACAAGGTTGCTATCCCATAAGGGTTGGAAAGCATTCTTATACTTTGACCTACAAGTGCAACTTCAATTGCTGCTACTTTAAATTCTGGTATTTGATAAATTCTTTTTACTTCATCCACTACCGGTATTTTGTTCTTTAAACGATTCCATACTAAAACTGCTTCATCTGCCTGTAGGATTAATCCTGCTATATTAAGCCTGTTACTATATTGATTTATCTGTCTGGCTATTTCTTCATAAGTTGTTTCACTACCGGCAGCTATAATATAAGGAATCTCTGCCTTTCCCTGATTTAAATGCTCCATATATAGAATGGTACCAACTGCCTGACCTGCACCAGCTGGAGTGGATGGATTATGACCAATCATAGAAGATTCTGTAATAATTGTCTCCGTGATGGTTTCCATTGCGGTATCACCTATAACTGGTGTCGCTTCGTTAATACGGATCAGACTAAGTTCATTGACAGACTTATTTAAGATTCCCATAGCCTCTTCTAATGCATCTTTGATTCCTGATACATTTGCCAGCGTTCCTTTTGTCCCTGTGGTTGCTCTTTTGCAAGAGGACAGATAACGAATCCGCCCATCTTCTTTGATCCCACCGATACAAACTTCTGTTGTTGAATTACCAATATCTACACCTGCAATTAATTTCAAAGAAGAATTCCCCTTTTCTCATAAATTTCAGCCGCTTCCATTACCAATTTGGCACAATTTACTGCTTTGTATTTCTCTAAAAGATCTTTAGCCATAGTGGCTAATTCAAGTTTTGTTGATCTATTTGGTCTTAATTTATTGTACATTTCTAAAATTACTTCATCGGGTACATCCACAAGTTCAGATGCTCTTTCAAAATTTTTAGCAAGTTCTGAATTATCACTTTCCTTGGCTACCTGTCCCTGATTATAAAGCATTTCTTTTGAAATCTTTATATCATCTGCTGTTACATTTCCTTTTTTTATTTCATCTAATGTAATTCCACTTAATTTCTTTCCCGTTTTGGATTTTATGGAATTTATTTCATGCTCACCTAAAGGATATCTCATTTTCAGACCTCCATTCAATCATTGGTATACTAACATCTACCAGTTCTGTTTCTTTAATATGCATAAGTGCTGCTTTTACCTGGTAATTGGCACGAACCATCGGATCATTTACTCCTTCAATTGGAGATACTTTCTCACCTTTCACATATTTTGCTGCATTTTTACCAATTGCCCGGTAGGTTTTTAATGTCATTAATGGAGCTTGTGAAAACAATTCCAGATTAGATAATGGATATAAATCTTTTTGATGGATTACTGTAGTTCCTTTGGACTGGATTCCGATACCAATACCTGATCCACTTATCTTAGCCGCCTCTAATGCCATAAAGCACACATCTGAAGTCTTTAATATTTTTACTACCCGGGGTATCATGCCTTCTTCTTCAATTCCGGCTGTAATATTCTTTAAAACATCATCCAGACTTAATCCATTAATGGTTTTCTTAATTTCTCTTTGAAATGCCGGCCCTACTCCTACAACCACTTCTTTTGGATTTGTACCTTTTTTAGCCACCGGATATCCTGCATAAGAAGTTTTCCCAGTAAAAGGAGTGCCATGGGCTTCACTTTGTTCATTCTGCAGATTGATTTTTTCTATAACCAACCTTGTAATTCGTTCAATTAATTCTTGATTTAACTCCATGCATGCCACCTCCTAGAAGTTATTAGGGTCAATAATGTGAGGAATTCTCTTAATCTCTTCCCAGCGTTCTCCATCCACACGATAACCAGTACCCGGTCCCATATAATCATTTGGATTATTTACTCCTGAGTTTACTTTGAAATTTTCATCTAAAATTGCTGAAGTCTGCATATAGTCACCTACCACACGTTGTTTTAACATATTTAAGATACTTTCTGCCAACTCTTCAAAGCCGGTTTCAGCCAGGGCTTTTACAATGTCAACTCCTGTAATTCCTCTCTTCATCATATCTTCTACTGCCATTAGATCTGCAACAACATCACGACTTAAAGTTTCTTTACTTCCATGGGCATATGTAACTGCCTCTACCTGTTCATCTGTGATTTCAGTCAATCCTAAATATTTAAATACTGCCTGTACAGCTTTCCCAGCTAATGATCTGACCCGAATCACATCTTCTTCTTTCACTGGTTTTAAGCCGCCATCTACCTGCATATCTCTTTGTAATACATTGTAGTCATCAAAATCCTCAGCATCAAAGTTAGAACCTGCAAATAAATTGTCGTAATTAGGTTCTCCTGCATATCCGGAGAAGATAAAATCCGTGCCAGGCATAAACTGAAGCATTGTTCTTGCAGTTCTTCTCATATCAGAATTTGTGAAACTTTGATCGTTAGAAGAAGCGCATTCAAGACCAAGTAAGGCCGCTACTAAATTTTCACCGATTACTTCTTTAATACCGGCAGGTACACTGGCAGTCACACCAATACAACTGACAGAACCATTTTGTATTCCTTGTGAACCAGCGCCTTTTGTAACATAGAGACATCTGGTTTCTAAATAAAGCATGGATTTCTTTTCCGCATTTCCCATTAAAACTTCCGAACCGGATCCTGATGTGAATCTCGTTTTTAATCCCCTGGAAGCATATGCACTATTTAAAAATGCTTTAGAATATGGAGTATCATCTCCATCCACAAATACTTTTTCTGTACCATACACTGACATTGTTTCAGCATAAGTTGTGAAACCGCGAATTCCTAATTCTAATTCTGTAGCTTCTTCTACGGCACATTGGGTAAGAACGCCTCTTCTTCCTGCCTGAGATCCTATCAGCAATGCAATCGCATTAAACGGTGCATATCTTGCAATGCCAACAGTTGTTTCTTCTTCACGGAACCCTCTAAGAGCCCCTTCCGCTGCATCGGCTGCAATTTGTACCGGATCATCTTTTAAGTTCGTGATATGTGCCTGGTTTGCCGGTGTCTTTCTTGCTCTCATTTTTTGCATACCCATCATCATCTCGACAACATTAAGATAATTGATTACTTCAACCATCTTAGCCGGAGTAATACCGGATACGATTTTTAATATCTCTTTTCTGGATACATTAATATCAACTATTTTTCTGGCAATATCAAGAGACGATAAAGCCATTGAATCCAGGCTTCTATCAATTCGAATTGCGTAATCAGCTATAAACTGATCTATAAAATCAAAGTCATCTCTTTTCTTCCCATCTAATTCAACAATCACTCCATCAACCACTTTAATAGAAGGCTTAGGATCATAAGGGCTTTTCATTGCAACAAATCCCATTTCCGGCCATTCATTGATAAACCCATCTTTATTTACAGGACGTCCATCCAGCACTTCCATTCTCTTTGATCGTTTCATAAGCTCCGCCTTTCGTAATGATAACTATTTATATTTAAGAATCTGTATATCTGATTCTATCTATTCTATGTTCTATTTTATAATACCATATTTCATTGTGTTGTTCAACTGTTTTTTGTTTGTTTTTCTTTATTTATCTTTGTTTATCATTGTTTTAATATCTGTTTTTATTTGTTTTGTGTTTGTTTTGAGTTTAAACAAAAAAAGTGGTGAAGATTCATCTTTCACCACAAGCTTTTTATTATTAAATTAAAAACTATATTCCTTGATTTAAATAGAGCGATATTATTATTGTTCTTTACTATACTTATAATCAATTTTTAAAGTTTCAAATGTTTGTTCCCATTTTTCATCCAATTTTGTATCTGTCACAAGAATATTAACTTTATCTAATTCACTTATTTGAGTAAATGATATCTTACCAAATTTTGATGTATCTGCTACTAATATTTTTGTATTCGCAGAATCGAGTATTAATTTCTTAATATGTGCATCCATTTCATTGGAATCTGTGATGCCATTATTCATATCGACCCCTTTGCAGGAGATAATTGCTTTATCAACATGAAAAGTACTGATCATTTTCTCTGCCTGATAGCCGACTAAAGAGAGGGAACCTTCTTTTAACACACCTCCGGTTGATAAAACATTCCATCCGACTACATCGGATAATTCTAAAAGAATCTCGATGGAATTAGTTATCAGAGTTAAATTTCTCTTGTTCTTTTTCTTTAGTTGCTTTGCAACAAACACTGCAGTAGAACTTGCATCCATCATGATATGGTCCCCATCTTCAATCATAGAACTTACAATTTCTGCAATGTATTGTTTGTTTGCCACATTGGCTTTCTTACGGACAGTATATGGCAAATCTACATTTACACTTTCATTAATGATCGCCCCACCATAAGTTTTCTTGGCCAAGCCTTCTTTTTCAAGTTTCTCAAGATCTCGCCTGATTGTTTCTTCTGTAACCTTGAACAATTCACTTAAATTACTAACCACAACCCGGTTTTCACTTTGTAAAATCTCCAATATCTTATTTCTTCTTTCGATTGCAAGCATCAACATTCCTACTTTCCTACATGGTACCCCATTTAATTTGTTGTATTTATTGTCCCATAGACAATTTTCTATTTAAATGCTATATGAGCATACAATAAATACTTCGTATTTATTGTCACGCAAGCATTTTTTCCCTTATGTAAGGATTAGTCTATGTGAATATAATAAATACTCCGTATTTATTATCCCATAGACAATTTTTCCCTTGCGAGCAAGAAAAATTGTCTTTATGAGCATTATAATATACTTTTGCAAAGTTTTCCATCAGGATTTGCAATTACTGAAGAATCTAATAACATCCCATTTTCGCCAACAGCTGATTTTGCCTTTGCTATAGCTGCTTCTACCGCAGCTATATCTCCTGTTAATAATAGATAAGATTTACCACACATACCTCTGGCAATTCTTAATTCTATCAAATCCACTTGTGACGTTTTGGCCGCTTCGTCGGCAGCTACAATAATAGATGCTGCTGAAAAAGTTTCTAAAATCCCAAGAGCATTGATTTTATCAATCCTGGTGGTACCATAAATAGCCGGAAAAATTGATTCATGGGGATTACCCAGAATAAAACTATCTATCAGATGTTCACTATGACCAGTACGGGCAGCTTCAATACATGCATTAACAGCACTTAGATCACCACTTAATAATACAATATATTTTCCAGGACATACCGTCTGAGCCTCAACAATCTCAACTTCTGCTGTTTTAAGCATCATATCTGCTACTAATAATCCTCTGGAAACTGTTTTATATTCAACCATTCCGATTGCCTTACCCATAAAGTGCGCATCCTCTCTCTATTCGCTATACTGATAATTGTGAAGCCCTTTTTTGTGTCTATTGATATTCCCGTGTACTTTGGAATAATCATAGGCACAATTAAGAGTTTCACAATTATCAGACTATACTAACTATTAATTATTATATATTTATCGTTTACTTCTAATATTTCGCCTGAAATTGATGCGTGTATTGGGAGAGAAAGTTTTCCTTCTTCTGCCGCTGCGATCACATCACCTTTGCTTATCATATCTTTCTTATTTACCACAGGTTCTGCTTTTGGACCAATGTGTTGATTTAATAAGATTTTTACCTGTTTTGGTATCACTTCAGTCTCAGTGAGGGGAGCCTCCACATTATAAGCTTTTAAACCGAGCCTGGAAGTCAAACGTTCCATAGGAATCTTACGATATTCTCTGAAAGATTCTACTTCCCCCAAGGAATATCCTTTTGGCATAATGATTCCATTTTGTCTTAATCCATTTTTATAATCCTGAATTAACCGCCTTGGAGACAGTTCTTGGGGACAGGCATACATTTCACATAATCCACAAGAACTGCAAAACATTGTATCCAAAAATGGCTCTAAATCTTTCGTAACACCACTTGTGGCTGCTCTCATGAACATATGAGGCGCAATAGGATGCCCTAATTGATTTCTGGGACACAGATTCGTGCACATTTCACATTGACAGCAAGCTGACATGGCTCTTTTCATATTAATAGAGGTCTTTGATAACCTCTTTTGTATTACATATTGATTTTTAGGCAGGACCAAAATTGCATTGGTAGTTTTCGTAACTGTATCATAAGAATTTACAATGTTCCCTGTCATTGGACCTCCCATAATATATACAGGATTATCAACTACAGATCCTCCAGCTAAATCTACAACCTCTTTTACAGTCATTCCAATAGGAACTTTTATCGTCACGGGAGTATTTACTGCTCCTGCTATCGTAAGATATTTAGAAGAAACCGGCTCATGATCTGTGACTGCTTTATAGATATTATAAACAGTTTCTGCATTGAATACAGTAACTCCGGCTTCAATTGGAATACTACCAGGAGGTACGACTTTACCTAATGTTTCATAGATAAGTACAATTTCATCTCCCATTGGATAAACTTCTTCTAGCTCTTTGATTATAATTTTGGGAAATGAATCAATATAGGATTTAACAGCATCAACTGTTAAGGTATAAGAAGATTTTACGGCAATAATAATCTGATTTGCTTCTACTGCTGTCGCTATCATATCAAGTGTACTCATGATTTCATAAGCAAATTTTTGTAAAAGCTGCCTATGTACTTTCAGCAAAGGTTCACATTCAGCGCAGTTTAAGATAATCGTATCCGCTCTCTTATCAAACTTTCCATAGGTTGGAAACCCTGCGCCTCCAGCACCGGCAACTCCACTTTCCTTCACAATACTTGTTAATTCCTTAATATCCATATGTCAAATCTACTCCAGTCCTATCCAGTCGTCAACAATACCGACAATTGCTGCATCAACAGGTGAACTTTCTGTATTACAGCCAATTCTGGCGGCACTGCCTTTTGCTACAAGAACAATTTCACCTATTCCTGCACCAACATTATCAACTGCTACAAATCTCTCGCTGCCTTGCTCCATATTTTTAAAAGGTTCAACAATTAAAAATTTTGAGCCTACAAGGTGTTCATTCTTTCTTGTCGCTACAACACTGCCTACAACTTTGCCTACAATCATGTTTTCACCTACTTAACATTCAAATTTGGTTTTCCTATACTTCATTTATTATAATTACATAAAAATGTATTTATTTCTACTTTATCTGATGACTATCATCTGCATTACTTTAAAATCCTGACAATATTCCCTGTAGCAATTTTAGCTGCATTTGCTTCATCTGTATCAATATGCATTTCCAATGTGAAACTCTCATCCACACGGATACTTACATGATTAAAGGTTGTTCCTCTTTCATTTTCAACTTGCACTGATACTGTATCACCATTGTTTACACCAGCTTCTTTTGCATCTGCCGGGGACATATGTATATGTCTTTTTGCTATAATACAGCCTTCTTGTAAATATACAACACCCTTTGGCCCAACGACTGCAATTGGTGCCGAACCCTTAATGTCTCCTGACTCTCTGATCGGAGCTTTTATTCCTAATTTTATCGAATCTGTTGCTGAAATTTCAACCTGGGATGCCTTACGGACAGGTCCTAAAATTCTTACATTCTCGATGGCTCTAAGCTTTATACCTACGATTGTTACCAGTTCATTGGCCGCGTACTGGCCGCCCATTAACTCTTTTTTCTTGGTTAATTCATAACCTTTTCCAAATAATGTCTCTACATCTTCTTTTGTTAAATGTATATGTCTTGCAGATACTCCAACTGGTACAGCAAATCCTTCATTGGTACTTTTTTGATTCATTGCTTCCATAACCAATTTTGTTATCATTTCAACTGTTTTTTCTTCCAAGATTGTCACCTCTTTTAATTTCGTACCAATAATTTTATCTTACCCTGAACTTTTGAGCTGCTACAGTTCAGCCCTAAGCGGGGTTTCGCGCTGCTACATTTTGCTTAGGCAGAACGCCATATAGAAAGTAGTGCACAAACTGCCCTTAGTATGCAAGCACCCTCGTGGAATTTGACACTACTTTCTGCATAGCTGAACTGTAATAAAAACCTATTTTAAAGCTGGAAGTATTTTTTCTACATCTGTGTGTGGTCTTGGGATTACATGAGTTGCTACTAATTCACCAAGTTTAGATGCTGAATTTGCTCCTGATTCAACAGCAGCCTTAACAGCTCCTACATCACCTCTTACCATAACAGATACAAGACCAGAACCGATTTTTTCTGTTCCTACAAGTGTAACGTTAGCTGCTTTTAACATTGCATCTGCTGCCTCAACTGCTGCTACTAAACCTCTAGTTTCTACCATTCCTAATGCTTCTTGTGCCATTCTTTTTTCCTCCTTGATAATTGTCTCTTCAACCTCTTTTTTTACAGGTTTTGATACGACTTTTTTAGTTTTGATGGTTTCATTTTTTGAATTTACTTCTTTTACAATTGTATCTTTTTGAATATTTTCTGGTACCACATTTACTGGTGGTTTCTCATTTGCTTTCACTGGCTTTTTTTCATCTGCCATGTTTACACCGCCTAATTAAACTTATTAGCACTAATCTCAACCATTCTTAATGTTTCTTCATGTGGATTTGGGATCACTGCATGAACACAAGGTTTCATTGCTTTACTTGCTGCACTTTCAACTGCTTCTGTAACAGCAGCAACATCGCCCCTAACAACGATTGTTACAAGTCTTCCACCTAATTTTCTCTCCCATGTAACAAATTCAACGTCTGCCGTTTTGCACATAGTATCTAGTGCTTCAATCGCAGCTGTTACGCTTGGGATTTCAATAAATCCTAATGATTTCATTGGTCCTACACTCCTTTTTGCCATGGGCTAATATATCATTAGATTCTAGGAAGAATTTTTTCTACATCTGTATGTGGTCTTGGAATTACATGCACTGCTACTAATTCGCCAAGTCTGCTTGCTTCTGCTGCACCAACTTCTGTAGCTGCTTTCACAGCGCCTACATCTCCTCTGACTAATACTGTTACAAGTCCGGAACCGATTTTTTCTGTTCCTACTAATACAACTTCAGCTGCTTTCACCATTGCATCTGCTGCCTCAATTGCTGCTGTTAATCCTCTGGTTTCTACCATTCCTAATGCTTCTTGTGCCATAATAATTATCCTCCTGATTAATTCCATTTATAGTTTTAGTTCTTATCTAATCCATTTAATTTTAACATCTTTTCAGTATCAGTTTCTGGTCTGGCAATAATATGTTTTGTAATCACTCCAGAAACTTTATTTGCTGCCACTTCCGCCGCATCAACTGCCGCTCTAACATCATCAACACTACCACGAAACTTTACCATAATGATTAAAGGAACCGGAAGGCTGTCTGCATTTGCAGGCTTATTTCGATCGAAAGTCTCTATTGTAACATTCGCTGCTTTACATCCAGCATCTCCTGCAACAAAAGCTGCAACAAGTCCATATACTTCTATCATTCCTACTGCACTTGTCATACTTTTTTCTCCCTATTATTCATTAATAATGGCAATCTTTAAGCCTTCCATTTTAAGGTTCGTTACATAGCCTTCATTAATTTGACTTAGCGGATATTTATGTGTGATTAATTTGTTAATTGGAAGCCCGATTCCTTTTGCTCTCTTTAAGAAATCAAATGTTGTAGCATAATCTCTTAATGTATAAACCCAGGATCCTACTGTAGTGATTTCTTTTGCACAAATATCAAAATGAGGATTGATTGTTGCATCTCCACCATTGATAAAGAAACCAAGTTCGCAAAGACCACCGCCATTACGGATAAATTTATATATATTTGCATGGGCAACCGGGGAACCGGTACATTGGAATGCAAAATCTGCAAGGTAACCGCCAAATGCATCTTCCACGCCTTTTGCTAACGCTTCAATACCGTTATGGTCTTTAAAGTTTACTGATTTTGTTGCACCTAATTCTTTCGCAAAGTCAAGTCTCTTTTGTTCACCATCTACTGCAACAATATTTTCAATACCCATGGTTCTAAGCACTGCGATACAAAGTAATCCAATTGGTCCGCATCCTTGTACAACTACTCTGGAATTGAATCTAAGTATTCCTGTAGTCTTCGCCCTCTCCACTGCATGAATTAATACTGCAGAAGGTTCGATTAAGATTCTTGAGTCTAAATCCAGATCACTTACATTAAATACGGTAGATCCGCCTCTAATAACAATATAATCTGCAAACCATCCATTTAAATGAACATCATCATCCGGTAATAATCCATATACATCTGCTCCCCCTACATTTTGCTTGTTAAGGTCGAACATTGTAATATCCGGATTGTCTTTAAAGATCATACAAGTTACTACTTTATCACCAATATTAAGTGATTTACCAGCACTGTCCTTCTTTACATTTTTGCCCATCTTAACGATTTCACCGGTACCTTCATGACCAAGTACAACCGGAATCAAACCAAATGGGTCTCTTTTATATTCATGAGCATCTGTACCACAGATACCACATCCTTCAACCTTAACAAGGATGTCATCATCCCCTAATTCAGGTATTGGATATTCTTTTAATTCAAATGTTTCTAGTTTTGTAAGCATTGCTACTTTACTTGTCTTAGGTATTGTACCTGCAGATGTATTAGCAGCTGTACTTTTTGGAGCTTCTTTCATTCCCTGAAGTACTTGTTTTACAATCTCTTCAATGTTAACTGAATTTACATCCATTACAAATCCTCCTATATTATTTGATTATCGTATGCAAAGGCTGTCTGCCATTACACAACGTCTTTGCTTCGTAAAGGTACGAGCGGAAGTAAGACCTTCACCAGTTCTACTTGCGATCGTAAAGGTACAAAATCCTTCTCCGCCAAAACCTAGCGCTGCATAGGAAGGTGCATTCTTAACAAAGATTGCAGTATCGATTGCTTTACCAAACTTAGTCAGATTATCCACATTCTTTGAATGCATATGTGCTGAGTGACGATTGCCATGCTCTAACCAGACTGCTTTTTCAATTGCATCATCAATATCTTTGGCTCTGACGATACCAAGGATCGGCATCATTAATTCCTCATCAATAAGAGGATGTTCTTTTTCTCCTTCAAAGATAATGCAGCGAATGTTGTCTGGAGCATTGATCCCTATCATAGATAGTAATGTACGTGCATCTTTACCTACACATTTTCTATTTAATCTGCCATCTTTTAGAACAACGGCTGTTAATTTGTCCTGTTCTTCTTTCGTAATTACATAACAACCATTTTCAATGAGATAATATATCAGTTCTTCTACTATTTCATTTACCGCAACGATTTCTTTTTCTGCGATACATGGCAGGTTATTATCGAAAGTACAACCATTTACGATATCCTCTGCAGCTTTTTTAATATCAGCAGTTTCATCTACAAGCACTGGTGGGTTACCAGCTCCTGCTCCAATGCCACGTTTTCCAGAAGAAAGAACTGTAGTAACAACTCCTGGTCCTCCTGTTGCTGCGATTAATGGGATATCTTTGTGTTTTAGCATAATATCGCTTGTTTCCATAGTAGGTTTTTTCACAGATACTACGATATTTTCTGGTCCGCCTACTTCAATAGATGCTTCATTTATTAGGTTTACAGCAAAGTTAGAAACTTTAATTGCTGCCGGATGAGGATTAAATACAACTGTATTGCCTCCTGCGATCATACCGATACTATTGCAAAGAATCGTTTCACTTGGATTTGTACATGGAGTGATTGCTCCAATTACGCCAAATGGCCCCATTTCTATCAATGTCAAGCCTCTGTCTCCAGACCATGCAATTGTTGCAATATCTTCAGTACCAGGTGTTTTTTCTGCAAGAAGCTGATGTTTTAATATCTTATGTCCTACATTGCCCATTCCTGTTTCTTCCACACCCATTTTAGCCATAAGTTCCGCATTTTCCAAAGTTTTTTTACGTATATTGCTTATGATTTTTTCTCTGCAATCCATAGATAACTTTTGTACAATACTTTGTGCTTTTTTCGCTGCGTTAATGGCTTCCGTCATATCGTCAAAGACGCCTAATAATCTATTTTGACCACTTTGTGGATTATTCTGTAGTTTAACTAATACTTTATTAACGATGTCTTGAAGTTGTTTTTCATCTACGACCACGTCATGACCTCCTTCAATTTATTTTTACCAAACTCAGCTAGTTTTGTGTCTTCTTCTTCCGTACCACCACTTACTCCTATGGAACCTATGATTTTTTCTTTGTAAATAAGTGGTTCGCCGCCTCCGAATATTACAATCTGCCCTTCATTGGTATGTTGAATGCCGTATAATTCCTGTCCTGGCTGACTTAAATTCTTTAATGTAATTGTGGACATTTTCAGAGCAGCTGACGCATATGCTTTATTATTTGCCACATCAAAACTTGCTATATAGGATTGGTCCATGCAATGTACTGCTACCGGTCTTGCTGCACTGTTATAAATACTTGTTACAACAGACATGCCCCACCTTTTTGCCTGATTTTCCACTTCCTTGATTAAAACAACCGCCTGATCCAGGTTTATATCCTGTACCATCTCATTTTTTTCCAATGGCAGGTACACTCCCATCACATCTTTTACAACTGCTTCAACCATTTGTGCCTGAGTGGATTTTATTTTTCTGGTAATATCTCTTAAATTTAAGTTTAAATCAACATTATCTGATTCTGCCTGAATGCACTCAATATATCCAATCAAACCGTCTAAATCGTGGTATAGACTAGCGAGTTTCTTTTTACCAGGTTCATTGGTTTCATGCATATATCATTCCCCTTTTCTGTAGAATGATTGATAATAATATTTCTTATTTTAAACCTAATTGTTGAATTACTTTACTTGCGATTTCAGAAACTAATGCATCTGTATCAGTTCCTTTGCTTCCATGTTCGCTGCATCCGTGACAACTAGTTTTTCCATCTTTGTTGTTTTGGCAAAGATCAGCAGGATGTTTTCCTGTCATGCCGAATTGTCTGCGGATCTCATATAGTCTTTGAACCTGAGCTTCTGATAATTCTTTTGGTCCGCCAAGTTGAGTTGAGATGAATAATAATTGTGCATAGAATTCTACAGACTCCATCTTGTGGTATGCTGCTAAAAGTGAATCAGAGTAAGTTAAAGCTCCATGATTTTCTAATAATACTGCATCATAATATTGAACATATTTTGATACTGCATCTGGAATTTCTTCTGTAGATGGTGTACCATATTCAGCAATCGGAACACAACCAAGAGTGATAACTGCTTCCGGCATAATTGGCTGAGTTAATGGAATACCTGCAATTGCAAATCCAGTTGCATACATTGGGTGAGCATGAACTACTGAATTAACGTCTGGTCTTTCTTTATATACACGCATATGCATTTTGATTTCTGAAGATGGTTTGAAGTTACCGTTTGCTTGAAGTACCTTTCCATTCTTATCTACTTTACAGATATATTCAGGAGTCATAAATCCTTTACTAACACCGGTTGGCGTACATAAAAATTCATTCTCATTTAACTTTACAGAAATGTTACCATCATTTGCAGCAACCATACCTTTATTATAGATTCTTCTACCTATTTCGCATATTTCTTTCTTGATTTCGTATTCAGATACCATAATATTTCCTCCTAAAAATGTTGTTTTGGTTTGTTTTATGTTTGTTTAACTGTATTGTATCATTGTTTTCTTTTTTAGTCAATACTGTTTTACTTGTTTTTGTTGTTTTTATTTGTTTTTGTTTGTTTTTCATAAAAAAGGACGGATGTAAAACCACATCCGTCCTTTTTCCCAGAAAAATATAAAACTTTTTATATCTCTTTTAATACATATTCATCTAACATTGAACGAAGTGTATCCGCTTCCGAGGTCAGTTTTTCACTGGAAGCTGCTGTTTCTTCCGCTGCTAATGTATTTGCTTCTGTAACATTAGCAATCTGATTTACAACAACAAGGATTTCTGCCAAAGAATCAGATTGACTTGCACAAGCTTCATCAATACCATTTACTAATTCTTTTGTTTCTTCTGAATCTTTTACAATTGCATCAAAAACACTTGCAGTTTTAGAGGTAAGTTCAGAACCACTTTTAACAACTTCTAAGGTCTTATTGATTAAATCTGTCGAATTTTTTGCGGCCAGGGCACTTTCATTTGCAAGTTTTCCAATTTCGTTGGCAACGACTGCAAAACCTTTTCCATGTTCCCCTGCTCTTGCTGCTTCTATTGCAGCATTTAATGACAGAAGATTTGTTTGTGATGATATTTCATCAATCATCTTAACTATATTTGACACTTGATTCGAATGTTCTGCAATACGTTCCATTGAGGCAAGAAGTTCCTTCATATAATCATTTCCCTCATCAATTTGCTGGATGGATTTATCAAAAAATTGATTGACATGCTTTGCATTATCTGCATTTGCCTGTACTGCCTCAGTGACCTCATGGATAGTAGCAGCAAGTTCTTCTACAGAACTTGATTGATCACTGGCTCCATCTGCAAGCAGCTGGGAAGATTCCTGCATTTTTTTCGCACCCTCAGATACCTCATAGGCTACTCCCTTTAATTTGTATAGCATCTCATTTAAAAAATCTACTATGGAATTTACGGATACTTTCAGGGGTTCAAAATCACCTTTATAATCGATAGTAATTTCCTCACTCATGTCTTTTTCGGACAGATTCTTTAAAGCAATATTAATGTTGTCAATATATTTCTTTAATTCTTTAATTGTTTCACGGATGGAATTTGCTAATACACCAAATTCATCATTGGATTCATAATTAAATGTAATATCCAGATTACCATTTGCAACTTCCACTAAAGCATCTTTGATTCCCACAATTGGAGTTGTAATTTTTTTAATAATAGATTTGCTTGTACTTATTAATAAGAAAAGGTTAAATGCGAAGAATGCAATCAAAATGGCGAGGCTGATATAGGATCTTATGTTAGCTCCAGATACAAAATTATTGGCGGACTGATCTGCCCTTACTGCAATTTGATCTAATATTACAGCAATTTCCGCGGTAATTGGCAAATACTTACTCATCAACAAAGATTTTGCGGCTTCATTGCTGTCAGGGGTATTTTGCTTGATCTTCGCCAGCATGTTCGTTTTGACCTGGGCCATTTCCATATTTAAATCTTCAATTTTGGTCAGTTCTTCCTTTGTGGCAACATTCAATTCTGCTAATTTTGCAACGGCACTGACTAAATTATTGGAGGCTGTATTTGCAGCAATGATATATTCATCGGTCTGTCCTTTGTCAGTACTTGAGATAGCTTTAAAAAAATTCGTTTCCACGGATAATAATGTCTCACGGGAACTCCAGGCAAAATTAGTTGCTGTGAATGCCGTATCCCGAAAAGATTTTATTTCATTGGAGATTGTAAATAATAATACAATTGCTAATATTATATTAAATCCACTTACTGCTCCTATCTTATACAGGGATCTCTTTAATTTCCCCGCGATCGAATCCCTGTTGCTTCCCATTTGAGTCATTTTTATTTTTTTATCTTTTATCTTTCTTACCTTAGGTAATTTTAACTTTTTATCTTTTGTTTTTTGTGATTCTCTCATAATTTCCCCCTAATAATATATCCGTCTTTTATTTTAAATAAAAAACTTCCTTCATAAACTTAATAGGCTCCTCTTCATTAAAGTCAAATGATCCCTCAACCATTTTTGATGTGATTGCATTCCAACGATTACAAGCTTCACTTTTTGCAATATACTCATTTGCTGCATTTACATCATCACATTCAAAACAATAGAAAAATTGATTTCCATTTTGAAAGATAGAATAATTACGATATCCAGCCTTCGTGTGTTCTTCCATAATTTCTGGCCATGGATCCAGGTGCATTTTTACATACTCATCTAAATATTCTTCTTTTACTTTCCAGGTCCATGCATATTTTTTACTGTGTTCCATATTGATTCCTCCTTTGGGTTGTTGTTCTACATACGCTTTGCTTTAAGTTCTTCTGATAGCCTTGCAGGTAAAGTATCATTAGGGCTACCTTTCCTTCGTGACGGTAAATTTCTTACAAGCCTCTATACTACCAAGAATGTGATTTAGGAAATCACATTCTTGGTAAGAGTCTTGACGAAATATGGACACCGTACTCAGCCGGATGACGCCATAATGATACTTTGCCTCACAAGGCTTAATATAGATTCTGTAGCAAAGCTGGCTATATAAATAGTAAGGCATTTTTAATTATAAATATTTTAATTTTATATCAGATATTAAATTATTTAAATAAATTATTTTACATCTAGTGGTTATAATACCTTAATTAGTAATTCAATATTTTTAGTATGAATTGATTCTAATAAATACTTGCCAGAATAATATGAAATGGTGTCAAGACATTTTAAATTAGTCTTTTAAGAATTTACATATTCTTAATGATTCTATAAAACAGGCAATTTCGCTTATTATTTTAAGAGCAGCGAGTTTATTCCGGCGAAATTAAATGATTCTATATGTTCGGACTACTATATTCTTAACTGTAAAACAGGAGAAACAAGCTTCGCGTGTTTCTCCTGTCTGTGGCACTTGCTAGTTGCTTACACGCAAATTTGATCAGCACCACCCTATTCATATCATGAAGGCAAGACAATATATCTGATATCTCTTTACCTTATTTAAATTTTAGTAAACTGATTTCCATTCATCAATGTTTTCTGGATCAAATTTGAAAGGTGCTCCAAGAAGAACTTCTGTACCACCATCAGCTGCTTTGATTACTTCATAAGAACCAAGTGTACCAGCTTCAAATTTATCTCCTTCTGCTCCAGTGATATCACCTTTTACAAGTGAGATTGAAGCATGAGCTGCTAAAGCTCCAACATCGATTGGATTCCATAAGTACATCCATGGGCAAGAACCATTTGTAATGTATTCAGCCATTTCACTAGGAAGACCAAGACCAGTTACAGCAATTTTACCAACTAAACCTTTATCAGTAACTACTTTTGCTGCAGCCATAATACCTACAGTTGTTGGTGCAATAATAGCTTTTAAGTCTGGATAGTTTTTGATTAAAGCTTCTGTTTCATCTACTGATTTTTGGAATTCATCATCACCATAAGCAATTTTTACAAGTTCCAGTTTGGAGTAATCGCCTTCTTCTAATTCTGTCTTCATCCATTCAATCCATGTATTTTGATTAGCTGCCTGGCTGGTTGCACTAAGAATAGCGATTTGGCCTTCACCTTTTACCATTTCATTTGTAGCTTGAATTAAAGTACGTCCGATTTTTTCACTATCCGCTTGGTTAATATGAACCATACGGCTGTTAGAATTAACAGATGCATCTAAAGATAATACTTTAATTCCTTCATCCATAGCTTTTTTAAGAGCTGGTTGTAAAGCGTCAAAATCATTACCTGCAATTGCGATTGCATCAACTTTTTGAGCTACTAATTCGTTGATCATTGTAATTTGTGCTTCAGCAGTAGCTGATTCTGGAGCTTTTACGATTGCAGTTGCGCCAGCAGCTTCAATAACTTCTTTAAATCCAGCACTTTCTTTTTCGTTATAAGGGTTACCTGCACTCTTAACTAAGATTGCAAAGTTTTTTCCCTCTACAGAATCAGTTGTTTCAGTGGCAGTATCTCCTCCTGGTGCAGCTGGTTCTTCTTTCTTGCTTCCACAACCTGCTAATAAACTAACAGAAAGTGATAAAACAAGAGCTAGTGACATAATTTTTTTCATTTTTCTCATGAAAAATTCCTCCTTTTAATATAAAAATTATACATTAATAGCTTTCGCCATTTGTAACAAAGTAACCTCTTCTAAGCAGTCTTTGCCGTTTTCTTTTTAAAGAATCTGCCTAAATTTAAATTTGGTATCATTACTGCACAAATTAATAGTGTACCAATAACGATAAGCATAACCTGTGAACTGACATTAACCAATCCCAATCCATATCTTAAGAAACCAATAATAAATATTGAGATGATAGCTCCAACAAATCTTCCTTTACCACCACTTGTAGAGATACCACCAAGTACAACCATTGCAATTGCGTCCATTTCATATCCCTGGGCAATATTTGGTCTTGTACTTCCCATTCTTGATGTTAAGAATAATGCAGTAACAGCTGACATTGTACCTGTTAAAGTATAAATTAGCAATCTTATTTTATCCACTTGTATACCTGAATATCTACTTGCGATACCATTACTTCCAATCGCGAATACTCTTCTTCCAAAAGTTGTTTTATGCAAAACAACTCCAAACGCTACTGCCAGAACAATAAATGCAATTAGCATATATGGGATATTTCCTATGGAACCCCAATAAATTTCACTGAACCACATTGGGAAATTACCAGAAGCCTGATCTTTTAAAATCATAGTTGCGATTCCTCTGAAAAGAATCATTGTACCTAAAGTAACAATCATCGGTGCCAATTCTTTGAATTTTGTTAATATAAATCCATTAATAAATCCGCAAAGAGTTCCAGTTGCCAAACATATTAAAACAGCGATTTCCATTGGAATGCCCAGATTGTTGTAAGAAACACCCATGATTACAGATGATAATGCAACAGTTGATGCAACTGATATATCAATTTCACCAAGTACTAATATATAAGCCATTGGTAAAGCAATAAATGCTTTTTCTAAAAATGAGGATGTTGCTGTTAATAATCCGCTTGAGTTCATATAATAAGGAGATAAATTAGCATTCATGATATTAATACCTATAAATAATAGTACTAATAACCATTCCCACTGAAGGAAAAACTTTTTCCATGAAAATTCCTGTGCAGTTGTAATTACTCTTTTTGTCTTTCCCATAATTAGATTTCCCTCCTTTTTAGATTATTTCTATCCATAGTTCTTTGTGTAATTGTGTTGATTATAATAGCTGCAATGATTACTAAACCTTTGATTGCATCTTGCCAGAATGGAGAAATATTAATTAAAGGCAGGGCATTATTTAAAATACCTAATGTAACAGTTCCTAAAATAACTCCAAGTACAGTACCTTTACCACCATTTAAACTTACTCCGCCAATAACGCAGGCAGCGATAACATCCATTTCAATACCTGTTGCAGCATCACCTTGTGCTGAAGCGTATTTAGATATCCAAAGTATTGATACCAGACCAGATAATCCACCCATGATGGAATATACTAAAATTTTAATTCTGTCAATATTGATACCACTGACCTTAGCTGCATCAACATTACTTCCAACAGCATATATTTTACGTCCGGTTCTGGTGTATTTAATAAAATATGCAAATATAATATACACTACAATTGCAACTATGATCATATTATTAATGCCTAAGAATTTACCTGTTGCAAATGCTTTCAGACCTTCTGGCAACTGATAAGCTGCTACCCACTGATTATCAGCTATAAGGTAAGTTGCACCTCTGAAAATATTCATAAGGCCAAGTGTTGCAATAATTGGAATGACTTTTCCTTTGGCGATAATAAGGCCGACCAGTAATCCACATAATGTACCAATTATAATTCCCAGAATAAAAGAAAGAATTGTAGGGATTCCAGGATTCGATCTTAATATCAGTGCAACAGCCATTCCTGAAAATGCTATTGTAGATCCAATGGAAATATCAATACCACCAATCAATAATACAAACATCATACCAACTGCAAGAATACTTAACATAACTGCATTGGTTATTAAGTCATTAATATTTGTAATTGATAAGAAAGAACTGTTTCTAAGCTGAATAAATAAACTTAATACGATTAATATAAGGACCAAACTCATTTCTCTTGAGCTTGTTAATTTCTTTATGTCAAAACTTTTCTTTTCCACTCTCTTTCACCTCGCTCTACCCTTGATTATTGTTGGACTTTGCCATTGCTTTTTCAAGAATCCTTTCTTGTGAAGCTTCGTGACCCATCAGTTCACCTGTCACTCTGCCATCACACATTACAACGATTCTATCGCACATACCAAGGATTTCCGGCATTTCAGATGAAACCATAATAATTGCATACCCTTGGGAAGCTAATTCTCCCATGATTTCATAAATAGCCGCCTTGGCACCAACGTCAACACCCTTCGTTGGTTCATCAAGAATAATAACTTTAAGGTCTGAAGCTAATAATTTAGCAACAACTACTTTTTGCTGATTACCACCAGATAGGGAGCTTGCCAGGTCATAGACCGTAACTGCTTTCGTATCTACTTTTTCAGCTAAAGTTTTGCCTAATTCTTTTTCTTTTTTATCATTGATCCAGCCATATTTCGATACCTGCTCAAGGACGGGCAAAGTAATATTACGTCCAATACCCCAATCTAAGATCAAGCCGGATTTTTGTCTGTCTTCAGGCAAATAACCAATTCCCATATTCATTGCCTCTAATGGGCCATTAATTGTTACTTCTTGTCCTTCTAAAAAGACTTGACCACCACTTTTTTGTTCAATTCCAAAAATAGTCTCACAAACTTCAGTACGCCCTGCACCCACGAGACCTGTTAATCCTAATATTTCTCCTCTTTTAACGTTGAAAGATACATCTTTAAAATAGCCGGTTCTGCTTAAATTCTTAACACTTAATATCTCTTCACCAAGTTTAATTTCTGGTTTTGGGAAAAGCTGTGTTATTTCACGTCCAACCATTGCCACGATCAGATCTTCATTGGTAATTCCATCAACATCATAAGAACCAATATATTGAGAATCTCTAAACACTGTAACTTTGGTAGCCAAACGATACATATCTTCAAATCTATGTGAGATAAAAATAATGGAAGCTCCTTCATCACGTAACTTTTCCGTTATTTTGTATAATTCTTCACTTTCTCTTTGTGTAAGAGCCGCTGTAGGTTCATCCATGATAATTATTCTTGCTTTCATAGATAGTGCTTTTGCAATCTCTACCATCTGCTGCTGTGCCACACTTAAGGCTCCCATTTCAGTCGTTGCATCAAAATCAGCACTAAGCTGTTTTAATAATTCATTTGCTTCAGCATGCATCTGGTTCCAAAGAATCCTGCCAGTACCTTTTTGAACCTTTTCGTGTCCCATAAATATATTTTCTGTAACACTAAGATGGGGATATGCTGTAACATGCTGATAAATAGCTGCAATTCCAGCTGCTTGTGCCTCCTTGGGATTTTTAAAATCAACTTCCTTACCATCTAAGTACATCTTGCCTTCTTCCGCTTTATGTACTCCTGTAATTACTTTGATGAAAGTAGATTTTCCTGCACCATTTTCACCCATCAATGCGTGTATTTCGCCTTTTTTAAGTTGAAAATGCACATTATCTAATGCTTTAACGCCTGGAAATATTTTGGTAATCCCTTTTAGCTCAAGAACATAATCAGACATTTGTATTCTCCTTCCATTATTTCAATTAGAACAAATATTTATCTTCCAATATTGGGAAAACTAATTATTATTTATTGCTCTTATCTTTAGTATTATGATATCATTGGGTAAAATGAATTCCTATGGTAAAATCTTTAGAAGAAGGGTAATATTTTATTGTAGTTTGTTTGTTTTGTTTGGATTTGTGTTTGAATTATATTGGTATATAGTTGTTTTTTCTTTAATATACGGTTTTTTTATGGATATACCTTGATATATTTCCGATTATAATTGATAATTTAATGTATTTTTGTTACAATAATAATTCGGATGATTTTAAACACATGATTTTATCTGATGACTGTCGGCTGTAACACTCCTACTTTCACTTTATAAGGGGGAATAAAAATGAAGTTACTAATAATAGATGATGAAAAATTAACAAGAGAAGGTATTATTTCTAATATTAATTGGAATAAGCTTGGAATTGATGAAATAATTGAGGCAGATGATGGAATCAACGGCGTTAAACTTGCAAAGAAACATAGACCTGATATCATTCTCAGTGATATCAGAATGCCTAGAATGAATGGAATCGAAATGTCAAAAGAAATTAATAAGATATTACCCAATACAAGTATTATCTTTATGAGTGGTTATTCTGACAAAGAATATTTAAAAGCTGCTATTTCTTTAAAGGTGATCAGCTATGTTGAGAAACCAATAGATGCAAAGGAAATAGAAGAAGCGGTTAAAAGTGCAGTTCAAACTCAGACGCTCTACGAGAAACAACAGATTACCATGAATAATCATGACAGGCATACCAAACGTAAATTAGCCATAGAGGTAACCCATCCACCCGTAAAAAACAGTGATGTGAACTACCAAAAAAGATTTCATGATTCTGGTTATCAAATTAAGAACACAACAGATTTTACAACCATAATCCTATCACTGAAAAAACCAATTTCCAGCATCCAGGACAATGATATAAATGAATTATATGATACGATAGATTCATGTATCAAGAAGTATCGAATGAATTATATTCTTGGTGTGAAAAATGATGCTTATATTATTATTCATATATTTACGAATGATAAAATCACTGAATATAGTATTAATAATATATGTGATGATTTAGCCGCATATTTAAATAAATCATATCAATATTATATTACCGTAGGTAAAAATGTTACAGGAGTCAAGAATATATATGAATCTTATAATATTGCTGTTTCATTACTTCAGAGTTCTTTTTTTTATGAATATAACAATATTATTATTTCTGATCATTTAAAACCTGCTCCTAATTTTAATCAGAATCTGATGAATGAATTTGAAGAATGTTTAAACAATCATGATAAGAATACAATATTTAAAATTATTGAATCTTTATATAAAGAATTGTTAAACAATCAGCACGTATTGCCAAACTATGCCAGAGATATTTATTATAAAATATTTACACTTTTATATAATACGGCCTCCAGCCTCCATATGTCATCTTTTTATACCGATTCTGATACAATTATATTAGATTATGTTTCAAAGGATAATCATTTAATAGATATTCATCAGATATTAGTTGATAAAATAAACACATTCTTTTCAGCATTAGAAGAAGAAATAAAAGATAATGCGACAATTTTCAGCATCAAAGAATTTATTAATAAAAATTACAGCAATGAAACATTATCCGTAAAAGATATCAGTGAACATGTTTACCTCTCTTCTACCTATGTTTGTACAATATTCAAAAATGAAACCGGAAAAACCTTAAATCAATATCTTACCGAGTTTAGAATTGAAAAAGCAAAAAATATGCTAAAGGATCCCAGATTTAAAATAACTGATATATCATCAAAAGTAGGCTATAGTGATAGCAACTATTTTGGAAAGATCTTCAAAAAGTCAGTTGGTTTATCACCATCCGAATATAGGGAGCGTTATGGGAAATGATCAAAAAAATCAATAATTTAATAAGTTATTATTCTCACGATATGAAGTTAAAGAATAAATTATTAATCTCCCACTTAATTCTTATTGTGACTCCTATATTAATCATAACTGCTTTATTCTATAATCAGTTATTTCATCTTATCATAACGAACACCAAGGAATCAGAATTAAGTGTTGCCAGAGAAACGGTTACAAATATTGAAAATACTGTTGGTTCCATCCGGGATATCTCCAATCAGATTGTAAAGGATAAGACTTTTATTAAATTAACCGGAAATCCAAATCTCCAGATGAATAATACTGAATACAAAGAGCTTTTATCATTTACACATAATGTATTATCTGCGGTCGACGGCACAACGATTACTGATATTAAGATATACTTAGACTCCAGCTATTCAAAATATTTTGATGATGCTACTCTTTTAAAGAGTGGATTATATAAGCCTATTGATGATATTAAGAATTCCTACTGGCATGGTATTTTCTCCAGTACAAATAGCAAAGCTATATTTAGTCCAACTCTATATTTAACCGGGACTGAGAAGAGAGTATCCGGTCAATTGTCTTTTATCCGGAAAATAACAGATGAAAATAATCAGGAAGTGGCATTTGTTGCAGTATATTTTAATAAAGGTTATATTAATTCATTATTAAAGAAACATACGAATCTGCCTGAAAGTGCAAAATATATTATCAATGAAAGAGATGCTATTGTAGGATACTCTAATAACAGCCTTGTTGGAGAATATCTCGTTTATTATGATGATATCCCTCCTATCGTACCAGACACAAATAAATTTGAAACAAAATACTTTTCATCAAGAAGTTGTTATATTTCCTATCAGGAAATTGCAGGTACCAATTGGATCATGATAACTGTAATACCTGTAAATAGCATTTGGTCCGATAATAAAACTATCATTATCGAATTCCTGATCGCTTATATACTGATCCTCGCCTTTGCTTTTGTGGTATCTATCTCCTTATCCAATTCCATTGTGAGACGTATATCAAATGTCATAAATATAATGAGATCTGTAAAAACGGGCAAGCCGACACCTTTAGAACACCCGCCGGAATATGATGAAATCGGTGATTTAATAGAAACTTATAATTATATGGTTGGAGAAATCAATGATTTATCTGAAGAACAGATAAAAAATGCAAAAGAATTAAGAACTGCCGAGTTTAAAGCATTACAGTCACAGATTAATCCTCATTTTCTTTATAATACTTTAGATATGATTAACTGGCTGGCAAAAAAGGGCTTGAACGAAGAAGTATCAAATGCGGTACAAACCTTATCTAAATTTTATAAGATGACATTACGCAAAGGAAATATCGTAGTAACGATAGAAGAAGAAATAGAGCATGTTTCACTATATATTCAGCTGCAGAATATGCGTTATAATAATCAGATCCATTTTACCGTAGATATTCCTGATAATATACTAGAATATACCATTCCAAAGATCATTTTTCAGCCAGTTGTTGAAAATTCAATTCAACATGGAATTTTAGGGAAAGAATCCAAAGAAGGTAATATTGTAATTACCGGGTGGTTAGAAGGGGAAACCCTTGTTTTCCTCATATCTGATGATGGAATTGGTATCCCGGAAGAAACATTGGATGAATTGTTAACTGGCAATGTAAAAAGTACAACTGGCAGTGGTGTCGCTATCGTTAATATCCATCACAGACTTCAATTATTTTATGATAAAGAATTCGGATTATCCTATCATAGCGTTCTTGGTGAATATACCGAAGTTGAGATCAGAATACCAGCATTAAAAAAGAATGATGTACAGCTATAAAAACTATGCTCTCCCTTTCAACAGTGTATTATAGGGAGAGCATAGTTTTTTTGTATTATTCATAATAATTTTGGGGCAGCCCCATTTTATTAATCCTGTTATTTCTTTTCAACAGGTATCCAAATTTCACAAAAACAATCGGCATCATCACCATCTGGATATAATTCAAAATCAGTATCATCAACCATATTATATTCTGAGCCTGGAAGAAATTCAGAAAAAATTTTATCCCAGGTTTCACCGATACATTGGCTGGTCTCACCAATACATTTAAACACAGCCCACAAAGTATTCTTTACTTCCCAAATAAAAAAACCTTCTGGAATATGATTGCCATCATATATCATGCCAATTCCATATTTAAAATAAGTGCTTTCTTTTGATACTGGTTCACATAACCCATATAGGTCTGTCTGACCGGCATGTTGTTTTAGTGTATGAATCGTACCATTGCTGCCGCATTCTTGCCAAAAATCAGAAATTTCTGTATTTCCCTCCTCTGAAATAGATTCGTTCCTGAATTTTCCCACCTTTGAAATAAGCCGAAACGGTTCTCTCTTCTCAATTCTGTAATCCATAGCAGTACCACCTTCCAATTTTAATTTGATTAGAAGCCGATTAAAAGATTTTAGCTTCATACCTGTTTTTCTTGCTATATTGGGAGAAATACCATGAAATCTTGTAAATGCTTTTGTAAAACTTTCCGGCGATTCATAACCATATTTAAAAGCCAGATCAATTACTTTTATATCAGACATGATGATTTCCTGACCGGCCATGGATAATCTCCTGTTTCTGATATACTCATTTGCCGTCATGCCCGTTATCATGCTAAATGTCCTATGAAAATGATAGTTAGACATATAGACATGTTCTGCAACATCTTCATAAGTAATTGGTTCCAATATATTTTCCTCAATATAATCAATTGCCTTTTGCAGACTTTGAACAAAATCCATTAATCTCATCTCCTGTTTCAATTATAAAAGAATATTACTGCTATTTCCTGTCCTGCTTTGCTCATAATTGTACTTTACCAATTCTTACATACATCCACCCATTGATTACTTTTTGCGTATCTTTCCAGCTCTTCTATTGTAAGTTCAATCGTACTGTTGCTACTGCCACAGGCAGGAAATACAGTCTGGAATCGCTTTAATGAAATATCTAAATAAACATCAACATTTTCATGAATGGCAAAAGGGCATACTCCACCAACTCCATGTCCAATTAATTCTTCTACCTCATTTTGAGCAATCATCTTTGCCTTTGTCTTGAACTTATTTTTAAATTTTCCATTGTCGACCTTGGCATCACCAGCAGCAACAACAAGAATAGAATCATCTTCTACTTTAAAGGCCAATGATTTTGCAATCCGTTCCGGCTCACAGCCAAGTGCTTCTGCTGCCAGCTCTACAGTTGCACTGGATACATTAAATTCTTGTATCCTATCCTCCATATTCCATTGTTTAAAATATTTTCTTACTTTCTCTATCGCCATTCTATATCCCTCCTAAGTAATATGAAAGTTCAGTTATTAGTAATATAATGAGACATATCCATTAAATGAATAATAATACAAAATTTAGGTTACATCAATGATTATTTTTGTTATCATCCTTTGATTTATCTGATGACTACCAGCTGCTACGTCCCTAGATAGGTGAAGCTAAGATTCAGATGTGGTAAAAGCCACACCTGAATTAAGTCTCACTTTATGCAACTTACCTGACTATTTTGTAACTTACCTGTTAACCTATTGCTACTATGGTTTCTTTGAATTAAACTCAATCTATAATAAATGATAAAGGAGTAATAAAAATGACTGGGATAATTATATTAACCATTGGTATTATTGTAAATATAGGATTTGCTATGTATTGTATTAAAATAAATTCCCATAGTAAAGATATTAAATCTTATTTACATATCATATCATTTGTACTATTTTCTTTCTTAATAATATTTAAAATAATAAAATGGGGCTTTCAATGGACAACACTTTTCACACTTCTATCGCTACAAGCACTAATCGGATTATGGTATATTATTCGCAAAAAGAAAAAAGCAGAAAAAACTTATACAACAGTAAGAATAATTATAATATGTATAAGTAATTGTTTATTAATTACTTTTGCCATTATACCTGCAATCCTATTTCCTCAATATGAGCCGCTTGCTCAGACTGGTAATTATAATACAAGGACTATGAGTTATACATTAACAGATCCGGATCGAATAGAATCCTATTCCAATCAAACAGAGAACAGAAAAGTTTCCATACAATTTTGGTATCCAGAAAGTGAAAACGAAAAATTTCCATTAGTAATTTTTTCTCATGGCGCATTTGGATTTCGTGGCAGTAATTATTCTACTTTTGTAGAATTAGCCAGCAATGGTTATGTAGTATGTAGTATTGACCATACTTACCAGTCCTTCTTTACCCAACAAGTAAATGGAGAAGTTGCGATTGTAAATGTAGATTTCCTTAATGATGCAATAGCTATTCAAAATAATGATTATAATAAGAGGGAAGAATTTGAACTCACTCATAATTGGCTTAATCTAAGACTTGCTGATACAAATCTAATAATTGATAATATTTTGAGTAAAGCCTCCTCTCCATCTTCTGATGAAGTCTTTCAGATGATTAATACAGAAAAAATCGGTATGTTTGGCCATTCTTTAGGAGGCGCAACAGCTGCACAAATTGGTCGAGAGCGTAATGATATAGATGCAGTTATAGTAGTTGATGGTACGATGATTGGTGAGGTAACTGGATTGGATATGGAAAAAGAAATATTAAATAATACTCCTTACCCAATTCCAATTTTAAATCTTTATAATGAAGAACATTACAAAGATGCATTGGATAATTCTTCAATATATGCTAATATGGTAGTAACAAGCAATGCAAGCGCAGCCAGTCAAGTTGTAATCAAAGGTTCTGGACACCTTAACTTTACTGATTTGCCTATGTTTTCACCTTTCATTGCAAATATGTTAGGTACTGGTAAAGTAGATAGCCGCTATTGTATTAAAACTATGAATCAGATTATATTAGACTATTTCGACCATTATTTAAAGAATACTAAGGAGCTAAATCTTATGGAAGAATATTAATATAATCTACAGGAGAAAGCATGAAGATTAGTATTGAAAACATAAGAAAACCAGAAGAAGAAACTATACTTATTCGTTGTTATAAAGTTGATGATAAAATATTAGAAATCATCAACTTTGTAAAACACCAAGGAGATATACTCTCTGGATATGATGATTATGGGATCTTTCAGATTTCTTTACAAGATATCTATTATTTCGAAAGTATAGACAACAAGGTGTTTGCTTATCTTAAAAATAGGGTTTATGAAGTAAAATGCAAGCTATATGAATTAGAATATATTTACAAAAATCACCAGTTCTTCCGATGTTCTAAATCTGTAATTATTAATCTATTAAAAATAGATTATGTAAAACCAGCCCTCAATGGCAGATTTAGTGCAAAACTTAAAAATGGAGAACAGATAATAATATCCAGACAATATGTAACTGCATTGAAAGATAAATTAAGAATTTAGGAGAAAATTATGGATTTTAAGGAATTTTTAAAGAAAAATCTATTAAATTATTTTATAATTGTAACTGGAATTACTATAGCTATTGCGGTCTTAGGAGCAATTTATGATTCAAATACCAAGTTTGGATATGAAGCCTTTTTTTCCCCTCTAATTATCGGTGTTATTGCTATACTTCCCTCCTTTATATTATATTCGTCAAAAGAATTATCATCTTCCCAAATGTTTATTCGAAAAATACTTCACTTTATTGTTTTGGAAATGTTCTTAATAACCTTCGGACATTTCACAGGGTTGTTCGATGGTAATAATGCTGCATTCCCATTTGCTATATCTGTTTTTATTATCTATATATTTGTTCATCTGATTATATGGATTATTGATAGTAAAACAGCCAATGAAATTAATAAAGGATTGAAAAATATGCAAAATAGATTATGAATAATTAAACCAAATAGTAAAGGGGCTGTAAAAAAACGGCCATAAAGAACGGCCATAGTAACACCAGACGGTGAAGCTATGGCTGTTCTCGATTTATTTACAAGATTATATCTAAAATCGGGGTCACTAAATGCACCTGCTCAAATGCAGGCAGAATAATATTTATCGATTGTCAAATATTTATGCTGTCAATTGAATTCGATTTCTTTTGTTATGGTACTTATAGAGATTATAA
>NZ_RJVG01000002.1 GCF_003752155.1 Mobilisporobacter senegalensis | reverse complement strand
TATTTTTCATTCTTTGTTTCTTTTTCAAACATGGTATATTTCATGAATTTCTCCATGCCATGTTCCTCGCAATAAAGATAATTATTATAGGAACCGTATCCAGCATCTGCAACAGGATATTTCGGATAATGACCATATGTTTCTTTAAATTTCTCCATTAATGGCACAAAGCACTCCATATCAGATGCATATGGTTTGGCATCAATGACCGCTATATATTCGTCACATATGGCTGCCTGCATGTTATAGGCTGGAAGAAGCTGGTCATTCCCCATATAATCACGCTTTACTCTCATAAAGGTTGCATCACGGTCTGTTTTCGCGTAACTGTTTCGACGATCCCCGCATATCCCGATGTGTTTTGCATAAGCTTTCAATCGTTCTAAATATCCTTGTAGTTCCTGATACTGCTTCTGTTGCAAGCTTTTCCTGTGCCCAATTCCTGATACAAACTTTGAAGTATCAAGCTTTGTTGCATGGCGGTAGTTTTCGAGTAGTGAGTCAACATAATCAATGGCGTAATCATCACGTTTTTCAAGCTTTAATCCCTGAAAATTAAGTATTTCGGAATTCATTGCATCTATTAGGAATGAAATTTTTTCGAATATCTTATCACGGTTTTTGATACATGACTTTTTCCATACCCAGGTATAACGATTTGCATTGGCCTCCATTTTAGTTCCATCGATATAGGTATGATTTAAGTCAACATGATCCGATTCAAAGATAAAACTGTTGATGTCGTTAAATATCTGCTCGATTGAAGTTGTAAGTTCATTGCGAATAAAGTTGCCGAATGTGGCAAATGACGGAGCTTTCATGCCATCAAGAAGATACATGTATCGGATGTCATTCCGACACAACTTTTCAATCGTTCTTAATGAACTGATTCCGTGTTCCATAAATGCAAACAGTATCACTTTAAGCAATTTCTGAACATCACATCTTGGGCGACCTGTTTTACAGTCCTTCTCTGTAAAATATGGTGTTAGGTCTATATGGTCCATCACATCACAAAAAGTGTACACTGGATCAGAAATATCAATTATTTTTTCTAAATCTAGTGGTAATTTTAACTGTCTTAGTGTAGAATTGATTTTAGATTTATTAGTTAATCGCATAACTAATTATATCAAAAAATCGCTGTAAGCTCTATGCCTACAGCGATTTTTCTTTTAGGGGAGTTTTTTTACAGCCCCTTTTTACGTAAAATATAAAGAAATTACTTTCTTAATCCTAAGCGTTCAATTAATGAACGATAGCCTTCGATATTGTTTTTCTTTAAATATTCAAGTAAGCCTCTTCTTTGACCAACCATTTTAAGAAGACCTCTTCTTGAATGATGATCTTTTTTATTCTCTTTTAAATGCTCTGTTAACTCAGTAATTCTCTCAGTTAATAAAGCGATTTGTACTTCTGGAGAACCTGTATCTTCAGGAGTTCTTCCATAAGCTTTGATAATTTCTTGTTTCTTTTCTTTACTAATCATAATAAATCCTCCTAGATTTTTATCACCAGATGCAAAGAGTAAGGTCGGAGTTGTCCTGTATCCTAGCATTGGTTTTATATTGTTACAAATTTCGTACTGATATATAATAACATACTACCGTTGAACTGTAAACATATTTTTATTTTAATGCAGTTTCTAAATCATAAATCAAATCTTCATAATCTTCGATTCCTACAGATAAACGCAGGAATTTTTCATTTATGCCCAGTTTTTCACGTTCCTCCTGTGGAACATCTGCATGAGTTTGCAACATTGGATAAGTAATTAAGGTTTCTACCCCTCCTAAACTTTCCGCATATAAAATTATTTGAACATTTTCTAATAATTTAACTGCTGTTTCTTCCAAATCCGTTTCAAATGAAATCATAGCTCCAAAACCTCTTCCCTGTTTTTTAGAAATATCAAAACCAGGATGAGTTTCCAAACCAATATAATTTACGTTTTTAATTTTAGGGTGCTTTGTTAACCATTCTGCTATCACTTTTGCATTCGCCTGCTGCTTCTCCATACGTATCGCCAGAGTTTTAATTCCTCTGATTAATAACCAGCTGTCAAAAGGAGACAAACAGGCACCCACTGTTTTATATATAAATCTTAACTTTTCAGACAGCTCTTCACTGTCTACAATAATAAAACCAGCCAAGGTATCATTATGACCACCAAGATATTTTGTCCCACTATGAATTACTATATTAGCTCCCAGATGAATTGGATTCATAAAATATGGAGTTAGAAAAGTGTTATCTACGATAACTAATATGTTGTTCTCTTTTCCAAGCTCTGATAATAATCCAATATCTGATACATGCATCATAGGATTACTAGGCGTTTCCACAAAAATTGCTTTTGTGTCCTTGGATATATGTTTTTTAACATTATCCACATTTGAAGTATCCACAAAATCAAATCTTAAACCATTTTTATTCGATATATTATTAAAAAAACGATAAGAGCCTCCATAGAGATCATCCGATGCAATAATATGATCCCCCGGTGAAAACATATCCATGACAGCTACAATAGCTGCCATTCCGGTGGAAAAAGCCATGGCATCATATCCATATTCCAGTTTTGTTATAATTGTTTCCAATTCTGTACGTGTTGGATTAGCTAGTCTTGAATAATCATATCCCGTACTTTTTCCAACTCCAAGATGGGAAAAAGTAGCCGATTGATAAATTGGCATACTAACCGCCCCATTTGAATGGTCTTTATTGCCACTATGAACACATAATGTATTTATATCCATAAGAATCACTCCTAAACTCCATTATTATTATGTAGTAATACAACTTTATCATACATAAAAGAAGAAGTATAACAGAAAAAACCGATTATCTTCAATCGGTTTTTTGAATATTTAAGAGTATTCCCTGCAATTAATTATTTATTAAATGAGTGAGTATATTAATGTATCTCTTGCCCTCTTTACTTAATTGTCTCCCTTTATGAGAAATCCAGCCGATAGTATAGATCTGGTCTAAATTAATGGGAATCGACGTTAATTCTTTTTTCTCCACATCTGACCCAATCACTCCGGAGCCGATAGTGTATCCATCTGTTTCCACCAAAAGATTTAATAAAGTTGCACGGTCATCCACTTTTATCTGCATGGTACTGTCTGTAAAATTATATACTTCTTCTGCAAATTGTATAGAACTATTTTTATCTTGTCCAAATGTAATATAAGGAAATATCTTCAACTCATCTATTAAGACGATCTCTCTTCCTGCTAACGGATGATTTTTACTTATAAAAATATGGGGCCTGGATTTTAAGAGAGGATGAAACTCTAAATTATTTAAAGCAAAATTCTGGTACATTACTTTTTCATTAAAATCATTAACATAAAGTATCCCTATCTCACTATCCATTGATTTCACATTTTCAATTACTTCATAGGTTTTTGTTTCTCTGAAACGATAATCATATTCGTTCTCCTGATTCTCTTTCATCAGCCTTGCAAAAGCTTCGGAAGCAAAATCATAATGCTGGCTTGATACGGAGAATCGATTTACATTTGATGTGTTTCCATGGTATCTGTTTTCAATTAAATCTGCCTGAGCAACAATCTGTTTTGCATATTCTAAAAACTCGGCACCCTCCACAGTAATACGGATTCCTTTTTTAGAACGCTCAAATATTGTAATTCCTAATTCTTTTTCAAGTTCTTTGATGGAAGCCGAAAGGCTCGACTGTGCCAAAAACAGATGATTGGCTGCCTCTCTAAAAGTTCCGTATTCAGAAGTTGCTATCGTATATTTACATTGTTGTATGGTCATCTAACCTTTATGCCTCCTAAAATCAATTCTCTTCATTTATCTGATGACTAAGTTTAACTTTATCATAGAGTCAATAGATGGATATGTCAACACCAACATCTGATGAAAACCGTTTGTATACACGATTTACTATTGATTTATTTCATAATTCGTTTTATAGTTATGATTATGTGATTTAAAGAAGGAGTTTAAGATGAAAGTTAAAAATAAAAATTTATTTTATAGTTTCTTATTATTATTTACTGCTATTATCTGGGGATTAGGCTTTATTGTAGTAAAGAATTCCCTTGATTATATGACATTTCTTTACCTGTTGGCATTTCGTTTTTCCATTGGTGCTTTAGGAATGTGTTTCATTTTTCATAAAAAGCTTCGAAAGATCCGTATTGAAAATATAAAAAGCGGTTTGCTCTTAGGTGGTTTTTTATTCATTGCATTTACATTGCAAATCAAAGCACTGGAATACACCACTGTAGGTAAGAATGCTTTTTTAACTGCAGCCTACGTTGTCTTAGTTCCACTTCTGGACTGGGCAATCAAAAAAATTCGCCCTGGTATTAGCAGCTTTATGGCAACCATACCATGCATTACAGGAATTGGACTATTATCCTTAGACAGCAGCCTTTCCATGAACCTGGGAGACCTTCTTACCTTAATGTGCGCAATCTTTTATGCCCTTCACATGGTTGTTTCAGATATTTACATGAAAAAAGGTCAAGATCCGGTCATATTGAATATTATGCAGATTATTTCTGCAGGAATATTTTCCTGGATTTTTGCTGTTATTTTTGAACCTTTCCCTATCATGGGATTTCAGGCCAGTTCCATCCAGGGGATTTTATATCTGGGGATTGGATGTACTATGTTAGCCTTCCTATTCCAGATGATCGGCCAATCCCATACCTCACCATCCACTTCCTCTTTACTGCTTTCCACAGAATCATTATTCGGAGTTCTGTTTTCTGTGATCTTATTGGGTGAAACAATTAATGGAAGGATGATTTTAGGATTTGGATTGATTTTTCTTGCAATTATAATATCTGATATTGGTATTGATTTTAAGAAGCTGCGTTTCATTCGATTGGGAAATGCCAAAGATTTTGAATCCAATGAAACTTAAATGGGCTTATCTGAAAGTTCTGTCTGATCTAATAAGTTGCCACAGATTAAGAAAGCAACTCCACTGATAAATAAGCACCACAAAGTATATGGCAATGTACCTAAGAACAGAAAGCTTTCTGGAAGCAATGAAACAGCCACAATGCTGGCAATGATCCCTGGGGATATGATTAACATTAATAAGCCCATTCCAAACATAAATAACACTACTTTATTTAGCTGCCCGCCTAAAAATCTTTGGGAAAGAATTGTAAAACTAATGAATAGCATTGCTGAACTTCCATAAGCCAATGCAAAAAATATATTTAATAATGGTGAAGTTCCGGTAATCAGACCTACTACTCCAAATATAATCAATCCGTCAATATAAGGTTTGATTATATTGGTTAAAGATGCTGCAAGTAATTTTTTAATAGATTTATCCGGTATCATGTATATAAAAGGCTTTGTTAATTCAATGGTTAATTTCCCCATTATAGTAAAGAAAAATAAAATATACACTAAAGTTCCAAGAATAATATATCCAACAAAATCTGTATTTACAAAATAACTTAAGGCTCCGGCCCCAAGGGTTACCATTATGGTATAACTGTCCACAAATATTAATCTGCTGGATCTCTTTGCTTCAAGCAGGTGTTTATAAAAAAGAACATTAGCACCATTTCCTTTTTGAATTCCCAATTCATTCTTACGTAATTTTATCTTTTTCTTAGTTTTAGTAATTTTACCTTCTTTTGCCGCCTGCAGCTTATTATAATTGATTTCTGTTGAAAGTAATACATCTTCATAGTAATCCGCCTCTCCCGCAGTAATCATTAAAATTATAAGTATACTTGCAAGAATAAATAACCCTAATCCGATGATCAAGAACAATAAATCTTTCTCTATATACGCCTTGATGAACATAGCAGCCCACCCTGCAAGAGGTACCATTTGAAATAATTTAGAGTCTGCTGTATCTAAAAGGCTTTCTAAAATATCTCCATTTAGCCGATAGTTTTGATATACAAAAAATGCGATTCCAATAAAAATAAGATATACTATACTTCTTATTATTGTTTTCTTCTTAGAATTTCCATTGGTATATACATATACGGCAATAGATAACAATTGTCCGAAAAAGATCATGATGCCATATATGAAGAATATAAATAACATTCCTGTTCCGCTAATATTAAAACTTTTTTTAAGGTTTACATATTGAAAGAGAATAAAAATGGAAGTTAAAAAAGTAGTGCCAAGTTGCTTTATTAATCCATAAATCAATATGCGTATGGGGGAAACAGGGGAAACAAATAACAAACTTACATCCGACATAGTGAATAAAGTTCCACCTGTGGATAATCCCGTATTAACAAAGGTATATCCAAAGATTAATCCAATTCCTGCGACAACCCCATATAAGATTCTGATGTCAGCCAAATTCGGTAATGTTGTAGTATCTGCCGGCATAAAGGTTGAAGCTATCAACATTCCAATGATACTGAGAGCACATAAGATATAGATTACCAATATAGCCGGCTTTTTCTTAAGAGATAGCAATCTATTCTTCATAATGGTCAATAATAGATAAATTAATCCTCTCATTATGCATTCACACCTGCCTCTTTTGAATCTGTAGGATTCTTGGATTTTTCAGTAATACTAAAGAATAATTCTTCCAGGTTTTCTCCTGTGGATTCAATTTCTGCTCTGGTTCTATAAGCTACAATCTTTCCTTGCATCATAATATTAGTACTGTCCCAAAATTCAGCTACACTATCTAACATATGAGTGCTTAGTAAAATTGCAGTTCCTTCATTTCGGTATTCTATAATGAGGTTTTTTAATTCTTTAATTGCATGAGGATCGAGACCAACCAATGGTTCATCAAATAAAAGTACTTTGGGATTTGGCAGCAGTCCACAGCACAAACTGACTTTTTGCTGCATACCTTTCGATAATTCACTTCCAAGTTTATTTTTTTTATCATCCAGTTCCAATCGTTCAAACAATTGATTTGCCCTGGATTCCCAGTCTTTTAATTTATATGCTCTCCCAATAAACTCCATATGTTCCCAGATCGTTAACATATCATATAGGGCCGGCATCTCTGGTATATACCCCAGATACTGTTTTGCCAGTATACTTTTGTTCTTTTGACCACATATTAATATCTCTCCTTGATGTTTTAACAATCCAGCGATACATTTTATTAAAGTAGATTTTCCTGCTCCATTAGGTCCAAGTAAGATAGAAACTTCTCCGGGTTTCACTTCCAGATTTACTCCGTCATTGGCCAGAAATGTTCCATATCTTTT
The DNA here is from genome assembly GCF_003752155.1 of Mobilisporobacter senegalensis. Lineage (GTDB taxonomy): Bacteria > Bacillota > Clostridia > Lachnospirales > Lachnospiraceae > Mobilisporobacter > Mobilisporobacter senegalensis. Next base: position 534,828 of record NZ_RJVG01000002.1, on the reverse strand, counting down.
TGTTAAGTTATTAATCGTAATCATATTTATATCTCCCCGCTTATTTAGAATTCATATTAATATTAAAATACCAGTAATTATATGTTGACCAGTTGCTTCTTATTATAAACTTAATAGATTCAATGTCAATATAATCCAAGGATCTTAATCTAATTTTAATTATAGTTCATCCATGGAGAAAGTAGATTGCAAATGCACATAAAAAAGGTATCCCAAACAGTGAATTTAATCACTTATTCTCGGATACCTTTTTTAGTTTCTTACTTAAAGATTATTATTTACTTATAATTACTAACTTAATAATTTCTTACTTAAAGATCCAGATGTTAACTTTAATAATCTGACAAGCTTATCCGATAAATAATTGAACCCAATAATATTTACCATTTTGATAATAAGCGCCAATACCTATTTCTTTAAAACTGCTCTTTAATATATTTGCTCTATGACCTGAAGAATTCATCCAACCATTCATAACTGCACTTGGAGTCTGTTGTCCGTAGGCAATATTCTCTCCGGCTGTTCTATAGGATACCCCTGCTGCATCTAATGCAGTGAATGGAGACTGACCATTTGGACGAGTATGATCGAATTTACTTACAATCTCTTTTGCTCTGACTTTTGCTGCATTTGATGCTGCTGTATTCATTTTTAATGGAGATAATCCGGCTTTACTTCTTTCTTGATTTACAAGTGTTAAGACTTCATTTGCATAGTTTGCATTATAATCACCATTTGTTGTAGATGGTGTGCTTGTACTTGGTTTTGTTGTACTTGGCTTTGTTGTACTCTTTTTAGCTGTATTTTTTTTAGCCGTGCTTTTTTTAGCTGCACTTTTCTTAGCTTTACTTTTTTTAGCTGTGCTTTTTTTAGCTGTGCTTTTTTTAGTTGCACATTTTTTAGCTATCTTTTTTGTAGTCGCACTTTTTACAGCTGCACTTTTTATAGTTGGGCATTTTTTTGCTATAGTCTTCGTATTGCCATTGATTCCATATTGTTTTAAAATACTGTCAATATCACTTGCAGAAGTAATTTTATTCACTGTAGCTTGCTTACTTCCTGAAGTAGTGTTACAATTACTTAATTTCACTGTTGCTGCAGATGCTGTAGTGGTACCGGTCTCTGAGTATACGCTTACGCCTACCGCAGACGTTGCTACTAATACTGTTGCCATTGCACCGATTAAAAGTTTTTTCCCGTTAAATGAGTTTCCCGTTTTACCTGTTAATTTCTTCATTGTATTTTACCTCTTCTCTTTCATACAATTCAATGAGTAAGTTTCGATTACTTAAGTAAGAAGGTGGTCTAGACCTTTATCCGTGACACAATTACGTAAACTTTGGTTATCTTTCGTGGGAACAAGTTTCCTTGTTGACCTTAGTATATAAGAGGAGTAAATTTATTACAATGTCGAATTTTTGGAAATTCTGGAGAATATATGTTAATTTTCTATGAACATTTATTTGCGGAATTCTTGTGAATTGTTGATCTTTATGATATAATTCTGTAATATTGTTAATAATTATTTAAAATTTAGAGTCGGAAAAACTTTCAGAAAAAATACCGGAAGGAGTGTTTTTATGTTTACCATACATCTTAATAGTAAATCGGAAACGCCTTTATATGAGCAAATATATCAGTATATCAAAAATGAAATAAAGATAGGGGCACTCGCTTACGGCGAAAAACTTCCTTCTACAAGAAGCCTGGCGGCTCATCTTCAAGTAAGCCGTAATACCATCGATATGGCATATGGACAGTTATCATCGGAAGGATATATTGAATCCAAAGAGAAAAAAGGATATTTTGTAAATGAAGTGACAGAATTTATTCCATATACGTCTCATAAAAAAATTAGTAAATTCGTAACCAGTGAAAAAAAGGAAAAATATAAATACGATTTCTCACCTTTTGCAATTGATATTAATAGTTTTCCTTATAATACCTGGAGGAAATTATCTAAAAATGTTCTTTTGGATAATAACGATATCTTTCTACAAGGACTGGGTCAGGGAGATGACCAGCTTCGTGCTGCCATTGGGAAATATCTTCATGAATCGAGGAATGTAAACTGTACGAGAGAACAAATTATCGTGGGTGCTGGTATTGACTATCTTCTGCAACTGCTATTGCAGTTATTGCCTGACAATAGCAAGATAGCAATGGAGAACCCTTCTTACAAAAAAGCATACAAAATATTCACTGGTTTAAATTATCCAGTGACACCCATTGAACTGGATTCCAGTGGTATAAGTATACACGAGTTATCTAATTTAGATATTAATGTAGCTTATGTAACCCCATCCCATCAATATCCCATTGGTATCGTGATGCCAATTAAAAGAAGGCTTGAATTACTAAATTGGGCAGCCTCTTCTGAAAAACGCTATATCATTGAAGATGATCATGATAGTGAATTCCGCTATAAAGGGAAGCCAATTCCTGCTCTTCAAGGTTTGGATCCCCACAACAAAGTAATCTATCTTGGAACGTTTTCACGGGCAATAGCCCCTGGAATTCGTATCGCATATATGGTATTGCCTAATGATCTATTAAAAGTTTATCAAAAACAATACAGTTATTACTCTTCCACTGTTTCAAGGGTCGATCAAAGTATCTTGACAGCTTTTATTGAAGATGGGTATTTTGAAAGACATTTAAATAAAATGAGAAAAATATATAAGAATAAACATGATTTGATTATTAATTCTTTAAAAATATTTGAAGATAAGGTCCAAATTTTAGGAGAGAATGCAGGACTTCATCTTGTAATAAAAATGCATTTGAACTATACCGAGTCTGAAATAGTAGAAATTGGGAAAAAGAATAATATTAAACTTTACGGTTTGAAAGATTATTATATCAGGGATCCTGGAGAGTCTTATGTACCAACGATTTTACTTGGTTATGCTAATATGTCAGAGTCAGAAATAACAGATGGAATTCAACTATTAAAAAAAGTTCTGATGTAAAATCATCAGAACTTTTTTTACCTATATTCTTTTAAGAATTCTTTTGCCCACTGAATGTCTCTATGCATTTGATCGGATAGCTCCTCTAGGGAATTAAATTTAACTTCTTCTCTTTCAAATCCATATAATCTTACTTCAATGATTTTTCCATATAAATCATCATCAAAGTCAAAGATAAAAGTTTCTACTCCCTTTTTCGTTTCTTTGCCTACACTGGGTTTATATCCAATGCTGGTAACGCTGTCATAACTGATTCCATCAATAATGACTTTTGATGCATATACACCATTAGGTGGTAACAGTTTATTGTCATCAGGTATCAGATTTGTAGTTGGCATGCCAAGAGTTCTTCCAATCTTTCTTCCATGCATTACCTCGCCTATAATTGAATATGGCGTTCCAAGCATTTGATTGACAAGTTCAATATTACCCTTTTCTAACTCATCCCGGATAAGTGTGCTGCTTACAATAGTGTCCTTTAACTTTAATTTATCATATATAACTAATCTGTAACCATATTGTTTTGATAATTCCCTTAGCATATCTACGTTACCTTCACGGTTTCGTCCAAAGCAGTAATCACTTCCAACAACAATTACTTTCGCATCGATACGATCTACCAGGACTTCTTTTACAAATTTCTCTGGTTCCATGCTTGCTGTCTCTTTAGAAAATGGATAAGATATGAATACATCAAGTCCTTTTTCTTTCAGCTTTCTCTTTTTCTCTTCTTCCGTATAGATAAATTTCATATCTATCTCTGAAAAAAGATTTCTCGGATTATATAAAAAACTAAAAACAACAGAAGAATACCCTTCCTGCTTTAATGAGATTGTTTTATCAATTAATAACTGATGCCCAATATGCAAGCCATCAAATTTACCTAAAGATACTGCACTGTTATGTAGCCTAAAATCCGTATTTCCTGCAATATATTCCATTTTTGTACTCCTAAACCATATCTGAATTGAATTTCACTTGATCACAGAAACATTTTAACAGGTTTATAAATATTACCATCATCCATGAGCTCATATAAGCCTATAAATTGTTCAAGACAATCATAAACTCTAATTTGTTTCGTTGTATTAGAAAGGTTATTATTAAGTAACATATCCTTATTGATTTTATTTCCATTATAAATAAACTTGGTATACTCTTCTGATACCATGACCTTAGAGTAATCTAAGAACATATCTTCAATTTTTATGATATGTGGCCCCAACTTATCCCCATCTCGTAATTTTTCTACATCAGATAATTTCAAACTGTCTTCAATAACAAATCTACTGACTTTTGTACGAACTAAATTTTTCATACAGCCACCACAGCCAAGTTTTTCTCCAATATCATGACAGAGAGTCCTGATATAAGTTCCTTTTGAACATGATACGACCATTTTTATTTCATCTTCATCAATTCGTACGATTTCAATATGATGAATATGAACGTTTCTAGCCTTACGTTCAATTTCAATTCCTTCTCTGGCCAGTTCATAAAGTTTCTTCCCGTTCACTTTCAGTGCTGAAAACATTGGAGGTATTTGTTCATAGTCTCCAATAAACCCAAGAATGACCTCTTTGATCTCTTCCTTGGATGAAGTAACTCTTTGCTCCTTAAGGATTTTTCCTGTTGTATCCTGGCTGTCAGTAGTAATTCCTAATTTTAAAACAGTTTCATACGTTTTATCTTTATCTGTTAAAAGATCGCAAAGTTTTGTTGCCTTACCTAAACAAACTGGCAGTACACCTTCTGCATCCGGATCAAGTGTACCAGTGTGTCCAATTTTTTTTTGTTTTAAGATACCTCTAAGCTTTGCCACTACATCATGAGAGGTATAACCCTTTTCTTTATATATATTAATGATACCGTTTATCAAGGTTACCTCTCCTTTTTCTTTAAATGATTGATTTAAAATTTATATTATGATTCTAAATTAGTTTCTGAATTATCATTGTGGACCCGGTTATATTCTAATTGTGCTTCAATATGATGGGTTATATTATTAATAACATCGTATACATTTCCCATCATAGTACAGCCTGCTGCTCTTATATGTCCACCCCCATTAAAGTAGGTGGCAATCTTACTTACATTAACCAGTCCATTGGATCGCATGCTTACTTTATATATGTCTTTATCAACCTCATAAGCAAACACAGCAGCTTCCACTCCTTTTGTAATTCGCAGCTGATCAATTACTCCATCTAAATCTTCGGATTTTGCGCCGTAAAAATCAATTACTTTTTTACTAACAGTGGATACAATACATCGTCCGTCTAATACTAAGATACTTTCTAATAAACATCTGCCAAGTACCTGATTCTGTACATATGTTTTTTGATAAAAAGTTTCATCAATCAGTTTTGAAAATGGTATTCCTTTTTCCATGAGGCTGCCTGCTACCATCATAGTATGTTTTGTTGTGTTAGAATGTTTAAATACACCCGTATCATGGGCAATTCCCATATATAACGCTTCTGCAACCGCTTCATCTATTTTCTCATTCTCAAATATTCCATATAAAACTTCGCAGGTAGAGCTTGAATCAGGTAGAACATGATTTTCCTTAGCAAAGAAGGTGTTACTGATATGATGATCTATATTAATATTCATTTTTGCTTCTGTAAAATATCTTTCTGCAGGGCCCAAACGGTCTAAAGATCCACAGTCCAACGATATAAAGGTATCATAAATCTCATTATCATCATATGTTGTTTTAATCTTATCAATATTTTTAAGAAACATAAAAGTATCAGGTATCTTTTCAAGGTAAACGGTTACTTCTTTACCTTTACAATGAGTAGTCAGATAATTATAAAGCGCAATACAAGATCCTACACAATCCCCATCCGGTCTGACATGCCCTGCAATACCTATCTTTTTGCTATTTACAACTGTTTCTAATATATTATCCATAGCATTCCCCCTCCTTTACTTTTGTATATTTTATTCTTCCCCTGAGTCTTCTTCTGTTGTATCTAAATCCTCGTCATTCTTTTGATTTACATCATTGATCAGCTTAGACATATTAACACCATATTCTATGGACTGATCCATTACAAATGTTAATTCAGGTGTATTTCTTAAATTTATCCTTCTTGCTAACTCTCTTCTCATAAATGGAGCAGCACTTCTTAAACCTTCATAAGTTGATTTTTTAGATTCCTCATCTCCAAGTACACTAATATATACTTTCGCATGTTTTAAATCCGGTGCCACTTCCACAGCTACCACTGTTGTCATAGGGTTAATTCTGGGATCTTTGATTTCTCTGCTGATCAAACTGCTTAGCTCTTTTTGGACTTCTCCATTTACCCTGGTATTCTTAATACTATTCTTTCTCATATATTAACACACATCCTTTGCCTGGATATTATATTTTAGCGTGGTACTTCTTGCATAATGTAGATTTCTACAGTATCTCCTTCTTTAATATCATTAAATTTTTCGAATACAAGACCACATTCATAACCTGATGCAACTTCTTTTACATCATCCTTAAATCTCTTCAATGATGCTAACGGTCCATCATAGATAACGGAACCATCACGCATGATTCTTGCAGATGAATTACGAACAATTTTTCCATCAAGAACATAAGAACCTGCGATACTTCCAAGACCAGATGCCTTAAATACCTGTCTTACCTCTGCATGACCAAGAACTTTCTCTTCATAAGTAGGATCAAGTAAACCTTTCATTGCATTTTCAATATCTTCAATTGCATTATAAATAACGCGATAAAGTCTTAAATCTACTTTTTCTCTATCTGCAGTATCTTTTGCCGCATTATCAGGCCTTACATTAAATCCAATGATAATCGCATTTGAAGTTACTGCCAGATTAACATCTGATTCATTAATGGTACCAACACCACCATGAAGAATTCGAATTGCTACTTCATCATTACTTAATTTTAACAGACTTTGCTTCATTGCTTCTACAGAACCCTGAACATCTGCTTTAATGATGATATTAAGTTCTTTAATATTACCTGCTTGTATCTGTGAGAATAAACCATCTAAAGATAACTTTGATTTTGTATCTTCAAGAAGTTTTTCTCTGCTTTGTTTAATATAGGCTTCTGCAATATTACGAGCTTCTTTCTCATTATCTGTAGCCATAAAAATTTCACCGGCATTTGGAACTTCATTTAAGCCAAGTATTTCTACAGGTGTAGAAGGATCTGCTTCTTTCACCCGGCGTCCTTTATCATCCATCATAGCTCTCACTTTACCATATGCAGAACCAATCGCAATGGAATCACCAACATGAAGCGTACCCTTTTGCACAAGAATCGTAGCCACCGGTCCTCTTCCTTTATCAAGTTGTGCTTCAATCACAACACCTCTTGCATTACGGTCCGGATTTGCCTTTAACTCTAGCACTTCTGCAGTAAGATTTATCATTTCCAATAATTCGTTAATACCCTCTTTGGTATGTGCAGAAACAGGAACAAATATTGTACTGCCGCCCCAGTCTTCGGCTATTAATTCATACTCGGTTAATTCTTGCTTTACTCTGTCAATATTAGCACTTGGTTTATCAATCTTATTAACAGCAACGATAATTTCGATACCTGCTGCTTTCGCATGGCTGATTGCCTCTATTGTTTGTGGCATGACACCATCGTCTGCTGCAACAACAAGGATAGCAATATCTGTAGACTGGGCTCCTCTCATACGCATAGATGTAAATGCTTCATGTCCCGGAGTATCAAGGAATGTAATTTTTTCTCCACCTACATTTACCGTGTACGCACCAATATGCTGAGTGATGCCGCCTGCTTCATTGTTTGTAACATGGGTTTGTCTGATGGCATCTAAGAGTGAAGTTTTACCATGATCAACATGACCCATTACGCAGACAACTGGTGGGCGTTTTTTAAATGTTGATGTATCTTCTTCTTCCTCTTTTAGCAGTTCTTCGATTATATTTATTTTCTCTTCCTGTTCTACAATACAATCATATTCAATAGCAATTTCTTCCGCTTCTTCAAATGTAATTTCTTGATTAATAGATACCATTTTACCAGCCAAAAATAACTTTTTCACAATAGCTGCTGCCGGTACTTTCATCTTATCCCCTAATTCTTTGATTGTTAAAGTTTCTGGAATAATAATTGTTTTAATACCATCATCCTCTTTTTCAACTACCTGTGGTTGAGGTTTTGGCATGATAAAAGCTCCTTTTCTATTAGGATCCTTCTTACTTACATTACTATTTGATTCATTATTTCTAAAATTACCTTGATTATATCTGTTCCCTTGGGTATTACGATTATTTCCGTTGCTTCTTCTATTATCATTAGTACCTTGGGTATTTCTATTATTGGAATTATGTTCGCCACGATTGTTATTATACCCTTGATTTGGTTTATTATAATTGCTTTGATTAGATCTATTATTATTGTTACTGCTACCGCTATTGTTACTATTTTGGTAAGGTCTATTCGTGCTGTTTTGTGTTGGTCTGTTTCCATTATTTTGCGTTGGTCTGCTTCCATTATTTTGCATTGGTCTATTTCCACTATTTTGCGTTGGTCTGCTTCCACTATTTTGATAAGGTCTATTTCCACTATTTTGTGCCGGCCTATTCGTACCCGTCTGAGTTGACCTATTCCCACTATTTTGCGCTGGCCTATTCGTATTATTTGAGTTAGTTCTCACATTGTTTCCATCCTGAACAGGTCTATTACTAGTATTTTGATAGGCTGTATTAGTATTATTACTTTGTTGTGCTGGGCGGTTTCCATTGGTACTATTACTTTGTACTGGTCTGTGATTTGTTTTAACTTCCCCACTAGATTTGATTGGTTTTGTTTCAGTTGCCTTTACCTGAACAGCTCCAGATTTCCCAAAATGATTTTTAATCATATCCACCTGTGTATCTTCTATATTGCTCATGTGGCTTTTTACTTCAAACCCTTTATCCTTTAAAAATGTAATAATATCTTTACTTTGTTTATCTATTTGTTTTGCTAATTCGTATATTTTTATTTTTGACATACTTACTACCTCCAATGTGGATGCAAAAATTAAGTTTAAAATTCCTGCATTGCTGTTTTTAGTTGCTTTTCAATTGCATCAGCCAAGCCCTTATCAAGCAATGCTAAAGAAGCACGGTACTCTTTACCCATTGCATGACCTAGCTCTGTTTTTTCACCAAAAAAGTAAATTGGCACTTTATAGTAAGCACACATATTGGTAAACATCTTTTTAGTATTATCTGAAGCATCTTCTGCTACAATAACAATATTTGATTTACCTTCTTTTACTGCTTTTTCAGTTGAAAATTCACCGCTTGCTATCTTTCCAGCTTTTGTTGCTAAACCAATATAAGAAAATACTTTATTCTTATACTTCAATGAATCAACCAAGCCTTCCTTATCTTCCTTCAAGCTTTATCAACTCCTTCTCTAACTGCTCATATACTTCTGATGGAATGGAAACTTTTAAAGATCTTTCAATCCCTTTATTCTTGATTGCCTTTTTTAAACATTCAAGGTCTTTACATATATAAGCGCCTCTACCATTCTTTTTCCCTGTTTCATCAAGGATGATCTCTTCTTCTGGTGTTTTGATCACTCGAAGCAGTTCTTTCTTGCTTTTCATGATTCCACAGCCTGTGCACTGTCTTAAAGGTATTTTTTTCACACTCATTCAATCACTTCCTAGTATTTCTTTTCTAAATGATAAATTAATATTCATCATTACCTGGTTCTACCTGTGACTCACTTTTAATGTCAATTTTATACCCGGTCAGACGAGCTGCAAGCCTTGCATTTTGGCCTTCCTTACCAATAGCCAATGATAACTGATAATCTGGAACAACTACTTTTGCACTCTTTTCTTCTACATCTACTTCTACAGAGATAACTTTTGCTGGACTGAGAGCATTTTCAATAAAAATTGCCGGATCCGGATTCCAATTGGTAATATCAATTTTTTCGCCTCTAAGTTCATGAACGATTGCATTTACTCTTGCACCATTAAGTCCAACACATGCTCCAACAGGATCAACGTCAGGATTATTGGTATATACAGCCATCTTTGTTCTGGAACCTGCTTCTCTTGATATACTCTTAATCTCTACTGTTCCATCCTTAACTTCAGTAACTTCTGCTTCAAAAAGCCTCTTAACCAATTCTGGGTGAGTTCTTGAAACAGTAATCCTTGGCCCTTTTGTAGTATCTTTTACCTCTAATACATATAACTTAATTCGGTCGGTCGGTTTAAAGCGCTCGCCCCTTACTTGCTCATTCTCTGTAAGTACTGCATCCACTTTTCCAAGATTAATACTAACATTATTGCCGACATAACGTTGAACGATACCTGTTACAATATCTTTTTCTTTCCCATAGTACTGATCAAATAAAACTTTTCTTTCTTCTTCTCTAATCTTTTGAACAACAACTTGTTTCGCTTTTTGTGCTGCAATACGTCCAAAATTCTTTGGTGTTACCTCAACATGAACAATATCGCCAATATCATATTTAGGATATTTTAATTTTGCTTCAACAATACTCATTTGTGTTAATGGATCTTCCAAATTTTCAACGATTACTTTTTCTGCATAAACATTAACCTCACCAGTTTGACGATCAATATTTACTTTAATGTTATCTGCCTTGCCAAAATGATTTTTGCATGCAGCCACCAGGGAATTTTCCATAGCCTCAAGTAATATCTCTTTGCTTATGTTTTTTTCTTTCTCAATCTGGTTCAATGCATCAATTAATTCTGAATTCTTACTCATTTTTCTAATATCCTCCCTTATTAATTAAAAGTCAAGTGCAAGCCTTATCATGGCAATGTCTTTTCTTTCTAATATCATCTCAGATTCATTTTCCTGTTCAATTGTAATAGTATCTTTATTATAAGCTTTTAAAATGCCAAAAAAATCTTTTTGTTTATTAATCGCTTTATATAATTTTATCTCAACCTCTTCACCAATACTTCTGGCGAAATCTTTGTCTTTCTTTAACTGTCTTCCAAGTCCTGGTGAACTTACTTCTAAGATATATGCATCCGGAATGAAATCGTGTTTATCTAATAAATCACTTAATGCCCTGCTAACAAGTTCACAATCATCAATGGTAATTCCACCCGGCTTATCAATATAAACTCTTAAGAAGAAGTTGCCACCTTCTTTTACATATTCAACATCTACTAATTCAAAATTAGTATCTTTGATAATTGGCTCTAATAATTTTTCAGTTCTTAATTCATAATCTTCTTTCTTTGCCATTATAACCCTCTTTTCTTCCATATTCAGTTGTTGTTTCAATATTATTGTTACAGTTCAGCCATGCAGTGAAGCGAAATCGAGCTTATGGCTGAACTGTAATATATATTCTTCCTAAGATATAAGAAAATAATTCTTATATAGGAGCTACGCTTCTTAGCGGCAATGAGCCGCTTCTAACAGCACAAGCCGTCCTCTTATACGGCAACGAGCTGTTCCCTTACACGGCAACGAGCCACCCATATCTTAGAAATTTACTTCGTAAATTTCTAAGATTCGTGGGCGTCGCCAAATGCCAATACAGTCATGACCTCACTTTCATGCAAGCATGAAGTTCGCCATGTCTGTATTGGCGCTTGGCTCGTTGCCTCCACGCAAAAAGTTAAGAGTGGACTCGCGCCCACTCCTCAAAATTACATTTATCAATGCCTAACATATGTATTGTAACATTATTCCATGGTAAATGCAAGATAAAATTAATATCCTCTAAGTAAATCACTTGTATCCGCCACATTATTATGATATATTTGAAAAAGAGGAGTGATAATATGAAATACGACATAAAACTAATCGGTTTAGATTTAGATGGAACGGTATTTAATGAAAAAAAGCAAATTTCAGATAGAACAATTAATGCAATCAGTAAAGCAATTGAAAAAGGGGTTACTGTAATCCCTGCAACCGGAAGACCTTATGGAGGACTGCCTAATGAGTTCACTTCTATACCTGGAGTCCGCTATGCTCTGACTGCCAATGGCTCTTCTATTATTGATCTGATGGAAAAAAAGGTAATCTATTCTAACCTTATTGATGTGAAAGCTGCATTAGATATTATAGATGAACTATTAACTTTTGATGCGATCATTGACATTTTTATTGATGGTACAGGATATTCACCGAAATCTTCTATTAGCTGCGTAAGGGATTATATGCATACAGAAGAAATGGCTGATTATTTTATTAAGACCAGGCTATTCTATGATAATGATGCAAAAACTTTTATTCGGGATATGGATCAGCCTATTGAGAAAATTCAACTGCTTTTTAAAGACATTTCTAAAAAAGAGAAAGCCTCTGAAATATTAAAAGCACATTCAGATTTTGCATTTACTTCTGCTCTTACTAACAATATTGAAATCAATTCAGTAACTGCCAACAAAGGCGATGGATTACTAGGTTTAGGAACTCATCTTGGTATAAAAAGAGAACAAATCATGGCTTGTGGTGATAGTTATAATGATTATGAGATGATTAAATCTGCAGGTCTAGGCATTGCTATGGGAAATGCTACAAAAGATATCAAGGAGATTGCCGATTTTATAACCTTAACCAATGAGGAAGACGGGGTTGCATATGCAATTGAAAAATATATATTATCCATATAATAGTGCATATTATTTGAAAAGGCTGTTCTTTCTTAATGGAAAGAACAGCCTTTTTTTCATTATTGTTCATCTAATACTTTAACGATTTCTCCAATATACATTGTATGATAATCCTTATTCGGATAATTATCATCAATCCAAATTTCTTTAAAATTTTCCGGTTTTATTTCATCCTGATATATTTTCTTACATATCAATATTAATTTAGCTTCATTAATATAAGGAGTGTCCCCATCATACCCAACGGTCAAACCCGCTTCGTTAATCTTATCGCAGTCTCTTCCTGATTTACTCCCACAAATTCCTAATGCCTTTTTATATTTTTTATCAAAAAATGATATGGTAAACATATCCTCTCTATCTATAAATTCTTTCGTATATCTTGTTGGTCTGATATAAATGGTTGCCACGTTTTTATTCCAAATTACACCAACCCCACCCCAACTGGCTGTCATAGTATTACATTTCGCCTTCGTTCCGGCTGTAATTAACATCCATTCGTCTCCAATCAATGTAAATGGATTGGTTCGTATTGTTTGAATATCTACTTCTTTGAAATTCATAGTTGATTCTCCTTTTTCATATTATCTGGTTATTTTGGACTTACAGGTTAGATTATGATGCCAATTTTTTCTATTGTATTATTATTATGCTAATTATTATATTACGATAATTAAATTATGTAAACAATGGATAAATGATTCATAAAACATCATAATAAAAATTGATGAGGCTGTTGCATTTCTATTGCGAATAATAAAAAAAGGCTATGCTCTCCCTATAATGCACTGTGTGAAGGGAGAGCATAGACCTTATTATAATTATGGAATTAAAAGCACAACACTCATTTGATTTTTTATTCTCTGATTTTATTTAATATCTCTTCAATAGATTTCTTACCAAAAACCAAAGATTCATCATTTATAATCATACATGGAACACTCATGATACTATATCTCTCCTTAATTTCCGGATAATGAGCCAAATCAAGCATCTGGGCTGTTACATTTTTATTTTCAAGAGCGATTCTCTGGGCACCCATGACCACTTCCGGGCACATAGTACAAGAAAGTGAAACCGCTATCTTTATATTGACTTTCTGATCAAAATTCCGTATCTCATCAAGCAGCGCAGGGTCTAATGACTGACCGGGTCCTGCTGCATTGTAAAGAGCTATAATAAAGGAATTGAATTCATGTCCCCCCGGAACACCATGAAAAGCTGCGCCTAAATATTCATTGCTTTCATTACAAATTAACATAGCTGGATATAAATTAAGGCTTGCTTCTTCTTCAAGGACCTGATTTTCTCCTTTTTTATAAATCTCAATCTTTACTTTGTCTGTAAGGCCATCTATTTCCTTTGCAAATCCTTCTACTTCCTTGGAAAGTCTATTGGAAGGATCTAGAATGGTTATAATTTTTATTCCTTTTTCCATTTTAGAGAAGATTTGATATAATTGTTCTTTAATCTCAGAAGATAGAAAGCTGTCATCCACATCATCCCCTATCCTTTCCATACTATTGTCAGGTGTAGGTGAGAATTCCTCCTTAGTTAAACTATTTTTAGGAAGATCATCCTTACGAACAATGCCATATTCATTCCTTAAATTTTCCACATATCGTTCTAAATTAGTTGCTGCAACTGCACCATCGGAAACAGCGGTGACTACCTGCCTTAAATTCTTTACACAAATATCTCCGGCAGCATATACACCCGGAACATTTGTCGCAAGATCTGCATCCGTAAGAATATATCCTTGTTCATCTAACCTTACATGATTTTTTACCAATCCTGAAGCTGGTACATAACCAGCAAATACAAATATACCAAAAGTAGATTTACTGTCTTCGACCTGATATTCTGTAATCTCATTCGTAACATTATTTATAAATCTGGCATATTTAAGATTTACCTCTCCGCCAACTTCTAAAACCTCTGTATTAAAACGCACTTCAATTTTATCATGTGCCAGAACTTTATCAGCAATAGATTTGGCACAAGTAAATTCTGGTTCTCTCGCAATGATAGTTACTTTTTCCCCATATCTTGTAAGAAATATTGCTTCCTCAGCAGCCGCAAATCCGGCACCCACAACAAATACATCGAGACCAGTAAAGAACTCCCCATCACAGGTCGCACAATATGCCACTCCCCTTCCTTTAAATTCCTGTTCTCCCTTAAATCCTAAAGTTCTTGGATTGGCTCCTGTGGCAATAATAACACCTAGAGTTCTTATTTCGCCCTTATCCGTACGTATTATTTTAATATCATTATTAAAATCTACCTCTGTTACAGTGGCAGTTAAAAATTCTGTTCCAAAGTATCCAGCCTGTTTTCTCATGGTAGTTGTCAGCTGGGTTCCGGAAGTTTTCCCCACACCTGGATAATTCACCACCTCTGAGGTAAGTGATATCTGACCCCCAGTTTCATTCTTATCAATTATTAAAACTTTAAATTTTGCCCGTGCCCCATAAATTCCAGCGCTGAGTCCCGCAGGACCAGCGCCAATGATAATTATGTCATATATATTTTCCATATTCTTCGCCTTATAGCATACCAACCAGGTCTAAGCTGGGTTTTAAGGTTTCCTGTCCAGGTGTCCATTTTGCAGGGCAAACCTCATCACCATGTGCTGCCACGAACTGGGCTGCCTTCACCTTTCTTAATAATTCCTCCGCATTTCTACCAATATTACCGTCATTTACTTCATAAACAACAATTTTACCTTCTGGGTTTACAACGAATGAACCACGTTCTGCTACACCGGCAGTTTCAATTAATACTTCAAAATCTTTTGCAAGAGTATGGGTTGGATCTGCTAACATGGTATATTTAAGTTTCTTAATTCTTTCTGATGTATCTGCCCATGCTTTATGGACAAAGTGTGTATCACAAGATACGGAAAATACTTCGCAACCGATCTTCTTAAATTCTTCATAGTGGTTCTGTAGATCTTCCAACTCAGTTGGACACACAAATGTAAAGTCTGCCGGATAAAAGAAGAATATGGACCATTTTCCTAAAACATCTTCCTTCGTTACTGTTTTAAAAGCTCCTTCCTGATATGCCTGTACATTAAAAGCAGATATTTCTTTTCCTATTAGTGACATAGTGTCTACCTCCTAAATTTAATTTTAATAATAAGAATTATTATTGTTATGTGGACATAATATCATAATAGTTATTAAAATGCAATATTGAAAATGAGAATAAATCTCATTTTCAATATTTTTTTAAAATAAATTCCAACACACAATTCTGTTTATTTCTAATAAAATCACAACTTTTAGAAAAATACCGAAAATAATACTTGCAATATTTAATGAACCGTTGTATGATATATATTGTTGCAAGGCCCATTGGTCAAGTGGTCAAGATGCCGCATTCTCAGTGCGGAGACAGGGGTTCGACTCCCCTATGGGCTGTTAATATTTTAGATGTTTTTTTGATTTCACATATATTTGTAAGTCATAATTATGTTTATCTGATGACTGGCACTTATTGTTTCTCTCTTACAAAATGTGAGATAACAGCTGCTATGTCCCTAGATAAGTATAACTAAAGTTCAAATGTGGTAATACCACATCTGAATCAAGTTATACTTTATGAATTACAATGTATGTGATTTTTTATTTACAGGTAAAATATAATAAATAATAGGAGGTATCTTTCATGAACAAAGGTACAGTAAAATGGTTTAACGCACAAAAAGGATTTGGTTTTATTACAAACGAGGAGAATGGTGAAGATGTATTCGTTCACTTTTCAGGAATTACAACTGATGGTTTCAAATCTTTAGACGAAGGTCAAAAAGTAACTTTTGACTTAACAAATGGTGCTCGTGGAATGCAAGCAATCAACGTTTGCGCATTCTAGGAATCAGACTACGTATAAACAAAATTATGTAGATAAAAAAAGGACTTTGGCCAATTAGCCAAGGTCCTTTTCCTTTATCAGATATGATTAAACTTTTATTATTTTTGATGATGTGGATTCTCTTGGACTATCTGAATTGCTTTCACTATTTCTGTAACTAATTGAATTTCAAATTTTTTATCTAAGGAATCTACTTTAGATATAATACTTCCCTCAGCAGTTGCAACATATCTTGTAGGAACTCGATTTAATACGTAAGAAGCAATATCCAGCCTACATTGTTCACACTTGCAACCTTCTACTGTGTTAATAATTTCATCTACCTTGTTTAGCACGATTTCTTCCATTACATTCCTAAATTCAATTGACACACAATCCCCCCCTTACAGACTTTGTTACTCCTTTAACATATCGGCTATATCCTATAAATAATTAACCCCATAAGTCTAATAATGATATCTGGTCTGATGCCGGCAGATCTCCTAACAGTCCAAGATCCCCCATAAGATCAACTACAGTTGCACTTACTTTTGACCTTTGTCTAAAATCATCTCTTGATAAGAACTTCCCATCTTTTACTGCTTCCACAACTGCATCTGCTGCCTTTTCTCCAAGACCATCAATTGTGCTTAAGGAAGGCATTAATTTATCCCCGATAATCTGAAAATGATGGGCTTTTGCCTTATATATATCAATAGGTTCAAATTCAAATCCCCTTGCATACATCTCCTGCACAATCTTCATGTCTTTTAATGTGTCTTGTTCTTTTTTAGACAATTCATTGCTTCGTTTTTTATAATCAACCAGATAATATTCAAGGCGTTCTCTCCCCTGACACATAATCTCATAATTAAAAGCAGAAGCACGAATACTAAAATATGCTGCATAATATGCCATTGGATAATAAACCTTAAAATACGCAATACGGAATGCCATCATGACATAGGCCGCTGCATGAGCTTTTGGGAACATATATTTAATCCGCTTACAGGACCAGATATACCATTCTGGTACATTAGCAGCAAGCATTGCTTCTTCCATCTGAGGCTGCAGACCTTTTCCTTTACGCACAGATTCCATTATTTTAAACGCAAGTCCACTTTCCACTCCCATATAGATAAGATATGTCATAATATCATCACGGGTACAAATTGCAGTAGATAGAGTACATTTCCCTTCTGCAATTAAAACTTGTGCATTATTCAGCCATACATCTGTACCATGGGATAGTCCGGAAATACGCACCAGGTCGGAAAAATTCTTTGGTTTCGTATCACGCAGCATCTGCATAACGAATTCAGTACCAAATTCAGGGATGCCAAGACATCCTAGATCACAACCCCCTAAATCATTTGCCTTTAATCCCAAGGCGCTTAAATTGTCAAACAGGGATAAAACTTTTTGGTCATCCAGTCTGATTGTCTTTGCATCTACACCAGTAAGGTCTTCCAGCATACGTATCATAGTAGGATCATCATGACCCAGAATATCTAATTTCAAAAGGTTATGATCAATGGAATGGTAATCAAAATGTGTGGTAATTGTTTTGGTTGTCATATCATTGGCAGGTCTTTGCACCGGTGTGAAAGAATAGATTTCCTCACCATGAGGCAGAACGATAATTCCACCTGGATGTTGACCTGTAGTTCTGCGAACTCCAACACATCCATAAGATATTCTCTCTATCTCCGCTTTTCTTTTATGAATATTTCTCTCTTCATAATATTTGTAAACATAGCCATATGCTGTTTTATCTGCCAATGTACCAATGGTACCGGCCCTGAATGTATACCCTTTACCAAAGATTTCTTCCGTATAGTCATGGGCATGACTCTGATACTCACCTGAGAAGTTAAGATCGATATCAGGCTCTTTGTCCCCATTAAACCCTAAGAAAGTTTCGAATGGGATATCATGACCATCTTTACTTAAAGGCTCTCCACATACCGGGCACAATTTATCAGGCATATCACAGCCAGATGCCCCGGCATGTTTTTTGATATCTTCAGAATCAAAATCAGAGTAAAAACAATGAGTACAATAATAATGGGCAGGAAGAGGATTTACTTCGGTAATACCTGACATGGTAGCTACAAAGGAAGAACCTACAGATCCTCTGGAACCTACCAAATATCCATCTTCATTAGACTTCCATACTAATTTTTGAGCAATGATATACATAACCGCAAATCCATTGGTTATGATAGAATTTAATTCATGCTCCAGTCTGTTTTTTACCATAGCCGGCAATTCAGGGCCATACATAGAGGTTGCCTTATCATAACATATATTTCTTAATGTCTTATCTGAATCTTCAATGACAGGAGGACATTTGTCAGGACGCACTGGCGATATCTTTTCAACCATATCTGCAATCTTATTGGTATTGGTAATTACGATTTCTTCTGCTTTCTCCCGTCCAAGATAACTGAATTCCTCAACCATCTCTTCTGTTGTTCTAAAATATAATGGCGCCTGATTATCTGCATCTTTAAATCCTTTCCCTGCCATAATAATACGACGGTATACTTCATCTTCCGGATCTAAGAAATGGACATCACAAGTTCCAACCACTAATTTATTGAATTCTTCTCCTAAAGCGATAATTTTCTTATTAATATTAATTAAATCTTCCTTAGAATTAATATCCATTTTATCACTCTCAATCATAAACTGATTATTACCAAGTGGCTGTATCTCAAGATAATCATAGAAATTTACAAGCCTTGTAATTTCTTCTTTCGGCTGATTTCTCAGAATTGCCTGATACAGTTCACCTGCTTCACAGGCAGAACCAATTATCAATCCTTCCCGATTCTCCATAAAGACACTCTTTGGTATCCTTGGCCTGCGATTATAATATTCAATATGAGAAAGTGATATTAATTTATATAGATTCACTCTGCCAATATCATTTTTGGCTAGTATAATTGCATGATATGTCGGCAATTTCTTAATGGTATCTCCAGTTAATTTACTTATTTGATTTAACTCATCCAGATTATGTACCTCACGCTCATGAAGCATCTCAATAAATTTTACAAAGATCTCAGCAGTCGCACCTGCATCATCCACTGCCCTGTGATGATTTTCCAGAGAAATTCCCAGAGCTTTTGCTACCACATTCAATTTATATTTACTTAGTTCAGGAAGCAATACTCTTGCCATTGCAACTGTATCCAGCACGGTAAATTCTGTTTCGATTCCAAGCTGTTCTGCTTTCTTTTGGATAAAACCTACATCAAAAGAAGCATTATGGGCAACTAATATACATCCTTCACAGAACCTTAAAAATTCAGGAAGAATTGTATCTATCATAGGCGAATCCATGACCATGGAATCATTAATACCCGTTAATTGCTCAATCTGAAATGGAATTGGGATATCAGGATTAATGAATGTGCTGTATTTGTCAACAATCTTTCCATCCACAATTTTAACTGCACCGATTTCAATAATTTTATCATGTACTGGTCCAAATCCTGTAGTTTCAATATCAAAGACAACACAGGAGGCCATTAATGACTGGCCTTTGGAATTCTCCACAATATCCTTTAAATCATCCACCAGATATGCTTCCACTCCATAGATCACTTTAAAATTATCATTCTTTTCCACTGCATGATTTGCATCCGGGAAAGCCTGGACCACACCATGGTCGGTAATAGCAATCGCCTTATGTCCCCAGGCAATGGCTCGCTTAATTAGTGTTTTTACATCAACAACTGCATCCATATCACTCATCAATGTATGTGCATGAAGTTCAACCCTCTTAACCGGGCTATTATCCTGTCTTGTTGCTGTAAAATCAGGAATGGTTTTAATTCCTACAATAGAACCAATGGTAATTTCCCGCTCGTATTTATCCATCAGGGCCATACCCTTTAATTTTATGAATATACCTTCCTTAAGTACATCTAATAATTCAGATACCTGTTCATTCTTTAGAAAGATCTTTCCAGCGATAGTATCTGTAAAGTCTGTTACGGAAAATGTAACAATTGTTTTTTCATTTCGTAATTCCCGTGCTTCCAGTTTCATGATCTTACCACGAATTACCACTTCTCCTATTTCATCTTGTATATCTGAAATAGGCATGGATTCTCCCTCAAAACCCTTACCATAAATAGTATCCGGGTCATGAATCGTCTTTTTGGGAGTGTACTTACTTGTATAATTGCTTTTTTTATCACTCACAGCCGATTGACTTGTAGTTTTTTTAGCAATCGTTTCCTCTGTCTTATTCTCACCTCTCCCGGATTCCGGGTTTACAGACTTTTGATTGGTATGTTGTACATTTACTCTTGCTTTCGCAAAAGTAACTACATTATCTTCCTCAGTTTCTTCTTTTTCCGGTATTGGAATATAATCAAAGAAAACCTTGACCATATAGCCAAAGCGATTCTGAAATATATCTTCTAATTTCATTTTAATATTTTGTGCCTTGCTCTTCATGATGAAACTGTCATCAAGAGCAATATGTAAAACATCCCCCTCAAATGACCATCTGGAATGTTTTAATATATTGCATTCAATAATACTCTCTTCCTCAAGTTCTGCAAGAAAACTATCAAAATATAAAGGCATAAGTTTCTCAGGAGTATATCCGGCAGATAGTTCATATCGTTCAATGATAGTAATCTTATTGCTCACTTTTTGAAACAGCTGTTTTTTCATCTGATATTCCATTTGCTTCATTTGTACTTTACTAATCAGCCTTTTACTTAATAGATGAATTTTGATCTCAAAAGTAGATTTAGAGATATTTACTTTTTCAACAATTACCTCTGCAAATAAATCATGAAGACTTCCACTAATTGATAAAGTGTCAAACACTTCAAAAAAACTCATTCCCATATCATTCACTCCAATTTCATCAGATAAAGCAATAAAACATATGCCCAGGTTTTCTATTGGATTCTCTTGTAAAATAAATTTCTTACTCTTTCCAATTTAACAATTCATATCTTAATGTTTCAAGGAGCTGTTCCTCAGGGACTTTCTTAATAATCTTACCTTTTTTGATTAATAATCCTTCCCCATTGCCTCCCGCAATTCCAATATCGGCTCCTTTTGCTTCCCCAGGACCATTCACTGCGCATCCCATAACAGCAACCTTAATATCTAAATCAATATCCTGAACCATTGTTTCAACTTTATTTGCTAATTCAATAAGATTAATCTTAGTTCTGCCACAGGTCGGACAAGAAACAACTTCAATCCCGCCTTTTTTTAAACCTAATGTCTTTAAAATTAATTTAGCACTATAAATCTCTTCCAATGGATCTCCTGTTAAAGAAACTCTGATTGTATTTCCAATACCTTCATTAAGAATGATCCCCAAGCCAATAGAGGATTTAATATTACCCGATAGAACTGTTCCCGATTCTGTAATACCCACATGAAGGGGATATCCCGTCTTTTCTGCAATCAATTCATGTGATCTGACACACATTAAGACATCCGAAGATTTAATGCTTATTACTAGATTATCATAATCTAAATCTTCTATAATCTTCACTTTATCTAAAGCACTTTCAACAATTCCCTCAGCAGTGACACCACCGTATTTTTCAAGCAGATTCTTCTCCAAAGAACCACTATTTACTCCAACCCGGATTGGAATATCATACTCTTTCGCTTTGTCTACTACAGCTTTAATTCTATCGATACTACCTATATTCCCTGGATTAATTCGTATCTTATCTGCACCATGCTCTATTGCAGCAATTGCCAGACGATAGTCAAAATGAATATCTGCTACTAACGGAATACGAATTTGCTTTTTTATTTCAGTAAAAGCCTGTGCAGCCTCCATTGTTGGAACTGCAAGGCGTATAATTTCGCATCCTGCGATCTCAAGTGCTTTAATTTGTGCTACAGTGGATTCTATATCTTCTGTCCTGGTATTACACATGGATTGTATTAAAACTGGATTTTTGCCACCGATGATACGATTTCCGATATGAATTTCTTTCGTATTCTCTCGAATCATGATAATTCTCCTATCTATTACTTTATAACAGTTCAGCCATACAGCAAAGCGGAATCAAACTTAGGGCTGAACTGTAACATTACTTTGGGTTGTTACTGAAACAATCTTGAAATATCGTTGAACATAATAAATACCATTAAAATCATTAATGCAATCAATCCAATCATATGAACCAATCCTTCTTTTTCCTGATCGATTGGTTTTCCTCTGAATACCTCAAGGATAAGAAATACCAATCTTCCTCCATCTAAAGCCGGAATAGGTAATAAGTTCATAACACCAAGGTTGGCGCTAAGAAGGATACTTATATAGGAAAGACTTAAAAATACTGTCAATATACCTTCCTGTTTACTTTGTTCATACGTTTCTCCAATAATATTTACAATTCCAACCGGACCGGCAATGTCATCTTTACTGACTCTCCCCATTACCATCTGCTCCAGGCTCTTTATCGTAGTAACAATCCAATATTTTACTTCAATTGCACTATATTTTAACACTCCAAGTGGAGATGTCTTTACTCTTCCCATATTATATCCGAAACCTAATTTATAAGATTCTTCGATAAATTTTGGTGTAATATTTACGGTATCAGACATTCCGTCTCTTTCATAAGTGAGCAGAACGGTTTCTTCCCCCAGAGGATTGGATTGGAAATACTGATTTAATTCTGTGCCGGTGGATATTTTTTGCCCATTGATATTAGTAATAATATCACCAACTTTTAAACCCGCCGCCTCAAGAGGCATACCTTCACCTATTACTGTTATTTCAGCTGCTTTTTCAGACGGATCATAATAGAATCCCATTTGGTAAGTTTTTGTCTTTACAGGATTTAATTTAACCGTATTTAATTTACCATTTCTAAGATACTCAATTGTAACAGGTGCCTGAGTGATTGTGTTGAATTGAAAAAAGTTAGCGATATCACGAGAGATATCAATGTTTGAACCATTCATTTCAGTTATCACGTCACCAACCATAAGTCCAGCCTCTTCTGCACTCATTCCTTTGTCAATCTTTGTGACAGCCGCCGGATCATATCCTATGTTCCCTATGATAAATAATGCAAGAACAAATGCCAGTATAAAGTTAAATATGGGACCTGCAGCAATTACAGAAATCCTTGCCCATACAGATTTTTTATTAAATGCATTATCTGCATCTACTAATTCATCTTCACCAACCATCATACAAGAGCCGCCAAATGGAAGAAGTTTTATTGAATATCTGGTTTCTCCTTTTTTAAAGCTTGCAATTCTAGGCCCTAAACCAATGGAAAACTCATTTACTCCAATTCCATTCTTCTTTGCTAAAAGAAAATGACCAAGTTCATGTATGATAATAATAACACTAAATATAATGATCGCAACTAAAATATTCATATTACCACCTGCTTTCTATTAAATCATATGTTGCCTTTTCTATATCTAGAATTTCCGAAACAGACGGATTCGGTATGTTCTTATGTTCTCTGACAGCATATTCAATAATCTCTGGTATTTGTAAATATTGTATCTCTCTGTTTAAGAATTTAGCAACTGCAATTTCATTAGCCGCATTAAACACAGTAGGCATACTTCCACCAGCTCTGCCAACTTCATAAGCTAATTTTAATCCTGTAAAAGTATCAAAATCTGGTTCTTCAAAAGTAATTTGTTTTAATTTATAAAAATCTAATCTTTCTCCTGGAAGATTTCTTCTGTCAGGATAGAATAGGGCATATTGAATTGGCAATTTCATATCAGGAGTGCCAAGCTGTGCCATAATTCCACCATCTAAAAATTGTACCATAGAATGAATTACACTTTGGGGTTGTATTACTACCTGAACCTGATCAAAACTAACGTCAAACAGCCACCTTGCTTCAATCACTTCCAGACCTTTGTTCACTAATGTAGAGGAATCTATTGTGATTTTTCTTCCCATTGACCAGTTTGGATGCTTTAGAGCATCTTCCACCTTCATAACCTTTAATTCATCCTTGGTTTTACCTCGAAATGGACCGCCAGATGCTGTTAATATAATTTTATCAATTTGTTCCTGTTTTTCACCATTTAAAGATTGAAAAACAGCTGAATGTTCGCTGTCTACCGGAAGGATATGAACTCCCATTTCTTTTGCTAAAGGCATTATAATATGCCCTGCTGTTACCAACGTTTCTTTATTGGCAAGGGCAATATTTTTCTTATTCTTAATTGCTTCAATGGTAGGCCTGATTCCAATCATACCTACAATGGCAGTAACTACTATATGCCCTTTATCCCATGTAGCACATTCAATTAACCCATCCATACCAGACACTACTTTTACATTGGTATCTTTAATGTTTTCAGATAGTTCTCTGGATTTATCGGCATCCCATACACAAACAATTTCCGGATTGAACTCACGAATTTGTTTTTCTAATAAAAATATATTCGAGAATGCTGCCAATGCTACAATATTTAGGTCAGGATTTTCTCTTGCTACTTCAAGGGTCTGTGTTCCAATAGAACCGGTAGAACCTAAAATCACTATATTCTTCATTTCATTTACCTCATCAGAATTAAGTTTTACTTTATCAATAACTTGGCAAGATAATATACAATTGGAGCTGTAAATATAATGCTATCAAAACGATCTAAAATCCCGCCATGACCTGGTATCAATTTAGAATAGTCTTTTATATTATGATCTCTTTTAATCGCAGATGCAGCTAAATCACCAATTTGTGAAATGATACTTGCGCATCCACCTATAATAGCAAAAATAATTTGGGGATTTGCAATATTTAAATATGAATTTAAAATAGTTCCGTAAATACCTCCAATAAGGGCAGCACCAAGAATACCCCCAATTGCTCCTTCAATTGACTTTTTAGGACTAAGCTTTGGAGACATCTTATGTTTACCAATCAACATTCCCACGCAATATGCACAAGTATCAGATCCCCATGCACCAATAAATATAAGCCATACAAGGATCGCACCATCCCTTAGCATTCTGACTTGATAGATGTAACTAAGCATAATTGAAACATAAAAAAAGCCAAAGAAAATTAAGGTTATCTGATCTGTATGATATTCAGGAAACGAAAAAACATAAACTCCCATAAGTATCATTAAAAATCCTATGATATAGGCAAAAGAATATTCTTCTAAATGTAATAATAACATAGTATCAAAAATTATACTAACTAAATAACCTATATATCCAATCAGTTTATTATGAATTCCTACGATCTTATATAGCTCATGTAGCCCAATTACTGATATAACGAGTATTGCTGCAAATAGAATATTTCCTCCCATAATTACTGTGAAAATTGTGATTGCTAAAAGAATCACTGAACTAATCAGCCTCTCTTTAAACATAGTACTCCTCCTATATTGCCCCAAAGCGTCTATCTCTACTATTATAATATTCGATTGCTTTTAATAATTCTTCTTTCGTAAAATCGGGCCACAATACATCTGTAAAATAAAATTCAGTATATGCCAGCTGCCATAATAAATAATTAGATAATCTCTTCTCCCCGCTAGTCCTTATCAATAAATCCGGATCTGGAATTCCTTTGGTATCTAAATATTTTTCAAATAATTCTTCATCTATATCATCCAATTTAAATTGTTTATTATCATAATCATGTATTAAATTCTTCATTGCACGAAGGATTTCATCTCTACTTCCATAATTTAATGCAACTTGAAAATTAAGGCCCGTATTACTTGCAGAAACTATCTCTAATTCTTCAATACTTTCTCTAATATCAGGACCTAACTTAGATTTATCTCCAAGCACTCGGACTTTCATATTGTTCTTTTTACATGTTTTAATACAACTCTTTAAATAACTACGAAGAAGTTTCATAAGCGCTTCCACTTCTTCATCCGGTCTTTTCCAATTTTCAGTAGAAAAAGCATATATAGTAAAATACTCAATTCCTAGATCATATGCATCCTCCAGAATTTTCTCAACTGTTTTACTGCCCTGGACATGACCATAGTTTCTAGGCATAAATCTTTTCTTTGCCCATCTTCCATTCCCATCTAATATTACTGCGACATGTTTTGGTATCATCATATCACTACCAGTCTCTTTCAAAATCTATGCCTCCTAGCTCCTATGCAGCCTCTTTATGTAACACTTTAGCCGCAAAGTCCTTAAATGAATATGTAAAGAAAAAGAAGACGTACTTTGCTATAATAGACAAAATACGTCTTGAATCTTCTATTATACTGTAAGTATTTCTTTTGATTTATCTTCAACAGCCTTGTCTATTTCAGCAATATATTTATCCGTAAGTTTTTGAACCTTATCTTCTAAATTTTTTAATTCATCTTCTGAGATTTCATTTGCTTTACTTTGCTTTTTGAATAAATCATTTGCATCTCTTCTAATATTACGAACAGCTACTTTAGCATTTTCGCCTTTTTTCTTAACATCTTTCACTAATTCTTTTCTTCTTTCCTCTGTTAATTCCGGAAAAGTAAGCCTGATTATTTTACCATCATTATTTGGAGTCAGTCCAAGGTCAGAAACCATGATTGCTTTTTCAATTTCTTTAATTAAACTGCTTTCCCATGGTTGAATTTGAATAACTCGTGGTTCTGGAACAGATATATTAGCTACTGTCTGCAGTGGAGATGGTTGGCCATAATAATCAACCTTAATCTTGTCAAGCAGATGAGGATTCGCTCTCCCCGCCCTTATAGATGCATATTCTTCCTTTAAATTACTCAATGATTTTTTCATTTTATCTTCAAAAATTCCAATATTTGAATCCATAATATTTCCTCCTAATCCAAATAATAGTATCATAAAAATATACTATTATTCACCAAATAATATTCTATATTCTATACAATTACTCTAGTACCATTTGATTCGCCTCTTACAGTATTTACAATACTGTTTTCTTCATGTAGAGCAAATACAAGCATTGGCATACGATTCTCCAGGCACATTATTGTAGCCGATAAATCCACCACACCAAGTTTTTTCTCAAGTACCTCTTCTATTGTTATCTCATCGTACTTCTTTGCAGAAGGGTTTACCTTAGGGTCGCAGTCATAAACACCATCTATTGCTTTCGCTAGTAAAATTACATCTGCTTCAATTTCTATTGCACGTAGTACAGTTGCAGTATCCGTTGAAAAATATGGATGTCCTGTGCCACCTGCAAAGAAAACTACCATCCCCTTTGAAAAATATTTATTTGCCCTGTCTTTAGAATATAGTTTAGTCATTGATCCACATTCAAACGGAGTCAATACTTGTGTCATCATCCCTACATGGCGAAAGATCTCTGATACATAAATACAATTCATTACCGTTGCCAGCATTCCAATCTGATCTGCCTTAGTTCTGTCAATGGTCTCACTGGTTCTACCTCTCCAAAAGTTGCCACCGCCTATTACAACTCCTACAGATACACCGTCCTCTACAAGTTGTTTTACTTGATTTGCTACTTTAATACAAGTAGCTTCATCAAAACCAGTTTTTTTATCTCCTGCTAATGCTTCACCACTTAATTTCAGTAAAACTCTATTATATTTTTCCATCTTACACCTCTTATGTTTATTCAATCGATTCGGCAATCAGATTTTTATTCACTTACTAATTACTTATCAAATACACTTTCAATATCTACATCTGAATAACTTAATGAACAGAATCCATCAATGATTGCTCCATTATTGATTTGAACAGATTTTGCATTGATATTTCCTTTAATGATAGCTTTCGAATCAACCACAATCGGACCATTAATATCAATTTCTCCTTTTACTGCCCCTGCAATAACACCTGAAGATGCGGTAATGTCACCAATAACTACTGTACCATCACTTATTTTAACACTTCCTTCACTATTAATACTGCCTTCCAATCTCTTTGTATTAACATACACTTCAGAAGCCATAGCATTACCAGTTACTTCGCCAATAATTGATAGTTTGCCAAGACAATCAATATCACCATGAATTGTTCCCATTACTTCTAAAGACCCATCTGATGTAATGCTACCTTCAATAATAGTCCCTTTTGTTATTACTGTAACTTCATTTTTTACTTTATTTTCCTTGTCCTCAGGGTCATTTAATGTTTCTTCAAAAGTGATTTCCTCTGGAACCTCATTCTCTTCTCTGGATAAAGTCTCTGTAAGTGTCTCATCAGAAAGTGAATCATCTTCACTATCATATTCTTCATTAAATAATTCTTTTAGAAACTCTTGATCTACATCATCATTGAAGCTTTCTTCTTCGTCTTCTTTTTCTACTTCAGTTTCTACATTTTGTACTTCTTCTAAAGTATTCACCATCTCATCGTCGTTATAAGAATCTTCCGATCCACCTTCTGGCAATAATTCGTTCACAGCTTGTGATAAATCATCCTTAAAATCTTTAAATAAACTCATTCCTATACCCTCCTAAGTAATTTCTCTATTTTATAGATTCAGCTCTAACATGCTGAACTGATACGGTGTCTTGATCTATCGGCAAGATATTATATTCCTGTTCTTTCAATTCCCGTATTAATTTCGGTAATGAATTCACTGTGTTTAGCTTTGTGGGAGAATCATGCATCAAGACTACTGATACCTTCTTATTCTTAACACCTGAAAGTACATTCTCAACTAACTTGTCCGATGTCAGTTTCTCACCTGTAGCATCTCCATTCACTACATTCCAATCAAAATATGTTATATTCTTATCATTGAGATAGCGTATGTACTGTGACATATCAACTTTACTTACTTGATTACTGCTTCCTCCCGGAAAGCGAAATAAATTGGGTCTGACTCCAGTTACTTCGTATAGCAAATCACTTAACTGGTTAAAATCCTTTTTGAAGTTTTCCAGGGAATTATATATATTTTTATATTGGTGAGAATAAGAATGCATTCCTAATGTATGCCCTTCATTAACAATCCGCTGGTACATAGCTTTCGAATACGAATCTGTCTTGCCAATAACAAAAAATGTCGCCTTAATCTGATTTTCATTCAATATGTCAAGTATCTTCTCTGTATAGATGCTCGGTCCATCATCAAAAGTAAGATAGACTTTTTTATTATTTTCTATTTTTTTAATATCAACTGAATCCTTATCTTTAGATTCCTTATCCAATGATTCATTTGATACTTCCTTGCTATCGTTTACTTGTGTTGCATGATTTACAGTTTCTTTCTCTGCCGCATGTACTATATTATCTTTATGTGAAGAATTCATGGAATCCTTATAAGTATCATACTCATCATCATGCATCACTTTTAGAATTTTAATCTCTTTTTCTAAAGAATTTATTTTAGAAAAAAGAATCAGGCAAAGAATCGTAGGTAATAACAAAAATATTATAATAAAGGTTATAATAAACATCTTGATGCGTTCTATACGCTTGCGTCTATGATTAAGATTATTTCGATTGATTTCTAGTTTTTCATTATCCAAGAAATCATCCCCTTATCAATATTAACATAATCATTCTATCATATTCTAACACATTTCCAATTGTTTGTACAATTTAATTTAATAATTTTAATAAAAATATGTTACAGTTCAGCCTTAAGCAAAACTGTAACATAAATATGGCTTTACGATTTCTCGTAAAGCCATTTGTTATTTATACTTAATAAAAATTATTTGCCTAATTGTCTTGCTACTTCTTCAGCAAAGTTTTCTTCTTTCTTTTCTAAACCTTCACCAGTTTCATAACGAACAAATTTCTTAACAACGATTGGCGAGCCAGTTTCTTTTGCTACACTTTCAAGATATTTGGCAACAGTTAAATCACCATCTTTAACATATACCTGATCTACTAAACAGAATTCTTTTAACTCTTTATTAAGACGGCCAACGATCATTTTATCAATAATATTATCTGGCTTATCTGGGTTTTCATTCTTAGCTTGAGCTTTTAAGATTTCTGTTTCATGAGCAATGAACTCTTCAGAAATTTCATCTCTGGTAACATATTTTGGATTAATAGCTGCAATTTGCATTGCAAGATTCTTTGCTGCTTCCATTGCAACTTCATTAAAGTTACCGGTTTCAACCTGAACTAATACACCAATTCTACCACCACCATGGATGTAAGAAACTACATAGTCATCCCCAGCTTCAATTTTTTCAAATCTTCTGATATTCATATTCTCGCCGATAACAGCAATTTGAGAAGATAATTCTTCCTTAACAGTTTTTGAAGTATCTAAAGCCCATTTTTCTTCAAGGAATGCTTCAATATCAGTTACTGTAGTCTTAGCTGCCTGAGCTGCAACTGCGTCAACAAAACTTCTAAATTTCTCATTTTTAGCAACGAAATCTGTTTCACTATTTACTTCAACAATTGAAGCAACTTTATTATCATCACTTATATTAGCTGTAACAATACCTTCAGCTGCAATTCTTCCTGCCTTCTTTTCGGCAGCTGCAAGTCCTTTTTCTCTTAAAAATTCTACTGCTTTTTCCATATTTCCATCTGTCTCTGCAAGAGCTTTTTTACAGTCCATCATTCCTGCGCCTGTCATTTCTCTTAATTCTTTTACCATTGATGCTGTGATTGCCATTCTAAACGTACCTCCATTAATTAATTTGAATTAATCTTCACTTGATCTATACTTAGAAAAAGCTTCAACCTAGGCATGATCAGAAACTCATATAATGATTTTCTAATCATACATATTAGGCTGAAGCATCTTAACTTTCCTATGCTTCTACTGCTTCTTCTACAACTTCTTCTACAGTATCATCGTTCATCTGTGTTCCTTGATTTGCTTCAATAACTGCATCAGCCATTTTAGCTACAATTAATTTAACTGCTCTGATAGCATCATCATTACCTGGAATTACAAAATCTAATTCTTCTGGATCACAGTTTGTGTCAGCGATACCAATTAATGGAATCCCTAATACATGTGCTTCTTGGATACAGATTCTTTCTTTCTTAGGATCAACTACGAAGATTGCATCTGGAATGCCCTTCATATTTTTAATACCGCCAAGATTCTTTTCAAGTTTTTCCCATTCTTTTCTTAATTCAATAACTTCTTTTTTAGGAAGAACATCGAAAGTTCCATCTTCAGACATAGTTTCGATTTGTTTTAATCTATTGATTCTGCTTTGAATTGTCTTGAAGTTAGTTAGCATACCACCTAACCATCTTTCATTTACATAATACATACCACAACGTTCAGCTTCTGATTTAATTGAATCCTGAGCCTGTTTTTTAGTACCTACGAAAAGAACCTTACCACCATCAGCAACAACATCTTTAATTGCTTTGTAAGCTTCATCTACTTTACCAACTGATTTTTGTAAATCGATAATGTAGATACCATTTCTTTCTGTGTAAATGTATGGAGCCATCTTAGGGTTCCATCTTCTAGTTTGGTGACCAAAATGTACACCAGCTTCAAGTAATTGTTTCATTGAAATAACACTCATTGTTTTTCCTCCATTTGGTTGATTTCATCCGCATGTTTCCTTTTTCTAAAAAACCTTTCGGCACCATTTTAGAAATCAACATACGTGTTTTTTAACGTGTAGATTATATCACATTGATTTTAATATAGCAAGGATTTTCTTTATTTTCTTTATTTTGTAATTATTTCTGCGATTTTATCGTAAGAATCCCCCTCTTGGATTTCATATGTCCCAGGGATAATTCTTCTTTGGTAATTATGTTTTATTAAATATTGATCGAACTCTTTTGCACTATCTATGACCCCGGCATCTTCAAGTGCTTTAGATACTGAATAGGAGTACATACCGCTCTTAATTGTTACTTTGATTTTTTGTAGTGATTCTTCTGCTTTTTCTTCCACTTTTGTCTCTACAGGCTTTTGATCTGCTCCATCTGTTGAAGATTTGTCTGACAAAGAAGTATCTTTTGAAGCTTCCTTGTCCGCTGTTTCATCCTCTGAAGTTTCATCTGTTTTATTATCATCGTTGGTATTTGCTTCTTTATTGTCTGTATCTTTATTGTCATTAGCAGCATTCTTAGACAGTTCCTTTAAATCGCCCTCATCTAAGCCTGCTTCTTCTTTTGATACCATTCCTAATTTTGCTGCTCTTTCGATGATTTCGGCATCGCTTATTTGGGGTTTTGTAGTGAGCGCTGCCAATGCCGCTGTTAATACAATTCCACTACCTAGACCTCTCATGAAATATTTAAGTCTCATCCTTGAATCTGTCCTTTCCCACGCATCTTATCCTTTTTGAATAAATATCTTACTACACTTTTTCTCCCTGGGATAAACCGATAACCAATTTAATTTCCCCTTGTCCGATCTCAAGCGTTTTCGCAATTTCTACAATTGATTTTCCTTCACTATAAAGTTTCAATATTTGTTCATTCTTTAATTTTTGCTCAATCATCTCTTGTGTCTCTGAAATTTCTTTTGCTTCCTTTGTCTTTAGCTGTGTATTTCTTAATTTTTCAATCGCTTTTTCATCTTTTGTTACATGCTCAACTCTTTCATTGCCGGACTTTTCTTTTACTTCAATATCATTTTTGTTTTCATATAATTTTTTTATAGCATCTTCTTTTTCATTTAACATATTATATAGAAAAACAGCCTCAGTGTGGTTTTGATTGATCTTCTCCAATATTTGATCCGAATATTCACTTACAGCCATTATCTTCTCATTGGAGATTTGACTAAGTCTGTCTTCTGTTTTATACATAGCAGTGTCAAGCTCTTCTTTTATAATTGTATTAATCTGATCTTTCACATTAGTTGTTTCTAAGTCTTTTAATATATCAGAATTCTTTCCATCTGTATTTTGACCATTTGCCCCTGTAATCTTTTCAGATATTATATAACTAATTGCAATAATAACTAAACCAACTGCTACTAAAAAAACATGAAAAACTGTCATAAAATTCTCTCCTATATCTTTATATCAAAATTACTGAGTTTAATCTCAGTCTTATCTTTTGACTCTTTTTTTTCTTTCTTTGTCCCTTGTCCTTCGTATGAATTGCTTCCCTTCTCTTTTGCATCATAACGTTTCTCTTTGTTTTCACTCTTAGTAGATTTGACGGCTTGCTGGCTGTTATGAATTACTTCTTTCTGGAACCCGGACTGAATCTGAACATGTTCTGCAAAAGTTTTAGAAGCTTCACCCTGTTTATACTGAGTTACTTCCTGGGATTTCGGAGCCATAGAAATCATATCCAACCTTGATATTGGCATGCATAACACTTCCTTCCTGTTATCTAATAAGGTTTTACAAGTATATCAGCACCCTCACGTAAGAATTGACAGTAATGCTGTTCACTTCTTACAAAATAAATTACATTAGATATTACAATCTTAACTCCAGGATAGGCTATATTGGATACTCTGACCTTACCACCCTCTGTATTTTCTATAACTACTTTTAAATCTTCGAATCTTGCTTTTGCTTTTTCAATATTTTCTTCTAAAGCCAGACTATTCTTAGAAGCTATTTGTAGATAATTTAATTTATCTGCTGTCAGCTTTTCACCCAGATCCATCTTTTTTTGTAATAAGGTCACAACCTGTAATAATTTTTCTTTTTCATTTATCATAGCAGGAATATCTTTTTCTAAAGTATGTAATTCATCTACTAAAATTGGATCAATACCTACTTCTAATGTTGTACTGGTTCCCATGGTAGACCCTACACTCTTGACCGAGATAAGAGAACTCGACCGTAAGGTCCCCCCGGTTACGGAGCCATTCCGTCCATTTACATTAATTTCTCCCTTGGCAGTTACATTGCTATGAAGTATTGCTCCTGCTGTAACATTACTGCCTGATATTACCTCACAGCTTTCAATAAACTTAGTTATAACATCTCCCTGAGCCTCTAACTTACCACGACTCATTCCCTGAATTCCTCGTCTTAAGATTATTTTACCTTCAGCAATAAGAGTTGCACCTTCAACAACACCATCTACTTCAATATCTCCTTTTGCCTTTACAGAAAATCCCGTGATAACATTACCTCTGATATGAACATTTCCATCATAGTTAATGTCACCCGTAGAGGTATTTACATCGCCGTTTACATCATATGTATCTGCAACCACAACTTTATCATTTTCAAGTTTTACATGCCCAGAAACATCTGTATACATAATACATCCATCTTCTGATAAGTGAATATTCTTTCCATATCTTAAGATACGATTTACTACTTTATCTGGAGGAAGTGTCTTACCAAGTACATCCATCCCTGGCTTTCCATAAACAACAGGTTCTAGCGTTGCAAGAATATCCCCAGCTTTCACTTTACTAATAACATCTAATTGATGAAAATCCACTGAACCGTCTTCATTTATTTTAGGCTTTGCATTATTACTGATATTGAAGTGGTAAATAATTTTAGCATCATGACCCTTTTCCGGAGGCGTACCCGCTGCAAGGATGATATCTGTACAATATTGCCTGTTTTTGAAAAACGCTTCAATATTCTCATTTAGAATTCCATGTTTTACTCCTGCATGGACCAAATCATTTAGAACTTCTTCACTGCTAATTGTTTTTCCTCCAGTGGATGGTGGATAAAATCTTCCAAAGACAGTCATTCTATCGCTGGATATGGTAATTTCAACGCTTTCATTTTCCGGTAATACAGTCTGATTCCCAATTTTTACTTCAATTGGTCCCTTCGCCTTGTTAATTGTATCATGAAGAGTTTTTATATCATAATCCATAATTCTCTTTTTTGTTAAATATCTACTGACCTCATCAAACTTAAGCGGTGCACCACCATTCATTGCAGGAAAAATCTTCATATATATTCCGTCATTCTTTATACTTAATTGAAAAAAACCATTTTTATACATCATATCCATCCCCCATTTCACACTAATAGATATTAGTAAAGACTTCTACATTCCCACCTAACT
Source organism: Mobilisporobacter senegalensis (assembly GCF_003752155.1). GTDB lineage: Bacteria > Bacillota > Clostridia > Lachnospirales > Lachnospiraceae > Mobilisporobacter > Mobilisporobacter senegalensis. Next base: position 499,483 of record NZ_RJVG01000002.1, on the reverse strand, counting down.
TTAATCGCAATTTTTGCAGAGCTTTTGTATGTAATTGCGATATTCTGGATTCAGAAACCTCTAGAATCTGACTAATTTCTTTTAATGTTAATCCTTCATAATAATATAAAACAACCACTTTTTTTTCTTTTTCTGTTAAAGAATCTAAGGTTTTAACCAACAACTCTTTGAGTTCCTGTTTCTCAATAATCTTCTCAGGCTGCTCAAAATCTGAATTGTGGAATGCTTCCATTTTTATTTCTGATCCTTGCTCAATAAATTCATCTAAAGAAATAAGATTTGATATCTTAGTCTGATTTTGCCACTGTTCTAACTCTTCTAAAGAAATATCCAATTCTTTTGCTATTTCTTCGTCTGATCCAATCTTTCCGTATTCTTTGTTAAATTTGTGATATGCATTATCAAGCTTCTTTTGCTTCTGCCTAAGTGTTCTTGGAACCCAATCCATTTTACGTATCTGGTCTAAAACAGAACCTCTGATTCTTAAGCTTGCATATGTTTCAAACTTAATCCCTTTTGAATAATCAAATTTATCAATAGCATCTATCAGCCCAAATATTCCATACCCAACCAAATCATCATATTCAACGCTATAACCAAGATACATGCTCAATCTCCCGGCTACAATCTTAACAAGTCCAGCATATTCAATTATTAGTTTGTCCCTAACCCCTGGGTTTCTAGTTTTTGTATAATCTTCCCAAAGCTTATTCTTCTCTGCTTCGTTCATATATTCCTCCTAAGGTTCCAGTTCTTCTCCAGATTCTGAATTTCCCTCTAAGGAGTTGTCATCTTCTGCTACACTAGATAACTCCTCTTTATTATCAGAAAAACTTTCGTTATTATTTGATTGCATTGCAAAGTTAAGTATATTTCTGGCAATCAATCCGATAATATAAAATATAATTAAAACCAATAATAAAGTTTTTAAACTACTTAAAATCTCATTTTGTCTTATAATACTAATCATACAAGTAATTATCCCAGCCAATAAAGTTATGAAAGCCGGTATGTATCTTAATTTCATATTATCCCCTCAATCTGCTTCGTTTTTCGTCTTAAGAATGAAACTATAAGATTTTTATTTCTTTTCCAACTGATTTAATTAATAATTCCCCTGTTTCTGTATAAAATTCTATGGTCCTACCATAATTTTTTCCTGTATCCTCAGCCAAAATCCTTATTTGAAGATCATTTAACTTTTGTTTTGTCGCCTCTACATTTCGTTCCCCAACTCTTAACATATCACTATTTGAACTAAAAGCAAACATCTGGGCTCCTCCGGCAATTTTTGCAACCAAAGAATTTCTATTTGCCCCTTTTTTCTTCATCTCTTCAATCAGAGTCTCAATACCAGTATCTGCAAATTTTGCTTTATTATTATTGTTTTTTATTTTAGTACTGTCTGGTAACATTATATGCGCTAAACCGGCAACTTTCGTTATTGGATCATATAAAACAATACCAACACATGAACCAAGTCCTAATGTGGTTAAAGAATCTGGGATGATACATGTATTTAAGTCAGCCATCCCCACTTTTATCATCTGTCCCATAATTGCACCTCTATAATCCTAATGAAGATAGGATTAAGCTATAGGACTCTATCGTTGGTATTAAAATAAAATATCCATTTACAAACTTATCTGCTTCTCCAAATTGTGATTGAATTAATAATGCCCTGTCTCCAATTTTGCCAAACTCAATAGCCGGTACACTTAAAATAGCGCCAGCCATATCTATTGCCATATAAGGAACGGATGAGGTTATTGTAAGATTTGTTAACGCTGCTAAAGAAGAAAGATATGCTCCGGCTATAATATTACCAATTTCATTTAACGCTGATAATTCCATTTCTGAAAAATCATCAAAATTGTCAACTTCTTTGCCTAAGAGAGCATTCACAAGATGATGTGCAGATTCCTGGTCCAAAATAAACATCATCATACCTTCTGCTTGTCCTTGCAAGGTTAATAAAATACCTACTACCAGTCTTTCAGCTCCTCCAATAATTTCAGAGATTTCCTTAAATTCTAATAGCTCAACTTTTGGGACATTCATATCAATCTTAGTGTTAATGAGCTGAGACAATGCCGTAGTGGCATTGCCTGCTCCAATATTACCAATCTCTCTTAATACATCAAAGTCCATATTATCCATATTATCTAAATTAAGTCCTGACATAGTATCACTCCTTTAATTAATCTCTTTATCGATAATAACTCCTGCGATGTTTAATAATGAGATCAGACCATCTCCATGTTTCCCAATTCCACTTAAATATGATGTTTTCTCATCTTTTGAATTGTGGGTTACTTTTTCAATATCGCTGTCATTTAGTGTTACAACTTCTTTCACTTCATCTACTATAACACCAACTGCAGATTGTGATTCCAGTTTTATAATAATAATTCTTGTAGAATTTGTAAATTCATCTGCTTCCAAACCAAATTTCAAACGAATACTCATAACAGGAATAATTTCGCCTCTCAGGTTTATTACTCCTTTAAAGTATGATTGTGCTTTTGGTACTCTTGTGATTCTTTGCATCCTGACAATATTATCTACATATTGGATATCAATACCATACTGTTCATTACCAATTTTTACAACTATGTATTGTTTTCCATCAATTACACTTATCTTTTCTTCCATAGTAAGCCCCCCTATACTAATGTATTAACATCAAGAATTAATGCTACTTCACCGTCACCAAGTATTGTGGCGCCACCGATTATCTTATTATTATTAATATATTTACCTATTGATTTAATAACAATTTCTTGTTGTCCGATTAGATTATCTACCACAAGACCTGCAAGTCTATCACCTTTTGCCACGATAACAACTGTTAAGCTTTCCGGTTTTTCTTCTCTCGGTGTGACATCTAAGATCTTCTCTAATCTAATTAGCGGAATAACAGATCCTCTTAAGTTGATTACTTCTTTTGTCTGCACATACTTAATCTCAGAATAACTTACATCTTCAATTGTTTGAATGCTGCCAAGTGGAATTGCATATTTCTCATTACCAAGTTCTATCATAAGCGCCTGGATGATTGCTAAAGTAAGAGGTAAGCGAATAATAAAGTTGCTTCCTTCACCAAGTTTTGTTCTGGCTTCTATATCTCCTCCCAGACCTTCGATCTTATTCTTAACAACATCAAGACCTACACCTCTGCCTGAGACATCTGTAATTACTTCCGCTGTAGAGAAACTTGGTCTGAATAGAAGTTCAATTGCATCTTTTTCAGACATGGTATCCGCTTGTTCCTGAGTAATAACACCTTTATTAATAGCACTTTGTTTTACTTTTTCCACATTAATTCCAGCACCATCGTCTTTTACTTCAATAACAACATTATTGCCATCCTGGTATGCGTCTAAATAAATAGAACCTTGTTCTGATTTTCCGGCCGCTTTTCTTTCTTCTGCACTCTCGATGCCATGATCTGCTGAATTACGGAGTAAATGCATTAATGGATCACCGATTTCATCAATTACAGTTCTATCAAGTTCTGTATCTTCACCAGTCATGTATAATTCCATCTGTTTATTTAATTTTTTAGAAAGGTCGCGAATCATTCTTGGGAATCTGTTTACTACACTTTCAATAGGAACCATTCTGACTTTCATTACTGATTCATGTAAGTTTGTTGTTACTCTTTCAAGATATTCAATTTGTTCATTAAATCCTGATTCATGTCTTTCTGCACTTTCTGAACCATTCAATGAAACAAGACCATTCTTGGCTATAATTAATTCACTTACAAGATTCATTAAAACATCTAATTTTTCAATATCAACACGAACAGAACGATTTACTACTGGCTTAGAGTTCTGCTTTGCAGCTGTATTGCCATTTCCATTACGATTTGCTTTTGCAGTATCTTCCTTTATTTGTGCTGCTTCTGTAGCAGTTGCAGTGTTGCCATTATTGCTATTACTGCTACTAACTGTTTCATTAGGTAAATCTATAAGTTCCATTGATTCTAAAAATACTTCTTTTACTTCAGATACATTTAGAATTGCTTGTTTTACAACATCAATTTTTTCCTTTGTAAGAAGTATTACGCTAAAATCAAAATCAAATCTTTCATCTTCGATGTCCTGCACCTCAGGGGATGATTTTATAACATCACCAAGTTCTTCCAATGCTTTAAAAACTAAAAATGCTCTTGCCGCTTTCAGTATACAATTTTCTGAAATATAAACAGTAATGGTATATACATTTTCGCCTATCTCTTTCGCCTTTGTGATTGCATGTCTTTCATGATCTGCTACTGTAAGTTTTTTGATCTTATCAGGAGTTGCTTCTGCTAAAGCACTGATAGACATGGCTTCAACTTGTCCATCTTCTTTCTTGTTTTCAACACCTTTTCCTAAACCTATCTCTAATATCCTGTTAAGGGCCTTAATAATAGCTTCGTTATCATCAGTTCCTTCATCTGCTGCTTCCTGAATATTGGCAAGATAAGATTCCAGGGCATCTAAACCTTTGAACAATATATCTACTAATTCTGCCGTTACATTCATCTTTCCATTACGGATTTCAGAAAATACATCTTCCATATCATGTGTAAGACGCTGCATTCTCTTATAACCCATAGTTCCAGCCATACCTTTTAAGGAATGAGCTGCTCTAAAGATTTCATTAATTGTATCTGCATTATCAGGTTCCTTTTCTAAAATTAATAATTGCTCGTTAAGACTTTGTAGATGTTCTCTTGTCTCATCAATGAAAATCTCTAAATATTGGCTTACGTCCATTTTAATGCACCCCCACGTTTCTTGTAATAGCATCTGCAACTTCACTAAGAGATACAACCTCATCAACTAATCCTGATTCCTTGATTACTTTTGGCATCCCGTAAACTGTGCTCGTTGCCTCATTTTGGGCTATTACATAGATTCTTTTCTTTTGGTCTAATTGTTTGATCCCTTTTGTGCCATCACTTCCCATTCCAGTAAGAACAACACAAGTAATTTCGTCAAAGGTGGAATCTAATAAAGATTCATACATGATATCTGCACAGGGTTTTAAGCCATTTCTAGCTGCTTCTAAGGTAATTGATAACTTATATTCTCCGGAAGCTTGTGGAAGTAATCTCATCTGATAACCACCCTTGGCAATATATACTACACCTTTTTGTATGATGTCACCATTCTCAGCTTCTTTTACTGTAACCTTGCTTAATTCATTTAGACGGGCTGCAAGCGTTTTCGTAAACCCTTCTGGCATATGCTGAACCACTAGCATAGCAGCATCCATATTGGCTGGAAGTTCAGGAATTACTGTCTGAAGCGCTTTTGGTCCCCCTGTGGAACAAGCAAGAGCAATTAATTTAGAAGCTTTTGATTTATTAAGAATCTCTTTATTTCTAACCTTATTAATTGGCTTTGTCTCCTCTATAACAGAATTTGTAATCGGTAAATTCTGATTTGTAGCCAGAGTTAAACATTGAATTAAGCGATTCCTAAATATATCACCTTTGGTCTCAAGAAAACTTATAGGTTTTGTTACAAAATCAAATGCTCCAAGTTCCAAAGCCCGGATTGTTTCTTTTGCATCTTTTTTTGCAACGGTACTTACCACAATAACCACTAATTTAATATGATTTCTCGCTAACTGTTCTAATAATTCCAGCCCATTCATTTTCGGCATATTAATATCCAGCAGAACCGCATCATATTTATTAGAGTTACGTGTTATGAGATCAAATCCCTCTAAACCATTTACAGCTATATCTGATACAGTGAATCTATCATCTGAGTTTATTATATCAGATATAACCCTTCTCATAAGTGCAGAGTCATCTATTATTAAAATTTTTTTCTTCATCTTAAATAAAACCCTTTTCTTTCCATCGAATTTTCCTCTCCTCCTGGAAAATAAATTGTATTATTTCCTCTCGTTGAGTATAATCAATTTCTATAAACTCCACACGATATTCATAATAATCAGACTTATTTATTAATTTTAATACTGATTTTATAAGTCCTACAACAGTTAATTCATGTTCTTTAGTCTGGTTGAATAGGTTAAGTTTTACTCTTAGTCTGTCTCCTTCATTTTCTTCATGGTTGGAATGAAATCGTATTCCTCCGCCACTGATATCATTAGATATTCCAAGAGTCCAGAAGCTTTGAATCTTTTCTAATTCATCCATTATTTCTTGTCTTTCTTCTTGGGACTTAAACTGTTCTTCTTGAATTCTGTTAATATACTCTCTTTCATTCTCTGTTTCAATTCGATATTTAATATCCATAACATAATTTAATCTATAATATTGACGTCTTTGGAATTTTTCAAAATCAGATAAAAACTGAACTGTAACTGCAGAAATATTATTTTCATGGTAACGGTCTACTATTACTGCATCACACTGATAAGGTCCCTTTTTTGTATAAAAGCATAAATGATATCTTTCACCAATCCCTAACAGAATTAGTTTACCTCTTTGGATAGGCATGGCTATGGTAGCCTCGTGCTTTCCAAAATCTAACAATTGGCTGACATATTGTTTCATATCTATCTGATTGATATCATTCAATTTTTTACGTAAATCTATCTTATCACCGATTGAAATTAGATTAGAAAGCATATTTTGACCTCCAAACTAAGCAAAAGGAACCTGCCTGAATATATTTGGTGGAAATTTCAAGTGTGAAAGTTTTTTGTCTCACACTTCGTCCCAGCTACTTCATGGTCTTAACCCTTAAAAGGTTGGAAAATAAACTACTGATTCCTCTATTATGGGACGCCTTGATTGGGATATCATCACTATTTAAATTATTAGCCAGATCAAATATAGCTTTTGATGAAGTTGATGTAGGATAAATGAGAGAGAACGGCTTTTGCTGCATAACCGCTTTTGAAACATTATTATCTTGTGGTATGGCTCCTAAATATTCTAATTGTATATTTAAGAATTTTTGAACAACCACACTTAATTTATGGAATAATTCTTTTCCATCATTTGCTGAAGCAACCCGATTTGTAACTATTTTTATTACTGTATTCTCGTTACAGAATTCTGCATTTTTATTTAACGTTTTCAAGAGTGCATATGCATCTGTAATTGATGTAGGCTCAGGAGTCACTACCAACAGTACTTCTGAACTGGCAATTACAAATTCAAGAACACTTTCAGATATTCCAGCCCCTGTATCAATAATAATGACATCAGCTATTTCATCTAACTCACCGAGATTTTTGGTCAATGATACTATCTGTTCTCTATTCAGATTGGATAATTCCTGTATTCCAGAACCTCCTGAAATAAATCCAATATCTTCAGGGCCTTTTGTTATAATTTCCTTTATATTCTTTCCATGATAAATTAAGTCTGCAAGATTATAAATAGGTCTGATACCAAACATAACTTCAACGTTTGCAAGACCAAAATCTGCATCAATGATGACTACTCTTTTTCCAAGTCTTTTTAACTGAAGCGCCAAATTTACAGAAACACTGGATTTGCCAACTCCTCCCTTTCCACTGGTAACCGTAATTACCCTTGCATTGCTTAATCGTTGGTTGCTCTTCTTAATAATATTTCTGAGATTTTCAGCCTGGTCCATACATCATTTCCCTCCCAACAACTTCTTTGCAATCTTTTGTGGATTTATAAGTCCTATGTCATCAGGTACATTTTGGCCCCATGTGGCGTAAGATAATGGTGCATTTGTCAACATCCTAATATTTAAAATGTTGCCGACACAATTGGTTTCATCTATTTTAGTAAAAATAAGTCTATAATTCGTAATCTCTTGATAAGTCTCTGCAATTCTGATTAAATCGTTGTATTTTGTCGTAGCGCTGAGTACTAAGTACACTTCTTTCTCTTCTTCTTCAATTGCTGAAAGTAATAGTTCAATATCGTCTCTTTGTTCTCTGTTCTTATGAGAACGGCCTGCAGTATCCACTAAAACAAGGTCATAATCTGCAAAAATTTCCCTCGCCTCACGAATCTCTTCCTCAGAATAAACCACCTTAAGTGGTATCCCCAGAATATTAGCATATGTTCTTAACTGTTCTACTGCGGCAATGCGATAAGTATCCGATGTGATTAAAGCTACTTTCGCTTTTCGCTCAAGCATAAAGCTTGAAGCTATTTTAGCTATAGTTGTTGTTTTACCAACTCCGGTAGGTCCAATAAAATATACGAATTTTACCTTACCTGGCTTTATTTCAATATTCTTTGGCTGACCTAATTTCAAAACTATTTTTTGATATATGGTCGCCAATATATTATCTACTGAAACATCCTTATTTAATGTTCTTTCAAAATCTTTAAGAATTTGATTCGCATATTCTTCATCCACTTCATTATTTAAAAGTTGATGAAAAATCAAATTAATATAAGTAGCATTTCTATTCAAATTCTTATTTGGTTCTTCCTGTTTTTCCGGGCTCATTTTTTCATCACGTTTCTCACTCATTTGCTGTTCTAATAGAAATTGTAAACTATTTAGTTTCTCTTCAATGGCTGACGTTCCTGCTTTTGCTTCCACAGATTCTTCTTCTTTAATGATATCCTTAAAATTATCTAAAGATACCTTGGGAACCTGAAAATTTTCATTACTTTTTGGTGCACTTTTTCCTCCGCTATAAGATAAGTTTTCGTCTAAGGCAGCAGTTACCTCAACATTCATCTTTTTAAATATCTTATAAATTCCTTTTGGTTTTACCGTCTTTATATTCATAACAATAGCATCCTTGCCAAGTTCCTCCTTGGCAAGCATGATCGCTTCTGTTTCAGTATTCCCTTGAAATTTTTTAATAACCATTATGCTGTCACCATCCCAACTGATTGCAATTCAACATCAGATTCAATTTCATTATAAGAAATAACAATTAAATCTTTATAATAATCTGAAGTCAATTTTTTAAAATACATTCTTACAATTGGTGAAGTGATTATAATTGGATTCTTTCCCAGGTTTTCCAATTTTGAAACTTCTTCACCTACAGAATGAATGATATCTTGTGTTTTTTCTGGATCCAGAGTTAAATAAGTACCTTGCTCCGTCTGTTTTACTGAGCCCATGATTTCCTGCTCAATTTTAGGATCCAGTGTAACTACACTAGTTGTTTCACTATCCGGAAAATATTTATTGGATATTGCTCTTTTTAAACTTTGTCTTACATATTCGGTCAAAACATCTGTATCCCTTGTTGTAGATGCAAAATCTGCTAATGTCTCAAGTATGGTTATTAAGTCCCTTATAGATATGCCTTCTTTCAACAAATTCTGAAGCACTTTCTGAACTTCACCAATACCAAGAAGTTTCGGTATTAATTCACTAATTAATGTAGAATTGGATTCTTGAACATTGTTGATAAGATTTTGGACATCCTGTCTGGTAAGCAATTCCCCTAAGTTATTACGTATGACTTCAGTTAAATGAGTCGCAATAATAGATGGCGGGTCCACAACGGTATATCCAAGTGATTCCGCTCTTTCTCTTTGGCTTTCCGTAATCCAGATGGCTGGAAGATGGAAAGATGGTTCAAATGTAGGTATACCTGTTATTTCTTCTTCCACGTAACCAGGATTCATAGCCATATAATGATCAAAAAGTATTTCTCCTTCACTCACAGGAGTTCCTTTTATTTTGATTACATATTGATTTGGTTTTAATTGAATATTATCTCTTAAACGTATCATAGGAACAACACAGCCAAGTTCAAGAGCAACTTGTCTACGGATCATGACAACACGATCCAGCAAGTCTCCTCCCTGATTTGTATCCGCCAGAGGAATAATTCCATATCCAAATTCAAGTTCAATAGGATCCACCTGTAACAGGGACGTAACATTTTCCGGCCGTCTGATTTCATCTGCAGAAGACTCATCTGTATTAACTTCTTCTTCAATTCCTGCAATTTCGATTCTGTTAGCTATTACTCGTCCGCTAATGATAAAAAGCAAACCATAAGCGCTAAATACTACTACATTTAACGGTGTGGTAATTCCAAGGAATATCATAGCAGCTCCAACCATGTATAAAACTTTTGGTATGGAGAATAATTGCTTTACAAGGATATCTCCCATATCTGCTTCTTTTGATACTTTTGTTACCAAAATACCTGTAGCAAGGGATATCATTAAGGAAGGAATCTGACTTACCAAGCCATCACCAATGGTTAAAATCGTATATCTGTCTAAAGCTTCATTGAAGCCTAATCCTTGCCTGAACATACCAATTGCGATACCACCGATAAAGTTGATAAATGTTATTACAAGACCGGCAGTGGCGTCTCCTTTAACATATTTTGTAGCACCATCCATCGCTCCAAAGAAGGAAGATTCTTCTTGTATTTTCTCTCTTCTTTCTCTTGCCTGGACATCTGTAATGGCTCCAGTATTTAAATCAGCATCAATTGCCATCTGCTTTCCTGGCATAGCATCTAATGTAAATCTTGCAGTTACTTCTGCTACTCTTTCAGAACCCTTATTAATTACGATAAATTGTATAATAATTAAAACGATATATACAATGATACCTACAATTAAATCTCCCCCACCAACAAAGTTACCAAAGGTAGTTACAACGTTACCAGGTGCCCCTGTAGTTAAAATTAATTTTGTAGAAGAAATATTTAAAGAAATTCTAAATAATGTAGTAAATAACAAAATACTTGGGAAGCTTGACATATTTAAAGCTTCTTGAGAAAATAATGCATTTAACAGGATAATAAGAGCTATTGAAATATTTAAAGCCAATAATATATCTAATAATGCAGCAGGCATAGGAATAATCATGAAAATGATTGCTGACAATAGAAATATACCTAATGCTAAATCTGACTTTTTCATCGGATAATCTTCCTTTCAAATAATTTTAGCTCATCTTATTTTTAAGTCCATATACATAAGCCAATACTTCTGCTACCATTTGATAAAGTTCATTTGGAATCTCGCTATCAAGATCCACATTGTAATACAACATTCTGGCAAGAGGTTTATTCTCAACAATTTCAATTTGATTTTCTCTTGCTATCTCTTTTATCTTCAAAGCCATATAATCAGCTCCCTTAGCAATCACTATCGGTGCTGAATTGGAATCTTTGTCGTACTTAATTGCAACCGCCAAATGGGTTGGATTGGTAATAACAACATCTGCCTGAGGTAGTGCTTGCATCATTCTTCTTTGAGAAGCTTCCCTCATTTTACTTTTTATTCTGCTTTTTATCTGTGGATCTCCCTCAGATTGTTTAAATTCATCTTTTACTTCCTGTTTTGACATCTTCATATCCTTTTTAAACTTCATCTTCTGATAGAAGAGATCTGCAAAACCAATAATCAGAAAAAACATACTGATTTTTAATCCTAAATCGATGGTCATTGACCCAATTAGTTCAATTGCCTGATTTAAAGGAATATCATATAAATTTATTAATGTCGCCCATTCGTCTTTCAGAGCGTCATAGACCACGTAAAACATAAAACCGACTTTAATTACTGATTTTGACAAATCTAATAATTTCTCCATTGATATGATTCTTTTAAAGCCTTTCAATGGATCTATTTTATCAAACTTTGGTTTCAAAGGTTTTGTGGTAGGTTTCCATTTGACCTGTAAAATATTTACCAATATAGCCACAATAATTGTAGAAAGAAAGACTGGAACACTTATGATAATAATTTGTAACAGAATATCAAAAAATAGTGTTCTGGCTGTTGCTACATTGAATTCTGTCTTTGCCAGATCAGGAATTTTATAGTATATAATGCGAAAAGATTCTAAAAATTTAGTACCGATAAATCCAGTAAAAATTCTTAAGATTATGAAAAGTGTGGCCAGAGATGTTGCTGTAATTAATTCTGTACTTCTTGCAACCTGCCCTTCTTCTCTTGCATCATTTAATTTCTTGGTTGTAGCCTCTTCTGTTTTTTCACCACCAGGTCCTTCTTTGGCAAAAAACTGAAGATTATATTTTAGATATTTTTCCATCTATATACCTCTATATTAAAATTAAGGCGACATGGAACGAATTATTAATTTCATCATTTTATCCATCTCATTGAATACAAAATCTGATACATTTGGCAGTAATCCTATCATCAGGAACAAAACAACCAAACCTGCGAATATCTTAAGCTGCATACCAATTACAAACATATTCATCTGTGGTGCTATTTTAGCCATAATGCCCAAAATAATATTTATTAGCAAACTAGATGCAAATATGGGTAAAACAATACGAAATCCAATAATGAAATAATCTACCATGAACTGAATCATGATCAGGTACATATCCGGCCTGAAAATCCCTTCACCAACAGGTATTATCGTATAAGTATCAACAAATGCTATCAAGATATAATGATGCATATTGGTTATAATTAACATAAGCATAACTAAATACATATAAAAATTACCGGTTATGGAAGTTTGGCTCTTAGAAACCGGATCAAAAAGATTGACCATGGATAACCCAATCTCCATATCTATTACCTGTCCTGCAAAATTAAGAATTGCCGTGCATATATTGGCAAAATACCCAAGTAATAAGCCTACTAAAAATTCTTTCAATACAAGAATCCCATATTCTATCTCTGTTTGATAGCTTATCGTCTTTAAATCCACTACCTGGTATAATAAAAAGGCAAGAAATATTGAAAAACCAGTCCTTAGTCTTATTGGTGTATTGGACATACTAAAAAAAGGTGCTACTAAAATAAAAGCTGATATTCTCACAAGTATCAGCAGGAAATATTCAAAATTTTGTAATGTAAAGAATTCCATAATAGTTATCTTATATATTGACTAAAACTGGAATATAATTCTATCATATAATCTGCTGTCGTCTTAAGAATCCATGATCCGCACAGCATCATGACAATAAAAATAGCGATCAATTTGGGAACAAATGTGAGGGTTTGCTCTTGAATTGACGTTATTGTTTGAAATATACTAATAATTAACCCCACTACCATGGATACTAAAAGCATCGGAGATGATACTAATATTATGATCCATAAAGCTTGTCTTGCTATGTCTATTGCAATATCCGGCGTCATTTAATTCACCCTCTTAATAAAATGTCTTAACGAGATTTCCAATAATCAAATTCCAGCCATCAGCCAGAATAAATAATAATATCTTAAACGGCATAGAAATTGTTGTTGGTGGCAACATCATCATACCCATAGACATCAAGGTAGAAGCTACAACCATATCAATAATAATAAATGGGATATAAATTAAGAACCCTATAATAAATGCCGTTCTTAATTCACTTATTATAAAAGAAGGAATCAACACTGTAGTTGGTATATCCTTAATATCATTTACTTCTGTTACATCTGCAATATCCAAAAATAATTTTAAGTCTTTGGTATTCGTCTGCCCATACATGAAATTTCGTATTGGTTCGAGTCCTGCTTCTATAGCTTCTTCCTGGGTTATTTCATTATTGGACAACGGCTTTAATGCAGTGTCATTCACCGTTGTTATTACTGGTGACATAATGAACATTGTTAAGAATAAAGCTAAACCAATAATAATCTGATTGGGAGGTGTAGTCATAGTTCCAATCGCACTTCTTACAAAATGGAGTACCACAACAATTCTTGTAAAAGAAGTCACCATAATTATAATAGATGGCGCTAAAGTAATTATGGTAAGTAACAATAAGATTTCTAAAGTACTGGACAAATTCTGGCTATCGCCGTTATTTGTAAGGTTTACATCCAGTTGCCAGGGAATTGTACTTCCCGCTCCTTCGTCAACATCTGTTGCATATACCGGTGTTGAAAAAATAAAGGTCAAAGTACTTATGAAAATTAACATACCTAAAATTTTTAAAATATTTTTTTTCATTTTAACCAAATATGCTTTCATAAATATCAACCTTTACTTGTTTTTATTATTATCTTTTTTGATTTTTATATTATTTAATATATCTTTAAAATTTATTGGTGCAATTTCACCCTCGCTTTTTATTACCTGGTCAGCATCAAGCTCAGTTATATATTCAATATGATCTTTGCTGACCCCGATTACCACATATTTACCACTTACTTCAATAATCTGAAGAAAACGGTTTGGAGCAATCTTATAAGTTTCAATTACTTTAAAATTACGGTTTTTCAAATTGGTCACAGTAGTAGTACCAACAAATTTTGAAGTAAAATATGCTGCTGCTAGAATTAGTACAAATACTATTATCAGACCAATTAACTGCAATGCATTTTCTAAAGTTGATCCCCACGTTACCAGATATACCATATTAACCCACCGCTTTTTTAACTGCTTCTAATACTCTGTCTGCCTGGAAAGGTTTCACAATGAAATCTTTGGCTCCACATTGAATAGACTCAATTACCATTGCTTGTTGACCCATAGCAGAACACATAACTATATTAGCATTAGGATCTGCAGCTTTTATCTTCTTTAAAGCTTGAATTCCATCCATCTCTGGCATTGTAATATCCATTAAAACTAAATCAGGCTTTGTTTCATTATACTTTTCAACTGCTTTTACTCCATTTTCTGCTTCACCAGCCACATTATAACCATTCTTGGTTAAAATATCTTTAATCATCATTCTCATAAATGCAGCATCGTCACATATTAAAATATTCTTTGCCATTGCAATATCTCTCCTGTCATTTCATTTATTCAATATAAAGCTATGCTTCTATTGTATTTACTTATTTATTTTGCCGGAAAACAAATTACTCTTTAATAATTTCTGTAACCCTTATTCCGAAACTTTCTTCAATAACAACAACTTCGCCTTTTGCAACAAATTTACCATTTACCAAAACATCTACTGGCTCTCCGGCTAATTTATTTAGTTCAATGATAGTTCCTGGTGTGAATTCCAAAATTTCTTTAATAGATTTATTGGATCTGCCTAATTCAACCGTAACTTCAAGGGGTACATCCATAATCAGATCGATATTCTCTTTTTGAGTAAATACATTCATATTATTAGAGAATGCTTGGAATTGTGCCGGTTGTACATTAACGTCCGGTGAAGGCATACCATAAGGCATTTGTCCGCCATAAGGTATCTGTCCGCCCATTGCAGGCATACCATAAGGTATCTGTCCACCCATTGGAGTTCCATAAGGCATTTGTCCACCCATTGGTATTCCCTGTTGTCCCATAGTCTGATTCATTGGTTGAGATGTTAAATCGACTGAAGGTGCTGGTGTTGGATTTGTCGCTTTATTCCTATCCATATTCTTATTATGAGTCTCTGCAAAATTTTTATAAAGTTCTCTTGCAAAGTCAAATGGATATAATTGCATTAATTCACTGTTGACTAAATCTCCAATCTCCATTTTAAATGATACTTTTACAAAGGTTCCTTCTAAGAATTTATTAATATTCTTAATGTCAATGGTATCATTTAAATCAACCAGACTTGCTTGTGGAGGACTAATATCCACTCTCTTTTCCAACATGGATGAAATTGAAGTAGATGCAGATCCCATCATCTGGTTCATGGCCTCACATAAAGCACTAAGGTGCAGTTCTGATAATTCGTCTGATGTATTTGTTCCGTCTCCACCCATCATTAAGTCTGTAATAATTTTGGCATCATATTCTTTTATGATTAAGATATTATTACCCGCTAGTCCGTCTTTATATGATATTTGAACAAAAACACATGGTCTGTCACTATCATCTGTTAAATCACTTAATGTCGCATATGATACTACAGGTGTAGTAATAACCACTTTTTGACTAACCAGAGTTGATAAGGTTGTAGCTGCAGTCCCCATGCTAATATTAGAAATTTCCCCAATGGCATCCTTTTCAGCTACTGAAAGAGAGTCTTCTGTCTGACTCTTATTATTATTTGAATCTGACGGCTCAATAACTTCATCTGAGCCTACTCCATTAAGTAATGCATTTATTTCTTCTTGTGATAACATACCATCCATAACCCTTTACTCCTCCTTTATAATCGATGTAATTCTTGCCGCATAATTCTCCCCTGAAGCTCCTGGTAAGGCTGAAAATTTCTTTATATTACCCACAAAAATATCAAGTTCATCTTCTACCTTTGTATTCAACCGGATAATATCACCTAACTGTAAGTTCAAAAAATCATTCACAGAAATTGAACTTTTACCCAATATAACCCGAATTGGTATCTTCGCCTTTGAAATTGCTACTTCAATTACTTCTTCATATGATTTATCATCTTTTACTTTCATTGTTGAGAACCAATATTTCGTATTCAGCTTATCAATTACAGGTTCCAAACAATCATACGGTAAGCAAATATTCATAAGTCCTTCTACATTACCTATTTTAATATTCATAGTGACAATGGAAGTCATCTCACTTGGTGAAATAATTTGTGCAAATTGAGAGTTTGTCTCAATTCTTTCCAGTCTAGGTTCTATATTAATAACATTCTGCCAAGGATCTCGAAGTAAATTCGTACATATATTCATAATTCTTTCAATAATAATTAATTCGATTTCTGAGAAATCTCTTGATCGTTCCAGGGGTAAGCCATTACCACCTAACATTCTGTCAACGATTGCATATCCTAAATTATCTGCAAGTTCAATTATTATATTACCCTCAAGTGGAGCAAAATTAACGATTCCAAGAAGCACTGGATTAGAAAGGGCATTGGAGAACTCGGAGTAAGTAACTGCTTCTGAATTCACTACCTCAATCTGAACATTCTTTCGAAAATATGCCGGTAAATTTGTTGATAATAACCTTCCATAATGTTCAAAAATTATTTCTAATGTTCTAAGATGTTCTTTAGAAAATTTAGAAGGTCTGGCAAAATCATAATTTTTAATTTGCTTTTCACCAGTATCTTTGAGCTCATCTGTATCTAACTCACCACTACTTATTGCTGCTAACAAATTATCTATCTCGTTTTGCGATAGAACATCGCCCATTACTATTCACCTCCTGGATATCTTAATTAAATTTAATTCCCTCATCTTAAATTTAAACAGTATTCTACTGTAATATCATATCATAATTAATCATTAAGATAAAGTGAAATCATACTAATTTCCTACCTTTTTTCGTAAAATATTACAAAAATATACATTTAATATTTTTTCTGTTTATTGAACAAGCATATTGCTAAAGGAAACATTAATAATAAAGTTCGATTTAAAATAATCCCTTAATTGAGTTAATACTTCTTCTTTTATCTGTTCTTTATTTGCAACTACTTCACTTGCAGTATAATTAGAAAACACATTATTTATAATTTCTTTAATTACACTTTCATTTGTTGCAATCGTTGGACTTAATGTTTCATAATCTTTTGATGTTGTATCAAGTGACAGCGATACTTTAAGTAATGCATAATGAGACTTCGTATCCCCTTCATTTCCTTTTAATGTGATTGTTAATTCATCCTCAATATTATGAATTGCTATATCTTGGACACTTACATTTGAAGATTCTCCATCCGGCGATTCCAATTCCAAATCAATAATGGAAGCCACCTGTGCAATTAATTTATTTGTTTTATTTGATGTTGGAACAACTGCAAAAACTAAAACTGCTGAAAATATTACATTAATTACACAAAGTGCTATAACAATAATACTTAATAAATTTTTTCTCATTATACTCTCTCTCCTACTCTTATTCTTTTACTTCATTATATATTTTTATTTCTACTCTTCGGTTCTTTGCTCGTCCATCTTCCGTTTTATTGGAAGCAATTGGATCAAATTCACTTCTGCCACTGGATTCTAATTTTCTAGGATCAAGCCCTTTTTCATTAATAAAATACTCATATACGGTACAAGCCCTTGCAGTTGACAGCCATAAATTATTTTTATAATTCGCATTTGAAATGGGAATATTATCCGTATGTCCCTCAATAACTATCTGAGCATCACTATATTTTTTAAGAATATCGCCAACCTTACTAAGAATAGGAATTGCATTCTTCTTAATATCTACCTTGCCTGAATCAAATAAAACAGCACCACTTAAAGATATCCTGATAAATTGATTATTCTCATCAATGCCTATATCTATATAATCATCTAAATTCTTTTTATCTGCTATCTTAGAAATATTATCATAGTTCTCTCTGGCTACCTCTTCTAATTTTTCCTGATATGCACTAAGAGGATCTGTTTCATCCTCTTCATTGGTTTCACTTGCTTCCCCCATATTGGTGTAATACTCATCTAAATTATTAAGCTGAGCCGTTCCATTCGATATGAGATTTCCATCTCCTATCCCCTCACCACCTTTTTCAAAAATTGAAAAAGTACTTGAAAACGATTTTACAAGCTGATCATATTTTTCAGCGTCTACAGTGGAAGAAGCAAAAAGTAAAACGAAAAAACAGAGAAGTAAATTCATTAAATCGGCAAATGTATTCAGCCATGGAGCACCAGCTCCAGGTTCTTCTTGTTTTTTCTTTCTAGCCATTCACTTCACCACCTTCATTTCCATTAAAATCCGCTCTACTTGAAGGCGATAAGAAAGATTTCAGTTTTTCTTCTATAACTCTAGGATTTTCACCTGCCTGAATTGATAAAAGACCTTCTACCATTACCTCTTTCATCATGACTTCCCCACCATTTCTAGATTTCAGCTTATTAACAACCGGTATACAAATCCAGTTAGCTAACACTGATCCATAAAATGTAGTTACAAGTGCAACCGCCATATTGGGACCTATGGACTCAGGATCATTTAATGACTTAAGCATATTAATAAGACCAATAAGAGTACCGATCATACCCCAGGCAGGACCCATGGCACCTAACTTATCCCAAAAACCAATAACATCATTATGCCTATCTTCAATACAGTTTAATTCTGTCTCTAAGATACTGCGGACTAATTCAGGATCTGTACCATCTACAATAAGTAAAATTCCTTTCTTTAAAAATTCATCTTCTACCCCATTCGCCGCTTCTTCCAATGCAAGCAGTCCTTCTTTTCTGGCTACATTAGATAAATCAATAATTGTACGAATAGT
Organism: Mobilisporobacter senegalensis; assembly: GCF_003752155.1. Classification (GTDB taxonomy): domain Bacteria; phylum Bacillota; class Clostridia; order Lachnospirales; family Lachnospiraceae; genus Mobilisporobacter; species Mobilisporobacter senegalensis. The sequence goes on along the minus strand of NZ_RJVG01000002.1, from coordinate 480,520 downwards.
CTCTACTTCATTTGAAGGAAGAGGTTTTAAAATTAATCCGAAAGAAGCAAGCTTTCCAGCATAAGCTTTTAAACTTGGTTCCATTGTTATTAGCGTCGTAAAAGATCCACCAAAGGTAATTAAGATTGATGGAATGTCAAAGAAATTTGTCAAGTTCCCCCACATCCATGACATTGATTGTTGATCAAACGCAATACCAAATACCATTAACGCAATACCAGCGATTAAACCTATAATTGATGCAATATCCAAATTAGTCACCCACCTAACATAATCTTTTTACTTTCTATTTGTCTTTTGTTTAAATAATATATATAACATTTAAATTTTTTTCATATTTATTCTATATTAAAATTTTGTTAATTTTACAAAAATTTGCATTAATCTTGTTTATATAATTCTTTTTTGTATAATTTTACAAGATTGAATACTTCTTGTCTACTTTCTTTTACAATTAATTTCTTACCTGTTGTAAGAGTAATTACTGTATCTGGTGTTTCCTCAATTGTTTCAATTAAATCATCATTTAATGTAATTTTTATATTACTCATTTTTGTTACTTCTATCATCTAAAACACCTCTTTTTCCAAGTTAAGGGTGGTAAGGAAATACCACCCTTAATTCATTGATATTATCGTTTCAAATTAATCAATTCTTCTAGTAAAGAATCGGAAGTTGTAATAATTCTTGAGTTTGCCTGGAAACCTCTTTGAGTAACAATCATATCAGTGAATTGTGCAGACAGGTCCACATTAGACATTTCTAATACACCTGTTGAAAAATTACCGCCGCTTGCTGAAATATCTTTACCAATACCATCAAAACCACCAGAGTTCTGAGTCTCTGCAAAGCGATTATTACCTACCGCTTCCAGACCTGCTGGATTTGAGAAGCTTGCAACTGCAATTTGGCCAAGTAATTTCTGGTCACCATTATCATATGTACCATAAATCTTACCGGCTGCATCTACGCTGACACCTGTCATATTACCGACTTTTTTACCGGCACCAGTTCCATCTAAACCACCTTTGGTAGATGAGATAGATGATTTACCACTTGTTGCATACATTGTCATTGTTGAGAAGTCTACATCGATTGGTTTATATAATCCCGTACTGGATGAAGTAATTGTAAGTGATGTTGATTTGGCATTAGCAGTTGTTCCAACTTGTACAAAGGCACCGCTACCTGGATTAAATGTAATTGTATTTGTTCCAGCAGTTTGGGTTCCCCCTGTTATCGTAGCTAATCCTGTTTCTTCATCAACTGAACCAACAGTATAAGAAATTCCCCCAAAGGATACAGCAGTAGTAGTAGTTGATTTAACATATTTAGTACCGTCAAATGTTGCAAAAATCGACTTATCATTAGGTCCTAAAATATCAATTAAATTCATATTATATTGACCTTCTATTGGAGGGTTTAACTCTATAAGTTCAAATTTAGCAGTACATAAATTACCAAGATTATCATAGAACTGCATCTGAGTTGGCTTTCCGTCCACAAGTTGTGTATCATTTTGATCAATATTACCTGTAAAATATGTTTTTTCTGTCGCTGCTGGTTCTGTTAATAGATTCTCTGGTGACATAATTCGAAGGGCAGACACTTGGTTTGCAACAATTTTTGTTGGATCTGTTGGGTCTACCTGCCATCCCATAACAGTAGCACCATCAGAAGTACATAATGTACCACCTGCATCTACTTCAAAAGCACCACTCTTTGTGAAATAGTTTGTTCCACCACTATTTACAATAAAGAAAGAATCATCACTAATCATAATATCAAACGGATTGTCTGTTCTTTGTGCTCCACCTCTTGTTGTAATCTGTGTTTTAATAGAGGCTAAGTTAGCACCAAGACCTATCTGCTTCGCATTTTGTCCAGCCGCACCAGTTTGCGCATTTGGTCCGGTTGCACTTTGAGTGGTTTGATAAAAGATATCTGAAAAATTAACTGTACTTGCTTTAAATCCAACGGTATTAACGTTAGAAATATTGTTACCTATAACATCCATCTTGGTCTGGTGTACTCTTAAACCTGAAACACCAGAGTATAATGATCTCATCATAATATTTGACCTCCTAAATCAAAAATGTTCATACACATTTTTTAATAATTTGCTATAATATTCTTCATCTTCTCTGTCATTCAAAGATGATTCGCTTCCTAAAAGGTCCAGCTACTTAAATAATTACAGCACCATCAATATTGGTAAAAATTTTATTCTCACTATCATTTACTGCAGTGACAACCGTATTATTCTTAACATTTACAATAAACGCAAGATCGTCAATCATCACCAAAGACTCATTAATTCCTTTTTCAGAAGCTTTTCTTGCTCCTAATTCAAGTCTTTCCAGTTGTGAATCTGACAGATCAATGTTCCTCTCTGCTAATCTATCATTGGCATGTTTTGAGAATTTTAACTCACCACCATCAATTATCTCTTGTTTCTTCTCTAATATAGATTGAAATGATTGGGAGTCAGCCTTTAAAGGCTTGTCCACATACTTGTTTTTTGGATTGGTGACGAGCTGCCCTGTCATCTGCTCAATGGAAGGAAAATTGTTTTTAGAAATATTCATATCATCTTCCCCATTTCTATCCTATTCTTAATAATACAGAATATTAAGATTCGCTTGGTGTCTTCGTAGAATCTGTAACAGTAAGGGTAACTGTGTCCTTCACAGTAGTTTTACTAACATCATCAAATACTATTTGAACTTTATAAGCACCAACCTCAAAGTCCTTTAACGCCTCTTTATCGATTGTTAATAAACCACTTTCACTAATGGATACATATTTATCTTCAATCGTGACTTCGCCAATCTTAATTGTAGCTTTTGTTGCAGCATTTTTACTGCTTCCAAGACTTACTTGAAAACTTTGGTCAATTGGTGTTGCCTTATCAAAGCTTAAATCTGTCTTAGTTACATAAGGTAAACCAAGGGAATCTAAGAATGCCTCATCAATTACAGTATCCAGATTACTTGCCGGATATAGGCTTCCGTTAATAGAGAGATAGGCAGCTCCATTGGTCATTGTAGCAAAATCAACCCTGCCACTTACATAACTTGTATTTCCACCTGTATCAACAGTCTTCATAATAACATTCTTACCAACCAAACCAAATGCCTGGGTATTCGTACTTGTGGTATTTAGATTCTGCATCTGCTCTAACTGTGAAAAGGTAGCCAGCTGTGCCACATATTCCGTATCTGTACTAGGATTAAGTGGATCTTGATATTTCATCTGTGCTGCCAGCAATTTTAGAAATGCATCTTTGCCAAGGGTATTGTTGCCATAATTACTAGTTTTTGAAGTAGTGTTCATATCTTTTAATACTCCATTTTCAACACCATTCACTAAATCTGCCATTTTGTTTCCTCCTTTCTTTTTTATGCGGTGTAGCTTACTGTACTGCCATTCATTAACATCTCAGTCGTAATACTGTCATCAATGGATAAGTCATTACTTTCATCAAAACCATCTAATTTCAGAGGCCTTTTTGATTGTTTTTGTTCCTGGCCTTCTTTAAATGTTTCATTACTTTCTGAAAATGTAAAATTTGAAACTGTGACATCAATTGATTCTACCTTAACACCCTGGTTGTTCAAATTCTCTTTCAAAATCTGTATTTGACTTTCTATTGCTTCTTTTGCCACTGCATTTTGGACTGTAAATTGTGCAGTCAATACACCTTCTTTTGTGGTTACTGATAAATTGACTTTTCCAAGGTTCTCCGGATTCAAATGAAGCTCCATGCCTGTTGCATCAGGTTTAATATTAATTCTGATTTCTCTGACAATCTGATTCACAATATCTCTCATCTGAGTCACTTCTACAATTTCCTGATTTACTCCATCATTTCGAATGGTAGTAAAGGTAAGATTATTAATGAATTGATCAGTCTTAGAGGCCACAGAGGTATCCTTATTCTTTTCCTGCCCATTTCCATTCATTGTTTCATTGCCTGAATTCCTGTTATCATCATCACTAACTTTCACATTTTCCATATCCGGATTCTGTTCCTGTGACTGGTAAACCTTCTGATTCTCTTTTGCATCATTGCCATTTACTTCTTTGTGAACAGTAAACTTTATCTCCTGCTCAAGAGACTCTGGTTCCGTTCCATCGACAGGCATATCCTTTGTGACCTGATCAGCTATATTATTATCCTTTGAAATCTCTGTTTCGCTCGTACTGTATTCTAATGTTGATTTATCAGAGTTTTTACCAAGAAGATATTGAAGTTCTTCTTCTGTAATTCCAAAGTCTTGAATATTTAACTGATTCATCTCCCCAGACAGATTCATTAATTGATTCAATAAATTCTCATTAGTAAGCACTGCAGTAATATCAGTTTCACCAGATGCTGTTAATACCAGATTCTTTAAATTATCAGCATTTAATAAATCTATCATTGTCAAACCTAATGTACTCATGATCTGATTTAATTCTTCTTCACTGATATTTAAAGATTCTTTCACTATAGATTCAATCTTCTCTGATAAAGCTGAAATTTCTTTACTACTTTCATCAATTATCGTGGATTTTATGTCTTTTTCTTCATTGGCATCGGATACTTTTTTTGTATCTTTAGGACTTATTGCGCTATCTGCCACTTGATTTTTTTTCCCTGTCTGTGAAGCATTTACATCAACTGTTTTTTTACTATTTGCTTTTTGGTCAGCCCTGGTAGATACATTTTGATAGTCAGAATTTAAATTGCCATTTAAATACTTGCTAAAATCACTATCAACAGGCGTATTTTTTGAATTTAATGTATTACCGGAATTGGTTGAACTAAGGATGTTCACTCCTCCCGAAGTAATTGTCTGTGCTGTCATACGGCTCCTCCTTTCCTTAATATTTGTGCTTTGAATGTTTCATGAACCATTCTCTGCTCTATGCTAAGTTGACTATATTTAATAATCAATCTTAGTATCTCATTCATAATTTTGATGCTTTATTCCATTAAAGACATTTTCTTTGTGATTCTGGCAGCAATAGCACTATCCATTTTTGCTAAAATTGCTCCACTTTCTTTTGGTTTCATACTCCTTAGTATTTTGCATACTAAATCTAAATCTCCTGTCATTACTTCAAGAATTGGAGCTGCCTCTTCCGGCTTCATTGTAGAATATTGTTTGGCTTGATTTTTAATTTCTTCATCCACCTGCATTTGCTGAATCACTTGTTTATATAATTCTTCCGCATGTGTAGGATCTATACTTTCATAATATTTCTGATATTCAGTAATTTCCGGAGCTTTTTCATTAAACACAACTTCTGTTTCAAATTCTTTTAATTTCTTCTCATATTCTAATTGATTCTCTTCAAAAACTTTAAGTCGATCGATTTCAGCTTGTAACTGGGCTACACTAGAACCTTCTTCAGATTCTGATTGTTTCATGCTGTCCAGTTCTTTCTCAAGTTTTTTAATAACTTGTACAGCTTCACTGTAGTTCTTATAAGGATAATCATTCTCTTCTGCTAACTGTTCATCCGGAACGGACGGCAATACTCGGTTGATTACAGGAATATCCTTTAAAACCGGCCTTAAAACCGTGCTGCCAAAGCCTCCCACATCAAACTTTATTAATAGTGCAAAAACTCCAAGCCATATTAAAACAATTGCAAGAATGATTAATGAAGTTATAATCTTACTACCAAAACTTTCCTTCTCCCGGTCAAGTCCGTCGAATTGCTGATCCCTCTTATTCTTCTTTGCCATTATTTATCTTCCTCACTACTTGTAGTATTGTTAAACTTAAAACTGACTAATTCATCAATTTCCTTACGTTCTTCCGCATCAATTTCTTTCTTGAATTCTTCAAAAGCATTTTCCTTCAGCTTTTCATAAGTTTTCCTTTCTATCATTGCTTTATTTAGCTTATCTCTCGCAATTTCTAACTCATGTTCTGCTTGCTTTACTTTTATCTTTTGTACTTTTATATGATATTTTGTGGTTTCTATTGCATTCTCATGGGTTTTAATCTCTAATAGATTTAACCTCCTGGATGTAGTTACCTTATTCTCTGATTCCTTTTCATTAGCTATAAACAGGTTATTATTCATTCCCTCTGGCTCCTGATGAATTAAAGATCTGGTTAATTGTTCATAAAATACCTTTTTATCCTCAAATTCCTGTAATACCTTTTCTTCTTGATTTAGTTTAGCTCTTGCTTCTCCATAGGCGGTTTTCGCCTGATCTTCCAGTCGAAATTTAATATCAAGAATATTTTGCATTTTAAAGATAAATTTTGCCATATCTTATCCTATTCTTCAAACAATTCACTCATCATAGTTATTATCTCAGGAAATTCATATTTATCATTTACATTCTGAGTCAAAAACTGATTTACAGCTTCAATATTAGCGATCGCATAATCGATATTCTTATTAGAACCTGCTTTATAAGCACCAATATTAATCAAATCTTCTGCCTCATTATAAGTTGCTAATACTGCTTTTAATTTATTTGCAGTTTGTTTATGTTCACTTGTTGCAATTGCACTCATGACACGGGAAATACTTTGTAAAACATCTATCGCTGGGTAGTGATTCTTGTGAACCAGCTTTCTTGACAGCATAACATGCCCATCTAATATACTTCTCGCTGTATCTGTAATTGGTTCATTAAAATCATCACCATCAACTAAAACAGTGTAGAGACCAGTAATAGAGCCAATATCTGACTTCCCTGCTCTCTCAAGAAGTTTTGGCATTTGTGCATAAACACTTGGCGGATAACCTCTTGATACCGGTGGTTCTCCTGATGCCAGACCAATCTCCCTTTGAGCCATTGAAAATCTTGTTAAGGAATCCATCATGAGTAAAACATCTTTCCCCTGATCCCTAAAAAATTCAGCGATTGCTGTTGCTGTTTTTGCTGCTTTGTTACGAATAAGAGCAGGTTTATCAGAAGTTGCTACTACAACAACGGAACGTTTCATTCCTTCTTCTCCCAGATCTCGTTCAATAAATTCACGAACCTCCCTGCCACGCTCTCCAATGAGCGCAATTACATTGATATCTGCTTTTGTATTTCTTGCAAACATACCTAGCAGCGTACTTTTACCAACACCACTTCCTGCAAAAATACCAATTCTTTGACCCTTACCTACTGTGATGGTTCCATCAACTGCCTTAACACCTAATGGCAGTACTTCATCAATGAGTTCCCTTTTTAAAGGATCTGGAGGCATTGCTTCTACAGAATATCTGTCATAGCAATTAAAATCGGTTCCATCAATTGGATTTCCTAATCCATCCAGGGTTTTCCCTAATAAATCCTCTCCAACAGGAATCATTAATGGTGCATTGGTACATTCAACTGTACTTCCTATACCTACACCCTCTACATTGTCGTAAGGCATTAATAAAATTCTATCATCCTTAAATCCAACTACTTCTGCCATAATTGTCTGGGTTTTATCTTTGGAAACTATAATACATAAGTCATTTAATCTTGCGTCTGGTCCTATAGATTCTATTGTTAAACCAACAACTTTAACTACTTTACCAAGTTTTTTTTCATATGACTTATCAAGTAATTCTCTATATTTGCTAAAGTCTATGGATATCAAATGATTACCTGCTTTCCCCTCAAAATCTGCTAAATACGTGCAAGAATCTTTAAATCTGTAATAAGATTCTCTAATTTAATATTTAGGCTACAATCAATCATACGATTATCTGTTTCAATGAAACATTCGTTACTACTTAAACTGTTGTCTTCAATAATTTCAAGCTGGGCATCGTTTTTCAAAATATTCGTAATTTCTTCTCTCTTAGATTCCACTACCGGATAATCATCTTTTGATACTTTAATTGTGTAATTCTTACTATTTTCTGTACCTGTAATTGCCTGGTGTATGAGATAGTGAATTATTTCTTTATGATCTTCAGCCATAACTCCAGTTAATTTGTAAAGATAATCAATCATTAATTTCACGAAGGCCGGTTCAACCTCTTTTATTTTTTCGTTATAATCCTTTTCAAGAGAAACAACCTTTTCTTCCAGTTCTGTTTTTAGCCTGGCGATTTCATCCTGACCCTCTTTTTTGCCAATAGAGTACCCTTCATTTCTGGCATCTTCAAATATTTTTTCTTTTTCAAGATTCGCTTTGCTAATCCCATCATTAATGATTTGCTCCGCTTTTTCATTTGCATTTGCCAGAATCTCATCCACCATTTCATCTGTATTGATTTCTGGGGTTATCTCCACATTCTTTGCGTTAATCCCTTCCACAAATGTTTTTGCTTCTTCATCACCAGATTCAACATCTACATTTGTGACCGGATTAAACTTATATATATCTTCACGATTGTTCGAATCTATCACTCGTTTTTCAGTACCACTGAAATAAATATAGTTGGATTTAATAAGATTAGACAACAATCTCGTCACCTCCACCTCTGGAAATAATAATCTCTGAAGAATCTTCTAGTTTTCGAATGATATTAACAATTTTCTGCTGTGCTTCTTCAACATCCTTCATACGAACAGGACCCATATATTCCATATCTTCCCGGATCATAGTTGACAGACGTTGTGACAAGTTATTAAAGATAACATTTTGAACTTCTTCATTAGAACCTTTAAGTGCAACAGCAAGCTCGTTATTATCAACTTCTCTAAGAACTCTTTGAATAGATTTATCATCAAGCGATAAGATATCTTCGAATACAAACATCTTTCTTCTGATTTCATCTGCAAGTTCTGGCTCTTCAATTTCAAGAGTTTCCATAATATGTTTTTCAGTTCCTCTATCCACAGTATTTAAGATTTCTACAATAGAATCTACACCACCTACAATTGTGTAATCCTGGTTTACCAAAGAAGATAGTTTTCTTTCTAATACCTTTTCCACTTCCTTGATTACATCTGGAGAAGTCCTGTCCATCTGTGCGATACGTTTTGCAACATCTGCCTGCTTATCAGGGGCAAGAGATGAAACAATCTGGGATGCCTGGGCAGAAGATAAATAGGAAAGGATAAGAGCAATTGTCTGAGGATGTTCATCCTGAATAAAGTTTAGCAACTGACTTGCATCTGTTTTCCTGACAAATTCGAAAGGTCTGACCTGTAATGATGCTGTAAGTTTACCAATAACATCTCTTGCTTTTTCTGCTCCTAATGCTTTTTCAAGAAGTTCTTTCGCATAGCCAATACCACCTTCTGCAATATATTGTTGCGCTAAGCAGATCTCATAGAATTCATCCATGATAGATTCTTTCGTATTTGGTGAAATACTTCTTGTATTTGCAATCTCTAAAGTCAGAGTTTCGATTTCTTCTTCTTTTAAATGTTTAAAAATACTGGCAGATTTCTCTGGTCCAAGTGCAATTAACAAAATCGCGGCTTTTTGAACTCCCGATATTTCTGTATTCTTCGCCATATTATTCTACCCCCAGTCCTCATTAAGCCAATTTCGAAGCAATTGAGCAACTGCTTCCGGATTCTCATCCACAAATTTCTCAATCAACTTACGAGTCTCAGATTTTTCACTAAATTCAATATCTTCAAGAGATAGATTCTCTTTTGTAGTTGCAAGCAGTTGTTCCACTGACAATTCTGGCTCAAGTTCAGTAACTTCAACTGGCGCCATTCCTTTAAACACTACAAAAATTAATAATGCAACGATTAACACTGCCAGAATAATCATTAAATAATTTGATAAGGATGGAGAAGTCTTTTCAGATGCTTGAAAAATTGGTTGTTCCCACGCAGTAATCGTCATCTTATTTGCGCTGATTCCTGTTGTGTTTGCTACCGTATCATATACATCCTGTGTCACTTCCAATTGAGTCCTTGCATCATTTTCCAGGATATATTCATCAAATGTAATACCATCTAATGTCCCCTGCTTTTTCAAATCATCTTCTTTGACTACTTTATAATTAATTAATACAATACCTAAAGAAGATTCGTCTGGTTTTACTGCACCAATCTCTTTTTCAGTATTCGTAACTCTTTCATTTGGTTTATACTGGTTTTTCTCTATAACAACACTACTGTCAGTTGACCCGTTGGTTTCTATGTTATAAGTCGTACTGTCTCCATTAGAATCTGTACCCGGTACTCCGCCACTGGCTGAAGTCCCTTTGCTTTCATACGTATAACTATTATCTAAAACACCCTGATCTTCTCCTTCCGCCGGAGTATATTCTGTATAAAGATCAGTTACTTTGTCCATATTAAATACTATATTGGATGCTCCGATTTCTGCATCATCATATCCCATTTTAATTAACACGGAATATACATTGTTCACGATTGTATTAGTTAATCTTTGTTTATATTCGAAAGAAGAATTGATGTTACCACCTGCTGATAAATCATTATTTCCTCCAAATAGTAAATTTCCATTCTGATCAGATATGCGAATATGATCAAGTGTCTGATTACCAACTGAGTTAGCTACATGATTCGCAATTGCATCAACGGATGATGTTTGAAAATCATCTGTAGTCGTAAGCAGTACGCTTACGGATGATTCTTTTTCTTCAGATAATATGGTATAATCCTGAACTGGTTCGTCAATTCGAACAACTGCATCTTTTACACCAGCATAACGAATGACATCGTTTCTAAGACTATTTTGTAAAACGTACATCGTTTTTAATTTACGCTCTTCATTCGTCGTACTGATACTATTGTTAAACGCATCTTCTTCTGTCATTCCAGTCGAAGGTATATCATTATTTCCCAAAATCATTAAGGCATTGGTTTTTTCTTTTTCATCCACAGATACTACTAATCCATCGCTGGATAACTTGTATTTGATATTCTCGGCTTCCAATAAATCTACTACTTCACTAGCTTCTGCAGTTTTATCAAAAGCTGCTAATTTCGTATATTGAGTACGAGTTAAAAAATAAGATAATAATACTATGGTGAAAAAAACAACTGCAATGACACTAATAATGATAGTTTTTTGCTTACTTGTATATTTATTCCAAAATTCTAATAATTGCGCAGGTAATTTCTTTAATTTTTCTACCATGTGTTTGCTCCTTCAGTTACATCATTCTACGATTCATTAAAAAGGTGTTTTCCAATTTTTAACTAGTGTTAGAATTGTAGACTCATAATTTCTTTATAAGCTTCTACCACCTTATTTCTTACAGCAACTGTGTATTGTAAAGAAGTATTGGCTTTGCTTTGTGCAATCTGAAGATCATGTGTATTAGTGGATATCCCCAATGCATATTTCATTTCTTCCTCTTCTGCCGCATTGGTTAAACTATTGGTATCATTAATCATTGAAAGTGCAGATTCAAATAATGCTTCAAAAGATTCATTCCGAGTGGTTGATACTTTACTCGCATAATTCTTATTATATGTGCTTACACTTTCTAAACTCCCTATCGATGTAATATTCATTATTAGCCTCCTAATATATTAATCTAACTCAAATAAATACCCCTATTTATTTACCTATTTCTAAAGCTTTCAGCATCATATTCTTGGTTCCATTAAAAGCAGTTACATTTGCTTCGTAAGAACGGCTCGCATCTATTAAATTAGTCATCTCTGTAACTGTATTCACATTAGGATATGACACATATCCTTCTTCATTGGCATCTGGATGAGACGGATCGTATACTTCTCTCATTGCCGTCTGTGTATCCTCTACAATATTCGTTACTTTAACACCATTACTGGTATTACCTGCAACCATTCGAAGTACATTACTAAAACTCGTTACATCTTTCTCTGCCATAACTACCGTTTTACGTCTGTATGGATTACCATTTGCATCACGTGTTGTATTTACATTTGCAATATTTTGTGAAATTATATCTGTTCTAAGCCTTTGAGCAGTCATTCCACTCGCGCTTATATTAAGTGCATCTAACATCGACATGTTATACCCTCCTCAATTTATCTGCTGACTATCATCAGGTTATATTCAACACAGTTTTAATCCTGCTAAATTCCTGTGTAATACTATCACTAATTGTATAATACCTTAATTGATTTTTAGCGAATTCCGCTTCTTCCGTATCAATATCTACATTATTTCCATCCATTCGGTAGCTTGTATTGGCATGATCCGTATAGGTTGTTGCATTCAGTGTTGTCAGATCCACTTCCCCTACTCTCTCATCCAGTGATTCACCACCTGCAAGTGCCGCCATAAGATATGATTCAAATTGAACATCTTTTCTCTTATAATTTGGCGTGTCAACATTCGCGATATTGTTTGTTAAAACAGTGGTTCTAGCCCAGCTGGCATCCGCAGCCTTATCTAAAACATTGATGTAATTATATGCATCAGATCCTATCATTTGAACACTTCCTTTCCTCTAACAACAATTATAACTTATTTTGACAAAAAAACAATAAAAATTCTTAAATTTACACTTATTTAACGTAATGTATATATTAAATGCAGAATTTTCAACGATTTTTTTCGTCATAATAGGACAAAATACCTATCCAAAAAGGGATATGACCTTAGGCCATATCCCTTTCTTGAACACCCATATTATAATTGTTTTTCATCTCTCGTATTGTTTTCACTTTAGCACCTTATACCATATATTCTTTTGTACAATTGTTTAAATATATGTAATTATTTATGATTCATCTTTTTTAGTTCATCAAAAACTACATCATTGAGCACTTTAATATACGTTCCTTTCATTCCTGAAGAACGAGATTCAATTACTCCTGCACTTTCAAATTTACGGAGTGCATTCACGATTACCGATCTTGTAATTCCAACTCTATCTGCTATTTTACTGGCAACTAAAATGCCTTCATTGCCATTCAATTCTTCAAAGATATGTGATATCGCTTCTAACTCTGAAAATGATAAAGTACTGATTGCCGATTTTACAATTTGAACTTTTCTACTTTCTTCTGCACTTTCTTCATTTACTGAACGCATCATTTCAAGCCCTACAACGGTGGTACCATATTCACTGAGAATAATATCATCGATTGTGTATTTTTCGTCACTCTTGTACAAGAAGAGAGTTCCTAATCTTTCACCCGCAATGTCTATTGGAGTGATAATCGCTTCATACTTTTCAACATTCGGGAATTCAAAACCTAATGTAACCAAATTTACATTTTCTTTTGTGGAAAGTATATTTAGCAGTCTTTCATTAAGCATGCTGTCAATATACCCTCCAACATTATCTTTAATTAATTCTTTGATTTCATCAACGTCGCCTCTGTTCTTGATCCCTAATACCTTGCCCTTTTTACTGATCACAAGTATATTGGAATCTAAGATTTCACTTAACACATCACATATATCATTAAATACTACCATATGCGAGTTATTATTGTGCAAAAGCTTATTAATTTTTCTGGTTTTGTCTAACAACTGTACACTCATTATAATCCTCCCAGTTATCTATATACCCATCCAATTGTACTACTTTCTAAATTTTAACACACCTTTTAGCTAAAAACAATACTTATTTATGACTTTTGACACATACTTTAGTAAATATTACATATTTTTTTATGTTTATCAACTATTCCAACAGAAAAAATAATTGTGTAAACAATCTAATGGGTTTCTTTGCTAGTTTTAACAAATCCACATGTTTCATCAATACAAACTAACTTTGACCCTTTTTCTAACAAAATATTCCCACATTTCGGACACTTTTCTTTGGATGGTTTTTGCCAGGTCATAAAATCACATTCCGGATTTCCTTCACATCCATAATACCTTCTACCTTTCTTGGTTTTACGTATTACGATACCTTTCCCGCATTTTGGGCAATCTACATCTATTTTTTCTAAATAAGGTTTTGTATTTCTACATTCCGGGAATCCTGGACAAGCTAAGAATTTACCGTGAGGGCCATATTTAATAACCATATTTCTTCCACAGTCATCACAAAGGATATCGGTTACTTCATCTTCAATCTTAATCTCTTCCAATTCTTTTTCAGCATTTTTTACAGCTTCATCAAGATCAGGGTAGAAATTGCTTACTACAGTCTTCCAATTGATAGAACCATCTTCCACCTTATCTAATAAAGATTCAAAATTGGCAGTAAAATTCACATCAACAATACTTGGAAATGCCAATTTCATAATGCGATTCACTATCTCTCCAAGTTCAGTCACATAGAGATTTTTATTCTCTTTTGCCACATATCTTCTTGCAATAATTGTCGTTATGGTTGGTGCATACGTACTTGGCCGTCCGATTCCTAATTCTTCCAATGTTTTTACTAAGGAAGCCTCTGTAAAATGGGCTGGTGGTTGTGTAAAATGTTGTGAATGTTCTAATTCCTTTAGAGAAAGTTCTGAATCTTCACTTATGTTGCCGGATAAGACATTCTCTACTTCTTTATCTTCTTCTGTGGAATAAACAGTCATAAACCCTAAAAAAGCTACCTTTGATGCTGCCGTAGTAAAACGGTAACCCCCACCATCTATTTTTATAGAAGTTGTTTCATATTTAGCCGGTTGCATTCTGCTGGCAATAAATCGTTTCCATATCAGTTGATAAAGGCGAAATTGATCTCTGCTCAAAGAATCTTTTACAATAGTGGGTGTCAGCTCAATATAAGTTGGTCTGATTGCTTCATGGGCATCTTGAATTTTCTTTCCACTATTCTTTCCATTGGCCTCTTTTTCAACAAAAGAATCACCATAGGTAGTCTTAATATATTCTTTTGCATTGGCATCCGCTTCGTCAGATACACGGATAGAATCCGTACGTAAATATGTGATCAGACCTATGCTGCCTTTTCCTTTAACATTAACACCTTCATATAACTGCTGTGCAATTCTCATTGTCTTTTGAGTTGAAAAATTTAACGTCTTTGCGGCTTCTTGTTGCAGTTTACTTGTAGTAAAAGGATTTGGTGCTTTTTTTATCCTTTCACCTTTCTTTATATCTGTAATCTTATAATCTGCATTTTCCAATTGCTTCAAAATAGATTTCAGTTCTTCTTCATTATGGATAGCAATTTTACCATTACTGTCTCCATAAAATTTGGCAATTAGAGGTTTTTTATCTCCTTTTACATGAAAGGAGGCTTCCAGATTCCAATATTCTTCCGGAACAAATGCATTAATTTCATCTTCCCTGTCACAAATGAGTCTAAGGGCAACAGACTGGACTCTGCCGGCACTCAATCCTCGTTTTACTTTTGCCCATAAAAGGGGGCTTATACTATATCCCACCATTCTGTCAAGGATTCTTCTTGCCTGCTGTGCATTTACTAAATCCATATCAATATCTCTTGCCTGCTTAATAGATGCTTTTACTGCATTTTTGGTTATCTCATTAAAAGTAATCCGGTGAATATGAGATTCATCTATTTTTAATGCTTTTGTAAGATGCCAGGAAATTGCTTCTCCTTCGCGGTCAGGGTCAGTCGCAAGATAAACGATATCTGATTTTTTCACTTCCTTACGAAGATTGGCTAATAATTCCCCTTTCCCTCTGATTGTTATATATTTGGGTTCATAATCATGTTCCACATCGATTCCCAGTTGACTTTTGGGTAAATCTCTAACATGTCCGTTTGAAGCTAGAACTTCATAATTGGAACCCAGAAATTTTTTAATTGTTTTTGCCTTTGCTGGTGACTCCACTATTACAAGATATTTTGGCATAATAACACTCCTTATATTATAGGTAATTGCAGAATCTCCCGGTTTTGCACTACCTTTTTACCTATGTTGACAATACATAATAATGATTGCCAATCTGCTTTATACAGTCTTTTAGCTGCAAATTAACTAAAATGTCTATCAATTCTTTCATATCTAAATCGGTATTTAAAATAATTTCTTCCAAATGTTTTGGATTCAGACTTAACATATCATAAACTATTTTTTCTTTTGTTTCAAGTTTTTTGTAAATTTTTTTATTCCCTAAAAAATTGTTTAAATTAAGTTCTTCTTTTAAATCACTTGATAAATCACAATATTTATCTAAACACAAATTTTCACAATTTGCAATAAATTCTTCAATAATGTCATCGACACAAGTCACCAATTTGGCTCCCATTTTAATTAGATTATTGCATCCACTGCTTGATATATCCGTTATTCTGCCTGGTATCGCATAAATATCTTTTCCCTGTTCTAATCCATAATCAACAGTGATAAATGTACCACTTCTAAGCTTTGCCTCTATGACCAATATTCCATCAGAAAGCCCGCTGATAATCCGGTTTCTCATTGGAAATAAGCCGGGAAGCGGCGGAATTCCAAGTCCATATTCAGAAATGATTCCTCCACATTGCTCCATCCTGGTATATAATTCAATATTCTCTCTGGGATAACATATATCAATGCCACATCCTAATACTCCAAAAGTACCGCCAATTGTTTCTATTGCTCCTTGATGAGCAAAGCTGTCAATTCCTCTTGCCAGGCCGCTTATAACCTGTATACCTTTCTCACCTAATTCCTTTGCGAAAAACTTTGCCATTTCTTTACCATAAACAGAGTAATTTCTGGCTCCAATGATAGCCATCGTTTTTATGTCTGTTTTTGGAAATCTTCCTTTGACATATAATCCCATAGGCGGTTCAAAAATATGTTTTAACTTTTCCGGATATGCTGTATTGTCTTTTGTTACAAAGTATATTCCTTTTTTATATAATTTATCATAAGATATTTTGGCAGACTCTTTATTTTTATCACTTAATATTGATTCAATATTTTGTTTTGTTAAACTGGGAATTAATATTAATTCTTCCTCCTTTGCATAATATATATTCCTTGCATCTTTATAATAGTCTAATAACTCATTTGCTTTTTTGATTCCTATATCAGGAAGGCAATTCAACCAATGAATATATTCATCATTTAACATTTCATCATCCTTTGCTCTCTAATTTTTATTCTTATTTACATAGACCAGTATTTTTTATCAATACTTCGATAGCAGATGGCTTCGTTTAGATGTGATGCTTTAATATCCAGAGAATCTTCTAAATCAGCAATCGTTCTGGCCACTTTAAGGATTCTGTGGTACGCTCTTGCACTTAAATTTAAATGATGAAATGCTTTCTCAAGGAGCCTTTTCTCTGATGCTCCAAGATTACAATATTTTTGAATCATTTTTGGTGTTAATTCTGAATTAAAATGAATTTCTTCCTCCTGATACCTTTCTAACTGGATCATTCGCGCTTTCATCACACGTTTTCTTATTTCTCTGGAAGATTCATTTATAATATTTTGTTCTAATTCCTTATAATTTATCTGTAATGTTTCTATACATATGTCAATTCGGTCTAATAGTGGCTGGCTGATCTTTCCCAGATACCTCTGTACCTGATTGACAGAGCAGCTGCATCTGTTTCTATCAGGATAATATCCGCAATTACATGGATTCATGGCCGCTACCAGCATAAAATTTGCAGGATACCTAAAACTACCATTTAGCCTTGTAATTGTTACATCTTTATCTTCTAATGGCTGTCTTAAAATCTCTAAAGTATTCTTATTAAATTCTGGCAATTCATCCAGAAAAAGAACTCCACCATTAGCCAGAGAGATCTCCCCCGGTCTTGCTTTTCTCCCTCCGCCCGTAAGAGCAGTAAGCGATATGGTATGATGCGGAGAACGAAATGGCCTTTTAAGAATTAAAGATTGATCATTATTTAGCAAACCAAATACACTGTAAACTTTTGATATTTCCATACTTTCTTCCAGAGTCAGTTCTGGCATAATTGTTGGTATTCTCTTAGCGAGCATGGTTTTTCCTGCCCCAGGAGTTCCAATAAATAGAATATTATGCATACCTGATACTGCAATTTCAACTGCTCTTTTTGCTGCAACCTGTCCATGTATATCCGAAAAATCAATATCCGTTTCTTCGTCATAATGTTGAAACAGCTTTTCTACATCTACATATTCTGGTTCTATTATACTTTCGTTATTTAGATACCTGACTACTTCTTCTAAACTTTTTACACCAATTACATCAATGTCTGATATAACTGCACCTTCTTTCGCATTATCCAACGGGACAATACAGCGGGAAAAGCCCTGACCTAATGCCATTTTTACAATAGGGAGGACACCATTTACTTTATTAATTTCTCCATTTAAGCTTAATTCACCTATAATGAGTGTATCTCTAATATTTTCTTCGGGAATGAAACCAAGAGTTACCAGAATTGCGACTGCAATAGGAAGATCGAAGGCTGTACCTTCTTTTTTGACATCTGCTGGTGATAGATTAATTGTAATTCTTTTTACAGGAAGTTTAAATCCGGAGTTCTTTAATGAGATTCGAACCCTTTCCTTTGCTTCCTTTACTTCTGATGCGAGGTATCCTACCATTAAGAACTCAGGCAGGCCATCGCTGATATCCGCTTCAACCTGAACAAGAAAACCATTTATTCCATGGACAGCGGCGCTAAATGTCTTATTAAACATATTTGCTCCTTTCTATTCTCATTTGAAAGCAGCATTACCCTATGTAATTATACAGAATTTAGTCGAAATTATCAAGGAATAATTTCCATTACATCCATATTTCTCCTGTCTTTACCTATAATGCAGAAGTATGTTATATATTGAAGAAATTATTCTTCTCTGAAACATATAATATAATAATAATTAATTCGAGGATTACGATGGACATATATGTAGTACAACCAGGCGACACAATTGATTCAATCGCTAATATGTATGGAGTTTCAGCTGCAAAATTAATCCAGGATAATGAGCTGGAAACTCCATATCGCTTAGTGCCCGGGCAAACCATAGTAATTGCATATCCCAAGCAGACATATATAGTGAAAGAAGGTGATTCTGTAACCAGCATCGCAAATGCTTACGATATTACGATTTTGCAATTATTTCGAAATAATCCATCACTTTCAGGAAGAGATTATCTTATTCCAGGAGAAACATTGGTAATTAGTTATCATACCATTAGGCAAATGACCACGAATGGTTTCGCATATCCTTTTATTTCCACGGGCACTCTTCGCAGAACATTACCAAATCTAACTTATCTTTCAATCTTTAATTATCAAACAACACAAGAAGGCAATATAATAACTTATTCCGATGACCTCGAGATAATAGAATTGGCTAAAGAATACCAAACGGTTCCACTAATGATGCTTACAACCTTAACAACCCAGGGAGAACCTAATGTAGACGTTGCATATACTTTATTATTAAATGATGAATATCAAAATAAAAATGCAGACAATATTCTTAATATCCTAAAATCCAAAGGATATTATGGCGTAAATATTGCTTTTAATTATTTAAATGTAACGAATCAGAACCTCTATGTAAACTATATTTCAAAAATTTCAAATCGTTTAACCAGTGAAGGATACTTAGTTTTTATAACCATCAATCCTAATTTTAAAAAAGAGAATAGCGAAGAATTATTTGAAAAAATTGATTACTCGGCTATTAGTCAATATGTTAATGGTATGATGTTCCTGGAATTTATATGGGGAAAAAATGTTTCACCTCCTTCTCCAGTTTGTTCCTATACTAATTTAAAGACCTTGACGGAGTATGTCATCACTCTGGTCCCCCCAGAAAAACTACTAATAGGCAAACCAATTATTAGTTTTGATTGGGCCCTCCCCTTTATTGCGGGCCGGTCCCGGGCTATATCTCTAACTTTAAATGCTACTATTAATTTGGCTCAAGAGGTTAATGCCGTAATTCAATTTGATGAGCCCTCTCAGACACCTTATTTCTATTACTACGATTTTAACTTTGGCCTGCCGGTAGAGCATATTGTATGGTCCATAGATTCCAGAAGCATACATGCACTTGAAGGATTAGTTTTGAATTATGATCTAAATGGAGTGGGAATTTGGAATATAATGATATATTATCCCCAGTTGTGGTTAATCATTAATTCCCAATATGATATTATTAAGATTATAGAATAAAATTAAAGGAAAGAATTTCTTTGTCTTTATAAAATAATAGATTAAATTAACAGTTTAAAATGAAAAAACAAAAAAGGACGTCAAGCCAGAATACTGTAATGGCGTTCTTTTTCTTATATGAGATACCGTATATTAGAACTCTTTTATATTCCTATATCATATAATAATAATAAAATATGAATTTGAGGCTATAATGAATATATATGTAGTACAACCCGGTGATACTATTTTTTCAATAGCTGGTATGTACGGTGTAACAGCTTATCAGTTGATTCAGGATAACGCTTTGGAAAACCCTTATGAATTAGTGCCGGGGCAAACCATCGTAATTTCATATCCAAAACAGACACATACAGTTATAGAAGGGGATTCTATAGAAAGTATTTTAAATACTTACCAAATTACATTTATGCAATTATTGAGAAACAATCCATTCCTCTCAGAGAGAAATTTTCTTTATTTAGGTGAAACTCTGATAATCAGTTATAATACCATTGGAAGCCTGTCCACAATGGGTTATATTTTTCCTTTTATAAACATGAATACACTACGTAAAACATTACCAAATCTTACCTATCTTTCTGTTTTAAATTATAGGACTTCAGAAGAAGGAGAAATAATTACTAGTTCAGATGACACAGAGATTGTGCAAACAGCAAAAGATTATGGTGTAGTTCCTCTAATGATGATTACGACCTTGACAGAACAGGGAGAACCCAATATTGAAATTGAATTCAGTATATTATTAAGTAAAGAATATCAAAACCAGAATATTGATAAGACCCTTAATATTCTTAAAACTAAAGGATATCAAGGGGTAAATATTATTTTCAATTATGTTAATACTACAAATTATTATTTATACGAAGAATTTATTGCAAATGTTGCAAGTCGATTAAACGGTGAGGGATATATGATATTTGTAACTATCAATCCCCATATAGATAATATTAATGACGAAATATCTTTTGAAAAAGTAGATTATTCAGGAATCAGCCAACACGTAAATGCTATGGTTTTTTTACGGTTTATTTGGGGGAAAAATTTTGGTCCACCAAAACCAGTAAGTTCTATCACAAATTTAAAAGCTTTTATAGATTATGTACTTACCACAGTTGAACCTGAGAAAATCATATTAGGAAAACCAATCATCAGCCTTAATTGGGAACTTCCCTTCATACAGGGTTCATCAAACTCTAATGCCCTGACCCTAAATGCAACTATTAGTTTAGCAAATGACGTTAATACGACAATTCAGTTTGATGAAATATCATACACACCATATTTTTACTATTATGATTATAACTTTGGTATACCAATTCAGCATATTGTATGGTCTATAGATGCCAGAAGTATAAATATCTTAAATCGTTTAGTTTCTGATCATGGTATTTATGGTACCGGTGTGTGGAATATCATGGTTTATTACCGTCAATTATGGTTGATTATTAATTCTCAATACGATATCATTAAACTATTACCTGACAATCAAAATACAGATTTTCTACTTGTATAACATGATTTAAACAAAATAAATTAAATATTCTAATGTTTAAAGAACGCCAAACCAAAAATAGAGGCGTTCTTTTTATGGTTCTTTTGTTTCAAATAATTATATTTTATCATTCTATTTTCTTAACCATATATCTTAATGCCGTTTTTAATTTCTCCGGTTCAGTTTTATTCACATTGGATAAATATATTTCTCTATGCACCAGCGTAGTTCTTT
Source organism: Mobilisporobacter senegalensis (assembly GCF_003752155.1). Taxonomy (GTDB): domain Bacteria; phylum Bacillota; class Clostridia; order Lachnospirales; family Lachnospiraceae; genus Mobilisporobacter; species Mobilisporobacter senegalensis. Next base: position 458,901 of record NZ_RJVG01000002.1, on the reverse strand, counting down.
CAAGTTCATTCTCTTTTATAAAATGAATCATTTGCTCAAATGACTCTGGCTCATCATCATAGGAGCCTTTATGCAACATTTGGACACACAGGCCATCTTGTATTTCACCAAAAGTGACTTCTCTTAATAAAGGATATTTTTTCTTATTATAAGCAATTCCATATGCTTTTTGGAACACATTTTCATCTACAAAATCCGGCTGTCTTATCATAATCGTATACAGTAATTCTTCTTTGTCTAATTTATCCAGTGTTCTTCCCTTCTCAGATAAATCCCATAGCCCTTCTAATGGATATACAGTATATTCATAGTAGCCATCAGGAGTAAATCCATTTTTAGGCATCATTCTAACTGAATATGCCATAGAATATAATGCTCTCACTCTCTCTGAAAAATCCTCATGATTTGGATTTCCTTCTCCTTGAATCATAAAAAATTTCTGTTTTGGCACTTGAACAAGTTCAGGTTTTTCTTTTGGCAAATATAACTCCTTCTCATTTTTCCTCCATTCATATTTCATAAATACTACCTCTTTCGTTTGTTATTTTTTCTCTTAAATATAGCAAAAGAAACAGGACAACAGTATGTCATGTTTCTTTTACTTTACTTTTTATTTAATCATTTAAAATATTAAAATCAGTCTTATCTTAATTATCTAGAATCTTCTTCAGTTCATTCATAAATGTATTCACATCTTTAAATTCACGATAAACTGATGCAAATCTTACATAGGCAACCGGATCAAGTTCTTTTAATTTGTCCATAACTATCTCCCCAATAATGCTGCTTGAAATTTCTTTCTCTTCAAGATTAAATATTGTATTTTCAATATCATCGACCAAAGCATTGATTTGATCCACTGAAATTGGTCTCTTATGACAGGAACGAAAAATTCCTGCTTCAATTTTAGAACGATCATAAGGTTCCCTAATATCATCTTTTTTAATTACAACTAAAGGGATTGACTCAACCTTTTCATAAGTTGTAAATCGCTTGCTACATTCATCACATTGACGTCTTCTTCTGATAGAATTATTGTCATCTGCCGGTCTTGAATCAATAACCCTTGTATTATCTTCTCCACAAAATGGACACTTCATCCTGAACCCTCCTATTCAATACATATACTTATGATTATATTGAACTTGGCAATTTTGGTCAAGTATTTTCCATATTATGATTGGGCGCCCGTTTTATGTTAATGATGTTTATCACATTTAGATTTACAAAAATAGCGTGTGAGATTATTATCCAACAGAGACACGTTCTCACTCGGTTGTCGCTCATAGCGGTACATAAGGTCTCTTTATGGATTAATAATTCACATGCTATTCTTTTTAGGTTATTGATGTGATAAACATTCCAGCTTTCTGAGGGCGCCAATTTTAAGTAACACTTGATAAATGAGGATGTGAGGTAAAGCGTCATAAAATAATTACAGTTCAGCCCTAAGCTCGATTCCGCTTCCCTACATCTCGCTTAGGCAGAGCGCCATATAGAAAGAAGCTTACAAATTACACTTAGTGTGCAAGCACCCACGTGCAATTTGTAAGCTTCTTTCTGCATGGCTGAACTGTAACTAAAAGTCTTTAATCTTGACGAAGCATTTTTCTTCGTCTATGTTGACCAATATAATATCTGGGCCAATTTGTTTAATACAGCAGAAATTAATTACATATTCATGCTCCCTGCCGATGACACCCCAGATTTTACAAGGACCCGGAACAATAATATTAATAATTTTACCTGTACAGATATCTATGTCTACATCACAAACATATCCAAGTCTCTTACAATCTCTTTCATTAATTACTTCTTTTTCTCTTAATTCGCAGATTCGCATAAGAAAACTCCCATCGTATACTACGTTATTATAATATATGACAGGAGTGCCTATTAATGACCATAATCATTATCTCTCTATTAAATAATTTTTCATATTTTTTAGTGCAGACTTCTCAAGCCTGGAAACCTGTGCCTGAGAAATATTAATTTCTTCTGCAACTTCCATTTGAGTTTTTCCCTGGAAAAACCTTAATTTAATAATATTATTTTCTCTTGAAGAAAGTTTATCCATAGCTTCTTTTAATGATATTTCTTCTAACCAGTTTTCCTCTTTATTCTTTTTGTCACTTACCTGGTCCATAATGTATAAAGTGTCTCCGCCCTCTGAATATACTGGTTCATATAATGATACAGGATTCTGAATAGCATCTAGTGCATAAGCAATATCTTCTTTAGAAATACCAATTTCTTCTGCTATTTCGCTTACAGTAGGTTCCTTGTCGTTTTTCTTCGTTAAAGCTTCTTTTGCATAAATAGCTTTATAAGCAATATCACGAAGAGACCTGCTGACACGAATGCTGTTATTATCTCGTAAATATCTGCGGATTTCACCTATAATCATTGGTACTGCATAGGTAGAAAATTTTACATTCTGGGTCACATCAAAATTATCAATGGCCTTCATCAGACCAATACATCCAATCTGAAATAAATCATCAACATTCTCATTACTATTGGAGAATCTTTGTATGATGCTAAGTACTAATCTGAGATTCCCTTTAATATATTCTTCTCTGGCTTTTTTGTCACCTTCTAAGATTCTTTTAAATAATTCTTCCTTTTCGCTATTCTTTAATAGGGGTAACTTAGCTGTATTTACCCCACATATTTCTACCTTGTATAGAGCCATGTGGAAACCTCCAAATCATTTTATATTCTTATATAAAATGATTCACATTAAGGCTCTAATTTATACGATTGAATTCTATGTAATTATTTCCTTTTTTTACGAAACCCATATTAATCGTCGTTACAGCTCAGCCTTAAATCTGTTTCCCTTTACTGAATAACTAACTTTCTAATCGGATCATCTCTTTTTTTAACCTCTTAATAATTTTTTTCTCTAGTCTTGAAATATAGGACTGGGAAATACCAAGTAAATCTGCTACCTCTTTTTGAGTTTTTTCATTTCCATCCTCTGTGTTTAAGCCGAATCTTAATTGTACTATAATTCTTTCACGCTCGGATAATTTTGATAATGCTTTATTTAATAACTTACGATCTACTTCATCTTCAATATTTTTATATATAATATCTTCCTCTGTACCAAGAATATCAGATAAAAGAAGTTCATTTCCATCCCAGTCTACATTTAAAGGTTCATCAATGGAAACTTCCATCTTTGTTTTATTATTTCGTCTTAAGTACATTAATATTTCATTTTCAATACATCTGGACGCATACGTTGCCAATTTTATATTCTTATCCGGATTGAACGTATTAATTGCCTTAATTAATCCGATCGTTCCAATAGAGATTAAATCTTCAACTCCAATCCCTGTATTATCAAATTTCTTGGCAATATAAACGACTAATCTTAAATTATGCTCTACTAAAATACTTTTTACCTGGGTATCATATTCTGTTCCTAATTTATTGATAACTTCTGCTTCTTCTCTTGGATCCAATGGTGCTGGTAAAACTTCAGCTCCTCCTATATAATGAATATCACCTCTTTGTTTAAAGATGATACTTTTAAAATTCGGCATCACTCGAAATTGAAATTTATTTGTCATAGATATTTTTAAAAGCATGATTGTTCCTCCTATTTATAGTAATTCTTTATGTAAAATAACTTGATAATCTTCGTTGTTAGACAATTTCCCATTATGCATGGCTATAATCGTTTTCATATTATTTGATACAAAATTATTACTGTTTTCTTCTAGCTTATTATTTGCTACTTCATCAATAGAATGTACAATAACTTCATTAAAAATTACTCCTATTAGCATACCATTATCTTTGCCGATCGATTTGTAAGGAATAAAACGTATGGATGCCGCATATTCTATGCCAATAGTATTATGATCTAAAAACCCTTCTTTAAGGTAGGCTTCAATTGTATCTTTTAATTTCTCTGGCAGAAGTTCTTTTACCGAGCTATATTCTGCTATTGCAACTGGCTTTTTTGAAATTGGATCTCTTAAACTATTACCAGTATCATATAACCCTTTTAATATCAGACTTTTATCACTGTATTTTACTTCCACCTCATAAATATTATGAGCCTTCCTCTTTGTTTCTTCGAATGCTTTAATAAATAGTTTGATTCCAACAAATATTATTGGGCTTAATAATAAAAAGAACTTAATTTTAACATTAGAAAACAAATTTTTCATTAATAATTCTCTAAAGAAATACCCTAAATTCGTGTGATAATATAGAGAATTTAGAAACCCACCCAAGAAAAATGTTATAATAAAAAGCATTATAATATTCTTAATAAATTCCCTGAGATTAATGAATCGATAAGCGATCCTAACCATTAGGCAGGTTGTGAATATGTACATGAAGATAAACTTTATCACCATATTTAGATTTGGAAGTAATGCAATAACACATGCATTTATTCCACCTATTATTCCAGCCAAAACAATTCTAATTGTTGTACTATTTAGTTTTCTAACTTTTTTTAATATTATTAGTAGAATAATGTCCATAATGAAATTTATTAAAAAAAGTGTATCAATGTAAATCTCAAGGTACAAGGTTCACCTCCATAACTTCTTTTGTATAGCCTAAAAGACTTAATAAAATATCACTTCCATCTGTTTAGCTATTCCTATTATATCTTAGACATCTTTTATATTTTGTCATAAATTGGAATTTTTATCGTATTTTTATGTTCCATTTATTTACAATTATTGTAGCTTTATGTGTACATTCGCCAAATGTCAAAAAGAGCCAGAGTAGTCCCTCCCCCTTGACTCGTTGCCTTCGCATACCTCAAGAGACGCAGTCTCTCTTCAGGCATTACTTTTCCGTACCTCAAGAGACTTCGTCTCTCTCGGTCATTACTTTCGCGTACCTCAAGAGACTTCGTCTCTCTCGGGCATTACTTTCGCGTACCTCGAGAGACTTCGTCTCTCGAGGGCATTACTTTCGCGTACCTCAAGAGACTTCGTCTCTCTCGGTCGCGGGCAGTCGCCAAATGTCAAAAAAAGAACGGGAACAAACCTTTATGCAAGCATAGGTTTGTTCCCGTTCTTTTTTTGACGCTTGGCTCGTTGCCTTCGCGTATGTATTTATTTTATTTTCGATTATGATTTCTTTGTAAGAATTCTGGAATCTTGATTCCGCCATGTTCTGAATCTTCATTCGCTGGCATTTTGGAAATACTTTGATTTCCAGTTGATGTAAAACTTTGTGGTTTCATTGAATTGCCTAAAGTTGGATGACTAGTTGTTCCAGCTGTAGATGTAGTATTTTTTACCGGACTGCCAGTATTATATTTAAAATTTGACTTCAGGTTATTGTTATTTAAAAAGCTTGGTGCCTTAATAGGTTCTCCATTGGCACTTTCATCAAGGCCTGTAGCAATTACAGTAATTGTAGCTTCATCTGGAGTTGTATCATCAAACATTGCACCAAAGATAATATTTGCATTCTCACCTGCTAATTCCTGTACAAATGTAGCAGCTTCATTTGCTTCAACTAAGCTAATATCACCAGAGATGTTAATAATTACATGGGAAGCACCTTCGATAGTTGTCTCCAAAAGAGGACTGGTGATTGCCTGCTTAACAGCATCAATACATTTATCATCGCCTTTGCCCAGACCAATACCAATATGAGCAACACCTTTATCTTTCATTACTGTCTGAACATCAGCAAAGTCAAGATTAATAAGCCCTGGAACATTAATAAGATCTGTAATACCCTGCACACCTTGTTGAAGTACTTCATCCGCTTTTCTTAAGGCATCCGGCATTGTTGTCCTTCTATCTACGATCTCAAGTAATCTATCATTAGGAATAACGATAAGCGTATCTACATTCTCTTTTAACTTATCAATTCCCCCAATCGCATTATTCATACGTGCTTTTGCTTCAAATTTAAATGGTTTCGTTACGATACCAACTGTTAAAATCCCCAGTTGTTTTGCTATCTTAGCAACGACCGGTGCTGCACCTGTTCCGGTACCACCGCCCATACCACATGTAACAAATACCATATCGGAGCCTTTTATAATTTCAGTTAGTTCTTCTACACTTTCTTCTGCTGCTTTCTCACCAATTTCAGGTTGAGCTCCCGCTCCTAACCCTTTTGTTAATTTTTCACCAATTTGAACACACGTTGGGGCTTTACAATTTTTTAAATGTTGCTTGTCCGTATTTACACAAATAAATTCAACCCCAATTATATTTTCTTCTATCATCCTATTAACAGCATTATTTCCTGCTCCGCCTACTCCAACAACAAGTATTTTGGCTGCAGAATCTGCTCCGTTTGTCTTTATTTCAAGCAAGGTACTTCCTCCTTCATCCTCTTCAATTTTATCCCCAGTTCATACCCATAACCTATATAATATAATATATTTAATTCAAAAAATAATCAACCCTAAATTTGATTTTTTACATAATTTCTCGATTATTATGACTGAATTGGGACAATAGTACTATTCTTAATCTGGCTTAAAAACAAATGTATTATTTTCTTCTGTAAAGTTGCTCATATCCAGCACACCTTTTAGGTTCCCGGACTTTTGTAAAATATTTTTAAGATTCGCCATTTGCTCATCATAAAGATCATGTTTACCAAGGAGAACCCTGATATCACTTGATATTAACGTAACCTCATTGTTTGGACTAAATGATATCTTATCAATTGGTAATTGGTACTTTCTTATTAATTGTGTAATATTTAAGATAGTAACTAACAATTTATCGTTTGGAGTTTCTATCTTTTCATTAAGAACCAATTTATCATATTTTAGTCCAACAATATAAGGTACGTAATCTATTTTTCGCTTAGAGCTTTCTACGATAATCCCATCTTTATCAAAATAAAGAATCTGACCCATATATTCAATACAGCCTATCATTGTTTTTTCATAAACATTAATATCAACTGTATTCTGATTTACTAGTTCAATATCTATTTTCTGAATAAATGGAATCTCTGTTTTATCAAAGTACTTATGTTTTAGGAATAAAAATAATGAATTCTTATCAAATTCATTTACAATTAACTTATTCTTTATCTGTTCTTCTGTATAGTAATCACATCCAATAACATTGACCTTCGTTATGCGGAAGCCAAAATATAAAATTAAAATTGCTATAAGAAGAATTATAAATAAGATAAGAAACTTCTTGAATTTTTTCTTTCCATAATTTGATTTCTTCTGTACATCGTGTATCATCACATCACCTATTAATCCAGATATTTAATATCAGCACCTATTTCTTTAAAATCCCTTACTATATCTTCATAACCTCTGGAGATATAAGAAGTATTATCGACTATGGTTCTGCCTTCTGCAATAATTCCCGCAATTACTAATGCAGCACCGCCCCTCAAATCACTTGCGAAAACCTCCGCACCATGAAGCATAGGAACTCCCTTCACAACAGCCAGCTTACCCTCGACTATAATATTAGCCCCCATTTTAATTAATTCGCTTACATTTTTATATCTCGCTTCAAATATATTCTCAATAATAATACTTGTTCCTTGGGCAATAGATAAGGTAACCATAATTTGGGACTGCATATCCGTTGGAAACCCTGGATATGGACTCGTCCTTATGATGTCAATTGCATTAGGCCGTTCCATAGAACTAATGGTAATATAATCACTGCCACAATATATCCCACATCCCATATCAATCAAAGTCATTACTACAGAATAAAGTTCTCTGCAGCTGGCTCCTTTTAATGTAATCTTTCCGCCGCGTCCAGCAAGAGCTGCCATATAAGTTCCCGCTACAATACGATCTGCAACAAGTGTATATTCTACATCATGAACTTCTTCTACTCCTTCAATTGTAATGGAGTCTGTTCCAGCACCGTAAATTTTTGCTCCCATAGCATTTAAGAAATTACAAAGTTCCATAATTTCCGGCTCTTTTGCTGCACCAATAATTTTAGTGGTTCCTTCCGAAATAACACTCGCTAAAATTATATTTTCTGTAGCTCCAACACTTGGAAAGTCTAACACAATATCATTACCAATAACTTTTGTAGTATTACAATAAAGCAAACCATCTTCTTCCTTAATTTCTACATTTAATTTTCTTAATGCTTTTAAATGCAGGTCAATCGGCCTGGCTCCTATGGAGCATCCTCCCGGAAATGATATAGTTACACTTTTTTCTCTTCCAAGTAACGCACCCAGTAATATAATGGAGGAACGCATCTGCCTTACATATTCATCTGAGACTTCCGTCTTAAGAATATTTTTTGCATCTACAATAATTGAATTTCCTTCCATAGTCACGATACATCCTATACTTTCAAGTATTTTGTTCATATGAAGTACGTCCAATATATAAGGGCAGTTATTCATTTTACATACCCCTCTGTTTAATACTGTAGCAGCTAATATGGGTAAAATTGCGTTCTTAGATCCATGTATATTAAGTTCTCCATGTAACTGTTTTCCACCAATAACTTCAATACGTGACACCTGACACACACCCCTGAAAATCAGAAATATATTATATTATATGAAATAAGAAAATATGTGTGTTTGGCTTTGTTTTTTTAAAAAACTTATCTTTCGTACTTAATTTGATTGGAAACGCTGAGTACAATGCCCATTTCTACAAGCAGGATCGCCACTGAAGTTCCTCCATAGCTAATGAATGGGAGCGGTATACCAGTGGATGGTATGGAATTAGTAACAACTGCTATATTAAGAATAACTTGAATCGCAATATGTGTCAGTACTCCTACAGAGATAAGCCCACCAAAGAGATCGGGAGCACTAATGGCTATTATAAATAATCTCCATATTAGCAATATAAATAATAAGATGATCGCAACTGCTCCAAATAGACCTAACTCTTCACAAAGTATGGTAAAAATCATATCATTATAGGATTCTGGAATAAACCCTAATTTCTGCATACTTTCTCCAAGTCCGGTACCAAAGATACCCCCTGATGCAATTGCATACAGCCCTTGGAGAATCTGAAATCCATTTTCATTCGTTTCAACATTTAACCATATGTCAATACGCCCAATTCGATATGGCTCTATTATAATAAAACCAACAATGGCTGTTACTAAGATACCGACTACCCAAAAGAAATATGCTTTCTTTTTACTGGCGACAAAACACATAACAAACATGATGCCTGCAATAACGATACCAGTACTTAAATTTTCTTTGGCAATTAATCCAAGAAGTGGTGCCATATAAACCGCTACTCGAAAGAACCCTTTTATTTTATCCAACTGTCTTGGTGCTAAAGTTATAATATAGGAGACAAATAAAATCGTTCCTACTTTAGATAATTCCGAAGGCTGGAAACTTCCTAATGGACCTAAGTCGATCCATCTCTTTTTTCCATTAATTACATCTCCAAATATAAGCACGTATATTTGTAAAAAACTACAGAATATATATAATAATGTTACTAACTTAATTTTTATGACAGGTAATTTTTTTATGTAAATTCGATAATCTATCTTTGAGACAAAAATCATGGCAACGACACCAAGGATAGCCGCAATACCCTGTTTTTCTAGAAAGTGTGTTGGCGCAAGATTTTTTGTCTGTGCAGTATAGGAACTCGTACTATAAATCATAACCAGGCCAAAACACACAAGAAAAAGTGTGAGAAACAGTAAGCTATAATCATAATAACTATGGACTTTTTTAAGTTTTGCTGATCGTTCTGCCCTGTCTAACGCCATTGATTCATCCCCCTACTTAAAGCTTGTAAACTAACTCTTTAAACACTCTGCCTCTTTCTTCATAATTCTTAAACATTCCCCAACTTGCACAGGCAGGAGAAAGTAATACGCTATCTCCTGGTTTAGCATGTTCTTTGCAGACATCCACTGCTTCTTCTAAGGTGTCTACCAGAATAATATTATGAAAACCAAGGTTTTTTGCAGTTTCCGCAATTTTTTCTCTTGTCTGTCCCAGTAAAACAAGATATTTTACTTTACCATGAAAAGACTGAATCCATTCTTTATAATCCGAATTCTTATCATATCCCCCACCGATAAGTAAAGTAGGTGTAACCATGGCTTCAATTCCTTTGATTGCAGCATCTGGATTCGTTCCTTTGGAATCATTATAATATTTTACGCCATTTTTTTCATCCACATATTCAATCCGGTGCTCTACAGCAACAAAGGATGTGATTGCCTTTTTAATACAATCCATTGGTACATTAAGGCTGCCCCCGATAGCAATACCAGCCATGATATTTTCATAATTATGAGTCCCGAGTATTTTCAGCTCATGGATATTACAGATATGAATCTTTTCATTATCTACAGAATATATAATATTCCCGCCTTCTAAATAAATACCTCTATCCAACGGACGTTTACTGCTAAAATACAAAATCTCAGCCTTTGCTTTTTTACTAAGCTCACGTAAGGTATTATCTTCATAGTTTAAAACAAGGATATCCTTTGACGTCTGATTCTTGAATATATTTGCTTTTGCATTTATGTAACATTCCATTGTATGATGTCTGTTTAAATGATCTGGTGTAATATTTAGTATTGCTGATACATCTGGCTTAAAATCATAAATTGTTTCTAATTGAAAGCTGCTCATCTCTGCAACAGTTATAGAATTATCATTCATATCAGATACCATCTGGGTATATGGAATACCAATATTCCCAACAACAAAAACACTTTCATAATATATTTTCATTATCTCACCGACCAATGCGGTTGTAGTTGTTTTTCCATTTGTTCCAGTAATACCAACAATCTTTCCTTTGGAAAACTGATAAGCTAATTCTACTTCTCCCCAAATAGGCAATTGTAAATTTCTAAGTTCATTCACTAAAGGAATATCTGTGGGAACGCCGGGGCTAAGTACTACCAGATCAAGGGTTTCCATCACATCTTTCGGCAAATTTCCAAGAATGATATCAGCCCTTTCTTTGCCGCCAATTTTATCTATTACTTTATCTATATCCAGATTTACATTTCCATCGAAAAGTATCACCTTTGCATTCATCTTATTTAGTAATTCTGTTGCAGCAATTCCACTAATGCCCGTGCCGACTACTAATACGTTCTTATTCTCAAAGTTCATGCCGTTTCTCCCTTATATCGTTCTTATTAAATATTATAGTGCCATTAATCCCACCAGACATAGAACAGCAGTTACTATGGAAAATATAGCAACGACTCTTGTTTCAGACCATCCTCCTAATTCAAAGTGGTGATGAATTGGCGCCATTCTAAAAATTCTCTTTCCTTTTGTAGCTTTAAAATATCCAACTTGCAGCATTACTGATATTACTTCTATTAAATAAATAAATCCCACAATTATAATAAATATTGGCATTCTTAGCATAAATGCAGTGGCGGCTACAAATCCTCCCAGTGCCAGAGAACCCGTATCTCCCATGAATACTCTGGCTGGATATACATTATAAATTAAAAATCCTAATAAACTTCCCGCTACTGCGCAAGTAATTGGTGAAATTCCACTCCCCGTCCCTATGGCAACAACACTAAAGAATGTGGCGACCAGAACAGTGACACTGGAAGCCAGGCCATCAAGACCGTCTGTAAAATTAACACCATTTACTGTACCTAGAAAACTAACAAATAGTAAAGGAATAAACATATAAGAAAAATTGAGGAATTTACCACTACTAAATGGTATGATCATAGCAGTACCAACATCTGTGAAATTAATCAAATAGTAAGCAAATATTGCTGTAACTAAAATTTGCCCAAACATCTTTTGCCATGCTCTAAGTCCTAAATTTCTCTTCAACACTACTTTAATATAGTCATCAAGAAATCCAATCAATCCAAAACCTAAAGTTACAAAAAGGATTGGGAGTACCTCCATATTATCTTTAATATATATTAATGATGTAATTACAATACTGCATAATATAATTAATCCACCCATGGTAGGTGTACCTGATTTTTTTTGATGAGATTCTGGACCTTCGTCTCTTATATATTGACCAAATTTTAATTTTTTCAAAAAAGGGATAAAAATTGGGCAAAGTATCACACTAATTGTAAAAGATATCAATACTGGTATAATTATTTTAAAATCCATTTAAATTCACCTCATAGTTTTCTCTATTGTAAATCTTTCTCTAATCATATAACTACAATATTATATGTCATTCTAAATATAGAATCAAGTCACTATTTTTGTTAATCTTTTCCCCTGGTAATGGGAATTGTTCTTTCACGACTTCACCTTCACCCAAATAATAAATATATGATATTTCATGTACTTTTTTTAACTCGTTCACTTCTTTTTTGGTTTTGCCAACAAAATTGGGAACTGTAATTTCACCGATATTATATTCTTCCATTTCTTCTTCTGTGTATTTTGCTTCAATGCCAAGGTAAGGCAATATATTATCAAATAATTCTGATATTACAGGCGCTGCAATTGTTCCACCATAATAGATACCAACAGGCTCGTCGATTAAGAGTATTGCAATCACTTGTGGATCGTCTGCCGGCGCAAACCCAAGAAATGAGCTTATATATTTGTTGCTGCTTCTTGGTAATTTTTCAGAAGTTGCTGTTTTTCCCCCAATACGAAAACCTGGAAGATAAGCCCTTATACCACTGCCGTCTGAAACAACTGCTTCAAGCAACATCTTCATTGTATCAGATGTTTCTTTTGAAATGGCATTTTCTCTTGTTTCATATTCTAATTTTTTTACTGCATTGGATTCAGAATTTCTAATCTCTATCCCAAAATGAGGGGTTACTATTGTGCCTCCATTTACTACTGCACTTGCTGCAGTAAGTAATTGTACCGGAGATATTTGAAACGATTGCCCAAATGACATAGTTGCAAGTTCCACTGCACCAATATCCTTCAATTTATGCATGATTGAATTTGCTTCTCCCGGAACATCAATTCCTGTTTTACGAAACAATCCTAATCTTTCATAGTATTTGTACATATTCTTAGGGCCGACTCTAGCCCCTATATCCATAAACACGGGATTACATGAATTTTTAATTCCTTCTACAAAAGTCTCTGTGCCATGTCCCGTTGTTTTATGGCAACGTATTCTTCTATCCTCAACAATTCGAAATCCCGGGCAAGAAAATGTGTCTGTAAGTTTTACTACCTTTTCTTCCAGTGCAGCAGTAGCTGTTACTATTTTAAAAGTAGACCCAGGTTCATAAGTATCGCTAATGCAGGCATTTCTCCACATATTATTTAGAAGCTCATTTTTCTTTTCATCACTTAAATTTTCACTTGTTTCATAATTTAAGTCGTAAGGATTATTTAAGTCAAACTCTGGAACATTTACCATTGCATAAATTTCACCATTCCTGGGATCCATTACAATGATTTTTGCACTCTTTGCTTCCTTCGCTTCCATAACCTTTTTTGCTGCCTGCTCTGCATATTTTTGTATGTTAATATCTATACTTGTGTATAGATCATTTCCTGGTATAGGTTCAATTCTGTCTTCCGCTGCGTTAGGTATTTCTACCCCTCTGGCAGTTGTTAATGTAAGTATTGTTCCATTGGTACCTTTTAGAACCTTATCATAAGCAACTTCTAACCCTATAATTCCCTGATTATCGCTTCCTGTAAAACCAATCACTTTTGATGCTAAAGTTTCATAAGGATAATATCTTTTATAATCTTCATCAACCATTACACCATCCAGAGATAAATTTCGAATAAAATCAGCCGTTTCCTTATCCACATTGGATTTTATTCTTTCTATGGAAGAAACCTTTTCCACTCTTTTTCTTACCGTCTCTTCGCTAACTCCTAAGGCCATAGATAATTCGCTTATTACACGCTCTGGATCAGTAATCTGATTGTGGATAACTGAAATGGTGCTAACTGGTTTGTTTCCGGCAATTTTAACTCCATTTGCATCATATATATTACCTCTGGGAGCTTTGATAGGACGTTCCCTTTCATGAATTTCTCTGGCTCTTTCAGCATAATATTCTGATTTAAATATCATAAGATAACTTAATCTGCCGATCAGGCAAATGATTACGATTGCAATCATAACCACTACAAATAATATACTTCTACGATTATATGTTTTATTTCTAACCATAAATATCCTAATAAGTTTGATTATTTTATTTTATTACTAATATGCATCAGATATGAGTGGTTATCTTAATTATTAACGATTTGTTAGGTTATATACGAAAATTATTCCTCTGTGGTTTCTTCCTCCACCACATTTTCATGAGATTCTACATTATTATCTTCCTCAGATTTCTCTTTCGTAGGATAAATATTCAGAAATGGAAGTATTTTTTCCATAATGCGGCTGGCCATTTTTGTTGCAATAGAACTATCGGCCTGAAACTCAACATTGGGTTCTTCTACAATTACATAGATCACCATGGTCGGGTTTTCAACCGGAGCAAAACCTAAGAAGGACACTAAATATTTATCATTGCCTCTGGGGATTGTTTCTGCAGTACCAGTTTTACCGCCAATTTCATATCCTGACACTTGAGCACCCTTTGCAGTTCCGTTTTCTACAGTTTGATACATATATTCTTTTAAAATATCTGATGTTTTTTTAGATATGGTTTCTTTCACTAAAGTTCCTTCAATATTATTAACAATGGCTCCGCTCTCATTTTGGATCTGTTTTACAACATGTGGCTGGTAATAAGAGCCGCCATTTATAAGGGATGAAAAAGCACTTGCCATCTGAACCATGGTAACAGCTTCTCCCTGTCCAAAACTACTGGTTGCCAGTTCAATGGGATTTAATTTTTCTTTTGAAAAAATCAATCCTGTTGTTTCTCCAGGAAGGTCGATTCCAGTCTTTTTTCCAAACCCAAAAATCTCCTGATATTTGCTGAAAGTATTCTTACCTGCCTTTTTTGCTATCTGCATTAATGCATCATTACATGAAAACATCATTGCTTCTTCTAAAGTTATCTGTCCGTGTCCTGTTCTTTTACTGCAATTAATTGTAACTCCAAGTACTTCTTCATGACCATCGCAGTAATAGGTTTCACTTCCGTTTAAAACAGCTTCCTCAAAGCTTCCCGCCATAGTAAAAGGTTTGAATGTGGAACCTGGTTCATAGGCATCACTAATGGTAAAATTTCTCCAGATTTCATTTAATAACTTTAGTTTTTCTTCCTCATTCATATCTGCTATTTCACTTTTAGAATAGAATTTATCTAAATCTCTCGGATTATTTAAATCATAAGATGGATTAGAAGCCATTGCTAAAATTTCCCCATTCTGGGGATTCATCACCAGTACTGCCGTATTTTTGCTCCCGACATCTTTATTATATTTCTTGATTTCTTTTTCAATCATATCCTGAACATTAGCGTCTATCGTTGATACGATTGTATTTCCATTCTTCGCTGGTTTTACCGTTCTTTCCAGTTTTAGCTGACTGTCAAAATATCCATATTCACGGCCATTCGATCCATTTAATTCTTCATTATAATATTCTTCAATGCCCCAGTTTCCAACATTACCTTTTGATGTGAATCCTATGATATCACTTGCAACTGTATTTAATGGATATCTGCGCACATATTCTTCTTCAAACCAGATCCCTTTAATATTGTTTCCTACTCCATCTTTATCTTCTTTCAATTTATTTACATACTCATTATAAGAATCAACTTTCTCATAGGAAAGTTCTTTTTGTAAGATATAATATCTTTTTTCTTTTTTTTCATTTAATAGATCTATAATTTCTTCTCTGTTGGCACCAAAACATTCCACTAATGCCTGTATTGTAGGTTCTTTGTATTTTTGTACTTCTTCTTCCTCTACTTTTACTTTTTCCAGAATTTGTTTTGGGTCTAACACAAGATTGTAGACCTTCTCACTTCTTGCTAATACAGTTCCCTTCCTGTCTATAATGTCTCCCCGTTTAAAGGGAACGACATTACTCACATATGTCTGTTGTGATAAAACTCTTTTCGCATATCTGTCTCCATCTTTATTGGTAAGATAAATTAGTCTACCAATTAATACCACAAAAATTACTATAACAACGCAAAAAACAAGCAATACACTTGCTTGCATTTTTGACGTAAACTTCCTTATTTTTTTTTCTTTCATCTGATTCCTCATAATAACACCTGCTTACTTTTCCAATATCTTATTCAATAAACTATTCTTTTCCACTTCAGGAATTTCTGCATATTTTCTGGCATAATCGCTTGCAGCTTTCTCATATGTAATAATATGGTCTCTGCCCGCATGCACCATTCCCAGTTCTTTAGTCGCTACTTTATAGATATAAGTCAAATCAACGGTTGTATTAATTCTTTGAAGTGTTGTATTATTGTCATTTTGCAATGAAACCAATTCACTCTCTAATCTGGCAGTTTCCTTGCTCATACTTGTTATCTCTGACTGCACCTGTAGATAACTTACACATACATATAGGGTAACAATAATTGCTGCAGAAAGTACTAATAAAGATCCAAGATCGATTTCTTGAATATAACCGGCTCTTTTAGCTCGTCCTCTTTTTTTGCCGGAAGCTTCTTCCCTTCTTTTTAGCTCTCTGAACTCTTCTTTGGTCAGAGGTTCCCTTTTGATAGGACGCATTTCTTCTCTAGACGGCGCAGTGTTTATTTTTCTAACCGTACTTCCATAAACATATTCAGTTTTATTGGATTTTCTAGATGATTCCATGCTTTCCCCTCTTTTCAATAAAACATATACTATACTGTTCTTTCAAAAACTCTTAATTTTGAACTCTTTGATCTTTTATTATTGATCATTTCCTCCTCTGAAGGAATGATTGGTTTCTTCGTGATTGCTTTACCCTTAGATACCTTCCCACATACACACACTGGAAAACCAGGCGGGCAGGTACATGGATCTTCTAAATTACGAAAGATACTTTTTACAATTCTATCTTCCAGTGAATGGAAAGTTATAATACATATTCTTCCTTTATCACTCAGCAGATCTACCATATCGTTTAATGTATTATTAAGAACTTCTAATTCTTTGTTAAGTTCAATTCTTATTGCTTGAAAAGTTTTCTTGGCCGGATGCCCTGTGGCCATTCTTAATTTCATTGGTATTGCTGCTTTAATTGCTTCCGTAAGTTCGTCAGTCGTTTCAATTTCTTTCTCATTACGAACTCTTACGATATGCTTTGCAATATTCTTGGCAAACTTATCTTCTCCATAATCTCTGATGATACGATAGAGATCATATTCAGAATATTGATTCACAATATCTTTGGCAGTCATATCATTTCTTGTATCCATTCTCATGTCAAGGGGAGCATTTGCCTTATAAGAGAAACCTCTTTCCAAAGTATCCAGCTGATAAGAGGAAACCCCTAAATCCAGAACAATGCCATCTACTTTATCAATCCCTAAATTATATAAAACTTGCTTCATATCAGAATAGTTGCTTCTTACAATCGTAACCTTGTCCTTAAAATCAGCAAGTTTCTCGCTGCTTGCCTCTATAGCTGCACTATCCTGATCAATGCCGATAAATCTTCCATTCTCTCCAAGTCTTTTGCATACTTCATAAGCATGTCCAGCTCCACCTAAAGTTCCATCCACATATATTCCATTTTCTTTTATATTAAGATTTTCTATTGTTTCTTCTAATAATACTGATTTGTGCTGAAAGTTCATTGTTTCCTCCTAAAAGCTAAGTCCGAAATCAGACATGTGTTCCGCAATTTCGTCCATATTGTCATAGTTATTATTAACATCCCAACGTTCTTTACTCCATATTTCTATTTTGCTTAAAACTCCAACAAATATGATATCTTTTTCAAGTCCGGCATGTTCTCTTAATTTTTGCGGAATTAAAATTCTACCCTGCTTGTCTACTTCACAATTTGCTGCGCCTGCCATAAAGTAACGTTGTAATTGTCTTGCTTCTTTATTTCCTGGAAGTTTCTTTAACTCTACAATAAACTTTTGCCATTCTTCATTAGGGTACACAAAAAGACACCCGTCCAAACCTAGCGTCACAACGAATTCATCGCCTAATGATTCTCTAAATTTAGCTGGCACGATTATTCTGCCTTTGGTATCAATTGAATGATTATACTCACCCATGAACAATGACTT
Source organism: Mobilisporobacter senegalensis (assembly GCF_003752155.1). Classification (GTDB taxonomy): domain Bacteria; phylum Bacillota; class Clostridia; order Lachnospirales; family Lachnospiraceae; genus Mobilisporobacter; species Mobilisporobacter senegalensis. The sequence goes on along the minus strand of NZ_RJVG01000002.1, from coordinate 440,830 downwards.
CACCTTCATTTCAAATGGTGTTGATGATTTATTCACCACTTTCTATCTAATGTCTACCACTTTCCACCACTTTGTACCACTTATGATGCTATTTTAACTTATTTTTGGGAATTGCACAAGCCTTTCATTAAAAAAAAGCATGAACTATAGGTTGCTATAATTCATGCTTTTTTTACAATTTCAACATATTGTACTAATATTTAATTTTTAATTTGTTTCACAACTATATATAGTTGCAATTATTTTCTTGTAAATTTATAGGCATTTTGTCCTAGTTTTCCATTACTGTATTTATATTCCTGTTCTAACAGGATTTGCTGCTCTTTTACGTTTCACAATTATAATAATTACCGATACCACCGCTAATATAATTGATAAGATTTGAGAAACAGCCAGATTAGTACCCCAAAGTAATAATTGATCCGTTCTTAAGCCTTCAATCCAGAATCTTCCCAGTCCATATCCTGCAAAATATAGCAGAATCAGTTCACCATCAAATTTTTTCTTCTTTGTATATAAAAGAATTAATATTAGGACGATCAGATTCCATAAAGATTCATATAAAAAAGTAGGGTGGACCTGAATGTACTCTGTTCCATTGATATTAATTACATGCTGTAGAATATCATCTGTAATATTATAAGAAGCAACATCTGATTTCTTTAACTGCATTGCAAATATATTATCAGTGTAACCACCAAATGCTTCTCTGTTAAAGAAATTTCCCCATCTTCCTATGATTTGTCCGGTTAACAGGCCCACACATCCTGTATCTGCTAATAGCCAAAATGATATCTTTTTAATTTTTGAATACACGATAGCGGTAAGGACAGCGGCTATTACACCGCCATATATTGCAAGTCCGCCTCCTCTGGTGTTAAATACAGAGAGCAAATCACCCCTATATTCATCCCATGCAAAGATAACATAATATACTCTCGCACCAATTACGGATAAAACAATGGCATAAAGTGCAAAATCAAGAATCAAATCTTTATCCAGGCCCGTTCTTTTGGCCTGCCATTCAGCAACAAGGTACCCAATTAACATACCTAACGCAATAATCATTCCATAATAAGCAATAGGAAATCCAAAAAAATCAATACCTGTACCTACATCGTACAGTTCAATTCCAAGTCCAGGGAATCTGATACTCATGTTTAAAAACATAATCTTTCCACTTCCTTTATTTTGTTAGCAAGACCCAAGCGAACATGCAGGCATGTCCATTTAAGTCTTAGATTTTCAACTTTCTGCACTTCTTATACATTAAAACGGAATAATATTACATCTCCATCTTGGACAATATATTCTTTACCTTCTGAGCGTACAAGACCTTTATCCTTTGCAGCATTATAGCTTCCGCATTCAACAAGATTCTCATAATTTACAACTTCTGCCCGTATAAATCCTCTTTCAAAATCAGTATGGATTTTACCGGCAGCACCAGGTGCTTTTGTTCCTTTTGTAATTGTCCAGGCCCTGGTTTCCTGTGGACCTGCAGTAAGGTAACTAATTAATCCTAATAATTTATAACTTGCACGAATTAATTTCTCGAGACCAGATTCTGACAGACCTAAATCTTCTAAAAACATCTTCTTCTCATCTTCATCTAATTCCGCAATTTCCTGTTCAATCTGGGCACAAATTACAAACACTTCAGAGCCTTCATTCTTGGCAAATTCCCTAACCTTGGCTACTTCACTGTTATTCACGCCGTCATCCATTAAGTCATCTTCTTTTACATTTGCAGCGTAAATCACAGGTTTATACGTTAAAAGGTTATATCCTTTTAATATTGCTTCTTCGTCATCATCCTCAGTTTCATAACCAATTGCTAATTTCCCTTCTTCCAGGTGTGCCTTTAATCGCTTAAGCAAATCCGCTTCTTTTGCCATGTCCTTATCTCTGGCAGCACCTTTTCCCACTTTACCAATTCTACGATCAAGAATTTCCATATCAGAAAATATTAATTCCAGATTAATAGTCTCAATATCCCGAAGTGGGTCAATGGAACCATCAACGTGTATGATATTACTATCTTCAAAGCATCTTACCACATGTACAATAGCATCCACTTCTCTTATGTTAGATAAAAACTGATTCCCCAGCCCTTCCCCTTTGGATGCTCCTTTTACTAATCCGGCAATATCTACAAACTCAATTGCCGCCGGAACGATTTTTTCAGAATCATATAATTTACCCAGTACCTGTAACCTTTCATCAGGAACAGGTACAATTCCTATATTAGGATCAATAGTACAGAATGGATAATTTGCTGATTCTGCACCTGCCTTTGTTAAAGAATTAAATAATGTACTTTTTCCTACGTTTGGTAATCCCACTATGCCTAGTTTCATCTGTGTGTCTTCCTCTCTATTCTCCACTTAATCTTTTGATTCAGCCGCAATTAATATACCTTCTTTGATTTCAATAAAGGCAATCTTATCGGATACTTCATTACTTATCCCAAGACTATCACCAATCTGCAGATCTTTTTCCTTAAGGGGATATTTAAATCCTTTTAAGGTTACTCCTATTACTTCCTCTGTAAGTGGAAGTAATGAAAAATATGTCCCGAATAATTTTTCTCTTTCAATTCTAGTATTTGAATCTATCAGATAAATTTTATTATTGGCATCGATAATTGACGCTCTAACCTTCTGTTTTAAAGGTATTAATAATAAATTTATATTTCCAATCAAATGATCAATCCTCGTCCCTGTGGCTCCAAGAATGATAAGTTCTGTGGCTCCAATGGATATTGCAAGCTCTATCCCAATCTGGGTATCCGTATAATCTTTATGGGAAGGATATTCTTTAATAATTGGTTTTTTTCCGTTCTTTAAAACAGCGCCTTCAAGATATTTATCCAGCACATGTTTTGATACCGAATCAAAATCACCGACTATATAATCTGGAAAAATATCAAGCCTGGCTACCTGGTTAAGTCCAGAATCTGCACCAATTATTATGTCAAATTGGTTCTTATTAAGATACTCTTCAACAAAACTCATCTCAATGGTTCCGCCTGTAATAAGCAGAACTTTTTTCTCTATATCCGCCATACTAACCTTTCATATTACCTAGTCTTTTTCTTTGCAATGTATATATATATTTTACTAAGTTCTTACTTGTTGTTGTAAATATACACCCATAGAAATTTTGATACAATCCATGGGACTCCCTGGTTGTTCTAACAACTTCTGCCTTACACTTTAGCATACCAAAAGGAGTATCCAAAATAAATTCCAGTTCATCCCCTATATTGAATACATTATTTGAGAAAATTCCCACACCATTTTCACTTAAATCTTTTATGAAGCCCAGGCAATGCTTCGTCTCATATTCAATTTCACCAATTAATGTATCTTCCTCATATTCAGAATCTTCTGTCTTTTTTTCTACAAGATTCATTACATAATAAGTTAACGTAATGTCTTCACCCATAAATACACGAAAAGCATTACGCCTATTAAATTTTTCTCCCTCAGAACTTCCTGTTAACGTAAAATGATGCACTCTGCTTCCATCTAATATGATAACTTTTGCTCTTAAGTTTTTCCATCTCCATAGCTGATGATTGATCCGATAGATTATCTCAATTTTATCGGTATCCTGAAAATGAAATACTTTTGTGCGATTTGCTATCAACGAAATACTAAAATTATCTTCATTCACATCTTCCAGCTTACTTACCAAACGATACTTATATCCTGAGCGGTAAACAAAAATCTCAATTGACTTTCCAACCTGCATTTCATTAAGAAACACTATTCAGTTCCCTCCTAAATTGGTTCATGTTACTTTCTACATCACCTGAAAAAATTGATGTACCCGCAACAATAACATTGGCACCTGCTTTTAGAATCTCTCCCACATTGCCCAGATTAATTCCACCATCCACTTCAATGTCAACAGATAGTCCTTTTGCTACAATACAATTTCTTAATTCTTTAATTTTATCAATAGAAAAAGGAATAAAACTTTGTCCTCCAAACCCTGGATTCACACTCATGATCAATACCATGTCAACTTCACTTAAGATATAGTCAAGTGAAGAAAGTGGTGTAGAAGGGTTGAGGGAAACACCGGCTTTTACTCCTAATTCCTTAATACGAGATACCGTTCTGTGTAAATGTTTGCAAGCCTCCACATGAACAGTAATAATATCTGCTCCTGCTTTTACAAACTCTTCAATATATCTTGTTGGATCTTCGATCATTAAGTGTACATCCAAAATTTTATTTGTAATTTCCCGAACTCCTTTTACAATTGGAATTCCGTAAGATATGCTCGGAACAAACATCCCATCCATTACATCAATATGAATATACTCTGCCCCTAATTGATCCACTGTTCTTACTTCTTCACCAAGTTTTGTAATATCTGCTGCTAAAATAGATGGGGCTATAACATTCATTTTAATATCTCCTTTGATTCTTCAATTCATTGTATAATAATGTATAGTTCTCATATCTGATCGTACTTATCTTCCCTGACTGGAGCGCTTCTTTTACTGCACAATCTGGTTCATTAATATGAACACATCCCTGAAACCTGCATTGTTCTTCATATTCTGCAAATTCTAAAAAATAATTTTTCAGTTCATCCTTATCGAAGTTATTCACAAAGAGGGAACTGAATCCAGGGGTATCCATGATGTATGTTGAATCTCCACCATGAAAAAGTTCTGAGTGCCTTGTTGTATGCTTACCTCTTTTAATCTTTTCACTAATACTTCCGGTCTCCATATTAGCACCAGGTAATACTTCATTAATAATAGATGATTTTCCCACACCGGAAGGACCGGCAAGAACTGTAGTTTTTCCTTTTAGCAACTGTTCAATCTGCCCAATTCCTGATTTTTGCAAAACACTGGTAAATATAACTTGATAACCACATTTTTTATATGTTTCTCCTAAAAGGTATAACTCATGTTCTGAAGCTATATCCATTTTATTAAAACACACGATTGCATCAACTTCTTGTTTCGTCATCATAATTAAAAAGCGGTCCAGAAGATTTAAATTAGGAGCCGGCTGTGTAATTGCAAATATTACTAAAGCCTGGTCCACATTAGACACTGCCGGACGAATAAGTTCATTCATCCGTGGCAGTATCTTAGTTACATTTCCTTTTTTATTCTCTTCATCAATAATGTCAAATTCCACATTATCTCCTACTAAAGGTTTCATCTTCTGATTACGAAAGGCTCCTTTAGCTTTGCATTCATATACACCATAACCTTGCCTATGAATATAGTAAAAGCCTGCTACACCTTTAATAATCTTTCCTACCATTATTTTTCCACCTTAGTAAAATTTATTGTCCATTGGCCTGGTAATCTTTCACCATCCAGATACATTCTGATTTCTCCATCGGATTCACTGTTACCTATTATTTGCTTCGTTAATGGGAAATCATCATAAGTTAATACACTTTCATAAACATTGGTCTGCTCTCCGTCCTGTGTCAGTTCAAGTGTAATAACACCTTCTTCATCTTCTGAAATAAAAGGATTATCAGTGATTGTCACACTGCCTTTGTATACATATTCTTTTGCTTTCGGTCCTTTACTTACAGTAAAATCAACTGCAGTTCCTTCTTCTACTTCTTTATTTACTGAATAGCTCTGTGTAATTACAAATCCTTCTTTTACTTCATCTGAATTCTTATAACTTATATTTCCGGCAGTTAATCCCTGATCTTTTAATTTTTGAATTGCTTTCTCTTCTGAAAGATTTCTTAAATCAGGAACAAGCTTCATTACCTTTTCTTTTCCACTGCTTAAGATAATTGTAACTGTATCGCCTTCTTTTACTGCTGTTCCTCTTTCAGGATTTGTTCTGATAACTCTTCCCTGGTCTACCGTATCACTAAATTCAAATTCATGTTTCACGACTAATTTTGCCTCTTCCAGGATAGTGATTGCTTCTTCATCCAGTCTGTTGTATACATCCGGTACCTCAAAAGCTTTTGGTCCATCGCTTACTGTTAATATAAGTACGTCTCCAGCTTTAATTTCATTCCCCGGCAAAATGGATTGTTCCATGACAATATCTTTTTCTATTACATCTGAATACTGATATTCATATTTATAACCAATATTCTGGTCTCTTAAAATATCAATTGCATCTTCTAATTTTTTACCAGTTACTTCAGGTGCAGTCACTGCTTCTGTCGTCTCTCCCACTTCTTCCGTAACCTCAGATGGGTCACCTTTCTTTTCAGTACCTCCCAATTTGAAAAGACCAAAAGTTTTACCAACTAAAAATATAATGATCAAGCACAGAATTACTGCTGCTACAATACTTCCGGTCACCATGATCTTCTCCAGTTTTGGATCTACTTCAGACTCTTCCTCTTCTCCGTCTTCCGTATTTCCTTTTATTATTTTCGTAGTATCTCCTACTCTGGAATTTATTTTTGACTCATTTTTTATATGTCTTACTTCTTCGTCACTCAGATTAATTGTAGGTGAATCACTAATGATTGCTGCAGGTATCTTTACAAAGTCTCCATTGGGATTTGTAATGGAACGCTTTAAATCAATAATTAAATCATGTGCAGATAAGTATCTTCTTTCCGGTTTTTTCTGCATACATTTTTGAACAATATTTTCAACACTGATAGGAATACTTGGTTCAAGTTCACGTAGTGGTGTTGCTTCTTCCTGAATATGAAGAAGAGCAACTGATACAGAATTGTCCCCAACAAAAGGAACTCGTCCAGAAAGCATTTCATATAAAGTTACACCTAACGAATAAATGTCGCTCTTTTCATCACTGTATCCTCCTCTTGCCTGTTCCGGTGAGATATAATGAACAGATCCCATAGTATTGGATGATATGGTATTTGAAGATGCAGCTTTTGCAATTCCAAAGTCTGTAACTTTAACCTTGCCTTCTCTGGAAATAATAATATTCTGGGGCTTAATATCTCTATGAATGATATGATTATCATGAGCAGCTTCCATCCCTTGTGCAATTTGAATCCCGATGCCTACTGCTTCCTTAATTTCTAATTTACCTTTTCTTTCAATAAAATTCTTAAGAGTAATTCCTTCTACTAATTCCATTACAATATAATGCAGGCCTGCTTCCTCTCCAACATCATATACATTAACAATATTAGGATGAGATAAGCCTGCTACCGATTGAGCTTCCGCTCTGAATTTTGATACAAAACTTTTGTCATCACTATATTCAGGTTTTAATATTTTAATTGCTACAAATCGATTCAGACGATGGCATTTTGCTTTATAAACATCTGCCATTCCACCTGTTCCAACCTTATCAATTATTTCATATCTTTCACTTATAAACATACCTGGTTTTACCATATTTCTCACCTCTCATTTATTCTCGAATAAGTATAATTGCAATATTATCTTTGCCGCCATATCCATTTGCTCTCTCGATTAATTTATTGCCAATTAACTCAATCTCAGAATATTCATTCACTATGTCCATGATTTCCTCATCATCCATCATATTCGAAAGACCATCAGAGCACATAAGTATCGTATCCCCTTGTTTCAAGGAAACCTCAAAATAATCCGGAGAAACATATTTATTAGATCCTACTGCTCTGGTTATCACATTTTTATTTGGATGGAACCTAGCTTCTTTTCTCGGTAATTCTCCTGTTTTAATCATTTCTTCCACCAGTGAATGGTCTTCAGTTATCTGCTTGATCTCACTATTTATTACGTAGAGTCTGGAGTCTCCTATATTCGCCACATACATCGTATCATTAAAAATTGTGGCGACTACCAAAGTGGTGCCCATCCCATCTAATTCACTTTGCTCTTCTGCTTTTGACAAAAGTTCTTCATTGGCAGTTTTAATAGCATCCTCTAAAATACCAACTGGAGTCTTTCTTTTACTTTCCTTTATTTGCTTCGTAACTGTATCAACACAAAATCTAGATGCAAAATCGCCCGCTTTATGCCCACCCATTCCATCTGCAACAATAAACAGGTTAGGCAAATTTCCTATTGGATTATCTTCACAGTATATATAATCTTGATTTACGGTCCTTTCTTTTCCGACATCTGTAATAGAAAAAGATTTCATCCTTTCCCTCCTATTCCGAAAAATGATCGTCCATATAGCTCTTTCTTAATTGACCACAGGCGGCATCAATATCTGCTCCCATTTCTCTTCTTATAGTAACATTTATTCTGTATTTTTCAAGTATATTTTTGAAATTCTGTATAAACTTAGCATCGGAATGCTTGTAATTTCGCTCTTTTATAGGATTTACAGGAATCAGATTTATATGGCAGTTCAATCCCTTAACCAGTCTTGCTAATTCCATCCCATTTTCTTCACTATCATTTATACCTTCCACTAAACTGTATTCAAAAGTCAGTCTTCTTCCTGTTTCCTCATAATAATAATGACAGGCCTCCATTAATGTTTTTATGTCATATTGATTTGCTACCGGCATAAGTTCCCTTCTGACAGAATCATTTGGTGCATGTAGTGATATAGCAAGAGTAATAGCAAGATCGGCCTTAGCAAGTTCTTTTATTTTAGGCACTAATCCACAAGTAGATACCGTAATATTTCTCTGGCTGATATTTAGCCCATATTCATCGGTTAGTATCTGAATGAATTGAATTAGATTGTCGTAATTATCAAGGGGTTCTCCAGTACCCATAACAACTACATTGGATACCCTTTCTTTCGATATCTTTTGAATTTTATATATCTGGTCCAACATCTCAGAAGAAGTTAAATTCCTCTCAAGTCCTCCAATAGTAGATGCACAGAATTTACATCCCATTCTGCATCCAACCTGGGAAGAGATGCACACAGAATTCCCATGCTTATACTTCATTAATACACTTTCGATAACTCTGTTATCCTTTAGCATGAACAGATATTTTCTTGTACCATCATCACTTGATATTCTCTCATCTACAATTTTTAGTGAAGTAAGTTCATATTTCTCATTTAGTTTTTCTCTTAAATCTTTTGATAAGTTTGTCATCTCATCAAAATCATCTACTAATTTCACATGGATCCAATCGTAAATCTGTTTTGCACGAAAAGCTTTATCTCCCAGAGAAATTATTTCTTCTTTCAGTTCATCGAAATTCAAGGATTTAATATCTATCTTTTCCATTATAATATCCTCTTCTATTTATCTTTTCTTAGCTTTGCAAGAAAAAATCCATCTGTATCATGAATCCCCGGAAGAAATTGAAGATATCCTTCCTTTGTCGTATTACATCTTAAGGATTCTGGCAGGTACTCATCTATGGATTCCAAGCTAAAATTATATTTATCCATAAACCACTTCACGTTGTTTATGTTTTCATCTTTATTCACAGTACAGGTACTATATATTAAAATACCGCCTTTTTTTACATATTGCCAAACAATATCTAAAATATCTCTTTGTAATTTTACTAAATCTTTTTGTTTTTCTGGTGTCATCTTATATTTTATATCCGCTTTTTTACCAAAAACTCCAAGTCCGGAACATGGTAAGTCAGCAAATACAATATCTGCTTTTTCCAAACTGTCTTTATCATACGCTAAAGCATCAACAATTTCTGCTTTTACATTGCTATAAGCTAATCTATGAATATTGTCCTCAATTAATGACACCTTATATTCTGTCAGATCTCTTGCCATTATAATCCCGGTTGATTGCAATTTATCGGCTGCATGGAGGCTTTTCCCGCCTGGAGCTGCACAAACGTCAATAATAGTATTGCCTTTTTCAATTCCTGCTACTTCTGCTACAAACATGGAGCTTTCATCCTGAATCTGGAAAAAACCCTGCTCAAACGCAGGAATATCATTCATATAGTTGATTCCAGAAATACGGTATGCATATGGCAAATAAGGACTGTCTGTCACTGTAATACCGTTGTCCAATAATATTTCTTTCAATTTTAACGGTTCTGTTTTTGTAAGATTACAGCGAATAGAAACTTCTCTTTCCCTCATGGAATCTCTCAACATCTTTTTCACTGCTTCGTAATCATAATCATTCAGCCAGTTGTTTATGATCCATCCAGGAGTAGAATATAATACGCTTAAATATTTTACCGGCTCCTTGGTTTCGTCGGGGTATTTAATATTGTCTTTATTCCTGCTGATGTTGCGAAGGATTCCATTCACGAACCCTTTTAGATTATAAAAGCCCTTTTTCTCTGCAAGTTTTACTGCTTCATTACAGGCAGCACTTACCGGTACAGAATCCATAAACAGTATCTGATAAACACCCATTCTCAGGATGTTACGAATCACCGGCTTCATCTTACCAACCTTAACCTTTGAAAATTGATCTAATACATAATCTAAATGCAATAATCGTTCAATGGTACCTTCGGATAATCTGGTCAGAAATGCTCTGTCCTGTTTTTCAAGGTATTGATATTTTTTAAGAGTATTATTAATTACCTGATGGCTGTATTCGTTATTCTCGGCAACATCAATTAAAATCCCTAAAACTAATTCTCTGATAGGTGCCGCCTTAGTCACGATCTCTTCCTCCAAATAATAAGACTAATCTAAGTAACTGTAAAATAGATGCTGCTGCCCCTGCAACATAAGTTAATGCTGCTGCACTTAACACTTTTTTAGTCCCTCTAAGTTCATCCTCACCCAGAATTCCAGTATCATCTAAAATCCTTACAGCTCTGCTGGAAGCATTGAACTCTACTGGAAGAGTAATGATCTGAAATGCTACCGCTGCGGAAAAAAGTAAGATTCCAAATGTAATTAATGTTTGTGAACCCACTAAGAATGCACCTATAAGAATAATAGGCAAGGCTATGGAAGATCCGAAATTAGCCACTGGAACGATCGCACCTCTAAGTTTTAATGGTACATAGCCCTGATCATGTTGAATCGCATGGCCACATTCATGAGCTGCTACACCAATGGCCGCTACTGAAGTTTTGTTGTATACGGAATCTGACAAACGTAATGTTTTACTTCTTGGATCATAGTGGTCGTTTAAATTACCAGATATTCTCTCAACACTTACATCATAGATACCTGCATTTTGTAATATCCTCTCAGCAGTCTGTGCTCCAGTTAAGCCGCTCATACTGCGTACTTTTGAATATTTTGCAAACGTTGTTTTTACTCTGCCTGATGCTAATAAACATAGCACCATACCGATAAGAACTAAGTAAAAATATGGATCATAATAATATGGAAAATACATAATTCAACCTTCTTTCTATACTAATGTATAATAAATGCTTTTTGCCATAAAGAAAACATTTTGTGGATCATAAGCAAATTCACCTCATACTATGTAAATTCACTTTCATATATTATCCCAAAATTGTTCCTATATCAATCTTATATCCTCTTAAAAATTCATCTGTTTTCATCCGCTTTTTCCCTTCCAGCTGCAATTCCAGAATGGAAAGTGCATCTTTTCCGGTAAGTACAATGATTTCTTCTTTGGTAAGATCAATGATTTCCCCTGGTCTTCCATTGAAATTACCTTCCACAACCCTGGCTCTCCATACTTTTAAGGTTTTATCCTCCAGAGAAGTATATGCGCTTGGCCAAGGATTCAGTCCCCTGATCAATCGTTCAATCTCCCCAGCGGATTTATTAAAATCAATTTGTCCCAAAGCTTTATCAAGCATTTTAACATAATTAGACTTGCTATCATCCTGTTTGATTCTATCTACCGTACCATCCTCTAATCTTTTCAATGTTTCTACTAATAGCTTCCCACCTATTTGAGATAATTTATCATGAAGACTTCCACCAGTCTCATCATTATCAATGGAAACTTCTTCTTGTAATAACATATCACCAGTATCAATACCTACATCCATATACATTGTAGTAATACCCGTTACTTTTTCTCCACCAATGATGGACCATTGAATTGGGGCTGCTCCTCTATATTTAGGTAACAAGGATGCATGAACATTAATACATCCATACTTTGGCAGATCCAATATCGCTTTTGGAAGTATCTGGCCAAATGCTACGACTACAATGACATCTGGTTCCAGTTCTTTTAATATCTCAATAAAAGATTCTTCTCTTGCTTTCACTGGTTGATAAACTGGAATATTATATTCTAATGCTTTCTCTTTCACTGGTGGATAAGCTACTGATTTTCCTCTTCCTTTTGGTTTATCCGGCTGGGTAACAACTGCAATTACTTCATGACCTGCTTTCATAATCTCTTCAAGTGTTGAAACTGAAAAATCTGGTGTTCCCATAAATACTACTTTCATAGGCATCTCCTAACTTTTACTTATTTTTTATAGGCATTTGCGAAACTCTAACTTATTCTTCTTCCTCACTGGTATTTAGTAAGTCACCTTCCACTTTTTCTACATAAAGGTGACCATCCAAATGATCGATCTCATGGCATAATGCTCTGGCTAATAATTCCGTGCCTTCAATTTCAAACTCTTTCATATTCTCATCAAATGCTTTTACTTTAACATAGTTTGGCCTTGTTACAACCCCTATCTTCCCTGGAACACTAAGACATCCTTCACTTCCTGTCTGTTCTCCAGAAACTTCAATAATCTTAGGGTTGATCAGTATAATGGCTTCCTCTCCTTCTGGTGAAACATCAATTACCACAATTCTTTTTAGAACACCGACCTGTGGAGCTGCTAAACCCACTCCCTGAGCATCATACATGGTATCTAACATATCTTCTATTAATACTTTGATCTTTGGAGTAATCTCTTTTATTTCTCTTGCTGGCTTATTTAAAACGCTGTCTCCAATTAATCTAATATTTCTAAGTGCCATCTTTCTATTCCTTTCTATTCTCATATGGGAGTAGTTGTGAAACTCTTTAGTGTCTATGATTGTTCCTAGTAACCATTCATAGGATCAAAGTCAAACTGAACACCCACTCCTTTAAATTCAATTGGACTTTCTATTTTTTCAAGATTATTTTTAATGTCTTTTAATTCTTCATAATCTATATGTTTTACATATATGATCCACCTGAAAATATCTTTTGCTTTTGATAAATATGCTTTCGTTGGTCCAATGATACCTAACTGATTTTCTTCATTGATTCTATACATATCATTATCATTGGATGTTTTTAAATCATTTATTACTTTCAAAAGAAAATATGCATAATTTTTTGCTTTTTCATCCTCTTTGGAAGTAATCAGAATAGCCAGGATATGGGAAGCAGGAGGATATTCCATCAGTTTTCTAAAAGTCATTTCTTCTTTATAAAATTCTTTATAATCGTTCCTGCCTGCCGCAACAATACTATAGTGTTCCGGATTATATGTCTGTATAACTACTTCTCCAGGTTCACTTCCTCTTCCTGCTCTTCCCGCAGCCTGTGTCAACAACTGAAAAGTCCGCTCTCCTGCTCTATAGTCGCTGGCATATAGTGATAAGTCTGCGGCTATAATACCTACCAATGTAACATTTGGAAAATCATGACCTTTTACAATCATCTGGGTACCGACCAGTATATCTGCCTCCTGATTTGCAAAGGATGATAATATTTTTTCATGACTGTTCTTATTTGATGTAGTATCCATATCCATCCTAAGTACCCTGGCTCCTGGAAATTCCTTCTTAATAAGTTCTTCCACTTTTTGTGTCCCGGTGCCAAAAGCGGCTATGAATCTGGAACCGCAGGCAGGGCAATTATCTGTCATAGGCTCATGATAACCACAATAATGACAGACTAAATGTCCATTATTATGGGAAGTTAAAGATACATCGCAATGGGGGCATTTCATTACATGTCCGCAGCTTCTGCATGATACAAAACCTGCATACCCTCTCCGATTAATAAATAACATGATTTGTTGTTTCTTATTCAACCGATCTATAATTAAGCTCTTTAATTGTTCACTAAAGATAGATTTATTCCTTTTCTTTAATTCTTCTCTTAGATCAACGATATGAACTCTTGGAAGAATTCCCTGACCTGCTCTTATGTTCAATTGATATAATTTATATTCACCCTCTAAAGCTTTATAATATGCCTCGAGAGATGGAGTTGCAGAGCCTAAGATCACGCTGGCTCCAACCATGGCTGCCCTCTGAATTGCTACCTCTCTGGCATGATATTTGGGAGGTGTTTCACTTTTATAACTTCCTTCATGCTCTTCATCGATAATAATAAGTCCTAAATTAGAAAATGGTGCAAATAAAGCTGACCTGGGGCCGATAATAATATCTATCTCATTATTCTTTGCACGTAAATACTGATCATATCGCTCTCCAGCAGAAAGTCTTGAATTCATAATGGAGATTCGATCACCAAAACGTTTATAAAAACGGTTTACCGTTTGAAAGGTCAGTGCAATCTCAGGAATTAACATAATGACTTGTCTGCCCTGGCTGATTACATGCTCAATAAGTTCCATATATACTTCTGTTTTGCCACTTCCTGTAATTCCATGGATTAAATAAGTATTTCTTATTCCCAAATCGTATTCTTGTTTTACTTCATCAATGATTTTTTGCTGTTCTTCATTCAGCACAATTTTTTGGTTTTCTATCTCTTTCCTTTTAATAGGATTACGATAGATCGTTTCAGAAACTATTTCAATAATCTTTTGTTCTTCCAGGGCTTTTATCGTTTGCCTTGAAATATTAAGTTTATTTACTGCTGTTTCATAATCCAGCCCATTCTCTTTTAGCAGTTCCTCTAGTAGTCTGGCTCTGGCTACATTATGTTTCTTATGAAATTCCTCCAGTTTTTCTTTGGCCATATCCTGAGAAAGGATAAGATGAATCATCCTTTTCTCAACATTCTTAACTGTTCTCTTTACTGGTATGACCGTTTTTAGTGCATCATTCATAGTTGCTCCAAATGTATCTTTAATCCAATAAGCAAGATGAATTAAATGAGATTCAATCACTAAGCCATTGGAAGGAACATTTAATAATGGTTTAATTAAACTCACATCAAACTTGGGAGTGGCTGATAACCCGACAATATACCCTTTTATGGTACGATTCCCTCTACCAAAAGGAATTTCAACCAAGGCACCAATCACTGCCTTACTGATAAATTCATCCGGCACAGCGTATTGATAAGACTTATCTAAATTCTCATGTGAGATATCCACAATTACGTCTGCATATACCAAGTGCTGCACCCCTTTCTCTGCTGTATAAATAATTATGAAACGATTGGCTTTTCTAACTTCAAGATACTATTTCTTCTTTTATGGCTTTCACTATTTCTTCTGTATGCATGCCTCTGGAACCTTTGATTAATACTGCATCCCCCATCTGTAAATATTCCTTTAGATACTTAATTGCATCAAAATTTTCATCAAAGGAAGCAGTTTGTATCTTTTTATCTTTATTCTCAATTGCTTTTACAATTGCTTTTGCCTCAACGCCGATAGTAACTACTAAATCAATATTTTTACCTGCTATAAATTCTCCTACTTCATAATGTAATTGGTAAGAATGTTCTCCGAGTTCACGTACATCTGCTAGAACAGCTGCTCTGCGCTTTACTAATGGCATTTCTAACAGCATGGAAATTCCGCTTTTAATTGAATCAGGACTTGCATTATAGGTATCATCAATAATTTTTATTCCACGGACCTCTTCGATCTGCCCCCTCATTGCTATTGGACGATACGCTTTTAAAGATTCTTTTGCATCTTTTAGGGGTACCTTAAAATGCTCTCCAATAGCAAGTGCAACCACTGCATTAAATACATTATGCTCACCAAGAACTCCCAGTTCGACCTCTTCCATTTCATTCTTTGATTTATAATGAAATCTTGTGCCATTCCCCACTGTATTAATATTACTTGCACTATAGTTA
This sequence comes from Mobilisporobacter senegalensis, assembly GCF_003752155.1. GTDB lineage: Bacteria > Bacillota > Clostridia > Lachnospirales > Lachnospiraceae > Mobilisporobacter > Mobilisporobacter senegalensis. The sequence continues at coordinate 425,035 of NZ_RJVG01000002.1, read as the reverse complement.
CAACCTTTATTGGTACCATAGGAATACACTAACGATTGGTTCAATTTATTGCGGGTCACTTCCGATATATCTATTGTAACAGTATTTTGTGGAATTTCTGTGTATTGATGGATTTCATTTAAAAGCTTATCATTTCCATTTACATATAAAATACTTGAGTTGTTAAATTCATTAATAATATTTAATTTTTCTTTTCGGATATTCTCCTGAGTTTTTAGCTGAGCTATATGGGATACCCCAATATTCGTCATTACTGCTATTGTAGGTTTTGCAATGGCTGAAAGTATTTCCATCTCTCCAAATTCACTCATTCCCATCTCAATAACTGCAATTTCATCAGTTTTATTTATCTGAAACATCATAAGTGGAAGACCTATCTGGCTATTCATATTTCCAGCTGTTTTTATAACTTTATATCTGGATTCCAGCACTGTTGCAATCATCTCTTTTGTGGTTGTCTTACCCACACTGCCCGTCACTCCAATCACTGGAATCTGAAATTTATCCCGATAATAGGAAGCAAGAATTTGGAGGGATTTTAGAGTATCCTCTACTCTGATATAGTTCTTATCCTCTCTTATATCTTTAATCTCTCTACATGTAAATACCGCAGCTGCACCATTTTCAAAAGCATTATTTATATAATTATGAGCATCTACTCTTTCACCGATAATTGGTACAAATAACCCATCTTTGTGGATTTCTTTTGAATTGGTACTGACTGAGGTTATAATAGTATCCTCATTACCATTGATAAGAATACCATTTACCGCTTTTACAATTTCCTTTATACTTAATGCTTCCATTCTGTTTCCAACTCCATTTTTATTTTTATAGAGGATACGGGGACAAAGTCCGGTTATCTCTTAATTGCCCGTCAAATTTACAGGTTACTTTAATTGTTCAAAAACATTCTTAAGGATTTCACGTTCATCCATAGTAAATTTTTCACCTTTAATTTCTTGATAAAGTTCATGTCCTTTCCCTGCCAGAACAATAATGTCACCAGGAATGGCATTTTCAATACAATATCTGATTGCTTCACGCCTATCTTCTATAGAAATATAGTTCCCCTTCTCCTTCTCAACACTGGATACAATATCTGCTATGATATCTGCCGGTTCTTCGAATCTAGGATTGTCTGAAGTCACGATTGTTAAATCTGCAAGCTGTGCTGAAACCTTACCCATTTCATATCTGCGTAATTTAGAACGATTTCCTCCACATCCAAATAAACATACTAATCTTTTTGGATTATAGTCCTTAAGTGTAGATAAAAGTTCCTTCAAACTTACTTCATTATGGGCATAATCGATAATTACACTATAAGGCTGATTTGTATTATATACTTCCAACCTTCCTTTTACTTTGATCGTTTCAAAAGACTGTATGATATCTTTAATTTGAATATTGAAATGTTTACAAATTGCAATGGCACAAAGTGCATTATGAACGTTGAATTCTCCAGGCATGTTTAGTTTAACCTCAAAATTCATAGTTCCTTCTACATGGAAACGGATTCCTAAAATACTATCTTTACGATATAAAACAAGATTAGTCGCTCTAAGATCTGCTTTGCCTGACAAACCAAAGCTTTCAATTTTGCAGGTATGGTCCTTGATAATATTTTCGTAGTTATCGTCATCTATATTGATAATCCCTGTTTTGCATTGTCTGAATAATAAACTCTTATAATACATATATTCTTCATAAGAACTGTGTTCATTCGGTCCTATATGATCTGGAGAAATATTTGTAAATACGCCGTAATCATATTCGATACCCGCAACCCTGTCTAACATAAGTCCCTGGGAAGATACTTCCATTACAACTGCTTCACATCCGGCATCCACCATCTGTTTCAGATATTTCTGTAAAGTATAACTTTCAGGAGTTGTATTCACAGAACTTATTTTATCTTCTCCGATTAAGACTTCAATCGTTCCTATTAATCCTGTTTTAATACCTGATTGCTCTAATATATGTTTTACCATATAAGTTGTTGTTGTCTTCCCTTTTGTACCGGTAATTCCTATAGTTTTTAATTTTTTAGCCGGATGGTCAAAATATGCACAGGACATATGTGCCAACGCATTTCTCGTGTTTTTTACCAAAATCACAGTAATTCCTATTGGAACTTCAATCTCTTTTTCCACAACCAATGCCGTTACTCCGGCTTTTAATACGTCAGGGATCAGATCATGCCCATCCATATTACTTCCTTTAATACATACAAAAACATCACCTGGTTTAACTTTGCGGGAATCCTGTACTATATCTGTTACATTTATATCTGCCTCTCCTTGAAGAACTTTGTATGTTGTATTATTTAATAATTCCATTAATTTCATATGCATCTCTCCCCTAATACTTTAAAATTTGTTAACAACTGACATCTAATATAAACATCCCCGCTTCCTTTAAAGCTTGTCAAGATTACTTTAAAGGAATCGGGGAATATCTTTCGTACTTAAGGTTCCAACCGATAAATCATAGGAAATAATTATTTTTCCTAATATGTCACATTATAATCCATCTTAATAATAGTGTCAACATTTTGCATTTTCATTGTATTCCTTGGGAATAATATGTAAATACATAAAAATAGTTACATTTTTAATCAAATATATTTAATTTATTAAAATTTATACTATAACAATAAAATAAAAAAAAGCTTTCAAAAAAAATTTTATATGATATAATATCATCGGAGTAATTTGTTGTAATTATTCTAAACATCTATTTATTTATTCGTTTACCAATATAATCACATAGATATACTATCAGGAAAGGAGTGTATGGTACTAGATTGTCCTTATGATCTTATCATATCCATTTAGTAATCATACAAAATAAACAATGAGGAAAACAAAAATTATATGTACATTTGGTCCTTCTACCGATAAGGAAGGGATCATGGAAAAATTGGCATTAGCAGGTATGAATGTTGCCAGATTCAATTTCTCTCATGCTGATCATCAGGAACATGGAGGAAGATTTGAAAAATTAAAAGCACTTCGTAAAAAACATAACCTGCCAATTGCAGCACTTCTTGATACAAAAGGTCCTGAAATTAGAATCTGTAAATTTGAAAATGATAAAATAGAATTAAAAAAAGGCCAGGAATTTACCTTGACCAGCCGCGATATTCTTGGAAACGAATCTATTGTTTCAATCACATATCCAAAACTTCCACAAGACATTAAAGTTGGTTCTTCTATCTTAATTGACGATGGATTAATTGAAATGACAGTAAAAAGCAAAACAGATACTGATATCATTTGTATTGTAAATAATGGTGGCATTATCTCTAATAATAAAGGGGTCAATGTACCCGGTACTGTTTTAACTATGCCTTTCATCAGTGAAAAAGATCGTAAAGATATTATCTTTGCAATTGAAAAAGGTTATGATTTTATTGCTGCTTCTTTCACAAGAACAGCTGCTGATATATTAGAAATCAGAAAAATATTTGAAGAATATAATTGCAATTCTATCAACATCATAGCAAAAATCGAAAATATGCAAGGTGTAAATAACATTGATGAGATTATTGCTGTTTCTGATGGTATTATGATTGCCCGTGGTGATATGGGTGTTGAAATTCCTAATGAAGAAGTGCCGGTAATCCAAAAAATGATCATCAAAAAAGTTTATGATGCTGGAAAACAAGTTATTACAGCAACACAAATGCTTGATTCAATGATAAAGAATCCTAGACCTACCAGAGCTGAGACTACGGACGTTGCCAATGCTATTTACGACGGAACCAGCGCAATTATGTTATCTGGTGAAACAGCTGCCGGGTTATATCCAGTAGAAGCTTTAGAAATGATGGTCAAGATAGCAATTCGTACCGAAGAAGATATCGATTATAAAACCCGTTTAAAGAAACGTGATATTCCAAGTAATCCAGATGTAACAAATGCAATTTCTCATGCGACTGTTACCATGGCTCATGATTTAAATGCTGCTGGTATTATTACAGTAACAAAATCAGGGCAAACTGCCCGTATGATATCTAAATATCGTCCTAAATGCCCTATCTTCGGCTGCAGTACTTACGAACATGTATGCAGACAATTGAACCTTTCCTGGGGCGTTACTCCGCTTTTAATTGAAGAGAAAAAAATAACTGATGAATTATTCCAGCATGCAATTAAAACTGTTGAAAATGCCGGTCATGTAAGACCAGGTAATCTGACTGTTATTACTGCTGGTGTTCCTCTTGGAATTTCAGGTACAACCAACTTAATTAAAGTTCAAATCGTGTAGTATTTGTTTGATATGGACATATCAGTTTAATTTATATAAAAAATATAGCTGCAGCTAATGTAAATTTAGCTGCAGCTTTTTTGTTAAGCTTTTGATTTAAGCTTTTGATTCGTTTTCTTAATTTGCTCCCCAAGCCATCTTTTATATTCGTCATATTCTCATTTTCCACGTCTAAAAGATACAAACGGAATTATAATCATTATTATAGATATAATTGCCACTATGATTGAAGTAACCATATAAACCCATACCATTGCCCCAGCAGTAAGCAGGACTTCCCATTAAAAATTCCTGAAAATTCATGACCAAACAGGCTATTACATTCAAGACAGCTAAAACAATTGGTAATGTAGACTTATTTTTCATTTTTCAACTCCCTTATATAAATATCATCTTTACCTTACAGGGTATATTTACTCATTTTTAAAGTGCTTACAGTTACGGCAGATAAATTTCCATCCATTAATTCGCTTGATTCTTCGAAGAATCTCGTCTTCCTTTAATCCACTATTTACTGTATAAATAGTAGCTTCACATTCCTCTGGTTTCATTTCTTTTTTTATAATAGGGCAATTACGCATTATACTTTCCTCCACTTACCTGATGACTATCCGCTGTTATTATACTATAGATTCATATGTTTTACAAAAGGAAAAATCAGAGTATTCCCATATTGTAAATCAAAAAAAATGTGATATAATAAAAAAGCGTGTCAAAAGAGAAGAAAACGTATGATAGTATAAAACTGAAACAATAAGGAGCAAGGAAATGAGTATTTTAAATGTAGAACACCTTAGTCATGGGTTTGGGGATAGAGCAATATTTAATGATGTTTCTTTTCGTCTTTTAAAAGGAGAACATATTGGATTAATTGGTGCAAATGGTGAAGGTAAATCAACCTTCCTTAATATAATAACTGGTAAACTTATGCCTGATGAAGGAAATGTAGAGTGGGCCAAAAATGTAAGAGTTGGTTATTTAGATCAACATACGGTACTTGAAAAAGGTATGACTATACGTGATGTCTTAAAATCAGCATTTTCCTTTCTTTATGGATTAGAGGAAAAAATGAATGAACTTTGTTCCAAAATGGGAGATGCAGATGATAACGAACTTATGGTTATAATGGATGAATTTGGTACTATCCAGGATACTTTGGATTCCCATGACTTTTATATTATTGATTCTAAAATAGATGAGATAGCCAGAGCATTTGATATTGATGAAATCGGTTTAGATAAAGATGTAACTGATTTAAGCGGTGGTCAGAGAACCAAGATCCTTCTTGCCAAACTGCTGCTTGAAAAGCCGGATATTCTTTTACTTGACGAGCCGACGAACTATCTTGATGTTACTCATATCGAATGGCTAAAACGTTATCTTAATGAATATGAAAATGCTTTTATACTAATTTCCCATGACATTCCATTCTTAAATAGTGTTATAAATCTTATTTATCATATGGAAAATCAAGAATTAAATCGTTATGTTGGGGATTATAATAAATTTATGGAAGTTTATGAAGTAAAAAAAGCTCAATTAGAAGCTGCTTATAAAAAACAGCAGCAGGAAATTAATGAACTCCAGGACTTTGTTGCCAGAAATAAAGCCAGAGTATCTACCAGGAATATGGCTATGTCAAGACAAAAGAAACTTGATAAAATGGAAGTGATCGAATTAGCCAAAGAAAAACCAAAGCCAGAATTTAATTTTAAAGAAGCCAGAGCAGCCGGCAAATATATATTCCAGGCAGAACATCTGGTGATCGGCTATGATGAACCACTATCCAAACCTATCACATTCAGTATGGAACGTGGTGAAAAAATCGTATTGACAGGTGCAAATGGTATAGGTAAAACTACCTTATTAAAAAGTATACTTGGAATTATCAGGCCGCTTCAGGGCCGGGTTATTCTTGGAGACTATCTGTATAAAGGTTATTTTGAACAGGAAATGACTGGTGCCAAGAACAATACCTGTATTGAAGAACTATGGACTGAATTTCCTTCTTATACTCAATACGAAATACGAAGCGCTCTTGCAAAGTGTGGTTTGACAACAAAACATATCGAAAGCCAGGTCAGGGTTTTAAGTGGTGGCGAACAGGCAAAAGTACGTCTATGTAAACTAATTAACCAAGAGACAAATATTTTATTATTAGATGAACCTACAAATCATTTAGATATAGATGCAAAAACAGAACTTCAAAGAGCTTTAAAAGCATATAAGGGCAGCATCTTACTAATCTGCCATGAACCTGAATTCTATGATGGACTTGCCACAAGAGTCATTGATTGCACAAATTGGAGCACAAAAATATAACTGAACATAAAAAAGCAGGGTGTTATTGTCTTATAACATCCTGCTTTTTTATATTTTTAATATATATACTATTATATCTTCTTTTTTAATTCTTCCAGTTCGTCTTCCAGTTTTTTATAATCTTCCATTTTAGCCCCTAAATCTCTTTTTGTTTCTAATTGGTTTTTAGGTTTTGCTAAAAGAACTTTTAATGTTAATGCAGCACCACCGCAAATTGCTACAAGCATAATTAAATATTCATATAGGTTTCGATTGCTGAAAATAAAGCGGGTTCCTGCAATGATGGAAGCTAATATAATCACTATACCAAGAACGGTTACAAGCTTCGCTCCCATTGAATCCGGGTCTGCAAATATCCAGCAGATCCCCACAATAAAAGGAACAACTACAAGGCCGCTCATGCCCAATCCCCCGATTCTCCAGGCATAGAAACCTGTAGTAACCGTAACACTGGATGTAAACCAATATAAACCGGCTATTAACATGATGATTCCTACTAAAAATGTAACTAAGTCATTTCTTTCTCTTTTCATTCGTATCTCCCCCTATTTTACGATACCAAATTTGTCAAAAGGCCATATTCGCACAATTGCATGACCGGCAATCATATCCCGATGAACCAGACCAACTTCTTCATATCTGCTATCCAGGCTTATCTCCCTATTGTCTCCTAATAGAAAGAATTCATCATCACCTAAAGTAAGTGGTTCTTCTGCAATACCAGAATATGTAATTGGATCCTTGCCATAGTTCTCTTCTAACTTATCTCCATTAATATAGATATCTTCCCCTATAATCTGGACTGTTTCTTCTGGAAGTCCAATCACTCTCTTCACATAATATTCGTCCACATCTTTTCCATATGGGTAAAATACAATAATATCAAAACGCTCTGGATTCTTAAACTGATAAGTTAATTTGTCTAATAACAGCCGATCTTTATCATGCAATGTGGTTTCCATAGAATCCCCATCTACAATTGTTTTTTGTATTACATATCTTGGCAGAACAAAAACACACATGATAAAAATAATTGCATAAATAATGATTTCTTTTAAACTTGCTAATAACCTGGGCTTTTTACTACTTGTTTGACTTAAATCTAAATGTTCAATATCTATTGAATTCATTTTTAGATCCTTAGTATCCATATTACCCCTTCTTTCATATTTATTGATGCTTTAATATCTCCATCTCACTTAACGGCCAGATTCTTGCAAAAGTACGGCCAATGATCGCCTCTCTCTTTACCTTCCCTACTTCATATCTGCTGTCTGTACTGTGATTACGATTATCACCCAGTACGAAATATTCATCTTCACCCATTACGATAGGTTCTTCTGCCATACCAGGATCTCTCATTGGTTCATTGCCATAATCTTCTTCTAAAACTTCTCCATCTATATAGATTTTGTTTCCTATAATCTGTATTGTCTCCCCTGGTAAACCTATAATCCGTTTAATATAATATTCATCCTTATACTCTTCATAAGGCCTGAATACTACTATGTCAAAACGTTCCGGATCATTAAAACGATATGATATTTTTTCTAAAATTAATCTGTCTTCATTCTTTAATGTATTTTCCATTGAACTTCCGTTTACTTCAACCTGCTGTCCAACAAAATTATATATGATAAGAACAACTAGCATTACTGTTCCAAAATATAAAAGCATATCTAAAACATCTTTTAAGATACTGTCCTTCTTTTTGTCAACTTTCTTTTCTTCTGCTTCCATGGTAAGTCCTCTATTTCTTTAATATTAATATTGCATCAAGTGGGAGTGCCACAGTCAATAGTCATCAGATAAAAATAATACATGACACTAGAATAATATGCTTCTATTGTCATGTACCTTATCTTGGAAGAATATCCAAAATACAAATGTATATAGATTAATCCTCAGAAACTTCTGTTTCGTCACTCACAATTTTAATCTTTGATTCATAAAGTTCTTCTACAGCAATAGAAAGCGGTTTCGGACAATCTGCCTTTACAAAAGCCTCACTGCCGTCAATGATCTGTCTTGCTCTTTTTGCGGTTGCTAAAACAATAGAGTATCTGCTATTAACAACAGGTTGTTCTCCTGGTTCTACCTCGCTATTTACAACTTCCATTAAATCTGTATATGATGGATGTATCATCTTATATATCTCCTTCCTTAAAAGCCTTAAGCTCATCTTTCATCTTAATAATAAAATTATAGTTATTTGAAGCTTTATAATGTTCATTCTGAATTATATTATGCACTGTTTCCACACATTCCTCAAGTTTATCTGTTTCATTCAGAACAATATAATCATATTCTTCCATATGAATCACTTCATCTGCTGCTCTTTGTAATCTTTGTTTGATCTTATCAATACTCTCAGTACCTCTTCTGATCAACCTTGATTTTAACTCTTCACCAGTTGGTGGTGTAATAAATATTAACAACGCATCGGGAAATTGGTTTTTTACTTTTAGCGCTCCTTGAATTTCTATCTCAAGAATCACATCTTTCCCAGCATTTAATTGGTTTTCAACGTACTTTTTTGGGGTTCCATAGTAATTACCCACATATTCTGCCCATTCAATCAATTCGCTATTATTAATCATACCTTGAAATTCTTCTCTTGTCAAAAAGAAATATTCTCTACCATGCTCTTCTCCTGTTCTTGGAGCTCTTGTAGTAGCCGATATTGATAATTCATAATTATATTTCTTTAGGAGGGCTTTCATAACGCACCCTTTACCCGCACCAGAAAAACCTGATACTACTGTCAAAACGCCTTGTTTATTCATTCTTCTTCACCTTTTGTGGTTGATGCTGTATCTATGCCATTTGCCCTGCTTGCAATTGTTTCCGGAAGTAATGCAGACAGCACCAAATGACCACTTTCTGTGACAATAACAGACCTTGTTCTTCTGCCACATGTAGCATCAATAGCCATGCCACTATCCTTTGCATTCTGAACCATTCTCTTTACTGGTGCCGCCTCAGGACTTATAATGCTTATAATTTTATTCGTATTTACTATATTACCAAAACCTATATTAATCAGACGATTCAAGTAAATTCCTCATTTCAATTATGATGATGAACAGCTTATTCAATATTTTGAATTTGTTCTCTGATCTTTTCAATCTCTGTTTTCAGACTAATTGCTTTATTCGTTATTTCAATATCATTTGCTTTTGATAAAATTGTATTTGCTTCACGATTCATCTCTTGTGCAATGAAATCCAGTTTTCTTCCGACACTTTCATCTTCCATTAAAGTATCCTTCATATTTGAGATATGGCTTCTAAGTCTTACTGTTTCTTCATCTACACATATTTTATCAGCGTAAATAGTAAGTTCTGTTGCAAGTATTCCTTCATCGATTTTTGTGTCACCAAGAAGTTCCTGAACTTTTGCAAGCAGTTTCCCTCTATATTCTTCCAAAATCTCCGGAGATCTTTCTTCAATAAATGCTACATATTCAAGCATACCATCTAATTTTCCAAGAAGATCTTCCTTTAAATTCTGACCTTCTGCAATTCTGGCATCCACAAATTTCTCAGCTGCCTCCCGTATTACCTGTTCTATAAAAGCCCACAACTGTTCCTCATCAATTGCTTGTTCTTCCAGGGTAAAAACATCCGGATATCTTGATAAATTGGAAGTTGTTATATCATTCACGAGATCAAATTCGCTGCTAAGTCGTTTTAAATTATTTAGATATTCTCTTGCCAGATCTTCATTGAACTTTACACATACGGTATTTTCTGTATAATCTTCATAATTGATAAATACATCAACCTTGCCTCGTCCGATATATTGTTTTAAAAGATTTCTGATCCCAGCTTCAAAGAAACTTAATTTCTTAGGCATCTTAATGGAAATATCACAAAATCTATGATTAACTGCTTTCATTTCAACAATTATCTTACGTTCTTTTGTTGCTACTTCGCTCCTGCCAAATCCTGTCATGCTTTTTAGCATCTACTCACACTCTTTTCTGTCACTGGGCTTATATAGCACCCAAAAATATGCAATATGTATCAAAACATACACTTTAGTCATTATAATAGATATAATATTGCAAGTCAATATCAGGGAACTATTTTCAAAACCATTTTTTCTTCTTAAAAATAGCAATTGTAACAATTACTATAAAGATGCTGCACAGTATAACAATGGGATAGCTATAAGTATATTTAAACTCCGGCATATTCAGATTCATGCCATACCATCCGGCAATCAGGGTAAGTGGATAAAAAATTGCTGTTATTACTGTAAATACTTTCATGATTTTATTCAGATTAATATCTACTTCTGCCTGATAAGCCTCACGGATCTGAGTGATATATTCATTTAAAAATAAAATGCTGCCATGTAATCTTCCAAGTTTTCCTGCCAGTATTTTTAGCAAACGAATGGATTGTTTATCTAATAAATTATTTTCATTTACTAATATTAAATTAAACAGATTAATCATTTGTTCGTAATAGCGCTTTAGTGTAAATAACCTTTTACGGAATTGTACAATGCTGTTCACATAGTCCTTTGATTCTTTATTGATGATAACTTCATCTTCCAGTTCCATAATTTCATTCTCATATCCATCAATATACTGGTTGTCTTTTTCAAATAATTTATCTAAGAAATCATATAATAATCTTCCAAAACTAACATCTATATTATTGTCTTCCGTAATTTCACTAATGATGTTCTTTACCAGCATATCTTCATTGCATACAATAAGGAAGCGGTTTTTCCCTATAAACATATGCATGGTCTGAGCATCATCATAGATATTATCAAAGTCCATAATAGGAATACATAGGATGTCCAGATCTTCCCGGCTTTCAAAACGAATGGAATGATTGATTAATGTTTTGGTGAGTACTCTGATTGAAATTTGAAAAGATTTTGCATATTTGGAAGCATCCTCATAAGAACATAGACCGATATAATTCTTATCTTCCATATTTTCTATCTTCTTACCTTCTAATGGTCTGATGTTACCATTTTCCATTAAATAAATCATATGATTCCTTCTTTCAGTCTTTTGCTAAAATTTTATCAATTTAGGATTTCTATGTTCAAAGATGGTATAGTATTCAAATCCAAGAGATACTAATATATCACTTATCTTCCTGAAATCATAGGCTAAATGTTCTGGTTTATGAGCATCGGACCCAATCGTAATATATTTCCCACCCAGTTCTTTGTAGCGTTTAATAATATCCCTGTGGGGATGAGACTGCTCTAATCCATATTTATAACCGGACGTGTTTACCTCCAGGGCTTTTTTCTTATGGATGATTGCCAGTAAGATCTTATCCAGTATATCGGCATATTTCTTATAAGAATAATTCTGATTCTTACAAGGACCATATCTTACGATATAATCAATATGTCCATAGGTATCAAAATCATCATAAGCATCCATATTATCAAGAATCGTCTGAAAATATCCTCGATACCCTTCTTCTTCCTCTTTCTCTTCCCAATATTCTCTATAATACGGATCCAGATCATCTACTATATGAGAAGAACCGATAACAAAATCAAAAGAATATTTACTTACTAATTCCTGATACCAGCCGGCTAATTTAGGTACAAGCCCCAATTCAATCCCTTTATAAATCTTAATACGGTCTTTATAATACTCTGACATTTCTTCTATCTGATGAAAATATTCCTTCACATCAAATGTAAAATTCATATGATATTGTTCCGGATATAAATGATCCATATGGTCCGTGATACATATCTGGGTAAGCCCAATATCAATTGCTCTTTCAATCATATCTTTCATTGGGGTATCAGAATCTCCTGAAAAATCAGTATGAACATGAAAATCTGCACAAATCATTTTATCTCCTTTCATCACCATCACAATTAATCTTTTACCTGAACGATCCCTGTGATATCCGGAGTTATCATTAGTGAATAGTTGGTATAATACACAACAAACCCAGGTTTCCCCCCACTTGGTTTTTTTACATTCTTTTTCTGGGTATAGTCTATTTCTACTTTATCTGTTCCACGTGCTTTGGAATAAAATCCTGCCAGTTTTCCTGCTTCCTCAAATGTTGTATCAGGAAGTTCCTCTCCATTGGTTTTCACAATAACGTGAGAGCCTGCCATACCTTTGGCATGAAACCACCAGTCATTTCCCGTAGCAATTTTAAAAGTGAGCTCTTCATTCTGATAATTATTCTTACCTACATACATATGATATCCATCCGATGATATATAATGAAATGGCTTGCTTAAAACTTTCTGTTTCTTATTTCCTTTTCCAGCCACAAATTTACGCTTTAAATAACCATATTCCATTAATTCTTCTTTTAATTGAATCAAATCCTCTTCCTGCAACGCAATATCCAGGGAATTACTGATAGATTCAAGATGGGATAGTTCTTCTTTTGTTTCTTCAATAAATTGTGACAATGCTTCGTAGGTACGCTTTAATTTATTATATTTCTCAAAATATTTCTTGGCATTTTCTCCCGGTGACAAAGTCGGATCCAATGGTATTGTGATTTCTTCATTCGTGTAATAATTAAGTGCCGTTAATGACTTTGCACTTTCTTCCAGATTATAACCATATGCATTGATCAATTCACCATACACTTTATATTTATCACGTTTTTCTGTATCTTTTAACTGTTTTAACTGCAGATCATATTTCTTACGTGCGCGGTCCAACCCATTGGATACAACCCGGCGATAATCAGAAGTCTTCTGACGTATTCTTGTTATAACATTCTTTAATGAATAATAAGTCTCCAGTAATTCTGAGATAGAATCAAATGGCTTCGCCACCAGGTTCCCATAACAGGTCAAAGTTGTACTTGAGAATTCAATAGGCTCATTTCCATCATAAACAATATTAGGCTTGTATTTATTTCCTTTTATATCCTCAATAAGCCGTTCTAAATTTTTATATAGATGTAACATTTCTATATCATTTAGTGCACTGCAGGAACTTTCCGCATCAATAGCAGCCCTATGGCAGACTTCTGTTCCAATTAGTGGACTGATACCTGTCAAAGAAGTATAGATTGCTTTTCCAATGGGCATTGGTTTGCTTATGACTACTTCTTTAAATTGTTCATAACTTAAATCAAAAGGATTTAATTTATCTTGTGTTTGTGGAATAAAATAGTGTCTCCCTGGAAGTACTTCTCTTACGGAACTGACCAGGCCAGAAATATGCTTAATGCTATCCACAATAACTTTATTCTCATCACAGAAGATAATATTACTGTGTTTGCCCATTAACTCAATCATTAAATGCTTCATACAAACATCCCCTAATTCATTAAGATGCTCAATTTCAATATTTATAATTCTCTCCAGTCCAGGCTGAGTAATACTAAGTATTTTAGCACTATTTAAATGTTTCCTAAGAAGCATACAAAAATTCGGTGCAGTTAATGGACTCTGCTTGTTCTCTTCCGTTAAATATATCAGGGGCAGACTTGCTCCTGCCGATAATAAAAGTCTATATTGTTCTTTATTATTTTTAATGGTAAGAATTAATTCATCATCCTCAGGTTGAGCTATTTTATTAATACGTCCATTTACAAGTTTTTCATTTAACTCATACACAACGTTTGCGATTACTAATCCGTCTAATGCCATAATGTCTCCTTACTATAATAAGAATGATCAGATGTTTGCGAACTATTAAGTTTTCTAAATTTATGAAATAATTAATACGAATTCTGACTCTATTTATTATTCTTAATCTTTTGCTGCTAAAAATACAATCAATTATAATTATACTATAATAAGTAATAAGAAAAAAGCACTATCTTACCTGATGCAAAATAATGCTTTAAATATTTTAAATAATATTAATTATTTTGGTGATTTATTCGTAATGGTTCCTCCACCAACTACATAATCTCCATCATAGAATACCACTGCCTGTCCCGGGGTAATAGCCCGTTGTGGTTCTTCAAATATACATTCAATCAAATCTTTATCAATTTTTCGAATAGTACATTTAGCACCTTTATGACTATATCGAATTTTAGCATCTACAATCATCTCATCATCAAGATCGGGTATAGACATAAAGTTTAGATTGTCTGCATATAGTTTTTCATTAAATACCTGATTGGAATCACCAATCACGACTTCATTGGTTTCCGGCCTTATCTCCAGTACAAATACAGGATATCCCAGCGCTAAATTTAACCCTTTTCTTTGACCCACAGTGTAGTGTGTAATACCTTTATGTTGTCCCAGAATTTCTCCATCCGATGTGACAAAATTACCTTCTTCAATAATTGAATCAGTGTTCTCTTCAATGAATCTGGCATAATTATTATCTGGGATAAAACAGATTTCCTGACTGTCGGGTTTATTTGCAACTTTCAGATTAATTTCTTCTGCTATTTTACGAATCTGGTCCTTGGTGTATTCCCCTACCGGCATTAGAGTATGCTCTAATTGAAACTGGGTCAGATTATATAAGGCATAGGTCTGATCCTTTGCAGCGGTTGCTGATTTCATGAGGGTAAATCTTCCATTATCCAGCTTTACGACTCTTGCATAATGGCCAGTTGCAATATAATCTGCACCAATATCCAGGGATCTTTTAAGAAGGGATTCCCATTTTACATAGCGATTACATGCAATACATGGATTGGGAGTTCTACCTGCAAGATATTCCTGTACAAAATAATCCATCACATTATCTTTGAATTCATTCTTAAAATTCATTACATAATAAGGAATCTCAAGATCACTGGCCACCCTCCTGGCATCATCAACGGCACTTAAACCACAGCAGCCACCATTCGACTCTATGGTGCAAGAATCTTCATCCTGCCAAATCTGCATCGTAACACCAACTACATCATATCCTGCTTTCTTAAGCAAATATGCAGCAACAGATGAATCCACTCCTCCTGACATGCCAATTACCACTTTTTTCTTATCCATGATTAATATTCCTCTTTGGTATCTTCTTCACCATCATGAATATCTGACTTTGGTTTTGTTAAACCTTCGATTTTCATTCCATTCTTTTCTGCATAGTCCCAAAGTGCAGAATGAATTGCTTCTTCTGCAAGTAAAGAACAATGGATTTTAGCTGGTGGCAGGCCATCTAATGCTTCCATAACTGCTTTATTGGTAATCTTTAAAGCTTCTTCTACAGTCTTGCCCATTACTAATTCAGTAGCCATACTGCTGGTAGCCACAGCTGCACCACATCCAAAGGTTTTGAATTTACAGTCTTTAATCACACCACTGTCATCTATATCAAGATACATTCTCATGATATCTCCACATTTTGCGTTACCTACTGTTCCAACCCCGCTGGCATTCTCAATTTCACCTACATTTCTTGGGTTTGAAAAGTGATCCATTACTTTTTCGCTGTACATAATTTTCCTCCTAATTAAAAATCCTGATATTCTGAATTTTTATTTATCAATTTTGCAAACATGCTCTAAGGAACATGCCCTTGTGTGCAAGTATTTTTATTTTCTTAAATTAAGGTTAAAAGATATCTCTCAACCACGTTCTCTCATAAAATCTTCATATAATGGTGACATTGAGCGTAATTTATCTACAATCTCTTTGATTTTCTCAATGACATATTTTATCTCATCTTCTGTAATATCTTCACTCAGTGTTAATCTTAATGAACCATGAGCAATCTCATGAGGTAATCCGATTGCTAATAAAACATGGGATGGATCAAGGGAACCCGAAGTACATGCAGAACCACTTGAGGCACAAATATTTTGCATATCTAACATAATAAGCAAAGATTCCCCTTCTATAAATTGAAAACTAAAATTTACATTATTGGATAATCTTTTGGTTCTATGACCATTTAAACGCACATATGGAACTTCATTCAGAATTCGATTGATTAAAAGTTCTCTTAAGTAAAGCTCTTTCTCTCTTCTTTCATTGATTGTTTTCATAGCCATCTCTACAGCTTTACCAAAACCTACAACACCTGGCACATTCTCCGTTCCGGCTCTACGGCTTCTTTCCTGAGCACCGCCATGGATAAATGATCTGAGTTTAAGGCCTTTTTTAATATATAGGAAACCAATTCCTTTTGGGCCATTTAACTTATGTCCACTGGCACTAAGCATGTCAATATTTAGGTCATTCACATCAATTTCAATATGTGCATAGGCCTGCACCGCATCAGTATGGAATAACACCCCATGTTTCTTGGCAATTTCTCCAATCTCCTTTATTGGTTGGATTGTACCAATTTCATTATTGGCAAACATAACAGAAATGAGAATTGTATTTGGACGGATTGCTGCCTGAAGTTCATCTAGTTTTATTACGCCATTCTCATCAACATTGACATAAGTGACTTCACAGCCATGTTGTTCCAAATATTCGCAGGTATGAAGAATTGCATGATGTTCTATCTTAGAAGTAATAATATGATTTCCTTTATTCTTATAGGCTTCTACTGTTGCAATCAATGCCCAGTTATCTGATTCGGTTCCACCTGCAGTAAAATAAATCTCCTCAGTCTTTGCATTTAATGAATTTGCAATCACTTCTCTTGCTTTATCAACAACTGTTTTGTTCTGAGAAGCAAATTCATAGATACTGGATGGATTTCCAAATTTTTCAGTAAAATATGGCAGCATGGCTTCAACTACCTCTGGTCTTGTAGGTGTTGTTGCAGCATTATCTAGATATATCTTTCTCTCCATTATGTCATCTCCTATTATTATACATTCATTACCTGAATCCAATTCACAACTCATTGATGACAGGTATGTTTATCTCTCTCTTTGAGATCTTTTAACTGACTTTCCCGCACTTGCAGGCTTTCTTCCACAAGCTCAGAAAGCATAATTTCATCAACTACATTATTGATGCTGTCACTGATTCGTTTCCACACATACTTGGTAACACACATCTCAGAACCACTGCAAGTAGATTCTCCCCCAGTAACCTCTGCGCAATCTACCGGATTTAAGTCGCCTTCTAACGCTCTAAGGATATCTCCTACAGAAATCTGCTCTGGTTTCTTTGCAAGAGTATAACCACCCTGGGCTCCCCTTGTACTATTTACAATTCCAGCTTTTTTAAGTTTTGCGATTAATTGTTCAAGATAGCTTATGGAAATATCCTGTCTTATGGCAATGCTGCTTAAAGCAACTGCTTCTGTCTCACAATTCACTGCAATATCAATAACTGCTTTCAATCCATATCTGCCCTTTGTAGAAAGTTTCATTAAATCACCTCTTTACCCTACTATTTTAATTCCGAGTGTTTTAGTTGGTATTATGAATAATATTATCATTAAGATATTATATTGTCAATATTTTAAATTGTTCTTTTTCACGTAATAGACAGGCTTTATGAAGCTATATGTCCACTAAATATTTGGCACTGTTCCTGTATTATTATAGTACATGAAAAGGAGCTGTTCCATCACAGCTCCCTGTTTGTTTTCTATTACTTTAATAAATTTTGAATTTTCCTATTTCAAATTGGAGGTTTTCTGCCAATATGGCTAATGAATCACTTGCACCGGCAATCTCATCTAAAGATGCTGTCTGCTCTTCTACCGTAGCAGAAACCTCCTGGGTTCCTGCCGCATTTTCTTCTGAAATAGCCGAAAGATTCTCGATTGTTGAAATCATCTCTTCCTTCTTTCCTTCCATAACAAAACTTGCATCATTAAGGTTTTTGATAATATTTTGTATTTCATCGATTGCATTACTAATACCTTCAAATTTCTCCATAGTATTATTTACGCTGACTGTTTGGGATTCCATAATGACCCCCACTTCTTCAATCGCTTTTACTGAAGATCCTGTTTTTTCAGTAAGTTCCTGTATCACAAGATCAATTTCACTGGTAAATTGATTTGACTGCTCTGCAAGTTTTCTGATCTCATCCGCCACAACAGCAAATCCTTTTCCTGCATTCCCTGCTCTGGCCGCTTCAATGGCTGCATTAAGAGAAAGCAGATTCGTCTGTTCCGCTATACTCTTGATCATGTTACTGGCCGCTTCAATTCGTCCTGCACTTTGATTTGCCTCAATGATTACATTGCGGATTTCTCTTGATGCGTTACCGGATGTTTCATTTTTTCTGCTTAAATCCTTTACTACTTTTAATCCTTTGTTCTTAAGCTCATCTACCCCATCGATTGATATATTTAATTTATCAATATACGTTTTTATGATTTCAATCTCACCACTTAAGATCTGAATATTATTCGTTCCTGATTCCGTCTCTTTTGCCTGCTCCATAGCACTCTGGGATATTTCTTCAATCGTCCTTGCCACCTCATTGGCAGCGATTACAGACTGTTTCGTTGTGGAAGTTAATTCCACAGAAGCCGCTGCAAGCTCTTTTGCATCTTCTGCAACAATTTTTACAAGGTTTCCAATATTTTCTTTCATCGTGGTAAGGGCTTTTCCCATTTTACCGATCTCATCTTTTCTCTTCATTATTTTATGGTTCTTCTTATCTGCCTCATATATAAATTCATACCTGGACATTCTTTCAATAGAAGAGAGGAGAACTATAATAGGTCTGGATATAAACATCCCCGCTCCGCTTCCTGCAATGATACCCAGCAAAAGCAGTAATGCTGTAGCCATTACTATATAATTTTGAAGAGAATTCATTGTGGATAAAATATCACTTTCATAATTGCCAATGCCGAGTATCAGTGATGTATCCGGTATTGGTACCATGGCGGTAATCCGTTCTTCATTATTATATGTATAATTTAAAATTCCACTCTGGCCTTTCCCTAATTCCTTTAAAGCAAGTCCAAAGTTTTTTAATTCTCCATCTGATTCAATCTGCTGAAACACATTGACCTGATTCAGAACTAATTCCTGGTCCGGATGGGCCACTATGGTTCCTTCTTCATTTATAATAAAAGCATAGCCTGTTTCACCAATACCCATCTGATCTGTAATATCGTTTAAGTCTGTCACCGGGGTTCTTCCTGTTAGAACTCCTACAACTTCGCCAAATGCTTCAATAGGGGACGCATACATGATTACAGGAGTATTAGTGACCCTGCTTATGATTACATCCGATACATTTGCTTCTCCTTCAAGTGCCTTTTTAACATAATCCCTGTCACCTAACTGCAGGGTGTCACCAGTTTTAATATACCGGGCTGTACCATCCGGCAAAACTACAGCCATATCTTCGAAACCTAGCCTGTCAACCTGCAATGCAAGAGACTGCCTTTGAGTCATCCATTTCATATCACCCATTGATTCTCTTTTTGAGACTTCATATAGCACTTGCAGACGCATCTTAAAAATATTACTTACACGTTTTCCTCCTTCATCAGCAAGTTCCATCATGCTCTCTTTCTCACTTTTTATAAAGGCACTTCTGCTATAAGTAATAGCCAGTGACCCTATTCCCAGAGAAACAATGATTATAATAATTCCTACTATACCACCAATCCTTTTTGATAAATTTATATTCATATTCATCCCTCTTTTGTTGTTTACGTGGATAGATCTTTTACACTATCTCTTTCTATAAACTCAGTACAAACCTGTGTCTTTGTCTTAATACCAGTTTCATTTCTGATCACGTCAAGAAGTCTTCGAACTGCCAGCTGTCCCATCTCCTGTTTGAACACCTTAATTGTAGATAATCTTGGGGTTGATATCTCACAGGATGCCAGATCATCAAATCCAATGAGAGATACATCCTCCGGAACACGATATCCTTTTTCAATAAGGGCTTTCATGGCGCCCAATGCAATCATATCATTATCTGCAAAAAATGCAGTAGGCAGCAACGGCTTATTCTCCAGATATTCAATCATATCCCGATAAGCACCATCCATTGTTGTCCCCAGTGTTACAATATATTGTTCCCTGAGTCTGATATTATTTTTTTGCAAAGCTCTTATATATCCATTGTATCTTGCACTAAAAGCTTTGATCCTGAATCTTCCCCTTAAATATCCAATTTCTTTGTGTCCCTTGCTAATTAAATATTGAACCGCATTTTTGGCAGAATCTGAATTATTGATCAGTACTCCGTTGAAATCCATTGAGGAACTCCAGCTGTCCAGAATCACAATTGGGCATTTTGCATCCTTAAATCTTTCAAAATCTTCATCCTGTGCTTCTGTTCCTAACATAATAACGGCAGTCGATCTGTCATTTAAGATTTCTTCCAATCTTGTTTCATAAGAATCACTGCGTCTATCTAAATTGCATATTGTCATTTCATAACCAGATTCCCTGCATTCCGATTCCACACCTTCCAGTAAATTAGTGAAGAATGGAGAATTATCAATAATAGAACCATTTCTCTTATAAATAACTAACATAATTCTTAATATCTTAGATTCATTTACGTAACCGATTTCATTGGCAACCTTAAAAATCTCTTCCGCAGTTTCTTTATTCACACCTTTTTTATGGTTTAAAGCATTGGAGATCGTAGCAGGTGAAAAACCCGTGATATCACTTATTTTTCTAATACTTGGCTTCAAAGCAGTTCCTCCTTGTATCAATATTTTTCGTACTTTATCCCCAAAAAGGGACCTAATATCTCTTGAAAAATATTAACATATCATTCCTTAATTTACAATTTATTTATAAGCCAGCCTAAACCATAAAAATCTTTATATTTACATATTTCTTGTTAATGTTAAAAGGAATTACTAATATTTTTATCTTCCTTTCTTAATAATCGAATTGATATTCTTCTACTTCTTTCCTATATGGAATGGATACCGTGGCTCCTGGTCTTGATACTGCGATTGCAGACGCTTTGGAAGAGAGTTTCAGTGCCTCTTCAACAGGCAGATCATTTAGAAGAGAATTTAAGAAATATCCGGTAAAGGTATCTCCCGCCGCTGTTGTATCCACTGCTCTCACCCGGTATATTCCATGAGAACATTCCTTTTCTTTATCCCGGTAGACGACTCCTTTTGATCCAAGGGTAAGGACAATCCTTGCCTTAGGATATTGCTCTATCATGGCATCCAGAATTTCCTGCTCATTGGATAAGCCGGTTATCTGCTCTCCTTCAATTTCATTGAGTAAGAACAAAGTAATTTTGGATAGATCACATTCTCTCACTGCCTCATCAAAAGGAGATGGATTCAACGCTATGTTCATTCCTTTTTCATAAGCCCTGTCAATAATATAACTAAGCAGGTTCACTTCATTCTGAAGCAATATCCAGTCTCCCGGATCAAAAGAATCTAATACCTCATCCACATATTGGGAAGTTAAGAATCTATTGCTTCCACCATAGAGAAGAATGCAGTTCTGTCCCTCATTATCCACCTGAATGATTGTATGACCGCTTCTTCCCTGGATTTTTTTAATGTGGCTCACTTCTATCTGATTCTTCTTACAGGTATCTAACAGAAGTTCTCCATCCTCACCGATGAATCCTGCATGATAAACAGATGCACCTGCCCTTGCTAACGCAACTGACTGGTTTAGTCCCTTTCCGCCGCAAAAGGTCTCCATTTTAAGAGAGGAAGCAGTCTCTCCCGGCTTCACAATATGTTTTACAGAATAGACGTAATCATAGTTCAATGATCCAATGTTTAATATCTTCATCATTTTTCCTCCCTTTACCACCTTATTATTAGGCATTTGCGAAACTATTAAGTTTTCTAAATTTATGAAGCAATGAATACAAATTCCTCCGCTCCAACGCTCCTTCCGCTTAGCTTCCGCTCCGGAATTGTATTAATTGTTTCACAAATAAATATAATTTTAGAGTTTCGCAATTACCTGCCTTATTATATAGGAAATGATACCCCTGCCCGTAGAATAATATTAGGAAATGGTGTGAATTCTCCCGTACGGATTGCGAATTTTACATTCTTTGTTGCCTCTTTAAACTCCAAATGAGGTATCATTTCATATTCCACTTCCGGTAATGACTCCTGAATGAACTCCAGTAATCTTTCATTTTTTGTTACAATTTCTTGGGCAAGGCAATAGTATTCTGTTTCTGTCTCGTTAAGAACAGCAGTCAATACCTGTTCAAAGCTTGGTACTCCTCCACACAAGGCGAGATCAACAATAGGTATTCCTGCAGGAATGGGAAGTCCCGCATCTCCGATCACAAAAGTATCTCCATGACCCAGTGCAGCAATATATCCGGCTAATTGAGCATTTAATATCCCACGTTTTTTCATCCTTTTTCTCCTCTCAAAATATATGATCAGCTGATTTTGAAACTCTATTCTGTGTTTATGATTGTTCCAACGTGTTCTTTGTCTGTCGTTACTGTTTGATGAAATTGTTTGTACGTTACATACACTGAAATGCGAAACTTCAGTGTATGGATAAGTCAAACAATTTCATCAAACTGTAGTAGACAGCCTAAGAATACGGGAACATCAATAAACCCCAGAAAAGAGTTTCTCAATTACCTAATTATCTGGATAATTATGAATTTTCGTTACGGGACTGTAACGCCATCTTAGCCTGTAAATTACGTTGGAACTGGTCAATTACTACTGCAAATACGATTACCAGACCTTTAATCACCATCTGCCAGAATTCAGATACTCCGCACATTACCAGACCATCATTGATCACACCGATTACAAAGGCACCTATAATCGTTCCTCCAATGGTTCCCACGCCCCCTGACATGGAGGTTCCTCCAAGTACGGTTGCGGCAATTGCATTCATCTCCCAGGATTCGCCGGAAGCAGGATGGGCAGCCACTAATTGGGAAGCAGTGATGATTCCTACGATTGCGGCACAGATTCCGGAGAACATATATACTAATATTTTAACTTTATTTACTTTTACACCGGATAATTTAGCGGCCTTTTCATTCCCGCCAATGGCAAGGATATGCCATCCAAATGAAGTCTTCTTTAAAAGAATTGCTGCAATTACTGCAATAATCAGCAGTATGATTGCACCTACGGGAATTCCCCCAATATTTCTTCCAAAAAATTCAAACCCGGTATTACCAAGTCCTTCTTTACCTGTAAGGTTAGAAAAAGTTGCCCCGTTGGATCGAAGCATCGCAAAACCTCTTGCCACATACATCATACCCAGAGTAGCAATAAAAGGTGCTACATTAAATTTTGTGATTACCAGACCATTAAGAATACCAATGAGGGCACCACAGATCATAGTAATGATTACAATTGCAGGCACACTGAAATACACCGTGACCCCAAACATTTTCAGGGTAAGGCCTTCATTGATCAATCCACCGGCGATCATACCGCCCAAGCCGACGATTGCACCTACGGAAAGATCAATACCTCCGGTAATAATAACATAAGTCATCCCGATTCCAAGAATACCATATAAAGCTACATGCTTAGCGATGAGCAATAAACTGCTTGTAGTTAAAAAAGTCGGAGTTGCTATACTAAAGAATACTACCAAAATACCTAATACGATTAATGTTCTTCCTTTTAAGAGAGTCATTATGATAGCACTATTATTTTTTTGCTTTGAATTATTCATACAATCTGTCTCCTTTTCTTTCTCATCAATGTCCATGATGACCTTTATAAGAGGCTAAAACTAAATGCTCTTCTTTTATCTCATCACCGGTCAATTCACCTGTTTTGATTCCATTGGACAGGACCATGATCCGGTCTGCAATTGCTATGATTTCCTTTAACTCTGATGAAATAACGATAATAGATAGACCTCTTTCCGCATATTGGTTTATAATATCAAATACCTCTGTCTTTGCTCCAATATCGATTCCTCTGCTTGGCTCATCAAGAAGCAGTATTCTAGGGTTTGTGAGAATCCCTTTCCCGATGACTACTTTCTGCTGGTTTCCACCTGACAGAGAAAGAATCGGCAGGTTCTTATTTGCCACTTTTATATGTATATCTTTAATCTCCTCATCGATTGCCTGATTTTCTTTTTTAGAATCAAGGAATAACCTTTTCCCATAATTCTTCAGACTTGACAAAGATATATTCTTGGCAATATTCATCGTCTGGACGATTCCCTCCTGCTGTCTATCCTCAGGTACAATGGCAAATCCTTTATCAATCTGTTCTGATATGCTCTTTACCGATAAAGTCTCACCTTCCAGCATAATTGTTCCCGTATGTTCCGGACGAAGTCCCATAATACATTCAAAGATCTCTGTTCTTCCGGCACCCATAAGACCATAGATTCCCAGTATCTCGCCTTTTTTCAATTCAAAGCTCACGTTGTCAAGCAAAAATCCGCCCCCGCTCTTTGGCAGGGATAGATTATTAACCTGAAGAACTGTCTCACATTTATCCCAGTCAATATTTCTTTCTCTCCTTGGGTATGATTTACCTTCTCCAACCATTTTCTGAACGATCCAGGGTACATCTATATCCTTTACATCAGCTTCTGCCACATATCTGCCGTCTCTTAGAATCGTAACATGGTCACCAATTTTCATAATTTCTTCTAATCTGTGAGAAATATAAACAATGGAGATTCCCGAGGCAGTCAATTCTCTCATTAATTTAAATAAAACCTCTACTTCCTGCTGGCTAAGGGAAGAAGTCGGCTCATCCATGATCAGTATTTTAAGATCATCCTGAATCAGATTTCTGGCAATTTCAATCATCTGCTGCTGACCTACTCTTAAATCCCCGATCAAGGTACCAGTATCCAATGGAAATTCCAATTTTTCCAGGATTTTATTGGTCAGATCAATATGGGTCTTATTATCCAGGGTCACCTTTCCTTTTGTCTTCTCTCTTGCCATAAAGATATTCTGGTACACATTAAGATTTGGAAATAAACTTAATTCCTGATGTATAATGCCTATTCCATGTTTTCTTGCTTCCGTTGTATCTCTTAGAAAAACTTCCTTCCCATCCATTGAAATAGTTCCGGAGGAAGGCTGTTCAATCCCGGCTATGATCTTCATCAAAGTAGATTTACCTGCACCATTTTCTCCAATTAGCACATTTACTTTGCCTTTTAACACATCGAAGGATACGTTATCCAGTGCTTTTGTTCCAGGGTAAATCTTATCAATGCATTCTGCATGCAGACAGACCTCTTTGTTTTCTTTTTCTTTATCAGTCATTGTCAATGCCCCCTCTTTTATTTGACAGTCAAAGTAACCGGAGTAATTAGTAACAGATCATCTTTATCCGCTGTGAAACACCCTGTAAATTCAATATGTTTTCCTTCCAAAGTGGTTAGATCCATCTGCTCGATAATTGATGTTTTGATAATATCGTGAATACTTTGTGAAACTGCCGCATAGTCAACCTGATTCTTATAATCTTCAAATTTGATGATATCTAAAGAATCCCTTACTGCCGAGCCTTTAAATACCGGTCCGATCTGCAGGCGGATTACCGCTTCCCCTGTGTAGCTGTCTAATGTCACTTCCACATACCCTGCTTTTTTCTCTGTATTTACCTCTTTCACGGTCCCGGCTCCTTTTACCGTATAGTTCAGTTCACCGGAACTTCCCATGGAATATTTGCCATATTGGTCCGCAAGTGATTTTAAATCTCCATTGGATTCTGCTAAAAAAGCTGATAAGTCCACCGCTTTTTCCGTTAATTCCGATAAAGCAACCGAATCCCATATTTCTGCAACATTATCACCGGCATTAAATTCAACTTCTCCGGTTAATTTTCCTTCTTCTCCAATCTTTACGATTTTCATACAGCCTGTCATAACTGACATTGACAGGATGACTGCCATGGATAATAATAATATTCTTTTTCGCATATTTTCCCCATTTCTCCGTTTTATATATTTGATCGTGGATTCTCATAACGGCAAGATGCTCCACAATTAATTGCCGATTTTAATAAATTAATAGGATGTTTATCAGAATTTTCATCAGATAAGGTACGATTCAATATACCTTAACCGTACCTTACCCCAGTATACCCACAAGCTGATATATATACCAATTACTTGTCTAAATTTTATCTACTACGATTATTTATATCTGAATGCTGATAACTGGTCTGCATTCTCTTTTGTAATTACCACACAGTCAACAAGCTGCTTTTCATCCAGCCCTGTTGTACCATTCTTCAAATAATCATCTGCCTGCTGCACCGCCATCTCTGCAATTAATGCAGCCTGTTGAAGAGCTGTTGCAGTAATATTTCCAGCTTTAATTTCATCTCTTACATCATCACTGCCATCTACACCAATAATTGCAATATCTTTTAATCCGGCCGCTTTAATTGCAGCTGCTGCTCCCATAGCCATTGTATCATTACCACAGATGACACCTTTAATATCTGGATTAGACTGGATAATCGTTTCCATCTTTGTATATGCTTCCGCCTGTTCCCAATTGGCTGTCTGAGTGGCTACCAGTTCCATATCCGGATACTGATCGATTACTTCATGGAATGCACTTGATCTGACTCCGGCATTGGTATCTGATTCTTTTCCAAGTAATTCTGCATATTTTCCTGCCTCACCCATGGCTTCAACAAAAACTTCCGCAACTGCCTTTGCACCCTGGTAGTTATTTGCAACGATCTGAGAAATTGCAATTCCTGATTCATTGATCTCTCTGTCAATTAAAAATGTAGGAATATTATTATCCCTTGCCTTTTGCACTGCTGCAACTGTCGCGTCAGAACCTGCGTTATCACAAATGATCGCTGCTGCTTTTTCTGAAATGGCAGTATCAAATAATTCTGCCTGTTTTGTAGGATCGTCATCATGAGATACTGTTTTTACTTCATATCCCAATTCCTGTGCCTTTGCAGCTGCCGCTTCTGCTTCTGTCTTAAAGAAAGGATTGGAATGGGAAGGGGTGATGATATAGATCAGATTCGTTCCCCCTCCGGTCAGTGCAGCTGTTGGTTCTTCTGCTGGAGTTTCTGCTTCTGCATTATCAGTAGTTTCTTCCGTTGACTCAGTTGCTGCAGGTTCTTCTGCCTTGTCTGCTCCTTTACTCCCACAGCCTACAAGCATGGTGCCCATTAATGCTGCTACCATAAAACCTGCCATTAACTTTTTGAATTTTTTCATTACTTCATCCTCCTAATTTATTATATAGTTTTATTGATGGCTATCAGCTGTAACTCTCCTGCTTTTAGAACCGGAGAGAACGGCTGCTACATCCCTGGTCTGCTCAGGGCACATAAGACTGCGTCTTTCCAGCCCTGATAACGGATTTCTCTTATCCTTTTATTCATTACAGGATTAAAACTTTTTCTCTCCATTCTTGCAAACAATTTTTCTTCTTCATAAATTCCTAAGGTGATACCTGCAAGATAAGCTGCTCCAATCCCTGATAATTCTTCAACGTCCGGTACCTGTACTCCAATTCCAAGAAGATCACTTTGAAACTGCATTAAATACTCATTTCTGGTCGGTCCCCCGTCTACTCTTAATTCACGGATTGTAACACCGGATTCTTCACTCATGATCTTTACAATATCTCCAATCTGATAAGCAATGCTCTCTACTGCCGCTTTCACAATTTCTGCTTTTCCCGTTGTTCTTGTCATTCCGCTAATATGTGCTGTTGCATTGCTGTCCCAGTACGGTGCTCCAAGACCTGTAAATCCAGGAACCAGATAAGTTTTATCCTCTTTTTTGGCTGCTTTAGCCAGTTCTTCACTTTCCCTGGCCGATTGGATCAGCCCTACATTTTCTATCAGCCATTTAATGACCGCACCTGTATAATTAATATTGCCTTCTAATACGTAATTCACTTCTCCATTCATACTATAGGCAAGAGAAGTAACAATACCTTTCTGACTGAACACCGGCTCTTTCCCTATATTCATCATAATGGAGGAACCAGTGCCATAAGTTGCCTTTATCATTCCTTTTTTCAGGCAGCCCTGGCCAAAAAGAGCACCATGGGAATCACCAAGTACTCCCCGGATGGGTACTTTATGGTCAAGAAAGCCGGTAAAATCCGTTTCTCCATAAAAACCATTAGAGTCACACACTTCTGGCAGCATTTCTACCGGGATTTCAAATATCTTACATATCTCTTCATCCCATTTCAGCTCAAGAATATTAAACAACTGGGTTCTGGACGCATTGGAGTAATCTGTTTTAAAAGAAACTCCTCCCGTTAGTTTGTATACAAGCCAGCTGTCCATGGTCCCGCAGCATAATTCTCCTTTTTCAGCTTCTTCTCTCGTTCCATCCACATTCTTAAGAATCCAGCTTAATTTTGCCCCGGAAAAGTATGGGGACAGGTGCAGACCGGTACGGCTCTTTATTATATCTTTATGGCCTGCTCTTTCAATCTCATTGCAGATCGCTTCTCCTCTGGCACATTGCCATACAATGGCATTGTATACCGGGTTCCCTGTGTGTCTTTCCCAAACCATGGCAGTTTCTCTCTGGTTGCTGATACCTACTCCAACTATATTGTTTTTGTCAATACCTGCCTGTTTTACCACTTCTCTTACCACATCTAATGTGTTTTCATAGATCTGTATGGGATTATGTTCTACCCAGCCTTGTTCAGAAATAAGCTGGTCATGGGGCAGATCACTTCTGGCAATCAGACCTCCATCCTCGTCAAAAAGCAATGCTTTGGTTCCTGAGGTACTTTGGTCAATTCCTAATATGTATTTATCTGACATCATTTATCAACTCCATTGCTGCTTTTACGATACCTTCTTTATTTAAGCCGTAATAATCAAATACTTCCTTGGAAACACCGGTCACAACCGGAGAATCCGGCAGTGCCAGATTAATGACTTTCTTAGGGGCAGTATTTGCAACTATCTGGCTTACCATGGCACCCAGACCGCCAATATAGGTATGTTCTTCTATTGTAATAATGCCTTTTGTTTCTTTTGCAGCCTTTTCTATTGCCAAACGATCGATTGGTTTCACGCAGTACATATCAAGTACTCGGGCATATACTCCCTGTTTCTCTAATTCAATAGCCGCATTGTTTGCCGCACTTACCAGTTCACCGCACGCTACAATCGTCAGATCATTGCCTTCATGGACAAGGGTCGCCCTATCTAGTTCAAACTCTATATTTTCTTCTTTATATAAATCCTCTACCGGATTGCGTCCCACCCGGATATACGCCGGTTTTTCATCCTCCAGCAAACATTTAAATAACTTTTTTGTCTGTAACCGGTCGCTTGGGATATAGACTCTCATATTGGGAATAGATCCCATAGTCGCAATATCCGTAGAGGAATGGTGAGTCATACCAAGTGCTCCATAGCTGATCCCGCCGCTGATCCCTATTAATTTTACATTGGTATTAGAATAGGCTACATCTACTTTCGCCTGCTCCATACTTCTTGTTGACAGGAAACAGGCAGGAGAAGCTACATAGGGCTTTTTCCCACATTTTGCAAGACCTGCGGCAATGGATACAATGTTTTGTTCTGCAATTCCAGTCTCTATAAATTGATCCGGATGAGCTGTCACAAAGTCTGCTAAAGAAGCAGAACCTCTGGAATCACTGCAAAGGACAACAATATCATTATCCGTATTTGCTTTTTCTACTAATACATCACATATTGCCTGGCGATTTGGTATTTTATTCATATGCTGCGACTCTCCTTTGCTCTAATTCTGCCAATGCCTGTTCATATTCTTCCTGGTTTGGTATCCTGTGATGCCATCCTGCTTTATTTTCCATAAAAGATACACCATAGCCTTTTGTTGTATCTGCAATGATTACGGTAGGCCTGCCCTTGGTTTCTTTTGCCGTCTGAAATGCCTGATCCAGAGAATCCATATCATTCCCTTTTGCATGGATTACATTCCATCCAAAACTGCTCCATCGTTGATCCTGATCATCCTGAGCCATGACTTCTTCTGTCGTACCGGATATTTGCAGACGATTTCTGTCCACCACTGCAGTCAGATTGTCAAGCTTATAATGGCCTGCTGCCATGGCTCCCTCCCATACGGAACCTTCTGCAAGTTCACCATCCCCCATCACAGTATATACCCGGTAAGAGGACTGATCCATTTTACCTGCAAGGGCCATGCCGACAGATACTGACAACCCATGCCCAAGAGAACCTGAATTCATCTCTATCCCATTCACTTTATTGTTTGGATGTCCGATATATTTGGATTGAAACTGGGAATAGGTTTCAAGATCAGTTTTTGGAAAGAATCCTCTTCCCGCAAGGACACTATAAAGTGCTTCCACAGAATGTCCCTTGCTAAGTATAAACCGGTCTCTTTTTGGATCATTCGCCGTCGCTGGTGTTATGTTCATATGTTTATAGTAAAGAGTTACTAAAATGTCCATTACGCTGAAATCTCCGCCCATATGCCCTGTCTTTGCTTTGTATATCATATTAACGACATCTTTTCTCAGTTCAAACGACACTGCCTTTAAATTATCCATTTCTTTCCTCCTTGCTCTTTCTTGATCCTCAATCACTCTATTCTCCTCTGATGTAAGCTTTTACTTCCTCCTCAATGGGATCATAAAAGTCCGGTGTGACATTAATATATTTACATGCTTCATACAATACCGGTACAACATCTTTATGAATTCCAACACAATGATGAATGTAAGGACCGCATACGAGCTTATCTTCCAATCTTTTTAGATTCTCCACTTCAATCCAAAGATAAGTTCCCTTGGTGTATGGACCGTCAACGCCTTTTGCCCTGCCTAATAATAGTGAATATTCTCCGTTGTCACCATCAAATCTACATAAAGTAATGTCACCATGCTTTGCTTCCGCCTCTACAGCACCCGGATGTTTGAATGCTAAAGGATATCCAAGTGTTGGTTTCTCTTTTGCAATAGAAATCGGCCAAGGGCCACAATGCTGCAGTAGTTCTCCATTCTCATTATCCGGATGGCGGACTGTCCAGTCAGCGAAAAAGGATCGTGTCTGCCCCATACCTGCTGCTTCCACTAAAATAGAAGTGATTGCTCCATGTATATCTGTTTCACACGCAACTGGAATTCCCAGATCATTCAACAAAGAATTGGCTGCACAAGGCATGATTCCCAGTTCTGATTGAAGACAGTTCCAACACTGGATCGCTATGGCATTGCAGCCATATCTTTCTGCCATTCCCTGCATTGCTACCTTCATAGCTGCCACACTTTCCAAAGCTTTGTCATCTATCTCAACTTTCATATTCTCTTTGATATATGTAATTACTTCTGCAACTTCAGTTCCTTCCTTTTTGGCTGCCTTTACTTCATCCATAAGTTCCGGCATTGGAACAGGAGATAGCTGAATATTATATTTTTCAAGCAATTCTCCTTCATTACACATGGTAGACCAGAAATCAAAAGGTCTTGTAGATATCTGTAATATCCTTGTATTTCTAAAAACTTTCACAACATTACATACTGCCATAAAATCTCTGATTCCTCTTTCGAATTCAGAATCCCCCAATCTGCAGTTCGTCATGTAAGTAAATGGCACCCTGAATCTTCTAAGTACCTTACCAGTTGCAAACAATCCACATTGACTGTCTCTTAAGCGGACACCTGATTCATCGGGTCTTTCATCTCTTGGCCCCCATAAAAGTACCGGTACATCCAGTTCTTTTGCTAATCTTGCAACTTCATATTCTGTTCCAAAATTGCAGTGGGGAAAGAACAGCCCATCTATTTTCTCTTTTTTGAATTTCTCAGCAATCTTTTTTCTGTCTTCCTCATTATAGAGCAGACCTTCTTTATTGATATCATTAATATCAACAACGTCTATCTCCAGTTCTTTTAACCTGTCCCTTGTAAGATTTCCGTATTTAATTGCATCCGGAGCACTGAAAATACTCCTTCTCGTAGGTGCCAAACCGATTTTAATCTTATCCATATGATTTCCTCCATATCTATTTTATTTCGTTAAATCTTTTACACTATCTCTCTCAATGAACTCCGTACACACCTGAGTCTTGGACTTGATACCTGCTCCGTTCCTGATCACATCAAGAAGTCTTCGAACTGCCATCTGCCCCATTTCCTGTTTAAATACCCGAATGGTTGTTAACCTTGGAGTCGAGATTTCACTGGATGACAAATCATCAAATCCAATTAAAGATACATCCTCAGGGACATGGTATCCCTTTTCAATCAGTGCCTTCATTGCACCAAGTGCTATCATATCGTTGTCTGCGAAAAAAGCGGTAGGTATTGGTGGTTTTTTCTCCAAAAAAGCAAGCATATCCTTATATGCACCATCCATTGTGGTATCCAGTGTGACAATATATTCTTCCCTGATACCGATTCCTTTTTTATGTAATGCCCTTGCATAGCCATTGGCTCTTGCACTGAACGCTTTGATACGGAATCTTCCTCTTAGATAACCGATCTCTGTATGTCCCTTCTCGATCAGATATTCAATTGCATTTCTTGCAGAATCTGAATTATTAATTAATATCCCATTAAATTCCATGGAAGTGCTCCAGCTATCCAGAATCACAATAGGGCACTTTGCATCCATAAATCTTTCAAAATCTTCATCCTGCGCCTCTGTTCCCAACATTATGATCGCAGTAGATCTGTCATTTAGAATTTCATCCAGCCTTGTTTCATAAGAATCACTTCGCCTATCCAGATTACAGACTGTCATTTCATAGCCGAATTCTCTGCACTCAGTCTCTACACCGTCTAATAAATTCGTAAAGAATGGAGAATTATCAATGATCGAACCATTTCTTTTGTAAATTACCAGCATAATTCTTGATATTTTTAATTCATTTACATAACCTATCTCATTGGCAATCCTGAATATCGTTTCTGAAGTTTCTTTATTTACACCTTTTTTACGGTTTAATGCATTGGAAACGGTAGCAGGTGAAAATCCGGTGATATCACTTATCTTTCTGATGCTTGGTTTCAAAATATCACTCCTTTTGTAATTCTTATTATAAATGTTTTATATGAATATTCAATAATTTTATAATATATTATTTGCTTTTTGTAATATTTTCACGGTTTTTTAATTTATTTTTTGTGCAAACATTACATATTTTCAATACAAATCTATTTACTTGCATATTTTTTAGTTATTATTTTATATAAACATTTATATAAAACATTAATAAACAATATTGAACTATTCCCAGGTAAAGTTGTATTTCAAGGAGGCAATACGATAAAAAGGACCTGCTCCACACTGGAACAGGTCCCTGAATTATTAACTTAAATATTCTCTGGTCTCAAAGGGGGCAAAAATCCCATTTTCTTTAAAATAACATTTTTGTCATTCTATTTCCCTTTGAAAAGAAATATATTAAATTATAAAATATATAAATAGGCGGATAAGGATGAGCAAAAATACAATAATAAAAGGCACATTAATTCTTACTATTGCAGGTTTTGCTACAAGATTTATTGGAGTTTTTTATAAAATCTATCTTGCAAAATTAATGGGAGCAGAGATGATGGGCGTTTATCATCTTGTATTCCCTGTATATGGAATATGCTTTACCCTATATGGATCGGGACTTCAAACTTCTATCTCAAGGCTCATTGCCGCTGAGAGGGGAAAGAATAATAAGCAAAATATAAAGAAAATATTAGCTGTAGGATTAATTTTCTCTGTTAGTATTGCACTTGTTCTATCGATACTGGTATATAGTAATTCTGAGTATATAGCAGGCAGATTGCTTACCGAACCAAGAAGTGCATCTTCTTTAAGAGTCCTGGCCATGGTCTTCCCATTCTGTGGCATCACTGCTTGCATCAATGGTTATTATTATGGGATAAAGAAGGCTTCTGTACCAGCTGCCAGTCAATTGTTTGAGCAGATCGTAAGAGTCCTATCTGTGTACATAATCTCAACAATCATAGGAAATGGCGACGTCACCCTGACTTGTGAACTTGCTGTATTTGGTATTGTTCTTGGAGAAATTGCTTCAAATGTTTATAATATTATTTGTTTTGTAAAAGGAAATCTTAAAAGCACAAGAATAAGATATGAAATACAACAAAAGAATCCGTTCTTTACCGCTGCGCGAAAAGAACGAATTCCTCAAAATATCTTAAAACTTGCAGTTCCATTAACAAGTAACCGACTCCTTATTAGTATATTACAAAGCTTCGAAGCAGTCTTAATTCCTAATATGTTAAAAAGTTCAGGTCTGACAAATGCCGAGGCATTAAGTGTTTACGGTATATTAACCGGAATGTCCATGCCATTTATTATGTTTCCATCCACCATAACCAATTCCTTTGCTGTTATGCTGCTTCCTGCAGTATCAGAGGCACAGGCTGCCAGAAATGACCGGATGATCGATAATACTACTTCCATCTCTATTAAATATAGTTTATTAATTGGTATCTTAAGCACTGGTGTCTTCATTATCTTTGGTAATTCTTTAGGTATGGAAGTATATCATAATAAACTGGCGGGCAGTTTCTTAACGACCTTAGCCTGGTTATGTCCTTTTCTCTACCTTACCACTACTTTAGGAAGCATCATTAATGGATTAGGTAAAGCTCATATTACATTTTTTAATACCGTTATCGGATTGTCCATACGTATCCTTTTTATTCTTTATCTTGTTCCAAGGAAAGGAATTGCCGGTTATCTGATCGGCCTATTAGTAAGCCAATTGATCATATCCTTTTTAGACGGCTTTGCAATCTATCGAAATGTACCTGTAAGTATTCATGCCATTGATTGGATCGTAAAACCTGCGCTCATTATTTTTTTTGAAGGTCTTATCATTATGCGTTTTTATAATTACCTTGTAACAACCTCCAGTACACATCCTCTTATAATACTATTGCTCTGCTGTTTCGTTTTAAGTGCAGGCTATTTTATATTATTATTAATAACCAAAGCAGTGTCTTTAAAAGAATTTAGAAGGTGATATATAAAAAGTCTATCCTCTCCCTATGATGTACTGAGTAAAGGAAGAGGATAGATCTTGTTGCAGTTATAAGGCTCAAAATGTAACATCCCTTTTGTTCTATAATAATTCTGCAATCCTTGATTCTATTTTTTCCGGCGCTGTAGCTGGAGCAAATCGTTCTACAATATTTCCTTTTCTGTCAACTAAGAATTTGGTGAAATTCCATTTAATATTATCACCTAGTACACCTTTTTTCTGAGATTTAAGGTATGTAAACAGAGGCTCTTCATTCCTGCCATTTACTTCAACCTTAGCAAATTGTTTAAAAGTAACTCCATATTTAATTTGACAAAAATCCACTATCTCTTCTTCTGTTCCAGGTGCCTGATTTGCAAATTGATTACATGGAAAATCAAGTATTTCAAACCCTTTGCTTTGATATTTTTCATATAGATTCTGTAATCCATCATATTGAGGTGTAAATCCACATCCAGTAGCAGTGTTCACAATAAGCAGAACCTTCCCCTTAAAATCCTCCAGGCTGACTGGATTCCCTTTTTCATCTTTTATTTCAAATTCATAAATTGACATATTGCCCTCCTTATATTGTACAAAATTAAATTGTATACAATTTTTATAAATTAAATTGTACACAATCTATTTTGAAATGTCAAGCCTGTTTCTTAAGATTTTTACTTTATCTTCCCATGAAATATATTTTATGAATCGACTCAATGAAATCCAATTTATTCATAATAAAAAGAACATGAAGACAATTTCATGTTCTTTTTACTTTGCATCCTGCTCCATATTAACTTACCATTGATTCTTTCATTAAATACTTATCAACCTTTTGCCATTTAAAATCATTTAAAATTTTTAATAACATCTCGCTTTTAATATGATCTGTTACTAATTCAATTGGCTCTGTCAGATCCAGGCAAAATACCCCCATTATGGATTTAGCATCTACAGCATGTATCCCTGACTTTAATTCAAGCTCCTCATCAAATCTGGAGACTGCATTTACAAAATTAACTACCTTATCTACTGAATTTAAACTTATTAACATCTATATTCTCCTTTAAGTTACAACTATATATTATATTCTATCATGTATAAATTTATTACATTCTTTTTATTGCTTCAAAAGCAAGTTCCGAACGTTCACATTCTTTTGCCGTTAATGTAATCTGATAGCAAAGAGAACTCCCCTTCATCCGTTCAGAAGCATAACATAGACCATTGGTTCTTTCATCTAAAAATGGTGTATCAATTTGTTTCGGATCTCCAAGCAATATAACTTTTGTTCCCTTCCCTGCTCTTGTTATGATCCCGGTTACTTGTTTTGGCGTCATATTCTGTGCTTCATCTATGATTAAGTAAGTATTTACAAAAGAACGTCCTCTGATAAAATTCATAGCTTCCGCAGTGACTATGCCTCTATCAAAAATTTCATCGATTTTTCCTTTCAATTCCCTCTCATCTTTATATCTCTCAGTTTCATTGGAATCAATCAACTGTTCTAAATTATCAATCACCGGTCTGATAAGTGGAGAAATTTTTTCCTGTTCATTTCCAGGTAAAAAACCTATATCATTGTCAAATTGAACATTCGGTCTGGTAATAAGTATTTTTCTATATTCTTTATTGGTAGAATTCAATAATTTTTCCAGACCTACCGCTAAAGAATAGAAGGTTTTGGAGGTACCTGCCATTCCCTTTACGATCACTAATGGAACTTTATCAGCATCTTCCATTAATGCCTCTTGTAAAAAGTATTGACCAGCATTTCTTGGATTAACCCCATATGGTTTACTTTTTTTATATTTCAGAGGTACAATTTTCTGTCCATCAAATCTTCCAAGTTGTGTTTTATTTGTTGATTGATCTGCATGTAAGATAACAAATTCATTGATTATAAATTCCCCTTCTTTTTTCATTCCACTTTCATCTATACAGTAAGTATCAGATATATTTATTCCCTTTTTCTTAAAGTCTTTGAATAGATCCTCAGGTGCATAGACTTCTGTACGCCCAAGATATTGGGCCTTTTCTGCCGGAACCTGTTCATTGGCAAAATCCTCTGCCTGAATGCCAATTATTTGTGCTTTCATCCGAAGAAGAATATCTTTTGTTACCAGGATAACCTGATCTGATTTTTCCTGCAGACCTTTACATACTTTTAATATCCGGTTATCCATTTTGTCCTCTGGCAGATTTGCCGGAAGTGAAACATTAATACAATTTACTTCTACACGTAAGGTCCCCCCACTGTTTAATTTTACTCCCTGGAGCAAATCACCCTTAACACGAAGTTTCTCCAAGTAACGAATTGCCTCTCTTGCATTTGACCCTCTTTCACCATCTGCTTTCTTTAAACCATCCAATTCTTCTAATACCACTAATGGAATTACCACCTGGTTCTCTTCAAAACATTCTACTGCATAAGGTGCTTGAATTAATACGTTTGTATCAATTAGATAAGTTTTAGTCATAAGCAATTCTCCTTTTTTTGCCATCAATAGTCAATTTTTCATCCATAGATATTTTCCATATTCAATTTTTCTTTTTATAACTATTACACTTTCAGTTTATATCTTTTGAAAGAATAAACTATCTTAAATAAGTTAAATTTTTGCTAAGATATTGTAAAGCATAAAAAAGACATTCCAGAATTTATCTAAAATGTCTCTCTTATATTTATTAACTATGCCTTTTTGTTATTTTTAATCGATTCATTGCCCGGTTAAGTGCCGCCTGTGTATGATAATATTCCATAATACTTTGTTTCTGACGAAGCCTTTCTTCCGCACGTAATTTTGCTTCGTTAGCACGATTTACATCAATCTCTTCTGGTTTTTCAACCGTATCAGCAAGAAGAACTACAAATGTTGGTGTAATTTCAACAAATCCATCACTTACAGCAGCATAGTGCCACTCTCCATCTATCTGAAACCTTAGTTCTCCTGCACTTAAACAAGTAACCATGGGCTGATGGCTCGCTAAAATTCCATGTTCACCGTCAATACCGGGAAATACCAGCATTTCACACTTTCCTTCATAAAAAAGATGGTCACTGGCAACGATCTTAAGTTGAAATGTTTTAGACATTGCTCCTCCTATCTACCTTTATTTCACTGGATTGATTTTGCTTTCTCAATTACTTCATCAATTGTTCCTACCATTAAAAATGCTGCTTCTGGATATTCATCCATTTCACCATTAATGATTGCTTTAAACCCTCTGATCGTTTCACTAAGAGGAACATATTTACCAGTGATACCAGTAAAATTCTCAGCTACATTAAATGGCTGTGATAAGAATTTTTGAATCTTTCTGGCACGGTATACTGCCAATTTATCTTCTGCATCTAATTCTTCCATGCCAAGAATCGCAATGATGTCCTGCAATTCCTTATATTTTTGCAAAAGCTCCTGTGTCTTTCTGGCAATTTCATAATGCTCTTCCCCAACTACATCTGGTTCAAGGATTCTTGAAGTTGATTCAAGAGGATCCACCGCCGGGTAAATACCCTGCTCTACTATTTTTCTGGATAGAACGGTAGTCGCATCAAGATGGGCAAATGTAACTGCCGGGGCTGGATCTGTTAAATCGTCTGCAGGAACATATACTGCCTGAACCGAAGTAATAGAACCATTCTTAGTTGATGTGATTCGTTCTTGTAATTCTCCTACTTCACCTGCAAGGGTCGGCTGATAACCAACTGCGGAAGGCATACGGCCTAATAATGCTGAAACCTCAGAACCTGCCTGTACATAACGGAAGATATTATCAATAAAGAGAAGCACATCCTGTTTCTCTTCATCTCTGAAATATTCTGCCATGGTAAGACCTGTCTGGGCAACTCTCATACGGGATCCAGGCGGCTCATTCATCTGACCAAATACTAAGGCAGTCTTATTAATAACTCCAGATTCTTTCATCTCCATCCAAAGGTCATTCCCTTCTCTGGAACGCTCCCCAACACCGGTAAATATGGAATATCCACCATGTTCTGTTGCTACATTACGAATAAGTTCCTGGATTAATACTGTCTTACCCACCCCGGCTCCACCAAAGAGACCGATTTTACCTCCCTTTGCATATGGAGCAAGGAGATCAATTACCTTGATTCCGGTTTCTAATATTTCAACGACCGGACTTTGTTCCTCAAATGTAGGAGGTTTTCTATGAATCTCCCACTGTTCTTCTCCTTTTACATCTTCTTCCCCATCTATAGCTTCGCCTAGTACATTAAACATCCTTCCAAGGACCTGTGCTCCTACAGGAACTTTAATACATGCTCCTGTTGCAGTCACTTCCATTCCTTTCACAAGACCTTCACTGGATGCTAACATAATACAACGTACTATATTATTGCCTATATGGCTTGCAACTTCCATCACAAGTCTTTTTCCATCCCGGATTACTTCAAGTGCATCTTTGATCATTGGAAGCTTTCCACTTTCAAATTCCACGTCCACTACTGGTCCTAAAACCTGAACTATTTTTCCTTTATCCATATTACTATGTGATTCTAAGCGCTAGTGTTAGAAATCTCCTTTCCCTTATTTTTTCAAGCTCTTGGCACCACTGACAATCTCAGTGATTTCCTGAGTAATGGATGCCTGTCTTGCTCTGTTATATTGTAGATCCAGTTCTCTAAGCATATCTTTTGCACTACTTGTTGCTGCTTCCATCGCAGTCATTCTGGCATTTTGTTCACTTGAGAAAGCCTCTACCAACACGCCAAATATATATCCTTTCAGATAATTCGGTACTAATTTATTCATTACCTCTTCTGGAGAAGGTTCAAAGATCGCGTGCTGATATCCTTCTTTTCTTCTGTCGAACTTTCTTCTTTCCAAAGGTAAGATTCTTCTAAATTGAACTTCTGATTTCATTGGTGTGATCATCTTATTGAATATCACATATACATCGTCTAATTCACCTTTTTCAAACATCTCTATAATCGTTTCTGAAATTAACTGGGCACGGTATAAAGTTGGATTCTGTGCTGTATATAAAAATTCGCATTCAATTTCAACGCCTTTTCGAAGAAAATATTGTCTCCCTACCTGACCAATCACAAAGAGAAAATTCTTTTTACTCTTTTGCATTTCTTCTTCTGCCCTTTTAATTACATTATGATTGTAAGCACCTGCTAATCCTTTATCGGCAGTAATTACAATATAACCTTCTTTTCGAAACCCTGGTTTTATCTCTTCTCTGCGCTCAAAAAACACCTGATGCATATGAGGAGTACGAATTAAGATATCATGTATGGTTGACTGCAATCCTTCAAAATAAGGTTGTGTTGCAAGAAGACTTTTTCTTGCTTTTTTTAGTTTGGAAGATGAGATCAGATACATGGCATTGGTAATCTTCATAATATCTTTAATGCTTTTCATTCTGGAATGAATTTCTCTTATATTAGCCATGATATCACCTACTTCTTGAATTCTTTTGCAGCAGTTACAATTTGTCCAATTAACTCATCTGTTAATACTTTCTTAGTATCAATCTCTTCAATTATGTTCGAATATTTGCTTCTAAAGAAATCCATCAGATCACTTCTAAATGTTTTAATTTCTTTTACTGGTACATCTAATAGAAGCTTGTTATTGGCAACACATAAAAGCATTACCTGTTCATGTAATGGCAATGGTCTTGATAACGGTTGTTTCAATAACTCGACCAGACGGTTGCCATGATCAAGTAGATCTTTTGTGGCCTTATCCAAATCTGAGCTAAACTGTGTAAAAACTTCCATTTCACGAAATTGTGCCAGATCAATACGTAAACTGCCGGCTGCTTTCTTCATGGCTTTTGTCTGAGCTGCACCACCGACACGGGATACACTAAGTCCAACATTAACAGCAGGTCTGATACCGGCAAAGAATAATTCACTTTCCAAGAATATCTGACCATCCGTAATAGAAATTACATTGGTTGGTATATAAGCAGATACGTCGCCTGCAAGTGTTTCAATGATTGGTAAGGCGGTTATGGATCCACCCCCATGTTCTTCATCTAATCTGGCAGAACGTTCTAATAATCTTGAATGAAGATAGAATACGTCTCCAGGGTATGCTTCACGTCCAGGGGATCTTTCCAATAATAAGGACATAGTGCGGTATGCTACTGCATGTTTTGACAGATCATCATAAACAATTAATACATCCCTTCCCTGTTTCATAAAATATTCTGCCATGGCTGTACCTGAGTATGGAGCAATATATTGTAAGGATGCTAAATCGCTTGCAGATGCGGAAACAACGATAGAATAATCCATTGCACCATGTTTTGCCAAAGTGGCCACCAGTTGTGCAACAGTAGACGCCTTCTGTCCAATTGCTACATATACACAGATTACATCTTTGCCTTTTTGATTAAGAATCGTATCAACAGCGATTGATGTTTTACCTGTCTGACGATCTCCAATAATCAACTCACGCTGTCCTCTGCCAATAGGAAACATGGAGTCTATTGCAAGAATTCCTGTCTCAAGGGGTACACTTACTGATTTACGTTCACACACACCGGCTGCTTCATTTTCAATAGGAAAGAAATCCTTTGTTTCGATTGGGCCTTTCCCATCAATTGGGCTTCCAAGTGCATCTACAACCCTTCCGATTAATTGTTCTGAAACTGGTACACCAGCTCTTTTATTTGTTCTAACAACTTTACTTCCTTCTGTAATTCCATAGTCTGAGCCGAGTAGTACACAGCCAATTGTTTTCATCTCCAGATTTTGAACAATACCACGTACCCCTGTTTCAAACT
Source organism: Mobilisporobacter senegalensis (assembly GCF_003752155.1). Taxonomy (GTDB): domain Bacteria; phylum Bacillota; class Clostridia; order Lachnospirales; family Lachnospiraceae; genus Mobilisporobacter; species Mobilisporobacter senegalensis. Next base: position 382,943 of record NZ_RJVG01000002.1, on the reverse strand, counting down.
CCACCAATTCGCCATACATGGCATTATCAAGTCCGTAAACTGTTGCAATTCCATCACCAATACTGATAACTGTTCCAATCTCCTTCACAGACATTTTCACATCATAATCTTCTATTTCACTTTTTAAAACAGATATAATATCATTTTGACTTATATTACTCATGCTTTCACCTCCTGGCAAGAGTCTTACCTAACTCTTCTAGAGTTCCTTTAATACTTTTATCATAAACGGTATCACCTATAGTTAAAGTAAACCCGCCAATTAATGAAGTATCTTCCACTAACTCCAAACTTACTCCTGCTTTATTATATTTACTGCATATCATGTCTTCTATCTGTCCAAGCTCTGTCTCATCAGGTCTTGTAACATAGGATAGTTTTCCCTTAATCATATTTCTGCTTTCTAAAAAAAGTGTTTGGTATTCATCAAAAATCATATCCACAATGTTAATACATCTGTTTGCACATAATACTTTTATAAATCCCTGTATTTCTTTTGGAAAAATGGAATGAATCACAGCATCTTTCTGGGATTCTTTTATACTTGGATTCTCCAGTACTCCCATTAATTCTTTATTTCCTCTAAAAATATCTGCAGACTCATGAACACTTTCTTCTTTTAATCCCATGGAAAATAATACTTTCGCATAATTAGCTGCTCTTAAAGTTATCATTTCACAGCACCTACCTCTTTAATAAAATCACCAAGAAGTTGCTTATTTGCATCATCATCCACATTTTTCCCGATCACTTTAGAAGCAGCTAAAAGTGCGATACCAGCGATTTCTGCCTGGGCACTCTGGGTGGCTTTCTTTCTTTCCAGTTCAATTGTTCTACCGGCATCCTGAATGATTCTTGCCGCTTCCTCTTTTGCCTGTAATACTTGTTTGTTATACTCTATATCAGCTCTTTCTCTGGCTTCTTTTACAATACCAGCCGCTTCCAAATTTGCTTGATTTAGCTCTTCTTCATAGTCTTGTTTTAATTTCATAGCATCTGCTTTTTTTGCTTCTGCATCCTGTATGGAATCTTCAATAGCCTTAGTACGTTTTTCCATCATTTCAGTTACTGGCCCAAATAAAAATTTCTTAAGAAATATAAACAGAACAAGAATATTAACAAAAGTCCATATAATATGCCAATTTAATACTAACAATAATATCCCCTCCTGCTATTTTAAGAAAAGTATAATTAGGACTGCAATAACAAAACCATAAATTGCAGTTGCTTCTGCCAGGGCACAACCTAATAATAATGCTTTATTAATGTCTCCTTTTGCTTCTGGTTGTCTTGCGATTGATTCTGCTGCTTTTGATGTTGCGATACCAATTCCGATTCCTGCTCCTATACCTGTCATTACTGCGATTCCCGCTCCTATTGCGATTAATGCTGTCATAATATATATCTCCTTTAACTATTATTTTAAGAATAAAATGATTAATACTGCGATAACAAAACCATAAATTGCAGTTGCCTCTGCCAGGGCACAACCTAATAAAAGAGCTTTATTAATATCTCCTTTTGCTTCCGGTTGTCTTGCGATTGATTCTGCTGCTTTTGATGTTGCGATACCAATTCCAATTCCTGCTCCTATACCTGTCATTACTGCGATTCCTGCTCCTATTGCTATAATAGCGCTCATATATACATCTCCTTTAGTTTTAAAATTTATCTGTGGTTTAAACCACATCTGAATCAAGCTTCTACTCTATTCCATCTTTTCTTTTATAAATAATGAGGTTAAAAATACAAATACATAAGCCTGTATTAAACCATCAAATACATCAAAATAAAAACTAAGTGGAATTGGAACAATTGCCGGCGCAACTATTTTTATCAATTCCATTACAACAAATGCTCCCAGTACATTACCAAAGAGCCGCATGCATAAAGATAACGGCCTTATAATGATCTCCAGAATATTTATTGGAGCCAGCAATGCCATAGGCTCTGCAAAACTTTTTAAATATCCCTTTCCTCCCTTTGCGTGAATACCTGAATATTCAATTAAAATGATGCTCATAATAGCCAGACCGGCTGTAACATTGAGGTCTTTCGTAGGCGGCGTGATACCTATAATCCCAATTAAATTAGCACATGCTATATAAATGATTACCGTTCCAAGATAAGGAATATATCTTTTGCCTTCCTCTCCCAAAATATCTTCAAAGAAATTATTGATAAACCCAACTAAAGCTTCTACATAGATCTGGGGTCCAGTTGGTACCATCTTTAAATTCCTTACAAAGACCAGTGTTAATATCATAAGAAATGCCATGATTCCCCATGTAACTACCACTGAGGCCGGTACTGGAATACCTTCAAAAATTGGAATCACAAAACTAATCTTCGTTTCCAACTGGGACATGAGCTCTGTAGCTAAGTCTTCCATCGATTTCACCTTCTTTTATTAAATTGAATATATAGTTAGATTAACCATATATTAAAAAATTACGCTAAAAACAAACCAATTCACAAACCGTCATTGGTCTAAAAAATAATTATTATAATTGGAAATTAAAAAGAATATAAATACTGATCAGAATACGTCTTACCATCTTTTTGCTGTATATATTCTACCATTAGTAATTTACATTTTGATTGGGAGGCGAGAATGAGCCATCCTTCAAAATATTGGAATAGAATATATAAAGATAAAATGATAAAAAGATATAGAATGGCAAAAATTAAATGATACCCAAAAATTTTATTCTGGGCATATAAGACGATTTTGCCAAAGAAAAATTCTTCATTCTCAACATTGACCTGATTATTGGATTTCACTATAGTTTGTATGTGATTTATGGATCTGATACTTCCTCCATCGGATACCTTTCTAACCCAAAGGTTAGTATCTGACATAGTTGTTGTGTAAAATGAAAAAAAAGTTACACAAATAAGCAATGCGAAGAATGCTCTCATTATTCTGTTATTTTTTTTGTGTTTGTTTTTCATTTCATCACTTCCTAACCCAATCAATTTGATAATATAACATATAATATACCTCTAAATTTAATAAGTCCAGCAATAAATTTTGAATTTAAAAAGATTGTTATTTTAATCAAAAAATAATAATTTTATATGACAAATTATATTATATTCTTACATATGTTTTGATATTTTTTTCACATACAGAGAAGGATTAACCCCAAAATCAATAAATTTTCATAATCAAAAGTAGTTTTAATATTAAATTTTCATAAATTTTTCATAAAAATCATAATTCATTATTCAAAAAAGATCATGACAACAGTTATCTCAAATAGTTTATATTTTATAAACTGATACCATCTGTTTTTCCCCCGTGATTTCTAAATAAAATGCTAAAATCCCTTTTAATTACTCACAATATTACATTTTCAGCATATAATATTATGCTACTTATAATAATGATTCATCTTTAGAGCGAATATCAGTTCATTCAATTATACCCTAAAATTAAGATAAAATATAAAATCCTATTGTTATATTTATCAATAAAGCTGTCATTTATATATTAGCACTGCTATTAAATAATCTGCATCATCGAATGTAGATTAGAAAAAAATATTATGGAAAGGAAATAGATAATGAATTATCTACAGGTTCATTATATAAGGTGATTATATGGAGAAGAATTTCAGTATAGATAATAGCGGTTCAAATGATAATAAATGTTATTCAGCAGATTTGGTTCAACAGCAAAGCTTTCATTATAATAATCCTTATTTTGGTTCCCATAGGCCATGTCCACCTAAACCATGTCCACCGCATAATTGCAATTGCTGTGTTGGCCCTACTGGAGCTACCGGTCCTACTGGAGCTACTGGAGCTACCGGAATCGGCTTAATCGGTCCTACTGGCCCTGCTGGTCCTGTTGGCCCTGTTGGTCCTGCTGGTCCTGCTGGTCCTGCTGGCCCTGCTGGTTCTACCGGCCCTGCTGGGCCTACTGGCTCTACTGGCCCTGCTGGTCCTACCGGCTCTACCGGTCCTACTGGCCCTGCTGGCGATACTGGTCCTACTGGCCCTGCTGGTGATACTGGTCCTACTGGTTCTACTGGTCCTACTGGTCCTACCGGCCCTGCTGGCGACACCGGTCCTACTGGTCCTGCTGGTTCTACCGGTCCTACTGGTCCTGCTGGCTCTACCGGTCCTACTGGTCCTACCGGGCCTGCTGGCGATACCGGTCCTACTGGTCCTACTGGGCCTACCGGGCCTGCCGGTTTTCTAGAAGGCATCCAGGTGCAATTGCAGTCGGGCGTATTTATAACAATCGACGATGGCAATCCGGTCATATTCGATACCGTGCTTTTTAGCGGAACGACCGCCATCACCTATGATGCGGTGACCGGCATATTCACCATTACCGAGCCCGGAGTCTATTACTTCGATTGGTGGGTCGCAGTGGATGGCGCTGCAGCATCGCCTACCATAGCCTTTGAACTGAGCGGAAGCAACGGAACCAGTGTTTTTACCGCATCGGCCGCCGTTACGGAGCTTCTGGCAGGCAATGCCCTAGTAAACGTTGTAGGTCCTCCGGTCACGTTCAGCTTGCTTAACCAAAGCGGAGATACCGCTTTTATTTCCGCCCTGGTCGCGCAGGCCAATATGACCATCATACACCTGCCAATCTAATATCCCTACACTTAGTAAGCCGCCGCCAAATTTTATTTGCCGGCGGCTCACTGGTTTCACACTGGGCCATTATAGCAGCGTATAATCTTAATTACCGCCCGTTGACCCATATTATATTCTTATATATATTTTGATATTTTTTTCACATACAGAAAAAGATTATGACAACAGTTATCTCAAATTATTTATATTTTATAAACTGATACCATCTGTTTTTTCCCGTATTTTCTAAATAAAATGCTAAAATCCCTTTTAATTACTCACAATATTACATTTTCAGCATATAATATTATGCTACTTATAATAATGATTCATCTTTAGAGCGAATATCAGTTCATTCAATTATACCCTAAAATTAAGATAAAATATAAAATCCTATTGTTATATTTATAAATAAAGCTGTCATTTATATATTAGCACTGCTATTAAATAATCTGCATCATCGAATGTAGATTAGAAAAAAATATTATGGAAAGGTAACATATAATGAATTATCTACAAGTTCATTATATAAGGTGATTATATGGAGAAGAATTTCAGTATAGATAATAGCGGTTCAAATGATAATAAATGTAATTCGTCAGATTTGGTTCAGCAGCAAAGCTTTCATTATAATAATCCTTATTTTGGTTCCCATAAGCCATGTCCACCTAAGCCATGTCCACCTAAGCCATGTCCACCGCATAATTGCAATTGCTGTGTTGGCCCTACTGGAGCTACCGGTCCTACTGGTCCTACTGGAGCTACCGGCCCTGCTGGTCCTGTTGGTCCTGTTGGCCCTGCCGGCTCTACCGGCCCTGCTGGTCCTGCTGGTTCTACTGGTCCTACGGGTCCTACTGGTTCTACTGGTCCTACTGGCTCTACCGGCCCTGCTGGTTCTACCGGCCCTGCTGGTCCTACTGGCTCTACCGGCCCTGCTGGTTCTACCGGTCCTACTGGTCCTGCTGGCCCTGCCGGCGATACCGGTCCTACTGGTCCTGCCGGCGATACTGGTCCTACTGGCGATACCGGTCCTACCGGCCCTGCTGGTGATACCGGCCCTACTGGCCCTGCCGGCGATACCGGTCCTACCGGCCCTGCTGGTGATACCGGCCCTACTGGCCCTGCTGGCGATACCGGCCCTACTGGTCCTGCTGGTGATACCGGTCCTACTGGTCCTGCTGGTGATACTGGTCCTACCGGTCCTGCTGGTGATACCGGCCCTACTGGTCCTACCGGTCCTACTGGTCCTGCTGGTGGTCCTACTGGTCCTACTGGTGATACCGGTCCTACTGGTCCTACTGGCCCTGCCGGCGATACCGGTCCTACTGGCCCTGCCGGCCCTACTGGTCCTACCGGACCGACCGGCCCTACTGGCACTGTGGAATTTAATCCATTCAATGTTTATGTTCAATCAGGGGCTATAGGAGGCGATGGAACACAAGCCAATCCTTTTGGTACTATTCAAGAGGGCGTGACTGCGGTATTACCAGGAGGGACTGTGTTTATACTGAATGGTACGTATCCGCTCACATCTCAAATTACTTTGAACAAGGCGAATGTAACGCTCAAGGGATCTCCTAATGCGATAATTATATTAGAATCGAATGTGATACCTTTCTTGGTAACAGGCGGTGGAAATACGCTAGACGGACTGACTATAACCAGCGATAACCCATATCCAGTGGAGTTTATTCAATTTGCCGGAGCAAACAACAGACTGATTAATTCTGTGATTTACGGTCCTCCACAGGCGGGGCCATCCACAGGATGGGTTGTGAACCGTGGCTTTGTCACCCAAGGAAATGTTACAAATCTTTTGGTGCAAAATAATATTTTTTATTCCTTGCGTCAGCCCGCTTATTTGAACCCAAATTCAACAGGATTTATTACCGGAAATGTTGTATACAACACAAGAGGGTTTGTCGTAGATCAAGCGATTTTTGTCTTCTCCGGAAATTCATGGGGAATCCCAGAAAACGCGGTGGATATCGCCTTGCTGGCAGGTACCATCACGGGTGCCCCTTATGATCCTCTGTTAGATTTAAGCAGCAATAACAGCGCTGCAACAATCAGCGATCAAAGATAACAAAGTTGCATCCACAGTAGGATCCCACATCCGTGGTAGGGTCCTGCAAAAAACAGATTCGTCACGACATTACGTTAAAACTAACGTATGTCGTGGCAAATCTGTAATTTAATAATTCATATTACATTTTCAGTAAATTTCTTATATCTGCTTCTCCTAAATAAATACTTTTAATTCTGCTTCTATTTTTACGTCCAGTCTTATAGAAATTCCTTTTCATGTATTTTGAAAAAATCATAATAAGTACGCACATTCTCTAAATCTGTCCAACGTTCTATCTCAACTGGATTATTATCAAGATTATAAATTCTTGCTCCTCTCATGGAAAGCAGAAATGGTGAATGGGTTGATATAATAAATTGGCAGCCAAAAAACCTGGCTGATTCCTCAAGAAAATTCACTAATTCCATTTGTCTTTTAGGAGAAAGGCTATTTTCCGGCTCATCCAACAGATAGAGGCCATCTTCACTGATTTTTTCAGTAAAATAAAGAAAAGCACTTTCACCATTGGAACGCTCACGGACATTATCCATCAATTCCCCGCGAACAAAACGTGACTGAGTTTTTCGTCTGGAATTATTCACTTTTTTCAGTTGTTCATAATCAGCCATTGATTTCATCTGAAAGTGTGAGTATTTTGCATCCAGATACTCATCAAACAGCTCTTCACGTTTCAAGTCAATTCCCTCATTCAGACTACGGATGTTGAGCATATAATCAAATACATCATCACTTGTTATGATCCGGCTATTTTGAGGAATCTCCTCTTCTGCATTCATCCTGCACATCTTAACATAATCCGGAAAAAAATTAGATCTATTATATATAGAATCCCGGCAGATACCTGTCTTTTCAGCGATCACATTAAGTACCGTAGATTTTCCAGAACCATTCCCTCCATATAATATGGTAACTATATCAAAATCCAGCCTGTCCAAGTCATGATGGGACAATATTTTAAAGGGATAGTATGAATCATAGCAGGTTCTCCTTATGCCCATAAAAAAGTCAAATTCCATGTCAGCATCTGGGAAGGTAAAGCTTTTTAGATACATCATTCCATTCTCCTAATCATACTCCATAATTCTTGTGTCCAGTTCTTCATCTCCAAAAGGGTATACATGCCTCAATATTTTTTTCACTTTCACCTGAAAATATTATTTCCCGGTATATGGCTATATTTAATATAGACTTCAAATATCCTGTATTCTCTTTAGGTACGCCAAGTCCAAAACCTATTGATTCATAATATTTTACGCATTATTACTTGCTCATCTTGCCTTTTCACTTCAGTAAATCCTACTTTTTCATATAGCCTGATTGGCCCATTATAATCGTAGTCCACATGGTCGTTACACAACTTTGCATATCCTTCAACTGCTGCATATCCTCGCGCTTTTGCATCAATGCAAATACGTTCAAGAAATGCAGTCGCAATGCCTTTATCACGATATTCTGGAGCGATTTCAAAACATACGACAGAGAATGTTTTTCACCATTTTGTCTCCACAAATTTCTATTTATTACTACACTACTGTAAAAGCATTTGTTTGCTATCGCCACCAGCATCGAACTACTCTGACATAATTATACCCCAATATTATCCATAATTCTATTGGAATTTGTATAAGATAAATTTAAATAAATAGAAAGTAAAAAATTACATGGCAAAAGAACCCCCCTACCCCTCATAAATGAGGGGTAGGGGGGGGTGAGAGTGTCGAAGACACTTTTTTATACTTTAATTTAATTGATTATTTTAGAAGATCAAGACGACCAGGATCGTTCGCAAAGATTTCTTTTGCATTCTCTTTCGTAACAACAACTGGAGGAAGTTCAAATACTCCTACATCTTTCTTACCGTTGTTAACATTTGTGTCAGGAGCTGGCATGCCATTACCTGCCTGAAGAGATTTAATGATTTCAATTGTTTTACTTACAAGTGCATCTGTTGGTTTTGCTACAGTTGAATACTGTCTTCCAGACCATACCCACTGAACAGATTCATTCTCAGCATCGAGACCTGAAACAACAGGAATCTCTTGGCCAGCTTGTTCAGATGCAGTAATGATTGCACGTGCAATGCCATCGTTTGGAGAAAGAACACCATGGATTTCTTTATCGGAATAGAAACCAGAAAGTAAGGAATCCATACGAGCCTGTGCTTTGGAGTTATCCCAGTCAGGAGTTGCACATTGAGTAAAATCGGTTTGACCTGATACTACAACAAGTGTACCATCATCAATCTTTGGTTGAAGAACTGACATAGCGCCTTTAAAGAAGTTAGGTGCATTTGGATCTGCAGGACCGCCACCGAATAATTCGATATTGTAAGGGCCTTCGCCTTTTACTTTTGCAAGACCATCAAGAAGAGCCTGACCTTGTAATTCACCAGTCTTAACGCTGCCAAATTGTACTACGCCATCAACGCCTGTAGTATTTTCAAGAAGGCGGTCATACCCAATAACTGCAATACCTGCAGCAGCAGCTTCTTCTAAAACTGATCCTAATTGTGTACCATCAACAGGACCTACAACAATTACTTTTACACCATTTTGAATCATGGATTCAATCTGTTGTTGCTGCTGAGGAACTTTGTTATCAGCAGCCTGAACAATTGCTTTGAATCCAGCAGCTTCTAACTGAGTTTTGAACATTTCATCTGCCTCTTTCCAGTTCTGAGTTCCAAGCCATGGAAGAGATACTCCAATTGTTGCATCAGCTGCGAACCCTTTTTCTGGTTCTGCAGTAGTCGTTTCCTCTGTTGTTGTTTCCTCTGTCGTTGTTACAGCTTCTGTTTCTTTTGTTTCAGATGTTCCTCGGCCCCCACAGCCTGTCATCGCTACCGTAGCAACAAGCGCTGTTGCAAGGAGTAGAGATAATTGTTTTTTCATTTTCATAAGTAACCTCCTTTTATTGTCTCTCGACTATATAAGGCTCAGTCTGGCAGTTTATTTTTCACGACTGTCAGCTGGCTTGCCTTCTGATTGTTTGCTTTCCTTTTCAGGAAAGATTGCTCCAATAATAGAGCGACGTCCATGTGCTTTGTTGTAGACATCAAATGCCACCGCAGCTAATAATACAAGACCTTTAATAACCTGTGTACGGTCAGCACCAACTCCCATCAACATAAGCCCTGAATTGAGAACTGCCATTACCATACCACCAACCATTGTATTAAGAACGGTACCGATACCGCCTGACACCGCAGCACCACCAATAAATACAGATGCAATGGCATCTAATTCCCAACCAGTTCCATCGGATGGGCCTGCTGCTGTGGATCGGCCAACGAACATAATACCTGCCAAGGCTGCAAGAAATGACATATTAAGCATGGTAAAGAAATATGTTTTCTGAACATTTACACCAGATAAAGCTGCTGCACTTTTGTTACCACCGACTGCATAAATATGACGGCCAAATTGTGTACGTTCTGTAATGATATGATAAATAATGACTAAGATTACAAGAATCAGGCCTGGTACTGGGAAAGATGTTCCTGGACGTCCAGTTCCAAATATCCATGTAAAGAAAGCAATGATGCCTCCTACCAGAATAATTCGTGCAATCACTGGCCAAAATGGCTCTGTAGTGCCAGTCAGCTTTGCAGTACGCTTACGTCGACGTAATTGACCATACACGTAAGCTGCAATTGCGATAATTCCTAACAACAAAGTAGAATTGTTCATTCCTGTAAATACAGGACCCCATTCAGGCAAATATCCTGCTCCAAACCATTTTAATTCCGTTGGCGCTGGTACAGAAATTGATTTTGAAATCCAGATCACACCTCCACGGAAGATCATCATACCACCCAAAGTTGTAATAAATCCTGGAATACCAAGTTTGGCTACCCAGAAACCCTGCCATGCACCAGCCAAAAGACCAATGGTAAGACTTACGATCACCGCAAGCCACCAAGGAAAACCAAGGTCCCTGGCCACTAAGGCCATAACCATACCGGAGAAGCCTGCTACTGAGCCGACTGCCAAATCAATCTGTCCGATTACAATGACCATGAGCATACCAATCGCCAGAACTAATACATAAGCATTACCAGACAATAAGTTCTGAAAATTGGATGGGGTGATCATTCTTCCCCCCGAAGTGATATTAAAGATAATGATAAGCGCTGCCAAAGCAATTACCATTGTATACTGACGAAGTTCACCGCCTAATACTTGTTTTATATATTTCATGTTACAATTCCGCCCTTTCCTGATTAGATTCTGCCACAGAGGTATTAGTCATCACTCTCATGAGTTTTTCCTGATTGGCCTCACTGCAGTTCAACTCGCCTGAAATACTTCCCTCAAAAATCGTGTAGATTCTGTCCGCCATACCAAGTAGCTCTGGTAACTCGGAGGAAACGAGTATAACCGCTTTCCCCTGGTCTGCGAGCGCATGTATTAAACGATAAATTTCATACTTGGCACCGACATCGATTCCACGGGTAGGTTCATCGAGAATCAGAACATCCGGTTCTGTAAACATCCATTTTCCAAGCACTACTTTCTGCTGATTACCACCAGACAATGTATTTACTCCAGTATCTACATTTGGAGTCTTAATATTTAATGAATGACGATATTTATCAGCAGCTTGGAATTCTTTATCTGGGTCAAGTAACGAACCACGTTTGATTGCTTTTAGGTTTGCTGATACTATAGTCGTGCGGATGCTGTCGATTAGATTGAGTCCTAAAGATTTTCGATCTTCAGGCACATAGGCTAACCCATGTTTAATCGCAGACGCTACGGAATTCATATGTACTTCTTTCCCTTTGATTTTAACGGTTCCACCTAGATAGATTCCATAATTATGTCCAAATATAGAACGCATCAATTCAGTTCTTCCGGCACCCATAAGTCCGGCAAATCCAACAATTTCTCCAGCTCTTACATTAAAATTTGAGTGTTTACATACAAGTCGTCCTGCAATTTGCGGATCCTCAACACACCAATCAGACACTTCAAATATAATCTCACCAGGATGGGATGTATGCTCTGGGTATCGGTTTTCAATAGACCGACCAACCATGGCCCGAATGATACGGTCCTCATCCACTCGCCCTGCTTCTACATCATAGGTGTCAACGGTACGACCATCACGGATTACCGTAACCGCATCAGAAATTGCTGCTATCTCATTTAGCTTGTGAGAGATCATGATACAGGTAATATCTCTCTTTTTTAGTTCTCGCATAAGATTTAGAAGATTTGCTGAATCTGCCTCATTAAGTGCAGAGGTTGGTTCATCAAGAATCAGCAGTTTTACATTTTTGGACAGTGCTTTTGCGATTTCCACCAATTGCTGTTGTCCAACTCCCAAATGTTTGATCAAGGTACCCGGATCTATGGTAAGACCTACTTTTAAAAGCAAATCCACTGTCAGGTGACGAGCCGTATCCCAATCAATCAGTCCATGCTTTACTACCTCATTTCCCAAAAATATGTTTTCAGTAATGGATAGCTCTGGTATCATTGTCAGTTCCTGATGAATAATTGCAATGCCCGCTTTTTCTGATTCCTTGATATTCTTAAAAGCTATCTCACTGCCATTATAGATAATCTGGCCCTCATAAGTTCCGTGAGGGTATACACCGGACAGCACCTTCATTAAGGTTGATTTCCCAGCACCATTCTCACCACAAATTGCATGGATATCGCCACGGCGCACCTTAAGTGTTACGTCATCAAGGGCACGCACTCCCGGAAAGACCTTGGTAATGCCCTGCATCTGAAGGATTAACGGATGTTCCATAACTCAACTTACCTCCCCATATACTTGTATTTTCTCAAGCATGTATTATTTTGTTACTTTGTAAACTCCAATTGATTCAGACCCGCCAGAACCCCATCATGATCGTTGTCTAACGTAATATTGAGCGCCTGTTCTTTTACCTCATCTGGCGCATTACCCATAGCAAAACTATTGCCAGTAGTCAAAAGCATATCAATATCATTAAAATTGTCACCGAATGACACGGTAGCTTCTATTGGAATCTCATACTTTTGGCATAAAAATTCAATTGCTCCCGATTTAGAAGCAGCACGGTCCATAATTTCAAGATAGGTGTCTTTGGATCGATAAATGGATAACTCAGGAAATTTCTCTTTCATTGCCTCATTGAGAGCTGTAATCTGCTCCGTCTCTCCCATACATAAAAACTTATGTATCTCCCTATCAGGCAAAGGAATATCGCCAATCTCACCTTCTACTGGAAAAGATGAGGTAATGCGTTCTTCCTGCATCACCCATTTATCCTCTTTCTGATCCACAAGCCAGTTATCAAAGTAAAAAGTGCTGGAGCAGATGTGCTTCCACTCACTTTTTAAATAGGCATCAACAAGAAGAGACTTTTCATATTCAATTCCCGCTGTTTTAACACATTCCCCAGACTCATTCAGGACAAGTGCTCCGCTGTAGCATACAATTGGTGAATTGATTCCCAGTTCCCTTTGTATCGGTAAGATTCCAGACGGCATACGTGCGGATACCAGAATGAACGGAATGCCCTGCTTGTTCAGTTCCTGTATCTTTTCTCTCGCAGCTCTTGAAACCTGATGGTTCGAATTCAGAAGTGTCCCATCGATGTCGCTAAAAATCATCTTATATTTCATAATGTCTATATCAATCAAATAGAACCGCCTCCTCCATTCTATTTTTCCACAGCTAAAAATGCACTTGGCATCCGCACCACTTTATCCGTCGCGATAGCGGCTGCTCCATATAAAGTAGGATCTACTTTCAAACTGGATATTTTTATCTGAACTCTATCACACAGTTCAGGAATGGTGCGCTGCTTTACTACTTCCATAATTGTTGGAAGCAGCAGATCTCCTCCCTGAGATACACTGTCACCAATGACAATAATGTCAGGGTTGTAGGCATTGATCAGTGTTACACATCCATAGCCAATATATTCTGCTACCTCTTTCACTATCTCAAGTGCCTTTTGATTGCCGCCCCGGGCTGCTTCAAATACGACATTGCATGCTTCAATACTTTTTGGATAACTTTCTGATAGACATTCCGGTACATGTTGTCTGGCTTTCTTAAGCATTGCCTGGGCCGAACAATACAACTCCAGACATCCATAATTACCACATTCACACCGTAGTCCCTGAAAGTCGATACTTATGTGACCGATTTCACTTGCAGCACCCTGTACCCCTAGTAACAGGTTACCGTTCTCAATAATACCAGATCCCACACCTTCTCCTACTAAAAAATAAGCAAGGGTGTGTATCGGTCTTTCATGGTCTCCAAACCACCATTCCGCTAACGCACCGGCATTAGCATCATGGACAATATAGAGTGGTTTGTTAAACTCATCTTTGAATTCCTCTATGAAATTAATGTCATGCCAAGCAGGCATCTGTGTAATCACCGCTATGTGCCCATCATCCTTTAGATAAGGACCTGGTACTGCAAGTCCGATTGCCACCACATTTTTATACTGGTCCAGCATGTCATATATTTGCTTTTTCATAGCAGCTATAACTGATTGATGATCCTCGTCAATTGAATATTCTGTTTCAGTCTGGGTATATATTTTACCTGAGATATCAAATACACCCACTCCAAACATATGTCTTGCGAACTTTACCCCAATGATCTGATGCATATCTGTGTTCAGTTTCAATCCGATGGAACGACGGTTCCCGTTGCCCTTCATGATACCAACCTCAGAGACAATACCCATCTCCATCAGTGCCGCCACTATTTTTGTAATGGATGCCTGGGTCAATCCCATCTGCTTGGCAATGTCCGCTCTGGAGCATACCTCTCGCTGTTGTAATATCTTAACAACGGCGGAACGGTTCATCTCAGTTAAATCACTATTATTATTACCAATTGTGTCTCGCATGTTTCTGATCGACCTCTTCCTGTGTTATTGTACAAGCTTTCCTGCGTTAATTACTTAACTCTGTTTATATATTAACTCCGAATTGTGAATTTGTCAATTTATTTTTGAAAATCGCAATTTGTTTGTGCAATTTGACCATTGCAGACTTAACTTCCAGATATAATACCTGTAAAAACATTAATATATCTACATATAAACGTAATAAATACCATCATATATCACAATTTTGAGTTTTAGCCATTGATTCGACGAGATATTGTACCCATTGCAGGGTCTATCAATAACGCGGATAATAAGGAACTAAAACATAAAAAAAAAGAGTATTTAAAATTCAAATAACTGAACTAAATACCCTTGTTTTAAGGTTTAATATATATAACTATTAAGAGGTTTTTCTGTCTTTTTCAGTGTACCATTTTATAACAAACTGTACCAAATTTCGATAAATTATACTAACTTAAAGAATTAACCAAATCGCTGCAAGCCACTTAAACCACAGGATTTTCAAGGCACTTCCTATAAATCGTAAGGAGTCACCTGGTACACATAATAATTCAACCAATTAGAATACATTGCATTAGAATGATTTCTCCAGGTCAGTTTTGGTCTCTTCTCTGGATCATTCCCAGGGTAATAATTTTCTGGAAGATCAATTGGGATTCCTTTTCCCACATCCCTCTTATATTCTGTATCAAGAGTCATTCGGTCATATTCAAGGTGGCCGGTGACAAAAATTTGTTTTCCTTCTTCTGCCAGTACCATTAATACACCTGCTTCTTCTGATTCTGCCAGTATGGTTAAATCTTTATTGTTATGAATGTCTTCTGTGGAACTTTCTGTATATCTTGAATGAGGAGCATAAAACACATCATCGAAACCACGTACAAATGGGATCTTCCGGTTTAATACCTGATGTTCATAAACTCCAAACATCTTTTTATCTAATGGTAATTTCTTAATTCCATAGTGGTAGTATAAACCTGCCTGGGCTCCCCAGCAAATATGAAGAGTGGATGTTACATTGGATTTTGACCATTCCATTATTTTCGTGAGCTCATTCCAGTATGTGACTTCTTCAAATTCCATCTGTTCTACAGGAGCTCCCGTAATAATTAGACCATCATATTTTTTATCTTTTACATCTTCATAAGTCTGATAAAACTTATCCAAATGGCTTGTTGCAGTGTTTTTGCCAACATAGGAACCCGTTGTTAAGAAATCGATCTCAACTTGCAGCGGGGTATTAGATAAGCATCTAAGCAGATGAACCTCTGTATCTTCTTTTAATGGCATAAGGTTTAGTATGGCAATATCAAGTGGTCTGATATCCTGACTTATCGCCCTATATTCATCCATTACGAAGATATTTTCATCTTCCAATACCTTTTTTGCCGGCAGATTATTTTGTACTTTAATAGGCATAGCTTCACCATCTTTACTTTCTTTTCTAATATTATGCTTACAGTTAATTATTTAGTTGTCATTCTAGCATGAAAGGGTTAAAAAATCAACTAAAGCCATTCACAGATACCATATCTGCAGAGACAGCAGTAGACAGACTCCTTTAAAATTCAGGTATCCTGTTATTTTCAACCCAATCCACAAACTGTTCCTCTGTTATAATTGGAATATTTAATTCTTTTGCTTTTTTGTTCTTAGAGGAGTTTGATGTATTGTCATTATTAATTAAATAATTGGTTTTTGAAGTGACTGACCCAGTAACTTTTCCGCCTCTTTGTTCAATTACATCTTTCACCTCATTGCGATTTCCATAGTGTTCTACAGATCCTGTGATAACGAATACCATTCCATCAAAAATTTGTGCCACATTATTTGTCTGCTCATTTTCAAATTTCACTTCCAGAAGTAAATCATCAATTACTTTTTGATTGGTTTCCTGATTTAAAAATTCAATGACAGAATCAGCAATTACTTCTCCTATTCCCGGAATCGTTACAAAATCTTCTCTCCCAGCTTTTCTTAATCTGCTAAAATCATAAGAGAATTCTTTACATATTAGTTTCGCATTGGATAGACCAACATTAGGCATACCAAGACTATATATAAATTTAGGTAATGTGGTATGTTTTGCTTTCTGTATGGAAGCTGTCAAATTTTTATAGGACTTCTCTCCAAAGCCTTCCATCTGTACAATTTCATCTTTGTATTTCTCAACATGGAAAAGGTCCGCTAATTCTTTAATCATTCCTTTGGCAATAAGCTTCTCAATGGTCGCTTCTGAAAGCCCCTCGATATTCATGGCATCACGGCTTACAAAATGAGTAAATGATTTTATCTTCTTTGCCAGGCACTCTTTATTCTGGCAATATAAAACCTTTACATTATTCTCCTGTTTTATTGCAGTCTCTTCTCCACAGACCGGACATTGTTTTGGAATATCTTTTACTCCGCTTCTTGTTTCATTTTCTGCGATCTGAGGAATGATCATATTGGCTTTATATACTTTAATGGTATCCCCTACACCCAGTTCTAATTCTTCCATAATACTAATATTATGGACACTGGCACGGCTTACCGTAGTACCTTCTAATTCCACTGGTTCAAATACAGCAATTGGATTAATCAGGCCGGTTCTTGAAGCACTCCATTCAATTTCACGCAAAGTAGTTTCTTTGATTTCATCTGCCCATTTAAATGCATAAGAATCTTTAGGAAATTTGGCTGTGGATCCCAATGATCTGCTGTATTCGATGTCATCATACATAAGGACCAGACCATCAGACGGGAAATCATTGGTACTTATCTTCTCTGAAAACCAATCCACTGTATCAATGATATTTTCCTTCGTAACCGCCCTGCCTTCTACAATATCAAATCCCTGATTGCTTAGCCACTCCAGTTGCTCAATTTTTGAATTATGGAAATCTACTCCCTGAGCACTTACTAATGAAAATGCAAAGAAATGTACATTTCTTTTGGCAGTAATTTCGTTGTTTAACTGTCTTACAGAGCCGCTGCAAAGATTTCTGGGGTTTTTATATTTTAAAGCCACATCCTCAATACTCTCATTGATCTTGTTAAAGTCAGAATATTTAATGACTGCTTCCCCCCGAAGAACAACTTCTCCTTTAAAGCCAATATTATGAGGAATATTCTTAAATGCTTTTGCATTATTGGTGATAACTTCTCCGATTTCGCCGCTTCCTCTTGTTACTGCTTTTGCTAACCTGCCATCCCTATAAGTCAGTACGATGGTAAGACCATCCAGTTTCCAGGATAAAAATCCGGTCTGATTTCCCAGCCAGCTTTGCAATGCCGTTACTTCCTTTGTCTTATCAAGGGATAACATAGGAGACTCATGTCTTTCTTTGGGAAGTTCACTTAATACCTGGTATCCAACATGAATGGTTGGGCTTCCTGCCAGAACGATACCTGTTTCTTTCTCAAGTTCCACTAATTCATCGTATAATTTATCATACTCATAATTGCTCATGATTTCTCTATCTTCCTGATAGTAAGCAAGATTTGCTTTATTTAATTGATCTACTAATCTTCTAATTTTATTGATCTTTTCACTCATTTTGTTCTCCTTAAAAATTAAACTAAATTAAGCTTCACCCGGTATTTCTATGGACTTCTTTAATTCTTCCAATTCTCTGTCCGTTACTTTTCTATAGCCGCCTATATTAAGCTTTCCTAATTGTATATTCATGATTCGCACTCTCTTAAGTGAAACTACCCGGTAATCAAGATACTCACACATTCTGCGTATCTGTCGGTTGAGTCCCTGAGTCAGGATAATGCGAAAACTATTTTTACTAAGGGCAGTGACAGTACATGGCCTTGTAACAGTATCCAGTATCGGCACCCCTCCACTCATCTTCTCCAGAAAATCACTTGTCAAAGGTTTATTCACTGTTACAATATATTCTTTCTCATGATAATTACTTGCTTTCAGGATCTTATTTACAATACTTCCATCGTTTGTAAGCAGTATTAATCCTTCCGATTCTTTATCAAGTCTGCCTATAGGATAGATTCTTTTATCATATTTAATAAAATCTATAATATTGTCAGGATCTGCCTTCGTTGTAGTACAAACAATCCCTGCCGGTTTATTAAATGCCAATAGGATGAATTCTTCTTCCCTGATTGCCTCTCTTCCATCAACCGTTACTTTCTGCCCTGGATAAACTCTGGTTCCTACCGTTACGATTTCTCCATCTATCTTTACTTTTCCTGCTTCAATATATCTGTCCGCTTCTCTTCGTGAACATACTCCTGCATCACTCAGGTATTTATTTAATCGGATCCCTTCTTTCTCCATGGTCTGTCCAAGGGGCATTTTTTTTCTTTTTCCCATCTCAATCCTGCTTTCTATTATTTCACCTGTCTGGTTCATACTTATTTGGTCAAAACAAGGTCAAGTAACCTTGACCTTGATATGTATTATTATTCTTTTACTTTTTCTTTGGATATATTCTTTGCAGTATTCTCTAACCCTTCTATAAAAGCTTTTAAATTTTTATCTGAGGTCATTGCCTCTTCTAATTTTTTATTTACACTTTCAATTAACTGGATTACTTTTATATCATTTCCCGTTGCCTCAATAAAATCAATTGTTTCATCTTCTACCTGTCCAAAATATATAACAGGTTTCCCATCTGGATTCACCCGTACATAAAGTCTTATCATCCCGGGAGCTAAAGTATCAATTCCTACAATTTTAAGTTCTTCATAAACATATACGACAAAAGATTCATTATCTGGTGCTTTTATGGTATAGCAAGAGATATTATTATAACTTTCAATATATTCCGATTCCTTTTGTAGCGTCTCTAAGGATATGGTACTGGTACTGCTTACAAGATTTTTAATAGTGTCCATATCACAGGCAACCCTTGCCTCAAGATATTTTTTAATCAATTCATTAATATCCGGATAAGCATTCTCAAGCAAAGTTCCATCATCTGTCAATCCATCCGTAATTTTTATTATACCTGTTTCTGCTTGTTCTTCCTCTTTATCCTCTTGTTGTTCACTAAGAATCGTCTGTTGCTTTACATTATTGGGTTCTTTCCCTTTGGGATTACTAAGAGAAAGTGTGATTAAGCCAATCCCCATACTGCTCATTGTCACTAAAAGTATAATTTTCTTATATTTAAGTTTCATCCTGCTCTCCTTTATTGCCCGATGTACCTAGGGGGACTCGAACCCTCGACACAAAGCTTCGGAAGCTTCTGCTCTATCCACTGAGCTATAGGTACTAAATACACAATATTATGGTATAGAGTTTTAACCCTATACCACAATATTATAACTGATATTGTCCTTTTATACAATATCATTTCTTTTGAGTTTTCATTAAATCTCAATTGAATTTGTACTTCTTCGGTAAATATATACCTGGTTTGACAGTACTTCATCCTCAGGTACCTGGGTCTGGTTCACATTAAGAACCATCTCTCTTAAAGTTTCTTTCGATAATTGTACAGAATATGGTACTAGAATTACTTCATGAATACTGCTTGGCAGTATGTAGAAATCTGAATTTTGACTAGTTGAGAATTCTTTCAGTATATCCGTATACAAAATAGCACTTGCACCGTTAATACCATTGGAATTAGATAATATATACATTGGAATCTGTTGCTTCTCTTCTATCTCTTGTAAAAAGTTCATCATAACATCATCACTTATTGAATCAATATCTTCTCCAGTAAATTCATTCCATTCTGAAAGGTTTATACCTCCTATGTACTTTTCAATATCCCGCTCCATTATACTTTCAATCACTTCATTCATGGGTTTAATACTTGCCGGAAATATTCTTTGGGTATTTCTTCCCGCCAATGACATAAGTTCTCCTACATCTGTTTCCCATTCATTCATATGCTCATTGGTAATACGTATGGTACCAATTCCATTATAATCGTTTTTCACTAAACCGTGAAAGGTGATTGCCAGGTCAAGAAATCTTATATGGGGCGATTCCTGAAGTAATATCTTATTCTTTGAATAATTTACAATGCGGAATATAATCTTTGATTTCATCTCTTCAAAGATAAAATTAATATCGAACTCGTTTTCTTCACTTCTGTCTTCATAGACCCTTAATATTTCATTGGCAATGTTTTCAACACTTTCTCCATATTTATATTTTTCGTAATAATCATTCAAATAAATATTGGGTGATATTCTGCTCTCCTTATTACTTATAATAATACCATCCAGTTCCAGTGAATTATTCTTTATAACATGGTTAATATTCACATCATAATTACCGCCTGCATTTTCCTCCACCTTATCTTTCACTTTCATTATAAATTGTTTGTATTCCATTTTTTTGCATGACCTAAGAATAATGCTAAAAAAGCACCCGATCATCTACTCCTTTCTCTGTTAAATTAATTTAATAAGTTTCTATTCTACCTCCTGAATGTTCATTAATCTTTAAGCCCATGAAATTTGATAGAAAACCTATAGATAATAGAATTTTAGAAATGTCTAGAATAATTAGCAATAATATTTTAGCAAAGTTTTCTAATATGCACAACAAATTTTTACAGTAATTTTTTGTCATCTTTTCTTCTTTCGTCCTATTCCTTTTTTTATGACTCGTATTTTATGAAAATATGTGAGTCATAAATATGCTTGATACAAAAAAAGACTATATATTCAATCATTATATGTATGAAATATATAGCCTCTTCTAATGTTCACCAATATTTAATTTCACTATTTATGACTGTCTATCAGCTCTCTGGCTTCATCACTGGGGATTGGTCTGCTGTATAGATATCCTTGCGCTTTATTACATAGAACATCTTTAAGAAAAAGAGCCTGATCCAGATATTCAACACCTTCTGCGATTACATCCAGATGAAGTATCTGTGCTAAATTAATAATTGTGGAAATTATTTTTTGATCTCTTGTGTTATCCATTACAGTATCTATAAAACTTTTATCAATTTTTAGATTTTTCACAGGTAACATTTTCAAATAGCTCATGGAAGAATAACCAGTTCCAAAATCATCTAATGAAAACTGTATTCCTATTTCCTGTAATTTTTGTATGGTTTCAACAGAATATTCAAGATTACTTAATGCTATGGACTCAGTAATCTCAAGTTCTAAATGTTTTGGATTTACTTTGGTCTTATCCACAGTATCATAAACCATCTGGATAATATCCATATCTTTAAATTGACGGGCAGACAAATTAATCGACATGGTCAGATCTTCATAGCCTTCATCTTCCCATTCCTTTAATTGTCTGCAAGCTTCAAACAATACCCATCTTCCAATGGGAACAATGAGCCCGGTCTCTTCTGCAATTGGAATAAATTCACCAGGACTTATTATTCCTTTGGCTGGATGCATCCAGCGAATCAATGCTTCAAACCCGACAATCTTATCTGTATTCAGATCAATCAATGGCTGGTAATAGATTACAAATTCCTGATTCTCAATCGCTCTCCTGATTTCTGATTGTAATTCTATTTTCTCAAGCAATCTTTCATTGATCTTATCATCATAATAGCAATATGTATTCTTCCCCATCTCTTTTGCAGCATACATAGCCGCATCTACATTTTTAATTATATTCTGGGTCGTATCTCCGTCTTTTGGAGCATAAATGATACCTATACTGACAGTGATAAAGAATTCTTTCATTGCTAATGTGAAAGGATACGAAAACACTTTCTGTATCCGTTTAACCTTGGCATCATAATCTGCTACGTCCAGATTTTGTGTCAGGATAATAAACTCATCACCGCCAAAACGGGCCAGGTAATCATTCTCATCTGTTACTTCTAAGAGTCTGTGGCTTACATCAATAATTAATTCATCTCCATAAGAATGGCCTAAACTATCATTAATATTCTTAAAATCATCTAAATCAATATACATAATAGCTATGGTTTCTTCTGACCTTAAAGTACTCAGTATACTCTCGATCATGTCAGTAAATGCCCTTCGATTTGGCAATTCCGTCAAATAATCATAATAAGCTATTTTTCGATTCTTAGCTTCGCTCGCCTTTAATTCTTTAAATTTTGTTTCTAATTCATTTTGGGTCTTAGAAGCCTTTAGGAAAGTTTCTTCTAAATCCTTATAGCTCTCATTTAACCTTAATTCCACTTCTTTCGCTTGCTTTTCTGCTTTCTTTCTCCCAATAATATTAGATATGAGAAAGAGAATTACAATGACGAAAGATATAATAAAAAAGTATAATAATATGGATTCATTATTATTTTTATCGTTAGCACTACCTTGTGTGAGTAGTAGACTAAGTATATTTATTACCATCCAATTTCCTCCATTGTGGTAAACGATCAATTAAATTGATTCTGTATAAAATAAGTAAGAACTTCGTAATTATATCATACTTTAACGTTTTCGCAAGTAAATTTGTATTTTTTTACAGTATTATATAAATAAATTGGATATTTTCTACTTTTTTTAGATAGTTTTAACTAAAAAGTATATACAGTTATTCATTAAATCCGACCAAAATCAGGGTATAACCTACGCAATGGTTATACCCTGATCAGTTATAGAGTATATTATTTATTACTTAAATATTCATCAATACCTTTCGCTGCCGCTTTTCCGGCACCCATTGCCAGGATTACGGTTGCTGCGCCTGTAACTGCATCACCGCCTGCAAATACGCCCTCTTTTGAAGTCATACCATTTTCTTCATCTGCTACGATACATTTCCATCGATTTGTCTCCAGACCTGGAGTAGTTGAAGAAATAAGAGGATTAGGGCTTGTCCCAAGTGACATGATCACTGTATCAACATCCAGTGTAAACTCAGAGCCTTCCACTTCTACCGGTCTTCTTCTGCCAGATTCATCCGGTTCACCAAGAGCCATCTTAATACATCTCATTCCCTTTACCCAGCCGTTTTCATCTACGAGTATTTCTTTTGGATTGGCCAGCAGATCAAAGATGATCCCTTCTTCTTTGGCATGGTGTACTTCTTCCACTCTTGCAGGAAGTTCTTCTTCACTTCTTCTGTAAACAATATGTACTTCTGCACCAAGTCTTAAAGCAGTCCTTGCTGCATCCATTGCCACATTGCCACCACCAATAACTGCAACTTTATTACTTGCAATAAGAGGAGTATCATAATCATCCCTGGAAGCTTTCATAAGATTGCTGCGGGTTAAATATTCATTGGCAGAGAATACTCCATTGGCATTCTCACCTGGAATACCCATAAATTTTGGAAGACCTGCACCTGAACCGATAAATACTGCATCAAATCCTTCTTCTGTAAGAAGTTCCTCAATGGTAGTTGATTTACCAATGACAACATTGGTCTCTATTTTTACACCAAGTGATATTACATTATCTATTTCTGTTTTTACCACTGTATCTTTGGGCAAACGGAATTCCGGAATACCATATACAAGCACTCCGCCCGGTTCATGAAGAGCTTCAAAAATTGTAACATCATAACCCATTTTTGCCAAATCTCCGGCACAGGTTAACCCAGCAGGACCTGAACCAATAACTGCAACTTTTTTCCCATTCTTATTTGGGTTCGCTTCAGGTTTAATTCCATGTTCTCTGGACCAATCAGCAACGAATCTTTCAAGTTTACCAATGGAGACAGGTTCTCCCTTGATCCCGCGGATACATCTTTCTTCACATTGGCTTTCCTGTGGACATACTCTTCCGCAAACCGCTGGAAGTGCAGAGTATTTTCCAATTACTTTAGAAGCCTCTTCAATATTACCCTCTTCCACTTCACGGATAAACCCTGGGATATCAATAGATACCGGACATCCGGCGATACATTTTGCATTCTTACATTTTAAACATCTGCTTGCTTCTTCTCTTGCTTCTTCTATGTTATATCCTAAACAAACTTCTTCAAAGTTTGCAGCTCTGACCTTAGGATCTTGCTCTCTCACAGGTACTTTTTTTAATACGTCCATTTATTCGTCACCTCCACAGCCACAGCCACCATTTTTATGAGTATCGCCTTCCCTTTGTTTCAAGATAGCTCTTCCCTCTTCCGATTTATACATCTGTTGTCTTTTAATAGATTCATCAAAATTGACAAGATGTCCATCAAATTCAGGACCATCCACACAGGCGAATTTTACTTCCCCGCCAACAGTTAAACGACAGGCGCCACACATTCCAGTTCCGTCAACCATAATAGGATTCATACTGACAATCGTAGGAATTCCAAGTTCTTTTGTAAGTAAGCTTACAAATTTCATCATAATAACCGGTCCGATTGCAATGACCAGATTATATTCTTTTCCTTCATTTTGCACAAGGTCTTTAATCTTATCATTTACATTTCCTTTGAAACCATAAGAACCATCATCTGTTGCAACATATACATTTTTTGCATATTCTTTCATTGCATCTTCTAAAATAATAAGATCTTTATTTCTTGCGCCAATAACACAATCTACATCATATCCATTTTCTTTCATCCATTTTACTTGTGGATACACTGGTGCAGTACCTACACCCCCGGCTACAAATAAGATTTTTTTCTTTTGTAATTCTTCCCGGCTTTCCGTACATAATTCTGACTTACATCCCAATGGTCCGGAAAAATCCCTAAAAGAATCTCCTTCATTATATGCAGCCATCTTTTGAGTGGATGAACCAAGCGTTTGAAATACAATCGTAACACTTCCAGCTTCTCTGTCATAATCGCAAATAGTAAGAGGAATTCTCTCACCTTTTTCATCTGTTTTAACAATAACAAACTGTCCTGGATAACAGGATTTTGCAACTTTTGGTGCTTCAATATCCATAAGGATAATGTTATCAGCCAAATATTCTTTTTTAAGTATTTTAAACATTTTTATTCCTCCACTTTTAATTTTATTGCTTTTTATTATAACATCCTTTTTAAATCGGCACAATAGATTTTGTTATATATCTATCATTTTTTTATTATATATATGTGATTTTATTGTGATGTTTAGATAACTTTATTGTGATGTTTAGATATTTTCTCCCAGTTCTTTCATATTTTCCACTGTAGAGAGATAAGTATTTTTAAATCTGTGATCAAAGCTTATCTCTTCTCCAAACCATTCTGGCGGCTTAAATTTGACGGCAATATCAGCACTTGGAAATTCCACTTCTACAAATACAAGACCTTTTAGGCGTTCTTCAAATATATCCAGCTCCGCCTTCAATCCTTCCCCAAGTGGAATGAGATATCTTGTTTTATAGACCATATAGTTGTCTACTTTCTCTTTTAAATGCTCATATCCTTCTTCTGACAGGGGAACTTCAACTTCATTGGACACGCATCCGGTTTGCAATAATTCAGGATCAAGCCCATATTTTGATTTATAAGTAAGAATATATTCCTCATTACTTTTGCGGATTCGTATCGTTGGATCTGAGCAAAGATAGCCCTGCTCGATCTTTTTCCTGGGATAATTATGTAAATTTTCCGGAAGTTGTCTGATTTTGTATTTCTTTTCTATTTCCATATTTGTTTCACCACTTTTATTCCAATTATTGTATAGAAACTATTTCTTTTTTGACTATTTTTTCATACATTTATAAATATACCACAATATTTTAGTGAAGCAAAGAGTAATTTCGCTGAATTTGGTAAGGAAATCTATTTTGGTTTATGTTATAATTATTTAGTAACAAAACTATTTTTTTATTATACTATAAAATAGATATGCAAATGGGAGGGGTCATGTTTTCATTTATTCAAAATATTGATAACCTTATTCTTGATCGTATAAACACTATATTTCATTCCTCTTTCTTAGACGAAATAATGCCTGTAATAACCAGACTTGGCAATAATGGATTCATATGGATCGCAATTGCAGTCATATTCATATTGACAAAAAAATATAGAACAACGGGAATTATTATGTTATGTGCTTTAGGTGTAAGTGCATTGATTGGAAATCTCATATTAAAACCTCTCATAGCCAGAGAGCGGCCTTGTTTTCTTAATACCGATTATAAATTGCTGATTCCCCGTCCCCAGGATTTTTCCTTTCCATCGGGACATACCATGTCTTCTTTCACAGCATCCACGGTCCTTTTTATACGTCATAGAAAATTTGGTATCGCTGCACTGGTTCTGGCAGCAACAATAGCATTTTCGAGACTGTATTTATATGTTCACTATCCTTCTGATATTCTTGCCGGATTATTAATGGGAGCTGCTATCGCAATTTTATGTTCTTATGGATATCAATATAAAATTGAGGATAAAAAGATTATCAAATCATAGACAAAAGCATCACTTTAATAAACAGAAAAAGGAATTGTTACAGGCATATCTTCGTAACAATTCCTTTTTTCATTATTAATATCTCATTGGAATCAATTTTATATAATCTGAAAGTGGTGCATCATTCATAAAACAGTTAATGATTTCTTTTCCCAGAGGATGAAGATCTGCGGTATTAAATTTACTTACCTCTTTTTTAAAGAAATCTATTAAGATCTGTGCACCTTTGTCATATCCATCCGTTCCTACTTCTGACTGCATCTCCGGTTGTAAAAATGCTTTACGGATATAATGGCCTTCTATTTTTAGTGAATCAAGTCCGAACCCTAACAACGGGCAGCGGGCTTCCACTAGATGTTCCGGCTTAAATTTGGCACCGCCGCGTCTTGCGATATATTCTCTTGCAATCCATTGAGGCATAAATCCTACGTCATATGCTCCAATATGTTGGTTCGGAATTAATACATATCTTGTACTGGAGGAATTCACTACCTGGTCTAATAACAGATTCGCCTGTTCAACCATCTTACCGGTGGCAAATGGCCAGTAAGAACCAACACCTTCACTTGTCATACCTTCTGTCGCTGTCACACTTGGATTGTTGTAACCCCTTGGTGCAACCAATCTCCATAACCATGCAAGAGCCGGTGGAAGTATATGGAATAATCCAAGGATTCCATAAGAAGGATTCTCTCTTGTACATGCCGGTGTTCTAACACCAAAACTTCTAACATCAATTTCTACAGGCTCATTTACTATATTAGGTGCCAAACGTCTGGGAAGTATGACTCTTGGATTAGGGCATGGAGTGCCGTCTGAATCCAGAGTATGCTCCCATACAAGGCAAGTTGATTTAGGAACACCCTGAATATTTAAAAATACTAAAGGTTCCTGGGGCTCTATAAATATTTTTTCAAATTGAGGTGCAGTCCCATAATGTTTAATATGATCAAGCCTTAAAAACCAGCCTTGCTCTGCATCCATAACAATTAATTTTTTGCTTTCATTCTGCATTTTTGGATGACATAAGGCCATATCATCTGTGACTGGCCTAAGATCACAGGTGTCTGCTAATTTTATATAATTCTTCTCACCGGTTACCGTATTCTGACCAATGATAATTCTTCCATCCATTTCTCTATGGATATCTTCAAGCATTTCACTTTTGCCGCCGCCGGATGCACCTTCATGCATAATCACTATTTCATTATCATATGGAGTGATTACTTTCACTGTGGATGCATGTACCGTAGTCCAGCCTTCATTTTCACCAATATTAAGTAATACACCATAGATACCTTTCTTGGCACTTGGACCCGGATATAAATTATATGAAAATACTTCATGCATATCTTTTAACCGGTTATGAACCACTATCTGCTTTCCGTCAAAATGAGTATGTCTAAAAGGTGGCGCAAGGAAAACAATTGCTTTTGGAGAGAAGCCATCGGGAATAGATCCTGCCGGTAAAAAGCCTTGAAGATCCGATAATGCACAGGCAAAGAAGGTAGCATTGACCGGAGCGATCAAAAGTGCATCATACCCATACTCTTCTCCACCTGCCATAAAAGGAACAATGATTAATTCCTGTTTCTTTAACCAGTCAAAAGTTTCCTTACGCAATGGTTCAAAATCTTCTTTATATACATCATCATATTTTGGTTTATCCGTATCAAATTCATCTGCTACTAAAAGGCAGTCAGGGTCACGGCGTCTCATATAATCTGTTGGATAATTTACAACAGCACCATTTTTACAACGAGTTACATTTGCCTCTGTTAATCTGCCCATTCCTTCTACATCATAGATGACATCAAAACTATCTTTGTTTTCATTTCCAAAGGAAAGTTCAATTAATTCCTCCCTTGACTTTGGAAAGATCAAACTCTTACTGCTCTTTAAGATGTCTTCTACCTCATTTGATAATTTTAATTTTTTTAAATATTCGTTCATATGCTCCCGGCTGATATAAAAAACTACATCAACCTTCTCCTTTCCTGCTTTCTATTTATCTGGTGACTATCAGTTGTAATGCTCCCGTTTTTAAATGAGAGAGAACATCTGCTATATCCTTGGTAAGTCCAACTAAATTTTATTGAATAATTTATCGTTGAACAACAAAAACCTACTATCCTATATTTTGATAGGATTCATTTTTTATATGCACATTTAAGAATGAAATATGTAATAAAAAAAACCGATATCCTGGAAAATTCAGGATATCGGCTTATATGCAACTTAGCTGGGCTATTTTGCTTTATCTTCCGAAATTATTTTATTTTTAGCATTTCTTCTATATTTCTATCTGTTGTGATAATTATGATCTTCTCACCGGTTTTCGTACTAACATCAGAATGAGTGCTGACTATGGCTACATCAATTATCTCAGTAATCAATGTCTCCAAATATCCTCTCCCACCTTCAAATAGTGAAGTCCGTACTTTTTTAAATAATTCAATTCCTTGAGGATTATCTGTAAGCTTTTGCTCTGAAAGGCTTAAAAACCCAGATAAGCGGACTACAATAAGATCATTAATAATATATGTCCGGATTGTTTTTGGTCCTCTTCCCATATATTCAATCTCAAATTTACTGACTGCCTCAGATATCTTTGCTTCCAACTGGCCTTTGGTCATGAAGTTACCTCCTCTTGGTTGTGTCATTATAACTTATCTAAGGGTGTAAGTCAATATTTTAATTGCTTCCATTTTTACAATACTTCATGTTTTTCATCATAGAATATTGGGAAGGCCCTTCACCAGCTTAATAAGATCTTTAAAATTCCCACTTTTATAATATGAGAAATCAGATTCCCCGTCACTTATCAGACAATCCGTAAGTAAATATGTATCCATTCCAAGTTCTTTCGTACACATATCTTCCTTTACATCATTTCCAACCATCATACACTCATGAGCCTCTTTCCCTATTGTATTTAATATATCCTTATAATAGTTTAAATTCGGTTTACAATAGACTGAATTTTCATAAGTAGTAATTAAATCAAAATCTTCCGGGCTAATTCCTGCCCATTCCATTCTTTGATAAGTTGCAACCTGTGGAAATATTGGATTCGTAGAAAGAATTAATTTATAACCTTTCTCTTTTAATATCTGCACACACTCATTGGCATATGGTGTGGGTGCGGCAGCTTCTTTTGCCAGATTAAATTCATTTTTATAAAATTGTTCGAATTCCGGTTCCAGTTTGCGGACATCTTCTCCAAAGAAAGCTGAGAAAGTATCCCAGAAACGTTCCTCGTTTTTGAGGGTACCATCATTTTCAATCATGGCTCTCGTTCCAGCCCAGATACCTTTTATTAAATCTTCCGGACGAAAGCCAAGAGGTATGCACTTCTGTGCTAAAGCCTGAAAATAAATTTCAACAAATTTATCCTGATCCATAGGTAACAGTGTTCCATCTAAATCAAAAAATATAGTATTCATTCTGTTCATTACTCCTTCAATTAAGATCTTATCCTCGTAAAATCCATTTTATTTTGACGTTCAAACTAGATGTATTTTAACACTTACCATAATAAAATACCATGGATATTATGAAATATTTATATCGATCCCAATTTCTTTACCATAAGCAGCTTTTGAGAAGATTTCCTCTGCTTCCTCCAATGGGATTCCTTTAAACTCCATCTTGGTGGTATCTGTCTCACCAATCTTATCCTTATTTAATTGAAAGAGATAATGAATTGCCTGTGGCTTAAATCCAAGTAATCTTGCACCTATTGTATCTGCAGCTGCCGGATCTGTTGAAGCAATCACAAGTCCATCTGTATTAACTGCAATTCCTTTATTGGGTCCGGTTCCTATCATTGTTTTATCCGCACTAATGATAGCCAGATCAATTGGTATTTTTTTGCCCATGGCAATAATAAATTCATGAAGATCATCATGAATTCCAAGATTTTTCTTAGGAAAACCGTGGATTTCTCCTGGAGGCCACCCCATTGCAACATTCTTGATTGAAGCACTCATCGTTGCCTCTTCATGCTGTTTCAGCTGAGTAAAACTTATCAGAACATCCAGGTTTTCTATAAGATTATTGATCTTTGTCCTGGGTACAAAATTACTTTCCAAATCTATCTCTGTATAAGGTCCATAATTTAGATCAGTAAAATCTACATTTTCCTCCTTAATCACTTTATCATATCCAATGGAATGAAAAATCGTCCTGGTATCACTTCCGGAGCCGGTTGCAATAATAATCTTATCTGGCTCATATCTTTTTACATACCGGATTAATACTTTTAACGTTACCGGTCCAACGACAGTAGCCGTTTCCGGTGTCTTATTCCCAACCCAGTTGGGAGTAATCACCACCACATCCCCTTTGTGGATAATCTGATCTACAGGCAATAAATCAAGGGCTTCAATAATGGATTGTTGTTCTCCACCGCTTTTCGTAATACTTACAATAGGTTCCTTAATCTTTCTTTCTCTCATAATCCGGCTCCTTTCATGCTCTCTCTTATTCTTTGCCAAATTAAGAGAATCCTATACATATTTAAAAAAGAGAACTATAGCGCCACCAGCTATCTGCTGGCGGCGCTATAGTTCCTCTTTTTAATCTTTTTTAAATAAGGCTGTAAATCTGTCCCAAACCGTTTCATCATGTTTTGATTCGTCGTTTCCTTTTGTGGTTTTCACTTCGTTTATTTCAATTCCTTCGCATTTTAAAACAAACTGGACCAGCCCGGTATTTATATTTTTAGGGGAAACAAAGGAGATTTCTTCAAAATCCGATCCCTTGTATTCCTCCGTTAATTTGTTGATTTCCTCTTGTATTTTATCAGGCATTTTTGAAGTTTCTTCTTTGAGTCTGTCTGTCCCGTCATTCAGGTCTAAGACCCCCTCATTCAGATTGCCAACTCCATCGGCAAATTCTGAAACTCCAGAATCAAACTGATTGTATCCATCGGATAATTTTTCCACTCCATTCATGTATTCATTGAGCCCTTTATCAAATTTAGAATACTGATTGGCCAGTTCCATGATTCCTTTTGAGAGTTGCTCCGCCTGTGCCGTAATATCCGTACCGGACGAGGAACTCTCTATCTTAGATAAAATTCCATCCATTGCCTCTGAAATTTTATCAATATTTCCAGTCACATTTTCAATTGCCGGCAGGACAGAGGCGAATGCCTGCTGTACCTGATGATAAGTTGCTTTCACGGTCTGACCTGCACTATAGGAAGAATAAAGCCGGTTTAATAATTGAAGCTGATCCTCACTTGCATCAGGAAATTGTGTTTGTATCATATCCTGTGTAATCACATCCTGGGGGATAGTCTGTATTGCAGTATCCAAAGCTGAGTATGCCGTAGAATACCCGTTTTTCAGTTCATTTAATCCCTGTGAGATTCCTTTCAGGCCCTGGGATAATTCCTTTAGTGCCATGGGAAGTTGTGTGAGATCACCAGGTTCAGTGCCATTGGAACCCGTATTTAAGGAAGAAGATATTGTCCCAAGTGCTTTATTTATTTGAGAAGATCCATTTTTAATCTGAGATGAATTCTTCTTAAGTTCAGAGAGTCCATCCTTAAATTCACCGGAGCCGTTCTTTAATCCATCTGCACCTTTTTTCAGTTCATTCGTCCCATCTGATAATTTTTTCACACCATCATTCAAATCGGATATAGCTTCCGGAAGCTTATTAAAATCTTCCAGCATTCCATCCGTATCCGGAAGTTCTACACTCATGAAAAATGGCATGGCTGATAGTTCAATGCCGCTCATGGTAAAGTTACTTACGTCGGCTTTGACCTGAAAATCCCCATTCTTCTTTGGCATAACAGTAAAAGTAAGTATCGTATTATTTCCCCCATCGGCAATTACAGCACCGGGAGCACTGATATTACTGGTCTTGTCAGAATCCAGTGTCACTGAGATCTGGATCATATAATTTTCAAAAAAGACTGGATCTATCATCCTGTTCTGTCTTGTACTGATATGAATGCCCAACTCTCCTGACTTTCCTGGAAGGTCCTGTGGCAATATCTCTTTACCGTCCAGGTCATAAGTTATTTCAACTATCCATGGTAAATCATGAGCCTTAAGATTCCCCTGATAATAGAAATCTCCTTCTTCTACCTGTAAGGAAAGTGTATCTTCCGTTTGTTTGATTTCCTCACTTTCAGTCAGGTTCTGTACCGATTGATAATCACCGTAATCTGTTACAGTACCCCCTTCTTCTACTTCAAAATGATTGACCACATATAACCCGTTGATGCTGCCATCAGCCTTTAGTTTCCCATATACCACTTCCTTTTTATTTTTAACTTTTGCCGTGTCCTGGTTCGTTGTCTCAGCCGAATTGACCTTCCCGTTGTTTGGGGTTGCATAGGTCGTTCCTGGTGAAGCAGTTACTATCAATAATATGGCAGCCATAACCATAGAAATAATTTTATGCTTTTTCATTTATTTCATTCTTCTCCTTTCATTATTTATTGTATTAGTCAATTGCGAAACTCTAAAACTTTAGTTATTTGTGATTCAAAATACAATTCCGGAGCGAAAGTTAAGCGGAAGGAGCGTTGGAGCGGAGGAATTTGTATTTTTGGTATCACAAATTTAGAATATTTATTAGTTTCGCAATTATCTATTTTATTGTATAGGTGACTGGGAATTTTTTTCTGTGTCCATTGTTGTTCTGGCAATTGCCTTGTCAAAAAGTATCAGCATGGCAGGAAGAAAACATACAACCATAACGAAGGAAAAAATAGTACCTCTCCCAAGTAATAGCCCAATATCTGCCGCCGCTCCATTTGAAGATGTTCTATATAGTGTAAAGCCTGCAATGGACAGTGTGGAGGCTGACACCAGAATTGATTTGAAGGTTTCTCCCAACGACTTATGAATTGCTGCTCTTTTGGTCATCTCCCTTCGGTTTCCCAGATAATGATCAGTAAGTAAAATCGCATAGTCTACCGTTGCGCCTAACTGTACTGTACTTAGCACCAGATAACCTATAAAATTAATCGACGATCCCATAAAATACGGAATGGACAGGTTAAACCATATCCCAGCCTCAATGGTAATAACCAAAATGAACGGCAGTGTCAGTGACTTGAAAGAAAATAGAAGCACCAAAAATATTGATATGATCGCAATTAAATTTACCAGAGTATTATCTTTTTCGATAACATTTTTCATGTCATAGAGGTTCGTACTTTGGCCCATAGAATAAACCGTATCGCCATAATAGGATTTAGCCCTCTTTTGTATTCTTTCTACTGTATCGAATGCCTCGTCTCCTTCTTCAGGCGTATCGGTATAGACGATGATCCTCCCATAATTTTCAGAATAAAAACGTTCCACAATATCATTCGTAAGAAACTGTTCCGGTATAGCCGTGCCTACTGTATTGGCATAGGACATAACACTTGTTACATGAGGAATCTGGCTAATATCCCGTGTTAAATTATCTTCCCTGGCAATATCCCCACGGGGAACAAGTAAAACCATTATAGTTGATTTCCCAAACTCCTTCTCAATTTCATACCGGTCCTGCCCACTTTTACTGCTTGCAGCTGTATTTGCATTTCCATATAGGAATCCTGTCTGTCTCTGCCCCAGGAAACCGGGGACAATCAGTAAAATAACCAGTATGATGATCGGCACGGATAGCTTTGATAAAACTCTGTATACATTTTTAAATCCGGGCATAAACTGGCGGTGACGTGTCTTATCAATAAATTTATAAATACAAAGGGTCAGTGCAGGCATGAAAATCATGGTTGAAATAAAACTTAATATGATTCCTTTCGCCAGATTGAGACCTAAATCAGCTCCGATACCGAACTTCATAAACATCAGGGCAATGAAACCGAATAAGGTGGTAAGAGCGCTGGCCGCCACTGTTACAATAGAAGATTTGATCGCATGATGCATTGCTTCATTAACATCAGGATACTTCTCCCTGTTATGTGCAAAACTATGTAGCAGAAAAATAGCATAATCAAGAGAAACCGCCAGTTGCAGAATAGGACTAATGGAATTTGTCATAAAAGATATCTCACCAAAAAAGATATTGGTACCCATATTGATCAATATTGCTATGCCAATGGTTACAATAAATAACACAGGTTCCATCCATGAAGTCGTTGATAAGATAAGAATCAATATGACTGCCGGGAGCAGGATCAACATTGCACCTGCTACTTCTGAAACTGTACTCTCCTGCATTGCCGCCAGATCCGGAGCTTCTCCTGCAAGAAAATTATCTTCACCGATAAATTTCCGAATGGCTGCACAGGTATTTTTTTCTGTTCCTTTTCGGATCGTTATTGAAAATAATGCATTTTTATTTTTATAAAAATCTTCCACTGTATCCGGATCATTCATTTCCAACGGCTGTTTCATATCAACCATGTCATCCAGCCAGATGACCTGGGTCACTCCATCAATTTCCCCAAGCTGCTGCTTATATTCCAGCGCTTCCATAATGGATACATTTCTGATCATCACATTAGCATTTGGCATCACTTCTGTAAATTCTTCATTCATGATTTTAAGCGCTTTGGTTGATTGGGATTCCTTAGGAAGATAATCAACCATATCATAATTTTTCTTGACAAATGACTGAAGAACGGCACTGACCATAGCGGTCAGAATAAAAATAATAAGTATTCCCTTTTTGTGTTTAATAATGAAATTCGCAATTTTGTCCATCGTTTCCTCCAATTTTTATAACTGTCATTGAAAATCGGTCTTATATGTATTATAATAAACACACTGTAGCTTTACAACCAGCACTGTTGGAGAAAAAGTTAAATATCCAACACTCTCTTTAAAAAGTGATGGGTATTTAGAAAAATTTTATATTTGAAGGGGAAGTGGATACAAATCATGAAAAATGAAAGAACAGACAGGCGTGTCAGATTGACGATCCAGCTTTTACAGAATTCCTTAATCGAGTGTATGCTGAAAAAACATATTTCAAAAATATCGGTGAAACTTATTTGTGAAAAAGCGGATATCAACCGGAGTACTTTTTATTCCCACTTTCAGGATCAGTACGATCTGCTGGAATACATCTGTAACGAGGTGATCAGGAATATAAAGAAGCATATGGACATAGAACCTTTCGACGAAAAAAAGCCAATATCATATCAGTCTTTGACCTGCATTCTGGATTATGCCCAAAAAAATGCGGATCTTTTTACTGCTTTGCTTAGTGAGAATTGCAATCTTGACATTCAAAAAAAGATCATGAAAGAAGTAATAACATATCAGCCATTTGACGGGTATGACTTAAGGACTAAAGAGTATTATTCTGCCTTTGGGCTGGCTGGATGTGTCAGCATGCTGCAGATATGGCTTAAAGATGGTATGCCTGAACCACCTGCAAAAATGGCGGAGATCATTTTACAGGCCATTGATAAAGGAATCACCGCTCAGACACACATAAAAAAAGCCGGAGCTGCTGCAAAAATGTAAGTATCTTTTATAAGAAGAAACTTTATTTTACAACAACTCCAGCCCTTATATATTTTTTATATTTAAAGCTCTAAAAGCATTTAGTATAGCAATTACAGCAACTCCTACATCTGCAAAAACTGCTGCCCACATACTTGCATATCCCATAGCGC
Source organism: Mobilisporobacter senegalensis (assembly GCF_003752155.1). GTDB lineage: Bacteria > Bacillota > Clostridia > Lachnospirales > Lachnospiraceae > Mobilisporobacter > Mobilisporobacter senegalensis. The sequence continues at coordinate 346,555 of NZ_RJVG01000002.1, read as the reverse complement.
TAAGTGCAAGTATTAACGCTTTTACTCCAATTGCAAATATAATATTCTGATTTGCAATGATCTTAGTTTTTTTAGATATTTTGATAGCCGCAGCTATTTTGGATGGTTCATCTGTCATGATAACAATATCTGCTGCTTCGATGGCTGCATCAGACCCTAGCCCTCCCATTGCAATGCCAATATCTGCTCTTGCCAATACAGGTGCATCATTAATACCATCACCAACGAAACATAATTTACCATTTATTGATTTTTCTTTCATGATCTCTTCCAGCTTATCAACTTTGTCACCTGGAAGAAGTTCTGTATAAGCTCTGTCAAGTCCCAGTTCTCTTGCAACTTTTTCACCAACATTCCTGGAATCACCTGTCAGCATAACGGTTTGTTTTATATCGGCTGCCTTAAGTCCATGGATTGCTTCGGCCGCATCTTCCTTAATCTCATCCGCTATTAAAATATATCCTCCATAGATATTATCTACAGCTACATGGACTACCGTTCCTGCAATTTCTTCATTATTGTAGGGAATATTCATTTTCTCCATAAGCTTCCCATTCCCAGCCATTACAACTTTGCCATCCACAGTTGCAATAACACCGTGTCCTGCAACCTCTTCCACACCTGAGATTCTTTCATTATTTATCTCTTCCTGGTAGAAGCGCTTTAAGGAAGAAGAGATTGGATGGCTTGAATAACTTTCTGCATATACTGCAAATTCAAGCAATTCTTCCTTGGAAATTCCTACTTCATGAATTTCCTGAACATTAAATACACCTTTCGTTAAGGTACCTGTTTTATCGAATACTACAATTTCAGTACTTGCCAGTGCCTCAAGATAATTGCTGCCTTTTACAAGAATACCTTTTTTCGATGCCCCGCCGATTCCCCCAAAGAAACTTAATGGGATAGAGATAACTAAAGCACATGGACAGGATACAACCAAAAAGGATAATGCTCTATAGATCCAATCACTAAATGTTGCTCCCTCAATAACAAGAGGTGGAACGATTGCTAAGATTGCAGCAATGATTACAACAATTGGAGTATAAAATCTTGCAAATTTAGTGATAAACTGTTCTGATTTTGATTTTTTACTGCTTGCATTTTCCACCAGATCAAGTATCTTACTGACGGTTGATTCACTATATTCTTTGGTAACTTCTGCAGTGACCAGACCGTTAATATTAATACAGCCGCTTAATATATTACTTCCGGGATATACTTCCCTGGGAACAGATTCTCCAGTAAGTGCTATGGTATCAATCATGGAATTTCCTTCTAATACAATACCATCCAGAGGAATTCTCTCTCCTGCCTTAATCACAATAATATCTCCGATTTTTACATCATCCGGGTCTAGTGTAACTATTTCCTCTCCTCTTTTTACATTGGCGTAATCAGGTCTGATATCCATCAGATTGGAGATGGATTTTCTGGATTGGTTCACTGCGTAATCCTGGAACAGCTCTCCCACCTGATAGAAAAGCATAACTGCAACTCCCTCCGGAAATTCACCAACGAAGAAAGCACCAATGGATGCAATACTCATTAGAAAGTTTTCATCAAAAACATTACCCCGAAATATATTACGAATTGCTTTGTATACTACGTCACCACCAACAATAATATAACTAATCAAAAAAGCCGCTAATCGTAACCATTCATTCTCTATATGAAATATCACAGACAGAGCAAATAAAATACCGCCTAATAGAATTCGCCTCAAACGTTTCTTCATACAATCGCCCGCCCCTCATTATGCTTTCTTCATTACTACATCTGGTTCAATTTTCTTTATGATCTTCTCAGCTGCAGCAATGATATCGGGTATCTTCTCGTCTTCCCCTTCAATAACCATCTTAGTCGTCATAAAATTGACGGTAGTACTTGTAACTCCATCTAATTTGCCAACTTCTCTTTCTATTTTAGAAGCGCAATTCCCACAACATAATCCATCCAATCGAAATGATTTCTTCATACAATATTCCTCCAATATTTTTAATATTTCATTTTTATTACTCTTTTTATATTATAAAGTTTTTATTCCCGTATGTGCTCCAGGCCTTTTTCAAATATTGCTTTTACATGGTCGTCTGTCAGTGAATAAAAGACTACTTTTCCTTCTTTTCTATTCTTTACCAGGTTGGCTTGCTTTAAGGAACGAAGCTGATGTGAGATGGCTGATTTGGTCATATTAAGAAGTACTGCCAGATCACAGACACACATTTCACTTTCATCCAGCGCCCACATGATTTTGATTCTCGTACTATCACCAAATACTTTAAAGAAATCGGATAAATCATATAATTCATCTTCTTCCGGCATCTTCTTTTTCACTTGTTCTACTAAATCTGCATGTATTACTTCACAATCACAAATTACATCTTCTTTTTCTTTGCCCATATTTTTGTACCTATCCTTTCCTTTGATCTTTCTTTTTCCTGCTTCCCCTTTGTCAGATAAAAATCAATCACATTAGAGAAACATATCTTAAATAGATATTCTTAATTGAAACAGTTGAACAACTATTCAACTTATGCTTTTATTATAGTTGAGTGGACATTCAACTGTCAAGTGCTTTTTTATGTATTTTTTACCTTTTTTATAGTTTTTAATTTTTTAAAAACAAGGTATGGTAAACATCCCTAACGTGTAAAGGGTGCCTCACAATTTAGTGGGATACCTCCATGATTATTCCATGAAAAAAACACCGATTACTCGGTGTTTTTTTACTCTGATTTTTATCTATTATGATATTTCCTAAATCATTACAGTTCAGTCTAAGCTCGTTTTCCCTTTACTACATCTCAAATCAATATAGGTTAAATAATACTCTTTCTTTTAGCTTTAGCTCTTCATCTCCGTAAAATCCACCTTTATTCTCAATATAAAACTCTATGGTTCTTAAGTTTACATCAGAGAACAAACTTCGTTTATAACGGGCAGTATATGTGTTACCATTCTCAAGCTTTAACAGCCTCTTTCCATCTTTACTTGTGAATATCTGATTCATTTTATTGCCGAACTTATCATATATCTCCAACTCAGAACTATCTTTGATATTTACTTTAACACCCAGTTCCTGACTGGATAAGTTGAAATCCCAAGGTATGAATTCGATCTCCAGATATTCATTTTCTCCATATTCTTCCCCAGGAATGAAGATACATTCTTCCTCATTCACAATCTCTATCATAGGCTCTTCTATACTTGCCCGGTAAGCTGCAATCATAGTATTCACGAAAAGTTTTACTTCCATGATACTACCCCCGACCTTGGAGTGGCCTACTCCCGAATAAGTAATATTGCCCTTGTTATAGATGTAGTAATTATTAGCGGCATCGTTTGGAGACTTCCCATATACATCGTTAAGACCTTTGCCCAGGCAATACCATACTACAATACCAGGATCATCCAGGTTCAATTGAAAATATTGTCCATGGGTATTGGCTACCGGAATTGTATCGTCAATGGCATATGGATACTGGGTAATCTGCCCGCTATTTAACTTAGTTACTGTAGTTGTTTCAAGAGCATTATCCGTTGGGGTCAGATCTTTATATGTGAGCTTCTGTCCATTATCAGCCATTCTTATTAAAGAATAGTAAGTATACCCATGTTTTTGGGAATACCGGGCTCCACTTGGAGATATGGCCAAATCATTATAATCTTTTAAAACCTTCCCAGGGTTTCTAATGCCAAAACGATCCATTCCCAGAATATCCCTGAAGTCCCTATTAAAATAATATCCGTAAGAACCGGACTGATTCGAAGCATTATTAAAAGAAGTAATATCATGAGTAAATAAAACGCTCTTTCCCTTTTCTATAAAGTACTGGATATTATTCCTTGCAGATTCATTTGTAATCGGCCCATAGGTATCATTGAATCCTAAAATGAGCATATTATATTCTTTTAATTGATCTGTATTCTTTTTGGTTTCTTCCGTTGAAGTATTAAAATATTTAGATCCTGCATACCGTCCCTGAAAATCCGCTATAGTTACCGTTTCAAATTTTACAACAAAATCATTTAAATTTTTGGTATAGGTTTCAAAAACAGCATTCCCCGCCAGGCTCAAGGTAGAGCTGTTTGTTTGATTCACCTGCAGTACTTTGATTCTTTCTTTGTCTGAATCTGTTCTTTTCACAGCCGATGTTCCTGATACTTCATCCCTATTATTGGGATTACCGGTATCTACAATCTGTAACTTCCAGGGAATGACGCCAAAGTAATCTCTCGCCAATCTTTTTGTAAAATTATGTGATACATTGGGAGTCATCCCCCTTTGTATCATATTAAGTTCTGTCTCCTCATCAAATCTGCCATCCGAGTTGGCATCAATAAAGAGCTTCACATCAAATCTCTTAGAATCATCCTCGTCCAGAATCGTATATTTAAAATTAAGATTCCTATAATTAATATTCTCACTATTAATATAATTACTATCAGCTATCTTACCATCACTGGAGGTACCTACATATGCCTTAGGTGAAGAATCAATCTGTAAAATCGGTTTGCTCCAGACTACACCTGTGGCTGGAGTATTACTTGGAAGATTCTCTGCATTCATCACATTCACCTTAGACTTTTTATTCCGGATCAGAGAATATATATTAGAAGTTTTATCAACCACAAGGTCCGTAAGGTCTGTTCCGGTGTTATATAACATTGGTTCCACCAGTACCGGATATCCCGCCTCAATGAATTCTTCCAGATGTTTCATTTTACTCTTTGTAATATCATTCCCGGGCATTCTTGCAGTTCTGTTTTCATAAGGCTCCGTTTTTGGAAGAATCTCAGTGATCCAATTCACTCCATGGCGGTCTCCGGTGATCTTATCTCCTACATGTAGATATATCTTTCCATCAAGATTATTATCATTATAATCAGGTAATTTTAAGTTCTGGGGCCAACTTTTATTATCGGAAGAAACTCTGCTCCTGGTGTTATACTCTCCATAATTCATTCCCATATATATCATATCATAGGTACTATTAAGATCTTCTATTTTACCCACAAACTCTGCTGAAGTCATAGATACGATATCGATCTTTCCAATACACCTTGGAAACATAGTCCGAACCGTAAAAGGAGTAAGCCCGAAATCCTTCGTAGGTTGAAGTTCCAGTACCTTCATATCTCTATTGCGTATTGGCTCTTTATTCTGTGGTCCTAAAATATATCTGACTGCATGGGCAGGTGTGGAAGTAAGTCCTTTTTTACTTATATAATCCCTGAATTCTTCTGTGAATTTTGTTGCTGCTATGGTATTACTTGCAAAATTCTGAGACAAACTATTGTCTCCATTATAGGAATAGATCCTGCCGGACACACTAACATTATCTCCCATGTTAGGATTTAATTGATACTTATCCCATAACTCATTCCAATGGGTGTCCCATGCAAGGCTTCCATCTTTTTGTGAAAACATAAAAGTGGATTGGGTCCAGTACTGCTTTGCGTTGCTGTTTGGCTGGATTGTATAAGACCCATCTTGTATTAATGGAGTCCCCTGGCTTTCATTTAGGAATAAATTATAAAAAAGGACCGGATTCATGGTTCTGGACATCAATGCCAGCTTATATACATTGTTCCTGTTACCTTTTTGTGCAGCGTTTCCATTACCGGTAATCTTTCCATCATAGTTAATCTGGTAAGATATCACTCCTGACCTTGATGTGGAAGCAGGAGGGTTGGTATAAACGCCCCAATCAAATATCATGCCGGCATAATCTTCTGCAATATTTACTTTTTTAAAGATTCTGACGACCGCAGCCCAACTCAGGTCATTACCGGAAAAATCTGTACTATGGTTCCCTTGATAGGATTTTCCTGCTAAATTATACTTTCCCCATACCTCAGGTAACCCTGCAATATGGGATTTGGGGCTGATTGAGATCAAATCTGCCCGATCGATCCAATCCAGTTGATTATTCAAATCTTTTGGCTCTACCGTTTTTACCATAATCTCATAATTTGGAATCTGCTTCTCCGGTACTTCCAATACTTCTTTTAAAAATTGATGTTTATGATCATAGGTATAGGCATATCCTTGTTTATACTGATTATCCGTTCTATACATATAGACTTTTTCACCAATGGCAGTAAGTTTTCTTTTTTTCTCTACTACACTGATATTTTTCTTGAAAATTGTCTTCCATATGATATTACCTTGATTCTCACCGACCTTAATATAATCAATTTCACCTGTAGCACTGTTTACAGCTTCTCGAAATACCCCTTTATTATCTGCAACCTTCTCATAATAGCCATAAAGTGTCACATTTTCATTCACAGCAGTCCAACTGGACGGGATTCCTTTTTCATCAGGGAATTGTTTTCTTACTCCCCATTCAGCTGTAGATGCCAATGCTGCCGTAACTGTTGTCATATCTCCTGAATATCTTACTTTTTCCATATCCACAGGTTCACAGCCTTCTATCAGATATCCAATCTCTGCATATCCCTCATAAGGAACAATCTCAAGTATTACAAATGGGTTCTGTTTCGTTCCTTTTTCCCCTGTTTCCCCGGGGATAATATCATTTACAGCCTCTCCATGAGTAATTACGGCAGCCTGTACCCAGGTAATGATCTGAGGCATGGTAAAGAGAAATGCAGCAAATATGATACATCCAATGGATAATTTAATTCCTTTATGGGATACTATCCTTCTTTTCTTATTCTTACCGTTATTTTTCTTCATCTCATACACCTCATTCCATTTATGGTACCGGTTTAATCTGATTCCTAAGTGTGATTAACTGATCTTTTATCTCATACATATTCCGTCCATTCTTAAGACTTAAGGATATCTTTATCTGACTGTTATCATCATCATCCCCTGTGTCAGTCACCTGAAAAGAGGTCACATATCTGCCTAAAAGTTCTGTATTTCCTATCTTGTCTCCACCAATATAATATTTCTCAAAGTTTAGCTGTTGATTTAGTGAATCTAATATGATCAGATATTTATAATCCTCATGATACAAGGTCAGGATTCCACTTGGGTCATATTTTACATTATAGGCTTCTATAATAAGATCCGACATCTGGTTCAGCATCATCTGGGCTTCTGTCTGGAGGGACACTTCTGCACTGGCATTTCTATAATTCCTGGTACTATAATTAATAATATAGACCAAGGATAGCATAACAAGTGCGGATATAGAGATGGACACTAATAATTCAATAAGGGTAAATCCTGTATGATCTTTTTCTATTCTCCTCAAAAGTCCCCCTCCTTTCACCTGCTAACTCACATAATGCCTGCCTGTCGCTTTGATACAATATATTGTTGAACTTTTTCCACCATATTCAAATCGTATGGTATCATAATCCGATGAAAATGCTCCTGAACTTCTCTCAAATCCAATTACAATACTATTATCGGTTCCCAATAGTTCCTCGGTTCCGCTGGCACCAATATAATATACAGACATCCTGCCGCCAATTTTCTTCCCGGAATCTGAATCTAATCCAGCCAATGACGGATCACTTTTATCAGATACTTTTATATATATAGAATTATCATAAGTATATAGGTGAAGATATTGTTTCGTACTCTTAGTCATTGTCTCTAAACGAAGCTTATCCATAGTAGAATCCACAATTTTCGCTGCCTTTGTCGTATCTGCAAAAGTAATACGGCTTGCCATTGCCACGGCACCTGTTGTGATTATCGTAAGGATAGCTAATGTAATGATCAACTCAATCAGCGTATATCCTTTATTATTACGGTCCATGTCCCTGCACCTCTTAGTCTTCATTCATCTTCCATCTTTCATAGCCAATTAAATCAGAAACAATAATTCTGTCACCACTGATAGATCCACCTGTTCCTCCCACACTGCTTACTGTTACATTTCTTAAATAAGAATTCAATTCTGTATTTTTATTAAGGATATGATTTACGATACTGCCGGAAGCAGTCACACTTGATTCATTTGTGAGAATGACTTTCCCGCCGGCAAGAATCAATCCTGTATAATCACCATTGACGGTAACATCTCCCGTTGCAATAATGATTCCCTTTGTTCCTGGAATAGTGTTATAGTTTCCATCAACCACATATCCCTTATATCCATCCACATTATATACCTTGTTCATTCCTGCCGTGATAAGAGAATCATTTACAAGGGACCTATATACAGAGTTCGTATCTAAGGCTCCTCCTCTGGATATCTCAGATAATTCTTCGGATAATACTTTATATCTGCTCTTGAAATTTGCGGTCATAGAATTCAATGAAGTGCCATCCGGAGCAGTAGTACTTTCTTCAAGCCCTACACCATCCACATCTGTATAACTAAGCAGATGTCCCGGTGAGAGAATCATGGAAGAAGCAGTATTAAGAGTAAGGCTGTTGGCAAAACTCTTTATTCTTGCTTCCATATTGCTTTCTGTCAGGGAACGCTGGCTTTCATAATAATATTTTAAATATTCATTGGCCTTACCCGGGCTGTCAAATGTGAGGAAGAAAAATACTTCCTGTCTCGTTCCATTATTATAAAATATCTCCGTATATCCGTTGGCATAGTTTCTTATCTCTGAAGTTAAACTGACCATTGGCGTTCCTGCCGGTAATCCATCCGTATTATTCCTTCTCTTCTCATATAATTCAAAAGATACCGGGTTACTGACCTGCTTGGGATCGATTCCTGTATAACTGGTATCTCTCCACAGACACTCAGTAGGAACTAAGTAGGCATATTGATTTCCCTTAACTGCCAGTGATTCTCCTGTCTGAATCTCACCCTGTTCCGTAGCATTATATTGATTCCCGCTGGTCTTTGGGTCAAGATAGGCCCTCCCGGCAATTAACAGGCGTGAAAGACCTGACAGGTCTAAGGTTGATTTCAAACCATTAATGATAACTGCACTGCTGTTATTGGGATTTAATTCATTCCCATATCCATAATATTCGCCCTTTACTGTGACCTGGCTTTTCCTTGCATTCAGTAAAAGATCATTCTCTATAAAGCAGTTTCCTTCAATATCTATCGTTGTTTTTGCCTCTGTATCAGGACTGGTTCCTGCTGTAATAAGATTCTTTGCCCATATATTAGGATTATCCTGTATTTGTAATTTACTTCTGTCAAGAACCTCAATATTTCCCCTTGTAATAATATTACTTCCCTGGCTCATATTAAGGAAAGAAGCATTCTCCAATCTGATACCTTCCGCTCCTGCGTATGTATTTCCCTGTATATTAACGTTGTTTGCCGTAAGAAGTGTAATGCTTTTATCGGCAATCAGACCATAATCTGCATATACATTGGTTCCCCTCGTTGCCGCCTGAATATCCATACCTGGAACGGATATCTTAATGTCTGTAGACAAAGTAGTCTTATAATCTTTTGCATCTACATAACTTATATGAACGTTCTTTATTGTAATATACTTTGGTCTGCCCGCATTCGTTCCATCAATGATTAATTGATTCTCATCAAGGTCTGTATCCGTTATCAGCATCGCTTCCGGATTCTTTATATATGCCGCTAATTTACTGATATCATAATAGTTAAGAATAATACCATTTCCTAATGTCTTTGCAATTTCTTCCGTAAATGTTTCAGAGAACAGGCTTTCTTTATCCACAGAATCATCAAGATACTTTTCCATAACTTTATTATAAGCCACTTCCATAGCTTTTGCCGTCACTTCTTCAACACCGGCACGTATCTCTGAAAGTGCAATCTCTGCACTGTAGAAATTGGACTTTGACCTCTGATTGATTGCCTTCATCTGAATGTTATTCACTGTAGTAATCAATAGAAGAGAGGATATGATACTTATGAATCCAACGCATACAATAACAATGATCATAGTAGACCCGGAATTGTTCATGATATTGCTTTTCCTATTCTTCATGGTCATTCCTCCTTAATCGTATGGAAAGTTACACGTGGCTCTGTCACTAAGTAGTCCACTCCCGGCTCATATAGCTCAATTGTCACATCATATAATCTGATATTCGTATCCTTCTTTACCAGAGGACTATCTGTGTCCACATTACTATATACAGGTACAAAGCCAGGGTTCTCAACTGTGATTGGAGGATAAAATTCCGTATCCTGACTGACCAGGAACACATCAATACTGTCAGTGATAGTATTTTCTTTATATATAGTTACTTTATCATGCTGAATAGGATTATAAAACACATATATCCCTTTCATTTCAGAAGTATATGGAACTTCTTTTAATACATAAGTTTCACTGCCGGTTCCCGGTACTGCATTACAGGTATAAACTGCTTCCACCCTTACAGTAATTAATCCGCTGCTATAAGTAATATTGATCCGGATATTCCTGTGAAGATTTGTTCTTACCTCTTCTTCATTATATTCATCTACGGTATATCCGCTATCCGTCTTTGTTTCCTCCCTATACCACCTGTAATTATTATATAATACCGATACTGCCATAGAACTCTCATAAGACTCTGTGGCAATTACATTCTTTGTCTCATTGATATCGGATATAATGGGCATTTTAAAATTATTATAACCCATAGGATCCCCACCGGGACTTACCTCTTTATACACACCTTTATTTAAGGTTATCCTTGCATCATAAATATGCCTGCCATCCTTTATGATTTTCTTGGTATAGGTTGTCTTATCACCATCTGGTACTGTATTATCATTATAAGTTGTAGCAATATCAAGAATTGATTTTGCTTTCACATCTTCTGCAATACTTTGGACAATATTTGTTTCATTCTGTACCTTTCTGGCTTTTGCATTCACCCTGGCTGCAGTAACAAAATTATTCAGAACAGGTCCGATCACAATAGCCAGAATAGCCACACTTACAAGGAGTTCAACTAAGGAAAAACCTTTATTGTTCTTTTTAATATTAGATATATTATCTCTCTGAGCAAACATGGTTTTCCTCCTCTCTTGTCTGTATATTACAGTAGGTAATTGCGAAACTCCAAAGCATTGGCTGTTTGTGATACAAATAATACAATTCCGAAGCGGAAGCTAAGCGGAAGGAGCGTTGGAGCGTAGGAATTTGTATAAGTTGTATCACAAACTTGGAATATTTATTAGTTTCGCAATTACCTATATATATTACAGACATTTGCAAAACTATTCTACCGGTAATTCAAAAGTTCCAAATATATTATCTTTTCCAATATTAACTCCATTGATATATACTGATTCTTCTTCTCTGCCTTCCCCAAGAAGTGCAAAGACATCATAGGATAATGTTCCTGTTAAGTTTCCTGTAGTACTGTCAAATGCAGCTGTAAGAGATTGAATCCTCATCTTTTCTTTATATTTATTAATATAATCAATGGCACTCTTTAATCCGGCATAATTTGTTTGATAATTAATTGTTATATTGGATTTATAACCTTTTAATTCCGATTGCTTTCCCACTTGTTCTCCCGTGGATTCCACCGGAACAGTTTCATTGGTTATCTCAGGATCTGTAGCTGTCACGTCCCCGTCTGATGCTTCCTCCTGACCGGCTGCTGCCTGCCCCTGGGAATACACCTCACTTACTTCCCCATATGTTACTGCACTTACATTCATCTTGGCATTCTCTTCTAATTCTGTAACAAATACTGTACTCTTCTCCTGGGATATGGAAGTAGACAGGTTATTCAGCATATGAGTAATCTCACCAGTCATCTGATTTGTTTCTTCTGCATATTTATCTTTATTTGCAACTTTTTGCTGGAGATCTGCAAGTTTTGTACTAAGCTCTATATTTTCACTATGCAGAGCATCTGTTTTATTCGTTAAATACACAAAACCGAATCGATAAGATACCAGTAGAATTACCAGAATGAATAGTATGAATATCAGGTTCTTCTCTTTTTGTGATAACTTATTAATAAATTCCATCCGTATCCTCCTCTGGAACAGATTGATATTGGGCAGTAACAGTAAATGATACTGTTACATTACCACCTTCATCTCTTGTCTCTGTAATATTAGTAGTTGATACCTGAGTAAGGACCTTTATCGTCTTTAATTGGGTTAATACTTTCGCTGCTATTGTTTTTGAATCTGTATTAATATTTAAGGATATATCTTTATCTGTAACATTCATTGTCACTACATTAAGATCACTTGGTAACTTATCTTCCAATTCTTTTATAAGCGCAGATAATTCATCATTATATCCCACCGTCACATCATACATGGCTTTCATAGTATCATATTTTTCTTTTGCCAGGGCATGGGATTCATACACCTCATATACTCCGGATAATGCACTGATCTGAGCTTCCAGTCTCTTCTTCTCAAGCCGCTCAAATTGATATCCTATATAGGCTGTCAATATTAATATTATACTTATTGCTACGGAACCGATAAGAACTACCTTTCTATTATGAATCAGACTTTTCTTCTTCACTGTACTAATATATTCTTTTGGTATAAAATGAATCGGATCTATGGTAGCACCGATACAGGAAATATATTCGCTCTGTTCCTCCTGATTCATATAAGTATCTTTATGAAAAGCAACAGAGGTAAGATTTTTTAATTTTTCTGTATCAATTCCGGTCTCATGCCTTAATAACCTTTCGATCCCAAGAATTTGTGCCCCCTGCCCCATCACATAAATAGTACGGATACTTTTGTCTTTATTCTTAGACGTATAATAGTCTAATACTCTTAAAACATTGCTGATCAAATAGCTTAAAGAATTTGTTACTTCCTCTTTTCCATCTCTTTCTTTTCCAAAATCCATGAATTCTGCTGCTGATTCAGAAACAGTCAATGCCGCTTCTTCCTCATAAGAATCCAATTGCATATTAATTAATTCACTACTGCACAAAAGCAGTAATGCTTCATTTTCATTTTCAACATTAAAACACTCATTATTTAATACTGCCTGTACTGCTGATGTTGTACCATAGGGTATTGTTCTTTGAAGCTGCAATACGTTTTCTTCCAAAATACTGATAAGTGTTGTCTGCTCATTGATTTGTATCATCAAATTTGTTTCAGCCTTCATTTGTTTCTTAAAGATCTGAACGATACTATTGCCGATATAGTCAATTGCTTCTACTTCGTAGCCTAATAACTCAGCTACATTATAATAATTCTTAATCAAATTGTTGGGCGCTGCCAACACGGATAATCTTAACTTCTTCTCTTCTTTTGTTATGATTCGCTCCAATATGCTGTATGTAATTGCATATTCAGAAATTTCAACCGGAAAATATTCAGATGCATTTGCATCGATCACAGCCTGGATCTGATTATCTTTTACCATAGGTATGGTAACTTCTCTATTGGCAATCTTTGTAGACGCAATGGTAAAGACTACTTTATTGCCTTTCATATTTGCTTCTTTTATTTTTTCTTTTGCAACGGATGCAAATTTTACTTTATCTCTGATATACCCATCTTCAAAGGTATCCTCCGGTGTTGTAAATGTGATCCAATTATAAACACACGGATTTTTCTTTTTATAATCAACTTCACAGATTTTTGTTCTTTGAAGCCCAATTTCAATGCTAATTACTCTGTTTGCCATATTTCCCCTCCTTTGTATTGATACAGCTTAATAAAAACTCAGATACCAATTTACAATCTGATTTCCATAAAGCATTGCTATGAATATACCAATGGATAAATAAGGTCCAAATGCTAATACCCTGTCTTCTTTGGAGATTCTCATTCGAAGGATATGTATTACCGAACCAATAATACAGCCAAGGATAAAAGCCAGAACTATGTTTGGAAATCCTATTACCAGCCCACTGGCTGCCATAAGTTTAATGTCTCCTCCGCCAATCCCTCTTCCTTTTGTAAAAAGATAGATCAGCAATAAAAATCCGCTTACACTGCATAGTCCTAACAGATATTGCCCTATATGGGGAAAATCTAAAAATGTGCGAAAGCTTCCAAGAACCCCTATGAATAGATTGATTCCAACGGGAATCTCATAAGTCCTGAAATCAATTACACTTAGTACAATTAATGCGGAAGTAAATAAGCAATAGATTATACTTTCAAGCCGATACCCATGGATCAGAAATATTAACACATAGAGACTTCCATTCAGTGCTTCTATGATTGGATACTGAATAGATATCCTTTTCTTACACTTTCTGCACTTTCCCCCAAGAAAAATATAGCTGAATAACGGAAACAAATCATACCATTTTAATGAATAACCACAATTCATGCAATGAGATCTGGTGGTGGTGATATTCTCTTTCCTGGGGATACGGTATATACATACGTTTAAGAAACTACCGATGATGATACCGTATAGGAAGATGAGTGGGGGAAATATGATATCTGGATGCATATTGATTGCTCACTTTCAAAGGAATACAAAACACTCAGATATCTTGCTATATTGAGTGTTTTGTATATCATAATCTATTAATTATGGTGCAACTGTACAGGTAACTGTCCATCCAGCTGCATCAGATCCGCCTATGGTTATTACAAATCCTTTGCCCCTACTTACTTTTGACATTGGATATTTGCTACCTACTGCCTGTTTAAAAGCAGCCTCAAATGTAGAACCAACATTTGTAAAAGTTGCAGCTGATGTAGAAGTTATTGTAACCGTACCAACTGCTGGTGTTACGTCTGGATCTGCTAACACAGCATTTGTTGTTGCAATTAACAAATCTATATTCTGATTATCTGTTGCCTCTCTAGATTTAGCCACATATTTAATAAACTGTGGTGCTAATGCACCTGCAAGCACTGCCATAATAGCAATAACTATAATAAGTTCAACTAATGAAAAACCTTTGTTGTTTAATCTCTTTTCTTTCTTCATACTTCTTCTCCTTTAATATATAATTTTATTTTATTAATAATTATTATTACAGGTAAACTGCAATAATATATTATCCAACTTAGTGTTTTGAATAGACTATAGACTGTCCAGTCCATTGTACATGGACAGCATTGGCTGCATGATTGCCATAATCAGTACCCCTACCACCAATGCCATAATCACAATAATCATTGGTTCCAATACTGCGCTTAAAGATGTGGTGGCAATCTCCACCTCTTCATCATAATAGTCTGCCAGTTTCTCTAGCATGCTCTCAATATTACCGGATTCTTCTCCAATCCTGGTCATCTGATATACCATAGGAGGAAAAATACCTGAATTTCGAATTGGAACGGATAAAGAAATTCCCTTTGACACATCTTCCTTGGCATCTAACAGCGCTTGCCTTGCAATCACATTATCCATAGTTCTGGCTGTAATGTCGATTGCTTCAATCATAGAGATTCCTGCTGCCAATAAAGTACTTAAGGTTCTCCCAAATCTTGCAGAATTAGATTTAATAATGATCTTTCCAAACAGAGGAAGTTTTAACCCTAATTGCCCCAGTACCATCTGTCCTGATGGTGATTTCTTATAAGCATGAAATCCGATTGCAATTAAGATAATCAAACCCAGAATCATGTACCATTGACTTTTCATGAAATTACTCATATTAATGATCATCTGTGTCATAAAGGGCATTTCTATATTCATGTCCTGAAACATCCCCATAAAATTAGGGATAACCACAATCATCATAACAAATACGACGCCGACTGCAACAAGGGCAACCATACTTGGATAAATCATGGCTTTTTTCACCTGAGCCCTCATTTTCGTATCTTTTTCAAAATGTACCGCCATACGTCCAAACACAACTTCCAGATTACCGGAAGCCTCTCCTGCTGCCACCATATGTATCAAAATATTGGGGAATACTTTTTTGTTAGCTTCCATGGCATCTGCCAGAGCCTCACCCTTTTCCACTGCAATCTGTACCTCTTTGATTGCTTTGGAAAGAACTTGATTCTCCGTCTGCTGGCTTAGCATATCCAGTGCATTAATAATAGATACTCCGGCGGATAATATACTCACTAACTGCCGGCAGAATACACTTAAATCTCTTGGTTTCACAGAACTCCCAAAGGTAAGATTAATATCTTTATTCATTATATTCTGGGGTGTTACAGACAGGGGAATATATCCTTCTGCTCTTAAAGAAGCTTTTACTTTCTCTTCATTGGCAGCATCCATACTTCCCTTTTTTTCTTTTCCATTCTTATCTATGATCACATAAGAAAAATCAGCCATTCTCTCCCTCCTTTAATATAACTTTCTCTCAAGTGCAATTGGATCTTGTGCAAAATGAATTGCTTTATTCTCATCGATTTTCCTGCTCAGATACAAATTATAAATTGCATCATCCATCGTCTGCATTCCAAGCTTCTTATTGGTCTGAACAACGGACGTAATCTGAAACGCCTTTGCCTCTCTTATGAGATTCCGGATTGCGGAATTTCCATGCATTACCTCAAAAGCTGCGACCCGTCCTTTTCCATCGGAACAAGGAATCAACTGCTGGGATATTACAGACTCTAATACTGAGGCAAGCTGAATCCGAATCTGCTGCTGTTGATGTGGAGGAAATACATCTATAATTCGGTCAACGGTATTGGCAGCACCAATAGTATGGAGTGTGGAGAATACAAGATGTCCTGTTTCCGCAGCTGTAATGGCAATGGATATGGTATCTAAGTCCCTCATCTCACCTACCAGTATCACATCCGGATCTTCCCTAAGGGCTGCTCTTAATGCATTTGCATAAGAGTGGGTATCCAGACCAATTTCCCGTTGATTTACAATTGCCTTTTTGTGCTGATGTAAATATTCAATGGGGTCTTCCAGGGTGATCACATGAGCATTATAGTTAGAGTTAATTACATCAATTAAAGAGGCTAACGTAGTTGACTTACCGCTTCCCGTTGGTCCGGTCACCAGGACCAGCCCACGTTTTTTCTTGGTCAATTCGATCACAGACTCTGGAATTCCCAACTGCTCAGGTGTTGGAACTGTAGTTCCTACTAATCGAATTGCAACCGCATAGGAACCTCTCTGTTTAAATACATTGACTCTGTATCTGCCAAGGCTTGGTATAGAATAGGAGAAATCCACTTCCCCTTTGTCTTCTAAGATTTCTTTAAAATGCTCTGATAGCATAGGCATAATTAGAACATCCGTATCCTCAGGCATAAGTTTATTCTCGCCCATATTCTGAAGTTCTCCATTAATCCTGCATTTTGGCGGGATACCAACGGTAATATGAAGATCGGAAGCCCCTTTTTCTTTGGCAATCTTTAATAATTCTTCTATGGTTATCATAAATTACTCTCCATTTCTTAGAAGCTATTCATCAAAAGAAATTCTCTTCATTTCAGAAATTGATGTAATACCTTCCAGGACATATCTGGTAGCGCTCATCTTTAATGTATTCATTCCCTCTTTTAATGCGATTTCTGTTATCTGACTGGAATTACCCTTACGGCTGATAATTTCTTTCAGGGCAGATGTAACCGGCATGATTTCATAGACACCAATACGCCCGAAATATCCGGTATTGTTGCACATATGGCAGCCACAAGGTTCATAGATGACCTGCTCTGCTTCTGGATCTATCCCAAGTATCTCTTTCTCCAGTGAATCGGCATATCTTTTTGTTTTGCAGGAAGGACACAGCCTTCTTACCAAACGCTGTGCGATCACGCCTACCGTAGCATCTGCGATCAGATATGGTTCAATCCCCATATCTTCCAGTCTTGTAATTGTACTGGCCGCACTGTTGGTATGGAGCGTACTGACTACAAGATGCCCTGTAATAGAAGCCTTTACTGCAATCTCTGCCGTTTCACTGTCCCTGATCTCACCAATCATGATAATATCCGGATCTTGTCTTAAGATAGAACGAAGAGCATTGGAAAAGGTTAACTCTGCTTTTGCATTTACCTGCACCTGATTGACTCCGTCAATATTAGCTTCCACCGGATCTTCTACTGTAATAATATTAACACCTTCCGTATTCAGTTCGCTTAATGCAGTGTACAGAGTCGTTGATTTACCGCTTCCCGTTGGTCCCGTAACAAGAATCATTCCATGAGGTCTTTCCAGTATTGCATCAAATTTCTTCATTTCTTCCTCAGAGAAACCAAGATCTTTCTTTGCTTTGGTCAACCCTTTTTTAGAGGTAATACGCATTACGATCTTTTCCCCAAAGACGGTGGGAAGGACCGATGCACGAATATCAAATTCTTCTCTGTCAACTACTACGGTAATACGCCCATCCTGAGGTTTTCTCTTTTCAGAGATATCCATGCCGCCAATAATCTTTATTCTGGCAACCATGGCCGGCAGCAGATTAATTTCATACTGGCTCATTTCCTTTAGCAAACCATCTACCCGGTATCTGACTCTTATCTGTTTCTCAAATGGTTCAATATGTATATCACTGGCTCTTTGCCGGACTGCTTGTTCAATAATAGCCTTCACCAATAATACGATAGGCGAGTTGTTTATGTCTTCATTACTCTGTTCTTCTTCTTTTTCCTTGTTCTGTATCTCTTTCTCTTTGGTATACCTTTCAGCCACTGCCTTAACTTCTGCATTCCCATAATATTTATCGATTGCAGTAGCAATCTCTTTAGGAGTGGATACCACAGGATCAATCTTAAGATTTGTAATGATAGCCAAATCATCGATTGCAATAATATCTAAAGGATCTGCCATGGCAACACGAAGTATATTAGGTGATGTCTTATGAAATTCAAAAGGGATCACCATATATTTTCTAAGAATCTGTTCATTCACTAATCCCAGAACATCGGGAGCTATTACAATACCGGACAATTGGACTATATCCAGTTTTAATTGCTTTTGTAATGCTTTTGTAATGGATAATTCATCAATATAGCCAAAATCTACCAGTAGTTCCCCAAGTTTCAGTTTCCCTTTTTTCTGTTCTACAAGGGCATTCTTAAGCTGTTTTGGAGTAATCAGCCCTTCATCAACGAGCATATCTCCTAATCTTTTTTTGTTCTTTCCAAAATCCATTTTATCCTCCACCCTTTGATATTAAACCAGATATATTAAGTTTTCCTTATAATTCATGTTAAATTATCTTTTTAAGTAACAGCATCAAATAGATCTCAAATAGTATTATAATTCTCTTTTAATACCAATAATTCACTAATGATTGATAAATTAGGATAAAAAAAGCAACTAAATTAAGTAAATTATATAAATTACTTATTCTAGTTGCAACCGAACGACCATTGGATGAATAATTATACAGTCCATAATAAGGTTTCTTTTGTATAAATTCCTTTAGGTTTCAAGCTTTGCGTCCTTGCTTTTCAACAAGTTTGCCTTTATAATTATTTAGCATCAATAAATATTTTTGTAAATTAATTACTTTCATTATATCTTATTTTTGTGAAATGTCAACACTAATTTTCACTATTTTATGTGCACTTTTATGTTAATTGGATTATTTTCATATTTATATTAGTGTCTAAGGTATCTAATTTTCTAAATTTCGTCAAAATGTCCAATAAAAAAATACCCATCTCAAACTATTAGAACCACCCATAATGCAATTCCATCTCATATCACAGGTGTAATCATCAACAGGTGCAGGAACACATGTTAAGCCTGAGAGGGCATTCTTTCTAATTTTCAAAAGCTATATTGATTTCAATAGGAATGTCATCCGCCAAAAGCTGGACACATAGAACCTGATTTGAACTCATCTTTAGAGATATATTTTCTCCATAAAGTAATGTTGGGGTGGAAATATCTATTGAAATTCCCAGACCTGAAAAGCAGGTTGCTGCATTTGCAGTTAACATATTTGCCAATTCTGCCAATGCACTTTGTGCCATTTCATCAAACTCATTTACCGGCATTCCCATCATCATGGATGAGGCTATTTTCTTGGCATCTTCCATAGCAACAGAATAAACTACATTTCCTTTTATGGCTCCAACGATTCCAACCACTATAACTACACCTGAACTTAGCAGTTCACTATTCTTCATACTTAAATTGCCCTTTTTCACAGTCTTGAATCCCAATTGGGGGATAACTGTTGCAAAGGCTTCTATAAAGGGATTAACGTGTTTTACATCCATTTTTCTTCACCTCTTGTAAATCCTACATTGATCAATATTTCACCAAAATTTGTTTCTGCGATTGCTGTAGTTGTTTTAAAATTGGGAGCTGAAATGTGAACACTGTCACCATATAATATGGATGGCGGAGATACACGGAGGCCATAAGCTTTATCTTTTCTGTTTAATATTGAGCATGCATTTCCAGAAATGATATTGGTAAATTCGGCAATTGCAGCTACCATTTCATCGTTATTTTTAGGTGTCCTTCTTAGTAAGGCTGCTGCTATATTTCCTGCTGTTTCTTTTGACAGATCAATTAACATCCTGCCGGAGAATTTACCGATGATTCCAATTATGACAGTCAAGCCTTTTGATTCATGCTCTGTATTCGTTGAATATTCCTCCTTATAGTTAAGCAGGGTTTTAGTCATTCGGTTCACACCATCTAATAAAGACTCTTTGAATACTGGAAATGATTCTGTTTCCAGTAAATGATAAAGTTCTTCCGAAGCCATGATCCTATTGATCGCTGTGATAAGTTCGTCGGGATCAACCGGTTTTTGAATATACTCAGATACTCTGTTTTCTTTTGCCTCTTTGACTATTTCTTCATCCATCATGGAACTTACGACGATTACTTTAATATTTGGATCGATTTCATGTATTGCCCGGGTACATTCAAGCCCATCTGTACCAGGTAATGTCATATCCATTGTTACTAACGTAGGTTTTTTGTCCCTTATAACTTCTTTTACCTCTTCCAATGAACCAGCATCACCAACAACTTCATAACCATTTTCTTCAAGAATATCTCTTAATAACGTAATAGAAAAAGGTGAATCATCAACAATTACTATTCTGATTTTTTCCATAGAATGTATCAACCTCCAGTTTAATATAGCAATACTTTGTAGTAATACTCATGATGATACCATATAAGTTAGTAAATGTCACTAAATCTTATGTTTTTTTATTGTAAAATCGACAAATCTCACCCAAATGTTACCAATACATATTTTTACAAACAGTTGGTCTATCCAATAAAACAGGGATAGCTTTCGCTATCCCTATTTAAAGCATTCACTTAACTTTCTTATTGCTTTCTTTTCAATCCGTGATACATAGGATCTTGATATTCCAAGTTTATTGGCAATTTCCCTTTGTGTTACTTCCTGTGCGTACCCCAATCCGTACCTCATACATATTATTTCTTTTTCTCTTTCCGTTAAAATTGAATTTACTAATTCATAGAGCTTACCAATATTCTCTTTCAGTTCAATATTGTCAACGATGTCCTTATCTGAACTTTCTATGATATCTAATAAATTAATCTCATTCCCCTCTCGGTCAGCTCCAATGGGTTCGTATAAATATACTTCTTTGGATTGTTTTTTGTTGGTACGTAACATCATCAGCAATTCATTATCGATACACCTTGAAGCGTAAGTGGCTAACCTAATTCCCTTATTCATATTAAATGTGTCAATAGCTTTAATTAAACCAATTGTACCTATTGAAATTAAGTCATCTATGTCCTTGTCGTTAGCATTATACTTCTTAACAATATGTGCCACAAGTCGAAGGTTGCGTTCTATTAATATCCCTCTAGCTTCCTTGTCACCTTTTTGACATTGCTTTAGGTACTCTTGTTCTTCCTTGGTGCTTAGTGGTTTAGGAAAAGCTTTCACGTTATAAGCACCTCATCGATTATTAGTTTATTATTAGTCTATGATTTCAATCTAAAATTAGTGCCTTTCCTATTAAAATAGTAGTAAAAATACCTCAAAAAAGTAAATAAATTTTCTATAATTCTGTCCAAAATAAGTTAATTCGTTTTTATACTTGTTCCAATTCGGCAAATTATGATTCAATATCAGCAAATGCTTCATATTCCTTTTTGCCAAAATGGCCGGCTGGTCCTTTTGTATTATTTTAATAATATATGCCAATGTGACAAGGTCACAGAATATATTTTTTTTCTCTGGTATGCTATAAAAAAACCGATGATTATAAAAGAAGGGTGGTATTATTTATGAGAAAAGTATTAGTAATTGGGGGTGTAGCCGGCGGTGCTTCTGCTGCTGCCAGACTTCGCAGACTGGATGAACATGCTAATATTATAATGTTTGAACGTGGTGAGTATATTTCCTATGCAAATTGTGGTCTTCCTTATTATATTGGAGGAGATATTAAAGACAGATCCGCACTTACCTTACAGACACCAGAAAGCTTTAAATCCAGATTTAATGTAGATGTGCGTATATTCAATGAAGTTATATCAATAAACCCAAATGATAAAAATGTAGAAGTCAAAGACCATAGAACAGGGAAGATCTATGTTGAAAGTTATGATAAACTTATCCTCTCTCCTGGTGCAGAAGCTGTGAGGCCAAATATTAAAGGTTTTGACAATGCACGTGTGTTCACTTTAAGAAATATCCCTGACACATATCGGATCAAAGATTATATTAATCAGGAAAAACCTAAATCTGCTGTGGTAGTAGGAGGAGGATATATAGGAATTGAAATGGCAGAGAATCTAAAACATGCCGGCCTTGATGTTACCGTTGTAGAATTTGCCGACCATGTAATTGCTCCTCTGGACTTTGACATGGCTTCGGATGTCCACAATCATATTCGTGAAAAAGGGGTTCATTTAATCCTGGGTGACGGAGTAAAAGAAATTACTGACCAGGGAGCTGCTCTTAAAATTACATTAGGAAAACAGGATATCTATGCTGACATGGTAATAATGTCTGTTGGCGTACGTCCTGACAGTACACTTGCTAAAATTGCCGGCTTATCCCTAAATGAGCGTGGTGCAATTATAGTAGACGAACATATGAGAACTTCTGACGATTCCATCTATGCTGTTGGTGATGCAGTGGAAATTACAGATTATATCACAGGGACGAAAGGATATATTCCTCTTGCAGGCCCGGCAAATAAGCAGGGAAGAATCGCAGCGGATAATATATGCGGCATAGAAACAGTTTATAAAGGGACCCAGGGCTCCGGCATATTAAAGTGTTTTGACTTAACGGTAGCAACTACCGGAATCACTGAAAAGCAGGCAAAAACTCTTAACTTAAATTATGAGAAATCTTTTACTTATTCTGCTTCCCATGCATCCTACTATCCCGGAGCAGTAAGTATGTCTATAAAACTGATCTTCCATAAAGATAACGGTAAAATCTTAGGTGCCCAGATCGTGGGATATGAAGGAGTCGATAAACGTCTTGATGTACTTGCAACAGCAATCCGGGCTAATATGACAGTCTACGATTTAACGGAATTAGAACTGGCTTATGCCCCACCATTCTCTTCTGCAAAAGATCCGGTGAATATGGCAGGATATGTGGCTGAGAATATATTAACGGGAAAAACCAGAATATTTCATTTTGATGAGGTCGATAAACTTCCAAGAGATGGAAGTGTAACTCTTTTAGACATTCGTTCTGACATGGAATATGAGAATGGATCCATTGATGGTTTTATGAATATTACCGTAGACGAACTCCGTAAAAACCTGCACAGGTTGGATAAATCCAAACCGGTATATGTGACTTGTCAGATTGGACTTCGTGGGCATACCGCATGCAGGATTCTCTCCCAAAATGGATTTGAATGCTATAATCTCTCCGGTGGTTATCGTCTTTATAATAGTATTTATCATAAAGCAGAACAAAAAGGACAGGAGAATTATAAATTAAACGAAGAAACAATGGTAGTTGCGGCGAACATAACTACCGTAGAGGTAGATGCCTGCGGACTACAGTGTCCCGGCCCTATCATGAAACTGTCCGAAGCAGTTAAGAATGCTTCAGAGGGTGATGTTATTGAAATTAAAACTACAGATCCTGCTTTTGCTGCTGATGTTGAAAGCTGGTGCAAAAGGACCGGCAATACTTTCGGTGGGGTTCATTCCGAAAAAGGAATCTCAAAAGCAATTATTAAAAAGGGCGGCGTGGCAGCATGTGTGAATTATTCTGATGGTAATAATAAAAATATCATCGTCTTCTCAGGGGATCTGGATAAAGCAATCGCTTCCTTTATAATTGCCAACACTGCTGCTTCCATGGGGCGTAAAGTAACTATGTTCTTTACTTTCTGGGGACTAAACATCCTTCGAAAACCAGAGAAAGTCTCTGTGAAGAAGGATATCATAAGTAAAATGTTTGGCGCCATGATGCCACGGGGCTCTAAGAAGTTAGGCCTTTCAAAAATGAATATGGGCGGCATGGGAGCTAAGATGATTCGAATGGTAATGAAAAATAAAAATATCGATGACCTGGAAAGCTTAATAAAAGCCTCTATAGATAACGGAGTGGAATTGATCGCCTGCTCCATGAGCATGGATGTAATGGGAATCACAATGGATGAATTAATTGACGGTGTGAAGATCAGCGGAGCAGCTACCATGCTTGCCAATGGAGAAGAATCGGATATGTCGTTATTTATATAATTTCTCTAAACGATGGATTCCCTCCCACAGATTTTTTAGATGCAATGAATTCCAGCAGAAATGGAGCCGCCCCGCTAAATAATCAGTAGGACGGCTCCATTTTCTATGTATTTTTCACAAAAATAACAGCCCTTGTAGAAAACATTTAAGTTAATAAATACTTTCTACAAGGGCTGCTTATTAAAATGTACTTCTGATATGACTCTCTATTCTTCTGTAATCCTTAAAATATCATACTCTTCTAGCTCTACCCCTAAATCCACAAAGAATTTCTGTTTTGGATGAGGACAGCTCTCCATGGGATTTCCTTCTTCATCAGCCATGGCTTTTACAACTGTCCTGATATTCTCTCCATTGGTTTTCATAATATCTATGGTATCACCTACTGAAAATTTATTTCGTTGTTCTATTTCGTAGAAACCGGCTTCATTCTTACCTTCAATCATCCCCAGATAAATTGCACCTTTTACATAAGTGTTATTGTCGTATATTTGAGATTCACTATCCGTTGGACCAAAGAAGAAACCGGTTGTGAATTGACGATAGGTACAATTTTTAATTTCTTCCTGATAGCGAGGTAAATTCCTGCGATAGAGATTTTCATCTTTGTAGAAGTCATCAATGGCCTGACGATATGTTCTTGCAACTGTTGCTACGTAAAGAGCTGTTTTCATCCTTCCTTCTACTTTAAAACTGTCAATACCCGATTTTACCAGCTCCGGGATAAATTCAATCATACATAAATCCTTGGAATTAAAGATATATGTACCACGATCATTCTCGAATACAGGCATATATTCTCCCGGTCTTGTTTCTTCTACCAGATGGTATTTCCAACGGCATGGATGTGTACATGCTCCTAAATTGGCATCTCTTCCGGTAAAGAAATTACTAAGCAGACAACGCCCGGAATAAGACATGCACATGGCGCCATGAACAAATGTCTCTATCTCTAAATCATCGGAAATATTAGCTCTGATCTCTCCTATCTCTGCAAGGGATAATTCTCTGGCAGTAACAACCCTTGTTGCACCCATTCTCTTCCAGAACAGAAAATCTCTATAATTAGTATTATTGGCCTGTGTACTAATATGAAGATCAATTTCCGGCATTACTTCCCTGGCTATTTCAAAAACACCTGGATCAGCAACAATAACTGCATCTGGTTTTATTTCTTTTAACTCTTTGAAATATTCTTCAACACCCTTTAAATCTCTGTTATGTGCTGTAATATTAGCAGTTACATATACCTTTTTCCCAAACCTGTGAGCGAATTCAATACCCGCTGACATATCTTCTTTTGAGAAATTTTTCGCATTGGCACGCAGCCCAAACATCTCTCCGCCAATATAGATGGCATCTGCTCCATATTTCACCGCTACTTTTAAAACTTCAAGACTACTTGCAGGTATTAATAATTCTGGTTTCTTTTCTATATTCATGACTTACTCCTTAATTCTTGTACTTAATGTTACTCCATCTCCAATGGGAAGTATAATGGTATCCAATTCTTCCATATGGGTCAGGGTATATAGGTATTCTCTCATTCTTGTATGAATCGTTCTATTTCTTCTCGTAACGCCGTATCTGGATTGTACCACGTCGCCATCCTGAAGAACGTTATCTGAAATTAATAATCCTCCTGGTTTTAACAATTTCATAATATCTGGCAGAAAATTGATGTATTGTCCTTTTGCCGCGTCCATAAACATAAAATCATATTGGTTTTTCGGATCCTTTGTAAGATCTTTTAGAATCTTAGCTGCATCACCTTCCAGTAATGTTATTTTTCCCTCTTTCTCCGCCAGTTTTATATTTTCTTTTGCTTTTTCAATACGTCCAGGCATTTTCTCAATTGTAGTTATTCTACACCCGCCAGGCATATATTCACTCATTAAAATAGATGAGAAGCCTACAGCTGCACCAACTTCCAATATATTCTCCGGCTGATGGGAACGAATTAAAAAACGTAATAAAGACTGGGTTGGTTTCTTAATGATTGGTACATAGTCTTTTAATGCCTGTTTCTCAATTATATTAAGTATCTCTGGCCTGTCCGTTTCTAAAGAGCCAATATATGCTGAAATTCTTTCATCACCTATCACTTTAATTTCCTCCAAAGTTAGTATCTGATATAACAAAGAGTTTACCTTAGAAAACTTTTCCAATTTCCATGTAATAAGAAAAGCGAACCCAATGGTCCGCCTTCCCTTATCTTTAACAGATTTGCTAACAAATCAATTATTCATCTTTTTCTATACTAGAATCAGCTCCACTGCTTTTGTTCTTACTTAAAGCATTCTTATCATCTTCTTTATCTTCTAGATTCTTTGATAAATCTGTTATTATACTAATGATTTGTTCATAGCTCATTGAGCTATTCACTAAATAAGTTCCCGGCATAAGATCTTGATTCTTTAACTTCGCCTTAACGAAAAAAGAATATTTATTTTTAATGACACGATTAATTTCAAGTTTACTTGAAACGTTCATAGTTGATTCACCTGATTTAATCTGAATATAGATATCCCTTCCAGGAGCCTGCTCCAGGGATTCATTCCCAAATATCTGATAAGTGAAGTCGTATGCTATCGTACTTAATCTGGTTATTGCATAGATAACAACAACGTAAAATAGAATGTTTAAGAACACATGCAATACAAAGCTTGTAATATTAAGCGCAACTCTTGTCTTTGCGTTTCTTAATGTCATATTATATCCTCCACTCCACTCAATACGAAGATTTCCAGATTCCAAAACCAGAAGACACACTCTTTACGAATGTCTTTTCAAGAGAATCGGCACCATATCATTGTACCATATTATATCATAGATTTTAATCGCATGCATTATCTTTTTTGTAAAATGACCCTTATACTTCCATGATGATTGGAAGTATCATAGGATTTCTCTTCGTTTTCTTCCATAGGTAGTCACTGAGGGAATCTTTAATCTCAGTTTTAATTTTACCCCAATCTGTAATACCTTTATCTAAACACTTGTCCAGAGCACCATTTACCACATATCTTGCTTCATCCATAAGGTTTTCTGATTCCCTTACATATACAAATCCTCTGGAAACGATATCTGGGCCGGCTAACACTTGATTGCTATGTTTTTCTAAAGTAACTACCACGATCAACAGACCATTTTCTGATAAATGCTGTCTGTCACGAAGGACAATGTTTCCAACGTCGCCAACACCTAAACCATCCACCAAAATTCCCTGTGCCTGAACTTTATCCACAATTTGGGCTTTTTCATCTGTTAGTTCCAGTACATCACCGGATGATAATATTTTAATATTATTTTTATCAACACCTAATTTTTCAGCCAGTTCTGCATGTTTTATCAAATGTTTATACTCACCGTGTACCGGGATGGCATATTTAGGTCTGGTT
This sequence comes from Mobilisporobacter senegalensis, assembly GCF_003752155.1. Classification (GTDB taxonomy): domain Bacteria; phylum Bacillota; class Clostridia; order Lachnospirales; family Lachnospiraceae; genus Mobilisporobacter; species Mobilisporobacter senegalensis. Next base: position 318,749 of record NZ_RJVG01000002.1, on the reverse strand, counting down.
AAAGAATAGATCAGTTTGATCTCTTCCTGGCAGGCATGACCGGATACATGAGTATCCTGATAAATTACTTTCGCACCTTGTCTATATAAATCATTAATTACTTTGTTTACTGATCTTTCATTCCCTGGAATCGGATGTGAGCTAAAGATTACTGTATCTCCTGGTTTAATAGAAATCTTTCTATGTGTAGATGCAGCAATTCTTGATAAAGCTGCCATTGCTTCCCCTTGACTGCCTGTAGTAATTAATACAAGCTGATCATCCGTATAGTTCTTCATCATTTCTGTTTCAATCAGAACATTTTCTGGAACAGTAATATATCCAAGTTCTGAAGCGGTAGACATAATATTTACCATACTTCTGCCTTCAAGAACAACTTTTCTTCCAAATTTCACGGCAGAATTAATAATCTGTTGAACTCTGTCAACATTAGATGCAAACGTTGCGATGATAATCCGATGCAGCTTATTCTCCGCAAAAATATTATCAAATGAGATTCCAACCGAACGTTCTGACATGGTAAATCCAGGTCTTTCTACATTGGTACTATCACACATAAGTGCAAGTACGCCCTTTTTACCCAGTTCTCCAAAACGCTGTAAATCAATTGTCTGTCCAAATACAGGAGTATAATCAATCTTAAAATCCCCTGTATGAACAATAATGCCTGCCGGCGAATAGATTGCCAAAGCTGCAGCATCTGCAATACTATGATTTGTACGTATAAATTCGATACGGAAACAGCCTAAATTAATAGATTGTCCATATTTGATTACTTTTCTTTTCGTTGATTTTAATAAATTATGTTCTTTTAATTTATTTTCAATGATTCCTATTGTTAGCTTGGTTGCATAAACTGGTACATTAATATCCTTTAGCACATATGGCAGTCCACCAATATGATCTTCATGACCATGTGTTATTACGAACCCTTTTACTTTATGGATATTCTCCTTCAGATAAGTTACATCCGGTATTACTAAGTCTATCCCTAACATTTCGTCATCTGGAAATGATAAACCGCAATCTACAACGATAATACTATCTTCGTATTCAAATGCAGTTATATTCATGCCAATTTGTTCTAATCCTCCAAGGGGTATTATTTTAACTCCCTTTTTTACTATTTCTTCTTTTTCTTTTTCTTTCAAAAGATTGCACCTCCAATGGTTATTATGTATTATTTCTTTTCCATATATTAAGTGCATTCATTCTTACATTAGATTTAGTGATTATTCTTGATTTTTTATTATGCAATCCTTGCAATACCCAAATAATTTCACTTCATGGTCTGCCACTTCAAAGCCTGCATTCTCATGAATTCTTTTTTCTAAAGTATCAAGTAAATCATCCTCAAAAGATGAAACCGCGCCGCAATTTAAGCATATCAAATGATGATGGTGATGCGACCTTTGTGGATCTCCCATCTTGCCAATCTCATAACGTACGTAACCATCATCTAAATTAAGCTTATCAATCAGATGTAACTCCGACAACAATTGAATTGTTCGATATACCGTTGCTAGTCCAATATCTGGATACTGCTCTTTCACACAGTCATAGATTTCTTCTACGGTCATATGTTCTCCTGGCCTATCCTGCAGTACCTCAAGTATTGTGACTCTTTGGGTAGTAACTTTCAAACCATTTTGTTTTAATAATATCTTAAATTTTTCTTGATTGTCCGGCACCTAAATCACCTTTTTCTTTATTTGTTTTCTAAATCCAATCTAATATTAATGCATTTAAATTCTTTATTATATTGTTACAGTCTGGCCATGGAAATCTTTAATAAATCTGCTGGAAAAGCCTGCTTTTCAATACAGATCTGATTGAAGATTCATATGGCGTTCTGCCAAAGCGAGATATGCTGAAACAAATCTGGCTTGTAGCTGAACTGTAGCAAAATTTTTTATCTTTCTATCTATTCTAACTCAATATCAACATCGTCTAATAATTCAACAAAAATCTTAGAGATGGATAATATTTCTTCTTCATTCTCTACTACATCATATATAGTCTCTTTATTATCTACTATTGCTTTTTCTTTTAAAATTAATGCATTTGCCTCATCTTCTTCATTATCTGAATCAGCAACTAACAAATAATTTATACCATTAATCATAGTCTGCTCTAATACATAGAATTCAACCTCTTCGCTATCGTCGTTCGTGAATACTATTCGCTCTAGTTTTTCTGACATTTGTATTCTCCTTAAGTTCCCTTTTTCATACTCTGCATATCCAGATATCCCTGTAATATAAATACTGCGGCTACTTTATCCACAACTTTTTCTCTGTCACTTCTACGAACATTCCCTTCGATTAGGGCATTATGAGCTGCTACGGTAGTTAATCTTTCATCCCATAATACAACTTCTAATCCGGTTCTTCTTCTTAACGTATCAGCAAATTCTTCTGACTTTTCAGCACGTTCTCCAATAGTATTATTCATATTCTTAGGGAAACCAAGAATAATCAATTCTACATCATATTCTACAATTAATTCCTCAATCCTTGCCAATGTCTGACGTAGTTTATTCTCCTGTTTTCTTCGTATTACTTCAATTCCCTGCGCAGTAAGATGCAGTTCATCACTGATTGCAACTCCAACCGTGACAGAACCATAATCTAAACCCATTATTCTCATTCATGTACCTCTATCTGTGGTATTACTTTCTAAGATTTCTTCCTATATAATCTTCTAATAATTCTTCAATTATTTCATCACGTTCAACCTTCATGATTAAACTTCTCGCACCCTTATGGCTTGTAATGTATGTGGGATCGCCTGACATAACATACCCAACTATCTGATTCACAGGATTGTATCCCTTTTCTGTCAGTGCAACATATACCGATGCTATAATATCTTTTACTTCAATTTCAGGTTCTTTTTGAACTTTAAAAAATTGAGTATTGTTAACTTCTTGCATTTTCTCACGTCCTTTTATATATAAATATGTTTCTATTATTTTAACCGAAAATTAAGTTCCACTTTATTACTGAGTAATTATATATTAATATAAATTGGTAGAAAATTCAATCTATTATTTTACAAAACAAGATTTCGTCTGTTAAATCACCTGTTATCTTACCTTGTACAATCTCATTCACATAGTTTTTCTTGCTGGAAAATGCGATTTTAAGATAACGCTCATTATGACCAACTTGATATTTTTCTCCATCTATCTCTATTTCTTCTTCGACGAGTATCTTCTCTATTCTATCCATAAAATGCTGTTTATATTCCTTATTTAATCTTGCTCCTATCTCAATTAACTGATTACTTCTCTCCTGCTTAACTGATTCCTGTACCTGATCCGGCATAGTTTCCGCTTTGGTTCCTTTTCGTTTGGAATATTTGAAAATATGCATCTGAGCAAATGAAACCTGTTTCACAAATTCCTTACTTTCATCAAATTCTTCTTTGGTTTCTCCGGGAAAACCTACAATGACATCTGTTGTAATTGCCGGATTTTCAAAATGTCTTCTTAATAATTCACATTTTTCATAGTATTCTTCAGCAGTATATCTCCGATTCATACGTTTTAATGTTCCATTGCTTCCACTTTGCAAAGACAAATGAAAATGTGGACAAAACTTTTTATTCTTTGCCAATGAGCCTGCAAATTCTTCTGTGATAATTCTTGGTTCTAATGAGCCAAGCCGGATTCTTTCAACCCCATCAATATTACTAATATCTATAATTAATTGTAAAAGTTCTTTATTATGATATTCTTTTCTATTTGCCTGATAATCAACACCAGTAATATTCTCATCTTCTATCTTGATCTGGGCAAAAGCCTCCTGTTTTCTAAAATCAATACCATAGGATGACAGGTGTATTCCAGTCAGAACTACTTCTTTATATCCTTTATCTGCAACTCTTACCACTTCTTCAATTACATCTTCTGCTTTTCTGCTTCTTACTCTTCCCCTTGCATAAGGAATAATACAGTACGAACAGAATTGATTGCAGCCGTCTTGGATCTTGATATAAGCTCTTGTCTTCTCACCTACCGATTCAATAGTAAGCTCTTCATATTCCTGCTCCTGATTAATATTAATGACCGCTTCATTCTCACTTCCATCATTCATATAATTTTCAACAATGGAAACGATATTTTTCTTTTGATTATTCCCAACTACGATATCAATTGCTTCATCTATTTCAAGAGTTTCCTTGGATGCCTGTGCATAGCATCCGACTGCTACTACGATACCATCTGGATTATTTTTCTTTGCCTTATGCAGCATCTGACGTGATTTACGATCTGCAATATTAGTTACAGTACAGGTATTTATTACATATATAGAGGCTTTTTCGCTAAATTCGGTAATCCTGTAACCAGCTTCCTGGAATAGTTTTTCCATTCCATCTGTTTCATAAGAGTTTACCTTACATCCTAATGTTAGAAATGCAACACTTCTTTCCTGCATTTCATTCCTATTCTTAATTGTCATACTTAGTCCTTTCATAATTTGTTAACATGACTCGAGCGGACATGCTCCCAGTCCATCTGAGTCTCAAATCAATAGTGAACGTGCTTTCACTCTTATTACACAATAATCAACAAAGAAATTGTACAAACTTTGTTCAAGTGGCTGAGACAGTCAATTTTATCATTGTAATATCAACCTTTTTTTATATACTTTGTATATTGACTTTTAAGATGGCAAAATGTAGTATATACCTATATATAATAAAAAGGAGGGCTTACAATGAAAACAGTTAAAATATCTTTAAATTCAATTGATAAGGTTAAAGCATTTGTAAATGAAGTAACAAAATTTGATACTGATTTTGATTTGGTTTCTGGAAGATATGTAATTGATGCAAAATCAATTATGGGCATCTTTAGTTTAGATCTATCAAAACCTATCGATTTAAATATTCATACAGAGGACGATGCAGAAAGAATTCTTTCTGCTTTACAACCTTTTATCGTTGACTAATCATTGCGATGATAATGATTTAAGTACCAGATTAATCGCGAAGGTAACGAGTTAAGTGCCAGAATAATTGTGTGAATTCCATGCTTGCATGAGAATTCATGCAGCTATTCTGGCTTTTTGCGACTACCCGGGGTAATTGGGAAACGCCTAACTGTGTCTATGATTGTTCCAACGTGTTCTTTGTCTGTCGTTACTGTTTCCCCCAATTGTTTGTACATCACATACAATGTGTCTTGTATGTGTAAGTCAGACAATTGGGGGGAAACTGTAGTAGACAGCCTAAGAACATGGGAACATCATTAGACACAAAAAGAGTTTCCTAATTACCTGATATTTTAATCTACATGTATGGTTTCTACTGTATTCAGAGCAACTTTAACCAATTCTTCTATCTTTTCTTCCAATGCTTTCTCAGAATACTTGATCACTTTAAGACTTGGTTTTGTTACAGGATGTTTTGCTACAAAGATCGTACAACAATCTTCATAAGGCTGGATCGAAGTTTCATAAGTATTAATCTTTTCCGCCAGATTCACAATATCTTGTTTGTCAAAACCAATCACCGGTCGATATACAGGAAGAGTACATACTTCATTGGTTGCAGCAAGACTTTGCAATGTCTGGCTTGCTACTTGTCCAATACTCTCTCCCGTAATAAGTCCAAGGCAATTATTCTCTAATGCAATATGTTCTGCGATTTTCATCATATATCTTCTCATAATAATCGTTAATTCTTCATGAGGGCATTTCTCATAAATATATAATTGGATATCTGTGAAATTAACAATATGAAGGTTAATCGGTCCTGCATATTTTGATACCAGTCTTGCAAGATCCACCACTTTTTGCTTCGCACGTTCACTGGTATACGGTGGTGCATGGAAGTAAGTAGCATCGATTCTCACACCTCTTTTTGCAATCATGTAACCTGCTACAGGACTGTCAATTCCTCCCGAAAGTAATAACATCGCCTTTCCATTGGTACCAATTGGCATTCCACCAGGACCTGGAATTACTTTAGAGAATACATAAGCTTTGTTGCGGATCTCAACATGTAACATAACTTCCGGGTTATGAACATCTACCTTTAATTCATGAAAGCGATCTAATAAATATTCTCCCATGTCCATGCAGATTTCCGGAGAAGTTTTAGGATATCGTTTGTCCCCTCTTTTAGCTGCTACCTTAAAGGTAAAGTTCTTGGAAGGATATTCTGCATCCACATAATCTCCAACCGCTTTACTTAATGCTTCCCAGTTATTATCTTCAATAACAACTACCGGACAGATTCCAGTCACGCCAAATACTCTCTGCAATGCTTCTACTGTTTCATCAAAATCATAATCAGTCATAGCTTCCACAAAAATTCTACCTTGTTCTTTTGATACATGGAAAGTTCCTTCCACCCATCTAAGTGCAAATTTCACCTGATCTTTAAGCGCATTTTCAAAAATAAAACGATTCTTTCCTTTAATTCCAATCTCTGCATACTTGATTAGGAATGCTTTATACATAGGTTGTTCCTCCTGAACTTTTCATTGTTTATGAACTAGTGCCTTGAATATCTTCTCAGTACGGGAATGACTTCTTTTAACGTAGATAAAGTGTATTCAATCTCTTCTAATGTTGTATTAATAGAAAAACTAAAACGAATGGTGGAATCTAATAATTCTTTCTTAATCCCAATTGCTTTTAAAGTCCCGCTAAGTTGTGGATGATTGGAAGCACATGCAGAACCGGCAGATACATAAATGTTATTCTCTTCTAGAGTATGAAGCAGAACTTCACTCCGGATTCCCCCAAAGCTCACACTAATAATATGTGGTGCCGTATCTGTCAGTTCTTCATTGTCTGTGATTCCATTTATAATAATATCCTCAATTTCTTTTACACCTTGGATAAATATCTTCTTTAGTCCATATAATTTCTTTATTTTTAACTCATGATCCATATATATTTCTTTCACGGCAACACCAAGTCCGGCAATTCCAGGAACATTCTCTGTTCCGGATCTCATCCCTTTTTGCTGTCCGCCACCAAAAAGGATCGGTTTCATTTTTACTTTGTCCCTTATATATAATGCTCCAATTCCTTTCGGACCATGTATCTTATGTCCACTTATTGAAAGTAGGTCAATACCCATTTTCTTTGGAAATATGCGATACTTTCCATATGCCTGGATCCCATCTACATGGAAAATAACCTTTGGATTTTTTCCTTTGATTAATTTAGCTATCTGGGCAATGTCCTGTACGGATCCAATCTCATTGTTAACATACATAATAGAAACAAGGATCGTCTCCTCACAAATTTCATTCAATAATGCATCTATCTCAACTTTACCATATTTGTCTACCGGAAGATAGCTGATCCGAAATCCTGTCTCTTCTAAAAACGATAATGGATTATGTATGGAAGGATGCTCAATTCTTGTGGTTATGATATGATTCCCCGATCTTTTATAGGCCATTGCTGCACCTATCAATGCCATATTATTAGATTCTGTCCCTCCGGAAGTGAATACGATTTCTTTTGGATCTGCTTTTAAACTATCTGCAATAATATTCTTGGCTTCTATAATATATTTTTCCGCATCTACACCTTTTTGATGCATAGAAGATGGATTCCCATAATCCTCACAAAGTACTTTTACTATAACATCTTTTACGGATTCTAAAGTTTTTGTAGTCGCTCCGTTATCTAAATATGCTTCCATCACACACCTCCAGTCATCAAAAAAGGTAGGTGCATCCTACCTTTCCAGTTCAAACATTATAATTGATAAAATCGCAAGTCCTGCTGTTTCTGTTCTTAAAATCCTTCTTCCAAGTGTAACAGGTTTTATATCTCTATTAAATGCCATATCAATCTCTGATTCTTCAAAACCACCTTCCGGTCCTATGAAGATTCCAAGGGATTGTTTTCCTTTCGCACTTTTTACAATATCTCTTGTTTTATCTATATCTTCTGCTTTTTCATAAGGTATTACATTATATTCTAACTTACTGGCAAAATCAATTGCTTCCTTATATGTCATCACCTCTGACACACGGGGAATAATTCCTCTTCCCGACTGTTTTGCAGCACTGGTAGATATACTTTGCCATCTTTCAAGCTTCTTAAGTTCTTTCTTCTTCTCATCAAGTTTTACAATAGATCTTTTTGTAACCACCGGAATAATCTCGTATACTCCAAGTTCCACTGCTTTTTGAATAATTAATTCCATTTTATCTTTCTTTGGCAGCCCCTGAAAAAGATAAATCTTTGTTTGAAGTTCTGCATCTGTATCCTGTTCAGACATAATGTCTGCAATCACTTCATTACTTGATATCTGATTTATTATACAATAAAAGTCTTTTCCTTGTCCATTACAAATTATAATTTCATCATCAATCTTCATGCGGAGAACATTTCTAATATGATTTACATCCTGACCTGTAATAACTATCTCTTTTCCATGAATTTGATCATTTTCTACATAAAAACGATGCATACATTTGTTCTCCTAGCACTTTGCAATAATGGAAACCCATTCACCCATTTCATTTATTTCAACAATTTCAAATCCATTGGATAAAATAGCTTCTTTTACTTCTTCTTTCTTCGTATTAATAATTCCAGACGTAATAAACAGGCCTTCTGGTTTCATATGTTGTTTGATCATACCAGATAAAGGTATAATTACATCAGCCAAAATATTGGCAACTACAATATCATACTCTTCTAATCCTGTTCTTTCCTGTACCTTCCCATCATCAATAATATTACCACTGATAATAGTAAAATCATCTTTTGAAATACTATTCACTTTTGCATTCTCGTAAGTAGCCTCTATTGCATTGGGATCAATATCAATTCCTAAAGCTGATTTTGCACCTAATTTTAGGGCAATAATAGACAGGATTCCACTGCCGCAGCCCACATCTAAAATCTTAGATGTGTTATTCAGATATTTCCTAAGACCAAGAATACATAATTTGGTTGTTTCATGAGCTCCTGTACCAAATGCAGTACCAGGATCAATTTCAATCACCAAATCATCCTCCCTTACTTCGTCTAAAGATTCCCAGGTAGGCTTTATGATTATGTTGTCATCCACGCGGAATGGTTTAAAAAATTCTTTCCAATTATTGATCCAGTCTGTGTCTTCTGTTTCAGATGTGGAGATCGTTCCTTCTCCTATATCCACATATTCTGATAATTCATCCAATCCTTTTACAACTTTTTCGATTGTTTTCCCTAAATTTGCTGTATCTTCAATATAGAAACTTAATGTGGCTGTTCCGTCATCAGGATCTAATTCTGGTAATATGTCAATAAACATTTCTTTCTTCTCTTCTTCAGTAATTGAAATATTATCCTCTATCTGCATTCCTTCAATTCCAAAATCACTTAGCATATTACTAACCAAATCAACTGCTTCTGTTGTTGTTCTTAAAGATAATTTTGTCCACTTCAAGTCTCCATTCTCCTCTCTTATTCAAAAAGTTCGTTTATTTTATCCTTAAGATTCTTTTTCTTGCCTTTTTCTTTTACTGGCTCTGAAGCTTCTCCAAATTCCCCTTTACTTCCTGTCATAGCTTCATCAAATTTCTTAAGTAATTCTTTTTGTTCTGTATTCAGATTGGTTGGCACTTGGACAACTAATGTAACGTAATGATCTCCTCGTACTTGTTTGTTGCGCAGAGTAGGGACCCCTTTGCCTTTTAATCTTACTTTCGTATCTGTCTGGGTTCCTGGTTTTACAGTATATATTACATCTCCATCTACCGTATTTATTCTCACATCTCCGCCCAAAGCAGCTTTTGCATAGGAAATCGGAGCTGTTGAGAAAATATCATACTCCTGACGTTGGAAGATTGGATGTCTGCTTACAGAAACTTCTACAAGTAAATCTCCTCGCTCGCCTCCATTGATGCCAGGTTCTCCTTTATCACGAATACGAATACTTTGACCATTATCAATACCAGCCGGTACAGATACTTTGATCTTCTTTTTCTTTGTAATATATCCTGAACCATAGCAATCTGCACATTTATCTTTAATTGTCTTACCTGTTCCATGACAATCCGGACATGTCTGAACATTACGGACCATTCCGAATAAAGATTGTTGTGTATAAACAACCTGCCCTTTCCCTCCGCACTTTTCACAAGTATGTGGCTGGGTACCCGGTTTTGCACCTGTTCCATGACAAGTATCACATTCGTCTTTCAGATTCAGTTCAAGTTCTTTCTCACAGCCAAAAACTGCTTCATCAAATGTAATCCGGATTCCGGTTCTTAAATTTTGGCCCTTCATAGGTCCATTACTTGCTCTTCTTGATGATCTTCCTCCACCAAATAAATCGCCAAAGATATCACCAAAAATATCGCTCATATCACCCATACCGCTGAAGTCAAAACCGCCGGCTCCTCCAGCTCCTCCCTCAAATGCAGCATGACCGAACTGATCATATTGTCTGCGTTTATCCGGATCGCTAAGTACAGCATAAGCCTCTGATGCTTCTTTAAACTTGATTTCTGCTTCTTTATCCCCTGGGTTAGTATCAGGATGGTATTGTTTTGCCAATTTTCTATATGCTCTTTTCAGTTCTCCGTCATCCGCAGATTTGGAAACTCCAAGCACTTCGTAATAATCTCTTTTACTCTCTGCCATCTTTATACTCCTTCCTTGTCTCATCACAATTTATTTCAATTACTATGTTAAAATCACACAAATGTATTATTCTCATTATAGTATATTACATAAAGTTTATCATACTGAACTCTTATGTTTTCGTCAAGCTTTTTCGTCTTATAAAGACTTGATTCAGATGTCAAAAATCCTCAAGTACCTATATCATGAATATCTATCTTGATTAAACCATAAAAGTCACGCAAAGCGTGACTCTTATGGTTTACCACTTTTCTTTATTATACTTCTCTATAATCTCCATCTACTACATCATCTGCATCGGCAGTATAAGCATCTTGTTCTGGAGCTGCACCTGTGGCACCGGCTGCACCCCCTGCCTGTTCATATACTTTAGCGAATAGAGCTTGAGCACTTGTCATTAATTTTTCTTTTGCAGCTTTAATATCTTCAACTTCACCTTCTGACATTACTTCTGGATTAGACTTTTCTACTAATTCTTTTAAGTGAGCAAGATCTGCTTCCACAGTCCCTTTATCATTAGCATCAATCTTATCACCAACTTCATTTAATGCTTTTTCAGTCTGGAATACCATTGAGTCTGCATCATTACGTACTTCAACTGCTTCTTTACGTTTTTTATCCTGTGCTTCATATTCAGCAGCTTCTTTTACTGCTTTTTCAATGTCTGAATCAGAAAGGTTGGAACCTGCAGTAATTGTAATGTGCTGCTCTCTACCTGTACCAAGATCTTTCGCAGATACGTTTACGATACCATTTGCATCAATGTCAAATGTAACTTCGATTTGTGGAACACCTCTTCTTGCTGGTGGAATACCATCAAGTCTGAATTGTCCAAGTGATTTATTATCTTTGGCAAATTGTCTTTCACCTTGAACTACATTAATATCAACTGCGGATTGATTATCTGCTGCTGTTGAAAAGATTTGACTCTTTCTTGTAGGAATTGTAGTATTTCTTTCAATTAATCTTGTAGCTACACCACCCATTGTTTCAATAGAAAGTGATAATGGAGTAACATCAAGTAATAAGATATCGCCGGCACCGGCATCGCCAGCTAATTTACCACCTTGAATAGAAGCACCAATTGCCACACATTCATCAGGGTTAAGTGTTTTAGATGGCTCATGGCCAGTTAATTGTTTTACTTTATCCTGAACAGCTGGGACACGAGTAGAACCACCAACTAATAATACTTTACCAAGTTCAGAAGCTGTGATACCTGCATCTTTAAGAGCATTTGTAACAGGTGCAGCTGTTCTTTCAACAAGGTCATGAGTTAATTCATCAAATTTAGCTCTTGTTAAGTTCATATCAAAATGTTTAGGACCTTCAGCTGTTGCAGTAATGAAAGGAAGGTTGATATTAGTAGTTGTAGCAGAGGATAATTCTTTCTTTGCTTTTTCTGCAGCTTCTTTTAATCTTTGAAGAGCCATCTTGTCTGTAGATAAATCTACACCTTCAGATTTTTTGAATTCATCAATCATGTATCTGGTGATTTTATCATCAAAGTCATCTCCACCTAATTTGTTGTCACCAGATGTAGCCAGAACTTCGATAACACCATCACCGATTTCAATGATAGACACGTCGAAGGTACCACCACCTAAGTCATATACCATGATTTTCTGCTCATGTTCATTGTCAAGACCATAAGCTAATGCAGCTGCAGTTGGTTCATTGATGATTCTCTTAACATCAAGACCTGCAATTTTACCTGCGTCTTTTGTTGCCTGTCTTTGAGCATCATTAAAATATGCCGGAACAGTAATAACTGCTTCTGTAACTTTTTCACCAAGATAACTTTCCGCATCTGCTTTTAATTTTTGAAGAGTCATAGCTGAAATTTCTTGTGGTGAGAATTTCTTATCATCAATAGTTACTTTGTAATCAGTTCCCATATGTCTTTTAATAGATGATATTGTTTTATCAGAGTTGGTAACCGCCTGTCTTTTTGCTGGTTCACCAATTAATCTTTCACCTGTTTTAGTAAATGCAACAACGGATGGAGTTGTTCTTGCACCTTCTGTATTTGCTATAACAACTGGTTTTCCACCTTCCATTACAGCTACACATGAATTTGTTGTACCTAAATCGATTCCTATAATTTTACTCATAATTTATTCCTCCTAAATGAAATATACGTTAGTTTACTGTTGTTCATAAAAATTTTAATGTGCTGTTAAGCTTTATATTAATTAACTACTTTCACCATGCTATGACGTACTACAGTATCTTTGTACATATAGCCTTTTTGGAATTCATCCGTAATAATGTTCTCTCCCTGTTCTTCATCATCTGCATGCATTACTGCATTATGAAGGTTTGGATCAAATTCGTTACCAACAGCCTCAATTGCTTTTACACCGACTTCTTCAAGTGTAGTAGTTAACTGTTTATATATTTTTTCGATTCCCTGGGCAAAAGCACCCTCTCTCTCTTCTTCTGAGATAGTATCTAACCCTCTCTCAAAATTATCAATTACAGGAAGTATTCTCTCAATAATATCTTTCGCTCCAAGTTCAAACATTTGAGATTTTTCTTTTTCAGAACGTTTTCTAAAATTATCAAACTCAGCCATCGTTCTTATTAATCTGTCATTTAATTCTTCAATTTTTTCATCTTTAGGATCTTTTTTTTCTTTCTTATCCTTTTTAAAGAATTTAGATTTCTCTTTTTTCTGAGTTCCTTCTTCGTCTGACTCTTCTATGTTATCAGTATCTGATTCTCCTGTTTCTTCCATTTGTTCTAAAATCTCTTCTGTTTTTACTTCTTGCACCTCTTCATGCAGTTCTTCATTTGTCTCTTCCTGGTTTAACTTTTCTTCCTCTAACACTTATGAAACCACCTTTCTTTCTGATTATCTATGTTTTATTCTTGAATATATCATCCAACTGCTGCATAAGAGATTGTAATGTATGAACTACCTTTTCATAATCCATTCTCTTAGGTCCGATAATTCCTATCTTCCCATATACTCCTTCTTCCACTTCATATGTGGCCGTTACTACGGCACAATCCTTCATAGATTTCACGGGAGTCTCATTGCCAATATATACTTGAATTCCCCTACTTTCTTCATCTGCCAATTTATCTGTAATCAAATTAGATAATTGCTTTTTCTCTTCAAAAGTATAAAGTAGTTCTGTTGCTCTTTCTTTGTCACTTAATTCCGGGTACTTTAATATATTAGTTGCACCACTTGTATATATTTCAAGGTCATCTTCCTCTGTAAGTGCCTTGGCAATTGCATCAATGATATCATTTGCCAGATCAAAATAATCTCCAGACTGCTCTTTTATCTTTTGTATGATGGAGATATTAATCTCATTAATATCAAGTCCTTGTAAGAAAGTATTCATTACAATATTCATTCTTAATATTGCATCTTTCTTAACAACTTCTTTCAGTTTGATAAATTCGTTTTTAACAATGTTGCCCTCTAATACAATTACTGCAAGAAGCTGATTATCATCTACTTCCGTAAGCTGAATAAATTTCACTCTTCTATGCTTATATTGAGGAGTTGTAACCATCGTAGCATAATTAGTATTCACAGCTAATAATTTAGCCACTTGCTGAAGCAGTAATTCAATCTTATCTGCTTTTTGAACGAGTAGTTCTTTCATATCCTCTACTTCTTGAACTTTATCCTGCATTAAAGTATCAACATATAACCGATACCCTTTATCAGAAGGAATCCTTCCTGCTGATGTATGAGGCTGAAGGATGTAACCCAATTCTTCAAGATCTGCCATTTCGTTACGAATGGTCGCAGAACTGAGATTTAAATCCGTAAACTTTGATATTGTTCTGGAACCGACTGGTTCTCCGGTTTCAAGGTAATTACGAACGATTGCCTGCAATATCTTCAATTTTCTTTCATCTAAATCCATTGGATCACATCCTTTTGCATTGTTAGCACTCACAAAGATAGAGTGCTAATATCTTTATAAATAAAATATCACTTCATTTTTCGTTTGTCAAGGAAAATATGAAATTTTTTATTACAGTTCAGCCATGCAGAAAGGAGTGTGCAAATTGCACGTGAGTACTTGCACACTAAGGGCAGTTTGTGCACTCCTTTCTATATGGTGCTCTGCCTAAGCAAGATGCAGCGAAGCGTAATCGAGTTTAGGGCTGATTTCAACCCAATAAGAATTCGGCTAAAACATAGTTGCTTACGTCAATTCCTTTTTCCGTGAGACTTATTTGCTCTTCTTCTATCATCAATAATTTTTCACTGCTTAACTTTGAAAGAACCTGTCCATATATTTGATTTATGTCTATATGAAACTGTTTCATGAATTCCTGACGATTAATTCCCTGGCTCATTCTAAGCCCCAGAAACATAAACTCTTCCATTTGTTGATTCTTAGTTAATTCTTCGGTCTCTTCCCTTATCTTATTATGATCATACGAATACTTTATATATTCGGAAATATTTCTCACGTTATGAAATCTTTTATTATTTAATAAAGAAGATGAGCCCAGTCCAATTCCAAGGTAAGGTATCCGCTTCCAATAAGAAGAATTATGAATGCACTGATACCCCGGTTTTGCATAATTTGAGATTTCATAGCGATAATAACCGTAACTTTCTAATATTTTTTTCGTCTTTTGATATATTTGCCTGTCTGTTTCTTCATCCGGCAGAAGATCTACATTTTCTTCTCCATATATTTTATAGAACGGAGTCCCTTCTTCTATAATTAAACTATACGCTGAGATATGCTCTGGTTTCAGTGCTATCACCTTGTTTAATGTATCTGTCCAATCATCCATTGTCTGTCCTGGTAAGGCTGACATTAGATCAATATTTATATTCTCAAATCCAACTTCCCTTGCTAACTTATAGTTATCCACAAATTCTTTAAAATTATGAATTCTGCCAAGTCTTTTTAGTTCTTCATCATTGGCTGATTGCAGCCCGATACTGAGCCGGTTGATTCCTGCCTGCTTATAAGCAAGTAACTTTTCTTTTGTTAAGGTGCCCGGATTACATTCTATCGTAACTTCTTCTGCCATTACATTTTCAGCATTTTCTTCTATATTAAAGACATTTTTAATCCTATCCATAATTAAGATGATATCATTCTCATCTATAATGGATGGTGTTCCTCCTCCGATAAAAATAGTACTTATCTTATGATGATCTCCATATTCTCTTAAACTCTCGATCTCATTAATAACAGCTTTCACATAATCCTTTTGTAGATAAGAATCATATTTAAAAGAAAGAAAATCACAGTAATCACATTTTTTCACACAAAAAGGGATATGTATATATATCCCTAAATTGTTTTTCTCATCATTCATTTTTAAAAAATTATTTCTCTTAACATTCATATATTTTTCTTCAATCATATTTTCATCTATTCTATTATGAAAAACGTTCCTTCTTTTGATTAATCTTCATCAAGTTTTAATACAGACATAAATGCTTTTTGCGGTATCTCTACATTACCGACCTGGCGCATTCTCTTTTTACCTTCTTTTTGTTTCTCAAGAAGTTTTCTCTTTCTTGAAATATCTCCACCATAACATTTTGCAAGTACATCTTTTCTCATTGCTTTTACTGTTTCCCTGGCGATAACTTTTCCACCAATTGCAGCCTGGATAGGAATTTCAAACAGATGTCTTGGAATCTCATCTTTTAATTTTTCGCACATCTTTCTTCCACGTTCATAAGCACTTTCTGAATGAACAATGAAGGAAAGGGCATCCACTTCTTCCTTATTAATAAGAATATCTAACTTCACCAGGGTCGCTGTTTCATATCCTTTTAATTCATAATCAAAAGAAGCATACCCTCTGGATCTTGATTTTAATGCATCAAAGAAATCATAGATAATTTCATTCAGTGGAAGTTCATATTTTAGCAATGCTCTCGTTGCTTCCATATATTCCATGCCAAGATATACGCCACGACGCTCCTGACATAATGACATAATGGTTCCTACAAATTCTGTAGTAACCATAATCTCTGCACTTACGATTGGTTCTTCCATATAGTTTATCTCTGATGGGTCTGGCAGATTTGACGGGTTCGTTACATCAATTACTTGTCCATCGGTTTTATGAACTTTATATATAACACCTGGAGCCGTTGTTACAATGTCCAGATTATATTCACGTTCCAGACGTTCCTGAATAATTTCAAGATGTAATAATCCCAGAAAACCACAACGGAATCCAAATCCCAGTGCGAGAGAAGTTTCTGCCTCAAATTGCAATGCCGCATCATTTAACTGTAATTTCTCTAATGCATCTCTTAAATCCGGATATTTTGCCCCATCTGCCGGGTACATACCGCAATAGACCATGGGATTTACTTTTTTATATCCTGGAAGTGCTTCTTTACATGGATTATTTGCATCTGTAACAGTATCTCCAACTCGTGTATCCTTTACATTTTTAAGACTGGCCGTAATATATCCAACCATTCCTGCCGTCAATTCATCACCAGGGATAAACTGGCCTGCTCCAAAGATACCAAGTTCAACGACTTCTGCCGTTGCCCCTGTTGCCATCATTTTAATTGTAGTGCCTTTTCTTACTGTTCCCTCTTTTATTCTGCAGAATATAATTACCCCTTTATAAGAGTCATAAAGAGAATCGAATATCAGCGCTTGCAAAGGAGCATCTTTATCCCCAAGGGGTGCAGGTAATTTATTTACAATCTGTTCTAATACATCCTCAACATTAAGACCATTTTTTGCAGAAATTAATGGTGCTTCAGAAGCATCTAAACCAATAATATCTTCAATTTCATCTTTTACTCTCTCTGGTTCTGCACTAGGCAAATCTATTTTATTGATCACAGGTAAAATCTCTAAATCATGATCCAGGGCAAGATAAACATTGGCAAGTGTTTGTGCTTCAATCCCCTGGGCTGCATCTACTACAAGAATAGCTCCTTCACAGGCTGCTAAACTTCTGGATACTTCATAGTTGAAATCCACATGTCCTGGGGTATCAATTAAATTAAATATATATTCCTGACCATCTTTTGCTTTATAAACAGTACGGACTGTCTGGGCTTTAATAGTGATTCCACGTTCTCTTTCAAGTTCCATATTATCAAGAACCTGAGCCTGCATTTCACGGTTTGTAAGTAAACCCGTCATTTCTATGATTCTATCTGCCAAAGTAGATTTCCCATGATCTATATGAGCTATAATACAAAAATTCCTAATATTTCTCTGGTCAATTGACACGCTATATTCCTCCTAATGGTAATTCTTATGTATGGAGATTATAACATACCATTTTTAGGGATACAAGGAATTTTACTTACCTTTTAACACCTGGTCCAGAATATTGGCAAGTGGTTCCATTGCATTCTTTGCTTCTGCAACCGTATTATTCTGATTTCCTAACTCGATAAGTAATGATTTAGGCACAAGATGAAGATTGTATCGATAATCTTTCAAATATATCTTTCTGGTAAAATTAGCATATTCCGATAAGGATTTCATATGTAACTGGAGGCTAAAAGCCAGATTATCACTTATATATGGATTCTTTAGATATCCAATCGGTCCCTGATTATTCCTGCATAATCCATTAAAGAACATTAACTGGGCAGTTTTCTTTCCTTCAATAATTGTAACTCTCCTGGTATCATCATTCACCCCATCTCTATGGAGATCAATCACTACCTCTATGGATGGATTATTTTTTAATGTTTTTTGTAAAGCAGGGAGAGCATAATTATATGCTTTATTACGGTCAAGAGATCCATTGATCATATCATAAGTTGTTGTATCATGTATCACATTATAACCATATTGTTCTGTAAGAATTTTAGCAAGATAAGCTCCCACTCCCACTACCGTATCATCAGGTTCTCCTTTTTTACTGTCAATAAATGCTTCCTGAGAATGGGTATGATAGATCAATACCTGAGGTTTATTATTCTTTGTATTTTTTAATGACACATCTTTTTTTAATAATTGAGATACATTAAAGATCTGTTTCATTGCTTTTGTTCCGGAATCAACAATATAGAAATTACTAATAAGATAATCATAATTTTTTTCTGCTTTTAATTTTGTGATTAAATTTTTATTTTGATTCAGCATATCCAGAGATTCTCTGCTAAACTCTGTGGGAATGTCTTCCAGATATGTTTCTCCACGGATAAAACTGATCTCATTATTTGCCTCATGAGACATTACATCTTCCACATATTCAGCATCATATCCATTCTCCTCCATGATTGCAGACAATTCGGAAGAATCATAACTGAGAGAATTTACTTTTGCATTGTAATTTTCATTTTCCTTTTCCAGATTTTCATCAAAAGCATCTAAAAAATAATTATTGATAGGAAACGCATTATTCACCAGATTAATCAGTGGATTATCACTAAATCTGTGATTGCTGGCTGCATCTACATACTGTAATAAGGGCGAATTAGACATGATCAGCTGATTACTGACTTCTGATACAATCTCATCGCCCATATCACTCATAGTTTGTCTTACATTTGTACCTGAGAATAGAATCGTACTTTTCATTAATATATAAGAAACTAAAATAGTTATTAATATCCATACTGAAGTATTTAAGAAACGCACAAATGCTCTTTTATTAATCATAGAATCATCCTTATCATATTTTATCAAAGGGAGGATTGTTTTCTCCATTTTACATTATATTCTAAGGATGCAAAATTATTACTCCGTTAGACTTTCACAAAAACAAGAATTAAGTGCTTCGGAAATAGTATAACTAGTCTTTTTAATGGCTTCATCTATATTTTTAGGAGTTACAAACATATTTTTAATGGTCATATCTCCAACCTCTTTGATGAAATTATTGACTTCATCCTCACTAAAGCCTTTATCGGACATGAAATTCTCCATAGTATCATATACGATAGTAGACGCATCTACTACAGTAGGGCAGCCAATTGCAATTACTTTTACACCAAGCCCTTCTTCATTTAATGCCTTACGATTATTTCCCACTCCAGAGCCGGGACTTATTCCGGTATCAGTAATCTGTATTGTCGTATTTAATCTTTCCATACTTCTGGCAGCCAATGCGTCAATAACAATCACTAATTCAGGTTTGGTCTCACGGATAATACCTCTTAATATCTCACTGACTTCCATTCCTGTTTGTCCCATAACACCAGGAGCAATGGCACTCATATTTTCCATTTTATTATGTTCTTTAAATTCCTGGCCATATTCTCTGATAAGATGTCTTGTTACAAATAAATTATCAACAACTTCAGGTCCTAATGCATCCGGGGTAATATCCCGATTACCCAGTCCTACCACCAGAACATGTTCTGATTTCTTCTCCCCCATTAATTTTTTTAGGTATTTAGCTATTTCTTTCGATAATGGTTTGTGATAACTTTCATCTTCCTCACTAAGTTTAGGCGCTTCAATAGTAATATACGTTCCGATTGGTTTTCCCATAACTTTAGCACCCTGTTCATTCTCAACAGTTACTGTCGTTACTTTAATCTCTTTATTTTTATGATATGTTTCTTTCAGAATAACTCCTTTTACTTCTACATTATCCTGTTCAAATCTTTCGCTTACTTCCAGCGCTAAGTCTGTTCTTCCTCGTTTATAGCTTGTTTCACTTAGATTCATATCAATTATCTCCATTTCTGCAAAAATCTCCTCATATACAATGAATAACTTTCCCAAAAAACATTTAAAATATGTATTGACAGATTGGATACTTTATACTACTATATATGAGTATGTTTCCATTAGTTCGTCCGTGTCCGGCTATAATGGAATAAGAATCAAACAGTGAATTGTCAAGTTAAGTCAATTCTATTGTTAATACAATAGTACAGCATGCGAAGTATTATTGTCATAAATAATAATCATTTTGGAGGTGCCCGAATTGGCTAACATTAAATCTGCAAAGAAAAGAATTTTAGTAAATGAAGTAAAAGCTGCTAGAAATAAAGCAATCAAATCAAAAGTGAAAACTGCTATTAAAAAAGTAGAAGCTGCTATCGCTGCTGGTGACAAAGAAGTTGCAAAAGCTGCATTAAAAGCTGCAACTATTGAAATTGATAAAGCTACTTCAAAAGGAGTTTATCATAAGAATACTTCTTCAAGAAAGATTTCTCGTTTATCAATCGCTGTAAATAAAATTGCTTAATTATTAATATAACGATTTATCAGAGGGTATCCTAACTAGGTACTCTCTTTTTTTGTTTTGATTAATAATAAGTGAATAGTCACACCAGTTCCAATGATAGCCAAAATACCAATGATAACAGGTTTCTGAATTAAAATTCCAGATATGATCAAGGAAATCCATAGGAAAAAAATTGCTCTTATCTTAATTTTCAAAGGAATTCCTGATTTATCCTGATAATTTGTAATATAACTTCCAAAGTACTTATTCTGCTTTAATCTTTCTTCAAACTTTTTATTACTCATGGAAAAACAGCCTGCTGCAAGTAATACAAAAGGTGTTGTTGGCAGCACTGGAAGAAAAATCCCGATGGTTCCCAGTGTCACACTGATGCATCCTATAAGGAAAAGTATTGTTTTTTTTAGATTCATTCAGTATCTGCTCCTTCTAAATTTATTTATTAAATATACTTATAATATCTCATTGACTTGTTTACTCTAATCAGTTAAACTCATCTAGTATAGCCTGGTTGTGGTTCGGACCACATCTGAATTAAGTTTCACTTAAGGGATATACCTTACTAATAATATGAAACAAGGAGTTCATTTATGGAAAAAAGAAAATATGGTTTATTTACTGGCATTGCTATGATTACTGGTATTGTAATCGGTTCAGGTATCTTTTTCAAGAGTGATAATATTTTACTCTGGACAAACGGCGATGTAAAAGCAGGTGTCATTATCTTTGCAATCGCTGCCATTGCAATTATCTTCGGCTCACTTTCCATCTCACAGCTTGCATCTTTAACAGATAAGCCGGGTGGTATTATTACTTATGCGGAAGAATTCTGCGGGATTCCTGTTAGCTGCGCATTTGGCTGGTTTCAAAGCTTTCTTTATCTGCCTAGTATCACAGCTGTTGTAGCATGGGTTGTGGGAATTTATACCTGTATTCTGTTTAATATTCCTGGTACTTTGGAAAGTCAGGTATTAATAGGAACAATATTTATTCTTATATTATATACTTTTAATGTACTATCTGCCAAGCTTGGAGGTTATATTCAAAATGGTGCTACAATCATTAAATTAATCCCTCTTTTCGTAATAGCATTTGCCGGTCTTGTTTTTGGTAACCCAGGAGAAAGCCTGACATATTCAAAAGCAAGTGTAGGTACTATTAGTTTATTAAGTGCCATTCCCCCAATTGCTTTCTCATTTGACGGCTGGTCAATCTCTACCTCCATTTGTCATGAGATAAAAAACAGTAAAAAGAATCTTCCGAAAGCGCTTATCATTTCACCAATCCTTATTTTAGTAATTTATGTCCTCTATTTTGTGGGTATTAGTTCACTTGTTGGACCAGAACAGATTATGTCCATGGGGGATGCCCATGTTGACTATGCGGCAAATTTAATCTGGGGTAAGATGGGTGCTAAAATAATCTTGGTATTTGTAATTATATCAGTACTTGGTACCGTAAATGGACTTGCTCTTGCCTCCATTCGATTACCATATGCTATGGGTATTCGTAACATGATCCCGGCCTCTAAGATTTTCTCAAAAGAAAATCATAAACTGGGAAATATGCCGGTCAACTCTGCTATATTAGCATTGATATTTTCCTTAATTATGATGGCAGCTCATTATGTGACTCAAAAGTTTAGTTTACTCTATAATTCTGATATTTCAGAGATCAGCATTGTTACCAATTATATTGGATATGTTGTACTTTATATCGCCGTTATCAG
This sequence comes from Mobilisporobacter senegalensis, assembly GCF_003752155.1. Classification (GTDB taxonomy): domain Bacteria; phylum Bacillota; class Clostridia; order Lachnospirales; family Lachnospiraceae; genus Mobilisporobacter; species Mobilisporobacter senegalensis. The sequence continues at coordinate 296,264 of NZ_RJVG01000002.1, read as the reverse complement.
ATTAGCCCGTAATGGAAAAGTAAAAGGTTTATGGAACGGTTATATCTTCCCTATTCTTGCAATTCTTGGTGCTATTATCATTTTATTCGGTGGAATTCAAAATCCAATGTTTATTTATTATTTCATATTCTGTGTATGCTTTATAACAATAGCCATTATTTATGCTGTTAAGAATAAAGAGAAAATATCATAAATACAATATCGTTTTAAATGAATGCAAAAAACAGGGATTAGGAAGATTTCCAATACAGCCTAAGCCCTGTTTTTATTTATATTAATCTGCCCTATTTTTTATTTTACGGTGATCATTCTTATTCCCAGCTCATCTAATGATTTTAATTCCTTTCTGGTAAATATTTTATTGGTTATAACTCCCGTATAATCTTTAAAATTATTAATTTTTAACAGAGCCTTCCGATTAAATTTAGAATCATCAACAACCAGGAAAGAACGTTGGCAATTTTTTAAAACTAATCTTTTAAAGGAGACCTTATCCATTGTAGGTGTTAAAACATTAAAATTCTCATCAATAGAGGCTGCACCAAAAAAACCTATATTCAATCTGACATTTTCCATCATTTGATTTGCAAATAATCCATACATACCACCTGTTGATTTCTGCATATTACCACCGCAAACGAGCAATTCCACATCGCTATTCTTGAGTAAGGAAGCTATTTCAATATCGTTAGTAATTACAGTCAGGTCCTGCATATTTTTAATTAATTTGGCTATTTCGTAAGTAGTGGTTCCTGCATCAAGAAATATAGTATCTCCATTTTTAACATAGTCAGCACTTTTTTGGGCAATCTTTACTTTTTCTCCAGGGTGAGTCTTCCTTTTCTCAAAATAATTCACTTCCTGCTTCATAACAGCACCACCATGACAGCGTTCAATCATATTACCTTCCTGTAATTTTTCCAAATCCCTTCGAATCGTCATTGGGCTGACATCTAATATTTTAGATAACTGTTCTACTTGTGCACTTCCTGTTTCGCTGATTATTTCGATTATCTTTAAATGTCTTTCTGCTGCCAGCATTTTATCACCTTCTCTTTTCTAAAACATTACCGTATTATGTTAAGTATATTCTTCATCATAAAAGAAGTCAATCACTAACAGTTTCACATAATTGTCTGAAGTGGAGGTTTTTTTACTATTTATTTAATAAATAAGGCTATTGCCCCGTCGGTCAAAACCGTTAGGGAAACAGCCTTATTTTCCTGTTACATAAAGATATTTAATATTAGTAACTCTACAAAACCCATTGCCCATATAATAGTCGTCGGCAAGGACCATACTCGTATCTGTTCTTTTGTATCTTCAATACCAATGGTTCTATTTACAACCCAATAGAAACTATCGTTAAAATATGAGAAAAAGAAAGATCCCATGCATGCTGCAAATGCTCCTAACAGCATATTACCACCTGCTGCTGCAACAATTGGTGCTGTAATACCTGCTGAAGTAATCATAGCTACAGTTCCTGACCCTTGTACAAAGCGAATTAAAGTTGCAATTATAAATGGCAGTACAATAACTGGAATAGCTGTTGCAGCAATACCTTCTGCGATATAAGTACCTACACCACTGGCACGTAATACTTCACCTAATGCTCCGCCGCCGCCAGTTACAAATACAATGATACCTGCAGATTTAATACCTTTTTCCATTTCACTGATCACTGTCTTTTTATCTGTGTGCAATGCAAGAGTATAAATTGCAACTACCAAGCCGATTGCAACAGCTACAATTGGTGTTCCAAGGAAAATTAAGATACTGTAAATACCATCTGTCAATCCCATTGCCTTTAATACGGTATTAAATAATATTAATATAATAGGTAAAATAATAGGTAAAAAAGAGACAAATGCAGATGGCAGGTTTTTATCTGATTCACTATTTTTCAAATCATATACCGGTTCCTGATATGCTGGTCTTTCCCAGTCCTCTCCATTCTCACTTGGAAGCTGATATATTTTCTTTCCAATATATTTTGCATAGACCATGACTGCAATCGCTAAAGGAAGAGCAATTACGATTCCTAATAGTATAAATTGACCTACATCAACTCCAAAGGTACCTGCAACCCCTAATGGGCCCGGCGTAGGTGGTATTAATGTATGTGTAATAACAAGTCCTGAAGCTAATGCAACACCTAAACCAACAATAGATTTCTTTGTTCTTTTAGAAATAGCTTTTGCTATTGGGGAAAGAATTACAAAACCAGAATCGCAAAAGATAGGAATGGATACAAGAAATCCTGTAAGAGACAATGCAAGTTCTTCATTCTTTTTACCAAAGATTTTTAAAAATGTCTTCGCCATCTTCTCTGCCGCACCAGATATCTCAAATATCTGGCCCATCATGACACCAAATCCAATAATAACACCAATATTACCCAATGTACTGCCAAATCCGGTTTGAATGGCTGTGATAGTGTCCGCCGGTGTCATACCTCCTACGATACCAACCGTTAAAGCTGCAATAATAAGTGCCAAAAATGCGTGAATCTTTGTTTTAAGAATCATAAAAATTAATAGAATAATTCCTATTAGTAAACCTATCAACATTTGTTGTCCAGATACACCCTCCATAATAAGCTCCTTTCTTCTCCTTTAATTTGAAGTTTTAAAATTAGGTGAATATTTCGCAGCAAGCAGTATAGCCTCTGCCATGCTTACCTCACTGGCAATGCCTTGACCTGCAATATCAAATGCAGTGCCATGATCTACAGATGTTCTTAAAATTGGCATTCCTCCAGTAATTGCAATGGTTCTTTCAAAATCCAGTGTCTTAGTGGCAATATGTCCCTGATCATGATAAAGTGAAAGAACACTGTTAAATTTTCCTTGCAGTGCCAGATGAAAAACAGAATCTGCCCCAATTGGCCCTGCAACTTTATATCCCTCCTTCTCCAATTCCTCAATTGCCGGCATTACCTCGTTCACTTCTTCATCTCCAAACAAACCATGTTCGCCACTATGAGGGTTTAATCCTGCTATTGCCATTGTTCCTTCTCTGACTCCTAATTTCTCTAACGCATTTAAACACCTTTTCACATAATCTTTAATTCTGTCTTTCTTCACCATGTCACAGGCCTGCCTTAAGGACACATGACGGGATAAAAAGAATACTCTCATACCTCTTACTTCAAACATAGTAAGGGGGTCTTCTGTATTGGTAAGTGCTCCAAAAATTTCAGTATGGCCTATAAAATCAATTCCACCCGCTTTTAAGGACTCTTTATTAATTGGAGTAGTAGAGACTGCATCTACTTTACGGTCATTGGCTAATTCAATACTCTTCTCAATATATTCGAATGCTGCCTTGCCGCACATTCCATTTACTTCTCCAAATTTAAATCCTTCCATATCAATGTTATTTAAATCAATAAGATTCATAATGCCATCTTCGTAAGTGCCCTCTTCCGGTTCATTGATTATATTTAATTTTAAATCTGTATCTGTGAGACGAATGGCATATTCCATTACTTTTTTATCACCGACTATAACACACCTGGCAGCTTTATTTACCTCACTATTTGCCAGTGCTTTTGCTACTATTTCAGGTCCAATCCCTGCTGGATCTCCGATTGGAATTGCAATCAATGGTTTCAATAAATCCACATCCTTTCTGTCTTCTTATGTGCTTTCAATCAATTTGTCTCTATTTTATTTAAAAACGTGGGGGCTGAACTTTAAATATATAATTTACTTTTTAAATAAGTAATACATTTGTTAATTGCATCATTATCTCCTACCATGCCTCCTTTCGTTATAATATGAATTCCATCAAATTCACCCTGGATAAATTGTCCATAAGCAGCTAAAGGTACTACTTCATCTAACAGCCGTAATCCGGCAGTATTAAATTCCTTGCAAACGGCAACCGTAATGTCTCCGCCACTGGTATATAACCCTTTAAAACTGTCATTCCCTTTTAAAATCCGATGAGTGATATGAGAAAATGCTGTATTGATCATGTTGCTTACATCATCTACACTACACTGATATTTCATCATATAATGTTGAAAATCAATACGGTTCTCTGGGAATAATCCATCTCCCGTAACGCTGCAAACATCATATTCTTTACAATTTTCTAAAACCGCTCTTACAACTCTGCCAATTTCTTCTTCTCTGGCTTCGTCACCTTCTAATAATTGTTTTGTATTTACAAAGATATTAAAATGTTTTTGAGATAACCAGAGCTGTTCCATCTGGCCTTTCGTAACTGGATTTACACTACCAACGACAGCCAGTATCTTAGGTTTTTCTTTTTTATTTGTTGGAACAATTAATTTTCTTGCCATTGTTGCAGTAAATACACCCGGATCCACAGTTACGAACGGCACTTTGCTTTCGATGATTGCATCTGCAATGAAATCCATATCTTCCTGAGATATACTATCAAAAATAATTGTACGAATTCCCTGAGCTATAAAATTCTTTATCTTTGAAGCAATAAATTCTTTCCCTTCCATATAATCTTGAAAATAGATAGAACCCACCGGATATCTGCTTTGCTCTTTATATAATTGTTCTGCTTTGGATGTTAAAACAGGTGTTTTAGGATCCAGGGCAACTTCCGTTTTATGAAGGGGTATGCCATTTACCAACATATATCCCCCAATTAAGACTCTGCTTGATGCCGGATAACAAGGAACGACCATAGCTATGTAATTATTCCCTAATGCATCTAGAATGGCATCTGTCTCGCTTCCAAGATTTCCACGAAGAGTACTGTCAATTCTTTTGGAATATACTAATACTTCTTCACCCTTTAACAGTCCTGCTACATTAAATACGCGATTATAAGCAATTTCCTTATCTACTGCCCTGCTGTCTGTTGGATACATAATGCAATCACAATCCGGTAGATTTTTTAGCTCTAATCTTTCCATATTCATAACAGTATAGGTATTATAATTTAGTTTTTTCAGCAAAACACCTGTGGCATTTGCTCCGGTTAAATCATCAGCAATAACAATACATTGTGGCATTGAAAACCTCCTCTCTCTTGTTGTGTGTTCATTTTTGTTTTATTTTTTGTTCGTTTATGATTGTATTTTACTCTCGATGTTCGTTTTTGTCAATATTAAATTAAAATAAACATGATATAACATTATTATTGGTTATTATGAACAAATTATTCCAAGAAAGTCCATGCTCTCCCTTTATAGATTCCAGGGAGAGCATGGACTTTCTTGGATATTCATAATGGTTTTTCACAGCTCCATCTTATAAACAATTACTGATTCTTATAGATTACAGTTAAAATCTTGGTTCCAGTCTTATAATTTTATCATCCGTCCTGTCCGGATTACCTCTGCCATCCATATTACTGGTTGTAATATAAATAGAACCATCCTTTGCTTCAATCACTTCACGCAAACGTCCAAACTGATTTGTAAAGATTGGTTCCACATTTTCTATTCTGGTCCCATCTTCATTCAAGGTCATCACCAGTAACTGTTCCCCTCGAAGATTTGCTACCAATAATTTTCCTTCCCATGGTCCCTGTGTCACAAATGCAATACCGGAAGGTGCCCAGGTAACTGGGCCACTGTGTATTAAAGGTCTTTGCAGGTCTAATTCCTCTAAATCTTCATCCCCTTGTACAAGTGGCCAGCCATAGTTTCCTCCTTCTATTATCATATTTATTTCATCATGAGCAGATGCTCCATGATCCGATGCATATAAAATATTATTTAAGTTCCAATCAATTCCTTCCGGATTCCGGTGTCCATAACTATATATAGGGGACCCTGGGAATGGATTATCTGCAGGAATGCTGCCGTCTAAACTAATCCTTAATATCTTTCCTGCTGTACTTGAGAGATCCTGGGATAAGCTGGAATCCCCTCCATCCCCTGTTGTTATATATAATTTCTCATCCGGACCTATCTTTATCCGTCCACCATCATGAACTCTTCCTCCCGGTATACGGTCAATAATAATCTCATCTATATAAGCACGATTATCTTCCTCCACTAATCGGATAACCCGGTTGTAAATACGGTTACCTTCCTCATAAGTATGCATCACATATATATAATGATTCTGGGTAAATTCAGGGTCCAGAACAATCCCCATCAGGCCGCCTTCCCCTACACTTACAAATGGAGCTTCCAATACAATAAGGGGCTCTGGAAGAATCCTTCCATGATCAATGATATAAATAGCTCCGGTTCGTTCTGTAACATATATCCGTCCTTCATCGCTGATTGCGATTGCCCATGGTATATTAAAATTTTGAGCAATAATTTCTACGTCATAAGGAATTTCATCTGAGGTAATCTGGCTAGTTCTAACATTATTTATCATACTGCCATTCCTCCCAAAAACAATTGTTAAAAATAGTATAATTCAATTTATAATATGAAACGGCTATATTAATGTGTTCTATCAGCTTCTTTTATTACAATTTATAATCGGCAATTTAAAAAGGTAACAACCTTTGTTTTTAACTATTTGTTAAAACAAGGGTGTTACCTCGATTCAGCTAATTTTCAACAGGTATCATGATCTCTACTCTACACTTATCATTTTTCTCATCCCACTCAATATATCTTTCTATTGTAGGCAAATCACTCTGTTGATATTCACTTTGTGGAAGGAACTCTCCATAGATCCGATTCCATGTACTTCCTAAGATACCTTCTGAGATAGCCCCTTTTGCCTCAAATATCAGCCAGGAAGCTTTTGGATATGTGTACTTATCCCATCCATTTATTCCATTACCGTCATGTTCAAATCCGCACATATAATCATTGCTGCCATCGTCACCAAAGCCAAAGCAAAGTCCCAGGGATATAAAGTCTTCACCCCCAATTTCCTTCATTTTTTCAATACTGCCGTCAGATTTCACGATAGCCCATGTGCCACCTCCATAAGGGGTCGTACGCCGCACCCCCACCACAGTAAAATCGACTTTTCCATCACCCTGTAATCCATTTCATCCACTCCTTTCATTGTCAAAGTAAAATGAAGGCGTGAGTAGAATTTCAGCTGTGTATCCGTCTTCCGCATTATATTTGGAGCAATACCATGCATACGTTTGAATGCAACACTAAAAGCATCCGCTGATTCATAACCATACTCCAGGGCAATATCCAATATCCGCCTATCCGTATTTTGTACCTCATATGCAGCTAATGTCAATTTCCTTCGACGAATGTATTCCGATAAAGGAATACCCGTAATCTGTACAAAAGCACACTGGAATACCGTATAAGGACTTGCCATTATTTTGCTGATTTCACTAGAAGATATTTCACCCCATAAATTATTTTCAACATAATCAATTACTGCATTCATTCTATCAACCCATTCCACTGCACAACCCCCTTTCACATCTATTATATCCTGCTGCATCCATATCTTCCCGTTAGTTTCCTAACAAATCCTAACGGGCCACATATGCTTTTCTAAGAATCAGCTCACGGTATTCATTGGGTGTCATATCATATTTGTCTTTAAAAATACGATGAAAATGACTGACACTTCGATAGCCGCATTCTTCAGCGATATTAGAAATATTAAACTCAGAGTTTTCTAACAGATTTACTGCTTTGTTTAAACGTGCTTCATTAATGATATCTTTGCAATTTCTTCCCGTATGTTTTTTTATATAAGTAGTGAGATATGAAGGATTGTAACCTATTTCCATGGCCATTTTTCCTAATGTACTGTGGATACAATTGGCACGAATATAGTTTATGATTTTCAATGTATGATCATCAATACCATAATAGCTGTATTCATTGATTTTTACCAGTTGGGAAAAAAGCAGGAGAAACAGTGCTTCCAGTGAAAATGATTGATGAAAATCCGAATCAGCATATTCCTGAATAATAGATGAGATAAGTGTCTGTATATTTAAATGATGGCCTAGTGAAAAAAACATATAGTTTCGTTGCTGTGGCAGTTTATTTCTCAAAAATAGAGAAATTGAATTATTATCTTCATAAAAATATTTTAAGGTTCTCTTAAATACCTCTTTTTTAAGACAAAAATTAATGAGCAATGTATAAGAACATGTGCTCTTGATTTCCTGAATAGCATGTGGATTCAGAATAGATAAATCCCCTTCTGACATATAGAATTCATTTCCATCAATAATATTCTTTATGCCGCCTTGGCACACATACGTTATTTCATAAAAACTGTGTGTATGGGACGGGAAATCAGAAGATACATCGTGAGCAAGGATATAGATATTTTCATTTGGAGGGAATTTATCAGATATCTGAGAGATATTATCAATCTTATAAGAATCCCAAGACGTCTTCTGACTATATTTGAGCAAAGTCTGTGACATAACTGTAGAAACTGAAAAAGGGCTCTTTACCCCATCAGCGGTTATAGTGATCAAAGATCCTAAACTTTTTTTATACTTCATAAATATCACTCCTAAGAAAATCACATATTTATCTAAACAAATGCACTTCTTAATTTTTTATAATCGCTTATAATTATACCATAACTCTAAATGGTTGCACATTGGATTGAAAGATATGGAAGGTGATTTTATGATATCCAGAAAATTTAATCAACGAAATGAATTATCCATGAAAATTCTAGTGAATTCCTATTCTAAAATAAACACATATATGAATATTGTGGCTCAGATTCCTAATGAAATATATATGGCTTCGGGAGAAAAGTGCGTGAATGGAAAATCGTTAATGAGTATATTCCGTCTGGATATTACAGAACCTGTGACCATATATAATATTCCAATAGATTTCATTGAACAATTGAAACCTTTAAAATGCCCGTAAATTAGATACTTAGAGATTTTCCTTTTGGAAAGGTCACTTTCTTATGAAACATCCAACCCTTATTCACTGCTACAACAACAACGCAGATTAGTCCAAATAAGATCATTTCTGTTAACAAAAGATTTATGTTGAATCTTCCCCAGACAAATACACGGTTTGCCAGATTAAAAAAGGCATGGAGTATAATTGCTGTCCATAAATTCCCATTTGTTTTATACAGGAAAAATGTAAAAATAATTGACAGCTCTACAGTGGTCATAATAAATATCAACCAAAAAATAATATCACCCGCATAGTTTAAATGCCAAAATCCCCACAAGCACCCTACAAGGATACTACTGAAGAAAGGGGTAAACCTTTTATTCAGTACCGGCAGTAAATATCCACGCCAGCCAAGTTCTTCACCGATGCTTCCCAACAGCATTGCCATGAAATTTAGAGAATAGAATATTGGAGTTCCGTTCCAGGCGAGATATGGATTGCTAAAAATTACCCCAAGTAAAAAGCTGCTAATGCCTATTAATGCAAAAGAAGTAATTGCCGCCCATACATAAAAAACAATATCTTGTATATGAAAAAATAATCCGGTTTGAATTTTTTTCAAGGCATTCTTATCTTTTACAATATAGATTAACAGAAAGGTTGCAAGCATTGGTCCGAATTGGGTGAAGGAAACAGAATAATCCCCTGCACTTTTCCAAACAAAATGCAAGCAGAGCAATCCTCCGGTAAATATCAGGTTGGCAAGATACCATATTGGAATATTATATTTTTGAATTTTTTGTCTCATAGCTCTCTCCATATGCAAATTATGATCTGTTCCCATAATATTCTTTCATTTCTCAAATAAGGCTATCAAGGTTTTTCATATCAATTTTATCAACTTCTCTAAGCTCATATCCACTATGAAATAATTTTTGAGCTTCCGCAGAAATACATGGAATAATTCTATCGTCAAACAATGCACTGGAAAACCATTCAGCCTTAAAGTCATACCAATCATTATTTAATCCAGCTTGTTTTGCACTTCCATCTTTACTTATTATTAAAGGATGTATATCTATATATCCCAATTCAGGATGGTACAGCTCAATACGTGCTGGACGCCAGTCGGTTGTAATCTCATAGCCTTTTTCTTTCAGTATCTCTAATAAAATCCCTGTAAATTCTCCATCAAAATCCACATCAATATCTCTGTGTTCCCTGTGCTGTTTCCCAAGTAGAATGTCTACACCCCAGCCTCCGTCGATCCAATATTTCATTTTTAAACCTTCAAGTAAATTTAAAACTTCCATCAGATTTTCTTTCGTCGTAATTTCTTTTTTGATAATAAACACTCCTTTTGACAAATCATTGTTTGTCTTTTTATTATAAAGTAAGTAAATTAACTAATCAAATATATTTCTTTATTATAACAAAGAAGAGACCGAAAGATATTTCATCAATATCTTTATATACCCAGAAAAACTTTCTCACCAAGATATATAGCTGAAAGCTTCCGGAATGGTATGGCGAGAGCAAAAGAAAAAGCAGCGAATGGAACTATCACGGACATATCTTTTTATAGCTCCACGCTGCTTTTCTCCTTCTCTATAATAAATGAGATGAGTATCTCTTGTGAATCCAAATAAAACGAACTGATATCAATTATTTATTTCCAAAAGTTAATTGCCATGAGACACCAAACTTATCATTTACCCACCCAAATCTTTCACTAAACGGATACTCCCCAAGGGGCATTAGGATTTTGCCGCCCTCTGAAAGCTTTTCAAACAGTTTATTAATCTCATCTTTAGTATCACATGTTACATATAAAGACATTGCAGGGGTAAATGTAAATTCATGCTTCACATTGCTGTCTATACACATATACTCCTGCCCATTCAATGAAAATATAGCATGCATTACCGTCCCCTCTTTACCGGATTGATTTGCTCCATAGTAGGTAACATTCATTATTTCAGAATTATCAAATAATGAAATATAAAAATTCATTGCCTCTTCCCCATTGTCATCTTGAAACATTAAGAATGTAGTAATTTTCTGTTTTGAATTATTCATTTGATTTTCTCCTTTACAGGTATTTTTAATGATTTACAGCCTATTTAACTATGAGAAAATTTAATCAGCCTATCCTCCATCTGAGCAAGAACCAGCGGCCATGCCTGTTCATGCCTGTCCCTCGATTCTTCATCTGGAAACCCCGCATGATTTAATCGTAATACTGTTCCACTCTCGACCTCTTCTAATTCCACAGTCACAACCGTTTCAGCACCTTTGGTTCCGTCAGCACCTGTTAGCCAGGTAAGCACAACCAGTTGGTCAGGTACAAGTCGAAGAAAACGGCCATAGTGGGGATGACGGCTCCCTTCAAAGGCTGTTTCAAAGTAAAAAACAGTGTTGACTTCTCCTTTCATCAGAACAGAACCCGGTTCTGCAAACCAGAGATCAAACTGTTTAGTCCAGGCACGATACAGTACATTGGGTGGAAATGAAATGATTCTCTCTACCGAAAGCCAAAATGGTCGTAATGATAAATCAGGCATACAAATTGGTATTGTTTGTTTCATAGGTCAATCTCCTTTCATTTGAATTTTTCTCATTTCGATTTCGTGGCACCACCCAATAGATTCAGCCATTTTTTCTGTCTATGTCTGTAAAATAAATAACTCCACCAATATACAAAAATCGTTTTCCATCCAGCATAGATTTCGACTTGATCGCTGTATTGTGTACTATTTACACCCAATTCTTTCAAACTGATCCGATGATTCCATGTTGGTACGCTATTGTTTTGCTCATTTGTGTATATTGATAAGCTATCTCTATTGAACTCCAGAACATTAATTGTATGGATTCCAAAAGGGAATATACCAAATAGTTTTAATTGGAACTGTGAACTTGCACCTTCCTGCCACAATATGTGCTCGTTATCAAGGGATTCAAACGTTACAAACGGCGCAGCTATATATTGAAGCGTATCCAAACGCTGTATTTTCTTCCAAATATCAGATACAGAGGCTGGAAAGATACTTGTAACACAAATAATTTTTGCTTTTCCCATATTTACCTCCTATTATATAATATTTCCATTTTAACTTATAAAATCACATTTCTGCAATCATTTTCTTTTCATAAAACATTAGGTATCTCTACTCCAAAATAGATATAATTCATTGCGTATAAAAAATCAAACTTTTGTATATTCACAAACAATAAAGCAATACATATATTATACTGGGAGGCGAAAAGATGAATGATTGCGAATTAATTTCATATATCACAGCGATTGCCTGCACTATCATTAAATGTATCCCCGATGATGATGATATTGCATTAATGGCTGCGGGCTTTACTCAACTTGGCGATACATTAGCTACCTATCTTACTCAAAAAAGTATTAAGGATAACAAAAAAACTCTTAATAGTGATAATAATAATATTTTTGATAAGGATACAGTATAAAAACCTGTATCTTTAACTTTGGAGCACGTTTACTTTAACTTAAAATTGTACTTGCTTCTCTTAACAGATAGTGCCTGCATTTTTTACAGATTCTCATCTCAGATGATTACATATGGAGTAAAGCCTCCTGGTCAATTAAGATTTGTCAGATTTCAATGAAATTCCTTTAAAACAAGCTGGCATAATACATCCACCGGCTGGTTTGCGTCCAGTTCCAGAGTTTTGCATTTTGCCTCTTTTAAAAGGCACCTATGACAGGCAAGCGAACAGATATCGTTCTGATACATCTTTAATCGCTCCTCAATCGGATAATTCTCGGTGAAATCAGCATCCTTCCATAAATATCTGTCAGTATCAATCCAATATATATCAGCCACTTCGCTAATATATTTGCAAAGTGTGCTTTTGCCGACACCCGAGGCTCCAATCACTCGTATTTTCATAGTTATCTCCCTTATTATCTAAGACATAAACCAATGGTATTTCAGAATTCTTTGTTATGCTCATAGTGGTAACTCAACTTCTTTTAAACGACATTCTAAATTAGAGCCTTTATTTAATTCCAAATATCCATCGCGTAATACCGATACTCTTGCAAATATTGTATGTGAGGAACGTTATGGGAACGCTGAACAGCAAAATCAAAGCGATCTGTAAGCCAACGTTTTGCGTGATGCGAAACACGAAGAAAGCGATAACAACGATCCATGATTGATGAAAAAGATAGACACCGAAAGACGATTTTGATAGATATCCGGTCAGCTTGGTCTGAAAATTTAGATGACGCCTTGCCATTCCTATAAAAGCAAGAATAGCGATCCATGCGTAAAATCCGGCGATTATGTCAAATAAATAGCTGTTTATTTCGTAAATGCCTGTCCCTGTCGCCAATATCAGGATAAAGCCTGCAATAAAAATTGCCATAAGAGGCAAACGGCATCGTTCCATTTTATCGAGCACGCTCTCCTGGGACAACACGAAATAGCCCAGCATGAAAAACGTGAAATACTCTCCGACACTTTTCCCACTGATGTCCAAAACAAGCTGCATCAGCAATGGGACAACAAACAGCGCCAACAGCAGCGGCAAAGAGACGTTTTGTATATCAAACCGTTTCCTGTGTTTTTGATGATACAACATGAAAGGTAGCGCCAGCAGCGAAATAACGAACAAATACAGAATAAACCAAAGGTGTCCCGGTGTAAAGCCCCCGGCATACCCAGTTAAATCGGTTACCTTCGCAAAATAATTCCAATAATTTGCTGATCCATAATGAAATATCTCTGCCAAGTAGGTTTGGACGGGGATAATCAGCAGCATTCCAAATAGCAGCGGGATGAGCAGTTTTAGGACGCGCTCTTTCAAATATGTGCCGCCTGAACGCTTCTGCAGTGCATAGGCTGAGCTCATACCCGCGATAGTGAACAAAACTGGCATCATCCAAGGCCATAGCGCATGAAGTATTCTGCTTAACCCATCTATTTCAGCCCCATGAATATAAAAACTCTCAAAATTATTATAAATCATAAATATATGATAGGGGAAAAGCAACAATACGACTGTCCAACGTAGATTGTCAATATATAATTTTCTTATTTTATCCACCACCTTGATTTGAATAATATATAAATAATCTCAGTCCCAATTTCTGCTTTAAGCATGTGTGTAATAATTTATCTTTATTTTAACACTTAGAGGAACAAAAAAACAGACAAATTTGATATCAAAATTTGTCTGTTTTCTTTGGAGTAATAGTGGAAAAAGATTTTTGTAGTTAATCCATCATAGACAGCTATTGCTTTTTACTTGAATACCATGTTGTTATGAAATCATTTATCTCATTTGCGGGCATTACCAAAGAATATCTGAAATTATCAAAGATATCACGGCCACCGCCTAAAACAATCCCCGCTATTTCTGATTGTTTATTTAATAAAACACTTCCACTACTACCGAAATTATCATAGGCGGATGTTTTGATTACTAATCGCTGATTCTCTCCGTTTGCATCGCCAAATTTGACTGGTTTTTTTGAAATAATCGTACCATAAGTGATTTCATTTCTCCCTTCATTCAATGGACTGCTAATAATCGCAACTTGATCTTTAAAAGCCGGGGTGTTTGAGGCAATATTTAATATTCCAAAAGAATCACTGCAACTAAATTTAAGGATAGCAAGATCATACTCCTCATCAGAATAAACCACTTCTGCTATAGGTAAAGTCTTATAATAGTCTCTTAACCCTATATGTTGTTCTTGCTGTGCAATGCGTTCATTATATGTTAAATCATCATAAGAGAGAACATATAAGTGTGTTGGATTGTTGTCTACGGCGTGCAGAGCCGTAAGGGCATAATATACTCCATCGGCCTCAGAAAAAACCACGCCACCAAATCCAGCGCCATAGCTAAATGATTCGTCGTTTCCTGATATTGTTGCAGTTTCACTAACAATATACAAAGTCGAGGATTTCACCTCATGATTAATTATTTCTTGGAAATCTATATTCTTTCTGGTACGACATACGTAATCATAAAAAAAAGAACTTCCTATAATGGAGACACATACAACAGCACTAATTACAATGCTTACAATGCTTATTGTTTTTTTGCTTTTCCTTGATAATCTTTTTTCCACAGCTACTTTCGATCTCTCCTTACATTGCATATTATCCTCATTATATAAATAATCAGCAGGTTGCCTTTCGCCAGGTATTAAGCGGTTTTGAGGCTATAATACCATGTTTTCTGAAATTAAGAAAGACATATCTTCCCCTTGGCGGAAAATATGTCTTTTTTGACGGAGACGGTGGGATTCGAACCCACGTGCCGGTTACCCGACAAAACGATTTCGAGTCGTTCTCGTTATGGCCACTTCGATACATCTCCATATTTATTCAACACTTATCCTGCGAAACTAAGCAGGATAAGTGAAGATATCATTATGAACTATATTTTACGATTAGAAGCTCCACACCCATAGTGTCAATTAACCGGCCTGTTTTTACCTGTTCTTCAATATCTGCACAGGAATTTAATGCTTCTTTTAAAATAATTGGAGAAAAATTCTTAGATTGAGTGATATATTTACTTACTGCAAATGGCGGCAGCCCGGTTCTTTGGCTAATAACTGTATTATTTACTCTGACTGTTTCTAATTCTTTTACCTGATATAACATATTAAAATGTCTTGTTATCAAAAATAGAATAGACATTGGTTTTTCCCTTAAAGAGAGTAAATCATAATATAAACTTAAAGCATTACTCTGCTTTTTACTTGCGATTGCATCAATCATTTGGAATATCTTATTGGATATTTGAGTTGTACAGATTTCATCAATGTCTTCTGACGTTATTACTTCCCTCTCCATAGTATAGCAAATTAATTTTTCAAGTTCCTGGCTAATATTCTCCATATCAGTTCCGGATTTATTTAAGAAATACATCAGTGTATTACCTGTAATTTTCTTATTATCCTTATCCAGAATAGATGTGATCCAAAGTTTGAGATTATTCTCATCTAAACCATTCATCTCAGAGATAACTCCAATATCTTTCACTGCTTTAAATAAACGATTTCTCTTATCAACCTCTGATTCAACAAACACGATATGGGTTCCTTCCGGAATCCTTTTTATATAATCTGCCAAATCATTTTGAGCTTTGAAAAGTCCGCTGTTTTCTATCATGATCAATCTTCTATCGCTAAAGAAAGGGAGAGTTTCTGCAATTTCTATTACTTTATTTATCTCAATACCCTTGCCTTCGAAATGAGAATAATTCATCTCATCACTTCCAAGAAGTATTCCTTCTTTTAACTTATTCTTATATAAGTTCTTTAAGTAACTTTCTTCACCATATAAAAGATATACAGGTTTATAGGTATTTAGTTTAATATGTTCTTTAATTGTTCTCATAAACACTCCCTAGGTAATACCTAATAAAACTATATTAAAAATACAAATCGTTTACCCATCTATTCTACTAGGAAATATTAAAATTATCAAGGTATCTTCGGAAATTTTATAACGGACTTATTCATCATTAATAATTTCATTATATTTTTCTAATATTTTCTCCCAATAAGAATTTTGTTTGTCACAAGTATGAAGTATCTCATTAAGCCTTCCACTAATTCTTTCATCAATTATTTTATTTTTTTGTAAGTTAATATCTAATGCAACTAACAATATTTTGGCTATATCTAATTCATCGGCCTTAATTGTGGTTATGTCTGTAGGAAAGAATTTCATTAACATATTAAAAGCTATATTACAATCTTCTTTTGAATAAGTTAAATCATACAATATTTTAAAGTTTTCAGCGTATTCTTCATTATCAATAGTTCTATAGAAATTTTCTTTGATAGGTGTCCCTATAAAGAATGTATTACCTCCTGCATCTGTTAAGGTAAATCTTCTATCACTTTGAAGATCTCTTGGTTTTGAAATTCTTGGGATTCCGTTTCGTGGTATTTTTCCAATGTTTTTCTTATAGTTAGTAATAAACTCCTCATATGTTCTATCTACATCTTCAACTCTCATAAAGCACATATTGGGATTTTCTGAAGGTTCTGTTTTTTTAC
Organism: Mobilisporobacter senegalensis; assembly: GCF_003752155.1. Classification (GTDB taxonomy): domain Bacteria; phylum Bacillota; class Clostridia; order Lachnospirales; family Lachnospiraceae; genus Mobilisporobacter; species Mobilisporobacter senegalensis. The sequence goes on along the minus strand of NZ_RJVG01000002.1, from coordinate 279,426 downwards.
TACCATAAAAATGTATTTCAAAGGTACCATACTGCAGCACAGCATATGGATTTGGAGAGGCAAATACTTCCATTGTAGTAAATCCTAAATTTTCAAAAAATATAACTTGCTCTTTAATCGATGGGCAGGGCAATATAGGTATTATTTTGTTCATAATCAATCCTCCGTTAATTTAAATATTATTTATTACAACCTTATTCTACAACATTTGTGCAAATGATAAAGTTACTATTTATTTCATTAGAATATTACGTTATAATAGATTAGCAACCTTATCATATACTTCAATCTGCCTGGATGTGTTAAAATGCATAAACCTATTGATATTGCCAAAAAATTAAATATTAGTACCAGTACCCTAAGACATTACGAAGCATGGGGTATTATTCCGCCTGTACCTCGCTCTATGAATGGATACAGAGAATACACCGAAGAACATATTGGGTATTTTGAATGCATTAGAGCAATGTTACCTGGATTTGGTATGGATTTGGTAAAAGAAATCATGATAAATATTCAGTTAAAAAATATAATGTCTGCCATTTTAATTATGAATAAAGCACAAAGTAATCTGTACCAAGAGAGACTGATTACAGAACAAACGATTGAATTATTAGAAACGAATGCACTTAGTGCTACAAAATTAATGGGTAACAAAAAGTGGTTGACAATCGGTGAGGTATCATCTATAGCTAAAGTCCCCACAACAGCTATACGTCACTGGGAAAGAATAAGGCTAATTTCTCCTTGCAGAGACACAAATAATGGATATAGGAAATTTAATGTATCTCATTTAAGGCAAATTCTTTTTATTCGATCACTAAAGAAAACTATATATCTACTCGATGGAATTCGGGGTTTGATAAAGGAATTAGAAAATAATAATATAGAAATTGTTCGAAAAGCAGCCAGAGATTCTTTGGATTACTTTGACCAGGTAAGTAAGGATCAGATTCATGGAGTACACTCATTTTATATTTTATGCAACAAATTAATGCTATTAGAATGATATATCTGCAATGTAACAATCACTATTCTGGATATAAAAAGAAATAGCACCTGGTAATAAACCAGGTACTACAACTTTTTCTGTTACTCATTTCTACAAAATATTATCGTTTTAATCTATTTATATTTTTATTTTATATATTTTAAAGCTATGAAATTATTTATCCCAATTTTCTTGACCCTCTTTTGCGGAACAGGTATCCGTTTATATTCCTTAAAGCCCAACTTTTTATATAGATTCATAGCTGATATATTAGAGTCAGCAACCTCTTCAATTAAATACTCTCGATAGGGTGTATTACTGATGATATAGTTAATAATCTGTGTTGCCACACGCTTACCTCTGAATTCAACAGCCGTTCCAACAAACTCGATAGATCCTGTTTCTGGAGGAGGATTTTTAAAAGTTCTTTCAAATTCTTTTTTTAAAGCAATTGCTGCAATGCTGCCCTTGAAAAAGCCTAAGTACTTTCTCAGTTCTTTTTTATTCAGCCTGACTGACAGTGTTCTACAGTCTGTACAAGCAACCATTCCGGCTATTTTATTGTCAGTAACTGCTACATAAAATTGATCCAAAACAAACATATGGGCAAATGCTTTAGCTATTATATTTTTATCCTTTGAAAAAAACACAAGCCATTGAGTAAATCCCTCAGCAAATATTTCAGACATTTGCAGCCTAACATCTAAATCCAATTTATCTGCTCGAATTACAGCAAACTTATAATCTTCATATATCATAAATTATTCTCCTTCCTTAAATAAAAAAGCAGTTATAACAGATGGAGATGGCATAATAAAACTATCTTTTAATGTGACCTTCATCATTGCTAATCCTTGTAATGCTGAATAGAAAAACTCCGCTAATTCATAGGGATTTCCTGGACGAAGTTCACCGAGTTCCTGTCCTCTTTCAATTAGCTTTGCAGTAGCTTGAAGCATCTTGACATCTACCTCTATAATTTCATTTTGTTTAAGATTAGCTGCCCCCGACAAAAATGATTGGGTCATAAGAATTAATAGATTAGCTAATTCTTCACCATTTATCATGTCGTTATAAACTTCCCAAACAAATTGATTAATTAATTCCTTAGGCGAATTATTCTGATTGAATAAATCAGTAATATTTTTAATACCTATAAGTGAATATTCAACTAAATCACTAAATAATTCTTCTTTAGTCCTGTATTGACGATATAAAAGTCCAATGCTAATTCCGGCTAAATCAGCAATCTCCTGAACATTTGTAGAACCAAATCCCTTTTGAACAAACAACTTCATCGCCGCTGATTGAATTTTATCTCTGGTGACTCTGCGCATTTCTTCAAATTGTTCTTTTGTTCGTGGCATAAATCTCCTCCTTTTTTGAGTGAGTATATACTCATTGTAAAATTAATGAATACTTTTGTCAAGTCAATTCTTCTAAAGATCGGTGATGGGAACAGCACCTCATTGATCCAGAAAGCTTTTTATTATGAACTTTTCACCATCCGTCCACAGGGTGATTGCCCCCTTCTCATAAGTTCCCATGATCCGACTTCCTGCCTCTTCAAGCCTCTTTAGCAGCTCCGGGTGTGGATGCCCGTATCGGTTATTCCTGCCACACGATATAATTGATATTTCCGGCAATGCAGATTTAAGAAATTCTACATGGCTGGAATATTTGGAACCATGATGTGCAACCTTTAGCAGATCATAATCTAATAATAGTTTCTCACCTTTCGGATTCTTTTCCTCCAGAATCATTTTTTCTCCATCTTTTTCAATATCCCCTACAAATAATGCTTTAAAATCTTTATATTCCAGGCTCAACACTGTAGAATATCCATTTCTGGATGTGGTTTTATAATCAGGGGTTGGATGGAGGCAGGTCATAGATAGATCGCCATCTTGAATGATATCCCCCTTCTCTATGTAAAGTACTTTTGTCTTATTACTCTTGGCTAAAGAAACCAATTCTTCATAGGCTTCATCTTTAAAGGAAGTATCAGGTAATACTAAGTATTTCACTTTTATTTCATTCCTTCCACCTAACAGCTCCTTTAATCCACTGATATGATCAGAATCTGCATGAGTCACAAGAGCATAATCTATTGTACTGATTCCACTGGCCTTAAGAAATGGTTCCAGGCGATACTCTCCAACCTTTGATACGTCACTGCTTCCTCCATCAATAAGATAGGTCGTTCCACTATCCGAGTGGATAAAGATACCATCCCCCTGAGATACATCTAGAAAGGTTATGGTAAGGCCTTTTTCATTTTTATGGATAAATATTATAAAAAGTAAAATCAGAATAAGAAAACAACGTTTTTTCTCATATCTCTTCATTACAAAAACAAAGGTGATCAGGATACCATAATATATTATGATCTGAATGAAAGCCGGCTTTCCCACTATAAGCATGTGCCCTGGCATACTCTGAAAAAACTCGCACATAGTTTGATATGCTTCAAGAATATAATGGGCTCCTCCTATAAAGAAAGTCCCAAGATGGTGGTGAAAGCAGCCAGCCATTCCTCCAATTATCATAAGATATGTTAAAACAGACATAGGTGGAATAATTAATAAATTAACAATCAGGCTGTAAACCGGCAGCTCATAGAAAAAGTATATTAAAATTGGAAGGGTTATAAGATTAATACTAATACAGAGAAAGATGCTATTTGTAACACCTTTTAGAAATTTCAAAAAATGCTTATTATCAATATTACTATTATCATTTACTTTATATTTCCTAAGTACATCTTCAAATATATTATCTGTAAATTTTGTGAATAAAGGTGTGATAATTCCTATCCCCAGAACAGCTCCAAATGATAATAGAAAGCCTGCATCATAAATCTCCATAGGATTTTGTATCAGAATAAGAAGTGCACTTAATGATATTGCAGAAAGAAGATCATAAGTACGCCCGATTACATTGGCAAAAAGACTTACGATAAGCATGACCACTGCTCTATTGGTGGATACACTAAAATTAGTTAAGACTCCATAACAGTAGATGGTAAATGTAGAAATCAGAGTAGACGCTAATTGGTTTAATCCAATTTGATTTAGAATTTTATAGAATGTCAATCCGATTAATGATACATGAAATCCGGAAATGGCTAAGATATGAGTGATTCCATTTTGTTGATATAATTCTTTAATTTCTTCCTCCAGTAAAGACTTTTCTCCAAGAAGCATTGCAGATACAATTCCTGCATTCTTATCATTAAGAATACTGGAATAAACCCTTACCAGTTTTAACTTCAACTCATATAACCTCTGCTTTAACCAGTTATACTTTGGATCTATGATCAGGGTATGTTTTTCATATACTTTATAGTCTATTCCACCAATATTATAATAAGAGGCTTCATCAAATTGACCATAGTTGGTAGCTGGCTTAAATTTATGGATTTCACCATCTACGCTGATTTTATTACCTATCTTTAATTGTTTTTCATTCTTTGAATATAGGATTAATTGATCGCTTAGAAAAAGCGTTGAATGTTTAGAAATTTTAATTTGATTATTCTTTAGATAAATGACTGTGTTCTCACCTTTATCCACAATCATAGAAACAGTGCCAGTGATATTTCCCATAATTTTATCAGCAAATAGTTCATCCATGGGATTCTTAACCTGCTGCCTGCTCATTAGTACGAATCCAAAGTAGAGAAAGAGTGGCAGTAAAATTAAAAATTGATCCAGAGAATTTACATATCTGTTGGATAACTTTAAAATATATAATATTAATATGATCAATATTAATACAGTACTTATCACTCCAAATACAACTGGCGCCTTAAATTTCGTGAGCATGCTTCCCAGAATAAAACTAAGAAGTATAACTACAAAGGGCCTTTTTATCAAATACATTCCCCCTTATTTATTTTTAGACCAGGCAATTGCAAAACTCTAAAATAGTTTTGCAATTGCCTGTATTATTCTTTTACAATATCTAAATTACGTTCAAAAAATTCATTAAAAGTCATAGTCTCTCGATATGTCTTATGTTCTTCTCCCTCAATTAAGAATTTGACCTTATTTACGGAAGGCATCTCTACTAAAGAATTTACAACAGAATAAATGGCTACTTGATCCGTAATCTCCGGTATCTTCTCAAGAAATTCCTTACTTAGATCAACATAACATACTCCATCTTTCGTTGATACTTTAATTAAAGAAACAGAGGATGGAATGGTTGGATACAAAGTCCCTTCTTTGGTGCCTTTAATCACACTTGGTCCTTTAATAAGCTGCTCAATAATTAATTGCTCCATAGAAATGGTTCCATCATAGATCTTAGTTACTCTTGTTTCAACCAGGGCATTCCCCTTTTTATTTGCAAAAAATAATGTCATAGTAACTTCCTGGGTATAATCTGTTTCACCACCGGTGTTCTCAATAAAATCATCTCTTTTCATGAATCCAATTGGTTTCTCATTGGTATTCATAAGTGGCTGCCCATTAACATTAAACTCAATATATTCAATGCCATCAATCTGACCTAAAGTTTTAACAATTGCTGCCCGGCATAAAATCTCTGAAATTCCTGTAAGACTTTTATAATTCACATCAAAATTCAGTGATAACTGTCCGTCATCTGTTAGTTTATAATCTTTAATAGTCACATTATCCGGTTTTGCTTTTTTATAAGATAAATTCTTGGGATTTAAATCCAATTGCAGTAAGAACTCTTCCAGTAATTCTGTAGTATCGTTTCCCTCTGGTTCATATGGCTCACCTACTACCCTTGCTTCTTCACTGTCCAGGTAGTATACCTTATATTCTGATTCATCACTTTTTTGTTCTTCCTTTTTACATCCTGTAAATGAAGAACAGAACAATAGAATCATACCAATATAAAGAAAAATTCTTAATTTTGATTCGGTGAATCGTTTCTTCATAGTTCTTCCTTTCATGCTTATTGATCTTCTATGCAATGTAGTTAAGGGGTACCCTCACTGTAAATGTTGTTCCTTCATTTTCTTTACTATAAACTTTAATTGCTCCTCTGTGCATAAGGATGGCATTTCTTGTGATAGAAAGACCAAGGCCTGTCCCACCCGTTTCTCTGGACCTGGCTTTATCCACTCTGTAAAAACGTTCGAAGATAGCATTTTGTGCATCCTCCGGAATACCAACACCAGAATCTGATACTTTTACATAAAAGAACTTGTGGTCAGCATTTAAAGAAACTCTTACCCAGCCTTCATCAAAATTATATTTAATTGCATTCTCAATCAGATTTGATAATGCTAATGATATCTTCACTTCATCCACTTCTGCAATGACCGGCCTGAAACTTTCAAATACTAATTCAATATTTCTCTTGGCAGCGATTGGACGTAAACGTTTCATGATCTGCTCTAACAGCTCATTAATATTAATGGTTGAAATATGCATCTCACCGGATTTCTTATCTAACTTAACTAATGATAATAAATCATTGATAATTTTATTCTCACGATCGATTTCTTCTGCAATATCCACCAGGAACTCTTGATAAAGTTCTGCCGGAACTCCTTCTTGCTGTAACAGAGAATCTGCAAGCACTTTCATGGAAGTAATGGGAGTTTTTAATTCGTGAGATACATTAGATACAAATTCCTGTCTGGAATCTTCTAATTGTTTCATTCTTGAGATCATCTGATTAAAGGATTCTGAAATACTTTCCATCTCAGAGAATCCTTTAATGGAAACATCTTCATCCATATAGCCTTCTGATAAACGGTCAATAGAACTTGTAACCCGCTTAAAAGGTTGTGTCAGCTTGCTGGAATAAAAGAAAGCAAAAAGAAAAACTATGGTAGATATAGTAATAATTATAATTGTTGCCTTTTGTTCCAACATATCAGATATGGTATCCATATTCTTTGTGGAAAAGCTCATAATAATTACTCCTACAGTCTTCCCAGAGTCAGGATGATTAACTGGTATTGTCATTTCTACATACTGTTTGCCCTTATCTGTATATTGGCTTTTATTTCCCTCAAAACTTTTTATTGCTTCTTTTGAAATTAATGTTTTGCCCTCTTCTAATGCATAAGAATCTTTTATGATTTTAAGATTATTATCCACTACAAGGATTCTTCCTTCATAAATATTAGCAACCTGTGCAATTTCAGAATTCACCTCAGATATTGTATTATCTGTCATGTATCCTGTAGTCACTAAAAGATTTGATATAATATTACCATGATTTTGAAGGCTACTAATTCTTTGATTAATAGCCTCATCATAATAGGTATGAATCAAAACCCATGCAAATATCGTCATAGGTATTACACCTAAGAGAATTAACACTGCAAAGAGCTGAGCCTTCATACTTCTTAAGTATTTATTTTTGATTTTAATTCTGGAAAAAATATCCTACACCCCATTTTGTATGTATATATTTTGGTTCACTTGGATTAGTTTCTATTTTTTCACGAAGTCTACGAATATGAACATCCACCGTACGAACATCACCTGGATAGTCATATCCCCAAACAGTATTTAATAAACTATCACGACTATATACTTTATTTGGATTAAACATAAGTAATTCTAATAGATCAAATTCTTTTGCTGTCAGATTCACTTCTTTATTCTCAATGTAGACTCTTCTGCTTTCGCAATCCACTCTTAAATCGCCAAATTCAACTATTTTTGAAGCTTCTTCTCCAACTTGTCTTTTGCCGTTTCTACGTATAATTGCTTTGATTCTGGCTTTTACTTCCAAGATGTTGAATGGTTTTGTAATATAGTCGTCTGCACCATACTCTAATCCCAATATCTTATCCATGTCATCACCTTTTGCTGTTAACATGATAATCGGCATACTTGAGAATTCTCTTATTTGCTGGCATACTTCAAAACCTGTAAGTTTTGGAAGCATGACATCTAAAAGTACCACATCATACTCTCTCTGTCTGGCCGCCTCTAAAGCTTCCTCTCCATCATAGGCACAGTCAACTTCCATACCGTCCTGTTCCAGACTAAAACGTATTCCCTTAACAATTAATTTCTCGTCATCTACTACCAGTACTCTCTTGCTCAATTCTTCCACCTCAATTCACAGTAATTAAATCAGAGATTTTTTGATAAACCCCTTCTTTGATTCCTACTATATTCTTTAATTCTTCTATTGATTTAAAAGTTCCATTTTCTTCACGATATGTAATAATACTTTTTGCTTTAGACTCTCCAATTCCTGGTAAAGTCATTAATCCTTCCATGGAAGCAGTATTGATATTTACCAATGTTGATTTTGAAGAACTTTCCTGACCATTAGCGATCTCTCTTTCATCAAGTAAATTCATATCCTGAACTTCATCTATGGATGGAATATATAATTGTTCTCCATCCACAACTATTCTGGCTTGATTTATATATTCTTTTGCGGCTGTTTTCGTAAATCCTCCAGCCTTTTGCACCGCATCAATTACCCTGGTGCCTTCTTCCAGAGAATATACATCCGGTTTTTTTACTTCTCCGCATACATGAACATAAATGAATACTTTCTGTTCTGTTGCATCCGTTCCTGTACTTACTGGATCTTCTTTGTTCACATCTTTAGAATCAGGCAACTTACCAGAGCTTTCCTCTTCCGATTGAACCTCTTTTCTACTGTACTCTTTTGAATCATTAGTTATAGTATCTTTTCTCTCTAAGGCACCTTTTGTAAGAATCACATCTTCTTTCGTCTCTTTTACTGCACCCAAACTATAAAAGAAACCTGTTACCCCAATAAAAAACACAGTAATAATTCCTATTACAAGTTTTTTATTGCTCATATGATCTTCCTTTTCTTATGTGATTTTTAAGTACCAATTATATTCTACATAAAAAATTCAAGATTTACAATAGGCTTTTCTAATTATTAGAAGTTCTTTAGTCCCATTTAAAAGTGATTAACCCTGCTATAATAATGATTACTCCGAAAAGTTTTCGATATTCAAAATCTGCTTTTTCAATACCGAACATTCCAAATAATTCTATAAGGTATGCTATAATTAATTGAGATACTACGATCACCATTGCTGCCTTTGTCGGTCCTACTATATCCACACTTTTTATTACTGTAAATGTAATAAAAGCTCCAATTGCCCCACCCAGGAGCATATATTTATTCTCAACCTGAAATAATTCTGAAAAGCTGCTTTCTCTTCCAGTAACAAACCATGCAATCAGACAGACGATCAGCGCAGTAAATTGAACGAAACTGCTAGATACCCATACACTGGTCTCTTTTGTTACTCCAGTATTAAAAACACCCTGTACACTCATTAATGCACCTGATATTATCGCAATAATAATACCTATCATATTCTTCACCTCCATAACAGACAGGAAATAAAAAAGGGAGCGTTAAATATCCGTCCCCTTTTATTTACTATCTATTATGTTTTCCAAATTAGTTAAAATTATGCATATAAATATAATTCGATGTCAAAAGCCCATCTTAATTTTTTAAGGAATAAGGTATATATATTCATTTGGCTGCCTTTCCCTCAAGCGGTATCTTTCTTATTAAGCCCATATACGTACAAAAATGCTCAATAAGCAATTCACATTTTTGCATGGTCTTAAATGAAAGATAAACAACCACTTTCAGCCGGTCGACGCCAATCTGAATATATATCCTTATTCAAATGAAAGATTACCGTGGCTTTTGACTCTATATATTACTCACCAAAGCACTCCTCTAGAATTCCAATCATCTCATCCACATTCTCTTTAGTAATAATAAGAGGTGGAACAAAGCGGATAATATTCATACCTCCTGATATTATGATCAATCCTTTTTCTGCTGCTTTATCAATGTAGCTTTTGACTTCTCTATTCAATTCGATTCCCTGCATCAGCCCCTTGCCACGTCTTTCCAGAATAAAGTCATATTTTTCTACCAAGGAATCCAATTGTTTCTCCAGATATCCACCTACTTCTTTCACATTTTCAAGGATACCTTCAGACTCGAACATATCAAATACTTTACTGACTGCTGCCCCTGCTAAAGGATTCCCACCATAGGTAGTTCCATGATCCCCCGGCTTAAATGCCTCCGCTACTTTATAAATGGCAGCAAATGCACCTACCGGCAATCCGCATCCTAAAGCTTTGGCTATTGTTATAATATCTGGTTTTACTCCATATCCCTGATAAGCAAACATATCGCCTGTTCTTCCCATACCACACTGGATTTCATCAAAGATCAAAAGAATATCATTGTCATCACAAATCTTTCTAAGTCCTTCTAAGAACTCACTTGTTGCCGGATAGATTCCCCCCTCTCCTTGAATGGGTTCCACAATAATGGCGCAGGTCTTCTCATTTACAAGTTCTTTTACACTTTCTAAATGATTGAATTCTGCGTATACGACCCCTTCAATCATAGGTCCAAATGGCTTCTTATATTTGGGCTGTCCTGTTACCGCCAAGGCTCCAAGGCTTCTTCCATGAAAAGACTGATTCATTGATATGATTTCATGGTTTGCGTGTCCAGTCTTCTGGTAAGCATATTTCTTTGCTAATTTAATGGCACCTTCCATTGCCTCTGTTCCGCTGTTAGTGAAAAATACTTCATCCATATAGCTGGCTTTAATCAGCTTTTTCGCCGCCTCAATAATAGGTAAATTATAATACAGATTAGAAGTATGTATAAGCTTATCGATTTGTATTTTTATAGCATCATTATATTCTTTATTCCCATATCCAAAGGCAAATACTGCAATTCCTGCTGCAAAATCCAGATACTTTTTCCCATTTACATCATACAGATATACTCCTTCGCCCTTATCAAATACTATCTTAGCCCGATTATAAGTATGCATCAGTAAACTTTCTGCTTCGTCAATATATTTATTCATTATCTAAGAGACCTCCCTTATTAATGATCGCTGTTCCGATTCCACGATTGGTAAAGAATTCAAGTAATAAACAATGTTCTTTTCTTCCGTCAAGAATATGAACTCTTGTAACTCCATTTTTAACAGCATCAATACAATTTTTTAATTTTGGCAGCATCCCGCCGCCGATAAAACCATCTCCAATTAAATCATCTGCTTCATCCAGAGTTAATACAGAAATTAAAGTACTTTTATCCTCCGGATCTTTATATACCCCTTCAATATCTGTTAAAAATGCTAACTTTTCCGCCCCTATGGCAGTTGCAACCGCACAGGCGGCATCATCTGCATTAATATTATAGGTATCGTAATTTTCATCCAGACCAATTGGGGCAATGATAGGAATAAAATCATTGGCAATTAATGTATCAATCAACTCTGTATTTACAGATGTAATATCTCCAACGTATCCTATATCTCTTCCATTTACTAGTTTCTTTTCTACTTTTAAAGTAGCTCCATCTTTCCCACTGATTCCAACTGCCTTCACACCAAGCTGCTGTACCATCTGGACCAGCCCTTTATTTACCTTATTTAGTACCATTTCAGCAATTTCCATTGTATCCTGGTCCGTTACTCTGAGGCCTTCAATGAATTTTGTGTCTTTCCCAACTTTAGACAGCCACGAACTGATTTCTTTGCCTCCGCCATGAACGATAATTGGCTGCATGCCAATGAGTTTAAGAAGTGCAACATCTTTTATCACATTGTGTTGGAGTTCCCCATCCACCATGGCACTTCCGCCGTATTTTACAACTACCTTTTTATTATTAAATTTTTGTATATAAGGAAGGGCCTCTATAAGAGTTTGTGCCTTTATAAAAATTTGATCCATATTTTCCATATTCTGTCCTCCGAGTCTTTCGCCATTACTAATTAAAAAAATGAACAATCTATTGCTTTATTATCCAAAATATATATTTAAGAACGATAATCCGCATTAATCTTTACATAATCATAAGTGAGATCACAACCCCATGCAGTTGCTTTTCCATCCCCCAGCTTTACATCTGCAATTGCTTTTACTTCTTTCGAGGAAAGAATTCTGGTTGCGAGTTCTTCACTATAATCTGTCCCCATTCCATCTTTCACAAGCTGTAATTTACCTGTCTCACTTTCAATAAACAAATCCACTGTATCAGGGTTAAATTCAATACCTGAATATCCCATGGCACATAGAATTCTCCCCCAGTTTGCATCGTTGCCAAACACTGCTGATTTTACCAGATTAGAAGTTATAATTGATTTACTAAGCATTACTGCATCCTCTTTTGTTACGGTACCTGTCACTTGTACTTCTAATAGCTTAGTGGCTCCTTCACCATCTGCTGCCATCATCTTGGCAAGTTCAGTGGTAACCTTATTGAGTGCTTTGCAGAATATTTTATAATCTTCATTTTTCTGATTGATAATTTCGTTTCCTGCAAGACCATTAGCCAGAATAATTAATGAATCATTGGTAGAGGTATCACGATCAACAGATATCATATTAAAGGAGTCCTTTACATCATTACGGATCGCGTCTGATAGTAATTCTTTACTGATTGCCGCATCCGTTGTGATTACTCCAAGCATAGTCGCCATATTGGGATGAATCATACCGGAGCCTTTTGACATACCTCCAATGGTCACTGTTTTTCCATTTAACTCGAATTCCACAGCCCATTGTTTCAAATATGTATCTGTAGTCATAATCGCTTCTGCCGCCATCGTACCCGCCTCAATGGAATCCTTTAAATCAGGAATGATATTTTTAATTCCATGGACGATCACATCAATAGGCAGCTGTTTCCCAATCACCCCTGTAGAAGCCGTCAGCACTGTATTCTCAGAAATATTCAAATACTCTGCCACCGCTTTCGCCATAAGTAAATTATTTTTATCCCCTTCCATACCGGTACATGCATTGGCAACTCCGCTATTAAGTACCACTGCATTTGCTGTTTCACTTTCTTTGATTACTTTCTGGCACCATTTCACTGGAGCTGCTTTTACGACATTAGTAGTAAATGTACCGGCAACGGTAGCTGGAACCGCGCTATAGACCAATGCCATATCCTTTTTCTTTTTCTTTATACCTGCATAAATTCCAGCTGCCTTAAATCCTTTTGCAGCAGTAACTCCACCATTTATTTTCTTCATATTCATTCCTCCAATTAATCAACGTATTTATTTATGGAAACATTGGAACTAATTTTAAACCTTTATTCTCTTCTAATCCGAACATAATATTCATATTCTGAATTGCCTGACCGGCTGCACCTTTTACCAGATTATCCATTGCGCCCATCATGATAATACGATTCGTTCTTGGGTCAATCTGAAAATTCACATCTACATAATTACTTCCTTCCACCCACTTTGTTTCAGGGCAGACTCCCTTTTCTAAAACTCTGACAAAATATTCATTCTTATAATATTTATCATAAATCCCCTTAATTTCTTCATAAGATACGACTCTTTGCAGATTCCCATATGCAGTAATTAAGATTCCCCGATTCATAGGTACAAGGTGAGGAGTAAAATTAATTTTAATTTCTCCTCCTGAGACAAGAGATAATTGTTCTTCTATCTCTGGCGTATGTCGATGATTTGAAACACCATAAGCTTTTATACTTTCATTCACTTCACAATATAGATTCCCTACCTTTGCTCCTCTTCCTGCTCCGGAAGTTCCTGACTTAGCGTCTATAATAATGGAGCCTGCATCAATGATTCCTTCCTTTATGAGAGGATAAATCGCCAAGGTGGAGCAGGTTGGGTAACAACCTGGATTTGCAATGATTCTTGCACTTTTAATCTGATCCCTGTTGATTTCACATAAGCCATAAACTGCCTCTTGAATAAATTGAGGACTCTCATGCTTTATTCCATACCATTCTTCATAAATATTCACATCTTTGATTCTGTAATCTGCACTCAAATCAATAATTTTAGTTTTCCCAAGAATATCTTCATTCAGAAGAGAGGCACAAAAACCTTGTGGTGTTGCAGTAAAAATTACATCTACCTGATTTGCCAGTTCTCCCATATTATCATCCATACAGATATTATCCACGAGCTGAAACATGTTTTGAAAGATATCAGAATATCTCTTATCAATATAACTTTTTGAGCCAAACCACTTTATCACTATATCTTCACGCTGCAACAAAAGTCTGACAAGTTCACCACCGGCATATCCTGTTGAGCCAATTATTCCTACATTAATCATAGCATCCTCCTTATAAGTTTCATTTGATAGCGGATATTACTTTGATTTGATTTTTCAACCGCTTTTCGTTAAATATAAATTATTTCTCATAATTATACATCTTTTATGCATTTTATGCAATATCAAATTAAAATTTATTCATCTTATTATATTTGTATATTTTCATTTATTCCCATTAAAATAGCTTATTTTAATATTTAGTGTATCTTATAAATATAAATATTAATTAATATTTAAAAATTCTTATTGCATAATTGTTCATTATGTTGTATATTTATAATAACATTTTACATTAAGAAATTATCTTTAGAAAAAAGTCTAAAGATCGGAGGTATGTTTATGAAAGAAAAAGTAATCCTTGCGTATTCAGGTGGGCTTGATACCACTGCAATTATCCCTTGGTTAAAAGAAAATTATGATTTTGATGTGGTATGTGTTTGTATTGACGTTGGCCAGGGAAATGAATTAGATGGTCTGGAAGAAAGAGCAAAATTATCAGGTGCTACTAAATTATATATTGAAGATGTTGTAGACGAATTTTGTAACGATTATGTAATTCCATGCGTTCAGGCAAATGCCATCTATGAAAATAAGTATCTTCTTGGTACCTCCATGGCAAGACCGGTGATTGCAAAAAGACTTGTTGAAATTGCCAGAATAGAAGGTGCTACTGCTATCTGTCACGGCGCCACCGGTAAAGGAAATGATCAGGTTCGTTTTGAACTGGGAATTAAAGCTTTAGCCCCGGATTTAAAGATTATTGCTCCATGGAGATGTGATACCTGGAATATGAGCTCCAGAGAAGATGAAATCGAATATTGCAAACAACATGGTATTGACCTTCCTTTCTCCATGAACAATAGCTATAGCCGCGACAGAAATTTATGGCATATCAGCCATGAAGGTCTTGAACTGGAAGATCCCGGGGAAGCTCCCGATTACGATCATCTGCTGGTACTGGGTGTTTCTCCTGAGAATGCTCCTGATGAAGGAGAAATCGTTACCATGGCTTTTGAAAAAGGAATTCCTGTCAGCGTAAATGGAGAGAACTTATCCGTGTCTGATATTATCAAGAAATTAAATGAGCTTGGCGGAAAGCATGGAATTGGTATTGTAGATATTGTAGAAAACCGTGTAGTAGGCATGAAATCCCGTGGTGTATATGAAACTCCTGGTGGAACTATTCTCATGGAGGCACACACTCAATTAGAAGAATTAATCCTTGATCGTTCCACATTAACGGTGAAAAAAGAAATTGGCAATAAATTTGCAGATGTAGTTTATGAAGGAAAATGGTTTACTCCTTTACGTGAAGCTTTACAGGCTTTTATCGAATCAACACAAAGCTATGTAACAGGTGAAGTTAAATTCAAGCTGTACAAAGGTAATATCATTAAACAAGGTACTACTTCTCCTTATTCATTATACAATGAGAGCATTGCATCCTTTACAACTGGTGATCTTTATAACCACCATGATGCAGAAGGGTTCATTAACTTATTCGGCTTATCTTTAAAAGTTCGTGCTATGAAGATGGCTGAAGCCGAAAAAAATAAGTAAGTTCTTAATTCTTTCAACTAATATCCTTGAAATTGTAAAACCTTGAGGGATTAGATAATAATTTGGGCTTTTCATCTGATTGTTTTTTAAAAAACATAAGGATATCCTCAACCTACTTTAAGCCCAAATTATTATTTATTCTCTCAAGGTTTTATCTATTTAACGATACCATGATTATTTAAACAATTTTGTTAGAAATCCAATTGACAATCATGGCTGCTTTAAGTAAATATAATTTTATAAGGGATGATTTTTCTCCAATCATCCAATTAATTTGTTATATTGGAATGCTTACAGTCATAATTCTTGGATTGAAACAAAAAGAAAGTGCGGATGAATACGCCAGATTAATTCTTGGAAAAATAGACAGTATATGCATCACTTTTATTATGATCATCCTTATGATCTTAGCTGCGTTTATCGGAGGCCCCATGTTTAAGAAATATTCCATGACCAGGGACGATATTAGCATGTTATTATGTCTCATACTGGTTATTATCACAACACTGAAAGCTTTTTTATTTTTACTTTATAACAGGAGGGGAATTTAAATTGCCCACATTAAAAACTAAAATCAAAGAATACCGTGAAAATGCCATGATGAAACAAAACGAATTGGCACAACTTGTTGGTGTAAGGCGTGAAACAATTGTACATCTTGAAAACGGAAAATATAATCCATCCTTAAAACTGGCAATGGATATCGCCAGGATATTTGATGCAACCGTTGAAGAACTGTTTGAATTTAAAGACTAAACTAAGCCATTTCTATTTTATCAAAGCCTTTTTCCTGCCTTATATTCTTGAAATTTTAAAAGAATATTTTATATCCTTTTCGGCATCAATATGATATGCCGGTTCTACATCAGCTCCCCAGCTATTTATTCCCCCAACTCCTCTGACGGCACCCAGAATCGATACCACAGTTCTTCTGGCTGCTGGAAGTTCTTCCTGGTGAGTCGCATTTTCTAATTCTTCTGCTGTATAAGGAATGCAGGCAAACGCAAATTCTTTCTCTACACTCGAGAATTTAAGACCAAAAATGCTGCTGTCCATATTTGAATTATCCTGGGTTGTATTTCTGAATACTTCCAGCCATTTTGTATTCATATGCATATTGCAATCCTGTGGCACTAAATACTTTGTAACAGGAAGTCCTTCTACTTCATAAATTCCTTCCACTCCTCCTGCCATCCTGTCCGGGTAGGTTTCACCTGAAAGCCCCTCATACCGGTAGCTGACTGCTTTGGTAGGCATGACAAAACGCATTCCAAACACGGGAAGTTCCGGTAATTTTTTATTTCCGTAATAATGGACATGAACTTCTATATCACCAGCAGCTGTTATTTCATAAGCGACCTCTACCGTTGTTGCCGGAACTGTAATTGTTCTATAAGTAAAAATAATTTTTACCTTTTCCGCAGTTTCATTTCCTGAATATCTGTTATTTTCCGGTGCTATGGGCATTTCTATTTTTTTATCATCAACAAAGATATCTATTCCTGTACAATCAATGAACATATCCGCACCAAGCCACATACCTGAACGCAAGGGAAATTTATTTCCTCTGTCATTATCCGTTGTGGCACGCCAAAAGGTAGGTTTTGGAACACGGTAAAGCCATTCTTTTCCATCAGTTACCAGAGATTCCAACCCCCCTGACTGATAAGAGAAAATATAATGAAAGTCTGTTCCATGTACTCCCAGGGTACAATCTCCGTATACAATTTTAATTCCTTCCATCTGCTGCTTTCTTTCCTTATTTGTGCAATCCATAATAATATCTTACCTCCTGCATTGCGGGTTTTTCCCTTCTATCCGCAAATACGATTCCATTTCCAGAAAACTCATAATCAGAAGGCCTGTCGTCAAAGTCTCCTCCATAACGAAGTACTTCTTCTCCTGTAATTTCATCCTTTACAAAAAGTGCCTGATCGATATAGTCCCAGATGAACCCGCCTTGATACATTTCATATTTATCCAATAAATCCATATAAGACTTCATTCCTCCCAGGGAATTTCCCATATCATGCATGTATTCACACAGAATAAAAGGTTTTACCGGATTTTCCTCCAGATGTCTTACTATCTCCTCTGGTGCGGCATACATACGGCTTTCCACGTCAGAAATAGTCTCATTATAAATCCTGTTATGAAATACTCCTTCATAATGGACCAGACGGCTGTTATCTTTTTCTTTAAAAAAATGGTTCATACTCTCTATATTATCTCCTGCATAGGATTCATTTCCAAGAGACCAGAATAATATGGATGTATGGTTTTTAAAGATCTCAAAATTGGTTTTTGCCCTGTCTGCTACAGCCTCTCTCCACTGTATAATACTGCCCGGCACATTCCACGAGGGTTCAACATTGCCCATTTTCTGCCAGGAGCCATGAGATTCCAGATTTGTCTCCGCCATCATATAAATTCCATTTTCATCACACAGGGAATACCAGGGAATTTGATTTGGATAATGGCTGGTTCTTACGGCATTGATATGGTTCTTAAGGAAAATCTCCATGTCCATTTTCATTTCTCTCTCACTGATACATCTTCCGCTTTTGGCACTCCACTCATGACGGTTTACTCCATTTAAAATCAGCCTTTTTCCATTTAATAAAATGACTTTATTTTTTATTTCAAGTCTGCGAAATCCTATTTTATAAGGCACCACTTCCATTAGATTTCCAGATTTATCAAAGACTTCTATCATTAGTAAATATAGATAGGGATTATGATGATTCCAGGGTATCACATTTTCTATCTCTTCAGGCTCCAGATATATTTCTTCCTTTACTAATACTGTTTTCTTGAAGCAGACGTGCCCCGCATCATCTTTTAAAGTAACAATCATATTACCGGATTCGGTCAGAAAAGACATTTTTAAATCCAATGCCAGGCTGCCGGAAGCATTATCTTCCTTTAATGTTGGTTTTGCCCACATATCTTCCACATGAATAACCGGCTTTGCGTACAATGTAACATTTCTAAAAATACCAAAGAACCGGAAGAAATCCTGATCTTCTAAAAAAGCAGCAGTACTTCTCTTATGTACCTCTACTGCAAGCACATTGTTTTTTTCTCTGATATAAGGTGTTAAATCAAATTCTGAAGGCGTAAAACTATCTTCTCCATAGCCTACAAATACTCCATTCAGCCAAACATACATGGCTTGCTCCACTCCTTCAAAACAGATACAGACTCTCTTTCCGAAAAGCCCTTCTTCCAGATCAAACTTCTTGAGATAAGAACCAACCGGATTGTAATCTGCTTCACTAAAAGTTCCTTCCGCCCTTTTCCCATCCAGACTATATGCAGGTCTGCGAAAAATATGCCCTTCCCATGGATACATGGTATTGACATAATGAATTTTATCATAACCTGCCATTTCGATATGACAAGGTACTATGATTTCATCAAAATTTTCTGTGTCAGAACTTTCCTTATAAAATCCTTCCGGTCTTTCTTTGGCATTTATGGAATATCTGAACTTCCACTTTCCATTCAGAGATTGGATCAATGAATTAACTCCTGCCTGCATCTCATGATGGCTATTATAAAACCTATGATCACTATGAGCAGGAATCTGATTTATACAAAAAATTTCCGGATTATCTAAAAATCTAATATCTGCTTTCATACTATCTCCCATCTTAATAAGCTTTCACTTTATTCTTTTACTGCACCCGCTGTGACTCCGGCAAGAATATATTTCTGAAAAAATACATAAATGATAATTGTTGAAATCATAACAATAATAATTCCTGCTGCCAATAACTGCCAGGACCCCTGCTGTGCATTGGCATAATTCATAATGAAAGTTGTAAGGGTACGTAATTTATTCTTTGGCATATATAAATATGGAACGTACATATCATTAATAATGTTAATTGCTTTAATAATACAGACCGTTGCCGTAGCGGGCGCAAGAAGGGGAAAAATAATCTTTATGAAAAGTCCAAAATAGGAACATCCATCTAAGAGTGCCGCCTCATCAAGAGCCACAGAAATACCAGATAAGAATTGCCTGTAAATATAAAGCTGCATTAGATCTGATGCAACATAAATAACGATCGGAGCACCAAGCGTATTATATAGATGCAGTCCCTGGATGATACGAAATCTTGCAATTTCCGTAACAAAGTTAGGTATCAGCATTCCAATAAAGAATAAGGCTACAACAATCTTTTTCCCTTTAAACTGAAAACGGTCAATGATAAAAGCAGTAATTGTTCCAAATACAACATTAAGAAAAATAGATACAACTAAAATGATACCAGTATTTTTAAAACCTAATAATAAGTATTTATCCGATAATACTTTTTTGAAATTGTCTAAGGTAATTTTATCCCAGTCTGGCAGAGTCAAAGGCGAAGTAATAACCATATCCGCTTTTGTTTTTAATGCTGCAAACAGAGTCAGCAGAATCGGCCCTATCACAATCGCTACCATGGCCAGGCATATAATTTGTTTTAGACCCTGAATTATCACTTTCTTAAACATGCTCTTTCCTCCTGTCTCTTAATAATAGTCCATGAATCACTTTGTTCTGAATAATGTATATAACCACTATCATTACCATAATTGCGACTGCCATAGTGGATGCCAGCCCAAAGTTGGAGAAAGCAAATGCTGTCTTAATTGTATATAATGTAAAGGTAGAAGATGCATATCCCGGACCACCCGATGTCATTACGAAAGGAATATCAAATACCTGAAGTGCACCTCTGATATTATCAAATAGTACAAAATCCACCATTAGCATGATCGCCGGAATTTGGACATATTTGAATAAATGCCAGGCATTTGCACCATCTACTCTGGCTGCTTCCTCTATCTCCTGAGGGATGGACTGGAGTGCCGCCATAAACAGGATTACATGATATCCACTAAATCTCCAGACAGATACAAAAGAAAGTACATAATTGATAATTTTAGTATCGGATAACCAGTTCCTACTCAAAGCTTCCAGATGCAATGATTGTAAAATAGCATCGAAGGCACCGTTAATTGGTGAAAAGAAATATGAAAAAGCGTATGCAATTGCCACACCATTAATGATATAGGGCATAAATACCATTGTCTTGTAAAACTTTGCCCCACGCAGTTTACCAGTTAATAAAACTGCAAATGCAAGTTCTACGAATATCATACATAAATGAACTATAAAATAAACTGCATTATTTTTAAGAGACATCCATAAATCCTTATTCTGAAACATGGATAGATAATTACTTATTCCTATGAACTGACTATTCTTTGAGTAACCATCCCAGTTTGTAAAACTCATACGAAACAGATCGATGGCAGGAAATACTACAAAACCTATCAGAAGTAAAACCGGTACAATAAGTGATATTATAATGAACTTTTGCCTTTTTTTATTTAATTTTGTCATAATTTATCCTCCAATCCAAGCAAAATCAAGCTAATTTGATTCTATTTAACGCAAGCTTGGGGAGTGAAAATGTTTTATTTCACTCTTAGCTCCTGATAGTATATGAGGGCTACTAATCGTAACCCCCATATCAACACAAAACTATAAATTCTATTGAATCTGAAGTTTTTCTCTGGCAGCCGCCCACTTTTCATTCAGTTCTGTCAAAGCTGTATCTAAAACAAATCCCTCTGTCATCATTTCTGCGCCAAGTTTCTTGTAATCAAAAGTGGTTTCATTCTGGATAGCGGCGAAATCATCTCCACCTCCATCATACATAACAAGAACTTTATCCGGACTAAGATTATCTGCTTCTGCAAGAACAGGATCCTTTTCTTTCGGGAAATTCTTCATGGAAGATGCGCTTGTTACATAATTAAGATAATCTGGATACCATGCATCAGAATAAAACCACTCTACAAATGCAACAGCTGCTTCCTGATTCTTGGAATGTGTTGTTACACCCATCAAAGAATCACCCTGTACAATTACGTTGAAAGGATCCGATTCTGAATTTCTTGCAGGAAGATAGAATGTTCCAAGCTCGGATACATCTTCTGCACCATTTTGAATATTCTGAAGTCCCCAGTCACCAAGTGCAATCATTGCAGCATTTTTCGTTGCAAACAAAGCTGTTACCTGATCATTTCCAAGTCCTAGCGGATCTTTTCCAAGCACTCCGGAAGTAAATAAGTTATAGACTTTCTGATATGCCTTATTGATGTCAGTTCCTTCTGCGAACGGCTCATTCTGTGTAGCCATTGTATTCCAATTCTGTCCATTGCCGGATTCCAATGCAGGCATAAATTCCATAAAAGGATAATCCGGCCACTCATCTTTTAATCCACAGGCAAGAGCCATAAAATCTGCATTACTCTTTCCATAATAATCCTGTAACGTTTTTGCTGCTTGTTCAAACTCTTCCCATGTATCTGGTATCTCTACCCCTGCTTCTTTAAACATGTCTTTCCAGTAGTATACATATTCATAACCGGCTGTCATTGGAACTCCAAGCACCTTTCCATCTACAGCATATCCCTGTGCCAGTTCATTGTTGGCACTCGCATCTGTTCCTGATAAATCTACCAGATAATCTTTAAATCTTGATAGTGTAAAAGGCTTGTTAAACATAATATCCGGTAATTGGTTTGCTGATGCACGCATCTTCATTGCATTCCAGTATTCACTGTCATCTTTAATCTTCTCTACCTCGATATCAACATTCGGATACTGTTCCTGGAACTTTCCTACCATATCATTTTCTTCAATATAAGTATTTAAGTTATTATCCCAGATTGTAAAAGTAAGTGTTCCACTTAAATCTTCCTTAGAAGTCTCTCCCGTACTCTCCTCTGTCGATGCTCCATCAGAGTTCCCTTGATTTTCCTTCCCCGTGTTACCACATCCTACAAAAATAGATGTGACCATTGCGCAAGTTAAAATAATTGCGAGTAATTTTTTTCTCATATAAAATACCTCCCTTTCTTTTTGTGACCTTAGCATATCAATTATCAGAAAAAGTTACCATTTCATATTATCAGTTTTCTTGATTATTTTTCACATTGACATTTTTTCATTCTTAACTTTTCGTTAGAATTATTGATGTAAAGTAATAAAATTCCACTTTAATTTAAAATAATTAAAAGAAAAACGCCATACAATCAATTTAAATGTATGACGCTTATACAAATATTTTTATATTTAAGCCAGCCGTTTAATCATCTGTCTTCCGGTACCTGGCCGGGCTTATTCCATTCAACTTTTTAAACATTCTGTTAAAATGTTCTACATTATAGTATCCTACCATTTCTGCAATTTCGTATACTTTAAAATTGGTAGTTTTTAATAATTCCTGTGATTTTTGAATCCTTAACCCTGTTAAATAAGAAGAAAAAGTCTCTCCGGTTTCCTTTGTAAACCGATTTGTAAAATACTTTTCATTTAAACCAACATATTCTGCTACCCTTTTTAAAGACATCTCACCATCCTCATAATTATCCGCCAGATATCTTTTAGCCTTCACAATAGCATCCGTTTTGGAAACACTTAATTTAGTAGCAGAATAATCCACAATCCATGAAAAATAATTCGTTGTCCATAGTTTCAAGCTTCTTGCATCTTCAATACGGTTTATTTTTTCAATATAATCATACTGTTTTCCAAAAACATCAGAGAAACTGATATTATCTCGATTAAAGCGATCCCCTATGGCTAATATGGCTGCATATACCTGCATTTTCATTTCTTCTATGGGTTGATTACTGAATAATTCAAACATTTTTTCCTTTTCCTGCATCAGATTTTTTTCATCAGCAATGTAAAGTGCTCCTGCCAGTTTCTCATACTTTTTTGCCAGATGGAGCAGCCTGTCCGCCCTTTCGTTTTCCTCATTCAAATTAATAATGGAATTGTTCCCTTTTAAATGACGCATACATATTTTTTCTCTAATTTCTTTTATTTGTCCTTCAAATTCGGCATACCCAAATTTTTTCTGTCCAATACATATAAAAATCTGAGCATCAAACTCCTGCTTAGCAGCACGTTGTAATTCCTCTGCCATATGAATAAGCTTATAGGTATAATCATCTTCCGTAATACGATAAAATACCAGAAACAATTCAGAACTTTCCATATATATAATACATCTGGAAACAAACCTTGGATTTCTTTCAAAACTGCTCACAAGCCGTAAGGCAATGTCGGCCTCATTTTTCTTAGAATCATAGTATTCCACAAAAAATCCCAAAACTGCATAGTGCTCCATAAAAAATTCTTTCGACTGCTTATTAACCTCCTCTGGCGTCATTTCTCCTTTTAATATGGAAGCAAAATAATCTCCAGGGGTATTTTCCACACTCTTAATTCTTTCTTCATATTCCTCAACTAATACTTTCAGTCTTCGTACCATAGCATTAAACTGATGTATCATATTTCTTATTTCAAACTGACCTTTTGAAGCTATATGAACTTCCAGATTTCCTTCTTCCACCTGCCTCAAACCTCCGCTTATCTCTTCTATCGGTTTTACAATGCTCATAAGGAAATATCTGGAATAGTAACCTGCTAACATCAAGATCAATACAGCAGCTCCCAACACCCATATTGCAGTATTCCAATAATCCGCTGTAAGTTCTGATGTTTTGATATAATTTTCAATATACCAGGTGGAATTATTGAATTCTATTGGAGATGTTACACAGGTATATTCCCCAGACGAAAAATCAGTTTCTTTCTGGGTAGAAAAAACCAGTTCCCCATCCGTACCTATTATCTGGGTAATTCCTAATTTGTTCTTTCCTGTCAGATAACTCTGATTATATGATTTTATTCTTTCGGATGCTCCTGCAGATTGAAAGAACATTACCATCTCTATTTTCCTGAACCGGTCCGTTGTCACATCTGGTGCTAGTGCAAATACAAGAATCAAGGAATCCTTTTTACTTCCCATATAAAGATCATTGGTTGATTCCGTGTCGTAGAAGCCTGTACTTACGGTATTGCTCTTTTCTAAAGCGGCTTGATACCATTTGGACTTCTTTATTTCTTCCTGTTTACGTGTAATATCATTTTTTACATAGATTTCTTTTCCGTCTCTCATATAGAAACTAACGGAAATAATATCTTTAACCGGCTCCAGTGCCATATTTACAGCCTTTGCAAGTTTCCTCTCATAATCATTCCTGATATCCGGTTCCTGTATATCGGTTCCTGCCGCATATTTTAGTATTTCATTATCATTGGTATAGACCATATGAGAAAGTCTCATGGACATAACATCTTCATCAGATTCCAGATCAGCAATAATAGCTTCCTGGGCTCTTTTAATATTTTCAATTGCCTGTTTCTTAAACTGCTGATTTAATATCATAAGTACTACTACCAAAACAATCAGAATTGGTATAACTATAAAAAAAAGAAAAGACATATAGTATGCAGTTTTTAAAGGCAGTCTATTTCTTTTGTTTTTTAAGAACATATAAAACTCCTCCTTTAAAAAGCTATCTTGTCTTTTCTTTCCAGCTGTTTACTTGCTTTTAAATTTTCAATTATGAAAATATTTTATCATATATGTTACATTTATGCAACTTCTACACCCACCTGGGATTGCCTTACCCCAAACGCTAAAAAGACCAGGAAAAAGCCATATATTTATCTATATTTTTTCGTCCAGATACATTGTGTGGAACTGAAGAAAACATAGATAAATATATGGCTATCCCTGGCTTACATACACCTTGTTGCAAGGCGTCATAGAATCATATTCAAATCTTAATAGTTCTTAGCAAGAACCTGGAAGTATGCTTTTGGATGTTCGCACACTGGACATAGCTCTGGAGCCTTTGGTCCAATATGAAGATGTCCGCAATTTGCACATTGCCAAATTGTATCACCATCTTTAGAGAACACTAATCCACCTTCTACATTAGATAATAATTTAAGATATCTTTGTTCATGCTCTTTCTCAATTGCCCCAACTTTTTCAAAAAGCATTGCTATTTTATCAAAGCCTTCTTCCCTTGCAGTTTCAGCAAACCCTGCATACATATCAGTCCATTCATAGTTTTCACCAGCTGCTGCATCTTTTAAATTTGTTGCAGTATCAGCAATACCATCATGAAGAAGTTTGAACCAGATTTTTGCATGTTCTTTTTCATTATTTGCAGTTTCTAAGAAAAGTGCAGCGATTTGCTCATAACCATCTTTTTTTGCTTTACTTGCATAATATGTATATTTGTTTCTCGCCATAGATTCCCCTGCAAACGCAGCCTGTAAATTTGCTTCTGTTTTTGATCCTTTTAAATTTGGCATTTCAAATTACCTCCTGAGTATTATAATTTTATAAAATAGTAATCATTACTGTTATTATAGTAATATAATTACTAAGCTTTGTCAACCGCATTTCATGAAAAACTGCTGACAACAACTTAATTATACCAAATATCATACCGTTATGTAATAGTTATTTCCTCTGCGTATCATAAAGCCCCTCTTTTAATAACATTTCATAAATTTTACTGATAGGCAGTCCCATTACATTATAGTAATCTCCAATAATTTCTTTAATGAATAAAGCAAATCTTCCTTGAATTCCATAAGCTCCTGCCTTATCTAACGGTTCTCCTGATGCCACATAATCTGAGATTTCTTTATCTGACATTGGATTTACTGCTACTTTCGTTTCCACTACAAAATGTATTTCTTTTAATGGTGTAATTATTGCCACCCCTGTAAAAACCTGATGTATGTCATCTTGTAACTCTTTAATCATCCATTTTGCATCTTCCCCATCTTTTGGCTTTCCTAAAATCTTATTTTTATGTGCAACAATGGTGTCCGCTCCAATGATGATCCCGGGTTCCTTTACTTTATCCGCAACATCTCTTGCTTTCATAAGGGCTAATTCCGTCACCACTTCTTCCGGTGCTTCTTTTGTTATGATTTCTTCCTTATTGCTAGGTACAATCATACATTCAAATCCTACTAATTCCATGATTTCTTTCCTCCTTGGAGAGGAAGATGCTAATATTATTTTTTCCATTGTTCTTTCCCTTTCTATAAATAGAATCTAAAGTATACATTAATCCATGGCTGATCTGTTCAAACTCTTATCTATCTTTATATCCATCTTTTTCGTAATAATTCTTCCTTATGCTCAATATGTGCATAATCATTCAATCTTTCCAGATAAAATCTGTCTTTTTCCTCTACATATTTCAATTGAGTAATGCTGCAGTTTTCTAAAGTATCTGAAAATAATAGTTTTTTAGCATAATCAATTCCCAGGATCTTAGTTAATATAGCTCTTATTGCATTACCATGGGTAACAATTACTACATTTTCATATCTGCTCCTGGCAATTTCCTGGATCAATGGAAACATACGGTCACATGCATCCTGTCCATTTTCCCCGCCTGGGTAAGGTATATCGTCAGTTAACATATCCTGCTTTTTTAAAAAATCCGAAAAATGTTCCTGTATATATTCCTGGGTCATTCCTTCTAATTCCCCAAAAGAAAGTTCCCTTAACTCTTTTTTTATCATATGAGTTAATCCAAGATGCTTGTTTATTATCTCAGCAGTCTCTATTGCCCGCAACAGATCACTGGAATAAAGTGCATCTACATAATAATTTTTTAAGCGTTTTCCGAGGAAATCTGCTTGCATTTGTCCTTCTTTGGATAAAGGCACATTCAAGTTACATAAGGTACTATTTTGCCTTCCGTGCCTAATTAAATATAAATTCACATTTTTTCCTCCAATCCAGGTAAAAACAAAAAATCATATAATTTATCGCTTATGAAAAGAAAAGAGCCATGGCAGATTGTAATCTATAGCACTTGGTAGTAATATAGTCTGTTTTGCCACAACTCCTCTATTCATTAATAGTATCTGCTAAAGTAATTCAACACCTTTGCTTTTTGCATATTCTAAAACATCATCCGGCCATATGGATACCTGTACTTCTCCAATATGGGCTTTGCGAAGGAAGAACATACATATTCTGGATTGTCCGATACCACCGCCGATGGTATATGGTAATTCTTTATTCAATAATGCCTTTTGAAAAGGAAGATTTGCTCTGTCCATACATCCACTTATTTCTAATTGCTCTTTTAATGAATCCTCATCTACTCTGATTCCCATAGATGACAGTTCTAATGCTATATCAAGAACAGGATAATACACAATGATATCACCGTTTAATTTCCAATCATCATAATCCGGTGCTCTGCCGTCATGTTTTTCACCTGATTTTAATTCTCCGCCAATTTGCATAATAAATACAGCACCTTTTAATTTAGCAATTTTGTATTCTCTTTCCTTTGGTGTACAATCAGGATATTGGTCTTCTAATTCTTGAGAAGTCACAAAAACAATATCTTCCGGTAGCATTGTTTTTATATAATCATATTTATCTGATAAAAATCTTTCGGTATTCTTAAGCGCCATATATACACTGCGTACGGTTGCTTTTAAAGTATCAAAATTACGCTCTTCCTTACGGATGATTTTCTCCCAATCCCATTGATCAACAAAGATCGAATGTATATTATCCGTATCCTCATCACGGCGAATGGCATTCATATCTGTATATAATCCTTCTCCTACACAAAATGCATATCTTTGTAACGCCTGTCTTTTCCATTTTGCCAAAGAATGCACTATTTCAACTTCTGCATCATTTTGTTCTTTCACACCAAAACTAACTGGTCTTTCTACACCATTCAAGTTATCATTCAATCCTGTTTCAGGTTTTACGAACAATGGAGCAGATACTCTGGTAAGGTTTAACTGCTTTGCAAGTTCTCTTTCAAAAAAATCCTTTACATCTTTAATACCAATTTCTGTTTCCTTAATACCTAAATATGGTTCATATCCTTGTGGAATAATGATATTTTCCATTGTGTTTCTCCTTGTCTTTATTCACGTTAATTTTATTCTTTAATAACAATATAAAATATATGTTAACACAATTTAGATATAGTGTAAATAAATGTTATAGTTTTTATTGATTTTCCTACTAAATTTAGAAGAGGGTGCTGCAAAAAATTATTTTGCAGCACCCTCTTCTAAAGTACTAATTATTTGTTTATAGAAACATCGGGGATTAGTCTAAATTATTGCTATTTTGTTATAGTACCATCTAAATCCCAAAGATCTTCCCATCCTTTTGCACCTTCCCATAAAAATACCTGCCCTTTAATAAGACGGTTGTTCTTATCAATGGTCTTAAGAATTTCCATCTCTTCATCTGTTAATGGATCTTCTATGGTACATCTTAAATTACTTTCATATTCATTTTTATGAATTGAGAAAGGTATGGGAGTCTGCCCTCTTTGAACAGCCCATTTTAAACAAATTACTGCTGGATGAACATTATGAGCTTTCGCAATTTCAACTAGTTCTGGTACTTGAATATCAGCAACATCATTTTCTGTTTTATCACGATCTGGTCTTGTTGGTGAACCAATTGGGCAAAAACCAATTGGTTGTATCTCATGATCAATGCAGTATTGGAATAATTCTGGTTGTTGGAAACATGGATGTAATTCCATTTCAATTGCAACTGGTTTGATTCTACAAAGAGGAAGTATTGCTTCTAGTTTTGGAATTGTCATATTTGACATACCTATATTTTTTACAAGACCCATGTCAACAAGACGTTCACACTGCCTCCAGGTATTCATAAATTTGTCCAAATTAAATGGTTTTGAATCTGGATTTCTTTCATCTCCACCAGCTCCTGGTGCATGATAATTTGCAAATGGCCAATGAACAAAAAACAAATCAATATAATCTAATTTAAGATCACGTAAACTTTTTGCACAAGAGAGTAGAACATCTCCTTGTCCATGCATATTATTCCAAACTTTTGTTGTTATAAATAATTCTTCACGTTTCACAATTTCTTTATCAAATGCATTTTTAAATACTTCACCAATCTGATCTTCATTTCCATAGCATGCAGCACAATCAAATAATCGATAACCTGCTTCAATAGCACCTGCTACTGCTGCCGATACCTGCTCCGCACTAAATCTGTCTGAGCCAAATGTACCCATTCCTATCCCTGGCATTGTAACTCCATTATAAAAAGTTCTTTGTGGTACTAATTGTGGATCAATAATATTTCCCATATATTTTCGCTCCTTTTCTTTTATACACTTAATTTATTTACTTCTATCTTAGGAAGGATATTCTGCATATCTTCATTCACAAAAAATCCTGTTTCCTTACGTAATGCATTAGCTGCAGAAATAGCACTTGCCAGCTTTATGGTCTGAATCATAGAGAGTTCTCTTTCAAAACCAATGGCAAATCCGGCAAGCATGGAATCTCCACATCCCACCGTATTTACTGCCGCAATCTTTGGAACAATTGCCTGGTATACACCCTCTTCACAAGCAATAAGGGACCCTTCACTTCCTAAGGAGACCACAACCACATCAATTCCGTTTTTGCATAGGTCGGATGCAATTTGAATAAGATCTTTTCTATCTTTCACATCTCTTCCAATCAGCGCTTTTATTTCATCCCTATTTGGTTTAATTAAAGTGGGATTTGATTTCAGCGCTTCTTCTAAAAGTATTCCACTTGTATCTAATAATACTTTTTTCTCATATTTCTTCCCAGTCTGGATTAATTCTTTATAAAAGGAAGAATCTATTCCTTTAGGGACACTACCTGATATTGTAATAACCTTGCTTTTTTTTGCCAACTCAGTGAATTTTTCAAGCATTTCCTTTTTGTTTTTTTCTGTTACAGTAACCCCAGGTTCCAGGAATTCCGTCTGGGTATGATTTATTTTATCATAAATATTAATGCAGGAACGACTTTCTCCCACAACTTTTACAAAATCATTTTTGATATTTTGAGTTTCTAATTCTTGAACTACATAATCACCAGAATGGCCACCAATGAAACCAGTTGCTAATACTTCCTCTCCAGCAATTGCAGCCACTCTAGATACATTAAGTCCTTTTCCTCCGGCAGAATATATACACTCTTTTACCCGGTTAACATGATTAATATTAAAATTCTCTACAATATATCTTTTATCAATAGCCACATTTAGAGTAACTGTTAATATCATTTTGTGACCTCCCAACTATTCATTCATCAATAATATTTTACCTTTTATATTGCCAGGTTCTTTAAATAACCCAAAAGCTTCCGAGACTTCCCTCATTGGATATTTTTTATAGATAAATCCCGGATCAAATTTTAATTGGCCTGTTGCAAAATAGTGAGCTGTCAACTCCCACTCTTTTCCCGGAAATGGTGCACTATATGACATCCATGAACCTGTTAATTTAAATTCCTTGCGGTTCATATTCTCCCACATCTTAGGAGTAAAGGATAATTCAGTATGTGGTGTTCCAATATAGCAAACATGTGATTTATTCCCTGCTAATTCAAATGCCATGTGCATAGTTGGTATCGCTCCTGCTGTTTCGTAAACAAAGCCATACCCTTTACCATTAGTTAATTCCATCGCCTTTTCCATGAAACCTTCCACAGTGGTATTGATTACCTCATCTGCACCCAGTCTTTTTGCCAGTTCCAAACGTTCTTCATTTATATCGAATACGACCGCTTTTTTAGAACCAAATATTTTTGCCCACTGCAGAGTAAACATACCAATGGTACCTCCACCTAAAATAGCAACATATTCTCCACCTTTATAATCATTTTGCAATAGCCCATGAAGTGCCACAGTTGATGGTTCAAACATTGCACCTTGCTCATATGAAATACTCTTATCAAATACAACAGCATTTCTTTCAGGTATCACAACGTAATCTGCATTACTTCCCTGTTCTCTGGAACCAATGAAACTATAATGCTTACAAAGAGAATAATTACCATTCTGGCAGTCATCACATTGCAAACAAGGAAGCAGGGGGGCTCCTGATACTCTGTCTCCAACTTTAATCTTTGTAACTCCTTCACCCACTTCTACTACATCACCTGAGAATTCATGACCTAGTACGATTGGATAAAAATGCACTCCATTATGTAATACTCTAGGGATGTCAGATCCACATATTCCAGAAGCTACTACTTTTACTTTAATAGCACCAGGTAAAACTTTTGGTTCCTTATAATCTTCATAATGTATCTCTTCATTAGCCACAACTACCGCTGCTTTCACGTTATATTCCTCCTTACTTATGCATTGTCTCTTTTAACTTTTCATAAAGTTCTAAATATATCTCATAATTTTTTTTATATTGCTCATGTTTTTCCATATCTGGCTCATGTTTTCTTTTCACTTTTACTGTCAGCTTAACAGCTTCTTCAAAATCCTTATACATTCCTACACCAACACCTGCAAGAATACAGGCACCCAGTGTTGTTGCTGTATCAGATGCTGGTACAATAAATGGTTTGCCAATGATATCTGACTTAATCTGTGTCCAAAGCAGCGAATTAGCAGAGCCCCCCATTGCACATAATGTATCTACTTTGATATCAGTCTCGGCTGCAACATCTAAATTATGTTTTATAGAAAAAGCTACACCTTCCATCGCCGCTCTTACTAAATGGCCTTTGGTCTTACTAAAATCTAATCCATAAAATACACCTTTCGCATTTGGATCCCAAATCGGGGAACGTTCCCCTGCCATATATGGCAAAAATACAAGTCCATCACAACAAGGATTCACATCTTCGGCGATATCATTTAATAGTTCAAATAAATTTTTTTCTTCATGTTTTGCTTTTTCTCTTTCATAATCGCCAAGTTCCCTCTCAATCCACCTCATAACACCTCCGCCTCCGGTTGTTCCACCTTGAAGCAGCCATAGATCTGGAACTACATGGTAACTTAATATCAATCGTTTATCTGCTTTATACGTGTCAGTGCAAATGCTCATACCACCTGCCTGACCACCCTGTTCCTGAGTTTCGCCAGGATGTATTACACCTGCACCAAGTGTTCCACATGCCGCATCGAGACCACCTGCAACAACTGGAATTCCTATTGATAAACCACATTCCTCTGCAGCTTTTTTAGTTACTGCACCTACAATTTCATGACACTCATATATATCTGGTAAAATATCTATGGGTATTCCAAGTTTTTCACACATTCGTATATCCCAAATACCTTGATGCATATCAAAACAATGTAACCCGTATCCTTGTGATTTATCTTGACTCATAATACCTGTAAGTTTGTAGACAATAAAGCTGTTCGATTGCAGAATTTTATCTGTCTTTCTATAAATTTCCGGCATATTTTCCTTATACCAAAGAATCTTTGCTGTTGTATATGAAGGCTGTAATGAATTTCCAGCCAGATCAAATATTTTCTCAGAACCAATATCAGCATTTAAATTCTCACATATTTTATTTGCTCTGGTGTCCATCCAAATTGGCGTATTCGTTAATACATTCCCTTCCTGATCAACAGCGATCGCTGACCAGCTCTGCCCATCAATACCTATTCCAGCTATTTCATCTGATTGGATGCCACTTAGACTTAGTGCTTCTTTTATGGCTTTACATACTGCACTCCACCATTCATCGGGATTTTGCTCTGCATAGCCTTTCCTGGGATAATATACATTATAAACTTCATTCGTGCTCGCAAGAACCGTACCAAATTTATCGAAGATTGCTACCTTACAAGCACTTGTTCCAATATCTATCCCTAATAAATATTGTTTCATTGAATCACCTCGTAACGTTTCGGGTATATGTATAATATAAGCACCTCGAAAGGCACCGGACTAATAAGTTATACTCTTTATTTTACTGTTACACCCGCATACAATCATGCGATCCATAACAAGTTTTTTTACGTTTTCCATTCCCACTTTACCTAGATCCTTTGGATCAATCGTATCTGGTTTATCAGTAAAAAGATGTTTTATTCCATCCGTATATGCTGCCCTTAATTCGGTAGCAAAATTTACTTTACATATTCCCCGATTCACACAATCACGTACATCTTCATCACTTAACCCGGAAGCTCCATGTAGAACTAATGGTACTGATACTACTTTCTTTATTTCTGATAGTCTTTCTTTATCCAGCACTGGAGTTCCAGCATAAAAACCATGAGCAGTGCCAATTGCAATTGCCAGCGAGTTAATACCGGTTCTTTCTACGAATTCTTTCGCCTGCAGCGGATCTGTGTTAATATCTGCTTCTGCCTCCAGATCATCTTCTTTCCCACCAACTTTTCCAAGTTCTGCCTCTACAGGAATGTCATTTGGTGATGCAACTGCAACAACTCTTTTTGTTAATTCTATGTTTTCTTCAAAAGAAACAGCAGAGCCATCTATCATAATAGATGTATATCCCTCTTTAATAGCCTGTACTGCTAATTCAAAACTACTCCCATGATCAAGATGTAATGCAACTGGCACTTTAGCCTTTTTTGCTTCTGCGAAGACTAGTGCTGCAAAAGTAGCTAATGTACCATATTTCACCGTTGACGGCGTTGTTTGCAACATAACAGGTGCTTGCAGCTCCTCTGCTGCTGCAATTACTGCTTTCACCATTTCCATGTTTTCAACATTAAATGCACCCACTGCGTAACCACCTGCTTGTGCATCTAATAACATTTGTTTCGATGTAACGAATGCCATAACTTTCCTCCTTAATTTCAAAATAGAAACGTTTCGGTTATAACAATATATTATCATAAAACATAAAGATGTCAATAAAAAATATGATTTTTAAGATTATGTTTTATACATAAAAATGAATGCTGATGATACAACATAATATCGTATCATCAGCACTCATTTTTCTTTATATTTAGTCTTAAAAAAATCATATAGATGGCAACTTTACTTCTTGTATTGAATTGCCATTCAAAAAGCCTGTTTGCAGTTTAAGGATTTTTTTATCTTCTGGATTTCCGCTTATTCGATTTAACATAATTTCTGCAACATTAACTCCAATTTTTTTTGTTGGTTGCGTAACTATAGCCAGTTTAGGTTTACAAGCTCGTGCAAATTCAATATTATCAAATCCTATTACTGATATATTTTCTGGTATCTTTATACCAAGTTCATTTATCCCTATTACTGTTCCCATGGTCATTTCATAATTGGAAACAAATACAGCAGTCATATCAGGATTCTTTTTTATTAACTCTTCTATACATTTCATTCCACCTTGAATAGTATAGTCACCATGGGCAATGAAACGTTCTTCTGGCACAATGCCAGCTTCTAATAATGCTAATCTATATCCTAGTAACCGTTCTTGGGCAGTAAATATTTCCTCAGGTCCACTAATGATACCAATTTTTGAGTGGCCATTTTTAATTAAAATTCCTATGGCATCTTTCACAGCGGTTAAATTATCTACTAAAACACAATCACAATCCAGACCATTAATTTTACGGTCAATAAGTATAATCGGCTTTTTTGCCTTAATAAAGGACTTTAAATGATTGCCATCCACATTGACTGGCATATTAATTATTCCATCCACCCTCTTTCGATATAAAAAATCTATTGCTTCTTTTTCAATATCTTTGTTGGTTCGGCAATCACAAATAATCGTAGCATATCCATGCTGGCGCAAAATATCTTCCATCTCAATAATTATTTCTGCACAAAATACATTGTTCAATTCAGGTATTACAACACCAATTGTTTTTGTCTTATTTGTCTTTAGTCCTCTGGCAGTTTCATTTACCTCGAAATTCAATTCTTTTATTGCTTGTTCAATTTTTTCCCGATTTTTTTCCCGCAAATTCCCACCGTTTAAATAAGAAGATATTGTTGCTAAACCCAACCCCGTCTTTTGGGCAATATCTTTAATTGTTGCTGCCATGTATAATCCTCTTTTCGTTATAGTCCAATTTTATAAGTATTCGAATCGTTTTTATTATAGATTTATTTCTTTTTTTAGTCAATATCTTTTAATATAATCGACTTTACTATTAAAATAATAAAACAATATTCCGTTTTAATCATTCATTTTATTCAATAATTGATTATATTGTAATATGGAATGAATTAAATTCATAATATAGTACTACAGTTATTTGGTCGAGGTATGTTTATGATTAAAAGTTCAGCGATAAAACATAGTATTATGTCAGTGATGGTTTTGATATTAGTGATTTTTTCTGCACTAATGCAACATAACATAGCTTGGAAGTCTACATATACATTTGCACCAGAAAATTCCGAAAATATGGAAACAAATCAGGAAGGTACGGACGATAATTCTGAAATGAATTCTACAGAGGAAAACACTAACACAGAAACTGAAAATGCTACAGAGACCGAGAAAAAGGATTACATAAAGTGGGTGGATTTTAATGCCACAGAATCTGCAATGAGCCTGGCTTATAAATATGATGTTGAATCCCATACGTCAGAAGTTAAATTAAATTGGATTGAATTACTGGCATATGCAGCTGCTAAAAATGGCGGTAACTTTCCACAAAAAGCCAATAAAGATATCAGTACACTGGCTGAAAAACTTAAGAACAAAGAAGACACACTTGAAAGTATCACAAAAGATTTAAAATATTATAAATACTTCCTGGAAGCTTATACTGCTATTCTTGGTGGTATGGTAGGCGAATATGAAATAGAAGTTCCAGTGGAAGAAGGCAGTGAAGAAAAGAAATGGGAAAAGAAATATGGGCTCAAAGCATTTCTTCCAATTGCAAAAGGATTCCCTTACAGCGGTTACGATGATTTTGGAGTTTCCAGAGAATATGGCTTTACCAGAAAACATTTGGGCCATGATATGATGGGGCAGACAGGAACCCCTATTATAGCAGTGGAATCCGGATATGTAGAAGCCTTAGGCTGGAATCAATACGGCGGATGGCGTATTGGTATCAGAAGCTTTGATAAGAAAAGATATTATTACTACGCTCATCTTAGACAAAACTTTCCATATAATAAGTCTTTAAAAGAAGGAAGTATCGTTCAGGCAGGAGACGTTATAGGCTATCTTGGCCACACCGGCTATAGTACCAAGGAGAATACCAATAATATCAAGACCCCTCATCTTCACTTTGGCCTTCAGCTGATCTTTGATGAATCTCAAAAAGAGAGTACGAACGAAATCTGGATCGATTGTTACCAGCTGACGAAATTCTTATATAAGAACAGATGCCAGACTGCAAAGAATGTAGAAACAAAAGAATGGTACCGGATTTATAACATAAAAGATCCACTTGTGGATGAATATTTAAAGACTATTGATTCAGGCCCCGGATTGCCTCAATAAGAAGATATTAGATGATTGCGAAACCCTTTTGTGTGTTCAATGATGTTCCCGTGTTCTTAGGCTGTCTACTACAATTTTAGCAAACAGTGACGACAGACAAAGAACACATTGGGAGCACATGGGCTTTCCTGCATGATCCATAAATCTGCTCCTCCACTTATTTATGATAAGGCTGATTATGTATAATACGGTAAGCTCTATATATCTGCTCCAGTAAAATCATGCGCATCATCTGGTGTGGAAAAGTCATCTTAGAGAAACTCAGGCTATAGTCCCCACTTTTTAGAACGGCTTCATCTAATCCAAGTGAGCCGCCAATAATAAATATAATATGACTTTCACTGGAAATTCCAAGCTTTTCTATCTTTTCAGAAAGTTCTACTGATGTCACTTCTTTCCCCTCAATCGCAAGAGTAATTACATAAGCCCCATCTTTAATATATTTCAGTAAACGTTCGCCCTCTTTTTTCTTAATTTGCAATTCTTCTGCCATACTGGCATTATCAGGAGTTTTTTCATCAGATACTTCAATGATCTCCAACTTACAGTATCTGCTGAGCCTTTTTGAATATTCATCAATACCCATATTAAAATATTTCTCTTTAATTTTTCCTACACAAAGTATGGTAATTTTCATAATTTTCTCTCTAAGTCAAATAAAACCTACATTCCTTTCTTCTTTTTCTTTATGGGAACCTTCTGCTGCAATATCCTAAATATTGAATCCATAATAAATATAGCAAGGGCAATTACTCCTGCCAGCTGTAATGTCTGTGAAAAATAGTAACTTACCATGGCCCCATTTCCTGCAATAAAATGATATACCGTACGATACATCCCTGTTCCAGGGACTAATGGTAAAATACCGGAAATTAAGAATACTGTTACCGGCGCTTTTAAAATACGTGCAAAACTGTGGGATACCAGGGCTACTATAAGGGCCGCAATAAACGTGCGAAAGGCTATATGTTCTTCTCCTTCTCCCATGGCCAAATATACCCACCAGCCAATCGAGCCTACCAGCCCAACCAATAATGTAAACTTTTTTGGCACTCCCAGGATAATTGCAAGTGCAATCGTAGCAAAAAGCGCTCCAATTGTTTGTATTATCATAACAGACTACCTCCGATCCCATTGGAATACAAAGCCAGTCCCACACCAATTCCCACTGCAATGGATGCGGCAATTAAAAAGGCCTCCATTGCTCTGGTAGCTCCTGACATATAATCTCCCTGCAAAGTATCTCTTACCGCATTGGTAATTGCCACCCCCGGAACCATAGGCATGATCGATCCTGCAATGATTATTTCATTATTGGCATGATTTCCTGTAAAATTCACATATATCATAGTATTTATCGCGATTAAGACAGACGCCATCATATTGACAATGAATTGGCTCATTTCTGTTTTCTTGGCTATCATCATCCAAAGTACAATAAATAAGCCATTAACAGCAGAGATGGCGCAATCCTTCCAGTCCCCGCCTAAAACAACTGAAAAAAAGGCTGAAGTTGCCACTGTCATTATCCAGATAAGTATATCCGGATAATGTTCTTTTCTATTAATATTTTTTAATTCCTGATATGCAGTTACCCAATCTATTTCATCGTTGCATAACTTTCTGGATATATCATTCACTAAATATATCAGATTTAAATTTGTACTGCGGATAGATACTCTTTTTACCAGAGTAATCGCATCAATGGATATGTCATCCAGTGTTGCGAAGATTCCTGTAGTTGTCACAAATGCTTCTGTTCTTTCAAGATTAGAAATTCTAAGAATTCTACACATTGTATCCTCTACTCTATACGTTTCCGCTCCACTTGTTAACATGATTTCTCCCGCCAATAAAGCAATGTCCATTAACAGCTTATAATTCATTGTTTTCTCCCCTCGCATCACCTGAATCAAGTTTCACTTTATCTGATGGCTACCAGCTGTAACACTCCCACTTCTAAAGTGGGAGATAACAGCTGCTACGTCCCTAGATAAGTTCAACTAAGATTCAGATGTGTTAAAAACCACACCTGAATCAAGTTTCACTTTATAAAAAAGTCATTCATTTTCTATTTTTTTTATAATTTATTCACATTATAAACACATATTTATACTATACTAAGTTCCAGAAGTGAGAAATCACTTTCTATCCCACCCTATTATACGTATTGTAACTTATACAATAGTTTATCATGTGTATCTATTGTACAAAGATTACAGGAAAATAGCAATTAGATATAAAATCTAATTGCTATTTTTTGTGCGAAATATTCCTTTTGTTAATTATAAGCATATGTATCTAAGGAAAAACTTACGATTAATGCTCTATCTATTTTCTTAAGTATGTCTTCGTCAAGGTGGCATACCTTTTCCTTAAGCCTTGATTTATCAATCGTCCGCACTTGTTCTAAAAGTATAACCGAATCTTTTACTACACCATATTTCTCAGCATCTATCTGAACATGAGTTGGCAGCTTCGCTTTATTCATTTTTGAAGTTATTGCTGCACAGATCACTGTGGGGCTATGCTTGTTGCCGGTATCATTTTGAATGATTAATACTGGCCTTACGCCACCTTGTTCTGAACCAATGACAGGTCTTAAATCTGCATAGAAGATATCTCCTCTTTTTATTATCACTTTATTCACACTCCATCTTAGGCTTTAGCTTTATTATCTCCAAATTTTCCTAGTGTATTCCATAAAGTGTTATTCTTTTTCGAATTTAAGTATTTTAGGTATGAATACCTCCTGTTTTTACATGATTTTCACATTATAATGGAAAATCAAGGGTAACCTTGGTACAATTATAATAATCCAGAGTACCTATTTTTTTACCATCCCTATAATATTCTCTGGGGATTCTTTTTCCAAGGTCACAAACAAATTCATAATTAAATGAACCTTCCAGAGCGGCTAATTCTTCTACTGAAATAAATTCATTTTGATCTCTTCCTATTAAAGTTACCACATCTCCCGCACACACATTATCAATATCCGATATATCAACCATAAATTGATCCATACAGATTCTACCTATAATAGGTGCTGATCTGCCTTTGATTAATACCCTTCCTATATTAGATAATCTTCTTGGGTAACCATCTCCATAACCAATTGGTATGGTTGCAACCATTGTTTTCTTTTGGGTAATAAAAGTACTTCCATAGCCAACACCAATGCCTGCTTCTAATTCTTTTACATGTACCACATAACTTTTTAATTCTAAGGCAGGTATCAGAGGAAGCTTTTCTTTGTTCACTTCTTCCGATGGATATAATCCATAAGTAGATATACCACTTCTAACCATATCCAGATTCGCTTCAGGCATATCAATAATCCCTGCACTATTGGAAACATGCTTTAAAGAAATTTTTATGCCTTCATTTTCTAATCTATCTACAAACTCAAGAAATATTTTTAATTGATTTCTTGCCATTGTTTTGTCTAAATAATCAGCTTTTGCAAAATGAGTGAAAATCCCTTCTATCTTAATTCCTTCTAATTTACTAATTTTCTTGATACATTCAATACTGTCTGACGATGGCCAAAAACCTATTCTACTCATTCCTGTATCCAATTTAATGTGAATTTTTGCTGTTTTTCCCTGTTTAAGTGCTTCCTTTGATATATCCAATGCCATATCATATTGAAATACAGTCTGGGCAATATCGTATTCTATCAATTCTTTATAATACTCTTTCGGGGTAAACCCAAGTATTAAAATAGGTTTTGTAATATTAGCATTTCTTAGTTCTATTCCTTCTTGAATGATGGCAATCCCATAAACATCTACCAACGGATCAAGGATCTTTGCTACAGGAATTGCTCCATGCCCGTAACCATCTGCCTTCACAACAGCCATTATCTTTGAGTCACTACGAATAATTTTTCTGGTATTCTCTATATTTTTGTAAATTGCATCAAGGTTTATTAATGCCTTGACTCTGTAGTACTCTTTCATACTATTTGCCTCCTAGTCCCTAACTACACATGGTAATGCTTCTATTATATCACTTGCCATAAGAGAATAAACCCCTTTTTCTCTCATTGCATGATCTCCTGCAAGTCCATGAAGATATACTCCTAAAGCTGCAGCTTCAAAAGCAGACATACCTTGTGCCAGTAATCCTGCAATGATTCCTGTTAGTACATCGCCGGAACCTCCTGTAGCCATGCCATTATTACCTGATGTATTGATATAGATCTTCCCCTGACTAGCTACTAATGTTCTTGCATCTTTTAAGACAAGTGTGTACTGTTTCTCTTTCGTTGCCAGGTTTGCTGTCTGCAAAATATTTTCAGCAATTTCTTGTACTGTTCGATTCATAAGCCTCGACATTTCTTTTAGATGTGGAGTAAGAATAAAATTATTTGGCAGATTAACATTGATATCTATGCCGTTGTTTTCTTTGAAATCTTCATATTCTTTTTCTTTTGCAAGAAGATTAATAGCATCTGCATCAATAATTGTTGGAACTTTTGAATATTTTAGTACCAATTGCAATAATTGATCTGCCATATTAGAAACACCAATGCCTGGTCCTATTACAATAGAGGTCGACTGCTGTATTTCGTTTATAATGCCCTCTCTCAGACTATCGCTGTTTTCCTCTTCATCATAGGTAAAAGAAAGAGCCTCCGGTAGTAAAGTTTGTAGTATCTCTTTGTTTTCAATAGCAGTCATTATCTTAACAAGACCTGCTCCTGTTCGATAAGCAGCTTTCGCTGCTAAAAAACAGGCTCCTGATATTTCCTTAGAACCTGCCATAACTAATACTTTTCCGTAAGTCCCCTTATTGGAATACTTTTGCCTTACCGGTAACCTTAATATATCTTCTGGTTCATAGATAAAATGTTCCGGCCGTATCCCCATAAGTGCTTTTGGCGAAAATCCAATATCCTTTACTGTTACTATTCCTGCATACTCAGAACCTGGATATAACAAATGACCTAGTTTTAAAAATCCAAATGTAATAGTTTCATCTGCCTTAATTGCTGTATTCAACACTTTTCCATCATTAGCACTTATTCCAGATGGAATATCAATAGAATAAACTCTATTTTGTAATTGATTTATTTGATTAATAATAGATGCATATCTGCCAGTGACTGCTTTCGACAAACCTATGCCAAATAATGCATCTATAATTATATTATATTCATTAATTTCTAGTTGGTTAAAGATATTCACCCCAATATTTCTGGCAATATTAAGCTGTATTTTTGTTTGTTCTGTAGACTTTTCTTCTTCTCCAAGAAGTAAGATATCCGCATCAAAACCTAAATGGAATAGGATTCTCGCTACAGCTACACCATCTCCACCATTATTACCGGTCCCACATACAGCTAAAATCTTATCCTCTTTGACTATGGATTTTAATATCACATCAACCGCTGCCATGGCAGCTTTCTCCATTAATACTAAAGAAGGGATTCCGATTTCTCGAATAGTATATTCATCAATTTCTTTCATTTGTGATCCATTAACAACATACTTCATCTTCTAAATCCCTTCTCCTATCACATAGGCAATTGAATAAAGCTTAGTATTAGATATAGATACATGTATTTTATCTATATCTAATTCTAAACTCTTCTCTTTTGCTTTACCATATAAATTAACATAAGGCCTGCCCAATTCATCTCGTAAGACTTCAATTTCAATAGGTATAATACCTCTGAATCCTGTTCCAAACATTTTAGCTACTGCTTCTTTTACAGCAAAGTTATCAGCAGATTTTTTTTTATCTGTCTGAATTAATTCTATCTCTTTTAAAGTATAGTATTTCTTTAGAAATGATTCTTTATTACAAGCTTTCAATACTCTATCAATTTCAATTAAATCTGTTCCTATACCGATAATCAAAGCTTCTCACCTTTCGAAATCAATTATTCACTTGCTTTTTATCTAAAATTTCCATTATTTCTGCCCCAAGTAAATCATGCATATTAGAATAAATGATTGTATTCCTATTCTCCAGATCCTGCTTTTCTAGAATCTTATTTTTTAATGCTTCTCTGGTCTGTTGAATCCAATCATTTAAATTTGCTATTTCATTATAGTTCTCCTGCATTTCTTCGTAACAAATTGCCACACTATTTAGCATTAATTCTTCATTTGTAGCTTTGATTTTGTAAGGCAATTCTCCTAATTCATTTTCACAATCATTTAATTTCTCATTAATTTCCTGAATCAGTCTTCGATTTTGTTCCAGTTTTTTCTCATTCTTATGTCTTGTTGATAAAGTATCTATATCCATACTTTGAACGATTTCTGCCATAAGCTGCTTTTTCAAAGCTTTTAAATCTTTTATTTCTGATGTTAATCTTCCTTGTCTCTTCATTAAATCGTTCAACTGATCTTCTAATACTTTTACATCCACTGGTTTATCCATTCCAGGAAACAATTGATGCCATCTTGTATCTAAAGTAAGAATAGGAATTTTTTTATTTATAAAGGATAGTCTGAAATCATCAAAATTATTATTCTTTTTTGTCAATTAGATCCACCTTCCTTTAAAAACCTTATCCACTTTACTTTTATTCCTTTTTCTGCATGGCTTCTTCATGAGTTTTTAATTTATAGGACAATCTCATAAGACTTTCTGCCAAATGCACATTTTCGACCATGATATCACTTGGCAGATTAAGATCTGTAGGTGCAAAATTCCATATGGCCTTAATGCCCCATTTTACTAAATCTGAAGCT
Organism: Mobilisporobacter senegalensis; assembly: GCF_003752155.1. GTDB lineage: Bacteria > Bacillota > Clostridia > Lachnospirales > Lachnospiraceae > Mobilisporobacter > Mobilisporobacter senegalensis. The sequence goes on along the minus strand of NZ_RJVG01000002.1, from coordinate 235,887 downwards.
ATCTGTGGTGCTTTTGTCTTAGGTAATGTAAGTGCTGCAATATGAACGGTATGCTCTTTCATATATGTTTCAAGCTCATCAATTAAATACACATCTTTCCCACGAATAGAAACCCCTGCCAATCTAGGATTTACATCAAACAGGGCTTGTATAACAAAACCTCTTCTTTCAAAATCCTGATAATTAGCAAGCGCCTGTCCAAGGTTACCTGCTCCAATAATGATAACATTATATTTTTTCTCTAATCCAAGAATCTTGCCTATCTCATTATACAAATATTCTACATTATAGCCATACCCTTGTTGACCAAATCCACCAAAATTATTTAAATCCTGTCTTATCTGAGAAGCTGTAACATTCATCTTTTCACTAAGTTCTTTGGATGATATACGAACGACTTCATTCTCAAGAAGCTCACCTAAATATCTGTAATATCTTGGAAGCCTTCTTATTACAGCTAAGGATATACCTTTTTCTTCCACTATTTGTTCCTCCTTTTTAATAAAAACACTTACTGTTATTATATAAAATCGTTAACTTCTTGTCAAATAATGTTTAAATTATTTAATGCAGCAAAGAGAAATCGAGCTTAGGCTGAACTGTAATTATTTAATAAAAATTTACCTTTAAATCCATTTTTATATGTTCTTGATTTTACATAATATAATCTAAATTGCAGATGCTATTTCTGAGGTGATTGATATGAATAATTTATTAAGTGAAGTTCCAATTGGTTTTGGTATGGCTCTTGCGCAAGATCTGGATGCCATGAATTATTTTGCTAATCTGGATAAGCAAAAACAGCAGGAAGTCATAAATCATACCACCCAGATACACTCAAGAGAAGAAATGAAACAATATGTTACCAGTCTTTCTGATCATTCCAGTTTTAAGTAAGAGACAAAGAAGGTTGTTGTATTAAAACAACCTTCTTTGCATTTTTGCAGAAAATTAAGAATATATTACCATTTTCCAATTGACAATATAAAACTCTGATAATAGAATAACGATATATTCACTATTCGACAGTTTTCGACATAAAGTAGTAATTTATCATCCCTAAATTTCAATAAATAATATTATGTGTCAAAGAAAGAAGTATTAATTAATATAGATAGTGAATAAATAAACATTTATCAAGGAGTATTCTCTCTATGAAATCTATTAAAAACAAATTAATCCTCGTAACTCTTATTTTAGTTTTAATCCCTTTAATTGGATCAACTGTTTTAGGATTTACTCTTAGTTACAATGAATTAAAAGGACAGGCAATCCAAAATCAGACAAAATTAGCTGATTCCGTAGCTGATAATGTTCTGTCTTTTGTAGATAAGGCTTATTCCTTAACAGAGCATTTATCTGTCAGCGACTCTATTACAGATTTTAATCCCACAGCCCAGTCCAATGCACTTGCTGGCACAGTAGAACGTCATCCCTATTTTGATTTATTATATGTACAAGGAACAGATGGTATGCAGACTGCCAGATCTGCCGGTGAATTAGGAGACCGTTCAAGTCGTTGGTGGTTTACCAAAATGATCGATGATAAAACTCCATTTGTCAGCCAGTCATATTATTCTCTTAGTGGAAACAAGCCTGTGACCTCTATATTTTTTCCAATAAACCAAAATGGAAGCTTTAAAGGAATTATGGGCGCTGATCTAAGCCTTGATGCATTACAGCAAATTGTGGAAGAAAAAAGTCAAGATGGAAGTTATACATATATTATCGATGGTGAAGGGGTCGTAATTGCCCATCCTGAGAAAACTCAGGTTTCTGAATTATATAATTATAAAACACTTCAAAAAACAGTACAGGTCATGGATGCACAAGGTAACGTAGTTCTTGATGCTGATGGCAATGAAACCACGGAGGTTCAGCCAATTGAAGTAGCAAAAGAAATTCAGACAATTACCACTAAAGTATTAAGTGGAGAATCCGGTACATCAGAATACAAAGATCTAAAAGGTGATGAAGTCATTAGTGCATATGAGAGTATAAAAATACCTGGTGAATCTGCTCCCTGGGCTGTAATCACTGTTCAAAAACAATCGGATGCATTATCGATCATCAACAATATGCAAAACAGAAATATTATAATGATTGCAATACTGATACCTATAGTCATTCTTATTACTTATTTTATTTCAAGCAGTATAACCAAGCCTATTGTAAATCTGATGAAGCTTATGGAACAGGCAAACCAAGGTGATTTGACGGTAAAAAGTAACTATCATTCAAAAAATGAATTAGGAAAACTAAGCAATAGTTTTAATTCTATGATCATGGGAATGAAAACTTTGATTGAGGAAATACAAAAAACCGCACTAGAAGTCAGCCACAGTTCCAATATGCTGGCTGCTACAACGGAAGATACTGCAAAAGCTACAGAAGAGGTTGCAAAAACAATTGTAGAAGTAGCAACCGGCGCCAACAATCAGGCTCTTGAAGCAGAGGATGGTTCAAAGGAAGTACAAAGGCTTGCTGCTGAAGTAGATAATATGACTTACTTCATTGAAGAAAGCAGTACATCTTCAAAACAGGTGAATGAAGCTAACAAAAATGGTATGAATACCATTATGCTACTAGAAGAGAAGAACAAAGAAAATAACCGGGTTACAAATGAATTATTAAATGTTATCGAAAGCCTAAAAGACAAAGCAAATACTATTGGCCAAATCGTTGAAACCATTACTTCTATTTCGGAACAAACGAATCTCCTCTCATTAAATGCCGCAATAGAAGCTGCCCGTGCCGGAGATGCGGGAAAAGGATTTGCTGTCGTCGCAAGTGAAGTCAAAAATCTTGCTGAAAGCAGCGCTGCATCCAGCAATGATGTTAAAGATATTATTACTTCAATTCAAAAAGATATACTAAAAGCACAACAGACAATGGAGGAAACAGAAAAAGTAATACAGGCACAGAATGAAGCTGTCAATAATACAAAAGAATCCTTTGTCTCAATAGATAAAGGAGTTGAAAATATTGTATCTAAAATCAGCAATATCACAAACTCTTTAGACCTTGTAATTGAAAGTAAAACAAGAGTAATGACTATGATTGAACATGTGTCCGTCGTTTCAGAAGAAACTGCTGTTGCTGCCCAGGAAGTATCTGCTGCAACAGAAGAGCAAAATGCTGCATCGGAACAAGTAAATGCATTAGCAGAAGAAATGAATGAAATGGCTAAACACATGGAATCTGCAGTGAAAGCTTTTCAGATTTAGTATATTACAAATCCAGATCAAATAAATCCCAGATCCATAATATTGGATCAAAAAATATTTTATATCAATTGTTCCACATTATGAAATGTTCCTTCTCTTAAGTGAAATATTCTTATAGAGAAGGAACTTTTTTGTCGTATTCGCTGGTCTTTACTTAATTTTATACCTATGTTAAAATTAAAACATTAAAATATTTTGTTACTAGAAAGAGGACTACCATGATTTTGGCATGTAAAAATATAAGCAAAGCATTTGGAACAAATCAAATATTAAAAAATGTCTCTTTTCATATCAATGAATATGAAAAGGCTGCAATTGTTGGTATAAATGGTGCAGGCAAATCTACCCTTCTTAAAATAATCGTAAATGAATTAAAGTCTGATGAAGGTGAAGTTATCTTTGCCAAGGGAAGTACCATAGGATATCTGTCCCAGCATCAGGACTTGGATTCTAAGAATACGATATATGATGAAATGCTGGAAATAAAGCGGGATATCATAGAGTTAGATGAAAAAATACGTCAATTGGAAAAAGATATGAAGCTGGTGTCTGGTAAAGAGTTAGAAAATATGCTGAGCACTTATACAAGGTTGACTCATGAGTTCGAATTAAAAAATGGTTATTCTTATAAGAGTGAAATTACAGGTGTTCTGAAAGGGCTTGGGTTCCCGGAAGAAGATTTTGAAAAATATGTAAATACCTTGTCCGGGGGACAAAAGACCAGAATAAGCCTCGGCAAACTACTCCTCTCTACTCCCGATGTTATTTTATTAGATGAACCAACCAACCATCTGGATATGGAATCTATTGCCTGGCTTGAGAATTATCTGCTTAATTATAAAGGCTCTGTAATTATCGTGGCTCATGATCGATATTTCCTAGATAAAGTAGTATCTAAAGTAATTGAGATCGACCATACAAAAGCCGTATCCTATGAAGGTAATTATTCAGAATATGCCAAGAAGAAATCTATGTTACAGGATGCCATGCTAAAACATTATCTGAACCAGCAAAAAGAAATCAAACATCAGGAAGACGTAATTGCTAAATTACGCTCCTTTAACCGGGAAAAATCAATCAAACGTGCAGAAAGCCGGGAAAAGATGTTAGATAAAATAGAACGTATTGAGAAACCAATTACCCACGAATCCCAGATCGCAATACGTTTGGAGCCAAATGTTACAAGCGGCAATGATGTTCTTACTGTAGCGAATCTAAGTAAATCTTTTGGAAAAGAACCACTGTTTACAAGTCTTAATTTTGATATTAAGAGAGAAGAAAAAGTTGCAATCATAGGTAATAATGGAACTGGCAAAACAACAATACTTAAAATTATAAATGGTGTTGTTCCATCAGATACTGGAGAAATCAAGCTTGGTGCAAAAGTTAAAATCGGCTACTACGATCAGGAGCATCAGGTTCTTAGTATGGAGAAAACTTTATTCGATGAGCTGCAGGATACCTATCCAAATCTGGATAATACTACCATACGCAATATTCTTGCTGCATTTTTATTCACCGGGGATGATGTGTTTAAGAGAATTAAAGATTTAAGCGGTGGAGAACGGGGACGAGTATCCTTAGCTAAATTAATGCTATCCGAAGCCAATCTTTTAATATTGGATGAACCTACAAATCATCTGGACATTATGTCAAAAGAAATTTTAGAACGTGCAATAAATAATTATACCGGAACTGTCCTTTATGTATCACATGACCGTTACTTTATTAATAAAACAGCTACACGAATTCTTGATCTTACGAATAATTCCTTATTAAATTATATTGGGAATTATGATTATTATCTTGAGAAGAAAACTGAAGTTGAAAAAATGCATTTTGGTGATCCTGCAAATAATTCAAACATGATAATTCAGGAAGACGCCTCTGCTACAAAGCTTGACTGGAAACAACAGAAAGAAGAACAAGCAAAACTCCGGAAGCGTGAAAATGAATTAAAAAGAACGGAGGAAGAAATCCATAAGTTAGAAATGAGAAATGAAGAAATTGACGAATTACTAACGCATGAGGATATTTATACCAATGTTTCTAAGCTCATGGAATTAAATAATGAGAAGAAATCCATAGAATCAAAACTGGAAGAACTATTTGAACTTTGGGAAAGTCTGGTGGAATAATTCCTGGTCTTCAAGTATGACGCCTTGCATATCATTCTATAGGAATAGAGTGGATAAGTATCTTTTTATGTCACACTTAAGGATTCTAGTGTTGCTAATACTTTTCGGCTTGCTTAATACTCTTTAGGGCATCCATTTGCAACTGTCATAGTTGTAGCTATGACGGTTGCAATTGCTACAATGGCTCCTACTCCGGAAGCTATGGCAACTACTGCTCCTACTACCTCTAATGTAACTAAGGCTACAGTAAGTACATCATCTATGATATATTTACCACCTTCGTATTTATACCAGTCTTTTATATTCTCAATTCCATCTGTAACTGCCACTTCTATGGTATCCCCGATATCTTTCAGGTATCTTCCAAGTGCACTTGAATTCCCGATTTCCGTTCCTATATAGTTAAACCACTTTGTTACTATATTTTCTTTGATTCCATATGTATTTTTAAAGTCTCCTGACAGAGACTCAATTGCGGTCTTTACATTATTGTCAGCTGTGACGCAACTGTTCTTAAAGATTTCAATATTAGCTGCCAATGTTTCAAAATCTGTTTGTTTCTGTCTTAACTGTACTAACTTATCTCTCATTAACTGAAATTAATGGAGAAATTATTATGAATATAAAAGGAGCCTCCTGGTAAAATAATTATTACGTTATCATAATAATTATTTTACCAGGAGACCCTGAAATATTTAAGGCAAAGCGCCTTATATCAATTACCCCTTAACTGCCCCGGCTGCAATACCGTTAATAAATTGCTTCTGTAATATGGCAAACAGTATAATTAAAGGAATCGCACATAGAATACAGGAAGCAAACAGGATATTCCACTGGGCCGGATTTTCTTTATCTCCCAGGAACTGCAGCATACCTACCGGTAAAGAATACTGGTTGGATTTTGAGATAAATACCATTGGGAAGAAATAATCATTCCAAATCCATAGGCCCTGAGTTATGACAACAGATACAGTTGCTGGTTTTAATAGTGGAAATACCATATTGAAATATCTTCTAAGCAATCCTGCACCATCAATGTATGCTGCCTCTTCAATTTCTACGGGTATGCTTTTCATAAATCCAGTATATAAGAATACTGAAAAAGGCAAACTACAAGTAATAAACATAATCATTGGTGTAAATCTCGTATTTGGAATATTTAAAGTTCGAAACATCTGGGCAATAGGAACGATTACCATCTGGGCCGGAATTACCAGACCAGAGATAAAGAAATAATATAATCCTTTACTGAATGGAGCTTTAATTCTTGAAATAGGATAAGCCGCCATTGTTGCTATGAATACTACTGCCAATACGGACCCGCCAGTAGTCATAATACTATTTAGCAGCAGATGAGGATAATTCATTTTGCTAAATGCTGTGGTGTAACTTTCTAATGTAAATTGATCAAATAATACCAAAGGGGATTTCATATTCCCAGGAGATCGAAATGAACTTGATAAAATGATTACAAGTGGTGCTACCATAATGATAACAAATGCTATCAATGCGGCATACAATAATAACTTTTTAAAGGAGAATTTATTCATGCCCTTTTTCATTATAAATCAACCTCCTTTTTATTTAAAAATATTAGCATAAAGATCGTAATTAAAATGATCACAAAAAATGACGCAACACTAAACGCACTTGCTTTACCCATCATCTGATCAGTAAATGCAATTCGATATATTGTAAACATTAATGTATTTGTCGATTTACCCGGACCACCATTTGTCATGATAAATGAATAATCAAAAGCCTTCAATCCGGCGATTACATTTAATATTACATTAATTGTTATTGTCGAAGTTATAAGTGGTAATTTTACTTTCCTTAGTAATTGCCAATCAGAACAGCCATCTATTCTTCCTGCTTCTAATAAACTTGTATCAATTGTTTGTAAACCGGCAAGATAAATGATCATTGTAGTACCGACATTTTTCCAGATATCCACGAAGGAAATTCCATATAATGCAGTCTTATAATTTCCTAACAAATTAAATTTGGAGCCATCCAGTCCAATGAAATTAAGTAATGTGGCTATCATACCTGATTCCGGCATATATACATAGGACCAGATAAAACCAACTACGATTGCACTAAAAAGTGCAGGTATGAAGGTCGCTGTCCTGAAAAAAGTTTTTCCTTTAATTTTTACATCTAGAGCCATGGCCATGGCAAGACCAATAATATTACTTCCAATTACTATGATTATTGCATAAACTAAAGTATTTTTAATTGAATTTGCTAAAGTGCCTTCTTTAAATAAACGGATATAATTGTCAAGCCCAACAAAATCATAATTATAATTAATTCCATTAAAATTCGTTATACTGTAATAAAACAATTGCAATACTGGAAATATCCAGAATATGAGGAATAATGCTATTGCAGGTACAATAAAAAAATACATTCTTTTAGGCATTACCAGGGAAATATCATTACCACCGCTTTTTTTCTTAATTCTACTCAACTTCCTATCTCCCTTCTCTGTCTCACTTTGAAGGTAATCGTAAAATTCATTCAATCTCTGAATTCCTCACTTACCTGTTTTGAAAAGCAATAGCATACAAGAATAATCATGCATGCTATTACTTATTAATTCATATTATTCTGTGTATAATTCTTCAAACTTCATTTGCATGCCATTTGTAATATCTGTTACTTTTGTTCCCTGGCCACCAATCATTTCACTAAATAATGCCTGCATTTCCGTTTCTACACCTGCTGGCCAAGCCTGGTTACACCAGTAGAAAGCTTTACCTTCGTTATATAGATCTAAGAAAGATGTAAATAATGGATTGTTTTTATCAGTGCCATAACCATAAGTCACAACAACTCTGCCAGAATCAGCATATGCTTTATAAAGGTCTGATTCTCCATCATACCAATAGTCTAAAATTGCTTTTACTTCATCAGGATATTTTGTTCCTGAATAAATTGCCGGACCGGCTCCTGGTGCTACAGATGCATAAACATCTTCTCCTGCAGCATTTCCTGGTAGTGGAAAGTATCCTCTTTCAAAGTCAATAGCACCTTTTGCAGTAATTGCATTTACATTAAAGCTTCCATCAAAAGTCATGGCAGCTTCTCCATCGACAAATTTTTGAATTGCCTGAGTTGCACCTAATCCTAGAGAAGATTCTATAATATAACCCTTTTCATATAAGGTGTTATACATTTCTAAGACTTTGTCCCAAGTCCCTTCATCTGTAAATTTTGTCTCTCCTTCACCTAATTGATCATCGTAAGATGAATTCTTTGGATATACTACATTTGCCGCAAGCTGGTATAGACCAAATTGTAATACATAGGAGTCTTTATCTCCCATGACGATAGGTTGGATTCCTGCATTTTTTAAAACTTCACAAACATTTAAGAATTCATCCCAATTTGTAGGTACTTCTAAGTTGTTTGCTGCAAAAATATCTTTATTATAATATGTTCCAAGCATTGTAGCACCACTGGCGATACCGTATACCTTACCGTCATAGCTAAATGATTCTGAAGCTGAATCTCCGGCAAGTTTAATAGCATTCATATCGCTAAGATCAAGTAAGTAACCTGCTTTTGCTAAACCAATTACTGAATTTGAACCTGCATTCTTAGGTTGTACAAGAATAATGTCAGGAGCTTCTCCAGATGCCAATTTTGTTTTCAAAGCGGTATAATATTGATCATCTGGTAATTTCGTCACTTCTAAAGTAATGTTAGGAAACTTCTCTTTTACCAGTTTCGGTAATACTTCTGTTTCAAAATCATTCTCCGTCTGTACTCCGGAATACATCATCGTTAATGTAATATTCTCCTCTGTTACCTTCCCATCTTCTTTTGTCCCACTCTTATCTGCAGTTGATCCATTTGACTTTGAACCACAACCTGTAAAAGCCGATACAGTTAACGTTAGAACTAATGCTAATGCTAAAAATTTCTTTCGTTTCATTACCCTACCTCCATTAAATAAAATTTATATAGCCATTAACTATGGTCTAATAATAACATAAAAAAAGTATACTTTAATTGGCTCTTATGGTATATTATTATTAGATTTTTACTGTTGTTTTAGCAATTTTTTAGAATTATTTAAGGTGGTATCATATTGAGTTTAAAAAGTAGATTTCAAATAATCTTTCTTGCTATATCTATTATCCCGGTCATTCTGCTTACTGTTTTTATGTATTATCGGTATTCCATGCTGATCAATGAACAGATGACTGATGTCGTTAATAATGTCAATGAAAATGCTGTTAATTATACCAATGAAATGTTAGTAGAAATTGATAATATGACCGAATCTTTCGTTCTGCTTACAGAAGGACAATCTTCTATATTAGACGATATTAAAAAATTTTCATCCAAAGAAAAAGACTATACTACTTATGATTTGTGGAAGACCCGTAACAATATGAAATCCATCTGTCAACAATTAATCTATTCCAATGATTTTGTAAATGGTATTTTTATATTTTTACCAAATGGAGAAAATATCGGTTACGGTTATGGTAATGGAATTGATATTAAAGTTGGTTATACTCCCGCCCATGATTCATGGTATGAGAAGACTTTGCAAAAACAAGGAGGTATTTATATCAGCAATATCTCCGAGAAAGACTTTATCCTTCATACAAAGCCTTCCATCTCTTTTTCAAGGGCATTATATGATATTTATACTGGTGAATTTTTAGGGGTATTGTATATTGACTGCAGCCCGAAGGTATTCGACTTAAGCAGTTCAAATACCTTACCCAACACTGCTCTTTTATCTGTTACCAATGAAGAGAATATGCTGCTTTATTCAAATATTAATGATATTTCTTATAAATTTACAATGCAAAATTCGAAAGATGTGAAAGTATTTAAGGAGACAAATGATAAATATAATGTGACAGTTACTTGTGCTATTAACTTATCCAAATTATCAGAACAATTTACATTTACTAAAATGTATTTAATACTTTTTGCGCTGTTTTGTGGTGTGACTGTTTTAATTATTACAATAATCCTATCCCATTATTTAACTTCTCCTATCACAGCATTAAGCCGATTTATGGGGAATCATAAGAATCATAAATTAATAACCACAGAAAAATACTTGAACCGCAATGATGAAATTGGTATTCTATATAACGAATATAACAACATGATCGAAGAGATCAATCTGCGTATTAAAAATGAATACCAAAATAAATTAATTACTTTAGATTCCCAGATGAAATCACTGGAAGCCCAGATTAATTCCCACTTTCTATTTAATACCTTAGAATCAATTAATAGTATTGCAGAAATTGAAGAGGTTCCAAGAATCTCTACCATGTCACTCGCTCTTGGAAATATGTTCCGATATAGTATTAAAACTGATAGTGAGCTCGTTTCATTAAGAGATGAAATTCATCATATCAATGACTATCTATCCATTCAAAAAATACGTTATCCAGATCGATTCGATGTGAACTATCATATACCTGATGATTTAAAAAACAAAAAAGTATTAAAGTTAATTCTTCAACCTCTCGTTGAAAATGCATTAAATCATGGCTTTAATAGATGCTCTGTTACAGGTACGATAGATATCTACGGGTATACAAAGGAAAATAATATTATCATAGAAGTTATTGACAATGGACTCGGAATGGATAGTGACAACTTAAAGAATATACAGACCCTTCTGGCAAAACCAATAGAATTTACAGAAATGGGGCGTAGGGATAAACAAAGTATCGGTATTAAAAATATTCATTCAAGAATTCAGTTATATTATGGCATTGGATATGGTTTAACCATAGAAAGTGAAGAAAATAAAGGAACAACAATAAGAATACAGATCCCAATGATAGAAAAGGATGATATCAATGTATAGATATATAATAATAGATGATGAAGTTTTAACACGTGAGGGTACTAAGAAAAAAATCGGCACTTTGGATGGAAAAGTAACGTGTATCGGGGAAGCCTCCAATGGATTAGAAGGCTTAAAGCTTTTAGATGAGCTAAATCCGGATATTATTATTACTGATATGTATATGCCCGTTCTTGATGGCAGCACATTTTTAGTAAGGGCCAGAGAAAAATATCCTGATACTCCCATTATAGTAATTAGCGGCTATAAAGACTTTGAATATGCAAGACAATCTATCTCTTCTAACGTATTAAACTATATACTAAAACCGTTTTCAAAAGAAGATATCATAAATGCAATGGAAGAAGCAATTAAAAACATTGAAAATAGCCGGAAGACTACTGAACAAATCAACGATATGCGAAAGGAAAAAGAATATATTCAATATGATTATGATTTACAAATGTTAAAGTCCCTGATCCTTGGCTATCAGGCAAATGATGCAAAACTCTCTTCTGAAAAGATTAGATTTTTATTGGATAATCATAATTTTATTCTTTTTACAATTACATCAAATACGCCTTTAGATGAAATATATTTAAGCAATTATGCTAAAGAGAACGGATATGGTGATTTGGGATTATATCTTAATCATCTCCATGATAAAAATATAGGATTTTATATCTTGTGCTTTCCAGATAAATCACCATTACAGCTATCCAATACAATTCATCAGATAAGCACTCAGTTTATAGGACGTCTGTCAGAATCAGGACATAATATTGCAATCGGTATTTCTACCTTAACCAATGACATCTTACAGCTGCATCAGGCCTATAAAGAAACCATAGATGCCTTAAATAGCAGTAAGATAACAGATAGCAATATGTACTATATCTTCAATAAAGATATAAATAAATTACAAACAGTTCTTTGGTCAGGGGTCGATGAATTATATTTTAGAGTGGAATCAGGTGAATCTGATAAAGTTCTTGATTTGTTAAACGATCTGTATTCTTATTGCTTAAATAAGAATGACCTCACTTTGTATGACATAAAATATTATTTTTCAGAATTAATTCAGAATCTGAAAGGAATCCTTAATAATTATTTCGGTTCAGACCTAAAAACTAATTCAAGCAGTTTACAAAATATTTTTAACTCCATTTTTTCTTTCGAAGATTTAAAATCATATATGCTTCAATTTTTACTGAATATCACAAATAATATGAAAGGAAACAATGTATATAATATTGATGATGTAATAGAAAAAATAAAAATTTATGTCCAAAGAAACTATAGCAATAATTTATCTCTGGATTTTATAGCATCCCTTTTCTACATGAATCGAAGCTATATCAGCTATTTATTCAAAGAAAAAACCGGTGAAAAATTTATCGATTATGTAACTCATACCCGGATTGAAAAAGCAAAGCAGCTTTTAGAAAATTCAGATAAAAAAATGTATCAGATTGCTAAAATATCAGGTTATGACAATGTAAAATATTTCTTTCGTATCTTTAAAAAAGAAGTGGGATTATCCCCTGAACAATATAGGATCAAGTATCAGTCCGGGCACAAAGGATATTAAATACCAGGAATATAATATAAAAACCTTCAAATATTTTGATTCATATTTGAAGGTTTTTTACTTATTAATGACTTTTTATATCATTTGATTCACACTTATATACTAATTTTTTACTGTAATAATTTCTTATAGTCTACTTCTATCCCGACGAATTTCATTAATGAACGAAGCACGATACTTCCAAATAATGATTCTTCACTTTTTAATTCTTTCACATCAAGCCCTCTGTCATTGAGTCCTTTAATAACTAATTGGTATACTTCACTTGAAGGATCTCCATTTAAGAGAATCTCACGTACTGTTGTATTCTCTGTGATCTTTTTAGGTATATCTACAGTTCCCTTTACGGTGATTTGTGTTTTCAATCTGATATCATCAGAAGAAGAACCTATGAGTATTTGAAAAGCTCCTGTTTCTACATGCCAGTCACTTATCTGGCGGTTATAATAAGCAAATGATCTTTTATCAAGAGTAAATTTAACTTCTTTTACTTCATCCGGCTCTAATTCAATTTTTTCAAAACCTTTAAGTTCTTTTTCCGGACGTATAACACTGCTTTCCATATCCCTGACATAAAGCTGAATAACTTCTTTCCCTTTTACTTTCCCTGTATTCTTAACTTTTAATGTTACCGCCAGTTCTTCTGTGTCCAGGATTTCATTCTTACTAACTGTAATATCCGAATATTCAAAAGTAGTATAGCTCAGACCATAACCAAATGGATATGCAGGAGCTATTTCCTTTTTGTTGTAATAACGATACCCAACAAATAATCCTTCTGCATAAACTACTCTGTCTTCTTCTCCTGGAAAATTAAGATACGATGGATTATCACTTAATTTTTCCGGAAATGTCTCAGCTAATTTACCACTAGGATTTATGCCCCCAAATAAAATCTCTGAAATAGCGCCAAATAGAGCCTGTCCTCCTAAATATCCTTCCAGAATTCCTTTTACATATTGTCTCCAAGGCATTTCAATAGGAGCTCCATTGCATAATACAGCAACAATATTGTTTTGTACTTTGGAAACTTCTTTAAGGAGCTCTACCTGATTGTGGGGAATCCTCATATGTTTACGGTCATATCCTTCTGATTCATAGCGTTCAGGTAACCCAATAAATATCACTGCGACATCACAATCTTTTGCTTTATTTACTGCTTCCTCCATTAGTTTATTATCGATCTCATCGGATTCCAAATCAAATCCCGGCGCAAATTCTATTTTGGATCCTGGCGCCACAGCTTTTATTTGATATAATAGCTCGTCTACTTTATAGGCATTTACATGGGAACTTCCACCCCCTTGAAAACGTGGATTTTCAGCAAATTCACCAAGTACTGCTACTTTCATATCCTTTTTAAGGGGAAGAATGCCATCTTCATTCTTTAATAGTACCATGGATTCTTCTGCCGCATGCTTTGCGATTTCGTGATGATACTCAAGTGAAACTGCTGTTTCTTTTTTAGTTTCTATCGCCTGATATATAATATTCAAAAGCCTCTCTGCTGTTGTATCAACAACTTCTTCCGGAAGTTCACCATTTTTCACAGCACTTACGATCTCTTTATCGGAAATCCCAAAACAGCTTGGCATTTCAAGGTCAAGTCCGGCTTTCATCCCTTTTACCCTATCATTTACGGCACCCCAGTCAGATATCACAATTCCTTCGTAGCCCCATTCATCTCTAAGGACTTTAGTCAATAAATAATCATTTTCACTTGCAAAATCCCCGTTTACTTGGTTATATGAACACATAACAGTCCAGGGCTTTCCTTGTTTTATTGCTTCTTCAAAACTTGCAAGATAGATTTCCCTTAACGTTCTCTCATCTACAATCGTATCAATAGACATTCTGTTATATTCCTGGTTATTGGCCGCAAAATGCTTTACTGAAGTTCCCACTCCTTCACTCTGTACACCTTTAATATAATTAACAGCCAACTGACTGGATAGATAAGGATCTTCCGACAGATATTCAAAATTTCTGCCGCAGAGCGGAGAACGTTTAATATTAATTGCAGGCCCAAGAAGTATATTTACTCCATGGTCTTTACTTTCTTTTCCTAAGGTTCTTCCAACTTTATTCATAAGATCCCGATCCCAGGAACAAGCCAGGGTAGCGCCGGATGGAAAACATGTAGCAGGTACGCTGTCATTGATGCCAAAATTATCTGCCTCTTCATCTTGATAGCGTAATCCATGAGGTCCATCCGACATGTTTATATTTGGTATGTTTAATCGATCAACAGGCTTTGTGCTCCAAAAATCCAGCCCTGAACACAGGCTTGCTTTTTCTTCCAATGTCATTTCATTGATTAAATTTCTTATTTTTTCTTTCATATAGGACCTCCATTTTTAATCTCAAAACATTATAGAATATACTAAACTTACATCAATCGAAACCTAATTCTGATGGGTTTTGGACCCTGTCTGATTTTTAGGATGAATACTTATTATAATTTACATACAACAAAATAAGTCCTATTCTTTGGTATCGTTACTTTAATTTCATACCCACCATCTAATTTCTCATATTCTTTACTGCTAATAATTTCTCCAGTTTCAGGGATATAAATCTCCGGTATATCTACAGACTCCACAAAAATTTTCAAATCTTCCTCTTTCTCATTATAGTTGGTGAAATTTAATATTCTGAATCCGTCTTTTAAATATCTGGTGACCCCAATTCCATAAAGGGTTTCACCGTCATGAATATATGGGTCAATTAGTCTTGCCGGATAGCTTGATTTTGTATGGACAACTTCGTCTACTCCACAGGTTATTTCAAATGGCAGATGTATTGAATTTTTGCATTCCTCCACAATATCCCCAATTTTCTTTGCAATAGTGATCTTAGAGGCATCTAATTTTGGCAGCTCTTCTTTTGTCATATGCTTACCATTTTTATTTACCACATATTTTACATCACTATAATAAGAAATGACTTTACCTCCTGCTGCAGTAAATTCATTTAAAAAGGCAACCATCTTATCGGTTAGAACTTCCACTAAAGGTAATACAAAAACAGTAAACGTCTCACCATTTAATCGATTCAGGATTTTGCCGTCTTTCACTTCAAAATTGTCAATGGCATCAGAGCCTAAGATGTTAAAATCATAATTCTTATCTACTAATTTGTTGCATACAAGCTGGAACTGATTATCAATAAATTTAGCTTTTTCATCTGTAATAAATGGCCCTTCTTCCCAGAATCCAGTCTTAATATCCAAATCCGGTTCGAAATAATTCCAGAAAGTTTCCATTGGACTATATACTAAAATCTCTGCTTCACTGCACCCATTGCTTAGCATTTCACTCATTCTGGCTGCCATTTTTGCATACATCGGCATATGATCCCAATATTTCCACTGGTAAAAATAAGATGGTGGAAAATCTTCACTTCTCTCATCCCTGATGGAATAATAGAACCCATGCATCCAAATCAGATTAATTCCCTGTTGGAATAACCAGTTAGATATTTTAACCATGGATTCAAAATCCATATCCCAGCCCGAAGCACCAAAGGCTTCACAACTGATTCTTGACCTGCCATAATTATGGCTTGCACTAACTGCAAATTTACCATCTAAACTTCCTATTCCATTTCCAAGATGATCAATCGCCGGTACATGTAAATATTTATACCCACGGACCATATCTCCTCCAAAATAGGATTGTGTAGCTAATGTTTCCTCTCCTAAAAAGTGTGCAGTTGTCATAAGATCATGAGCTTCACACCAGTCATATATTTGTTTAAAAGTAGCCTCTGTATACATATCAGAAATTACATCATAATAATCATAACGTACATAAACAGATTGTTCTGTGTTATGAATTAGCAATGGAAGGTATGGAATGATATCATATCCTTTCCGTTTCCTGAATTCTTCCGGCAGAGTTTTGGTCCATACAAAAGCATTACAAAATCTGGTCTCATCCATAAAAATACCCGTTATGATTTTGCCAAATTCACCTTTAAAATGATCCGCATATTTCTCATGGGTCGTCTCAATAAATTTGCCGATTGCCTCTTTGCTTAAATAATCTACACATAATTTACCTATTGGTTCATACTCATCCACTGCAATGTAAACTGCATAGATAACAACCGTTTCCTTTGAAATGTATTCAATTTTATCATAATGAGAACTTAGTAAATCGATTTTCCTCCCATTAGGATCGTAAGCAGTCACATTAATATATTGTTTCCTGGTCAGGTCCAAACTATATTTTTTACCTGCTTCTAATTCCTGCTTCTCAAATTGGAGGAAATGTTCTCTATACTCTTCATCCATAGTAATAGTCCAGTTACAGTTTCCACTTGGCCAATTGTTTTCATCATAAAGCCATATTCTCATATTTTTCTTGCGGCATTCATTTATCGTATGATCAATGCGATCAAACCAGTCCTCACTTAAATATTCATTTTGCAGCCCGAATCTGGCATGAAGAACAGGCTGGTCCGCATGGATGCCATTCATCATATTCAACTGTTCCGTCGTTTTATTATCGGTTATAATATCATTCCAAAACCAAAAACCCCCAATGGTATAGTCCGGATCTCCTGTTGGATCTCTAAAAAATTCTTTATTCATGAGTTCTCACCTTTCCTAATGTTAATGCAATACTTCATGTATTTACTGATTCCTATATCAAGATAAATATACGTTATCATACTCTTAGTACACATTTGTTGCATTTTAAAGTATATTTTTGTTTGATATCGCTATAAATGTAATAATATGTAGGTTTATAGTCTGATATCCCTATTGTATTTAAAGGGGTTTTCCACTATAATTTTATGTAAATAATTACTATGTTTAGTATTATTTGTATAATAGTGAAAGGGAGAGAAATATGCACAAATTCAAATTATTCCTAGGAATTTTAGCTGCTTGTTTTTGTATTAATGTTTTACCACAAAATGTAACAGCTGCAGAAGTTCCAGCTTCAACCCCTCAAGAGAATACTGCTATCCAGCCTGTATCACTCGTAACCGGTGAAGAAGACACAACAACTTTTCAAAGCTACGATCTTGTAGTACCTGTATCTACAAAAACATTAGTCGTACCAATTAACATGGACTATAAAGGATTATTAAGTATTAAATTAACAGGTAAGGTAATCCCAAGCGGCTTAGATATCGGTCTGTATAGTGATGAAGCTTGTACAAGCATTGTCGGATATGCAAGATATTTAAGCAGTTCTTCAATGGAAGGTGACCTTGAAGCAAAAGTTCCGGCAAAAGGAACCTATTATTTAAAGCTCTCATTATCCAGTTATGCTGAAGCAGATGCTTCACTTACAATTACTCCATATTCTTTTAGCAGTGAGACTAAAACATTAAAGAACAAAGAATGGATTGGCAGTTACCCAATGTCTTATGATAGTCAGATCAGTCATAAGATAACTATTAGTAAACCTGGGTATATTATGGTGGAAGGTGCTTCTTTAGGAGAATATTCATCCTCCATTTCTGTAACCTTATTAAACAGCAAGAAAGCGAAATTATCCGATCTTGAGTACTTAAGTAAGACCCAGGGATATGCCACTTATTTCGCTGTTAAAAAAGGAACTTACTACATTAATGCCAAATCATCTGATGTTTACAAATTACGCTATTCATTTGTTGCGGTTGCAGAAAAACCAGGTTCAACCAAAGCCAAGGCAGTCACTATCGGCAAAGGAAAAACAGTAAAAGGTCTGGTTCAGGCAACAGATAGTACTACAAAAGCAGATTGGTATAAAGTAAAATTAACAAGTAAAAGAAAATTAGCATTTGACATTTATGCCAAATCAAATGAATCTATTACATTTGAGATTATTCCTGCCAGCAAAAATGTAATATTGTGGGGAAGCACGATTACATTATACGATTTTGAAGGTGGAGAGTATTCTACCAAAGAAACTATGCCTGTTGGAACTTATTATATTAAAGTTATAAAAAGAGCCAAAACATCTTCAGGATACTACACAATTAAATTTAGATAATAAGACAGCATAAATAATTAATTTCATATAAGGGAAAAGAGAGCATTTTCTATATGCTCTCTTTTCAGCTTAAATTCAAGGATTAACTACTATAAAAATTTTTAATGTTTTATTATTTCAGCTTCATACTTTGTAATAAATCTTTCAGGATATCTGCCTGAGCCGTAAGCTGTTCACTTGCTGCCGCACTCTCCTGTGCTGTGGCTGAATTTCCATGAATAATATCTAACATCTCTTTAATATCAGTTGAGACATGCTCAATAGCTTGTTGCTGGTCTTTTGTTTTTTCCAGTATCCTATGTACGACATTAGCAACAACATCAATTTCTTTTACTGCCTCTCTTAAGACTTCTTTTGTTTCTTTTGCTTCTATATTACCTCTTTGTACTGCTTCCAAAGTCGCTTTTATCATCATCTCAGACTCTTTTGATGCCATAGAGCATCGATCTGCCAAATGGGCAACTTCATTGGCAACAACAACAAAACCTTTTCCTGCTTCTCCTGCTCTGGCTGCTTCAATTTGTGCGTTAAGTGCTAATAAATTAGTCTGTTCAGCAATATCATTAATACTTTGCAAAATGGTGGAAATTTTATTGCTGGTTTCATTCATTGATTCCATTGCCAGCACCATATTGTTCATTCTATTCATACCAGTTTCAGCACTTTGTTTTGTAGATTGAGAAAGTTTATCTGCTTCTGCACATAATTCTTCATTTGCTTTTGCATTACCCGTGACACTAATTAGTTCTTGTGATATTTCTTCAATTGCAAAATATTGCTTTCCTGTACCTTCTGCAAGATTCACGGCACTCTCTGCTACCTGGCCTGCGCCGGCAAATACTTCTACAGATGCTGCTCCAATCTGTCGAAAGACATCATTTAAGAAGTTAAAAATTTTATTTAGTGATTTCTGAATTGGTTTAAAATCACCATAATATTCCTGATCCATTTCAACAGTTAAATTATTCTCTGCTATACTATGTAATTTATTAGATATATCCACAATGTAATTATTTAGTGAATCCACTGTATTCATAAGGCTTTTTGCCAATTGGCCTATTTCATTATCACCTATTGCCTGGATATCTATATGCAGATTTCCTTTTGCTATCTCCTTGGAATCAGCCGTCAATTGTCCCAATGGTGTACAAATGCCGGCAATTGTTTTATTCACTCTTTTAAAGGCCATCCATATTATAAATATACCAAGAATAAGAGAAATTATAGTTATCAAAATACTTATTACTAACACCTGATTACTTAATATTGACCCCTTACTGCTCATATACGTATATAATTCCCGAATAGATATATCCATATTTTCTGCTATCTGTACTGCTTCATCATTATATAATTTCTTAGAATTATATTTACTTTGATTCTTTTCATATTGAAGTATGTTGTCCTTTATACTCATATATTCTTCTAATAATTTTGTTATTTGTCCATAACTTTCTTTACTTTCCCGATTGATCATAATCGTTTCCAAAGCATTAGAATCCTCAATTAAATCAGTTGACATATTCTCAATTTCATATATAACATCCGATTGATTATCTGAACCGGATTCATAAACTAAAAATCTTAGTTGTGAATGCAAGGCATTAAATTCAAGCTCAAGACTACCTACCGCTCCCTGTCCTGATCCATACACTTTAAAAACCGACTTATTAATAAATGTTATGGTCAATATAAGTATAAGAAGCAGACATAGAAGAATTATGAATGAACCTAATGATTTTTGAAATGTATCTTTTAGTTCTATACTTACACTACGAGACTTCAAACGTTTTTTTATCATATTTTCCTCCCATTATAGAAATGAGTACTTTATCATTCGTTCATAATCCGGTATATAATATCTGCTATCGCATCTTCATCATTGCTGGCACTTATGTGATCTGCCATATCTTTTAAACATGAGAGTGCATTCTCTGTTGCAATACCTACATCTGCCAGCTGAATCATCTCAATATCATTATTATAGTCACCAACTGCGTAAATTTTATAGTCATCACCTATAGTTTTCTTCAGGTTCTTTAACATACTGCCTTTTGAGACTCCCAAAGGTAATATTTCTAAATAGATATCACTTGTAAATACCCTGCTTACCTTATCTGCAATATCAAATTGAAACATCATTTTTTCTACCAGTTTTAAATCTTTTTCACTTCCGCTGAATAAAATCTTAATCCATGGCTCATGAATTATATCTTCTATTTGTATAAATTGACCAGGTTGATGTCCTGCAACAACTTCAGGATCAGCCAATGCTTCCTTAGATACAAAATAGCACATATCGGTGCTATATATTTGCACCATCACATTCTGTACCTCTCTTATACAATATTGAAGAAAATTTATCAGAACCCGTTCGGGTAATAGATTTAATGCTATAAAGTTATTAGCCGTAAAATCATATAATGCTCCACCATTATACAAAATACAAGGAGCGCTAATTGGAACTTCATCCAGAAAATTTACAGAGTTCAATTGACTTCTACCTGTTGCTATCCCAAATTTTCCACCGTTATTCACAAAAAATTTTATGGCTTCTTTATTCTTTGATGATACTCTGCTATTGGAATCCAATAAAGTTCCATCCATATCACTTAATAATATCCTATTTGTGTATTTCATAATATTACCTGCCTTTTTACACTTTTATTATCTTCTTTTCTTTATAAAGCATGTTGGTGACATCAATGTATATCTTTTGAAAACCGTACAAAAATGTTTATAATCACTAAACCCCACCATGTCAGATATTTCATATACACGGTACTTACCGGTGTTTAATAATTTAATAGCTTGTTGTACTCTATAGCTATTTAACAAATCTAAAAAAGTATGCTCCGTTATATCTTTAAATTTACGACTTAAATAACTTGAGCTTACACCAAGTTCAGCGGCGATTGATTCAATACTTATTTTATCAGCATAATTTTCTTTTATTTTTTGTATTGCCTGAGCCACATAGCAGTTTTCTGAATTGTCCAGCGTAATGTAATAATTAAGATCCATACAACTTCCATTTTTTGAAGTTTCCAATACAAACTCCACCTCTTTATGATTATCTATTTCATCATGAAGAGCTTCCATTATGTTCTTGATTTTTATTTCATCCACTGGTTTAACTAAATAGTCATATGCTTTTAATTCTATTGCTTTTTTTGCATAGTCAAATTCAGTATAACTGGTCAGAATAATACTCTTAAATTTTGCATGACATCTGGCCTGGCGAATCATCTCTATCCCATCTAACTTTGGCATTTTAATATCCGTTATAACTACATCCGGTTGAAATTCAATTATTTTTTCCAAACCCTCTTGTCCATCAGAAGCCTCAGCAACAATGATGCAATCCATACTCAGCCAGTCGATGGTAAATACTAATCCCTTTCGAATAATATCTTCATCTTCAACTATGATAATTTTCAACATCAAGGCCACCCCTATTATCCTCATATTTTATTGGCATTACAACTTTTAAATATGTGCCAGTTCCTTGTTTGCTTTCAATCTGGATACCATATTCGTCACCATATTTAAGCTGTACTCTTCTATGAATATTAAATAAACCAAAATGATTGCTTTTGTTAGTTTTTTGTAAAAGTAATTGCTTCATTTCCTCCAATTCCTTTTCACTCATTCCGGACCCATCATCCCAACATGTCATTATCAAATTATTTCCTTCCATATATGCACTGATTTTTACTGTTAGTTGTTCCTTTCCCTCGAAACCGTATTTGATAGAATTCTCAATTAAAGGCTGTAAAATAAGTTTCGGAATGATACAGGACATAACATCTGATGGAATATCCATCGTATAATGAAAACGGCGGTTAAATCGATACTTTAAAATACTCATATAGTTTTCAGTATAATGAACATCTTCTTTCACTGTAACTTCTTCTCTCGTATTGCTTATACTATAGCGTAACAAAGTTGACAGACTGAATATCATATCGCTTGCCAGAGTAGAATCCAGTTTGCACATAAATCTGATATTCTCCAGAGTATTATATAGAAAATGAGGATTAAATTGGGATTCCAGCTGTTTTGACTGGGAAGAGCTTACCAGTTTCCCCATTTCCTTGTTATTCTCGATTTGTTCTTTCAAACTATCAAGCATCAGATTATAAGATTCCCCTATTATTTTAAATTCATCATTGCCTGAGATTTCTATATAAGTGTCCAGGTTACCTTCTTTTACTTTCTCAAATGCCCTGATGATCTTATATAGATCTTTCGTTTTGGAAGCCGCCATCTTTTTTGTACTTATGAATACCAGCAGGGTTATCATAACAAATACAAATATCAGTATAACTATTATATATTTAAAAATAGAAGCTATATTACTTCTAGAGGAAATACTATAAATATGGATCCTGTTATCTAAGATAGAATTTGAAGTAATGAAATATTTACCAACCTCATTTTCAATATTTCCGTTTGCTTTTTGTCCTCTTAAATCAAATCTCTGCAGAGTATTTAAAAAATCATAATTATTAGAAACATAAACCCACCCGTATTCATCTGTAATCACTGTTTGGGATCCAAATTTCGATAATTTGATGGCAAATTGTTTACTATCCAGCACAAAGACTACATATCCTTTAATGGTATTTTTTCTTATAATTGGTTTACCTATTACTAATTGCACAGAATCAGATGCGGTATCTTCTACTAGTTTAAGGGCCACTCTATCCGGATTCTGATTCATATTTCGAAATACGCCCCAGTTAATAAAATAATCTCCATCAAGAAATTCCGGAAGGTCTTTTGTAGCAGATATTATTGAATTCAGATTGCGGTCAAAGATATATAAATTAGCTTTTCGATCTAATTTGTTTGAGATTCCATAGATTCTTTCAAAAATCTGGACTCTGGAACTAACATCAATTTTACCGTCAATAATATTTTCTTGTTGTATTAATTCGTCAATCACTTCTGTATAAGCCAGAATCGTTGTCTCCAGATCAGTTATTATATCTTTATTATTCGTTTTATTTGTTTTTTCCATGGAATAATGCCAAGTTTCCCAAAATATCACAACACAGACTAAAGATAAAAGAAAAACGGGGATAATCGCATAAAGGAAAAGCATTTTACGTATATCATCTTTAAAGTAACTATGCTTATTATTCTTCATATAATTATCCCTCCCTTTTCATCGTGTCATTATTCTATCTGTCTTTTCCTATAAACTAATTTCTTTTTTCCCTGATAACTTAAAGAATATCAGTAATGAGGCTATCGTAGTCAGAGTCAGTATACTTGCTAAAGCTGCCGCTGTACCATAACTTGCCCTGATAACTTCTGTATATATGGAAACTGACATTGTCCTTGTATCACCTGTATAAAGGATAACGGATGCACTCAATTCATTAATTATGGTAATCCAGCTTAGAATTGCACCAGATAAAACTCCCGGCAGCATCATAATTGCTGTTACCTTAAAAAATGTTTTTAAGGGAGAATCACCAAGGCTGATCGCTGCTTCTTCCATACTTGGACTTATTTGATACAATATGGCTGCACTGGATCTTAATGTATAAGGCAGACGTCTTACTACAAAAGCTACTATTATGATAACAGCAGTACCGCTTAATAACAACGGCTTTTTATTAAATGCCAGCAGCAGCGTAATACCTAATACTGAGCCTGGAATGATATATGGAAACATAGTCATTGAATCAATCATACCTGTAAGGGGGCTTTTTTTTCTCGTAGTAATATAGGCAATGAACATTGCTAAAAGTACAATTATAATAATTGCAGTGAAACCAAACTTATATGTATTCAAAATAGGTTTTCCTAAATTATGAAAAATCGATTTATAACTTTCGAGAGAAAAACCGTCCGTAAACATTGCACCATTCGTTGCTTTAAAAGAAGTGTAGAATACGATTGCCTGAGGTATAATGGATAAGAATACAATGAAATAGATTGGTATGTGTAATAGCAGATTCTTTCCTCCATGTAATTGTTTTGCCTGGATTGGCCTGAGTGAACTCATTGTAAATGATTTTTTATTAACAACATATTTCTGGCCTAAGAACATAAATCCTGTGATAATAACCAGTATAACAGCAAGGGCTGCTGCAAAATTGGCTTGACCTCCCATTTCACTAATAAACTCATTGTAGATTAGAACCGGCATTACAGTATATCCTTCCCCAATTAACATAGGGGTACCAAAATCAGCCAACGCATTCATAAATACTAATAATGATCCAGCCAATATAGTCGGTGTGATCAATGGTAATATTACTGTTGTTACTTTTCTTATAGGATTGCATCCAAGACTCTCTGCAGCTTCGCTTAAAGAGGAGTCTACTTTCTTTAAAGCACCTGTCGTATATAAATAGATATATGGATACAGTTTTAATGTTAACACAAGTAAGATACCCCCAAAACCATAGATGGACGGAGTTTCAATACCGAACACACTGGCAAAGAACTTAGTAATAACACCGCTTCGCCCTCCAAGGATTATCCACGAATATGCCCCGATGAAAGGTGGGGATAGCATGGATATAATGATCAAAATATCTATAAGACCTTTGCACTTTACTTTATAAACTGTCGTCAGATATGCCAGGGGGGCTCCAATAGCCACTGCCAATAATGTGGTACAGGTTGTTACAAGAAAGCTGTGGCCCAGAGTGCGATAATAATATTTTTTCTGAAAGAATTTAAGGAAATTATTCAAAGTAAAATTTTGCGTACCCGGATCTTTAAATCCACTTAAAAATAAGGAGAATAAAGGATACACTAAAAAAATCGCAAAAACAATTACAATGATCAAAGTAATGATCGACCAAAAATCCAGTTTAAAGTGTCTCTTTTTATTCATTTTATATCACATCCTTTATTAAGCTTTTCTTGCCATCCTGAGTAAAAACGTTAATCTTAAGAACATTTGGTTTTAATATTATTGTTTCACCCACTTCATAGATTCTGTTTGATTGGCCTAGATCTTGTGAATATTCAATGGATGCCTGACCTTCCATTATCATAGAAGTATTAAGTTCAAGTTCGTAGTTTGTATGTTTTCCAAGAAAAGTCCGGTTCTTTATCTTTACCTTTAATCCCTCATTACCTGCTAAGAATTCTTCAGGACGTACTGAAACAAGGACTTCCATTCCTTCCACACATTCATCTTTTAAATGATCCATATAAAGTTTATAGCCATCTTTAAACTCTATAAATTTTCCCTGATTATCTTTATGTACAATGGCCAGGAATAGATTAGAGTGACCGATGAAAGTCGAAACAAAAACATTATTGGGGCGGGTATAAATTGATTCTGGTGTTCCTATTTGCTGAATGATACCTTCGTTCATAACCGCAATTCGATCTGAAATTGCAAGGGCTTCTTCCTGATCATGTGTTACATATACCGTAGTGATTCCTACCTGTTTCTGAATATCCCGAATAGCGCTTCTCATCTCAATCCTTAATTTGGCATCCAGATTGGAAAGTGGCTCATCCATCAAAAGTACACTTGGGTGAATTACGATTGCTCTGGCAAGAGCCACTCTTTGCTGCTGTCCACCGGATAACCTCTCTGGAAGCCGGTCCTGATAATCCCTGATTTTTACTACTTCCAACATATGGTCCACTTTTTCTTTCATTTGGACCTTATTCATTTTTCTTAATTTTAGCCCGTATTCAACATTCTGCCTTACCGTTAAATGCGGAAAAATTGCATAATTTTGAAATACCATACCTATATTCCTTTTATGTGCAGAAATGTCATTAATCACTTTTTCATCAAATTTTATCTGTCCGCCTTCAATACTATTGAATCCTGCAATCATACGCAGTAAAGTTGTTTTACCACAGCCAGATGGTCCTAATAGTGTAAAGAATTCTCCATTTTTAATTTGAACTGAAAGATCTGGGATGATGGTCACAGCCCCATATCTCTTCACAACATTCTCAATATTAATTGAATTACTCATAATATTTCTCCTTTATTCAGGGATTCGTTGAAAGAAGAAGCCCACAACAGAGTTGTGAGCTTTATCCTTAATCTGTTTGTCTATGTCAGCCTTAATATTATTAGTGATATTTATATTAGTAGCTTGTAAAGATATCGTTGAATTTTTCTAACCATTCTTCTTTCTTTTCAACTACTAATTCTTCATCATCATAAATAATATTCATTTCATCCTTTTGTAATAAATAACCCGGCGCAGGTACATCGGTCCTAACGGAACGACGATTTAACTGTTCCACAATAATAGTCTGTGCATCTTTCCCTGTAATGAAATCAATGAATTTTTTAGCATTATCCATATTTTTGGCGTTCTTAATAATGTAAACACCATCCGGTTTAGAGATAACCCCTTCTTCCATATAGACTAATTTAACCGGTGCTCCATCGGCAACATACTTTGCTCCACCTTCTTCAAAAGTAAGTCCAACTACATATTCACCATCCGCAACACCTTTGTATACTGCAGAAGAGCCACTTAATAATTTACCGTCAAGATTCTCACATAACTTTCCAACATAATCCCATCCCCCATCCGGGTCGCCTTTTCCCATTGCATAAAGCATATTAATAAGATGTTCATAAGAAGATGATGATTTGGAAGGATCTGCATGTGCAATTTTCCCTTTCAATGCAGGATTTAATAAATCTTCATAACCATTCACTTCAATGTCTCCAATTAAATCTGTGTTTATCATCAATACACTTGGAATGTCAGTAAATCTGGTAAGTGGTCCTTCTACATTCTTCATGCCATCCTGAATATATTCTTCATTCACGGATTGATATGATTCAAAAAGATTCATTTGAGGTTTCATCGTTGATAAGGAACCGCCCCAGAAGATATCGCCTAATGGATTCTCTTGTTCTGACTCCACTCTTTTTAAAAGTTCGCCAGTACCCGCTGCAATTACTTCTACTTTAATACCTGACTGTGATTCAAATTCACTTACCAGCGGATTAATAAATTCTAAAGGATGAGGGCAATAAATTACTAAAGAACCGGATGCTGCCGCATCAGCTTTTGTCTCCTCTTTCGAGGTATCCGTTTCACCTTTTGCCTCTGTTGTTTCACTCTTCGCTGCCTCTTTTTTGGTTTCGGATTTACCGCAGGCAGCCAAGCTAAGTAACATACATAGTACCAAACAAATTGATATAATTTTTTTCATTTTTTGAATCCCCCTTCGTTTTTGTTTGTACCATTATCTTAATCCAAATATAATTTTGAAGAAACCTAATTTTTAGTACAATTGTCTTAAAAAATGAACTAATAGCAAAGTTATTTGTATATTCCATACAAAACCTTTTTAAAAGAGGTGAGGCAAAACCTGACCTGTTTTGCAACACCCCTATAATTTCCACTGTCTTGATTCTTATTCTCCACTTAAACTTTCAAAAGTACCATAAATATTGACCATTCCATATCCCCACTCCCGATTGGGATATTTTAAAGATGGATTTCTGGACACTCCACGGATTAAATACTTTTTAATCTGATAAGTATCCATGGATCGGTCATTTCCGTTTACAATTCCCCATTCCAGCACCATAGCGGTAACACCTGTGATCAATGCGGCAGCAGTACTGGTACCTGAGGCTGATCCATATTTCCCATCCGGTAAAGGAGAATAGATATCCACACCGGGTGCCGCCAGATCAGGACTAATTATGTCGTACCGGGTGTAGCCTCTGCTTGCATTAATATAAAGACTTTGATCTTTAGGATTATATGCTGTGGCTGTAATGGCATACACGTTATTTCCCGGTTCCGTTATTGTGGTATATTGATTTGGAAACAGAAATACGGTTTCTTCTGAAATAAATCCCCGCACAGGCAGCCATATATGGAATCCAGAAGTGATCTTTGATCCATAGACCCGGAATTTCCATATCCCTGGAGCCGGATTTCTAAAACGAATCAGAATCAGTTCATCACCAGTCTGAGCTTCCACAATAACATAATCAACATATATAGTGGTTAATTCAAAAATAAAACTTATATTTCTAAATTCACCTATCTTGGCAGGGATACGGGAGATATATTCTCCTGAGGGCGATATGATGTCAATAGAATAGGTGCCGGGAATATTCCCCCACAATTCCATGGAAAAATCCCCTTGATCTGCCCCAACCTTCAATTCTACCAGTGTATAGCCGATTGCATTATTAATTTCTCCATAAAAATGATGCCTGGCATTGCCTTCATTACCAGCAGCAATGACAATGGCAATACCCGCCTGATTCGAATACGTCGATATGAGATCATTTAAGGGACCCAATCCCTCATGGCTGCCCTGATTACTTCCTAATCCAATACATATGGCAATGGGGCGGTTCATTTTTCTGGCTGTATTTACTAAATATGCAAGTCCAAACATAATATCGCTTTCCGCATAGCAAATTGCATCATCAGGTACACCAAAATAATTTTTCAAATCTGCTTTAGCCCTTTTTAATTTTACAATAACATATTCCGATAATGGGGCCACTCCTGAAAATTCTCTCGATTCATTTGGCATTCCGCCTGCAAGCCCTGCTAAAGTTGTTCCATGTCCTAAATCATCCGTACTTGGAACGATATCAAATGGATTTTCATTTCTAAGGGCAAGATTGATCTGCTCCCTGGAATATTCCGTACCATAATAGAAGATATCGGGGGAAGCCTGCATATTTTCTATTGTCTGGTCCCATAAAGAGACAATTCTGGTAGTTTTGTCCCCATACTGGAACAAAGGATTTGTATAATCTATTCCCGTATCAATGAATCCTAATAATACTCCATTCCCCTGGAGAGATAAATAAGGTATTCTCTGGAGTTTTATTACGCCCATTTGTTCAAGACTGGAGGTATCTAACAAAGAATACAGCTTTGGTATGACTGAATAAGCAACGGAACCAATTAGTCTGTCAGGTACCCGTATACGAGGAGCATAGATCACCGCATATTTATCGTTGATATAATTAATGGTTTCCCCTGCATATCTTGCAAATTCTTCTGAGCTGATAGCATATTCCACAATGCCATCTGCATAATCACCACTGATTATTTTTCTTCTTTCTTCTTCATTCATTCTTAAATAACTCCCAGATATAATTTAAGATTTATTTTAATATATGAAAAGAAATAAAAAAAGAGCGCATTACGTCCTAACTCTAAAAAGTTGATTTTGTAATACGCCCTTACTTTCAATGATACACTATGAAATATTATCTTTATTGTCCGGTAATATACTAATGATGTTCTCTAAACCTTTTTCGCTTATATTCTTTATGGTATTCATCATATGTTCATGTGCTAAAAATTCAGCTCTGTCCTGATCTTTCTGCTTTAATGCTTCTACAATTGCCATATGCTCTGCATTAGAGTTTATCGCTCTCTCCATTGAAGAAAGCGTAACCTTTCGAACTCTTTGCACATAATGATGAAAGTCCGATAATACATGATCTAATATTTTGCTGTTAGACGCTTCATACAAGATTTCATGAAATCGATTATCTAATTCTAAGAGTTGATCACGGTGCTCCTTTTTTACGTGGAACTCAGATAAATATATGATTTCCTCCAACTCTTCTAACTGGTGCTTAGTAATATGTTCACAAGCCCATCTTGCACATAATCCCTCTAAATAGGAACGGATCATATAAATGTCCTGGATATCCTTCGTTGATATCCCGGTAACATATGCACCTTTGTTGGGGATGATATTAACCAGGCCTTCTAATTCAAGTTGTCTTAATGCTTCTCTCACAGGGGT
Organism: Mobilisporobacter senegalensis; assembly: GCF_003752155.1. Classification (GTDB taxonomy): domain Bacteria; phylum Bacillota; class Clostridia; order Lachnospirales; family Lachnospiraceae; genus Mobilisporobacter; species Mobilisporobacter senegalensis. The sequence goes on along the minus strand of NZ_RJVG01000002.1, from coordinate 205,336 downwards.
GCGGCTGACTCCTAATTCATTACCTATTGAAGTCTCTTTTAACTCTTCGTTCTGATGATATTTACCTGATAGAATATCCTCACGAATCTTATTAAACACACGCCCCCTAAGGGAATATTTATCTGTGACTTCTTTTCCTACATCGAAACTTTCCAAGGATAATCCTCCTAGTTCATATTCTCGATAGTTTCCATAATATAGTCAGCAAATGCAGCACTTGTTGCACCTGTATCCCTGCCTGTAATAACTAATTTCTTCTCCGTTATAGTACAAATATCGAGTGCTTTATATAATTTGTCAGCTTCCTCATTGTGTCCAATATGTGCAAGTAACATCGCACCGGCACGAATTACACTGCAAGGATCTGCATAAATGTCTCTGCCTTCCGTCACCATACGTGGTGCTGAACCATGAATTGCTTCAAACATAGAATATCTCTTACCCAGATTCGCACTACCTGCAGTCCCAACACCACCCTGGAATTCAGCGGCTTCATCTGTAAGAATATCACCATATAAGTTTGGAAGAACCAGAACTTCAAAGTCTCTTCTTCTCTTCTCATCCACTAATTTAGCTGTCATAATGTCAATATACCAATCATCGGCAATAATATCCGGATATTCTTTCCCAATTTCTTTAAAGGTATCCAGGAATTTACCATCTGTTGTTTTAATAATATTGGCTTTCGTTACAGCAGTAACCCTCTTTTTACCATTTGATTTGGCAAACTCAAATGCTGCACGGATAATTCTTTCACAACCCTGGGTCGTAACAACAGTAAAGTCAACTCCAAGATTTTCATCCACATGAACACCTTTACTGCCGACTGCATATGCACCTTCTGTATTCTCTCTAAAGAAGGTCCAGTCAATTCCTTGTTCCGGAATTCGGACAGGTCTGACATTGGCAAATAAATCAAGCTCTTTTCTCATTGCTACATTAGCACTCTCTACATTAGGCCATTCATCACCTTTTCTTGGAGTTGTAGTAGGCCCTTTAAGAATAACATGGCATTCTTTAAGCTCATTAAGAACTGCAGGAGGAATTGCAGCCATTTCTGCTGCTCTTCTTTCAATTGTCAATCCATCAATTACTCTAAATTCAACTTTTCCTGAATCTACTTCCTTTTTCAATAAATATTCAAGAACTCTCTGGGCCTGACCTGTGATAGCCGGACCGATTCCATCTCCACCACATACACCGATGATAATTTTATCTAATTTTGTATAATCAATAAAATCACCTTGTGCTTTCATAGCTTCAACCCTGGCAAGCTGCTCTTCTAATAATTTGCCGAATTTCTCTTTTGCTGCTTCAATATTCTGCTTGTTCATTCTTATTCTCCTTACTGTAATGATTGATTTTTCTATTCATAAGATAGTTTATCATAAACATACATCTATTTCCATAGGATAAGCTATTAAAATCTTTTACCATAAAGAAATTTCAAGTTCATCGCACGCTCTTTGAATTATTTCAATTAATTCTTTATCTGTAATTACCGTCACACGTCCGCCTTCATATTCTTTATCAACCCATTCTTTTACTCTGTATACCACTGGACTATTCTTATCCACCGCTTTTTCATCTTTTAATTTGAAATAAGTATTGATCCAGTGTGCAATTCCTGCAAGTCCTGAAGTATTTGATACTGCTACTAATACCGGACGGTTTAAGAATTTTTCCGTATCAAAGATATTATAGATCTCTTCATTTTTAAGTAGTCCGTCAGCATGTATTCCTGCACGGGTAACATTAAAGTTCTTTCCAACAAATGGAGTTCTCGACGGAAGTTTATATCCTATTTCGTCTTTAAAATAATCTGCTAATTCAGTTATTACAGTAGTATCCATTCCATCTAATGTACCTTTTAATTGTGCATATTCAAAGACCATAGCTTCCAGAGGAGTGTTTCCTGTTCTTTCTCCGATACCGAATAAAGAACAGTTTACTGCAGAGGCACCATAGAGCCATGCAGTGGTGGAATTAGATACGGCTTTATAGAAATCATTATGTCCATGCCATTCTAACATTTCCGATGGTACACCGGCATGAGTAATAAGTCCATATATGATTCCCTGTACAGAACGTGGTATTACTGCTCCGGCGAAGTTGACCCCGTATCCCATAGTATCACATGCCCTGATCTTAACAGGCATGCCATATTCATCCCCTAATTTCATTAATTCTAAACAAAATGGAATTACAAATCCATAAATATCTGAGCGGGTAATATCTTCAAGATGGCATCTTGGTGCAACACCTGTTTCCAGACATTCACGGACAACACTCAGATAATGGTTCATTGCCTCTCTTCTTGTCATTTTCATCTTGTAGAAAATATGATAGTCAGAGCAGCTTACCAGAATTCCCGTTTCTTTCATACCTATTTCTTTTACTAATTCGAAATCTTTTTTACTTGCACGGATCCAGGAGGTGACTTCCGGAAATTCATATCCTCTTTCCATACATTTATATACGGCATCCCTGTCCTTTTTACTATATAAGAAAAATTCACTTTGCCTTATAAGTCCTTTAGGTCCGCCTAATTTATGTAAATAATCATATATTGTTACAATCTGTTCTGTGGTGTATGGCTCTCTGGATTGTTGTCCATCACGAAAAGTTGTATCTGTAATCCAAATTTCATCTGGAAAATTATGAGGTACAATTCTATCATTAAATGCAATTTTTGGCACTTCATCATATGGGAACAGATTCCGGAATACATTTGGTTTTTCCACATCTGCAAGAGGATACATATGTTCCTCTAACTCTAGTAAATTATTGTGCAAATTCTTAAAAACTCTACGATTTTCCATATTTCATTCTCCTTAACATGATTATTACGTATTATTATTCTTTTTTTATGTTTAAATATATAATTTCTTAGATTGTATACAATAATACTATCCTTGTCAAGTTGATTGCCATAAATAAAAATTTTTTTTATAAAAGCTTCAGGTACAGTGATACCATACCTGAAGCTCGTTCTATTTTATTATTTTTGAAATTGCCTTAAACGTTTCATTCCCAGCTTCTCTTGTTAATTCAAATAAAATGGATTCATAGGTTGCAAAAATTACTCCTTCCCCGGCAAATCTTTTCAGGGCGATCTCTTTATCATGAATCTTTCTGGAAGTTATACAATCTTCAACTATGATCACATTATAACCTGCCGCTACAAGATCGATTACTGTTTGCAGAACACAAACATGTGCCTCAATTCCACATACAACTATATTCTTTTTATTATAACTTTTAATTTGATCAGAGATCTCTGTATTATCCAGACAACTAAATGTTAATTTATCATAATATGAACACTCTTCACTAAGTGCATCTTTGATTGATTCTATAGTGTCACCAAGTCCCTTTGTATATTGCTGGGATACGACTAATGGAATTTGTAAAGTTTTAAGTCCCTTGATTAATTTAATGGTATTATAGATCAGCTCTTCTCTTTTATCCATAACCGGTATAATCCGGTCTTGATAGTCAATGATTAAACCGATTGTATCTTCTGCTAATATCCTCATAATTTTTCCTCCAATTAAAATTATTACTCAATATTCGATGTACAATAAGGGCATCGATTTGCCTTTGCTGCTATTTCGCTCTGACAGAATGGGCATTTTTTAGTTCCCTGAGCTTCTGCAACTTCTTCCTTTTTACTACTTAAAGTCATCTTATTTATTCCCTTTACCATGATAAAAATTACAAAAGCTACAATAAGGAAATCAATGATTGTACCAATAAATGAACCATAATTAAATGTTGTTACTCCTAATTTCTGTGCTATATCAATTGATGTTACTGCAGTTCTGTCAACATTCTCAGGAATCTTTAAGATCAAAAATTGTTCATTAAAATTTTCCCCGCCGGTAATCAGCCCAATAATTGGCATGATTAAGTCATTCACGAAAGACGTTACTATTTTTTGAAAAGCTGCGCCTATAATCACACCAACTGCAAGATCAATTACATTACCTCTCATTGCAAAAGTCTTGAATTCCTGTATGAATCCTTTTTTATTATGGGACATCTGCTCACTTCTTTCTCATGATAATATTCAGGCATTTTCCAAACTCCTGACTGTGGTTATGATTGTTCCAACACAGAAAAGGGTTCCCAATTACCCGGATAATAATATTATATAACATCATATCTGCCTAAAAGCAAGATTTTATTTCAATTATCCATAGTATATCCTGTCTAAATATATAGTAAATAAAGTCTTTTATATTACTAAATCCTCATCCACAGGGAAGTCACTTCTCATATATTGATAAATCCCTGCAATTTTAGTTTTATTGCAGAACTTACCAATATTATCTTTTTTTTAATATATTATTCCAATTTTCTTGCTGGAATGCTATAATTATACATATTGCTTAAGGGAGGGACTAAAAATTAATGAAAAAGATACATTTAATAAACGTTATAACAACATGGATTTGTTCTGTGTTACTACTTTGTATCACTCTTGGTGTCCGAGGGTTTAATTACAATTCCATAATCATTGGAGCATCTATGTTTTCTGCTTCGATTATTTCGACTATCCTTCTGTTTACAAAAATCAATGATACAATCAAAGGATCAAGTATCATAACCATAATAGGAATGGCAATACTTCTTTCTTCAATATTATTGGGAGGTTCCAATAGAACTTTTATTGTTAGTTTTTTAATTCTGGCAATGGCTACCCTGTATTTTAAATCAGCTATTATTATCTTCTACTCTGCTATTTATCTCATTGCCTGCGTTATTGCCCTATTTATAAATCCTGCCTACTTAGGTGGACAAGATTATGATATGGGAGGTATTATTATTGGATTATTTATTTATGCCGCCATGGCAGTTATGCTATATGTTGCAACGAAACGTGGAGAAACTTTATTACATAACAGTGAAGAAGCCTTAGATAAAGTTCAAAGTCAGCATGAGGAATTGGCTGCTACATCAGAAAAAATTCAAAATACAGTAAAAAATCTCCATGATGCTATATTAGTTAGTGAGAATTCCATTGCAGATATTGCGGCTTTATCAGATTCCATCTCTGAATCTTCCAGCCAGATGAACCACGTCGTGGAAGAATCAACCCAGGCTACAATTTTAATAAATGATAAGTTTGTTTATGCCAATAAGCAAATAGATAAAAATTATAAATATGCACATCAACTGGATGAGAGTTTTTCTAAAGTCATCCGCTCTGTGAGCGAAGGAAATAGCGGCATTAAGAATCTGAAGAATTCTATGGAAGATGTAGAATCGACGGTGACTTCTGCAAAAACAGCTACTGAATATCTCTTAAAGCAAATGGGACAAATTAATGTTATATTAGAGGAAATTGCATCAATAGCTGAACAAACCAATCTTTTATCTTTGAATGCATCAATTGAAGCAGCAAGGGCAGGAGAACATGGAAAAGGCTTTGCTGTTGTTGCGGATGAAATACGTAATTTAGCAAATCAAAGCAGCACTGCTTCTTCAAATATTCAGGATATCTTAAATAATCTTTCAGATACGACAATAGATGTATCAACAAAGATAGGCTCTGGATCAGAATCAGTAAATTTAGGGATGACAGAAGTTTCTAAATTAATAGCTTTCTTCCATGAAATAGATTCTTCCTCAAAGGAATCCAATACCCTGGTGCAGAAAGAATATACTGCTATTGAGAAGGTAAAGACTTCTTTCGATATTATTCAAGGTGAATTAGAAACAATTGTTGCAACTTCTGAAGAGAATTCTGCTATGATTGAAAATATATCTAATTCTCTTTACGAACAGAATCATTCGATTAAGGAATTGAATGGGAAATTACAGGAGATCGGTAAATTGTCTACTTCACTTGTGGAGTAGGGGTGGCCATAGCTATGACCCGCCAGATTACTAGCCTAAGACCGCCATAGAAAAAGGGAACATCCTTCGGATAAATCCGGGGATGTTCCCTTTTTCTATGGCGGTCTTAGGTCCAGTGAAACAGAACAGTCATAAATTACTTTTATTGCAGGGATAGACTTCGTCTACCCTACACTTCACAAAAGAGGCAGCTTGGTAAGCAAGCTACCAACTGCCTCTTTGTACGTTGCAGGCAAGCCTGCCTGCAGTAAAAATAATTTATTCTTATTGTCTCCTAAGCTGTTTTCTCCCATTGTGAATTATAGAGTTTTTCGTAAAAGCCCTTAGCAGCTAATAATTCTTCATGATTACCCTGTTCAATGATATCTCCGTCTTTCATTACCAGGATCAGGTCTGCATCTCTGATTGTTGAAAGTCTATGGGCAATGACAAAACTTGTTCTGCCCTTCATAAGGTTATCCATTGCTTTCTGGATTCTTATTTCAGTTCTGGTGTCTACAGAACTTGTGGCTTCATCCAGAATCAGAATCTTAGGATCTGCCAGGATAGCTCTTGCAATGGTTAATAATTGTTTCTGTCCTTGGGATACATTACTTGCTTCTTCATTTAGAATCATATTATATCCATCTGGCAATGTCTGTACAAAATGATGTACATGAGCCGCTTTTGCTGCCTCTATTACTTCTTCATCGGTAGCATTTAAGCGTCCGTATCTAATATTCTCCTTTATACTTCCATTGAATAACCAGGTATCCTGTAATACCATACCAAACATTTCACGAAGTTCATTACGATTAAAGTCCCTTATATCATGACCATCAATAAGAATCGCCCCTTCATTCACATCATAGAATCTCATAAGAAGTTTAATCATCGTAGTCTTACCGGCACCTGTAGGTCCAACAATGGCAACTTTTTGTCCAGGCTTTATTTTAGCACTAAAATCATTGATGATCGTATTGTCCGGGTTATAACCAAAGTGTACATTTCTAAATTCTACACTTCCTTCCAATCCTTCTATAGATACAGGATTCTCTACAATCTGATCTTCCTCTTCTTCACCTAAAAATTCAAAAACTCTCTCAGCAGCTGCTGCCATGGATTGAAATTGATTTGATATTTGTGCTATTTGTGATAAAGGCTGGTTAAAACTTCTTACATATTGGATAAATGACTGGATATCACCAACTTCAATTGTCTTCTTAATAGCTAAATAACCACCAAGAATGGATACAATCACATACCCGATATTTCCTATGAATCCCATGATAGGCTGCATTAAACCTGATAAAAATTGAGATTTCCAAGCGGAATTAAAAAGGCTCTCATTTGCTTTATCAAATTCTTTAATGACCTCTTCTTCCCCATTAAATACTTTCACAATATTCTGGCCTGAGTAGACCTCTTCTACCTGACCGTTGACTTTGCCAAGATATTCTTGTTGTGATACAAAGTATTTCTGGGATTTCTTAACGATAAACATAATCAAAAATGTAGATAGTGGCAAAGTCAGAATTGCCGTAATAGTCATCATGGCACTTATAGAAATCATCATATATAATACACCAATTACAGTTGTTATGGATGTAATCGTCTGTGTTATTGTTTGATTTAAACCTTGACTTAAAGTATCCACATCATTGGTTACTCTTGATAATACCTCACCATGGGTTTTGGAATCGAAGTATTTCATTGGCATGCGCTGAATCTTTTCAGACAGTTGATTTCTTAACTTATAAATTACTTTCTGTGCAATACCTGTCATAATAAATCCTTGTATCAGTGAAAATAATGTACTTACACCATATAAACCTAATAATATTAATAATGTATTTTTTATTCCATCAAAATCAATGGAGCCCGTACCGGATACTTTTGCCATTAAACCATTAAATAATTCTGTTGTAGCTGTACCTAATATTTTGGGTCCAATAATTCCAAAGACTGTACTTCCAATGGAAAAGACCAATACAAAAAATAATCCTAATTTATATTGTCCCATATAGGAACTAAGTTTTTTTATGGAACCTTTGAAATCTTTTGCTTTTTCCGCCGGGCCCATTCCACCGGGACCCATAGGTCCGCCTCCCTTAGGACGATGCTGTCTCTCATTACTCATTCTCTAGTTCCTCCTTTGATAATTGTGATAATGCAATCTGTTTATATACTTCACAAGTATTAAGAAGTTCCTTGTGTGTTCCCTTTCCTACAATTCTGCCTTCATCTAATACAAGGATCTGGTCTGCATTTAAAATCGTACTAATTCTTTGAGCTACGATAATTACTGTAGCGTCTTTTATTTCTTCTTTTAACGCTTTTCTAAGGGTAATATCTGTTTTATAGTCTAATGCTGAGAAGCTGTCATCAAAAATATAGATATCCGGATCCTTGGCAATGGCTCTGGCAATAGATAACCTTTGTTTTTGACCGCCTGATACATTTGTTCCTCCTTGGGAAATACTTTCATTATATTTTTCCGGTTTTTCGTCTATGAATTGGGCAGCCTGGGCAATTCTTGCAGCCTTTTCCAAATCTTGTTCTGTAGCATCCTGTTTTCCATAACGGATATTAGAATCAATGGTCCCGGAGAATAAAACACCTTTTTGGGGAACATAGCCTAATTTATCCCTTAAATCATGTAATGTAATATTTCGGATGTCTACACCCTCTACTTTTATCTCTCCATCGGTAACATCATAAAATCTCGGGATTAAATTAATTAAAGTACTTTTACCGCTTCCTGTACTTCCAATGATTGCTGTAGTTTCTCCAGGTTTTGCCGTAAAGGTAATATCTGACAGAACATCTTCCTCTGCATTAGGATATCGAAAATGTACATGATCAAATTCTACTACACCTTTTTTATCCATTACCGTTGGCTGTGTGCTCGTTGGGTCTTCAATGGTAGCTTTCATATCCAGTACTTCAACAATACGTACCGCAGAAACTGAAGCTCTAGGCAGCATAATTGAAACCATGGAAATCATAAAGAATGACATAATGATCTGCATAGTATACTGAATAAATGCCATAAGATCCCCAACCTGCATATTACCTGCATCCACACCATGTGCACCCTTCCACATAATAAGAACTGTAATTATATTCATAATCAACATCATAAGGGGCATCATAAATGTCATGGTTCGAAAGACGAATAAATTCGTTTTATTAAGATTTTTATTTGCTTCATCAAAACGGTTCACTTCATGTTTTTGTGTACTAAATGCCCGAATTACAGGCAATCCGGTCAGAATCTCACGTGTTACTAAGTTTAACTTATCTAGTAAATCCTGCATTTTTTTAAATTTTGGCATTGCAACTGCAAAAATCACAAGCACCAAAGTTAAAATAGACATAACAGCAACTGCGATAATCCACGCCATGGAGGTATTTGTATTTAGTGCTTTAATAATTCCGCCAACTCCCAGGATAGGTGCATAGAATATAATTCTGAGTAAAAATACCATCAATGTCTGAATCTGTTGGATATCATTTGTACTTCTGGTAATCAATGATGCCGTCGAGAAATGATCAAATTCATTATTTGAAAATGATACTACTTTGCGGAATACACGGCTTCTTAAATTTCTTCCTAAATTAGCCGCTACCCTTGCTGCAAAATATCCAACAATAACGGTTGCAATCATAGATAATAAAGCAAGGCCTAACATCTTTCCACCAGCTACCAGTATGAAATTCATCTGAAGTTTATCCATGTCAATTCCAATTGCAATGTATTCATTTTTCACTGCGGTAATTGCCATCTGATCCATAATAGAATCCGGCATTTGTTTAAACTGTTCTTCAAATTTATCTAATATACTATCTAACTGCTCCCCTGGCATCTGTGAAAGTATAACGAATATGTCCTGATCTGCCATCTCTTTTGGCAATCCTGCCTTAAAGCTTTCCTGAACTTTTATTGCTTGTTCACTATCCCCTTCAAAAAGTGAAAGTGGTAAATATGCTTTACTGATAATTTCTTTTAAATGATCGATGGTCTCATTATTTTTTGTGTTTAAAAGATATAAATCTTCCTTTTCTAGTGCGCTATATGATTTTAAATAAGATTTATAATCTTTGTCATTTAAAGTATCTTTACTTATACGTTTATAATTATCCTTCACGAAATCTTTGTCATTATCATCTACAAATAATAACAATTTATCTAATTGTGAGGCTCTAATAGCAGTTGGCAATGCCTGCTCAACGCCGCCTTGCTGTATACCTACATTTACTATTTTTGATGTGTATTCAGGCAATGACAAGTCACAATAAGATTGTAATACTAACAATACAATGATAATTAAGACCTGTATTGCAGATTGTTTCAAATATTTTAACAATTTTAGCATTTTTATGTCCCTTTCTATTTTGTATACTCTTCGCTTAAAATTTGATAAAGTTTATTAAAGATTCGTATTAATTCTGTGGCATCTTTCTCTCCCAGTTTTAAAAATATATTCTCTGCAAATTGGCCAAACTGAGCTTTCGTTTCCTCCAAAACCCTTGAACCTTCCTCCGTCATCCTTATATAAACCACTCTTTTATCCTTTTTAAACACTGTTCTTTGAATATAATTTTTGTCCTCTAAGCTGTTAAGCATTTTAGATGTGGCTGGTCTGGATGCTTTTGATAATTTATTAATCTGGGTCACACTTACGCCTAGAGCCATATCTTTTTCTTTTTTTTGTTTTTCCATAATCATTTCTATATGGGTCAACATCATAAATTCACCCTTGGAAATTTTTAGAACAGGTTTAGCCAGGTGTGTAATTCTATGGATCTTACCCATTATCTCAAAAACTTGTTTCCCATAATCTTCAGTCATGGTCGTCTCCTTTCTTGAATATCATTTTACACAAACCCACATATGCAGTTCCATCTCGTTCTTTCAACCAAATAAAAATAGTTAACCTGTTTAATATTTAACTTGGTTAACTATTTTCTATCATACACTATTATATTCTTTCATTCAGATTTGTCAATTATAAAATCAAATTTTATAATTATTTTATATTCATTATATTATTTTTATTTATCTGACGACTGCCAGCTCTATGCTCTTAAATAAGTAAAATTTAATTCACTACATTAATTGGATTTCCATTGATAAAATGTTTTATATTATCTGCTACAATTGTAATCAGCCTTTCCCTTGTCTGCTTTGGCGCCCATGCAATATGTGGCGTGATTACACAATTCTTTGCTGATTTTAACGGATTGTCATCTCTCATAGGTTCCCTTGATAATACATCAAGTCCTGCACCAGCTATAATATTATTATTGAGGGCATCCGTTAAGTCCTGTTCATTTATAATTGGTCCTCTTGCTGTATTGATCAGTATAGCGCTTGGTTTCATCATTTTTAATTTATCTTCATTAACAAGATTTCTTGTGGCATCTGTAAGTGGACAATGAATGCTTAATATGTCGCTGCGTTGAAACAATTCCTCTTCCGTCACAAATTCAATCCCTTCAAAATCTTTTAAGGTTCTTGTACAAACAATAATATTCATTCCAAATGCTTTTCCAATACTGGCAACTTTTTGCCCAATGCTGCCAAATCCCATGATACCCATAGTCATTCCTGATATTTCTGAGATTGGATATGGAAAATAAGAAAATGTTTCTGAGTTAATCCATCTTCCCTCATGAACAGATTCATTATAGGTACCTACTTTATTTACTAAATGTAATAATAATGCGAAGGTATGTTGTGCCACTGCATCTGTAGAATATGCAGGAGCATTGCAAACTGCAATTCCTTTCTTCTTTGCTGCTTCCAAGTCAATATTGTTATAACCTGTTGCAAATAATCCAATATATTTAAGATTCTTACACTGCTCAATAACCTCTGCATTTATAGGAACTTTATTGCATAAAACTATTTCAGCCTCTCCTATATGTTCTACGATTTCCTCTCTGGCTGTTAAATTGTAGGATTGTACTTCTCCCAGATCTTCTATCTCTTTTAATGAGATATCTCCTTCTGTCACTGTTTTCTTATCCAAAATTACAATCTTCATAATTTCCTCCCTATAGCTTAAATATATATTAATATTAGTATTGTTATTTTTAAATGTGATATACTACCATAATAAGAAGATTAATCCTCCCGTTGCATATGCAACATACTTTTTTGTCCAAAGATAATATAATAAGATAAAATAAAATTATAATTTACAAACGAAAGAAGGTATATTATGAGCAAAACTATTCTTAAAAACATTGAATTATCCACTGTATTACCATTACAGAACTTAGTTTCCTATCAGGATGGACAAATTGTAAGTAAAACCTTAGTTCAAAACTCAAATGTAAGTTTAACACTCTTTGCATTTGATAAGGGAGAAGAGATCAGTTCCCATTCTTCTAACGGTGATGCTATGATTTATGTTATAGATGGAACCGGTCAGATTACCATTGGTGATGAGACTTATATGGTTACTTCTGGTGAAACCATCGTAATGCCGGCAGGCATCCCACATGCAGTTTATGCTGCAGAGAAATTCAAAATGTTTCTAATCGTTGTATTTTAATTTATCTATTGTAATCCTTGTTACTATTCAGCCATGGAGAAAAAGCTATTTCTCCGTGGCTGAATAGTAACATTCTATCTATCTGCCGGAAAATGAATTCCTGTTTGTTCTCTTACTTCATCCATAATATTTAATTCAATCAAAGAATATTTGTTATAATCTTTTTCATAATTGGGATTCTCAATTAGACGTACCATCTCCATAGCTTCATAATACATATTGTTCTGTTTCTTATCTACCGAAATATTTTCTTTTCGTCCGTCCCTATAATATATTGTAATATCTTTTGGTTCACTTATCATATCAATGACCATTGTACCATCTTCTCCCTGAATTTCACTTGGAATATAGGAATCCGCAATTTTAGAATACATTAAATCTGCCTGCATTTCATCATATTTTGCAATGATAGTACCTGCTCCATCAATACCATTCTCTAATATTATACTTTGGGCTTTTACCTCATTAGGGGCCCCGAATAATCTGGCCAGAGCATGCACGCAGTAAACACCAATATCCATCAGGGCTCCATTAGATAATTCCGGTTTAAAAGCATTCTCTATGACTCCCTTTTTAAAATTATCATATCTTGAAGAATATTTACAATAATAAAAATTCGCTCTACGAATTTTGCCAAGCTTATTGAGATTTTTCTCAATTTCAAGAAATCCCGGGTCATAAACGGTCCTCATTGCTTCTAAAAGAATAGTATTATTATCAGATGCAGCTTTGATCATTTTCTTTAATTCTTTACTATTAGAAGCAATGGGCTTTTCACATAATACATGTTTTTTAGATTTAAGCATTAAAATACTTTGACTGCAATGAAAGCTATTCGGGCTCGCAATGTATACCATATCAATTTCATCACACTCAGCCAGATCATTTAGCTGATCAAAAACTAACTTAGCTCCGTTTTTATCCCCATATTCCCTGGCTCTATTAATATCTCTGGAATAGACACCGTGAAATTTAATATCATCACACTCTTTTGTAGCTTCAATAAATCTATCCGTTATAAAATTAGTCCCTATGACTGCATATCTTATCATATCATTGTCTCCTATTTTGACAGTTTATCCATAATAGCCATGATTTCCTGCATTTTTTCTGTTGCATCATTATTTTCCAGTGCTTCTTTTACGCAGCATTCTAAATGTCCATGAAGGACTTCTTTATTTACTTTTCGTAAAATAGCCTCTGTTGCCATCAGTTGGTTGGATATATCAATACAATATCTATCTTCTTCTACCATTTTAAGAAGGCCGTCTAATTGCCCCCTTGCCGTCTTTAAAAGACGGGTTACTTTTACTTTATCTGCGTGCATACTCTTCCTCCATTATCTTAGGCGGTTACATTCAAATCGATTTAATGTTAATAAACTATCTCTTAATATCTGATATCGTTCTTCTAAAGTTCCCTCTTCCAAAGTAATATCCATTGAAATGGCTATATCCTCTAAAAGCCTGTCATCCAATTTATTCTTAAGGCTTACTAAAACATTTAATTTGTCCTGATAAGTTCTGGCATCTAAAAAAGATATTAAATTAGGATTGAAACCAGATTCCTGATCCTCTGAATTTTTATGGATGACCGGACTGTTAATATCAACTTCTTCTCCATCAGTCTTTTCTAAATTATCTGCCTCTTTATTCATTTGAACATTATTCTGTTTTCCTGTCACTGACTCATGATCAGCCTTATCCTCATGGATATTCCCTGGCTCCATTATATATAATTCAAATCTATATTCCTGGGTGACGAATGGATATTTTTCCCGGTCCACCTTGCTGATAAACATCTCCAAGGGTCTGCAGTACGTCTTAAAGTCCCCATACAATGCCTGATAAACTACCATTGCTTCTCCAGTTTCAGAATGAATGGCAACTGTAATAATCTGATATAAATTACCTTTAAAATGCTTATAAAATTCACCTGGTCTTGGAATTCTTTCCTGTTCCATCTCTTTACCTCCAGTATTATGAATGAATGGAAACTCTTATCTACTTTTCATAATGACATTGTAACATACTAAGTATTTTATTTTCAATCACTGAACTTCTTTATTTATAAAAGAAATAATTAATGATATACTATCAGGGAGGTGATTTTGTGGAAATGAAGAAAAGGATAATATTTCATATTGATGTAAATAGCGCATTTTTATCCTGGGAAGCAATCTATCGGATAAAGGAATTAAAAGAAACCTTAGATCTTAGAACCATTCCTTCTGCTGTTGGAGGAGACATAGCAAAAAGGCGCGGTATTATTCTTGCAAAAAGTATCCCCGCCAAACAATTTAATATTAATACTGGCGAGCCCGTTGCTCAGGCTTTAAAGAAATGTCCTAATCTTACACTGGTACCACCTCGGTTTGATTATTTTGTGAAATGTTCCAATTCTATGATGAAAATATTTCAAGATTATACTCCTGATATTGAGAAATTTAGTATCGATGAAGCTTTTTTAGATATGACTGAAACGATACATCTTTTTGGATCTCCTGTTGATATTGCTGACCAGATACGGGAACGGATTTATAATGAATTAGGCTTTACTGTAAATATAGGAATTTCCACCAATAAATTATTAGCAAAGATGGCATCTGATTTTCGTAAACCAAACCTATGCCATACTTTATTTCCGGAAGAAATAGCAGAAAAGATGTGGCCATTACCGATCAGGGAACTTTACTTCGTGGGAAAAATGGCTGCACAGAAATGCCAGCAATTAGGAATTCAGACCATTGGTGATATTGCTAACTGTGATTTAGCTGTCTTACAATCCCATCTTGGTCAAAAATACGGAAAATTAATACATGACTATGCCAATGGTATTGATAGTTCTCCTGTTGGAGAAACAGATTCTCCCAATAAAGGGTATGGTAATAGTATTACCCTATCTAAAGATATTTCTGATTATGATTCAGCCAATCAGGTCCTTTTATCCCTTAGCGAAACCGTTGGCAGCAGGCTTAGGGATGCCAAAGTAAAATGCAATTGCATCACTGTTGAGATCAGAGATTATAATTTCAACCAAAAATCCCATCAGATTACTCTTGATACTCCTACAGATATTACTTCTGTTATTTATGAAACCTCTTGCAGACTTTTAAAAGAAATCTGGGATAATACTCCTCTGCGTCTTATGGGAATCCGGACCACTAAAATTACTGATGATGATTTTACCCAATTAAGTATATTTAATTCAGAAAAAAATGAAAAATTAGAAAAATTAGATGTAGCTGTAGATAAAATCCGTGATCGTTATGGCACCGATTCTATAAAAAGAGCCAGTTTCTTAACCCCCGAATCAATCTGTGAACATTCTGTCAATCGTCATAAAACACAAAAACCGTAAAAGTCTATTTTAAGACTTATTACGGTTTTATCTATAGGAAGCAAAGATTTACCAATTAAATCAGGATAGATAACAGTGGTATTGTTACCGTAGATAAAAGAGAGGTTAAAAAGATACCTTTACTTACAAACCCACTGTCTCCTCCATATTCATTACAAGCCATTACCACATTAGCTGCAATTGGCATACCGGAAAGTAATACAGCGACTCCAAGTAAAGTATCATTGGCAATGAAATTTTTTAGTAATAACCATATGATTACCGGATAAGCAATTAATCGAAGGAATGTAATAAGGTATATTTTCTTCTCTAAAAAAACTTCTTTCATTGGTACATTTGCGATCGTAGAGCCGATTACCAGCATGGCAAGTGGGGTTGTCACATCCCCTATCATACCAATGCTTCTGGAGAGAAGTGCCGGAAATGGAATCTCGAACACAAAGATAAAAACTGCCAGGATAGCAGATATTACTCCCGGATTAATAAGATTTTTAGGGTTAAATTTATCACCGTCATGCTTGCTTAAGGTTGCTATTCCATATGAGAAGAATGCAACATTAAAAACCAGCATGAATATGGATACATAAAAAATTGCATCGGAACCATAAATTCCTCCGATTACAGGTATTCCCATAAATCCCATATTAGGGAATACCAGCATGATCTCCAGTGCCCCTTTCGTCTTTTCCGGTACTTTTATTATCTTTACCATAAGCTTTGAAAGGAGCGGAAATAAAATGAAGGGAAGGATTGCCAGTAAAAATACAACAATAACTTCTAATTTATTTTCAATCTTATTACCTATGACCGAATCTATAACAATGGCCGGAGAAGTGATGTTAATTACCAGTTTTGAAATTTTCTTGTTGCTTTCTTCATCCATAATGTTTGTTCTATTTGCTATATAGCCGACCGCCATTAAAATAAAGAGCAAAAGCATCTGTTGCAGTATATTGTTCATTTTTGTTCTCTCTTTCTTAAAAAGCGGCTAGATAATATTTCTATTATTCTAGCCTCATAAGTATATTTTATTTATAAATCATAATATAGAATTCCCAAAGTATTTGGTCCACAATGACATGAAATAGTACATCCCGCTTTTGTAACAATGATTTCTTGAAAATATTCTTTTTGTTCTATAGCATTTTTCACCATTTCAACCATTTCATCACTGCAGCTGCTATGGGTAATAAATATTCTCTTTGGATGGATCTTATTTAAATCTGCCAGTTTATCATCTATATAAGATTTTAGAGTTCTTTCCAAATTACCACGATATTTCTTTGCTACTTTCATTTCCCCATCCACTACTTCAATACAGGGCTTTAATTGCAGTAAATTGGCGCCAAGTGCTGCAACAGAAGAACAGCGGCCTCCTTTATGTAGATAATTTAAAGTATCAATGACAAAACTTGCCTTCACCTTTGGAATGAAGTGAGATAGTTCTGTTAGAATTTCTTCCGGGCTCTTCCCGTCTCTTGCCATCTCCGCAGCTAACATGACCGTATGACCATAACCTGTAGATAAATTACCAGAATCAACCACCCTGACGTGTTCAAGCATATTAGATGCATTCACGGCTCCCTGATACGTAGAAGAAAATTTCGAACCTAAACTAATATGAACAATTTCATAGTTCTGTTCAATATATTTTTCAAAAAAGAGCTTATAGTCATATACAGGAATTGCAGATGTTTTTGCTAAAATTCCTTTTGTTTCAAAAGTAGTGAAAATTACATCTGGTTGAATATTTACTCCATCTTTATAGGATACCTCTTCAATATTAACATACATAGGGATAATTGGTATATTTAATCCCTGTAATATATCTGCCGTCAGATCACAAGTACTTTCTGCTGTTATAATTACTTTTCTATCCATACTTTCCATCACCTTAATCGCTTTTTTAATCCATACTATACATTATACACATTCTAAATAAAAAATCCATTTTTATCTTTGAAATAAAAAATCATTTACTAATATAGATAGATTCATAAATATGACAGCATTGAATAATTAATGATTGTCAATCTCTTTTATTAAATTGATCATCTCAATTGCAGAAAGAGCACAATCATATCCTTTGTTACCTGCTTTTGTTCCTGCCCTCTCGATTGCCTGTTCAATATTTTCAGTAGTAACAATACCGAAAAGTACAGGAATATTGCTATTTAAGGATACATGGGCAATTCCTTTGGATACCTCATTACATACATAATCATAGTGGCTGGTAGAACCACGAATTACAACACCAAGGCAGATTACTGCATCATATTTTCCTCCATTTGCCATCTTACTTGCAATTAATGGGATTTCAAATGCACCAGGTACCCAGGCAACATCGATTTCATTTTCATTAACTCCGTGTCTCTTCAATCCATCCATTGCACCACTTAATAATTTGGATGTAATAAATTCATTAAATCTGGATGCTATGATCCCTATTCTTATATTCTTTGCTACTAAATTTCCTTCATATACTTTCATACTTTATCCTCCTGATTATCCATTACTTTAATATTTTTAAAATATGCCCCATCTTTTCTTTTTTAATATGCATATAATGTTCTGATTCTTTTTTGTAGTCTGTTTCTATTGGAACTCTTTCAACAATTTTTAATCCAAATTTTTCAATACCAGATATCTTCTCCGGATTATTGGTCAGTAACCTTATTTCACTTATATTAAGGTCTTGTAATATTTCTGCACCAACAGTATAATCCCTAAGATCTGGAGAAAACCCCAATGCTACATTGGCCTCAACTGTATCCATACCTTTATCTTGAAGTGCATATGCTTTTATTTTATTGATTAATCCAATCCCCCTTCCCTCCTGCCTAAGGTAGACAAGCACACCTCTTCCTTCTTTTGCGATTGCATTCAATGATACTTCTAATTGATCTCCACAATCACATTTTGCAGATCCAAATACATCACCGGTAAGACACTCTGAATGAACTCTCACCAATACTGGCTTACCATCACCTACATTACCCATTACTAAAGCCACATGATGCTCACCATTATTCTTATTTACATAACCATGGATAATGAAATCACCATATTTTGTTGGTAAGTCCGCTTTTATTTCATGTTTCATAATCACATTATTTTTCATATAATGACCTCCTATTTTATTACAAGCTATTCACTTGTCTATATGTAACCAAATCTTTAATTGTTATAAATGTAAGACCATGCTCCTTAGCAAATAATTTTAATTCACTTGTCTGCATCATAGTCCCATCTTCTCTCATGATCTCACAACATATTCCGATTTCTTTAAGTCCTGCAAGTCTTACTAAATCTACAGTTGCTTCCGTATGTCCATTTCTTTCAAGTACACCATTTTCTTTCGCCTCCAATGGAAACATATGCCCTGGTCTTCTAAAATCTTCTGCTTTCACATTATCCCCTGCACTTTTCATTGCCGTAATGGATCGTTCTAATGCTGAGATGCCCGTTGCTGTGTCAACATGATCAATAGATACGGTAAATGCCGTAGAATGGTTATCTGAATTCTTCTCTACCATCTGAGGTAACTGTAACTTTTTAGTCATCTCTTTGCTCATTGGCATACATATTAAACCTTTTCCATAACTGGCCATAAAATTGATTACCCCTGGCGTTGCAAATTGGGCCCCACAGACTAAGTCTCCCTCATTCTCTCTATCCGGATCATCTGTTACAACAACCATTTTCCCTTTTTTAATATCTAATATTGCCTGTTCGATAATATTTTTATTATTCATTTTCATCCTCCTTAATAAAAACCATGCTCTGTCAAAAAATCTAAATTAATATTGCTTTTTTCTTTCTTTTCTTCCATTGGTTGTAATAACTTCTCAATATATTTTCCAACCATATCACACTCAAGATTTACTTTGCTCCCTACGGACTTTTTAAGTAGTGTGGTTTCATTTCCAGTATGGGGAATTAGTGAAACTTTGAAAATTTCGTTATCCACATATATTACTGTAAGGCTGATACCATCTATGGTTATGGAGCCTTTCTCAATAATGTAGCGAAGAATCTTTAAAGATGATCTTATTGATATTACTACTGCATTATTTTCCTTTTCTATAGAATCAATTTTACCCGTTCCATCGATATGACCCGATACAATATGACCTCCAAATCGTCCATTCATACTCATTGCCCGTTCCAGATTAACTTCATTCCCTATCTTTAATGCTCCAAGAGAGCTTCTTTTTAACGTTTCAGGCATAACCTCCGCTGAGAATGTAGTTTTAGTAATACTATTTGCTGTAAGACATACACCATTTACTGAAATACTATCTCCAATCTGGATATCATCCATAATCTTTTTTCCCTGAAAGGTGAGTAAATATGACTTATCTCCTTTTGAAATATTTGTTAATACTCCTATTTCTTCTACTAATCCTGTAAACATTTTTTTACCTCCACATCATATTGTAAGAGAATATCATCTCCAATCACTGAAATCTTATTACGCGTCAATAAATAGGCCTCCTCTATCTCTGATATTCCAGTTCCCTCAATTGGCGAAGGGCTGATTGTACCACCGAATATTTTAGGTGCAATGTAAACGTTTAAACGATTTACAATTCCACTGGAAAGTGCACTCTCATTTAATGTAGCTCCTCCTTCAAGCAATATGCTGTCAATTCCCATTGTCCCTAATTGTATCAACAGGTCATTCAAATCTATTCTTCCATTGGATTCCCTTACAGGAAGGACTTTTATATTAAAACCTTCTAAAATTTTTCTTTTATCATAATCTTTTGAGATGGTGGCCACTATCGTAGGGATATCCTTTGCTGTTTTTACTATCTTTGAATACAATGGGATTCGTAAATGACTATCACAGATAATTCTGATTGGATTTCTGCCTTCAGGAATTCTGCAGGTAAGCAATGGATCATCTGTTAACACAGTTTTTATTCCTACCATTATTCCAGATAGTTCATTTCTTAATTCATGAACATGTCTTCTTGCTTCTTCTCCTGTGATCCATTTTGAGTTACCAGTATTGGTCCCTATTTTTCCATCCACTGTCATTGCATATTTCATTAAGACGAATGGTGTTTTGGTCAATATGTAATGAAAAAATTTTTTATTTAACTCTAAGCACTCCTTTCCCAGAACACCAGTATCGACCTGTATCCCGTGACTTTTAAGAATTTCTATTCCTTTTCCTGACACCAATTCATTGGGATCTTTTATACCAATCACAACTCTTTTTATCTTACTTTTTATAATTGCGTCTGTACAAGGAGGCGTTTTCCCAAAGTGGCAGCAAGGTTCCAAAGTAACATATAAAGTAGAATCTTTTGGATCTTCATTACATTTATCCAGTGCCATTCTTTCTGCGTGTAAACAACCATATTTTTCGTGATAACCCTCTCCAATAATAACTCCATGTTTTACGATGACAGCTCCAACCATTGGATTGGGATTCACTTTTCCAATACCTTTCTTTGCTAATTCAATCGCTTTCTCCATGTAATATTGATCATTTTCCATTGTTAAGTTCCTTTCATAATTTAAACAGCAAAAAGCCCTAAGGAATCCTTAGGGCTTAAAATACAGCAGTAACGCAATAGTACCTTATTGATGTATCAAAAAAGCTCTGAAATACGTAAGTATCTCAGAGCCAATGATAGCAAAATAAGTATATAAATATACTGCAAATTTCTTCTTTCATCCAGACTTTACTGTCGGCCTCGGAATTACACCGAATCATGCCTTGCGGCTCGTGGGCTATACCACCGGTGGGGAATTGCACCCCGCCCTGAAGACTATTATTTAATTTATCATAGTATATCACCGGGTTGAACTACTGTCAACCAGTGAAAAATAATATTATAACCATTTCTATTTAATCTTGCATTTTTCCAGAAAAACCTCAATATTTTCCTTTTCTGTTTTTGGATCCGGATTTCCTCTTCCCATCCGATCACACCATCCAAGTAAGCCAATATCTTCAATATCCACTTCTTTTTTCATATCTTTTACCTGGGCAAACGGAAGATTATTTACTACAAATAATATCTGCATATGCCATCTGACTAATGCTGCCACTTCTTTGATGAACTCTTCATCTGATACAAATTCACCCAAAAAATCTTTTGCTATATCCGCTCCAACTTTCTCGTGATCATAGGATGTGATCTTACCTTTTCTTTCTCTTGTTGTATCAGGTTTCCCAATATCATGAAGAAGGGCTGCCCACATAAATGATCTTGGATTACTGCTTCTGTTTTTTACTTTAGCGGCTTCATCCAAAACCATCATCGTATGATTCCAAACATCTCCTTCCGGGTGATATTTGGGAGATTGTTTTATTCCCTTCAATTTTAGTAATAATTTAAAAGGATATTCTGTAAAAAATGGTTCTGACGTAATCTTATTGATATATCTTGATGGAACTTCATCCTCCATAAGATGCTTTTCCAGAGTTTGAAATATTTCTTTGTCCATCATTTTGGGTGTCCTGGTATTACCTTTGCTTTTTCATGTCCATTTTTTGCTTTTCCCTGGATTTCCGGAACAGGGCGCTGATCATTTTTCTTATGATGGGTTTTATGATTGCTTTCAGTTCCGTGTGGTTCACTGGGATCTGGTCTTCTCATACCTGCTTTTGCCATAATCTATCTCCTTTTTACATTTATTCCATAGATAATCCAGTATTCCAAATTGTATCATTAAAATAACAATTTGAATATCTAAATTATATAGAGATTAGTATAGCTTTGAATGATTTATATTATTCTTCTACAGACAAATCAAACAGAATTTGTAAAAGACCATAGCGATTTCGTATTTCTTTCCCATATTGGATACTATTAGCAAGCATTTCTGTTGTAATGCCAATTTGTTCAGGTTTCGTAGGTGCATTCATACTTTCCATAAGGTCAATTAATTCTTTGGATGAAGGTAAGTATCTACCTATTGTTCTTTGGATTTCTTCCCAATTCTTCTCTAAGAAATCAATTCTTTTTAAGACTTTTTCCCTTTTATTTTTTTGTACTTGTTCTTCAAATAAAATAATATCCTCACTTACCACCGGATATATACTTCTGATTTCTTTTTTCCATTCTTCTTCATTAAATTGTAATATCTTATCTTTCGCCTGATTGAAATCTATCGCCACTGTCCTTAATTTTTCATAGAGTTTTATTGCAACGATAGTTCCCACACCAACTTTGATTCCATGCAGAACTGGTTTCTTTCCTTCAAACAGGAACATCATCTCCCAAAAATGAGATAAATGATGTTCACTTCCAGACGCAGGTCTTGAATTACCTGCATAACTCATAGCTATTCCGGAAAGTACCAGACCTTCCATAATATATTTTATCGTTTCCGGATCACGGTCTTTTATTTTCTTTCCATTGGAAACAACGATCTGTAAAGATTTTCGTATCATTTCCTCTATATAGGAACAATGATATTCCCCTTCAACCATAGAAGCTATCTTCCAATCCAGAAGGCATACATATTTCCCAAGAATATCCCCTGCTCCTGCAATTATCATATCCATAGGAGCGTCCTTTAAAATATTAATGTCTCCTATGATTGCTTGTGGTACATGAGCTTCATAGGTAGTCTTTAGTTGGTTTATAATGAGAGCTGAAACATTAGAAGCAAACCCATCCATGGATGGAGCCGTTGCAACTGCAAAATATTCAATCTGTAACTTATAACTAATATATTTACATATATCATTTATGGTACCGGAACCAACAGCTATGATCAGATCACAATCTGGTTCTATTCCCACGATAACGTTGCCTAATGCTGTTTCATCAGGAACCAGATCATCTTGCCTTAATACAATACTGCAATTTTCAATATGTTCGGTTTTTAAGATGCTGATTACTTTCTTACCAGCTGCCTTGTATGTATTTTTGTCAGATATAACACATACATTTTTATAGTTATATTTAAAAATCAATTCTGGCAGTCTCTCTAATGCTCCTTCGGAAATTTCGATTTCTTTCAAGTTTGTTGAATGAATCTTATCACAGGAACATTTTAATTCATTATTTAAATAATTATGTAAGCTTAATTCTTCCATTATGATTTCTCCCAACTATAGATTTCTATTTATTTTTTATGTATAAATTATATTATATTCCCTTAACATAATAAATCAATATGCACAGATGAATTTATCAAAATTACCAAAAAAGCACAATTCTACTTTATAGAATTGTGCCCTTTACTTAAAAATAGTAACTTCTTTTGTCTTCTCTGTTTATTAATTTTGTCCGTAGTATGCGTTTTCTCCGTGCTTACGAAAGAAATGTTTGTTGGCAATATCCTTTGGTGCCGGTTTTACATTGGAATTGATACTTTCAGTATAATAAGCCATCTTTGCAACTTCTTCCAGAACTACTGAATTATGTACTGCTTCCAATGGTTCTTTTCCCCATGTAAATGCGCCATGATTGGTGCAAAGGATACCTGGCGTATACAAAGGATTCATTCCTTTTTTCCCCAGTGTTTCAATGATTGCCAGCCCCGTATTTTTTTCATACTCATTATTAATTTCATCATGAGTCAAGCTTCTTACACAAGGTATTTCACCGTAGAAATAATCTGCATGAGTAGTTCCATATAGTGGGATATCCCTTCCTGCCTGAGCCCATGAAGTTGCGAAAGAAGAATGAGTATGTACAATCCCACCGATGTCAGGATATTTCTTATAAAGTTCTATATGTGTCGGAGTATCAGAAGACGGTTTGTATTTTCCCTCTACTTTTTCTCCATTCAAATTCATCACTACCATATCTTCAGGCATCATGGAATCATAGTCAATACCACTTGGCTTTATTACAAAATATCCACTTTCTTTGTCAAAACCACTCACATTTCCCCAAGTATAAGTAATCAGTCCCCTTTTGGGAAGTTCCATATTGGCTTCATATACAATTTCTTTTAGTTCTTCTAACATGGCAGCTCCTTTCTTATTCGCTAATGAATATAATTGGGCATTTAATAATCACTCTTTCTGCCTGTTCTTTCATCCTGCTGAATTACTTGATGATTTCCTTACAATTGCTTTCATCTCTTTTAGACGCTTCATCACATCATTTTCTCCACGTCCAAAATAATCATGGAGCTTTTTATATTCAGTATATAACTGCTTATAAGCTGCAACATTTTCTGGAATTGGTATATATACTTTATCCTTTACTTTTCCCATAACCTTTGCTGCATCAAATATGGTTTCATATCCACCCTTTTCTTTTCCTGCTGCTACAGCACCAAACATAGCTGCACCAAGTGCCGGTGTCTGTTCAGATGCGGATATTTTAATTGGTCTATTCGTTACATCTGCATATATTTGCATCATCATTTTGTTCTTCCATGAGATACCCCCACATGCATACAATTCATTGATGGGAATTCCTGCCTCTTCAAAAGTTTCAATAATCATATTTTTCCCATATGCAGTCGCTTCAATTAATGCACGATATATTTCATGGGGTTTGGTAGTCAGAGTGATTCCCAAAATCATACCGGTCAAATCCACATCTACTAATACTGAACGGTTGCCATTCCACCAGTCAAGAGCAATTAATCCACTTTCTCCCACTTTTAACCGGGAAGCTTCCTCTGTTAAATACTGATGTATTCCCACACCTGTTTTTTCTGCTTCCTCATAGACATATTTAGGCAGACATTGTTCCACGAACCACTCAAAATGGTCACCTACACAGGACTGACCTGCCTCGTACCCATAAAATCCCGGCATGACTCCATCTTCTACTACTCCACACATGCCGGGAACTATTTTTTCTTCCGTTCCCAGTAAAATGTCACAAGTAGAAGTACCAATAATCATAAGCATCTTTCCTGCTTCTGTGATACCAACAGCAGGAACTGCTACATGAGCATCTACATTGGCAATACCCACTGCTGTTCCAGGCATAAGGCCAGTCATTTCAGCCATAGTTTCTGTCAATTCTCCAGCCTTTTGTCCCAATGGATAAATATCCTTACTTAACTTATCTTCTACCAGATTTTCAAGTCTTGAATCCAGGGCTTTAAAGAACTCCTTGGACGGATACCCCTTTTGTTTATGCCAAAGTGCTTTATATCCTGCGGTACAGCTATTTCTCTTTTCTTCTTTGCAAAGCATCATAGTAACCCAGTCGGTTGCTTCAATAAATCGATCTGTCATCCTGTAGATTTCCGGGGCTTCGTCTAATATCTGCATAATTTTTGGAATCATCCATTCAGAAGATATTTTTCCACCATAACGGGCCAGAAATTCTTCCCCTCTCTCTTTCGCTATCTGATTTAATTTATTTGCTTGTGGCTGGGCAGCGTGGTGTTTCCAGAGTTTCAGCCACGCATGTGGTACACCCTTTAATTCCTCACGAAAACAAAGAGGAATTCCTTCTTTATCAATAGGAAGCATTGTACAAGCTGTAAAATCAATTGCTAAACCAATCACATCTTCTTTCTTTATCCCGGTTTCCTTTAAGACCGCAGGAATCGTAGTCTCCAGTACTTCCAGATAATCCTTGGGATGTTCCAATGCCCAGTCAGGACCTAATTTCGTTCCATCCGGTAAAAATTCATCCATTACTCCGTGGGTATATTCTTTTACTGCCTGTGCTACAATTTCTCCAGTTGTAACATCAACTAATACTGCTCTACCAGATTGGGTTCCATAATCTACCCCAATTGAATATTTTTTCAATGATATCACCCCCACTTTATTTATAAGCGACCCAATTCCACCTTAATTCATTTTTCAAGTTTCTAATTGTTGTATCTTTATCAATATAAATTGCTTCGATTCCCATCGCTGCTGCCCAGTCACCCATTTGGTCTGAATTTAAGTCATAGCTAAATGCTGTATGATGAGCACCACCTGCTAAAATCCAACTCTCTGCACCAGTTGCCAGATTTGGTTCCGGTCTCCAGAATGCTGATGCTACTGGGAGATTTGGCATAGAAATGTCCTGAGATAAACATTCTACTTCATTAATAATCAAGCGGAAGCGATTCCCCATATCTATGAGTGAAGTTGCAATTCCCTTACCAGGTTTTGAGGTAAATACAAGACGTGCCGGATCTTCCCTGTTACCCATTGATAATGGGCAGACACGGATTCCAATTGGACCATCCCCTATTGTTGGACACACTTCCAACATATGTGCCTGTAGGATCCCTTCCTTGCCAGGAGTTAAATTATATGTATAATCTTCCATGAATGAAGTACCCTTTGCATCTTTTATTCCCTGAGTCATAATCTTCATTAAGCGGACCATGGCTGCTGTCTTCCAGTCACCTTCTCCACCAAAGCCATAACCTTTTTCCATTAATCTTTGGATTGCAAGACCCGGAAGCTGCTTTAATCCGGAAAGCATCTCGAAATTCGTAACAATGGCATGATAATTCTTTTCACTTAAGAATTTTTCAAAACCAAGTTCAATCTCTGCCTGAACTGCTACATGTTTCCTAAAATCTGCCGGTTCTCTTCCATCTAAGATAATCTCATATTTGCTGTAATATTCTTCTACTAATGCCTCTGTGTCTCCTTTTGAAACCTGGCTAACATATTCCGCAATATCCGTAATATTATAAGCATCTATTTCCCAGCCAAATTTAATCTGTGCCTCTACCTTATCCCCTTCTGTAACTGCAACATTTCTCATGTTATCACCTACACGAAGAACACGTATATGGCTGCTTTCCATAATACCAATTGCAGTTCTCATCCAATCAGCAATTCTTTCCTGCACACTTTTGTCATTCCAAAATCCTACTACCACTTTTCTCTCGATTCCCATACGGCTGACAATATGACCATATTCACGATCCCCATGGGCAGATTGATTCGTATTCATAAAGTCCATATCTATCGTACCATATGGTATTTCTCTGTTGAACTGTGTATGTAGGTGAAGAAGAGGCTTTCTATATTCCTGTAATCCTAAAATCCAGGATTTTGCCGGGGAAAATGTATGCATCCAGGTAATAACACCTGCACATTCTTCATCTCCATTCGCATCATTAAATGTCTTTCGAATAGACACATTATCAATTAGAGTAGGTTTATATACTACTTCAAAAGGCAGAATACCAGATTTGTTTAATCCATCTACAATAATTTTAGAATGTTCTGCTACCTCTTTTAAGCAATCGTCTCCATATAAAGCTTGAGATCCGGTAGCGAACCAGAATTTATATTCTTTGTTTTTTAACATACTTATCCTCCTTTAAATAAATTACAACATTGGGAAATCAATGAGACAAATAGCTATTACTGAATTTTAAACACCGAAACCGTATCTTCTAAATTTTTGGCATCAGATTTTAATCTTTCTGCAGCTACATTTAAAACTTCAACCGCTTCCAATTGTAATGAATTCGAAACTTTAACCGGTTACTTTTTTTATATTTAATTCTTTATCCCTATCTCTTTTTAATATTTTTACTTTTCCTGGTTTCTTAATGTCATTGTTTGATATATGTTTTTTTGTCATTTGCATGCCCCCCTAACATAGCCAAATGCCTCCACAAATATCATGAATTAATATTTATAATTTTTTCACAGAATTACGGATTGTTAGTGTCGGGGTAAAGTCATAGTTGGCATCGAATCTGTCATCCTCTATTAAATAAAGAAGATTTTGAGCTGATTTTTTCCCTAATTCTGTAATTGGATATGCGACTGAAGTCAATGGAACATCACACCTTGCAGCCATATCAGAATCATCTATACTAACAATGGATAATTGCTCCGGTATACTAATATTATTCTTTTTACATATTTCCACCACCGATACCGCAACTTCATCATTATAACAAACACATCCGGTACAGCCTTTTAATCTCTTTAGAATTCTTTGCTCATTATCTTCCATATGATTTGTATCTTCTGTATCAATCCAAACAATATTATCATCATGAATTTTTAAACCGGCATTTAATAATCCGTTTACGTATCCAGAATAACGAAAATGTCCTTGTCTGTCATCTGCTTTAAAGATACCCGCTATATTCGTATGCCCAAGTTCTATTAGATGATTTACTGCAATTAATCCAGCTTTGGTATCATCCATAGCTACATGGGGCAGGTCAAGATTTGGATAATAACTATTAATAAAAATAGTAGGAATCTTTCTATCTATAATTTCATGATATAACTCGATGTTAGGGTTAGGAATTCCACTCTTTGTTGGTTCTACAATAATTCCATCCACAATATTATTATTAAGGAACGTTTGTAATATTGAAGATTCCCTTTCAAGAGTGTTATAAGTAAAAGCTATCTGAGTAAAATACCCGGCCCCAGAGATTACTTTCTCCATTTCCTTTATTACGTTAGGAAAAATATATCGATCTACATAAGTAGTTACAACTGCAATATTTAATGTTTTGGGATTGTCATATTTAAATTTATTACAGATATAAGTACCGCTGCCTTGAATACGTTCAACAATTCCTTCCTGCTCTAACTTGCTTATACCATGACGTACCGTCTGTCTGCTCATGGAGAACATAGAACTTAATTCATTTTCAGAATATAATTTATCCCCTGATTTAAGCTCTTTTGCTTCCACTTTTTCTTTTACCCAATTCACCAATTCCATATACTTCGGTATATTTCCTGTCATTAATATTTCCTCCCACAAAACATCAAGTTTCTGTTCACTTAAGATTAATTATTTTTACGCTTTGAAACCAGATCCACAGTAACAGCACCTAAAAGAACACAGCCTTTTACCACTTTTTGAATATCTGTTGACCAGCCTATTAAGGACATACCATTATTTAAGATACCCATGATAAGAGCACCTACTACCGCTCCAATAATTGTTCCGATACCACCAGCAGTTGCTGCACCACCAATATAGCAAGCAGCAATCGCATCCATTTCAAACCCATCACCAGCTTTAGGAGTAGCAGATGCATTTCTGGCAGATAAAACGATACCTGCTATCGCACTAAGAAGTCCCATATTCGTATAAACCCAGAAAAAAACTTTCTTCGTGTTTATACCTGATAATCTTGCAGCCTTTGCATTACCACCTAATGCATATACCTGGCGCCCTGCTACTGTTTTACTTGTAATAAAGTGATAAATTCCAATCAGAACTGTTATTAGAACTAATACAATTGGCATTCCTCTATATGTTGCTAATTTTACCATAAAGAACCATAGGATTGCCATAATTATTATTAATTTAATGACCGTCTGCCACATTGGTATCGTGTCAAATCCATATTTCTTTTTTGTCTTAATAGATTTTAATTCAAAAAATATAATAAGTAATGTTGCAACTATGGCGACAATGATACTTAGCAGATCAATTGGAGCTTCCTTTGGACCAATACTAATTGCAGGCAGATACCCTGCACCAATCTGTGTATAAGAAGTTGGCAGTGGTCCTTTGGTTTGTGCTTTTAGTGCCACATATGTAAGACCACGTCCCATTAACATGGTTGCTAATGTTACGATAAAAGGCGGTATTCCAAGGGCTGCTATGAAAAATCCTGCGAACATACCTGTTAAGATACCAATTATAATTACAACAAGAAAAGCAAGAGGGATCGGCATACCGTAATCCAATACGAAAATTGCACAAATTCCACCAGTAAGAGCAACAACCGAACCAACTCCCAGATCAACATTACCCGTTAAAACACATAGCAACATACCAACTGCTAAAATTATCACATAACTATTTTGCATAATTAAGTTATTAATATTCATTGGCGTTGCATTTTTCCCTGCTGATAAAATATTAAATATAAAGAAGATGGCTATCATGGCAATAACCATGCCATATTGCTTCATATCTATATTAATCGTTTTCTTTTCCATTAGTTATTCTCCTTCCCATTATGTGTTACGATACACTTCATGATCTTCTCTTGGGATAAATCTTCCTTATCTAGTTCTCCCGCAATTTTTCCTTCATTCAGGACATATACCCTGTCGCACATGCCAATGATTTCTGGCATTTCTGATGAAATAAATATAATTGCTTTCCCAGCCTTTGCTAAATCATTGATGATACAATAGATTTCATATTTTGCACCTACATCAATACCCCTGGTTGGTTCATCCAAAATCAGAACATCAGGTTCAGTTATCATCCATTTAGCCAAAACTACCTTTTGCTGATTCCCACCAGATAGGGACCCTACTGTCTGTTCAATGGAATTGGCCTTTACATTGATTAATTTCTTAAATTTCTTTGCTGTAACAATCTCTTCATTTTTGTTCACAACGCCTTTTTTCGAGAAATATTCTCTTAATGCGGCTAATGTCATATTTTGTTTTATATCATCTATCAGAATTAATCCAAAATTCTTACGATCTTCAGAAACATATGCAATTTTATTCTTAATGGCTTCTCTAACATTATTTAAGTGAAGCACCTCTCCTTTTTTCTTAAATTCACCAGTTATTTTTTGACCATAAGCTTTACCAAACAAACTCATTGCCAGTTCTGTCCTTCCAGCTCCCATTAATCCGGCAAAACCAACAATTTCTCCTGCTCGAACCTGGAAAGAAACATTTTTGATTATTTGTCTGTGTTCATCGTCTGGATGATAAACATTCCAGTTGTTTACTTCAACCATAACATCACCTATGTTGCTTTCCCTTGCTGGGTAAAGATTGGTTAATTCCCTTCCAACCATACCCTTAATGATTCTGTCTTCCGTAAACTCATCTGTTTCTTTATTCATGGTTTCAATAGTCTTACCATCACGGATAACCGTAATAGAATCTGCAACATAACTTAACTCACTTAATTTATGGGATATGATAATACATGTAATCCCTTGTTTTTTAAGCTGTAGCATAATTTCTAACAATTGTTTGCTTTCTTCATCGTTAAGTGCTGCTGTTGGCTCATCTAATATTAATAGATCCACCTTCTTAGCAAGTGCCTTAACAATTTCTATTAATTGCTGCTTTCCAACTCCAAGAGAATTTACCGGAGTATTTATATTCTCATTCTCCAAACCCACTTTCGCCAACATTTCTTTTGCTTTCTGTCTTGTCTTGGTCCAGTCTATTACTCCTTTTGCCGAAGTAACCTCATTGCCTATGAAAATATTCTCAGCTATGGAAAGGTATGGACTTAGGGCTAACTCCTGATGAATTATTACGATTCCTTTACTTTCACTATCCTTTATAGAGTGAAACTGGCAGGCCTTTCCATTGTAAATAATATCTCCTGAATATGAACCATATGTATAAACTCCGGACAATACATTCATTAAAGTAGATTTACCGGCACCATTTTCTCCGCATAATGCATGAATTTCTCCCCGCTTTACTTTAAGATTTACATCATCGAGAGCTTTCACACCAGAGAATTCTTTTGTAATGTGGTTCATTTCCAAAATTATGTCAGACATTCTATTCAGCTCCTTTCATTTTTATCTAAGAAAGGTGACAAACAAGTTGCCACCTTTTCATTGCAAAATGCCAGTTGATTATTTTAAGTCTTCCGCTTTATAGTAACCAGAATCAACTAATTCTTTTTCATAATTATCTTTATCTACAGGAACAGGAGTACATAGATATGAAGGAACAGTAATAACGTTGTTATTATAAGTTGTTTCATCATTGATTTCAGGTGTCTTGCCTTCAAGAACTGCCTGAACCATTGTAACTGCTTTTTCTGCTAATACTCTTGTATCTTTAAAGATAGACATTGCCTGTGTTCCGGCAATGATGTTTTTCGTAGCCATAAGTTCTGCATCCTGTCCTGTAATTAGTGGCCATCCTTCTCCAGGAGCGTAACCAGCACCTGTTAATGCAGCTGCTACACCATAGCTTAAACCATCAAATGCGCTGGCTACAATATCAAGATGTTCTCCGTCTGCATAATATCCTGATAAAATATCTTCACAACGTTTTTGAGCAGTTTCCTGACTCCAGCGAAGTGTATTTGTTTTATCAAATGTTGTTTGTCCTGATTGACACTTTAAAACACCACTCTCTAAATATTTATCTAACACTTTATGTATACCATTATCCAGGAATACTGCATTATTATCATCTGGGGAACCCATGAAGAATTCTATATTATATGTTCTTCCTTCATCTTTTGCGGTAGCAAGCTGCATTTTTTCTTCAATATAAGTTGCGATTGCAACACCAACACCTTCATTATCAAATGTTGCGTAATAAGAAACAGCATCTGTATCCATTAATAAACGATCGTATGCAATAACCGGAATACCATTTGCTTTTGCCTCACCAAGTACATTTACCAATGCTGAGGAATCAACAGCTGCTACTACTAAACAATTTGCTCCGTTATTAATTAGGTTTTCTATCTGGGCAACCTGAGCTTGAACATCATCTTCTGCATATTGGAGATCCACTTCATATCCTAGTGCTTCCAATTGGGATTTCATGTTAGCACCATCCTGAATCCACCTCTGTGAAGATTGGGTAGGCATTGCAACACCCACTTTTTTACCATTACTTTCCGTCTTCTCTGCGGTATCTGCTGTATCCGTCTCTTGCTTGGTTTCTGCAGTACCTGACGTGTCCGTTGTAGGAGCATCTTGACTCTTACATCCAGCTAAAGAAAAAATCATTGTAGCTGCCAGCATTACACCCAGAACCTTTTTGATAGCTTTTTTCATTTTTGTTTCCTCCCTTTTAATTCGCGGCATTTCATCTCCATGTTCTACCGCCATAAGCAACTTGTATTTACAATTCATGCATCAAGCATGTAGTTGTACGTATTCACTAATTCGCCTACTGCAAACCCACTATTTATTGAAGTTTCATATATTATCCAATACATTTTGAGAAAATTATCAATTTTTATATGTGCATTTTAACATATTATTATAACTTTTTTCTCTTTTCTATAGTTATAATATATATTACAAATCCAAACTTGTCAACACATATTTTAGTTTTTTTTAATTTTATTCTCAAAACCTGTACATACATAATTATTTTATATGCATTATATACTATAATTCTTTATTTTCTATGAATATTTTGGTATATTTTCTTATCTCTTCAAAGTTGTACATATTAAGTTGTACATATGTATTTTTCTTCCTTCCACTGTAAAAGGTACTAAAAATGAGAGAGGGGTATTTCTTATAAGAAATACCCCTCTCTCATTATATGAGGATCAAAATTCATATAAACAAAAGCCAGTGTCTTTTATTATCGATTCCATTTACATAGTTTATCCGATGCATAATCTATCAAAGCAAATAAAGAAAAGCCCATAATTGAGATTGTAATGATTCCTATATACATATCAACATAATTAATTTTTGACCAGGCATCCTGAATATAATACCCTACTCCATAAGTGGTCCCATAACCTTCTACAAAGAAAAGAATGGAGACTGCTGCACCTAAGGAAACACGTACACTTGTAAGTAATTGAGGTAAAATTGCAGGTAATGTAACGTGCCATATCATCTGCCATCTGCTTGCTCCATTACTTTGAATCACCTGATATAAAACATTATCTATATTATATACACTATCTCTTACTGATACAATCACTTGAAATACTATCACCAAAAACATAATAACGATTTTGGACCCATCCCTCATTCCCAAGAGAAGCATCGCAATAGGCAATAATGCTGTTTTAGGAATTGGATAACCAAAATAAATAAATGGATATAATATCCTGTTTATTTTTTGTGAATATGCCATTAATATTCCAATTGGAATACCAACAAGCAGAGATAAGAGTAGTCCAATCCCAATTCTTTTTAAGCTATAAAGAATATGTATCATCATATGATCTGTTAATATATTTCCAAAATTCTTATATACATATATAGGGTTTGGAATTACCGTGGTATCAGATACCAGATAGCCAATGAACCATATTAAATTAATAGAAAGAAAACCTTGTATAAATAACTTAAGATTTCGAATTATTTTATTCAACTGTCTCCTTCCTTTCTTCTACCTTTAGCATATCTCTCAATAATCGTTTCGTATTCAAATAATTTGTATCATCCGGATAGGATTTTCCAAGGTAAGGATTATCCATGAAATATTTCATTTCTCCCTTTTCTGTTCCCATTACTGCAATTCTGTTTCCAAGATAAAGAGCTTCTTCTATACTATGAGTAACCAATATGGTTGTAGCTTTATTTTGATTCCAAACATTCAGAAATAATTCTCTCGCTTCTTCCCTGGTAATTGCATCCAGTGCTGAAAATGGTTCATCCATTAATAATAAATCCGGCTTCATTATAAACGCCCTTGCAATTGCCGCTCTTTGTACTTGTCCACCGCTAAGTTCTTTGGGATATTTATTTAATAAATGGGATATATTTAAAGCCTCATATATTTTTATTATCTCCTGCTTTTTCTTCTCATCCACTCTTTTATGATGAATCTTAAGAGGTAATAAACAGTTGTCTTTTACTGTTTTCCATGGTAATAGTCCACAGTTTTGAGGAATGAATCCAATGGTATGATTTTTTGGTGTTAAAGGTTTTCTATCATTATCTTTCACAAATTCTATATATCCGCTCTCAATGGGAATGGTACCCGCTAAAGCATTGATCAGGGTTGATTTCCCACATCCGGAGGAACCTAAAATAATCAAAGCCTCTCCTTGCTTTATTTGCAAAGAGAGGTTTTGAATTACCTCCCACGTTTCATTTTTAGTTTTATATTGAATATTTACATTATCCAAAAAAAGCATTCTTTTCACCACGTATTCAGCAAATCCTTTTAATAAACATCATAAGTCAAAAGATCATAAGTAAGTGTATCACTGCATAATCCTTTATCACTCGCCCATTTAATCGCATCTTCCACTTCTTCAACTGCTGGTAACTTACTTGTTCTAAAGGCTTTCACTTCTACCTTTCCAATCATCTCTTCCGGATATCCTACGGATTTTATTACAGTCTCTTCATATTCTTTAATTGGTGTGTTGTTCATATAGTCTACCGCTTCGTTATAAGCAATATATAAATTACGGATTGCCTCTTCTTTTTCATCAATAGCAGTCTTTGAAAACGCAGAAACTGCAGGATATAGACCAAATTCATTAGCACTTCCTAACTTAATTGCCCCATCATTAAGTGCCAGAGTAGCAAATGGTTCCGGCATTAATCCAAGATCAATTTTATCATTACGTAATAGTTCAAGCCTGTCTGGTATTCTTGGAATAATTTCTTTTACTACATCTTCACTATTCATATTATTATTTAATAAAATATGATCTAATGTGTAATCAATTAAAGTATTTTGTGATATGGCTATGCTTTTCCCAATAATATCATCTATATTATTAATTTCAGTATTTTTACCTGCCATCAGGATAAAGTCACCGTCAGTAATACCGGTTATACGAACATCAAAGCCTGCATTCTGATACATGCAGACACCGATATAATCCGTTAATACACCATCTAATTCACCAGTTTGGAAAGCTGCATCTCTTTCGCCTGCAGATGTAAATAGTTGCAGATCCAATTCAATATTATACTTATCGGCTAGTCCTTTTTCTTTTATAAGCACAAATGGGATAACATCTGAGGAAGACATCATACCGATACGGAGTACTTGTTTTGAAGTAGTTGAACCTTCAGTAAGTGCTGTTTTCTTCACATCGGCAGTTTCTTTATTGCCGCAGGCTGTAAATAAGAATGCTGCCACGATTAATATAAGTAAAATTCTAATTTTTTTCATTTTCAATTTCCTTTCAAGCGATTAATTAATATAGTATGTCAATTATAAAAATAAAGTATCTAATAAGCCAAATACTAATAATACAATACTCACAAGTTGATTTACACTATAGGAAGCAATATTAACATTGGTCAAATTCGTTGGCGAGATAATAATGTATTCTGTTGTGAATAATCCCGCAATTAATCCAATTCCTATATAATAGGTGATTCCCAGTTCTGGGGATAAAATCCCTATAATAACAAGACAGATTAATGTAATAATATGAAAAGCCATGGCAATATATAAAGCATTCTTCACTCCAAATTTTGAAGGAATAGAATAGATATTGTTGGCTTTATCAAACTCATAATCCTGAGATCCATAAATAATATCAAATCCGGCAACCCATAATGTATTTGCTGCACCCATAAACAATGGTATTAAGGTAAGTTCTCCGGTTATGGCAAGCCAGGCTCCTACTGGTGCACAGGCACAGGTGATTCCTAATACCAGATGGCACAAGTAAGTAAAACGTTTACAATAAGAATAAATAATCATCAAAAACAAAGCTATGGGTGATAATAAGAGACAGATTGTATTTAACTTGTATGCACCATATAACATAACTGCAAAACAAATCGATGTAAATATAACTACCTCTTTTTTCTTGACCTCACCTTTTGGAATCTGCCTGTTGGCAGTTCTGGGATTTTTGGCATCGATTTCTGCATCTATCACACGATTGATTGCATTTGCACCAGTTCTGGCACCCATAAAGCATACTAAAATCCATATAAGGGTGGATATTTTAGGCAATCCTTTTGCTGCCAATGTCATAGATACCAATGCAAAGCTAAAGGAGAATATAGTATGGGAAAACATGACAAGTTTACCGTATTCCTTTAATTTATCTAATACTTTCGTCAAAACCATATTCCTTCCACCTCTCACTTACCATCTGTTTTATCTTTTGTGACATAACAATATCATTTGGCCAATCCCTTGTTATTCCTTCTTCTTTCCATTTCTTTGTCGCATCAATTCCAATCTTATTCTCTAGCATAACAAGATCTCTTTTTGCATCAATATTATTGAATACTTTCCACATTACTGTAGATAAGTCATCCGGGCTCACATCATCATCCACAACAATTACAAATTTATCCGGATTAGATTTAAGGTAAAGTTCCAGCACTTCCATGCCCTGTCCCGGTCTTTCTTTATGAACTGTGAGAATGTGATAAGTATTTCCGACATTCTCTTCCTTATCTTTTATTCCGGTGGCATCTATACCAAGCCTGCTTCCATATAATGCCTTATTGGAAGAATGATCTAAGGCATCCAGAGGGCCTTCACAAATAAACAGGCTCTCCGTAGAGACATTGTTTAAAACAGCGTCACGAACCTGGGCTAAATCCTGTACATCCACTGTTTCATCTACCA
The DNA here is from genome assembly GCF_003752155.1 of Mobilisporobacter senegalensis. GTDB lineage: Bacteria > Bacillota > Clostridia > Lachnospirales > Lachnospiraceae > Mobilisporobacter > Mobilisporobacter senegalensis. The sequence goes on along the minus strand of NZ_RJVG01000002.1, from coordinate 167,455 downwards.
CAACAATTAATTTGGTGTACATCATCTGTCCCATTCCCCAGATACTGTTCATAATCTTATTCCCTATGCCTGGGTATCTTCCTCTGACAGAAACAATGGCACAGTTATGAAATACCCCTTCCAATGGCAGGTTCATATCAATGAGTTCCGGCATAATTAACCGTAACATCGGCAAAAAAATACGTTCTGTTGCTTTTGCCATATAACAATCCTCCATAGGAGGCTTTCCAACAATGGTTGCAGGATAAATGGCATTTTTTTTGTGAGTAATACATGTAACATGAAATCTGGGATAATAATCTGCAAGAGAATAATATCCGGTATGGTCTCCAAAAGGTCCTTCTAATACTAATTCCTCTGATGGATCCACATAACCTTCCAAAACAATTTCTGCATTGGCGGGAACATAAATATCATTGGTAATACATTTTACCATCTTAACATTTGATTTTCTAAGCCAGCCGGCTAACATCATCTCATCAATCATCTTTGGAAGAGGTGCCGTGGAAGCATAAGTAATTGCAGGATCACAGCCTAAGGCGACGGATACAGGCATCTTCATACCCCGTTCTTTATATCCTTTATAAATCTCTGATCCATCCTTATGTTTATGCCAATGCATTCCTGTTGTAGTTTTACTAAGAACCTGCATCCGGTACATTCCCACATTCTGCTGCTTCGTTTTATAATCTTTCGTAAATACTAACGGCAAGGTGAAAAATCTTCCGGCATCCTCCGGCCAGCACTTTAAAACAGGAAGAGTATCTAAATCAACATCCTTCTCGATCACTTGCTGACATTCCCCTTTAAATCTGCTTTTTACAGGGAATACATGAATTAGCCTTAATAATCTTGGAATACTTCTTACAAGTTTTTTAATTGACAGATAATTCCCCAGGTCAAGATATTCTTCTATCTGTGCTCCAATCTCATCCAGATCATGGGCACCAAGGCCCATACTCATGCGCTTATAGCTGCCCATTGCATTCATAAGTACAGGATATTTTGAGCCCTCAACATTTCGAAACAAAAGAGCCGGACCATGGGACTTAGATACCCGGTCTGTAATCTCTGTAATCTCAAGGTCCCTGGAAACTTTTGAGTTTATGACTTTCAGTTCTCCTTTTAAGTCTATCTCATCTATAAATGTATGTAAATCTTTTTTCGACATTTGGCACATCCTTCTATAAGGTGATAAAAATCACTTAATCTGTATATTGCATACAAATAATATTTTAATACATAGCCTTTTATTATACAATAGTTAAAACAAATAAAAAGACATATGTATTATTCCTTAACTTACCTAAAAGTTATGAGAACAATTCATATGTCTTTGATATTTAAATTACTTCTACACTTTTCTTTTTGCTAATAACTAAAGCAATGGCAAAAAAGGATATTGCAAATCCAAATTGTATTAACATATTTTGAAAAATCCCTGTATAATTTTCTAATGTATGATTCGTCAATTTCCCAACTGCTTCATTGGTCGTGGTATACCAGTAAGCAGGTGTAAATTTTGCGATATTTAAAACATTCTCTCCAAGAAGTTCCTTCGGTACAAATACGCCGCTGATAAAACAGCTTCCCATACCAATCACATTTGCAACACCATTAGAAGCTTCACGGCTTTTTACAAGAATTCCGACTAAGTAAGCAATACTAAGTGATACAATTGAAAATATAACTGCATTTAATATAAATAATAATGATTTTTGACTCACCAGTACTTTACCATTCAGGAAAAATCCAAAAAGGATCAAAATAACATCAAGCCCTAAAGTAAATGTAATATTACCAAGTATCTGCTGGAGATTAAAGCTGGTTATTGATAATGGAGTAACTATATTTCTTCTTCTGATATCAAGTTCTGTAAAAGATATCATGATAGCTCCGATTCCCAGTATTAAGGTCGAAAGCATGGCATAAACAATATAATTATAATAATTTATTAAAAAACTGCTATCCTCTTCTTTTGCTGTTTTTGAATAAAATTCCACTTCCACTTCGCTGGATAGGTCTTTCATAACACTCTTAACTATTTCATCTTCTGATAAACTTTGTGAGTGATTTATATACAATTTCACTTTATCAAAATAATTATTAATAGCCATATCAATAAAGACCGAATCTGTTGATTCAGGTACACTTAGTTTTTGTACCTTTACCTCTTCACCATCAAAAAATCGTTCGGTAAAATCTTTCGGTATTGTAACTATATAACTGACATTTCGAAAGAATAAGGCATCCTGGATTGCTTCTTTTGAATCCTCAATCTCTTTAAAATTACATCTTGAACCAAGATAATCTTTTAGTCCATCAATGAAAGCGCTGTTTTTATCATAATTAATAAAAGCAATATCAACTTTAGATTCTTTAAACATTTTTTCATTATTTTGTTTTGCATTTAAAGAGGAACCAACGACGATTACTAAAAATACAATTATATATATTACTATGGTCGGTAAAGACCTGTTTAATAGTTTAAAATACAGCCTAAATACTTGCATACTGTCTCCTCCTTGTTACAAGATAAGTAATAATACTAAAAATAACGGTATATCCTATCATAAGAACAATGTTTAGGCGGAATCTGTCCAGAGTATCATAGTAATATAAACTATAAAAAGCATCCGTGATTAAATGGGCCGGATTGATATATTGAATCAATGGTGCCTTCAGGGCAATAATATATTTCATTTGTACTATCATTAGTCCTGCTAAAAAACAACCTAACATAATCACTGCAGATGTGATGGCGCCCTTAAGAACTTCTTTTTTTCTTAAAATGGCGCTGATCATTCCACCGAAGGAAATTCCAAGTATACTTCCGGTTAAGCAAGTCAAAATAACATAATTAAAATTATCACTAAAATCTAATTTCAACCCATAAATATAATAGGAAAGCAACAACATAATTCCAATAGAATGGACTGTAAAAGCTGCTAACATATTGCATATGAGCAATTTCATTTTATGCATTGGTGAGATATTAATTCTTGCACCTTTCATAGAAAGATCTGCTTCGATCTCCGTAATCTCTTTATTTCCCCAGTTTGCTCCATAAAGACAGGCCATAGCAAGCAATGCATAATAATAATTAAGTGTCATATCAGGTGGATTGGAACCACTATTTGCTTCTGTATAATTTGAGGAATCACTTAAATCATCTATTATGTTTTCCAGTTGTCCCGGGTTATTTGATGCCAATGTAGTCACTGTATTGATATTTTCTTCAAAACTCTCTAAAAAGGATTTTGTTATAGTCTGATTTAATCCTGAAGTTTTTACAAAAAATTGAATCTTATCATCCATCTTAATATAACCATCTATTTTGTTCTCATCTAATAATTTTATAGCTTCTTCTTCACTGCTTTCTGTCACATGAAACAGCTTTGATCCATCCTTATCTTTGGACATACTTGCCTCTTTTAATGCTGACTTAAATTCTTCATTATTATCATAGGATTCATTTTTCACTACCCCTATTTTAATCGATTGAAAAGTTTCTGAAGTATAAAGATTAGAAAAAGCCATACTAAAGAAGGTTGATAAAATAATCGGAAATAAAAATGTCCAAAAAATATTTGCTCTATCCTTTAATAAACATTTAATCCTTATTATATACATTTGAACTGCCATACTACCACCCCTTCCTAGTCTCTTAATTCTTTACCGGTAATCTCAAGGAATACGTCATTGAGCGTAGGTAATTCAGTGTATACCTGACTGAATTTTATCTCCTTGGCACCTAAATACTCAAGAATTCTAACAAGATTATTCCTGCCTTTGGAGGATTTTATAGTTAATAGACTATTATCGTATTTTACAGACAATATACCTGAAAGTTCTCTAATCTCCTTCACTGCTTCTTCATTCATATTGTACACTTCTAATTTAATTTTTTCCCCCACAGAAATCATTTCTTTTAATTCTTCTTTCGTCCCGGTAGCAATTATCTTTCCTTTATCCATGATGGAGATTCGGCTGCAGATTTGCTCTACTTCCTCCATATAATGAGTTGTATAGATGATGGTTGCCCCCTGTTTATTAAGTTCTTTGATTCCTTCTAAGATTTTATTACGGCTTTGTGGGTCTACTGCTACCGTAGGTTCATCCAAAATGATCAGTTTTGGTTTATGGGCGATTCCACATGCTATATTCAGTCTCCTCAGTAAACCGCCGCTTAATTTCTTAGGATAGAACTTGGTGAATTCCTCCAGTGATACAAATTTTATCGCTTCTTCCGTTAATCTTTTCACTTCTTTCCTGTCTTTCACATACAAACTGCAAAAGTAAGAGATATTTTCATAAACAGTTAATTCATCAAATACTGCAACATTTTGAAAGATCACTCCAATATCTTTCTTAATGTCATATGCATCCGGCTTCATCGGTTTATTAAATATCTCTATAGAGCCCTTATCATACTTTAGTAAAGATAGAATGCAATTAATTGTAGTGGATTTTCCAGAACCATTTGGCCCTAATAGTCCAAATATCTCTCCCTCTTCTATCTCTAAGTTAAGGTGGTCTATGGCTACTATTTTATCAAAACGTTTGACTAAATTTTTAACACTTACAATCATTTTAATTCTCCTTTCAAATATCCTCTAAAGAAACTATATCATGAACAAGTTCATGATCCCGTTATAATTTCACCCTTGCGAGCAAGTGAAATTATTTATCGTTATTATATTTTAAAATATAAATAAAACGTAGTGTGTAAAATCACAATATTTTAATGACATATGTCATATTTCATTTGAAAAGAGTTGTTGTTTTACAAAAAAAATGTTATATTCAAGAAAATATGAGATTAAGGAGTTAATATGTTCGAAATATTTGATAAAATAATTATTTTCATAAGCTGCTTTCTATTTTATCTATTTACCCTAAAAGATACTTATGCAATCGTACCTTTAATCATTGTGATAACCTTCAGCTGTATCAGTACATATATTGAAAATACTAAGGTAGATCTGGGAATTACCCTTTTATTTGCCATATTATGTTGTTTCTATCCTAATTTCCTATACTATCTTCCATTAATTATATATGATATTATGATTGAGGATAATTTCAAATACGGAACTATCTTTTTAATACCTTTCTATATTCATATGGATAAATTAGATGTACCTGTCCTTTCCTTTTTAGGTTTGTTCATTCTGCTATCTGCCTTGGCAAAATATAAGACGACAGAGATTACCAAACTTTCAAGAGAATATTATTTACTTCGTGATACTTCTAAAGAGTTTGAAATACTCCTGCAAGAGAAAAATAAAAGCCTGATTGAAAATCAGGACTATGAGATCAATGTTGCAACATTAAATGAAAGAAACAGGATAGCAAAAGAAATTCATGATAATATTGGTCATATTCTTTCAAGATCTTTAATACAAATAGGTGCCTTACTTACAATAACCAAAGAAGCACTTACCAAAGAAGGGCTGACTTCATTAAAAGATTCCATCTCTGAAGGAATGGATAGTATTCGTAATAGTATTCACAATATCCATGATGAATCTGTTGATTTATACACAAATATAAATACTTTAGTGAAAAATTTTTCTTTCTGTCCAGTGATTCTGGATTATAACATCAATACCCCGCCTCCTTTAAAGTTAAAATACTGTTTTATAGCAATTGTAAAAGAAGCATTAGCTAATATAATGAAGCATTCCAATGCAACTAAAGTTACCATTGTTCTAATGGAACATCCAATTATGTATCAGCTTATCATTTCTGATAATGGTTCCATAGACAGCTATACTTCTGAACTTATTCAAAACTTATCCAATATGCCGTCGGAAGGAATGGGGATTCAAAATATCATTGAACGTGTTCGGGGATTTGAAGGTATCATAAATATTACAACTGAGAATGGATTTCAGATTTTTATTACTATCCCCAAGAAATAATGGGTGAAAGAACATTTTGAATCACTGAGTTCTCAAGAAAATCATCAGGAGGTTTTTATGAAAGTATTGATTATAGACGACGATAAATTAGTATGTTCTTCCTTAAAAATTATTTTAGATGCAGAGCCGGATATATCCGTTACAGGAATTGGTAATGACGGAGAATCTGCAATTGCTATGTATCACTCCTTACTTCCAGATGTCTTGCTTATGGATATCCGTATGAATGGCATATCTGGTCTTGAAGCAGGAGAAATAATACTTAAAAAGCATACTTCGGCCAAGATATTGTATCTGACCACCTTTTTAGATGATGATTATATTATTAAAGCTTTAAATATCGGCGCTAAGGGATACATGCTAAAGCAGAACTTTGAAAGTATCGTTCCTTCTATCAAAGCAGTATATGCCGGTCAAAATGTTTATGGTAATGAAATTGTAACCAAACTCCCTAAACTAATGACACCTGCAAAAAAATCCCATACCTATTTGGAAGATGGGATTACAGAAAAAGAATACTCTATTATCATTCAGATAGCCGAAGGTTTATCTAATAAGGAAATTGCTGAACTTTTATTTTTAAGCGAAGGAACTGTGAGAAATTATATAAGTACAATATTAGAAAAATTAGACCTTAGGGACCGGACTCAGATAGCAATTTATTATTATAAAAATTGGAAAGATTAATATTAAAAAGCTGCATATTTTGAGAAATATGCAGCCTTTTAAATTATGAATTATTTATTTTTATCAGCCTATTTTGTGGAGTTCATAGTTTCATTGATGATATTTTCCATAATATCCTTTGTAAGTTTACCCGGAGCATAACCATAAACATTTCCTTCTTTATCAATCATGAAAGTTGTTGGAAATGAATTAATGTAATAGCTTTGAAATACTTCTCCTGTCTCGTCAAATACTACAGGAAAAGTAAGTTCTTCATCTTCCAGGAATTTTTTAACCGTAGCCATATCTTCATCTGCATTGTTTGGATATTGATTACTTCTTGGATTTGCAACACCAATAATCACCACATCTTCCTGATTATAATTATATTCTTTATATAGTTCCTCAATATGCGGCATTTCTTCTCTACAAGGTCCACACCAGGATGCCCAGAAATTTAAGAAAACTACTTTTCCTTTATAATCAGAAAGGGTATGCTCTTTTCCATATTGATCTTTTAGTGTAAAATCAATTGCAGGTATCTTTTCTTTATCCAGCCTGTTTTCATCCTCTTGTACATTTTCATCTGTTTGGTCTTCTTTAGAAGAAGTATCTTCTTTGGTATTATCATCATCTTCTACAATAATATCTTTAGAATCCTTTTTGGATTCACTGTCTATCTTCTCTTGCCCTGTTGAATTACCATAATTGTTCAGATATCCTGATATCCCGTTCATCCATCCGGTAAATGTCATGATTCCCATGATGATTAAGATAATTCCGCCTGTTTTAATAGCATAGCGGACCAATTTCTTATTCTTTTTAATAAAGTTTAAAGCCTGTGTAGTAAACAGACCTAATGCTAAAAATGGAATAATAAATCCTATGGTATATAATAGGACAAGAAGATAGCCAAGTTCAGAACTTTTCGCCCCAGAAGCCAATATTAAAACAGAGGATAACGCCGGACCGACACAAGGAGTCCATGCAAAACTAAATGTAAAGCCCATAATAAAGGCTATGAAAGGATTCACCTCTTTTTCACTAAGAGGAAGATGTATTCTTCTCTCTCTTTGCAAAAATTTGAAATCAAAAACTCCCAGCTGAAATAACCCCAGTATAAGTATCAAGATTCCTCCTGCTTTAGTAAAAATCATCTGATTGCGATTAAAAAATGTGCCTAAAGCTGAAAAAGTCATTCCAAGTATGAAAAAAGCAAAGGAAATACCTAGAACAAAACATACTGTATGTAGGAATACTTTCTTTCTGGAATATGAAATACTGCCATCTTCCCCCTCTGATCTGGTATTCCCAGCCAAATAACTTATATAAACTGGTATTAGTGGTATCACACATGGCGAAAAAAAGGAAATTACCCCCTCCAAAAAGACCAGAATAAAACTCACTCCATTTAATGATATTATATTTTCAAACATATTGACTCCTTTCATATGAACTATAGTCATTAATGATATATAGTTTATTATACGCTATATTTCATTCATTAATAATAAAATACTTCTTTAATTTAACATTCTGATTTTTAAAGGTCAAGTAATACATATGAAAAAAGCTGGTGCAATAGAGTTAAGGATCAACTTTGCACCAGTTCTTTTTCTAATTTAAAATTATTACATTAAATTCACCAAACTAAAATCTTTGTTCAAAGATCTGTATATTATTCATATTAACTTCATATGTACCCGTATCTGTATATTTTTTAACTTCTTTTCCATCAAAAATGTTCCCAAGAAGTTCCAGTGTCACAGATCCCCATGCAAATGGACGTTGGGCAATGGCAGCAGTGATTTTACCCTTCTTCATATATTTTGCAACATCTTTTGTGAAGTCTATTGTAACAACTTTAATATCTTTTGGATGTTTTTCAAAATATTTGCCATAGGCAAGACCCCAGCCAACATTTGTTGCGTATACCAGATCTGTATCAGGATGATCTTTTAACATCTTGCTAATAATTCTCTCAGCATCTTCCTCACTTGGTTCTCCCACAACATCAACTAAATTGATTTTGATATTATGCTCAGACTTTATTTCATTAATAAATCCTTCTGCACGTTTTTCAATACTGTCCAGTTTATTATCTGCCCACATACCAACAATAATTTCGCCTTTATTATCTAATAACTGTTTCGCAGTCTTTCCGGCATTCACACCACATTGAATTGAATTTGTACCTACTAACGCTTCATATGGTACTCCGTCTACTGTTGATAAAATAAATATAATCTTAATTCCCTGATCAGCTGCCTTTTTCAATCTGTCTGCTACTTTTAAGTCATCAATTGGAGAAATGACAATCGCATCATAATCGGAGGATAAAATCTGGTCCAAATGTTCAATCATCTGAGCTGTACCAGCATTTCCTCTGACCTTAGGAGCGAATATAGTTATATCATATCCAAGAACTTTTGCAGTTTTATTGGCTTCTTTCGTAGCCGGTTCCCAGAAAGGATCATCCAGATCCCAGATCATTGCCACCTTTTTCTTCTTTATATGTATGGATGCTGTATGAATTTGTTTCGAGTTTTTATCGATAAATTCAACCTTACCACATAAGTCACGAGCCATCTTAACTAATAAACCGGCATTACTATCCTGGGTAATAGTCAAACTTGCAACTTCCTCTGTTGTGGCAGAAGCTTCCTGTACAACAGATGCTATACTGCTTATGGAAGTAATTAGTCTTTCTTTATCTCCCGATAATTCTTCTACGTCTTTATTAAATTCTTTCTGTCTTTCAATAAATTGATCAACGGATGTACTGACACCTTCCATTGTCTTAGTAACTTTTTCTACTGCCTGTGTCTGTTCCTCAAAAGTCGTTCCTGACATATCAATTGTCTGCTTTAAGTTATCTAATTCTTTAGTAATATCTGAAATGGAATCATTAATATGTTCACTTGCTAATCTGCTTTCTTCGGAAAGTTTTCTGACTTCGTCGGCAACGACTGCAAATCCCTTCCCTGCCTCCCCAGCTCTTGCTGCTTCTATTGAGGCATTCAATGCCAAAAGATTCGTTTGGGATGCTATCGTATATAACACTTGGGTTACTTCATTGATTTTCTTTGTCTTATCTAATAAAAGGTAAATCTCTTCTGTAATTGATTTAATTACTTTTTGGTTCTTTTCCTGATTTAATGTAAGGTTATCAATCGCTTCCTTGCCGCTTGAATTTTCTTCATTCATTTCATGGGCTAATTGAATTAATTCTTTGGATTTATTATCCATACTATTAATTTTATCTGCCAGATTATCCGCCACGTTCATACAATGGCCAACATCTTCTGCCTGGCTTTGGGACCCCTGTGCAATATATTCTGCCGACATTCTGACACTGCGGGATGCCTCTACCATCCCTTCAATTACACCTTCCAATTGGCTGGAAATATCTCTTACATTATCAAAATCATTCTTAAATTGTGTAAAATATGCTTTGTAGTTATTATAAGCCAAATCCTGTTTTTTATTACCTGGATTTTCAAAGGAATCCTCCCTGAAATCCCAACTTAATAATTTGTCTAGACTATCCCCGGTACTTTTCTTTTCATTCGCAACTTTTTTACCTTTTCTCCACATAGAATAACCTCCAATGTTTAGTGTTATTCCTAAATTATAACACTTTATTCTATGATTTGTAAACGCTAAAACTCGTCATTGTTCTCTTTATTATTACTTATTTATCTTTTTAGGGGAAATTATAAAAGGAGCTCTTTAAGCTCCTTTCATTTATTTTACATATTCTATGATTGCCTTTCCAAATTCTCTGCATTCATCTTCGTTTCCAAATGGATCTTCCAGTAAGATAAGGCTGTTCACAATGATATCTGCACCATAGGATTTCATCTTATCTTCCCAGTCCTCCATCCATTCACCCTGCCCCCAGCTATAGGATCCGAACAAAGCAACTTTTTTGCCGTTGATCTCTCCTTCCAGAGAATCGATCAGGGGCTCCATAACTGTTTCCTCTATGGATTCCACTCCACACGCCGGAGAACCCAGAATCAACACCTCTTCTTTTAGCAGTTCTTCCTTCGTAATATTTGACACCTCTACTAATTCCACATCGGAGCCACTAAGTTGAACTCCCTCTCCGATTAATTTTGCCATTTTTTCAGTATTACCTGTTCCACTATAATAAACTATTTTCATAATATGCCCTCCAGACCAAGCAAAATATTTTTGTCTTGTATTGTTTAAACATATTATACTAAGAGTTCAAGGATGAAAAAATGATTCAAATCACATTTATTTCATGATTTCCAGTTCTTTCACAAATTCATTATTTAATATGATAAATCCAATATTATGAATATCATCCTGTATATTATAAGCTATATCTTCTTTTAAAGAGGACACCATACAGGATTCTAACGGGTCATATCCGGCGTCTTTCATATATCTTAAGAAAATCTTTTTATTCCTGTTGTCTAATTCCTCTTCACAGCCATCGCCATTAAAAACCTTAAAAAACATATTATTATCTTCCATAATCGGTCCATATAATATACCTGCGGCTCCAAATCCTAAATTACTTTTTTTAATTGCTTTTGCCCTATTTAAATCTAAATCCATTTTATTTTTAACTGGATCCCAAATGAGAAAATCATTACCGTATCCACGATACTTTTCCATTACAATCTTCATTATAATTTCCTCCGAGAATTATTCTATCTTTACTATATTGTATTACACATTTTTTTCAATGTACATCCTATAAAATGCTCGAAATATTGCATATAATGCTTTTCACACAAAAAGCACCAAATTTCTCTTTTCATGGAGACTTGGTGCTTTTGTTCCTATTTTGATTCTTTTTCTTTGTCTGCAATATTTTCAAGTGATTTTACAAAAGATTTCAAAGTCTTATCTTTTTCCATAGCTTTGTTTAATCTTGTATTCACGTCCAGAATTAAACCGGCAATTTCTTCATCCTTAGTTAATTCATTAATATATTCATTTAATTGGTTATCCTCCGGCCGATCTAATATAGCATATTCATTATTCTCATCTTTTGCCACATAGAGAACGCTCATTCCTGGGGCAAGTGTCTTGATGCTGTGAAATTTCATCTCATAGGTTGTATATACTACATATGTACTTTCTTCTAATCCTGGTCTAACATATGTTTTTATATTTTTATAGGATTCAATTCCTTCCCTTTTCTCATTGATCTCCTTCACAGTCTGACTGTTATCTTTGGTAGAATCACTTTCAATGAGTTTTTCATCCACTTTTTTTGATACATCATAATAATTCTCTATTAACTTTTCAATCTCAAATTGGATTTCTTCCGTAATTGGAGCTTCTGTTTCTTCTGCAAGTAAAGAATTATTCTCACTTTCACTTATCATTGCAGTATTAGCGATTTCCTCATTATTGGCAGACTCCTTAGTATTGTCCTTTTTTCCATTAATATTTGAAAGTATCACCAATACTATCATTACTACTGCTGATGCTGACAACACCAGATATTTCATATTCTTTTTATTCATTTTGTATTCCTTCATTTCTAATTAATATAGCTTACAGCTTTATAAGGTTGTCTGTATGTATAATTTGAAATTTTAATTCCTGTTTTTCGGCTGCTGGCATGAACTACTTGTCCATTTCCAATATACATTGCAACATGGTTAATAGATCCGCCGCTTGTATAGAATATTAAATCACCTGGTTGAATATCACTTAAAGATACCGTTCTTCCTGCATATGCTTGTTCTCTTGATACTCTTGGAATACTTATTCCAAAATTTCTTAAGACTGATTGAGTGAACCCTGAACAATCGGCACCATTTGTTAAACTTGTTCCACCCCAGACATATGGATTCCCTACAAATTTTAACGCATAATTTACAATGGCCTGTCTATTTCCTGATGTACTGGTATTAGACGGAATAGAATAACTTGCTTTACTTACCTTTTTCGTTGCCCTTTTTGTATTGGATGTTGTTGCATTCGTATTATATGTATTGGCTGTTTCTCGTGAGTTTCCTGCTTCCTGATTTTGTCTTGCAGCCTCTTCCGCTTTTAATCTGGCCTTTTCTTCTGCTATGGATTCTGCTTCCTTATATTCTGTTCTGACCTTTATATAGTCTGAAGAAACATAACCTATAACATCTGAATCTAAAGATACTTTCGCCCATCCATCTACTTCCTTCACCACTTCAAGTTCTTCATCAATTGGTATCAAAGTAACAACTGGAGCTTTTAGGCTGGCTTTTTCTCTTACCTTTAAAGTTGTAGTTGTAACTGTAGCAATTCTTTCACCTACTTTTTTTGCAAGCTTTTCTACTTTTTCTCCAGTTACCAGATATTCTCCTTTTATGTACCCAGTTACACTTCCTGATTTTACTTTATACCAGTCACCTTTTTTGTCAACGATAGTTGCTGCTGAATTGCTATACAGCTTTCCTACCACCTTACTTTTTTCACTGGCTTTTTTTCGGATGTTAACATAGTTCACAACCTTAGATATTGCCAAGTTTTGATACTCTGAATTTACTGGTTCTAATAAATTAGTAATATTCCCATTCTCATCATTAGCCGTTAAATAAAAATCATTTAGTACGACATCAATTCCTGCTACCGGCAATTCAGCTGCCTTCGTAACAAGTGTTTTCCCTGAAAAGAAAACTGTTCCAATCAAACAATATGTAGCTACCTTTTTTATATTTTTCGTCATAAGTGCCTCCGTGATATGTAAACAAATTACTTGTTACAAATATATTAAATATATATTACAGAGTTATTATAGCACAATGTGACAAACTTGCAACGGTTAATATATGGTAATGCCACTAAACTATAGAATTCAACTGAATTTAGCCGGGTTTTATACAAATAATAATATAATACAAGTGTGTAATAAACTCTATACCAAAAAATTAGCAGTAATTCCAAATAATTGGATTTATTGCTAATTTTAATAGGATTTTAACTATAATGAGCATTTACTGTTTATCTTCTACTATTGTAGATTAAATGGTTTGAGAAATTTATCGACTTCTATATCTTTTCCATTCATATCCATAACCTCAACTTTTGCAAAAACCCATCCATCCACTTTTTCTGGATCTACACCAGCATTTATAAATATTTCCGGATTTAATGCAAATACAATATCTTTATCGTTTTTGTCCATATCTTTTGCCCACTCAAAAACATTTCCATTAGATAAACTGATGCCATAATGGTCTAATGCCTTATGATAAGTAACAGAATCCCGTTTTAAATCAACGATTTTTTTGTATGATTCCAAAGGTGTGGCTTCCCCGTCATAAGTTAAACTTTCATCTCCAAGATCTGCTCCGATTAATATTTTATCTTCATTTATCATACCTTCTGGCAATTTAGTTACATCCAGACCTGCATCAATAAATGGCTTTGCATCAAATTCAATCATGGCATCGTACATGGAACTACTGCTAAAATCTTTGCTCCAAATAAACCTTGCACTTTCATCCGGTGCGCGAAGTGACCATCCATTGTTATCGTTATCTGCCGTTATACTATCTGGAACTGCATTTAAAACCTTTTGAAAGGAATTGATCGATTCTTTTCCCACAACATCTGTCTGTTTACATGCCGTCAGTGAAATTATTGATGCAACTACTAACGTTGATAAAATTAATTTTTTCTTCATAATATTTTACCTATCCTTTTTTATTCTTTATTTTTAATGACATGATACCCCATCACCTACAAAATTATTAAGAAAATCCTGGTCCGTTGGTTCGTAATTTTTTACTTCTTCCTTAATTGCTTCAATATCAATATTGCTAATATCATCTACTACCTTTACATATGCAGAAAAAGAAGCATCTATTGCTGAAAAATCAAAATCTACATCCGGAATCAAAGAAATTGGATTTTCACCTTCTTTCATATTAATCTGTGCATAATAAATCGGGAAACCCAAAATGCTATTGCTTTCACTTATTTTTGTTGCATTGATGGTCATTGTTGTTTCTATGCCAGCTTGTAAAACAACAATGGCAGGTTGGAATCCCGTATCATCCATATCAATCTTTACCGTTTGAATCCCATCATTTATCTGTGCTATTGCTACATTATCCGTTGGAATTTTATAACTTTCTGATATGTCTGTATCTGGAGCAGTATTAGATTCTGTAACGTCAATATCATTAATATCATCTACAACTGTAATACTGCTTCGAATCATACCCATCCAGCAGCTATAGGGAATCGTTCCACTTTCTGCTGGTGTAAATTCAATTACATTATCTCCTGGATTTAACTGATACTGTTGGTCTAATTTTGGTATTACAATACTATAATTACATCCATTGATATCTCTTTCTTCCGCTTTAATGGTCCACTTTACCGGAATACCTTTTTGTACAGTAATTGGTTCATATCTGCCAGATGCAAGAGATGATGTTACCTCCTGAACTCCGTCGACTATACGGGCAACATTACTACCGGCACTATTACTGTTACTATTATTCCCTTTTGCTACTCCTGAAATGGACGGAAGTGAAATTCCAGATAAATTCATTCCATTGCCAAACATAAATACACCTAATATTACAACCAATACCGCACTCACTTTAATCATTTTATGAGTGAATTTCTGACTTAAAAAGGAGCTAAGAGCACCAAACCCAAACATTAATGGCACTGTCCCTAAACTAAATAAAAACATAGATGCAGCTCCTTCAATAAGGCTGCCGGTAGATAACGCATATATTTGCATTGCCTGGAGAGGTCCGCATGGCATAAGACCATTTAATAAACCTATATATAAAGGTCCATTATTCTTCTTACCTTCATTAATTTTTTCAGCAAATATCTTTGGCATATGTGGATTTAATTTTCTAAGCCACGGAAAAATATTTAGCATATTCAGCCCCATGATCATCATGAATAATCCGGCAACTAATTGCACAATCCCTTTGGCCGCCCCTGAAAAACTGATAACAGATCCTAATGCTCCAACAATTCCTCCCACAACCGTATAAGATATTACTCTTCCCAGATTATAAAGAAACGTCGGACGAAGTGTTTGGAATTTACTTTTATTCCCACCGGTCGTTGCGTTATGGGGAACACATTGAGAAAGGCTGATTCCACCACACATTGCTACACAATGAACTGAAGTGAGCAACCCTATAACAAATAACATGGCATATCCCATACCTTCTTTAGCTACTGGGAATGCGTTGATAATATTAAATCCTCCTAATCGGTTTATAATCGTATATAACGAGAATAAAATTATAGCGGCTGGGATAATCTGCAATATAGTATTTTCATTCTTTACTGTTCGATTACCCCTTACTACTTTATAATCCAATCCTTCGATGATACTTCTGATTTCTTCTAATGTAATTTCCTCATAATTAAAACAGATTTTTGCTTTTCCTGTTTTATAATTCACATCTGCATCTACTATTCCTTTTGTATTCTTTAATTTTTTCTCAATCCTATTTTCGCAGCTAATACATGTCATTCCATCTATTTCTAATATTCTGATGACGTTTTTCTCACTCATAGGTACCTCCTTACCAATCCATCAACTTTTAACATCTTATCAATTGTTTGTGGAGATTTTATGGAGTTATGAAATAAAAATAACGGAGCTGTCCCGCTAACGATTGAAAAGTGCGGCAGCCCCGTCAAAAAACTACGTTTTTTATTCAGTTATAATATATTTTCCAACCAAAGAGAACATAAATTCATTGCTCCTCTAAATCCTACATATGGAGGTTCATATTTATTAAAATTTTTGTTGTCCAGACTCCTGTTGATGATAGGTCCCATATTTCTGCCTGCCATTTGATAAGCTGACTTATCTGCCATTAAGATCCCATCCAGATCTTTTGTAATATACTTTGTCAGTTCTTCTTCTGTCTGATAAGGTATGGAATCATCTCCGTAATCAGCTGCATCACACCAGATATATTTTTTCTCCAGTCCCACTTCCCTGGCTGCAAAGTCCAGAATCCCCTTTACCACATCATAATTTCCTCCTATAGAAATTCCTGCTTTATGGGGATTAATAGACGCGGCCTGTCTGCAATAGTCAAAGCCATAACTGCCCTCATGTAATTCCCTTTCAATAAATTCTTCATTTAAAGCCAGGTCAAGCTTGTCCCCAATCTGTTTCAACCATCTCACAGTACCCTGATATCCATAAGGCCTTCCGTACACATAATCCGTATGGAATTTTTCTTTCAGTTCTTTTGCAGCCTTTATTCCTTCTCTTCTTATAACCAGATTAATATGTGCTCCTCCCATTTTCTTTATCTGGGAGATGGAAGTATCAGAGGTCAATATACAGGCCGCTTCCATACCAAGGCAGTCTTTTAATATCCGCTTCATTTCATATATATCTGTTTCAAATTTTGCCAGATCAATGCAGGATCCAATCAGATTGTAAGTTACTGCTTCTGTCCTGTTTACCGATTCTTTTTCAACCAGCTCTTTTACCAGACAGTATAATCCTTCCTCTATCCCATGATGGAGTTTCTCATGGAAACTTCCCTTTTTAAGCATAATAATCTGTTTCCCAAATTCATTCTCTGCTTCCTCGCACAGAACATCCATATCAACTCCTGTGATTGCTGGTACGGTGGAAGGCAGAACAAAGATAACTTCAGGATTTTCTTTTTCAATGATTTCCTCAACTGCAAGGGAAAAGCGTTTTGTAATTCCCAGTGCAATATCTTTTTCATCCAGATGGGTGGTGTACAGCTTACTTGCCATATCAGGGTTTGACTGCCATAACCATCTCTGTGCATAAAGCATATGCCCCATGGAGCCAAATTCCAGGATGGCTGCTCCTTTTATCATTCCAAGTGTCCATAATAACCCCATTCTTCCTGAAGGTCTCGGTGCATATCTATAAAGTCCCATGTAAATTTCCTTTCTTCTCTTTCCATTACCTATTTTTTAGAATCAAGTCTAAAAGTGCCTGACTTCTCTCAAAACCCCATAAAGAAGACATGCGAGCTAACTCAGAATCTGATATGATATTATCTCTCTCTAGCCCCTGGCAGTTACCTAAAGAGAGAGTAACAGGCTCTTCAAAAGCCTCCAGGATCTCCTCCTTATTGGTTATATAGGCTATGTAAGGATCTCTTCCCAATGCATTTATTCCTTCTTTATAAGGAAGGCTGTCTTCATTGAACTCTTCCACATGAAGTAGTTCCGGTACCATCCCAAGACTGGATAAAAACATGGCAACAGGCAGGATATCAAGTTCCGGATAGGTTGCAATATAGGATATATTTAAAAATTTTTCTTTTGATCCCTGAATAAGCTTCTCTAAAAGTTTTCTTCCTTTAAGGAGTTCACTGTAGTTCGTAATAGAAAGAAGGCAAAATATTTCTTCATATCCTCCTGCAATGTCATCTCCAGTATATCTATCTGCCATACAGACATATGGTATCCCTTGTATTTCTTTTAATGTTCTTCCTGCTTTTAACATCTTGCGGTCCAGAATAATACTCAGTGCACTTTCCCTGGAGCGGTATAAATCATCCATAGAAAATCCCCTGGCATATTCACTTACTTCATAACCATTCTGTATAATCATATCTTTTAATAATTTAAATTCTCCTCCTCTGGCCCCGCCAAAAAAGTTAACTCTTTTCCTTTTCTCTGTCCTTTCCTTGCCCATAGTTCGGACCAGCTGATCTAAAGTATCGGAAAACCCTGACTGATATCCATTCCTTTTAAAATGTGCACTGTCAATAAATACTGCTTTCTCATTCATAAGGGGATTGACTTCCTCAAGTATGGATTCCATATCCTCCCCGATAAGCGCAGGAACACAAGTCATGATTACCAGAATTACTTTGGCTCCTTCTCTGTCCATTTCCAGAAGTGCCTTTTTTACTCCTTTTCTGCAGCCAAATACCACTTCATTGGAATCCAGTTCATAAACATAATGCAATTCTTTATATTCACCATAAGGAGAACATGCTACAAATCTACTGTAATAACCACATTCCGCCATCCCCACCACCAGACTGGAAACTCCTTTTATACTTCTAATTGTTGCAAGAGCCATATGCATGGGACAATGGCTTCCCGGAGCTGCCGCCCTATGTAAAAACTTAATTCCCATATTATTATTAATGTCTGACAGTCGGTTCAAAAATTTAAAATCTTCTTTTATCATAAAACTCCTTATCTTTTAAAATCTAACCAAACAATAGATCCGCCAGCTTTCTATACTCTTTGGCCATATCACTTTCCGGGAAGGCAGAAACAACTGTTTTGCCTGCATCCTCTGCCTTCTGGACCAAAGGATTTCTTTCTATTTTGTGAATAATATTGGTTTCTATTTCTTTTGCAGCATTGGTTACAAGTTCCTCTTCATTCTCAATATTCTTGGCATTGAATATAAGTCCCTTTAAAGAAGCATATCCCCTCTTACCAAAACTTTTTACTGCATAAGCTATATTACTTGCTGCATATAAGGACATCATTTCCCCAGAGGTCACAATACATACCTCCTCTGCATATCCTCCCCTTATAGGCATTGCAAAACCACCGCATACTACATCTCCTAATACGTCATAGATTACAATATCCGGTTTATGGATTTCATAGGCATGGAGTTCTTCCAATTTCTCAAATGCAGTTATGATCCCTCTGCCTGCACATCCTACTCCTGGAACCGGACCTCCCGCTTCCACACATAAGACACCAAGATCCCCTTGTGTTACAATGTCTTTTAGTTCTACTTTATCTTTCTCCCTCAATACATCAAGAACCGTGGGAATTTTGACCCCTTGGGTCAGATTTCTTGTGGAATCTGCTTTTGGGTCACATCCTATCTGCATTACCTTTTTTCCTTTACTGGCTAAAGCTGCCGAAAGATTAGACACAGTTGTGGATTTCCCAATACCGCCTTTTCCGTATATGGCTATTTTCTTCAATTAAGCACCTCTTCTAACTAATTTTTTATTTCTTTCTTTATTTAACAGACCATAGGACATGCAGATAGGACATCCTGTATCAGGATCTTTTATTATATTGGCCTGTATCCGATAAACTGCCTTTAATACTTCGGTAGTCATAACTTCAGTGAGATATCCTGCCTTTATTATTTTCCCGGAGCCCATTGCGATTATGAAATCCGAAAATCTGGAAGCCAGATTAATATCGTGGAGTACCATAATAATCGTACATTTATAATCTTTATTCAATTCCTCAAGTAATTCCAATACCTCAAGCTGATAAGCCATATCTAAATAGGTCGTTGGCTCATCCAGTAAAATCACATCTGTTTCCTGGGCTAAAGCCATTGCGATCCAGACTCTCTGTCTCTGGCCTCCTGACAGGTTATCAACCGCCTCATATCTTAATTCTTCCAGATTGGTTGCAGCCAAAGCCCAAGTTATGATTTTTTTATCTTCTTCATTTAACTTTCCCAATCCTTTCTGATATGGATATCTACCGTAAGAAATCAGTTCTTCCACAGTCAGTCCTTCTGGTGCTGTAGGTGACTGGGGCAGGATTGCAAGTTTAGTGGCAAGTTCTTTGGTAGGCATTCCATGGATTTCTTTCCCATTCAAATATATAGCTCCTTTTTTAATATTTAAGATTCGTCCCAAAGATTTTAATAAAGTAGACTTGCCACAGCCATTGGGTCCAATAATGGCAGTCGTCTTACCTAAAGGTATATCAATAGTCAAATCTTCAATAACGACTTTTTCACTATACCCTGCCTTGATTCCGTTTATCCTGATATTCTCCATTCTGATTCCTCCTCGCTATTATTCCTTTTCTTATATTTTTATTTTAATTTTTATTTATTTCCTGCTGCTTTTCGGTTTTTCACTAAAAGAAAAATGAAATATGGGGCTCCAATAACGGAAACTACAATTCCTGTAGGAATCTCCGCCGGTTCCATCACCGTCCTTGCAATGATATCTGCTACTAATACCAATATAGCCCCTACCAGGGCACAGACGGGAAGGAGTATTTTATGTCTTGCTCCTACCAGCCTCCTGGATAAATGGGGAGCAATCAATCCCACAAAATTAATATTGCCGCTGATTGCAACACAAGCTGCCGCAAGGGCTACCGCCAGAAAAAGCAGTTTTCTTTTTTCTTTTATAACTGCTACTCCCAGTCCTTTGGATAATTCATCTCCCATTACTAATACATCCATTTTTCTAGCCATAAAAATGAGAATAAGAAATCCGACTAATATCCATGGAAATAAGGCGATCATAGACTTCCATGTTGAGTTCCATATACTTCCTGACTGCCAGGCTGTCAAAAATTCCGCCTGGGTATCATCCAGCTTCAATATTAATAAAGTCATGGCAGCATTAATTCCTGCCTGTATGGCCACACCATTTAAAACAAGTCTTATAGGTGAGATTCCGTAAGATTTTCTGTTGGATAGTATATAAATCATACTTCCTGTTATTAAAGCCCCAATCAAAGAAAAAATTGGAAGAGATATCATTTTTCCCATTATCATGGTTCCGCTTAATGTCATAAAAATTAATACAACAATACCTGCTCCTGCATTAATTCCCATTAAGCCCGGATCTGCCAGAGGATTTTTGGTAAGCCCTTGTAAGATACATCCTGACAAAGAAAAGCCTGCACCTACGAGCATTGCAATGATAATTCTTGGTAACCGGAACTGGAATACAACAATATTATCTTTTATAGAACCCCTACCTGCCAAAATATGTAATATTTCTGAAAACCCTATCCGGGTATATCCTGCATTCATACTGATGAAAAACAATATAGGAAGAAGAAGGACAAGAGCAATCAATATTTTATAATGTGTTTTTATGATTTTATTCTTCAACTATAAATCCCCCTTTTGTTTTCTTGCAAAATATAAAAATACAGGAACCCCAAGGAGGGCAATGACTGCACCCACAGGTAATTCCGTAGGAGGACTGAAGGTTTTTGAGAATAAATCTGCTGTTACTAACAACAATGCTCCCAATACAGCACTGACCGGAATAATCAATCGATAATCAGGCCCCACTAAAAATCGTGAAAAATGTGGGATTATCATTCCTATAAATGTAACTGCTCCGGCTATTGCAACGGAAGTTCCTGCTAATAGAACCACAAACATGGTTCCCAAAAATTTTATCAGCTTGATTTTAACCCCCAGACCTAAAGCCACTTCTTCTCCCATGCTTATAGCAGAAACTCCTCTGGAGATCACAACCGAGCCAATAAATGCCGTCACGATCACAGGCAGAGCCAGTTTTATCTGATTCCAATTCGTTCCTGCCACAGAACCCATAGTCCAGAAAGTGACATTTAATGCAACATTGCTGTTTAATGCAATCCCCTGGCTGAGAGCAGATAAAAGAGTGCTGACGGTTGCACCGGCAAGTACAAGTTTCATGGGATGATTGTTCCCTGGAACCAGGTTACTGATGATGTAAACCATAGCTGCTCCTATAGCCGCTCCTAAAAAAGAAACCAAAACAATTTGAAAGTAAGATGCTCCTTTGAAATAAGCAAAACAGATAGCAACTGCCAAACCTGCCCCAGAATTAAGTCCCATAATTCCAGTATCTGCAAGAGGATTCCTTGTCATTCCCTGCATGAGGGCACCAGCTACCGCTAACCCACTACCCACAAAGGCTGCACCGATTATTCTTGGCAGACGCATATCCATTACCAATAGATGACTGGAATTATCCCTGTCAAAATTAGTAAATGCCTCTATTACTGTAGATAACGGAATCGCTGCAGCTCCCTGTGTAATGGATATTAACATAAAAATGAAAAGCAGTATGAATCCGGCTATAAGTATAACCGTTGTGATCAGGCTTCTGCTTTTATTGATTTTCTTGGCTTTGACTTTATTTTTCATTTATACATACTGCTCCTAAATACTTTTCTTTTCATTCATCCTAAGTTAAATTTAGAAAAGGGTCTGCCGTAAATAACCTGACAACCACCAGCTACAGAATCAAATCCTGTCCCCAGATAAATCAAGTTATTTTCAGCAGCCCTATTCCCCCAAATTATTCTGCTAAAAGTGTATCAACTATCCTATCAATCGTATACTGTGTTGCCAATCCACTATTTGCATGCCCTGAGCCATCAAGTTTTACAACATTTCCTTCCTGCACCGCTTTTAAAGACTGCCATACAGAATTTCCTGTCATTTCCTCATAAATTGCTTCATCTCCATCAAAAACGTTTACAAAAATATAATCCGGATTCATGGAAACAATGGCTTCCATAGATACCTGTTCATAGTTCTCTGAAGTTGTGTAACCTTCCGGTGCTGATAAACCAAGTCCGGCTTCCTTATCATATAAAACAGGGCGATAAGCACAATAATATTGGTCAGCAGACATTAAAGACATCTGAAGCACTGTTTGTCCGTTGTACTTTTCCTGTAATTTGCCGCGTGCATCTGCTATCTTTTTATCAAATTCAGCAATTACTTCTTCTGCTTTTTCTTCTTTTCCCACGAGCTTACTTACTTCACGAAGGCTTAATCTCCAATCCATTTTTGTCTCAGGTCCAAACACTGCTACAGGTGAAATAGCCTCAAAATTGGTAACATCAATATTTCCGGGATCAGATACCTGATGTAAAAAAAGATCCGGCTCAATCTCCAGTAAAAGTTCCAGGTTCACTTCTGAAGTACCAAGATCAATTACCTCTTCCATATCTATACCTTGAAAAGCATCCCAGGTTGCAAGGTAATTTTGGGCACCGGATGCTGCAACCGGCGTAATATCCAGGAGAAGTAAAGTTTCCCAAAGAGGCAGGTAATCCACTGCTATATTTACAGGTTCTTTTTCAATAACAACTTCTCTTCCTGCAACATCAACATATGTATATGGATATTCTTTTTGGGAACCGGAAGATTCTTCTTCAACAGTAGAATCTTCAACAACAGTTCCTTCCGTGGAAGAGACCTCTGTCCCAGTTTCTCCGTTATTGTCATTTTCTTTTGTACATCCAACTGCAAAGACTGCAGCTATGGCTGTTATCATAAATAATCTGATTATTTTTTTCATCTTATTCCTCCATATGTTCTTATAATCACATTGACTTGATTATGATTATCATTCTCAATTGACTTGTAAACTATACCACACCTAAGGTAATTAGGAAATGGCATTTTTTCAAATCCTCCATGGATTTTTTTCAAAATTGCTCCGATATAAATTAGGGGATATTCCCATGTTCTTTTTAAAAATACGGCTAAAATGAAGAGGATCTTCGTATCCGACCATATCAGATATTCTGGATATGGAATAATTTTCATTTTCTAAAAGCTCTTTTGCACGTTTTATCTTACATCGTATTAAATATTTTTTAGGAGAGATACCCATTCTTTTTAAAAACAGATAATGTAATTGCCTGGAATCCATACCTACTTTTTCAGCCAATTGGAATACGGTCAGGCTTTTATCTAAATTATCTTGTATGTAATCTATAAGAAACTCGATAGATTCTTCCTTTGAATCTAACATGGTTTCCCTCGCTGATTGAAGCAGTTCTTCCAATATAGCATATAAAAGAGCTTTGCATTTTAAGCTCTTCATTGGAACACTCTCCTTCTCAAGCCTTAGCAGTCTCTGTAATAACAGGTCCAGTTCCAGACTCCCTCCGGCACTGATATTTAAGATAAAATTCTTTGTTTCCAAATATTTTTTAATATTTTCGTCCCCCGCTATTTTATAATGAAGGAGGATAAATTCCCATTCAGAATTTCCCAATACCTCTTTATAAAGTTCCATTCCGGAACCTGCATGTAATATAACCCCTCTTTCTAATTCAACCGGCCATTTATCTATGATAAACCTGGCCTTTCCCTTTACGGGTATCACAATTCCACAAACACCCGGCGAAGTAGTACTGTTTAAAGATTTTCCTCCAGGTGGAATTGTAATTAAATATATATCACTAAATTCAATATTAGCTTTTGTAAAAGATTGTATTAATTCATTGAAATCCAAACTCATAAATAATCCTTTCTTCCATTAATGGCAGAATGCATGGTTAGCAATAGCTAACTTGTAATAAATGGTATCACGGAAGAACAAAATTGACAAGCCACAAATAAAAAAACATCAACCATTCTCTCTGGAATGATTGATGTTAATCATTTTTATACATTTCTTTTACTGAAAGCATTTATTATCAGCAATAGAATGACAGATCCAATAATTGAAACCACCAGGCTCCAAATATTAAAGCCAGTTATTCCAACTCCTCCGATAAGGTTCATGACAAAACCGCCGATAAATGATCCAACGATTCCTACAAGGATATTTTTCCCTGCACCCATTTTTGCATTGTTTCCAGTAATCATACTTGCCAGCCACCCTGCAAGAGCTCCAATAATAATCCAACTTATAATTCCCATTCTAACACCTACAATCTATATTTTAATATTTGTTGATGCTTTTATTATTTTCATTTTTTTAAAATATATACTGTTATTTATATAATGTTAGAAATTATCCCATTCTTTTGTCTGATCCAAATTGCTTCTGAATTTATTATATATATTATTCAATAATATTTTCCTTATCACAGCAATTTGATTTTTTCTGACTCTTAAACATCATGAATACCATGCCGCCCATCATTAAAGGACAGATGAAAGGTGCAATAAATCCAAGTACCGTTGCAACCGCCGGACTAAACCCCGCAACAAATGGGAGCATCATAATTATTAATATGTAGATTTTATGGATTTTTTTTATTATTCATGTTCTCTGAATTATTTCTGTTAATCTTACAGCAATCAAGTCCTCCCTTGCCGTAGACCTTCTGATTTTCTCTTGCCAGATCTTCTAAGAATTTTTCAATTACTTTCTTCATCTTTTGAAACATTCTTTCACCTCTTACCATTCTTTTGAAATATTATGACTCCTTGAAAAAGGAGACTGTATGACAGCTACAGTCCCCTTAATTGTTAAATAACCTGTATTTCTACGACTTCATAACCAACTTCATCAATTGCTGATTTAATATCTTCATCTTTGATATCCTCAGAAGATTCAAGCACTGCTGACTTAGTATCTAAATCAACATCAACCTTAGTTACTCCATTTAGTTCTTCCAAAGATTCTTTCACATGGTTTACACAGTGACTACAGCTCATTCCTTCAATTGATATTTTCTTAGTCATATATTTCCTCCTAAATGATTAATTATAAATTTATTTATAATTATATAGTATTTTTTATTTTTGTGATAGAGAATCAAAATCTCTTATAACTCACTCATTACTTTGCCGGTTTAAATCTCTTAAGTCTAAGAGCATTGGTTAATACGGACACTGAACTTAAGCTCATTGCAGCTGCCGCTATCATTGGATTTAATAATGGACCTCCAAAAACATGAAGTAATCCCATGGCAACTGGTATACCCAGGGTATTGTAACCAAATGCCCAGAAAAGATTCTCCTTAATATTAGTAATGGTACTCTTTGATAATTGAATCGCAGTTGGAACGTCCATTAAATCACTTCTCATAAGAACGATATCTGCAGATTCCATAGCAACATCTGTTCCTGATCCTATGGCTATACCAATATCTGCCTGAGCTAATGCTGGGGCATCATTAATACCATCTCCTACCATTGCGACCTTCTTACCTTCTCCTTGAAGCTTTTTCACTTCATTCGCTTTATCCTGTGGCAGAACTTCTGCTAAAATTCTATCAATACCCACTTGCTTTGCAATTGCCTCTGCGGTTCTCTTGTTATCACCTGTTATCATAGCAACCTGAATGCCCATATGATGCAATCTTTCAATTGCTTTCTTACTGTTTTCTTTTACTGTATCTGCAACCGCCACAATTCCTGCAATTTTATTATCAATTGCAATATACATAGGTGTCTTGCCTTCACTTGCCAATCTGTCTGAAGTTGTTTCAAGGTCTTCCAATGAAATATTACGTTCATTCATCAGCTTTCTATTTCCTGCTAAAATCTCTTTGTTTTCAATTTCTACCTCAATTCCATGTCCTGGAATTGCTTTAAAAGAATCGAGCTTTTTAAACTCTAAGCCTTTTTCTTCTGCTCCTTTTACGATCGCCTCACCAAGAGGATGCTCTGAACCTTTTTCTGCTGATGCTGCAAGTTGCAACAAATCTGTTTCTGTAATTCCATTTGCTACTACAATATCAGTAACCTTAGGTTTCCCTTCCGTTATAGTTCCAGTCTTATCAAATACAATAGTCTGAACTTTATGTGCAGATTCAAGGGCTACACCACTCTTAATCAGCACACCATGTTCTGCTCCTTTACCGGTACCAACCATAATTGCAGTAGGTGTTGCCAGACCGAGAGCACAAGGGCAGGCAATAACTAATACTGAGATAAATATAGTAAGTGCAAATACTGTGGATTCACCGCCGATAAAGAACCACCCCAAAGCTGAAATGACAGCTAAAATAATAACGATTGGAACGAAGTATCCGGATATAATATCTGCAAGTTTTGCAATTGGAGCTTTAGATCCTTGTGCATCTTCTACTAATTTAATAATTTGAGCTAATGCAGTATCTTTCCCAACTTTTGTTGCCTTATATTTAATGCTTCCATTTTTATTAATACTTGCACCAATAATTAGGTCTCCCATATTTTTTTCTACAGGAATACTTTCACCTGTTAACATGGATTCATCCACTGAAGTTGTTCCTTCTACTACTTCACCATCAACGGGCATTTTCTCTCCTGGTTTTACAACAAGAATGTCTCCAACTTCCACATCATCGATAGAGATCTCCATTTCTTTACCATCTTTAACTACAATTGCAGTTTTAGGAGCAAGACCCATTAATTTCTTAATAGCTTCTGACGTTTTCCCTTTTGTTACTGCTTCCAGATATTTACCGAGCATAATAAGCGTTATAATAGTACCTGCTGCTTCAAAATATAAATCATCTACATAGTGGAATTTACCGTTAAATATCTCAATAATCGCATAAATCCCATAAAGAAATGCTGCAGATGTACCGATTGCAATTAACGAATCCATATTGGGACTTCTTCTAAATAAAGAAGAGAATCCAACTGTATAAAATTTATATCCGGCTATCATAGATGGAACTACCAAAAGAACCTGCAGCAAGGCAAAGTTCGCAGGATACATCTCTGGATGTAAAATATCCGGAAGTGGAAATCCCAGCATATGTCCCATTGCCATATATAGTAATGGTATTGTAAATATTGCAGATATTACAAATCTTCTCCATAATACCTTAATCTCTTTTTCTTTTCTTTCTCTGTCTGTATCTACTGTAGTATCTTCCTCGATTGCTTTATATCCGGCTTTCTCGATAGCATGCTTAATATCAGAGATTTTCACTAATGCAGGATCATAACTGATATTTAATTTTTCTGTAGCTAAATTCACACTGGATTCTACTACGCCATTTATCTTTCTGGTGGCCCTTTCCACTGCTTTCGCGCAAGACGCACAAGTCATTCCTTCTATCTTCATTGTACGATTTGCCGCATCTGTCAGTGCTTTATACCCCGCCTTTTCAATTGCCGCCTGTATATCTACAGTAGAAATAATTGCTTCATCAAAATCTATTTTTAATTTCTCTGTAGCCAGATTTACATTGGATTCTGAAACACCTGACAGCTTTTTCGTAACTCTCTCTACTGTTTTCGCACAAGCTGCACAAGTCATTCCCTCTATCTTAAAAGATTTCTGAGTCATCTTAATCCTCCTTGTCATATTTTACCTTGTTCATCCCCACCCCTGTGGGGTATATACTTATAATAAACGTAATTTTTAAATTCGTCAATAGTTTCATTGAATTAATTTATAAATAATTATATCGATATGATATAATGAAAATAATGAGCCAAGCGCAAAGCATTTGGCGAATGTAACAAGATCATGAACTTGTTCATGATATATTATTATTCAATATAAGCAAGATATACGTTGCTATAGATACAAAGTAGGATTAAAGTTTAACTCAATATAATTTATAATGGCTTCACATATTTTACATTAAAATATTTACATATAGCAACGCAGGTTGCTTCCGCGTCTTTCTTCTGGAAGGCGGGATCCAACATTGTTTTTGCTTCTTCTAAATTATCCATAAAACCACTCTCCGTCAAAATCGCTGGCATTTTAGTATTTCTTAATACTGCAATATTAAACCCAGAGCTTTCAATATCTGTTTTAACTCCCCGATCCCTTCGCTTATGCGCCTTTACCAGTTCTTTTTGAACAAGCTTTGCTAATCGTTTTGTTTTATCACTGGCATACTGAGAGATAATCGTTTCAATTCCATTTTCATCTCCCCATTTATTATCCTGAGAATTATAATGTTTGGAAACAAAAATATCTGCATTCACATTGTTTGCCTTAGTATAACGTTCCTTTAATGAGATATCTACCGTTCCGGGCGATACATTAATCGTATCAAACCCACAACGTTTTAGGGCTTCTATCAGGAATTCAGCTGTTGGTTTGTTAAATTCTTTTTCATGGATAATACTCCCCTTTTTTTTGCCAAACCATACTTTTGGAATTGCCGGTGTCCTTTTCCCTGCCGTCTGCATTCCATGCCCACTATCAACTGCTATAAGATATTTACTCATACTAATCACCTCCATTCCTCTCTACTATAAATTATTTAGTAATTGAAAAATGTTTCTGCATAAAACTAATTTTTTAACTAAAAAAGATCTGAATCCATCAAGAATTCAGATCTTTATAATTAAATATTTACTTCTTCATTAAAATCTTCTTCTAACTCTAATGATACTGCATCTTCTGTTTTTTCATCTATCTCTTTAATATGATTTGCCACATCTTCCATACTCTTAGCAGTATTTATAAAACTTTCGCTGATTCCTCTGAATTCATCTAATGTATTTTCGAAAGCCATACTTAATAAAGAAGCTTGTTCATTCACATATTCTGTTTGTTCTGTTACGGTTGATACATTCTCACGAATATTGTCAAATAGATTACTTACAGAATCTGTATTATTCTTGCAGTCTTCAACAATCCTTTTCTGCGCCAGAACTTCTTCTGTCACTCCATTGATCTTGCCTAATATTTCCCCTAATATTTCATTGATCTGGTTAGTAAAATTCTTAGAATTTTCAGCAAGTTTTCTTATTTCTTCAGCCACAACTGCAAAGCCTCGTCCATTTGCCCCGGCTCTGGCTGCTTCAATGGAAGCATTTAATGATAATAGATTCGTCTTACTTGTAATTTTATTTAAAGTTGTTAAGATATCAAATATTTTCGTACTTTGATCACTGAGATCATGCATGGAATCCACTGTATGAAGCATCTTATCATTTACATCTGTCATCTCTTCAGATAATTTCTCTACTATCTGGAATCCATCGGATACAACTTGATCTGTGGACTTGGAAGATTCCTTCATATTACTACTCGCTGACGCGACTTCTTTCATCTGCTGCACACTATCTTCCAGGATATAAGTTAATCCTTCCATTGTACCTGCATCTTCAGCAGCTTTTTTGGCAACAGAATCTGTCGTATTCATAATCTGAATTAGACTCTCTTTAAAATTCTTATCTTGACTCATTCTATTATCTCCCATAATTTCATCCTTCCTTTTGTACTATGCAATATTAAAGCATATTACTATCTCCCAGTTCAATATTATATCTTTCCAAAAAAAACCACCCTTTATCAAAATAGTCAAAGAACTATCTTATTAAAGTTGGTTTTAAGTACATAGTAACTATACCTTAGTATATTTTTAGACAATTATAATAGGCATAATAAACAACTTTTCTATGAAATTATACTAACACAATTTATTTTCTTCGTCAATGCATTTATCAAATACTGTAAAATATAAGATTTATTTTGGATATCCAGTCATTTTAAGTATTATCTGACAGAATAAAGTTCCGGATTGCCAGGTCAATGCACTGCCTGAAAGTACACATGATCGATATTATATGCCATAAACGTACATTTCTTGTTCGCCTCCGGCATATAACATCAACAACATTTCTTTCAAACAGTACCTTGTAAATTCAAATCATAAACCTTAATGAATCTTAAATATGTTAGCCGTTTCCTGAAGATTATTGGCATCTTCACTAAGCCTTACAGCTGCCAGGTTCAGCATTTCCACTGCCTTTAACTGGCTTTCTGCAGAAATTCCAAGTTGTGTAGAAGCTGCGGCAGTTTCTTCCGATGTGGCTGAAATACTTTCTACCGCACCTAAAGTATCATTTTTCGCTTGTTCTATCTTTTCGATACCCTTAGATATTTCAGATAAATTACCTGTTAATTTTTCGACCTGTTTATTAATCACCTGGAATACAGTAATTGTATCTGCCAAAGTATTCTCCTGTTTTCCAACGATTTCCCCTGCCTGCTTTGCTGCTTCTACGGTCTTGCCGGTCTTATTCCCAATTTGTTCTATAATCGTTCCGATCTGTGATGCAGCCTGGGCAGACTGTACTGCTAATTTTCTGATCTCATCAGCAACAACGGCAAATCCACGTCCAGCTTCTCCTGCTCTGGCTGCTTCAATGGAAGCATTTAGTGACAATAAATTCGTTTGTTCTGCAATATCATTAATAGAGCCAATAATTCCTGCAATTGCTTTTGATTCTATATTTAATTCCTGAATGTTTTTAATTACTAATTGGGTAATATTAGAGGTATCTTTTGCATTTGCACTTAAAGTATCTATGATAATGATTCCATCATTCACACTTTTTCTTGTATTATTGGCACTTTCTCCGATTTCATTGGTATTCTCATAAACACTGTTAATCTGCTGTGCAAGCCCTGACATTTGAATTAAACAGTTTTCTGCATCATTGGCCTGCTGATGTACCCCTTCTTCAATATCTGCAACTGCCATTGCAATATTTTCAGAAGTTTTTAACAATGTACCCGATGCTTCCGATACTTCATTTGCAGAATTCGTGGTAGTATTGCTTACACTGATCATTTTATTGATCAGGATTTTCATACTGGAGAACATATTATTAATACTCTTTCCCAAGATATTAAATTCATCTTTTCTCTTAATCTTAATGTCTACCGTAAGATCTCCATCAGCAACTAACTTAAGTTTTTCGTTTGCCATCTTAATTGTCCTGCTGATTCCTGAGGCCATGAAAGTA
This sequence comes from Mobilisporobacter senegalensis, assembly GCF_003752155.1. Taxonomy (GTDB): domain Bacteria; phylum Bacillota; class Clostridia; order Lachnospirales; family Lachnospiraceae; genus Mobilisporobacter; species Mobilisporobacter senegalensis. The sequence goes on along the minus strand of NZ_RJVG01000002.1, from coordinate 135,736 downwards.
CCGATTCCCAGAGCAATAATAACCCCTAATGCTACCAGTATCAGCGTAATTATTTTTACAGATTCCGCTTGTTTTAATACTTCTGTTTCAGGAATTAAAGAGCAGATCATAGTATTGCCAGTTTCCATCTTCTTAAAAATAAACAGATAACTCTTATTATTAAATTTTACATACTCAAGACCACTTGTGTCAGCGCTTTTCTGTGCTTCAATATAAAAACTCTGGCTTGCAAAAGAATACTCCTGTGGATAATTACCTTTTAATACTTCTTTTCCATCCTGAGTAATTACACCACTGATACTTCCTTGACCGAAATCTGTTTTATCCAATAATTTTAATATTGCATCATTACTGATATCTATAACTATATAGCCAAGTTCTTTTCCTGTCACAGAGAACCTGCGAACTAATGACATGAAGTAATCTTTCGATGTTTTAGTAACACTTGCATCAATACTCTTATGTTCACCTAACCAGATTTCTCCCTGGTTTAATTCCATAAAAGTTTTTCCTTCCGTGGAATCAATAAATTCCTTATATATGGCCGATTTAAAATTAGAATTCGCTGACATCGACTTTCCATAGGAACCGATCACATAAATATCATTTATAAATTCCTCTGATACTGCAGCGGTTACAACCATATTTTTACCTGTTTTATACTGATTCTCTTCTGCCATGGAATTATTCTTAAAATCACCGGAATAATAATCCTGCAATGTTTCACTGTTATTTAATTGTACTGCATTGCTTGTTACTCCTTTGAATCCCAATTCATAATATTCACTCATCATATCAAGTGTCATTAAACTTGAATTTTCAAAATTACTGATCATACCATCGGATGCTTTTGTGTAAGAAACAATACCTAAAGCTATAATAAGAATGACTGGTATTAAAAATGAACCAATCAATTCTATCCGAATACTGGCAAATTTAAAAGTTTCTTTAAAATTCTTTTTAGAACCATTCTTCTTGATTTTAGGAAAGACTTTACTTTTGTCCTTTGTTTTTTTTAATCTCATCTTCATATTATACCCCTCTTCACATTCTTATTGTCTCTGAATTTTTAGTCTATGAAACCCCTCTATTTCACTTTTGGAACATATGTCTTAAGTTCTGTGGAAGCCATAATGACTTCTTTTGCCCTTGCTATATGACCAATTTCTCCTAAGGCAATTAATTGTGTTGCAATATTTCCAAGTACAGTTGCTTCTACTGGTCCGGCAATAACGGTCCTGTTACAAATATCAGCTGTCAGCTGACAAAGCAGCTCACTTTGTGTTCCGCCGCCTACGATATAAATCGTGTCATAAGTTTTATGTGTGCACTCTTCAATTTCTTCAATAGACTGTTTATATTTTAATGCCAGACTTTCATTAATACATCGGACAATCTCACCAATTGATTCCGGTACTTTTTGCCCCGTCCTTCTGCAATATTCTTTTATTCTCTCAGGTATGTTTCCCGGTGGTACGAATTCAGGTGCATCCGGATCAATGATACTTCCTGATGACTGGGTTTTATTCGCCATGTCCTCCAGTTCTTTAAAGCTATATTCTTTCCCTTCACGAATCCATTGCCTGCGGCTTTCCTGTATCAACCATAAACCAATAATATTTTTTAAAAATGTAGCCTTATTCCCATAACCACCTTCATTAGTTATATTATATTTCGCAGATTTTTTATTAATCAATGGCTCATTCAATTCTGTTCCCACGAGAGACCACGTACCACAACTAATGAATAAGAAATCTTCATCTTTCGCTGGTACTGCAACAAGTGCACTTTGGGTATCATGGGCTGCCACAGATATAATGTCAGCCTTTCCTACTCCAATTTCCTCGCAGATTTCATCCCGGATCTGACCTATGATAGTTCCACTTGGGACTATTTTGGTAAATATCTTCTTGGGAAGTCCCAAAGAAGATATTACTTTCTCAGACCATTCTCTTTTTTGGGCATCTAAAAGTTGTGTAGTAGATGCTATGGAGTATTCCGTACTTTTAACACCACTTAAAAAATAATTAAATAAATCCGGAGTTAAAAGCATCGTTTCAGCTCTGTCCAATATATCCGGTCTATGTATATGTAAAGACAATAATTGAAATGCTGTATTTATTTCCATAAACTGATTGCCGGTAATTTTATAAAATTCATCCTGGGGTATTAATTTTAAACTTTCCTCTAACATACCTTGTGTTCTGCTATCCCGGTAATGAATTGGATTCTCAAGGAGATTGCCTTGTTTATCAAGAAGTCCAAAATCAACTCCCCAGGTATCGATGCCAACACTATCAAAACCACCTGAATGATTTGCCTTAATCAATCCTTGTTTAATTTCATGAAATAATCTTAAAATATCCCAGTACATTGTGTTTCCCACAATAACCGGATCATTTGAAAAACGATGTACTTCCTCTAAAGTTATTTTTTCTCCATTAAATATTCCAATCATTGCTCTACCACTGGAACCACCGAAGTCAAATGCTAAAATACGCTTTTCTTTCATTGATACAACACCTTCCTTAAACTTAATTAATTACTAATATATAAAGTCCTATTATTCTTACATAAGATTTTTATCATTGGTTTTGATTGAATATGAGCATTTTAAATATGCTCAATTCTGCAGTATTGATAAATATATTTTATTATAATACTCATTTTTTGTCTATATTTGTCCATAATGTTGAAGAATCACTTATTGTATGATATAATTTCAATCAAATCCAATCAAAAACAATCATTTTATTATAAGGAGTTTGTTATGTTATCATATGAGCGTCAAAATCAGATACTGGATCTGCTAAAGGAGCATCAGTATGTTACTGTTCCATTTTTATGTAAGAGATTATATGCCAGTTCGGCAACTATCCGTCGCGACTTATCTAATATGAGCAGCAAAGGACTTTTGACCAGAATCCGGGGTGGAGCGACCTTAATGGATGGAGCCAATCATGATGCTCCTCTTTTTGTCAGGACCAATACCAACTGTGATAAGAAAAAGATTATCGCTGATCTGGCATTGGAATACATTGGTGATTCCAAGACATTTTTTATGGATTCCAGCTCCACTATTACATATCTTGCAACCAGATTAGATTCCTATCATAATATTACTGTTATCACTAACGGGATTGAGACGAGTAATGTTCTCAATGATCATACTTCAGCTAAAATTTTTCTTATTGGAGGATTAATCAAAAACAATTCTTCTACCATAGGACAAATTGCAATTGAAGCAATACAGAATTTTCACAGTGATAAACTCTTTTTTTCCTGTTGCGGTATTTCTGCCAAAGCAGGTGTTACAGAAGCAATTGAAGATAATGTCGCTATCAAAAGACAAATGTGTAGGAATGCAAAAGAGAAAATTCTATTAGTAGACAGCACTAAATTCTCTCAGGAATTTCTATGCAAAAGCTGTAGTCTGTCGGACATAGATGTTATCATTACTGACGAAAAACCAGATGATTATTTTATGGATAATTTACCGGACCATGTAAAAATTATTTATCCATAATTACATTGTGTGCTCAAATAAGACGCAAAAAACGCACCCATTGTTATATCAATGAGTGCGTCCATCTAATATACCTATACTTTAAAATGTTTCAGCGTCTCTTCCAGGTTCTTGGAGTAATCATTAAGTCTTACTGCCATTTTCGTAAGCTCTTCCAATGTATTTAATTGTTCCTGGGTTGAAGCCGACACTTCTTCTGAGGATGCTGCTGCCACCTCAGAAACTGCTGCAATATTATTGATGCTGTTAAGAACGCTGTCCTTATCCTGATCGATCTTATGAATCGCACCATTAATTCTGTTAATATTCTGTAACAGTTCAGTCACTGCCGTATCGATCTTACCAAAGTATTCCGCCGAATCCTTTGCTGATTCCGCCTGTTCCTTAATCACATCCTTGGCTTTCATCACAAACTCGGTTGAATCCTTTGTCTGTAACATAAGCTGCCTTACCAGTGTCTCTATTTTAGTTGTCTGCCCACCAGATTGTTCCGCAAGTTTTCTGATTTCTTCCGCTACGACCGTAAATCCTTTTCCGTATTCACCTGCTCTTGCTGCTTCGATAGATGCATTTAATGACAATAATTTTGTCTGCTCTGAAATCTCATTTAGAATCTTTGTAAATTCGCTGATAATTGTTATACTTTGTGCAAGTCCCGATATCTGTTCTACAACCTCTGCCGTAATTGATATAACTTCTAATGCTTTCCCATCAAGGGTTTTGGCTGTTTGAATTCCCTGAGCGGTATAATTCTTAACATTCCTGGCCTCGGATACCATAACATTCGTACTGATTACTGCATTTTTGATTTCCTCAGCCAATCCCTGAAAGGTACGTACACTCATATCAACTTCTTCACTCTGCTGTCCGGCACCGTTTGCAACATCATTAATTGCATCGGATATCTCTTTTGCAGTACAGGAGGATGAATCTGATATCCTGGAGAGTGATTCTGCTGTTTCACTTACCTCCCTGGACACCTCTTTACTTTGTATAAGCAGTGTTCTGATACTCTTTACCATTGAATTAAAGGAATCAGCAACTTTTCCAATCTCATCGGTTCGCTTCGTTCGCGCTGTGACAGTCAAATCACCTTTTGCAGAGACAAACATTATCTTCTCTACGTCTTTTAAGTCTTTTGCCATATTAAGTGAAAAGTATAAGCCACCGCAGACAGCTATTACAGAGAAAATAAGACCTACTAAAAAAATCGAATTTCTTATTTTATCAGAGCCCTGAAATACTTCAGCTTTCGGTATAACAATCATATAAATGAGACCTGATATATCACATTTGTTATAAGTCACAATCGAACTCACACCATTTACATTCATCGTAAAGGTATCTGCAGCAGTTTCAGCCGCTCTTGCTGCAACTTCAGCAAATACAGGTTCATTTTCCATTTGTACAGTCTCTTCATAGGAAAGTGATGAAATCAGGCTGCCGTTGGTGGCTATGAGATATGACATATCGTTTTCACCAATTTTTATCTTCGATAACATAGACTGAAATGCACCGTAATTTAATTCTATCATAATGACTGCAACCGGTTCTGAATCGGAATAATAAAAACTCCTGACTGATTTTCCTACCGTCAGATATGGACTATCCACAGACATGTCTGCTTCGGCTTTATTAAGCCAAACCATATCATTACTGTTGATCAGCTTTTGATATACTTTCGTTTCACGGACATCATCCGTCTTTTCCGGTAATTTCCTAGCCGGTCCCACTATATCACCTGTTACATACATTAAAGACATACTGGTGATATATTTGTTTGAAATTGTAATGCTTTGAATATCTTTATCAAGAACCTGGAGATACTTCATTCTGCTTAAATTCCATTCCGCCATTTCCTTGCCGCTTAGACCTTTCCTGGGCTCCAGATTCTTAACAACTTCCTGGAATGCAGTACCTGTGGAAACCTGTAAAAACATTTGATTGATCCGTTCCATCTCCTGGTCAATCATACTGGCAGTTTGTGAGGCTATTGCTGCTTTTGAATTTTCAGACTGGTTCTCAAGAGCAGTTTTTGATATGTTTGTAGTGATAATTCCAATAATTAATATTGGTACAATCACAACAGTTAATATGATCGCAACCATTTTTTGTAACAGGCTCATATTCTTAGTGAGTTTTCTCATTAGTATAACCTCCATGAATTATAATACTGCTGCTATTTATATCAGTATAAAGCATTCTGCTAAACAAAAATATTCTACATTCATACTAATAATTCAAAAAATATACTAATTTCTTAATATCTTTCATGGCCTGTATCCATATATTACGGTTTCACTTCCCGTCTTCCCTGATTCCGGTATTCTTTTGGTGTCAAAGCAACATATTTTTTAAATTGGACAGAGAAATATTTATAATCGCTATAACCAATCAATTCCGCTACTTTATAAACTTTATAGTTAGTATTAACCAGTAATTTTTTTGCTTCCTGCATACGAAGTTTCTGAATATAGTCTATATAAGTGACCCCTGTAATCTTTTTGAACAGAAAGCTGAAATAAGTTTCAGACAGATACACATTTTCACTGATCATTTTTAAAGTGATTTTTTCGCTTAAGTGTGCAGCAATATATGCTTTTGCTTTATCAATCACCTTATGCTGCTCTTTGATCTCAAGAGGATCCACCGTTTGATCGATTTCTTTCGCCAGTGCCACCATAACATTGACGATATAAGCTTCAAGTTCTTTGACATTTAAAGCTTCTTTCACAAAATCATTATACTCATCACCAATGATCTTCTCCAAAACTTCATAACTGTTTGTTATCTTGGACTGAACCATTAGTTTAAGAGCAACACAATAATTTTTAACAATTTCCGGAAGCAGGTTCTGTTCTATGAGCATCTGGAACATGGAGGTCAGATATTTTTTCGTATCTGCATAACTTCCGTTACTGATCGAGGCAACAACAAGCTCCATTTCTTCCGGATAAAACCGGATAAAATTTTGTTCGTACTTTGACTCATTATTATCCTGATAGATCTGTACCCTTTGATTCCCAAGATAAAAATTATTCTGAATCGACCTTTTTGCCTGATTGTATGATTTTGCAATATGGTGAATGGAAGGATAACTTAGACCAATCCCTATGGTATAAGGCACTGTTACATACTTAAACAGACAATTATGAATATTTTCACTGATACTTTCCAGGCATGGAATCATCTGTGCATTTTGTTCCTCCATTGATGAAAAACAAAAGATAAAATCAATGGTATCATAATCTTTTACCATATAATAAGCATTATCAATGTTACTTAATTCTTCTTTTAGAATATTTCTATAGGAGAAAGTAAGCAGCCTTTTGTCTGTTGCCCAGGACGATTCCAATTCTTTAAAAATACTCTTTCTGTCAAATTTTATTGTAGCTGCAGTAAAATAATGTCCTGAAAAATCCAATTCCAAAGATGTGATTTTCTCATCAAAATCATTGAAAAGGCTGGTATCACCTTCTAACATGGACTGGAGAAATTCATTACGCATGGTTTCATAACCGGCACTGATATATAAATTGCTATAAAATACTTCTTCTCTCATCTCCCGTTTTTGATCCATACTTTCTTTCAATTCAGCGAAAGTGTCCAGCAGTTTTTTCTTATTGGTAGGTTTCAACAAATAATCGAAAGCTCTGAAACCAATTGCCTGACGTGCATATTCAAATTCAGCAAATCCGCTTAAGATAATAATTTCAATGTCAGGATATAACTGCCTTGTTTTTTTGGACAGTTCCGTCCCCCCCATAATAGGCATTTTTATATCTGTCAGTAAAACATCCACCGGATTTTTCTCCAGTTGTTCCAAGGCGTCTTTTCCATTTGCGCTTTCTGCTACGACTGTGAATCCTAAAGACTGCCAGGGAATGCTGTTTACTATACCTTTACGTATCATATCTTCATCTTCTACGACCATCAATCTATACATATATTACTCCTTAACCGGGATACACAGACTCACTGTAGTACCTTCCCTTATTTGTGATTTAATATTTATACCATAAGGTTCGCCAAAGTATATCTTTATCCTCTGATTCACATTTCTCATACCAATACTATCCCCTATTCCCAGAATAGTGCTATTCATCTTTTGCCTTATCTTCTCACAAACATCCATTTCCATACCTTTGCCATTATCCTTTATCTCAAAGACAATAGTATTCTCTTCTTTTTTTCCGGTAATATTGATGATACCTCCTCCCTCAATTCCCTCAAAACCATGAACGATGCAATTTTCAATAATAGGCTGAAGAATAAGCTTAACTGTTTTATACCGTACAATTTCAGGATCTATGTCCCACTGTTCAATGAATTGATTCTTATGCATGATTTTTTGCAGGCATACATAACTTTTCACATTTTCAATTTCGGTACTGATCGTAACAAATGCACCTTTTTCTGATACACTCGTCTTAAAGAATTCACCAAGTGCTGATACCATTTCTCCAATTTCCTCATAATTTTTCATTTGTGCCATCCAAAAAACATTATCCAGCAGATTATATAAAAAATGAGGATTAATCCGCTGCTGCAGGGCCACTAACTCCAGCTCTTTTATTCTGGTCCTCAGTTCGGTTTCATTAATTTTTGTTATATAAGTTTCTTCCAATACTTCATTTAATCTATTAAGCATTGAAGTAAATACGTCATTTAAAATCTCATGTTCATCTTTTGATTCCGTATTAATACTTTCCTCTTTTCTGACAAACACATCGTCTTCGTTGATCTGCTCTATTCGGTCAAGTAACCGGGTCAGAGGAATTTTTATACTTTCATTTACCAGATAAATGACGGTACCGGATGTTATCAATACCAGGAAAAAAAGCAGAATTGTGGTAATCAGCCCACGTAAGTCATATTTCTTACCGGTAAAAGAGTTCACTACGTTAAGTCCAGTATCTGAGATTGGTACAATCACTTCATAGACCAGATCTGATTCTCTAAACTGTGAACCGGCAACAGTTCTTCCTTTGTTATCGGTAATAGCAATTTTTTGATTTGTAGATCCTACCGCATTATTCAGTATATTTTCGATTTCTTCAAGATCGATCAGAACAACGTACCGTGCTTTAAGACCGCTTGTATAATCGATTTCAATATTCTCAGTACGGCATAGCACCGTTTTTTTACCATAATCAAGATAATACCACCCTAGATCATCTTTTAACTGACTTCTGATTTTCTCCATATCTATAGGCATCTTACTGTATAAAAACGAAGTACCGTCCTCCAAAAAAATAGATGTGTAATCTATCTCACTCTGATTGGACATAATGCTTGCAATCGTATTCTCTATCCGGTTGGTTACCCCTTCCGTTTGATATTTCGATGATGTTGCATACAAATACAGGTCTGTTAAGATATCATTATTCTCTTTCAAGTACTTAAATTTCAATTCCAATTGCTCAAACATGTCATTCACACTGATATTGGATTCATAGGCAAAGTTTTCATAATTATTTTTTAGATTACCGTTAGAATACAGGAATTCAACAATCGCACTGATAATTATCATAATAGAAATGGGAATAATGCAAAGAATGAGAAATGCATAGTTAAGGCGTCTGCGTATAGAAATTCTTCTTAATGTTTTTACAAATTTATCCATATCACTTTTTACCTTCACTTCCATTGTCTTTATATACTGGCATTGTTACCCTGATTTCCCAGGACCCATTATCCAGAACAACGCCGAAAGCATCACCGTAGTAAAGGGTCAGCCTTTCATTCACACTGTTTATCCCTCTTATATCCAGGTCAAAGTTATCTGCTAAACTTAAGAAATATTCTACTGCCTGGCCTGTCATAACCACTCTGATTGTATCCGATTCTGCGACAATTGATATGTTTATATTAATCTGGCTTTCAATGTCATCCAAATTCGTAGAGATAACATCTTCCACTATAGGATGTATCGCTAACTTTATGATTTTCGTATGCCGCAAGGATAAAGATACATCCCAGCTATTGATAATCCGGTTGCCAAAGCGCTTGTTTTGTAAAAAAATATAATTATTAACGCTCTCAACTTCATTCTCAATGGTGACATATTCTCTTCCTTTTACGATGATTACTCTTAAATAATTACCAAGTGCACTGACAATTTCACTGATTTCTTCGTCGCCTTCCAGCTGACCGTTCCAGTAGATGGATTCTAAAGTATTATAAAGAAAGTGAGGATTTATCTGCTGCTGCAGAGCAGAAAGCTCAGCTTCTTTTCTAAGTTCTCTTAATTTTGTTTCCTGTAGTTTTATATTATATTGTCGTTTCATGGCTTCCACAAGATTACGGCTCATTTTATTAAAGCCCTCTATGACGGTATGATATTCATCATCTCCATCGTCTTCAACAAATTTCTCTACATCTGTCTTTTTCATTTCCTCCATCAAACGGTTTATAGGTCCGGTTATACTCTTTGCGAATAATATTGCAAAGATGAAAGCCAATACTGCGAACAGTACTGCTGTAAATAAAGTAATCGCAAACTGTATTAAAGCTGACTTAAGTAGAGTTTGTAGAGCTATATGATTGACAATGGTCAGATTTGTATTTGAAATCGACTTTGAAATGGATATAGAGAGCATTTTGTCTCCGTTAAAAGTCGATCCTACCTGGTCTTCATTGGAAGCACTGATAATAATATTGTTCTCATCGATAATCATTACTTCGTTTAAAAGATTCGTAACATTTTCATAACATACCTTATTAAAATACGACAAATCTAAGGCTGCAACAATATTTCCTACACAGGTGTAGGTGTCCTTGTCGCTGTATATTCCTCTCGTCAATATAACATAACTGTTCCTGTCACTGGGGACCTCCTTAGGACTTACCGTCATACGTACTTGTCTTGCCCCTTTAGATAATAACTTACTGGTAGTAAAATTACCATTTGACACGGGTGATGGATGATAGAAATAAGAATTGTTAAGAGAAATCATCTCACAGGCATTGATAGCACCGCTTGCCCTGAATGTGCTGCCAAGAACCAGCCGTATATGGTTTTCAATATCACTTTTTTTGTTCCAGTCCACATGATTATATATCATAAGATCATTGATAATCTCAGGATTTGTTGCAACCTCTTCCAGTAAATTCACATGAGAAAACATATAATAAGAAATATTATTGGCAATCTGTGCCGATGATTCTTCCAAAAAAGTTTTTGCTTCACGCTCATTTTTTGAAAAGGAATACACGGCATTATAACCGCCAATCAATAGTATGGGTAAAACAAACACATAAATAAAGCACCAGATCAGGCGTCTGTAAATACTGTATTTATAGAGTTTATTCAAGCTCAATTTTTTTATCTTGCCTAGGTATCTGCTAATCATTCTATTCCTCGCCTACTTGTTATATTGGAACCCCCATACCTTTTCTGCAATGTATGCCCAATGTCTGTGATCACTGCTGTTATCAGCATTAACGATATACGGCGGAATCGTTACTTTTGCCTGGTTGTCTGTAATGCTGATATCACAGTCCTGCCAATAGGTATCCTCACTATAATATTTACCTTCTGGAATAGCTTTCTCTGCCAAAATATAGGATGCAAGCAAATCCACCGTTATATTGCCATAAGCTATTACATCTTGTGCAACTGCACAATCTGCGTACCCTTTATTGATCAGATTCACAAAATAGGGTTCTGCATCTATTGTTACAAGAATGATATGCCCGTCCTCCCAGAAGGGAACCCAATGATTTGATTCCTGAAGAGCCTCCACTAACCCCCTGCCCGGGTGCTCGCTGGAAGCATGAACCGCATCTATTTTTATCCCTGATTCAAAGGTTTTTAAAAGTTCTTCCTTGACCAGCTCTGGCCTTCCTTCCGTTGCTTTTGCCAGATAGGTTATACCCTGATACTTATTTATTATAGATTCAAAACCTTCTTTTCGAAGGCGCCAGGCATTACTGCTTAATTCACCATAAGCATTAAAAACGGTGCCTTTTGCTTCTCCATATTTTTTTATCAGCTGTGCAACAATGGCTTGCGCTGCCATTTGCCCGGCTTTATAATTATCAAAACTAACATCAATAGCCAATTTACCGCCAACCGCATTGGTATCAATGGTACACATTGGAATACCCGCATCATTGCCCCGGTGGATCACTTCTTCTATGGAAATACTGTCAATCGCGGTAGTAATAATCGCATCCGGAGACTGTTTAATAAAATTCACGATCTGTTGATTTTGCCTCATGGGGTCATAATCGGCAACAGAACTCTCGAAAACCCAACCCCGTTCCTCAACGGCTTTCTTGACCGCTTCGTTCATAATGGTATAAAAATAAGAATTAAAACTCTTATGGGCAAATGCTATCACAACAGGTTTTTCATTTACAGCAGTATCATTTTTATGAACTTTGCTGCCAGAATTGAGCCTGGTACATGATGAAACAAAAATCAAACATAATATCATACATATAATTATCCTACTACGCAGCATTTTATCCCCTTCCATCAGCGGCTTTTTCATTCTGTTCCTGTAATTATCTTATTGCTTTTATTATACCATATCCACTAAATTCGAAAACACCTTATTAAGTGGATAGGTATATATTCTCACTAAGCTCGAAAGCACCTCGCTAAGTGTTCATATTATATCATATTAATGCAGATTAGTAGTTCAAAAATAAAATTTTCTCCCTTACGTTGCATTCATCCAGATATCTTTTATGAAATTGGGATGCCCAATTTCCATGGGGCATCCCAATTCTTTACTTTTTGGCCTTCATTGCATAGCTCTTAATGACTTTGAGCCGTTTCATAACATCATTTTCACCTTTTCCAAAATAATCATGTAAAATCTTATATTCTTTAAACAGCATATTATATCTTTTCACATGATCAGCATTTGGCGTATAAATCTTATCCTGCAGCCTTGACATATGTTTTGATGCTTCTTCAATGGTGTCATAGCCGCCTCTTGCAGCACCTGCTGCAACAGCTCCAAACAATGCGGCTCCAAGAGCAGGTGCCTGCTTTGAGGAAGAAATACGGATTTCCTTATTGGTCACATCCGCATAAATCTGCATCATCATCGCATTTTTCTGGGCAATACCTCCAGCTGCATAAAGCTCTTCAATAGGAACACCGCCTTCTTCAAAAGCTTCTATAATGATCCTTGTGCCAAAAGCAGTTGCTTCAATCAAAGCACGGTAGATTTCTTCCGGTTTTGTATGTAAGGTCGCTCCTAACAACATTCCACTCAAATCTGCATCAGTTAAAATACTGCGGTTTCCATTCCACCAGTCCAGAGCAATAAGCCCGCTTTCTCCCGGAAGCTGTCCTTTTACCTTTTCCTCAAGAAGCCTATGGATACTGATACCTTTATTTTCCGCTTCTTTCTCGTAATCACCCGGCACACAGTTTTTAACAAACCAGTCAAAGTGGTCACCAACACAGGCCTGACCTGCTTCATAAGCATAGTAACCAGGAACCACACCGTCTTCTACAACACCACCGACACCCGGGATAAAATGTTCTTCGTTGCTCATCATGATATGACAGGTACTGGTACCCATAATCATAAGCATTTTTCCAGGTTCTGTGATTCTAACGGCAGGCAGGGCCACATGGGCATCAACATTTGCCACTGCCACTGGAGTTCCTTCTAAAAGTCCGGTTAATTCTGCCCCATTTCTGCTAAGATATCCGGCACAATCTGTAGTTGCATAGATATCTCCACTTAATTTTTCCTCAACAAAGTCTGTCATTCTTGGATCTAAAGCAGTAAAGAATTCCTTATCAGGATATCCCTCCTTCTTAGACCACACTGCTTTATAACCAGCCTGACATAAACTGCGTTTTTCTTCTCCCGTAAGCATCCACACAATCCAGTCCCCTGCCTCTATGAAGCGGTCCATTACACGATAGATTTCTTCATCTTCCTGGAGTATCTGCATTGCTTTTGGAACCACCCACTCTGAAGACATTCTGTCACCGTAACGTCCCATAAACTTCTCTTTTCTTTGATGGGCCACTTCATTGAACCAGTCTGCCTGTCCTTGGGCAGCATGATGCTTCCATAATTTCACATATGCATGGGGTCTGTTCTTATACTCTTCCAAAAAGCACAATGGTGTGCCGTTTTTGTCTACCGGCAGTACAGTACAGGATGTAAAATCAACGCCGATTCCGATTATCTGCTCTTTGGTAACATTAGCCATCCTTAGCACTTCAGGCACTGTTGTTCTTAATACCTCCAGGTAATCTTCGGGATGCTGTAATGCTGTTTCAGGAGCCAGACGCTCTAAGGAATCCGGTAAATATTCATCAATCACTCCGTGTTTATATTCTGCCACAGAAAAGCAAATCTCCTCACCGTTCTCAACATCCACCAATACTGCACGCCCGGATAAGGTGCCATAATCAATACCAATAGTATATTTTTTCATCACGATCCTCCTCGATTCAAAACATAACGCTTTTTCTTTCTAATTTTATCCTGTCATTTTTAGAAACAGCTGAAAGCTCCGTCAATAACAAAGTCGGATCCGGTTGTAAAGTCACTGGTATCCCCTGCTAAATAAACAGCAATTGCCTGAAGTTCATCAGGACGGCCCATTCTTCCAAGAGGTGCCATATCATTCCATTTCGCAATTAAAGGCTTAAGGCTTGGAGAATTCAGCGTAAGCTCTGTTCCGATATATCCAGGACTGATACTGTTAACTCTGACACCTCGTTTTGCAAATTCTATTGCCATGGATTTAGTCAATTGTATCACACCAGCTTTTGATGCATTATATGAGCATTGAGGCTGAGGCACATTTACTATATGACCTGACATGGAAGCTGTATTAATAATGGATCCTTTTCCTGCCTTTAGCATTACTTTAGCTGCTGCCTGGGAAGTTAAGAATACACCTGTTAAGTTAATATCGATAACTTTCTTAAACTCAGTAACAGTCATCTCTTCTGCCGGAATATTCATACATATACCTGCATTACAAAAGGCAACGTCCAATTTACCGAACTTATCCAAAATAGTATCTATCATGTAATCCACATCTGCCTGATCAGTAACATCTGTTTTTATGGCAATTGTGGTGACACCTGTTAAATCTGTAATTTCCTCAGCTGTTTTTTTTGCTTCCTCAATATCAACATCAACTATTGCTACATGACTTCCAGCCTCAGCAATTGCCATGGCTATGGCTTTACCTATCCCTCTCGCTCCGCCAGTGACAAATGATACTTTACCATCCAATCTCATTCTTTCCATGATTCCCATAATTATATCCTCCTTTTCATACTATACAATTTTTTCTTTTTATATTAACTATCTTGTTATACATCAATCAATACCTTCATTGTTGTTTCATGATGATCTTCAATATATTTATAGGCTTCCTTGTAATCCTTGAAAGGAAAATGCTTACTCATTAATGGCTTTAGCTGTATTTTGCCTTCTTCAACAAAACGAATTGCATCTAAATAGTCTTCATGTCTATACATCATTGATGTATATAAGTCCAATTCCGAATCATTTAATTTTGCAAGATCAACTTTCGCCAGATCTGCGAACACAGCTACCAAAACGATGACACTTCCTTTTCTTGCATTAGAAATTGCCTGCCCCATTGTTATGTCATTTCCTGCACAATCATAAATCACATCGGCTTTATCTTCTCCAAAGCATTCCACCACTACATTGGCAAAATCAACTTTTTTTGTATTGTAGACATAATCTGCCCCACAACTTTTAGCCAGTTCCAAACGATAATCAGAAACATCCGTCATCATCACCTGAGCTGCACCAAAAGCTTTCAAGGCTTGGCATAACAATATTCCAATCGGTCCTGCACCAAGTACGGCTACTTTCTTGCCACGAACATCACCATAACGCTTACAGGCATGAACCGCAACAGCAAGAGGTTCAATCATGGCCCCTTCATCATAAGTCATGCTGTCTGGTAAAGGTGTTACCTTTGAAGCATCCACAGCAAAATATTCACTGGAAGCCCCCACGGTCTGAAAGCCCATTACCTGTAAATTTTCACATAGATTATATTTACCGTGTGTACATGGATAGCAATGATTACAATAAACTTGCGGTTCTATGGTCACCTTCTGTCCTATTACCAGTCCGGTAACCTCCTCACTCAAAGATACAACTTCTCCGGATACCTCATGTCCCTGAGTCAGGGGATATGTGACATATGGGTGTTTTCCATGGTAAACATGGATATCGCTTCCACATACGCCAATTCTCTTTATTCTTACTAATACCTGCCCCGGTTCCACCTTGGGGATAGGTATTTCTTTAAATTGGATTTCATAGGGTGCTGCCATTATTTCCTGGAGCATTTTTTCTTCCATGGATATCCTCCTTTACTTTTAATTCTCATATATCAAATAAAAGAATATACCTAAAATCTATTAATAAATACGTTGGGGTTATAAAGTGAAACTTATTAACTGAGCGCCCGTTTCTTCTGTAAACTGTCAAATCCTACTGCCAATGCAAGCACGATACCTTTGACGATCATTTGCATATATGTACTTACATTCAGAAGTACCATACCATTCGAAAGTATTCCAATAATCAATACACCGGCAACAACGTTTGACATTTTACCAAAACCACCGGCAACTGAAACGCCACCTAATACAACACAAGTGATTACATCAAATTCATATCCCATACCTGCCGTAGGCTGGGCAGAGTTTGTACGGGATAACATTACAATACCTGCAAGCCCTGCAAATAGGCCGGATAATGCATAAACCAAATACTTCGTATGTCCTACTCTGATTCCTGAAAGCTTAGAAGCTTCTTCATTACCGCCAACCGCATAGAAATAACGACCAAAGTAACTTTTATTCAAAATGAATGAACCAAGAGCAAAACAAACAATCATGATAATTACCGGAACTGGTACCGGTCCAATATAGCCCTGCCCTATAACTTTGAATCTTTCATCAAATCCATAAATCGGTGTACCACCGCAAATAAGATAGGATGCGCCTTCAAAAACAATTTGTGTTGCAAAGGTTGCAATAATCGCAGGTATTCCAATGGTAGATATCAGGAAGCCATTTAAAACGCCGACTAATACAGCCAATACTAATGCTAAAATAACAGCACTTGCCATACTAAATCCACTGTTTACCATTAAATAAGCAGCTACGATATTAACGAGAGTGATTACTGAACCCACTGAGAGGTCAATACCGGCTATCAATATAACAAATGTCATACCTATCGATGCAATCCCCAGCATGGATACCTGGCGTGCAATTGTAAATAAATTATTTGATGAAAGAAATCTGGGATTTGATAGCGAAAATCCTATAAATAGGACTACAAATACAACCCAGATTGCCTTTTCTTTAAATATATTAAGAATCGTGCTTTTCATTTTTTACCTCCTAAACGGCAGATGCTAATTTCATTATAGTCTGTTGATTAAATTCTTCTTTATTTAGTTCACCGGTAATCCTGCCCTCCGCCAGAACTATTATTCTATCTGACATGCCCATTAATTCTTCCATTTCTGATGATATTAAAAGAATTGTTTTGCCATGTTCGATCAATTCATTCATCAATTTATAGATTTCAGCTTTGGCACCTACATCAATTCCACGTGTTGGTTCATCAAAAATAATTAATTCTGAATTTGCAGCGAGCCATTTACCGACAATTACCTTCTGTTGGTTTCCACCGCTTAAATTTTTAACTAATTGATTTAGTGTTGGAGTCTTAATCAATAATTCCTGCTCATATTTTTTTGCATTTTCCAATTCTTTTTTAGAATTGATTACAGAAGCTTTGGATATTTTTTTGTATATTGGCATATTTATATTATTTTTAATGGATACTCCAAGCAGGGCACCATGACGTTTCCGATCTTCCGGCACAAGAGCGATACCAAGATCAATTGCCTCTCTTGGTGATTTTGGATTGATTTCTTTTCCTCTAAATACTATCTTGCCTTCCGTCTTTTTTACTGCACCGAAAATCATTTGGGAAAGCTCTGTACGACCGGCTCCTACCAAACCTCCAAGACCAAGGATTTCACCTTTTCTAAGCTTGAAATTTATATCCTTATCTCCATTTCCGCTTACATTCTGTAACTCTAAAATAATTTCGTCTTTCTTATAACTTTCATCTCTCGGAGGATATGTCTCATTTAAGTCACGCCCTACCATTAAATGAATTAACTCATCAACATGAGAATCTTTCGTTATCAGTGTTTTAATATATTCACCGTCACGTAATACTACAATTCGATCCGATAGCCTGTATATTTCTTCAAGCCTGTGGGATATGTATATTATGGACACACCCTTTTCTTTCAATAATTCACAGACTTTAAACATGCTTTCAACTTCAGCATTGGTAAGAGGTGCAGAAGGTTCATCCATAATCAGTACTTTAGCATCCTGTAAAATAGCTTTTGCAATCTCTACCATCTGTTGGTAACCGACAGTAAGGTCTCCAATCAGTGTCTTTGGATTAATCTTGATATTTAATTGTGCAAACGCTTTTTCCGCTTCCTTCTCCATTGCCTTTTTATCAATAACAATACCTTTTCGGATCGGATTGCCCAGAAACAGATTCTCGGCAGCTGAAAGACCTTTCACATTATTAAATTCCTGATAAATAATTGCTATTCCATTTTCTGCTGCAAGCTGGGGTGACATATGAGTAAATTCCTTGCCCTCAATAATTATTTTACCGGATGTTGGGATAACGGCGCCTGAACATGTTTTGATCAACGTGGATTTTCCGGCACCATTTTCCCCAATTAACGCAAGAATCTCACCTTTTTTTACCTGTAAGGAAACATCTTTCAATGCAACTACACCGGGATATTCTTTTCTGATATTTTGTAATTCTAAAATATAATCATTATTCATTGTTTACACCACGCATTCTAGTTTTATTGAATAGAGCTGCTGTAAGTCATAACTTCTATTTTTACAGCAGCCCATCCACATCAGTCTACATTTTTCGAATTATTTATAATCTGCTAGGAAATCTGCTGCATTAGAACTGTCAATAACAGTAAGTGGTCTTACTAAGTTCTGTTCATCGAATGTTTCGCCATTCATCAATCTTTCATATAGATCAACAACTGCTGCAGCTGTTTTCTTATTAGATCCTTCAAATCCTACGGATGCTCTTGTTGCTTCCCCGTTAACGATTGCTTCTAATTGTTGTTGTGTCGCATCTGCAGAGAAAATACCCATGTCGTCCGGAATCTTGCCTTCTGTTTTCGTCATAAATGCTTCGTTCGCACCTATATCTCCGCCTGCACCAATGGAACAAACAATTTTTGTATCAGGACTTGCCTGAAGAATCGTTTCCATGTTTGTTAATGCTGTTTGAGCATCAAGTGCCGGTTGTTGGGCAACAACCTTATATTTACCTTTAGCGATTTCTTCAAGTGCATTTAAAATACCTGTTTCTCTTTCAAGAAGGATTGGTGTCTGAGGATAATTCATAATAGCCACTTCTGCCACTTTATCAGCTGTATAATGATCATTTATGAAGTTTGCTGCCTCCTGGCCAATTGCATATCCTAATTTAGTATTATCAAGAATCCAGTTAAGGTCTGTATTGGTCATTGCATCATCCCAGCTCATTACTTTGATTCCTGCATCTCTTGCTTGTTTCAAATAATCTTCTATCGCATTCGGATCAGAAGGATGAACCATGATAAGATCAACTTTATTTGTTACAAAGTTTTCAATTTGTTGAATTTGCGTAGCTGAATTATCATTACATGCAAGGATTGTATACTCCCATCCTTTTTCTTTTATGAGTTTTTCTACTTCTCCGAAAACTCCTGCCCAATAACTGTTCTCTAGTGACTGGATGGTAATGCCGACTTTAAAATTTGCATCTGTTTTACCGGCATCCTCCTCTTTTGTTGAATCCTCGGTTGAAGCCTTGTCTTCTGTTACAGTTGTATCTTTCCCTGTATCAGCGTTCTTTGTACCGCAACCTACCAATCCTGTTAAAACCATTGCCCCAATAAGTAATAGACTAATAACTCTTTTTTTCATTTACTTTCCTCCTATATAGTTTTTTTATATAAACAGCATTAAGCTGTCTATTTCATAGTAAGATAGTTATTTCTCCGTCTGTCCGCTGGATACTCATGTATCATTAATACAATATTAGATTACATGAATTTCAAACAGATTAATATCCTAATAGATTTCTAAATATCTAAGTATCTTATGTATTTGTCCTATTGCAGAACAAATAACTTCTATTGGAAATAAAAAAATACCTTTACGCTTCATTTGAAACGTAAAGGTACTTTTTTCAAAAATATTCTTTTAATTTTCTTAACTATTCACTTACCCCACTAACATATTTAGGAACAAAATTTATAGAGTCTCGATAAATCTGAAAAACCCTCCCATACCTTCCTTGGTTCTTTTAAAAACTCCTGCATGTTCTAAAACTTTTAAGAATTCGCTGCCAATCTCATTTCGGATAATTTTATTAATATTGCTTTCATTAATATTAGAATACCTGCCCTTAAAGTTTTCCACCCATTTATGATGTTTTGCTATTAATTCATTGGTACTAATATCTTTTTCAGATAAAATATATTCTTCTAATAATTTCATCTCTTCTTTTAGTCTGGATGGGAGTATGGCAAGCCCCATTACTTCAATGAGTCCAATATTCTCTCTTTTAATATGATGCAGTTCTTCATGAGGATGGAATACCCCTAAAGGATGTTCCTTTGTTGTGATATTATTGCGTAATACCAGATCAAGTTCATACATATCATTCACTTTTCTGGCGATTGGCGTTATTGTATTATGAGGCTCTCCATTGGTGTTGTCATAAATATATACAGATGGATCCGAATAATTTCGCCATTTATTTAATATGTAATCCCCCAATTCGACTAATCTTTTCTCATCTTTTGACCTTGTTCTTATAACTGACATAGGCCATTTTACAATTCCAAGTTCTACATCTTCATATCCTTTAATAAGGAAAGATTTCTCTATCTTTGCTTTAGCCATGGCAAATTCATAATTACCCCCTTGAAAATGGTCGTGAGATAAAATAGAACCTCCAACGATTGGCAGATCTGCGTTAGAACCTACAAAATAATGCGGGAATAACTTTACAAAATCAAATAACTTACCAAATGAATATTTATCAATTTTCATGGGGGTGTGTTCACTATGAAATACAATACAATGCTCATTATAATAAACATAGGGCGAATATTGAAATCCCCACTCTTGACCACATATTTGGACTGGGATAATTCGATGATTCTGCCTTGCCGGATGATTCGTTCTTCCTGCATAACCTACATTTTCTTTACATAATAAACACTTGGGATAATCACTTTGTTTTGCCAGTTTTGCAGCAGCTATCTCTTTTGGATCTTTTTCCGGCTTGGATAAGTTGATTGTAACATCCAGATCACCGTATTCTGTTCCAGTCTTCCATCTGATATCTTTTTCTATACGATATCTCCTGATATAATCAGAATCCATAGATAATTGGTAATAATAATCTGTTGCCTGTTTTGGGGATTCTTTATAAATCTCATTAAATTTATTAATTATCTGACTTGGCCTTGGCACTAAGATACCCATAATCTTCGTATCAAACAGATCTCGATGGATTGTTGAATTTTCTTTTATAATTCCTTTTTCTATGGCATAATCAAGCATTTCATTTAATACATCTTCCAAACAAATTTCTTCATATACCTCATCCGTATCAACATATTCATCCATCTGAAATAGTTCTAATAAAGCATTAGTAATATATACGGTATCTTTCTTATCTATCAGGCCTTTCATTATTCCATACTGAACTAGTTTTTTTATTGCTGTATACATTTAATAGCCCCTCCATATAATTGTAATTCGTTAGATCCTTTCTGGCCCATTACCTATCTCAACAACATAAAAATCAGCTTTATATCCTATCTTATCAAAATATATCCTGCCTACCTCAGAAATAAAATCCTCAACATTTTCTTCTCTGACAATACTTACAGTACATCCACCAAAACCGGCACCAGTCATTCTTGATCCAATAACCCCTTCTTGCTTCCAGGATGCTTCCACTAAAGTATCTAATTCTATTCCGGTAACTTCATAATCATCACGTAAGGAAACATGAGATTCATTCATCAATATACCAAATTCTTCAATTCTATTATTTTTTAAAGCTTCCGCTCCTTTGATCGTTCTTTGATTTTCATAAACTGCATGTCTTGCCCTTTTAATACGTATATCATCTTTTATGGCACCTTTTATTTCTTCAAATTCCTCTGGGAAGAGTTCACCAAGGGAATGAATGTCCTTTACTGATTGAAGTTCTTTTAGAGCGGTCTCACATTCAGTTCTTCTTTCATTATATTTTGAATCACCAAGACCACGTTTTTTATTACTACTTGCAATAACTATCTTTGCATGATCGAGTTTTATTGGAGCATATTCATATTTTAAATTACTGGTATCAAGAAAAATTGCATGGTCTTTCTTCCCCATGGCAATTGAAAATTGATCCATAATTCCACAATTAACACCGATAAATTTATTCTCTGCATACTGGCTGATCAAGGAGGCCTCTATCATCGTAATATCTAAATTAAAAAGATCCTTTAAGATATAGCTTGTTAATACTTCAAGAGATGCAGAAGATGAAAGTCCTGATGAATTTGGAATATTGCCATAATAAAGTACATCCATACCAGAGGAGATTTTATGACCTTTTTCACCAAATGCCCATATTACTCCCTTGGGATAATTCACCCAGTTATCTTCTTTTTTATAAATCAGATCATCAACAGAAGATGTAATGATGCCTAAATCTTCGAAATTCATAGAATAAAATCTTAAAGTATTATCATTATTTTTCCTTGCTACCCCATATGTACCAATAGTTAAAGCGCACGGGAAAACATGTCCTCCATTGTAATCTGTATGTTCACCAATTAAATTAACACGTCCTGGTGCAAAGTATGTATTGATTTCTCCTTCATTGCCAAATAAATCCCCAAATTTCTTTAATAATTTTTCCTTAATCATTTAGAACTCCTTTCTGGACTTAAATCAGATGATTAATAACATGATTTATGTTTTTAAACAATTTTTTCGTTTGTATAGATAATACTCCATCAGGACTGATTTGTAAATATAAATTTGCCGTAACTCCCTATAAACACCTTATATAATCATCAGGCAAAAAGGTAAGTTTCATAATAATATTTTGATTATAATCTCCGAAACTGTCTCCAAAAATATTAATCCCACCTGAATTCTTTGCGTCCTCTTTTATTCCTATTTTTACAGATATATACTCTTTCTCATATAGTTTATATTCTCCAATAGAACGTTTATTGATTCTATCTCCATCAATAAACGTACCATTTTCATTGATGATCCAAGTCTTCAACATACCATACTGGGTATTTTTATCTGGCCACCAGTCTGGATTTAAAATTCCTCTTCTCCCCCCAAAATCACTAGGACAAATAAAGGTTCCAGCTTCTATATCGTTAATCCAAACAGTAATATCCGATGGCCATTCCATATTATATTCGTGGTCTTCTGAACATAATTCCGCTGATATTTCTAGTTGTTTCTCTTTACGATTCTTTAAGCTATGATTCGGAAAACGATATTCTACATATCCCTTTTGAAACCATAATAGTTTCGTTGCAAACCGTTCTGGGCTGTAAAAACTCCTTGGTTCATCTTCTTCTCCAATAGGTCCTTTCGTCCCTGCAAGACCGCAAGTAGGTACTACTTTATAATCTACATAACTTCCAATCGGCATGTGAATCACTTCTGTATTTTGTCCTATATTATTTGATGTATTTACATCAAGATAAATATGATCTAATACAATGTGACACATCTTCATAGAGCCACGAATTCCAGGTTGTAATGTCGTCTTAATTACTCCTGCCTTCTCTAATATCTTCACATGGGCTGCTGCAGAAGACGCAGGTATGGACAGAGTTTCTGCAATTTCATTAATGTTCATATCTTTATGACGCAGATACTTTAATATATCAATTCTTATTCCTACTGCAAATGCTTTAGCAACAGTTGTCAGATGCTTGGTATCGTCTAAATTCATCTTAATGGTTTGTATCATAATTACCTCCGAGTTTTCGAATATTTATCAAGTGAAACTTAATCATACTCAGTACCATTCAAATATCAATTCGATTTTTTGATATAATACAAATTTTGTGTTATTAATATTGTAGCATATTCATAATTATGAGACAAGTATTGTAACCTTCTTTAACTTAAATAGGGTTGCTGCATAATATAGTATTTTGCAACAACCCCATGAAATAGCTTCATAAGTATATCTATTCATAATATATTAGAATGGCTGGAATCTTTAAAAGTAACAAAAGATAATATCTCCACTCTATTCTATTAACTCCCAATACAAGGCGTCGATCCCGCATAACTATTTTTTTGAGAATCTATTCCCCTAAACCACTATTGATTAGATCAATAATGACTTTTAAATCTTCTTTCTCACTGTTCCCAGTACATTCAACTACTACCTCTGTGTCTTTCTTAATCGCTGCTGCCATTAAGTTAATAACACTTTTCGGATTTACATTTCTTTCTCCCACTTTGATTACAATATCAGAGTCACACTTCATTGCTGTTTTTGCCAGTATACTTGCTGGTCTTGCATGCACTCCTGATTCATTGATTATTTTAACCTTTTGACTAACCATAACAACTACCTCCCAAAGTTAATGATAATTAAATACTAATTTACCCCAAAATGTTCAAAAAGAATTTTCTCAGCTTCACTATTCCATAATCCTTTGTGACGTTTACAAGAATCAGAAAGTTTCTGATATAATGAATCTGTTTTTCCTAATTCTTCAAAATCATCAATTGCTGTTAATGGCATATCAAATTGAGTATATGTTAATTTCTTACCACCTGGGATATTTGGTAAATTCAATGTTGCTTCAGCAATGCTATCAATACCGCCGATATGAGTAACCATAACTGCCGGCTCAATTAATTTCTTGGAAGCTAGATCTATTGCTTCAATCAAATCATCTGTATTGCCACCAGTTGTTCCTAAAAGATGAGTACTGGTGTAATGTGTATTATATAGATTAATTTCTGCTTTAAACTGATTATCTGTTGGTCCGGCAAAGAAGTTCATACAGCCATCAAATGCAAGCAGGGCATCTCCCATTTCAGCTACTTGTTTAATTGGAACATATACGAATACATCGTCATAACCATGGTCATCTGTAATCGCCATAAGTTCTGCAATTGGGTCTTTCATTGTAGCAGTATTCACATAATGTAATTCTACACCTGCTTTTGCTGCTGTTTCTTCAGAGATGACCTCTCTTGCTCTATTAATTCTATCATCACTGATATCCGTAACCACTAATCTCTTTGGTTTGTTCTCAATGCATAAGCCATAGCTTACAGCTCCAAGACCCATTGGTCCACAGCCACCCATTACTAAAACATTACCATCTGTTTTTGTTCCCATAGCGTGATTGTAGTTTTGCTTATTTGTATGATAATTTGCATGGTAACCACCAATAATACAACTCATTGGTTCACCTAAGGATGCTTCAAAATAGCTCTCACCATCATAGTTAAGTAAACATCCAAGTTCCATTACTTCTTGTGGAATAATGCAATAAGTACAAGCTCCGCCAAAGAATTCATAAGAATATCCTGGAGATGCTAAACTACCTTTATAATTAAGCGCTGGTTGTAGTGCAAATTTTTGACCCGGTTTAAATTGATCCGCCCATTTGGAACCTACTTTAACAATGTCTCCTGCAAATTCGTGTCCAATGATAATTGGATTGGTATCTATATTTTGAGGAGCTCTCTTATGCTTCTTACCTTGTTTTGCCAGCTTATAAGTGGACATACAAATACTATCACTTATAACCTTCACTAAAATTTCATCATCTTTAATTTCAGGTAATTCAAATTCCTCTAATCTTAAGTCGTCTGCTCCGTACATTCTAACTGCTCTTGATTTCATTTTCTTCCTCCATATATTCTTGTTATACTGTCTGTCATTACACTATCAAATAAATCTTAAATATTAACAGCCGTAACCTGTGCCTTTAATTTATCAACCAGATCTCTTGATGGCGGCTTTGTGCCTTTTGTAGTAACTGCACCAGCTGAAGTTGCAATACCAAGTTTTACGCTTTCTTCAAAGTCATAGCCTTTATCAATGCTATAAGAAAGAGCTGCAACCATAGCATCTCCTGCTCCAACAGTTGAATGAGCTTCCACTTTAAGTCCTGGGCATCTTATGCTCTGATCCTTTGATAAGAATAACGCACCCATTTGTCCAAGAGAAATCGCTACCATACCAATTCCTTTGTCTAAAAGTTTATTACCCATTTTGATTAATTCTTCTTCATTTGCTCTATAATCCATTGAAAAATATTCTTCTAATTCACTTCGATTCGGCTTGATGATATCTGGTTTCGCTTCAAGGGAATTAACAAATAGATCTCCATCTGCATCCAGAAATACTTTCGCACCTTTTTCTTTTAGTTTAATAATAAGTTCTTTGTAAATGTTTTTATCAACACCATTTGGAATACTGCCTGCGATGACAAATAAAGTATCAGCACCTGCATATCCTAATAATTTTTCAGTTAATAGATCAATCTCCTCTTGTTTAATTACAGGACCAGGTTCATTGAGTTCAGTCACAAAGCCGTTTTGTTCAACGACTTTAAGGTTTGTTCTCGTTTCTCCGCTTACCTGAACAAAATCTGATTTAATTCCCTGTTCTTTTAATACTTTCTCTATTAGAACTCCACCACTGCCACCAATAAATCCGGTAGCGATTGTTTCTCCACCAAGTTCCTTTATTGTCTTAGAAACATTAATTCCTTTTCCACCAGCATCAATAATCACATTAGTCAATCGATTTAAACTTCCATGTTCAAAATGAACAAGATCCACTGTTTTATCAATTGCTGGATTCATAGTTACAGTAATAATCACTCCTATCGCCCCTCTCCAGTAAATGTTGAATATATTGTATCTACATCACTATGAATTAATTCCTGCACAGCTTCAGGTGTAGATAATTTTTCTGCTATATTTGCCAGAATGTCAAGATGTTCATCTCCAAGTCCGGCAATACCGATAACTACATTTACAGGTTCATCATTCCACATAGTACCTTCTGGAAATATCATTACTGCAATTCCAGATCTTTTAATGTTTTTCTTAGCTTCCTCTACGCCATGAGGTATTGCTATGCCATTTCCTATATTTGTAGCAAATGATTCTTCACGTTTTATCATAGCCTCAATATAGCTTGAATCCACATAGCCGCTATCACATAAAAGGCCGCCTACTGTACGTATAACTTCTTCTTTTGGTTTGGCGTTACAATTTAAAATAATATTTTTTCTCTGAAGCAATTCCACGTTATTTGGTTCCACTCCTTTTCTTTTAAAAAACATTTTTATTCTCCTAATTCGTCTTTATTCTATGTTTATATTATAGTCCTTAAATACTGTCCAATTCAATTGAAACAAAAGTGAGTTTGACATCATCTAATAGCGACAATCCTAAAGAAGAAATCTTCACTTATATAGTATCTATGAATTGATTGAAAAAATTCTTTAATAATTTTGTTAGAAAACTAAGTATCTCTTCCTTATCTCCAGTAAAAATAGTTGGTAAAAAATCATTGTTTTCTACAAGACTGCTGCTTAAATATCCGAGTATCTCCCGATTTAAATCCACATTCTCATCATCAGGTAAAAGCATGACAATAATAGCATGGATAGATTTAAAATAAGGATCATAAAAAGCTTCCAGATCTTTTGTAATACAAATTGAAAAACTTGGCTTTATAACACCTTTTGTCTTGGAATGCAAGAGAGCAAAGTCAAATTCCGGTATGATCTGGGTAGCAATCTTCTCCCTCTTTTTAATATCCTCCTGAATAATAATACGTTTATCATTGTAAGGAGATAATTTTTCTGTCAGGGCAACTAATAGCTCCTCAAATGTAATATCATTATTGACCTTTATACACTCAAATTCATTTATCATATTCTTAATCTGGGATACAATAAAATTTACCTGCTCTAACTGTCTTGAAAAATCATTTTCCACCATCTTTTTCTTTGGAGTTTTGGAATATATTCGCACCTTTGTATCAATTTGTTCTAAATCGTGTTCAATTAGCAGCGGGCTCACCCTAATAATATCAGCATCAATTTCATCCAAATTAATACTGGAGATTAAGAAGTCAATCTTACTAAGTACGTTATGTGTTAAATCCTCTTTTCCATAAGTAAAAACTTCTGCCCTGTCTTTTAAGAATTTTGTTAGTTTGTTTAACATTAATCTTGAGATTCCAATTCCACTGGCACAGACAATGCCAATCAGAACCCTTCGTTTACTTTCTCTTTGATTTTCAAGACGTACTGTGGCTGCACCAAAATGCATGGCTAGAAAACCAATTTCTGCTTCTGGTACATTACAGTCAAATCTTTCTTCAATCAATTTTCCTACTTTTAAACATTTCTCATAAATGTCATAGTAATTTTCTTTAATTTGGTCCAATAATGGGTTCGATATATTCATATGGTTTCTTAATCGAATAAAAGTAGGCTGAAGATGAGCCAGTAATCCGACGATAAATTCTTCATCCTGCTTAAGTTCATATGCTAATTCCTCATCATACACATCAATCATACGATTAATAAACTCTAATATTTCTTCCCGGTGAATTGGTCCATCTATTTCTATTCTTTCTTCAGATACATATTGTAATTTAGATCCCTTAATGTGCAGACAAATATATGCTATTTCAATATCTGGGATCTCAATTTGGAATTCCTCTTCTAAAGAATTGACAATATGAAGGGCTAAATTATATTCTTCATCATTTTTTAATTTCTTCTGTAACTCATCATTCGGTTCAATAATTTCCTTCTGAAAGATACGGTTAATTGCAATTGCAACATGGAGTATCAAACCTATATATGAGTTTTCAGTTAATCTTTGTAACCTTTTATCTTTAATACTGTGAAAACATGTTATAACCTGTTTTAATATATCATTATTCAAAAGATTATATATGTTTTGTCCATCTTTGCTGCCAATAATATCATATACGGTACGCTCTTTTTCATTAAAAAGATTCTTAATAATTTGACTGTCAATATTCTCATCAATGAATTTTCTTAAGGCAAATCTATAATTCTTTTCACTGCCTTCTAATGCAACACCATAACCTTGCTTTCTCTTAATTGTCAAATCAAACTGATGAAACCAGTTTTCAATCACTTCCATATCATTACTGATCGTTGCTTCACTTACACCGAAAATATTTCCGTAATAGTATAATTTCTTTGGGGTCCGGTCTTTGAGTATCTCGAGGATGAGCCTTTTTCTTCTCTCCTCTTTATCGCCTGAATCGATTACATCTTCCTCTTGTAATACGGTAAGTAACTTTTTTTTGTCTTCTTCACTACCGTCTAACCAGATGCCAATTCCTGTCTTGGTTTGCAAAGATACCCCATATTTCTTTAGGGAAGAATCCGTATATTCCAGTTCACGTTGTACAGTCCTCTTACTGACTTTTATCTCGTCTGCAAGTTTCTTTACAGGAATCACTTGCTCTTCTTGCAACAAAATAAGTAATACTTGTCTAAGACGCGGCGAAAAATTCATATACTCACTCTCCCTTTCTTCCATTAAAATTGTTTTTAGTTATAATTCTATTTAACACTATTTCTTTACTATATACAAGCAAATTATTCCTGATATATAATCAGGAATTTACTATATATCTTACTTAATTTTTATCGTTTAATTACCTAGGGAGAGGATTTCTCCTCTCCCTTTTATCAGGTACTTATTTTAATTCTTCTACCAACTCATCATATTCCGGAGCTGCTAAGAAATTCTTTATTAATACAAGTTTTGCATTTGGATTACTATGAGCTGCTCTCTCTCCTAAATCTGTATGCGTTACCACAACCTGAGCATCTGCTGGTATAGATGAAACTGGGGAATGTACTACTGTTATATGGCCCAGACCTGCTTCTTTTAGCTTTTTACGAAGTACTGTTGCACCCATTGCACTGGAACCCATACCTGCATCACATGCAAATACGATTTTTTCAACTTTGCCTACTGCAACTGTAACTGCTGCTTCTTTATTTACCAGACCTTTAGATGCTGCCTTCATATCTTTTATTTTATCTTTTGCAGTATCAAGATCTTCTTCTTTACCAAATATCTTAAGTAATGGAGTTGCTACAACACAAGATACCGCTGTTGAAACGATAACTCCTGCTACGATTGGGAACCAGCCACCCTTTGGAGTCATCATTAAAATAGCAAAAATACTTCCAGGAGATGCCGGTGCGATTAATCCGCCGCCTAATAAATTAAGTGTAAAAATACCACTCGCTCCACCTGCCATTGCAGCTAAAACAAGAACTGGATTCATTAAGATATATGGGAAATAAATTTCATGGATACCACCTAGGAAGTGGATAATAATTGCTCCGGGAGCTGAACTCTTAGCCATACCTTTACCTGCGATACAATAAGCTAACAAGATACCTAATCCAGGACCAGGATTTGCTTCAACTAAGAAGAAGATTGACTTACCAAGTTCTTCTACTTGTTCAAGACCCATTGGTGATAAAATACCATGATTGATTGCATTGTTTAAGAATAATACTTTTGCCGGTTCAACAAATATACTTGCTAATGGAAGTAAACCATTATCAACGAAGAAACCAACACCAGCTGCTAATGCAGTATTAAGTCCTACAACTACTGGTGCTATACCTTTTAATGCAAGAACTGCTAAAATTGCACCAATAATACCAATTGAGAAGTTATTTACTAACATCTCAAAACCTGCTGGAATCTTACCGTCTACAGCTTTGTCAAATTTCTTGATAATCCACGCACTGACTGGACCCATAATCATGGCACCAAGGAACATTGGGATGTCTGCACCTACAATAATACCCATTGTTGCAATAACACCAATAACTCCACCTCTGGTACCAGCTACTACATTACCACCTGTATAAGCAATTAACAAAGGAAGTAAATAGGATATCATAGGACCTACCAATGTTGCTAAGCCCTCATTAGGAATCCATCCTGTAGGAATAAATAATGCTGTGATGAGTCCCCAAGCGATAAATGCACCAATATTCGGTAATACCATACCACTAAAGAATCTTCCAAACACTTGAACTTTCTCTTTCATCTCTTTACCCTCTCTCTTTAAAAAAAATTAGAAACATCATTTTTGAAGATAGGATTGGCCAATCGTCTTCTTTTTGATACTCTTATTATAATTGGTATCTACCTAAATTAGCAACTTGAACAAACATCATTTTGGCGCTATTGAATAATGACATGATTGAAAAGTGATATTTTTTCGTTAATGTAACTAATCCCCAAATGACTTTAACTAAGTAATTTTCGAATATTTAACAAACCCCACCCTTGTTTGCTCCATGGAAATCCTAAATCTGTTGCACTATTTCTTAATTTAACTTTTACCTCTTTGTTTGTCATTTCAGGGTAAGCAGATAAAAGAAGAGCGATTGCACCAGATACAATAGGTGTAGCCATTGAAGTACCGCTTTTTGTTGTATACATATTGGTAAAGCGCTCCGGTCTTTGAAGTAAACTCTCTTTACTTGGTTGATTTCTCACTAAATTGCAGGATACAATATTACTGCCCGGTGCAACAATGTCAGGTTTTCGAATACATGCATTGGTCGGTCCTCTGCCTGAATAATTCATTGTAGTACTTCCTAAAAGCTCTACTGCAATATTATCATCAGACGCTCCCACTGTTATTACTTTTCGGCTAATACCGGGCAAAGAGATGGATTTCGGCTTTGGTCCATTATTGCCTGCAGCCACTACCACTATGATTCCACTATCCCAGACAGCATTTACCCCTTGTACCAGCCTTGAATTTTCATCTACATTTTTTTCTACTGTTGCTCCAACTGAAATATTCACTACCCGTATGTTATACTTCTCTTTATTCTCAATAATCCATTGAAGTCCCTTTAATACATCTGGAACATTCCCATTTCCTTTATAATTTAATACTTTTACACCAATAATATTACACCTGGGTGCGATTCCCATATAATAACCCCGGGAAGCGGTCCCATCTCCACCTATGATTCCGGATACATGTGTCCCATGTCCGTTATCATCATATATCCTCTCTCTTCCATTTATAAAATCTTTAAACGCTATGATTCGATTACCATTACCTACTAAGTCAATGTGCCCGCTCACTCCTGTATCAACAACGGCAACTCCAATTCCTTCGCCGAAGATTCTTCTGCTATGAGCCCACTGGACTTCAACTATTTCTCTGGTTCTATTCATCTATTATCCCCCAAAATACTTATCCTTATATCATATTCAGATTGATATAAGTTATTAACTATTTTATATACATACGTTTATATAAAAAATAAGTTACTAAAATCAAACAAAGAAAAAATCTAAAAAAGAACTATCACATATGAATGCTGTTCTCCATGCAGATCCGGCCCTACCTGGCTTGAAGGGCCAATTATAAAATTTTTATTAAGTAAACAAAAAGGAGATAATTATTTGTTCCTGTTTATGGTATACTACTCGCTATAGTATTTATATAAAGTTAATACCAGAGAGGAATATGTAATGAGTTCATATGTTGAATTAAAAAATGTTGTAAAAGAGTATAAAATGGGTGAAGTTATAATAAAGGCCACAGATGGGGTCACATTTCAAATAGAAAAAGGTGAGTTTGTAGTGATTGTCGGGCCAAGCGGAGCCGGAAAAACGACAGTCCTTAATATTCTTGGAGGTATGGATATATTAACATCCGGTGAAGTTATTGTAGATGGTATAGATATTAGCAAATATAACAGCAGGCAGCTCACAACTTACCGAAGACATGATATCGGATTTGTATTTCAATTCTATAATTTGGTTCAAAATCTAACTGCTCTTGAAAATGTGGAATTATCCATTCAGATCTGTAAAGATCCCCTGGATCCGTCCACAGTTCTGAATGAAGTCGGACTGAAAGACAGACAGAATAATTTCCCTGCCGGATTATCCGGAGGAGAGCAACAAAGGGTTGCCATTGCAAGGGCGCTGGCTAAAAATCCTAAGCTCTTGCTTTGTGACGAACCTACAGGAGCTCTTGATTATAATACCGGTAAATCTATATTAAAACTATTACAGGATACTTGCAGGGAGAAAGGGATGACCGTAGTCGTTATTACACATAACTCAGCGATTGCCCCTATGGCAGACCGGGTGATTTCAATTAAAAATGGAAAGGTCAGCAAAATGACCCAAAATGACAACCCAGTATCTGTTGAGACAATTGAGTGGTAACGAGAGGGATTGGTAATGAAGAAAAAAGCACTTAGAAAAGATTTTTATATTGAAATTGTTAAAACAAGAGGAAGATTTATCTCCATTTTCTTTATTGTCGCATTGGGTGTGGCATTTTTCACTGGAATCCGTTCAACACAGCCGGATATGAAATTATCTGCAGATCAAACCTATAATAAAAGTAACTTAATGGATATACAGATAATCAGCACCCTGGGATTAACAGCGGATGATATTGAGGCTATAAGCAGAGTGACCGGGGTAAAAGAATGTGTTGGAACTTATTCAAAAGATGCCCTGGTGACAGAGGATGATGAACAATATGTGGTAAAGTTACTATCCTATGAATCCTCCATAAATCAACCCGTTATTAAAGAAGGAAGAATACCTGAAAATGATAAGGAATGTTTTGTGGATACACATTTCTTAACATCTTCGGGACATAAAATAGGCGATAAAATTTATATAGAATCGGGAACCAATGATGATATTCTTGAAACCTTGAAATACAAAGAATATACTATCGTTGGCTCCGGCAGCTCTCCCTATTATTTATCCAGAGATAAAGGTACCAGTTCCATAGGCAATGGAAACATTAACAGCTTTATTATCCTTTCAAAAGATGCATTTGAATCAGAGGCATATACAGAAATTTATGCAACTATAAATAATGAGAAAGAATCTATAGCTTTTAGTGATAGTTATGATGACACA
This sequence comes from Mobilisporobacter senegalensis, assembly GCF_003752155.1. Taxonomy (GTDB): domain Bacteria; phylum Bacillota; class Clostridia; order Lachnospirales; family Lachnospiraceae; genus Mobilisporobacter; species Mobilisporobacter senegalensis. Next base: position 102,056 of record NZ_RJVG01000002.1, on the reverse strand, counting down.
GTAGATCAAGTCATTGATAGAATTGAGAAAGAAATCAAAGCGGAACGAATTGAAGCCAGGTATCTTGAAATCACTGCCGAAGCAAAAGAAGAATTAAAGGATGCAAAAGCAGAATTTCAAGATGAAAAAGGGAACGCAGAACGTGAGTTGTTAAAAGCTAAGAAGAAACTGGATGATGCTAAGATAGATATTGAGAATGGAAAATCCGAAATAAAAAAACAGGAAAAAGAAATCGCAAAAGGCTGGCAGGATATTGAAGCTTCATCGGTCAAACTGGAAGATGGGAAGAAGCAGTTAAGTGATGGTAAGAAAAAATTAGATGCTTCAAAAAAGGAATTGGAAAAAGGAAAAATTGCATATAATCAAGGCTTAAAAGAATATAATGCTGCTATTTTAGATTTAAATCAAGGAAAAGCACAAGTAAAACAAATTGAAGAACAATTAGCCTACATGGAGAACCCAGAGGAAAAAGCCATGATAGAAACTGCTTTGGAGACCCAGAAACAAGAAATAGCCAAAGCAGAATTAATACTTGAAAAGACAAAGGTGCAGCTGGATAAGTCTAAATTAGATTTATCTAATGGTGAAAAAGAACTTAATAGAGCAACTTTAGAATATAATAAATCAAATTTAGAGCTTTCAAATAATGAAAGAAAATTACATGATGGAAAGAAGAAATTAGAATCAGGTGAAAAAGAGATTCTTAAAGCCAAACAAGATTTAGCAAAAGGTGAGAAAGATTACAAAAGTGGGCTGGACGAATATAATCAGAAAAAAGAAAAAGCCGACAAAGAACTTGGGGATGCAGAAAAAGATCTGTCTGATGCAGAATCTGATATTGTCAAGATAAAAAAACCAAAATGGTATGTATTAGATAGAAATTCCATTCCTTCTTACGCCTCATATGGGCAGGATGCAGATCGTATTGGTGCAATTGGTGAAGTTTTCCCTGCTATTTTTTTCTTGGTTGCGGCTCTGGTGAGTTTAACAACTATGACAAGAATGGTCGAAGAGCAAAGAACCCAGATAGGTACCCTAAAGGCTTTGGGTTACAGTAAATTCTCCATAGCTTCTAAATATATTATGTATGCCTTACTGGCAACCTTAGGTGGAAGTATCCTTGGAGGAATCGCAGGTTCTCTCATTCTTCCATATGTTATCATATCGGCCTATCAGATCATGTATGAAAATCTTAGTACGATTACTACGCCTTTAAATATGGAGATCATGATATGGGCTACACTCATTGCTGTGGTATGTGTTGTCATGGCAACATTTTTGGCCTGCTTCAAAGAATTAGCAGCAACTCCTGCCAATTTAATGAGACCGTCTGCTCCTAAATTGGGAAAACGTGTTTTTTTAGAAAGAATTCCATTTCTTTGGAAACGCCTTAATTTTACTGAAAAATCAACCATACGTAATTTAATCCGGTACAAAAAAAGGTTCTTTATGACTATTTTGGGAATTGGCGCATGTATGGCGTTACTTTTGGTTGGATATGGAATTAAAGATTCCATCTTTTCCATAACTAACATACAATATAATGAAATCCATGTTTATGATGGAATTATCACTTTGGATACTGCTGCAAAGAATAAGGAATTAGAGGAAGCCAAAAATTATATAGAACACAATGATTATATCCAAAGCAGTGCCATGATCCATGAAAGTATCATTGAAGCAGAATCCGGAAGCGAATCAAAAGATGTTTATCTAACTGTATTAGAGAATACTGTACCTGTAGATGATTTCTATCATTTTAGAAATAGAGTGACGAAAGAGGTCTATTCCCTAAATGATGATGGTGTAATTATTACTGAAAAATTGTCCAAACTATTAAAATTAGATGTGGGAGATACCTTAATATTAAAGAACGGAGATTTTGATCCTGTTGAGGTTACCATAGGTGCTGTGTCTGAGAATTATGTGATGCATTATATATTTATGACCAATAATTTATATGAAGAGTTATATAACGAATCTCCTGAATATAATGAAATTCTTTATATTGCACCTGATATTGAACCAGATATGGAAGAAGATTTCACAGAAGATATTTTAACCAATGAAGCTATCGTAAGTAATATTTTCGCAAGAAATATAAGCACAGATTTTGAAGATACTCTGGATAATCTGGATGTTGTAATCCTTGTTCTTATTTTTGCTGCAGGAGGCCTTGCCTTTGTGGTTTTATATAATCTGAATAATATAAATATCAGTGAGCGAAAGCGTGAACTTGCGACTTTAAAAGTATTAGGTTTTTACGATATTGAAGTTTCAGAATATGTATTTCGTGAGAATGTACTATTAACAATCATAGGTACTCTTACCGGCATTTTATTAGGTATCCTGCTTCACCAGTATGTGATCAAAACTGTTGAGATAGACATGATAATGTTTGGCAGAAATATTCTTCTCTTTAGTTATATTAAAAGTATATTACTTACCTTCTTATTCTCTATTATCATTAATTTTTCAATGCATTTTAAGTTAAAGAAGGTAGATATGGCAACTTCTTTAAAAAGTGTAGAATAAATAAAAAAATATTTTTATTGACAATACGTAACTGGTTACATATAATTTATGTAACTGGTTACGTATTTTTTTGATAAAGGAGGTTTATAATGAAAAATCCAGAAGAAAAGGCTTATATATTTGGTTCCATCTTCACCTTATCCAATCGTCTGCAAATATTAGGAGACAAATTTGATGAGAATATAACCATTAAGCAATGGCTATTATTAGCTGCTATATTTAAAAATAATAGTCCATCTCCTACAATAAGTGAGGTAGCAGATATTATAGGTAACTCAAGACAGAATGTTAAGAAGATGTCCCTTATTCTTGAAAAAGACGGATTCTTAGAAATGAATAAGGATAAGAACGATAAAAGAATAATAAGGATTCGTTTGACCCAAAAATGTCTTGATTATTTTAAGGGCAGGGAAAAAAGAGAGAATGAATTTATTGAGCAGTTATTTCAAGATTTTGATGTAAAGGAAATCCATTCCATGAAAATGACAATGATGAAATTAGCTAAGAATATTTCAAAAATGGAGTCTATTATCAATGAATAAAAGGAGGAGAAAACCCTTGTTACTGATCCCATATGTTTTAGTTATACTTATTATTGCAATCTTAATATTTTTACTTATTCCTTATTCAAAGACCAGATCTGAATTTAATAATATAATTCTTAATAATACTAAAAGCACTTCCAAGAGTACTGAAAATTTTACTTTAGATGATATAAAAGATCTGCCAGGGCCTGTAGCAAAACACTTTTTGTATTGCGGACTAATAGGAACGCCAAAGATGTCTTATATGAAAGCTGCTTTTCAAAATGTAAATCTGATATCTGCCAATAAAATTCTTAAAGTGAATTATACTCAGTACAATTTTGTAGAAAAGCCAGAACGTTTTGCATATATTGAATCCTCTTTGTTCGGGATACCATTTGAAGGTTTTGATTCATATAAGGATGGAACTGGCAGTATGAAAGGGGTCATTGCCAAGCTATTCCCTATCTTTGATCAAAGAGGTCCTAAAATGGATAAAGCATGTCTTGTGACCATTCTTGCAGAATCCCTCTTTATACCAAATATAGCCTTGCAGGATTATATTATTTGGGAGGAAATTGATGATACTCATGCCAAAGCCACTATTACCTGCTATGGCATATCTGCCAGTGGTATCTTCACTTTTAATAAAGACGGTGCTATGATAGCTTTTCGCACTGATGATCGAATAGCCACAGATATGGATGGCTCAGAAAGGGAAGCCGAATGGTCCGCTATTATTGAGGACTATCAAACAATAGATGGAATAAAATTACCAAAAACCCTAAAAGCAGTATGGCATTTTCCAGAAGGTGACCAAATTTATTTTAATGAGAACGGTTCCATTGTAGAGATTACTTATTATTAAATAATAATAGAGGCATATATCTACTTGAAGATATATGCCTCTATCCGGATTAATAATTATTTCCCAGTTCCTCTGTTGATTCATCATTTGTAATATACGATGTCTCTTCTGTTGTCACTGCTGCCTGATTTTCGAAGGCTATTCTTTTAAATTGTTCGAAATCCTTTTTAAATAATTTCTTAAGGTCTTCACTGAAACCAACCAGGATATTCGGATGATTTTTAGAATATTCACCCAGTATTGTATAAATATCATTCACATTTCTCATTGTATAAGTATATTTCTTCCTGTCATTCGTATAAAGTACAATAATTCTTATTACTCCGGCTTTAATTCCATAAACTTTTTGGGTAGTTTCCTGAAGATACGCCCATACAATGTCATCATTTTTTATAATTTGAATTTTATTTCCTTTAAAATAATATGTCCATTTCTGACCTATTCTGACCGTTCCTATTGAAGCTGCATTCATGAAATCGGCTTCTATTTGTTCCAGCGAGACGCTGGATTCATTTCTTTGAACATATTTTTTGATTGGTGCTATGTATAAACCAGATAATCCTTTTATTGCTATTATCACACTATAAATAAATCCTAAAATAATCAAGGCTAATACACCATATACAATGTAACCATCCACAAAACCAATATAATCCACCTGAATAATATATGGAAGTGCAACCCTGTTGATCTCCTCTTCTGTTGGCTCTCCTAAGAATCCTGATGTTTGAAACCAGTCTTCATAGTATTCATACACTTCATCGGGCATCTTATTAATTGTTCCCTTTAATTTTATCCCAGTAGGAGGAGTATCTGTATTTCCCATAATATATTCATATGTCTCATTGCATATTCTTTCAGATTCTGCAGCATTACCAGTATCTATTTCCAATGCCATATACTCTTCTTCACCCACAGGAATAATATAATAATTCTCTGTCACACTCTCTTTTCCACTTTCATTTTCAATATAATATTGGGCAAAATTATCGATCAAAAAATAAAATTCACCCTTTATATATGAATTCGGAAGTTCCTCTATAGACAGAGTGTTAAAATCTCTGGGTCCCTCCATCAGATTCAGGAAGCATCTGTGAAATATTCCAATAAGTACGATACAGATTCCAAGATATAGCAAAATCTTTGTCCTAACCTTTTTTAGTGACTCCTTTTTTAATTGTTCCAGCATATTCTTTCTCCCTTCAAGACAATATCACCTTGTTTTCTATTATACGTATTACTATGGTAATATACCATTATTACCCATAAATGTATATAGTATTATTATCTTAAATAGTTTTCAAACCCCATCAAGAATATGCTATTTTATTCCATTTTCATATTCTACGATCACTTTTCTGTCACCCTGGGCAACTGCTGGATCACCGGTATTATTGATGACATGAGAGATCCCGGGATTACCTGTGATCATTACAGAACATATATTGAAATGACAGGTATCCATAATTTCTTTTGCTTCTTTCTCATATTATATCAGATCCGTTCTTTTTCCCCATATGGATATTTTTTCGATATTCTGTTGGAGATACTCCGCATACACTTTTAAATATCTTCATAAAATGTTTTTCATTATCATATCCCACCGCCTGGCTGATATCCAAGACTTTTTCTTCTGTTTCCTGAAGTAATTTCTTTGCTTCATCAATTCTGATTTTTTTCAAATAGTTCACAAAATTCATTCCTGTATATTCTTTAAAATTAAGTGAAAATAAAGAATAATTCATAGAAATATGATTCGAGACTACAGCCATGTTTAAATTTTTTGAAAAGTTTTCATGAATATACCGAATGGCTGTATTGATTTTTTCTTTATTCTTATAATCATTAAATTCTTCCAGAATGACTTGCTGCATTTGTCGTATCCACCCAAAAAATATAGTGTAATATTCATTTGCACTCTTATAACGTAGTGGATCTTTTAATTTATTAAATTCCTGCATATCAAATTCAATGATTCTTTCGTAGGTTTCAATTAATTTTATTAGAATCTGTTCTGTTACTTCTAATAACTTTTCAGGGGATATTTTATTATTTTTTGCCTTAAACTGAATTCCTGACAATTTAGATAAGCTTCCATCAATTTTTGCTGTTCCAAACAGCTGTACAAATTGGTCAGCAAAGTCATCGGGAACTGTTTCATATTCGTAAGCAACCTCTTGATAATAGCAAAATGGCACACATTTTACAAAAGCTTCTTTTCTCGCCTGGATTGCTTCTAAATATGCATTTCTCAACTCACGGATTCCTTCATGTACCTTACTGATGCCTACAGAATAATTCTTTAATTCACCATTGATTAAAGGAGAAATTTCTCCTTCTTCTGCAATAATCACACAGTAATCATCCACATCATTTAATACAAGTACATTTTTATTTTGAATCGTTAAGTCCATAATACAATTGCACTGGCACACAACATACCTCTCCCGGAAAAAAAGCGTACTGAATTGTTCCTCGATCATACGTATTTCTTCATCACTGATCTTTTGATTCAGTAAAAGATATTTGAACTGCTGGTTTCCTATTTGTTTAATCACAGAAGTCTTAGCCTTTTTATCTTCCAGTTCCTCATCTATCTTTACTAAGATGGAGTTTATTTTTTCACGTTCTATGGGCTTTAATATATAGTCACGAACACCTTGCCTTAAAGCCTCAACTGCATAATTAAAATCGTCATATCCACTTACAACAATGATTTGAGGTTTCTCATCTAAACTTTGAATTTTCTTTACTAATTCAATCCCATCCATTTTAGGCATACGGATATCCGTAATCATCACGTCAATTTTTACGTCAGTTAATATCTGAAAAGCCTCTTCCCCATTCTTACACTCAAGAATCTCTTCAATATTCACGTCAGACCGCTTAACCATTACTTTAATTCCCTGACGTATCATCTTCTCATCTTCAACAATCAACAGTCTCTTCAACTTTATACACCTCACTATGAGTTATCGGCAGTTTTATAATAACCTTCGTATAACAATTTAATTTTGAGACAACACTAATGCCATATTTCATGCCAAATGCAATCTGTATACGGTCTTGTACATTCTTAAGTCCAATACCATTACCGGAACCACCGCCCACATCAATTTCACCACATATCTTCTTCTGTAATTCTTCTACTTCTTCCTCTGACATACCTCTGCCGGAGTCAGTAATCTCGATTACATAATCGCTGTCTTCAATAATCGCTTTAATATAAATACTGGAATCCTCAGCCAATTCTTCAATTCCATGATAAATAGCATTCTCAACAATAGGCTGTAATGACATTTTAGGTATTTGCTGTGCATAAATAATATTTGGAATTGTTAATGCAAGGTTAATCTGATAATCAAATCGTAAATTAATCAGGTCTAAATAATTCTTTATATAATCAATCTCCTGGCCAACGGTTACATTCTTTGTGCTCCATTTCATTCCATACCTTAGTAATTTCCCTAAGGACGTTACTGCATCTGAGATTTCATATTTTTCGTCAATCTCAGCCATCATTTTAATAGACTCTAAAACATTATAAATGAAATGGGCATTGATTTGATTCTGAAGAGCCCTGATTTCTGAATTCTTCATTAATAATTCCCGGTTGATATTCTCTTCCATTAACCGTTGTATCGTATCTAACATCAGATTTATATTAATACCTAATTCGCCCATTTCATCTGTTCCGGGATGCTCCACCCTTGCTTCAAGATCACCATCCTGAATCTTACGGATAGTACTAAGAGTTTTATAAAAACGATATAGCAAAGCCTTTACTATTATGTTTATAAAAAAACCCAAAACTATAAAAGCAATGGTTAATCCCGAAAAATAAAGATTTCTTTCTCTGGTTAAATTATCTAACCGTTCTTCCATACTTACTAAGCGGATGGTATAACCAGAAAGTTCCTTCATAGGCATAATGCCAATAACAACCCTCTCTCCAGCTATTTTAGTACTAATATAAGTCTCTTCTTGTTTTGCATATTCCAATTGGTATACAATATCACCTTTTAACTTCTCCCATGTATTTTTACCCTTTTCACTCTGTGAGTAAATTTTTCCATTCTTATCCACAAAGCAGCCCCACTCATTATCACTGGTCTGGAAGATTTCCGGGAATATGGTATCCATACGTACAGCCACTTCAATAGTCCCTATGTTCCCTCTTTCATAATTCTCAATTGAAGTGACAAGGGCCATCGTATGATCTGAAGAATTTACTGTTCCCGAAAACAGCTCATCTTTGTAATCAAACTGCCATTCCCCTGAGGAATATTCCTTTGCCCACTTAAGCTGCTGCATTCTTTCATTTCGATATAAAATTGGCATCATTTCAGAGAATGAATTGTTATTGGCATAAACCCTTATTTGATAGAGATATGGATTACTATTAACTAACCTTTCCAACATTCCAATGTCATCTTTGTAAAACGCTACCAATTCAGAGGTTTCTACTTCGACTCCATCCTCTAATTTAATAAGGAATTCATTCAGATTTTGATAATTAAGAAAAACCTGTGTTGACATATTACACAAATCAACAGTTTTTTGTACTACTGAATAATTCTGATTCATATTATATTTCAGATTACTAAGCTCCTGACTAATAATATTATTCTTCATATTCTGGAATAAAATTAAAAATATAATACTGACAGGAATAACTACAATGATCCCAATGATAAATGTAAATTTAATATTTAGTTTTTGCTTTAAAAACCATAATTTACGTTCTTTCATAGACTCTCCTGTAGTATGCACCTTTTTCATTCCATGCCAAGTTTTTTCTTAGTCTCATTCATCTGTTTCGTAGATTCCTCCAGGATTTTATCATATCCTAAATCAATTCTTTTCTTTTTAAATTTTTCCAGGATAATATCAAATTCTTTCTCTGAATCTGCCAATAGCAGCCTAGGTAATGTCTTCCCCCATTCCTGCTGTATCTGAGAGTAAGCATTGGATATGTCCGTTCCATTTTCAAATATTACATCGTATTGAGCTGTATAAGCAGCATAAGGATAAGTCCATTCTTTCAGCTGTGCCATTGGTTCCCCTTCATTAGTTCCCCACTTAGACTGCATTACATTATCCTGCAGCATCCAAAATGCATTATCTGCTCCATAAATTTCATCAAATTTCTTCCGGTCTGTATTTAATAAAGCCTTAATCTTAGGTTTCATTACTGGTTTGCCATCAACATCATCATAAGTTACACCTTCTATCCCAAGGTATGTCATTTTTTGTCCACGTTCACTAATAAAGTAACTTAAAAATTCAATTGCTCTGTCTGGGTATTTACAGTTTTTCGAGATAAATGTTACTGTCCATCCATTTAGACCGGCGCTGGGAAGTGTTGGATCTTCACCTTTTGAATTCTTAGGTCCGTCTACTGCAATATATATTTTATCCGGATCCTTTGCATATAAAGTTTTTTGAGGTGTTTGAATATCACTGCCCTGATAAAGAAGGCAAAAATATCTTCCTTCCGCCATTTTTTCTTCCAATTGCATTCTTTTGTCAATAAAAATTTCATCATGAATATATCCCATCTCGTTTAACTTACGAAATGTCTTTAACCACCTTATATATTCCGGATCTGTGTATCTATCATAATACTCTCCATTCATTTCATATGGTATGGACAAGAAATTATGCAGATATTTATCAAATGAATTACATCCATGAATCGTAAATTCATCAGACCCAATGGGAATAAGTGGCTTATTATCCACCTCAGGGAAATAAGCCACTGCCTTTTCACACGCGGCTATAAAACCTTCAGGAGTCGTCATATCAGGACTTCCGATGGCTTCATAGATATCTTTTCTTACTAAAAAATTTTGATTCGATCCAATTTTTTTATTGTTTTTATAATCATCCGGACTAAAGGAGGAACTTGGATAACAGTAGAAATTGCCATCTCCATTCTTATACCAGTCAATGATCTGACCATCTGCTACTTTATAAAAATATGGATCATACTCATCCGCTAATTTATTTAATGCATATACTAAATTTTTCTTTGGTAATTCTTGTGCCTGCATATCCCACCAGCCTAAAGTAATGAGATCAGGTAATGTATCAGAGGCGATCATAGAGTTTAATTTTTCCATCTCATTTCCTGTTGGCACTATGAAGTTAATGTCTACACCTGTCTCTTCTGTAATTGCTTTAGAGATCAGATTCTCCCCCCAGGTGGTCGTATACCAAGAGAAATTAATATACCAGTCTAATGTGACTTTATTAAGCGCATTCTTTTTCCAACCGGGTTCATTTGCCGTTTCAGCAGGTTCTTCCACTCTCTTAGATTCCTCTGTTTTATCAGCAGTCTTTTGACACCCTGTCAACCAAACAATACTTATGATAAGAATTATGTAAAAAAAGTAAGACTTTCTTCGATTCATTCTATTAACCTCTCTTTTATCATTCCTATTAGTCCTATTATAACAAATAATTGGAAAAATAAATAGTATTGTAACTAAGGTTATTCTTTAATCCCACCTGCCGAAATACCACTAATAATATATTTGGAACAAAATGCAAATGCTATCATAATAGGTAATACTGAGATTGCAACAGTTAAATAAATTGCACCCTGATTACTGGTAATATCCTGTGACGCTTTCATAGAACCCATCATAATCGGCAATGTAAATTTCTTAGGGCTATATAATAAAATCAATGGAGTTAAATAATTATTCCAGGAACCAATAAATGTTCCTATAGACATGGTAGCGATTCCGGGAGCCATGATAGGCAACACAATTTTATGAAAAATTCGGATTTCGTTTGCACCATCAATTCTTGCTGCCTCAAGTAAAGCCTTCGGTAAAGTAGCCAATGTATATTGTCTTAAGAAAAATACCGTAGCAGGACTTGCAATAGCAGGAATAATCAAAGGTATATAATTATCCGTTAAAGTCATTGCATTTACTAAATCATAGAAACCAAGTAAACCTAATTGAGCCGGTATCATCATAAATATAAGAATACTAATAAAGATGATTTTCATTCCTCTAAATTTATAGATTGCTAATGCATACGCCGTCAAAGCTGAAAAATATGCAGTTAATATCGTACAGCATACAGCAATAAACAAACTATTTAAAAGACCACGAAAGATATTAAAATATCCTGACATAGTATTCCAGTTATCTTTTATATTATTACCTGGAATTAATGTAAACGATGTCATAATCTCACGTCCACTTCTGGTCGCATTTACCATCATAAGCAGGAATGGGCATAAGCATATAACACTAAGGATGATAATTGCTATATATAATATGGTTTTTTTCACTTTAGTCGACATATTAATCCTCCTTCTTATGATACATAATCTTATACTCAATACCTGAAGCAATGGCAATTATTATAAATAAGAAATATGCAATTGAACTTGCATAACCAACATTGTTATAATTAAATGCTGTATTATATAAATACATTACTGCTGTATTAAGAGAGCCATTAGGTTTGCCTATTCCATCTGTAATCAAGAAAGGTATGTCAAATATCTGAAGGCCGCCAATTAATGAGGTGATTGCTACATACAATAGAATTGGTTTTAATAATGGAAGTGTAATACTGCCAAATACTTTCCATCTGCCTGCTCCATCAATAGCAGCGGCTTCAAAATAGTCTTTAGAAATCCCTTGCACACCGGCCATTAACATAATAAATGAATTGCCAAACCACATCCATGCTCCGATTATAGCCACAGCCAGCTGTGCTGTTCCTGGTTGACCCAGCCAATCAATACCTACTTTTACTACTTTCGCATCAATCAATATCTGATTTAAAGTTCCAAATTGCCAATCTAATAACGCTGCAAAGAGAAATGCAACCGATGCAGGTGCAATTAGGTTAGGCAGATAGAATAACGCTCTAAAAATACCAACACCTTTCATACGATACTTTAAATCGCTAAATATAATTGTAAGTAGAAATGCCAAGCCTAACTGAACTACTATATTTACACTCCAAATTTTTAAGGTATTCAATAATGCACGCCAGAACATAGCATCTTTTATAACTCTCTTATAATTATCAATCCCTATCAGTACAGGTTCACCATAACCTTTATACTGGGTAAAACTCAAATATAATGTTCTAATTACTGGATAAATACTAAATATTAAAAATATAATAACAAATGGTAAAACAAAAAGATATCCGGTATTATTTACATTCTTTCTTCTACGAGTTCCCAGATTACCAGGTATTCTCATTCTTTTCACCTCTCCGGTCTATTTTAAAAGTTATGGGGTGGATAATTCAACCAAATGAACCCCACCCCATAAGATATTATTTCGTTATTTCGAGTTCAGGATAAATAGATTGAACATTTGTATAGAATTCATCTATTGCTTGTTCCTTCGTCTTATCACCCTTTTGAACAGCCTCAATTGCTGCTCCCCAATAATTTCCGATTTGAGTATCATACCTAGTAATTAATGAATAATCAATATTTTGTGCTTCATTTAAGAAATATGCATATGTTTTTTGTTTACCATATGTCTCATTTTCAACATCTTTTACTGATTCAAGAACAGATTTCATAGATACGATATCACCTTTAGATACATCAGTCCACCACTTAGCAGTCTCTTCATCCAATGTAGTAAACTTAACAAATTCCCATGCAAGTTCTTTTCTTTCACTATGAGAACTAATACCAACAAATGTTCCGCCACCAAAGAATGAGCATGGACCAGACGCTACACCGAAGCTGCCTGCATTATCTCCTGCATTATCCCTAACGATCAATGAACCCCAAGATGGAAGTGCATAAGCAAATACTTCTGTCTTATCTCCACCAAGTCCTTCAAGGTCTTCTGCTGCTGCCCATTCTGCATTCACAGGAATTGGACCTGACATTGATGCATACCATGCTGCTGACCATTCTGGTGAGAAAGCTACTAATTTATCCTGATACAATTTTACTGCTGCATCCATATAGTCAAGTCTATCTTGTGATAATACCAGTTTATTATCTTGAACCCATGCTCCACCGCCATTTGGGAACCATCTTAAGTTACCGGTATCACCAAAGATTCTGTAACCTGCATTTTTTACTTCAACTGCAGTAGCAGCAATTGTGTTATAGTCTTTAAATTTTTCTGATACAAAAGCTGGGTCTTCATTACCCCAGATCTTCTGTGCAATATCTCTACGGTAATAGATTCCACCAGGAGTAGCCTGATAACTTAGTGCTCTTACTTTTCCTTCAGAATCTCTACCTGCTTCATATATGTAATCAACGATTAAGTCTTTATATTGTTCCGCGCCATATGGTTCTTGTGATAGATCTTCAAAGAAACCTGCCTCAAAGAAATCTGGAAGCATCTGTGGTTCACCAACGATAATATCAGGTTCTTTTGCCTTACCTCTTAATGCTGCTGTAAGTTTTGTTGGATAATCAGCTGGTGCAATAACAACTGTTTCTACCTCAACTCCAGGATTTTTTTCCATGAACTTATCAGCGAATGCCTTTAAATCTTCTGCAAGTGTCCATATTACAAGTTTTCCCTCTAATTTAGCTGGTTCATCAGAAGCAGTATCCTCTGTTTTAACTTCCTCTTTAGAAGCAGCTGGTTCATCTGTTTTGCCGTCAGTCTTGCCACATGCAGCTAGCGATAATGCCATAATACCTGCAAGTAACAAAGCAGTAACTTTTCTTAATTTCATACCATTTCCTCCTTTAAATGTTTTTCATCACAATACTATTGTAACTTTTCTTATTTCTAAGTTTAATTGCCCTTTTTTTGAAATGGTGTCATTTTTTTATTAGTGATTCTTTTGTCAAAAGCCAGATTTATATTTTGAAAAATAAGGATGTGTATATATTCATTTGGCTGCTTATCTTTCAGCCGGTCGACGCCAAACTAAATATATACACATCCTTATTCAAATATAGTTTGCTAAGGCTTTTGACAATGTAGCAACGCGAAATCGAGCTTAGGGCTGAACTATAACCACTATAATCATTAATAAGAATAAATAATCGTAGCTATTGTATGCGGTTGTAATATAATATCCTTACCAATAGAACCCTCTCTCACCGTAACATTCATTGTATTGTCTGTTCCATTCATTAAGATGATGACTCTTTCATCGTCCGGATTTAGGAATGCACAAGCATCCAATCTGGTAGTGTATCTTGTTATGCCAATACAATAGGCTCCTTCTTTTATATATTTACTGAAATGGCCTATATAATAGTAGCTTAATCTTTTTTCAATTCCTTTTTCATCTTCCGTACACATAATTGGTGCTGCACAGAAATTCTTCACATGATTTGGTCCGCCAAAAGCATCTAATAACAAATTCCAATCGAAAAAAGCACTTACTCCATGGGTGAAATTACCAATCATATCATGAGCATACATCTCTGCTCTCGCTACTTCATTGGAATCCATGAACCGGCTGTATTCCACACAGCCTTCGGTAAAAAAGATTTCCTTCGTCGGGTATTTTTCCTTTGTCAGCCTAAGACCTTCAAAATGATCTCCTGTATACCAATGAACTGCAATCCCATAAATATATTTTGCAGCTTCCTTATCTTCGAGTATTGCTTTGGCCCGGTCATATACAATTTCTTTATTGTGATCCCAAACTAATATTTTGACTTCCTTTAATCCTTCTTTCTCTAAAACAGGTCCTAAAAAGTCTCTTACGAATTCCATCTCTTCTTCTGCAGAATATAAACAGGAATCCCAGGTCTGGGTAGCTTCTGGCTCATTTTGAACACTTAAATACTCTACATCGACTCCCTTCACTTTTATCTCTTTTATATATTTTGCAAGGTAATTCGCCCATGCCATGTAATATTCTTTTTTTAGCTTTCCACCGTTATTCATATCATGATTCGTCTTCATAAAAGCAGGTGGACTCCATGGAGAGAGAAGAAATTTTATACCATTATTACTTACTTTTAAAGCATCGCTGATAAGTGGTAATATATATTCCTCTTCCCTGTTAAGATTAAAAGTATCAAATGAACCATCTTCTTTATCTGTCACTGCAGCATAGTTAGAAAGTGCAAAATCACAGCTATTTATATGGGTACGTCCAAGAATATAGGCTAAGCCTTCTTTAGAAAAATAGGCATTTACAAAATCGTTTTTTGCTTCCTTAGATAGCTTTGAATAGTTATATCCTGCTGCTTCTGTAAATGCGCCGCCAAATCCTTTCATTTGCTGCATTTTATATTCAGGATATATATTAATTACATTCATACATCCTACCTCATTAAGCTTTTCTTCGGTTTCCACCCAAAACTTCTTCTGATTATAATCTGTTGTTATTATCTTCATAATACCCTCCATTCTTATGATAAGATTACCCGTATCGTATGCTCTCTTCCCTCTTCTAATTCAATAATATCTTTTCTGGATATTTTGGCAGTCTCTTCTGAGGTCGTATATAACTTATTATCTAAATAAATTTCATCAATTTCATAATCGCCAATTTCCTTTAAATTCTTATTCACATAAAGTACGGTAATATTCTTATCTGCAAAAAAGGTCTGAATAGAAGTACTACCTTGTTCATCAAACTGTTCAGCCACTAATTTAGGATCTAATACTAAATCTCCATATTCTCCTCTTACACCATACATCTGCGTCAGCATTGTCAGCATGAACCAGCTGGCTGAACCGGTAAGATAATGATACATTCCTCTGCCTCTTTTGTTAAAATACTCAGGAATTCCCGGATACATTCTGCTGACTTTAAAATCCATTGCATGGAGATAAAGAGATTTTAGAACTTTATATCCTTCTGTCACAAAGCGTCTGGAATAAAGGGAATAAGCATACATTACGGCCATATGGCTGAACACTGAACCATTCTCTTTATTTCCATATGCAAATCCAAACATTCTGCCTAAATCTGTTTTTACTTCTTCAAAATTTGTATTTAATCGATAACCGCCAACAGAAATATCGTATAAATAATAATCCATGGTATTGACTATCTTTGATACTTGTTCATCCGTAGCGGTTTTTGACATAATAGTAAAAACCTGACTTGTTAACAGAACTCTTGCTTTATCTTTGTATACCCCTTCCACCTGTTCTTTATGATTGTCATAATATCCATTAAACCAATGATTCCCTTCCTCATCAGCAATATATTCCAAGCTGCGGATATGTTTTTTTATCCATTCCGATTTCCCATTCAGCTTACTTATTAGATCAACTACTTTTATCTTTGCTTTTTTCCCGGATATATAACTGGTACATAAATTACAGTAATGTTCTAACACTTTCCTCTTTTCTAATGGTGAACTATATACACTCTCGGATTGGAATAATAATGTAACCAGTTCTTCTGCAATTTCAACTTCAACTATATTCTTTTTTTCTAAGATCCAGGTAAGAAGTTCTGAAAGTGTGGCCAGATTTCCTGCATATGCTGCTGTGAAAGCGACACTTTCACCATTCTCTTTTGCCATATCCAAAGCATCATTCCAGTCTCCACCTTTTAACTTCATATGATTATGCTCTCCTACATCGTAAAATGCAGTAAGGTGCTGTACTAAAATATGCTCCAAGATAGTTCCATTATAGATTTCATTGGAATAAGTTCTTAATTGACTTGTCTGTCCATCCCATAATCCATCCCTGCCTTCTCCCCTATTGCTGATGGAATCTTTAAAATATGTGTTCTCTTCAAACAAAATATCTCCATCACCAGTTTGATGAATATATAAGTTAGTGGTAATTAATGGCCATAGCCCATGATCCATCCATACTCTTACAATAGAATTCCTGTCAGCTATAAATTCACCTGGTACCAGACCAATGATGGTAGCATTACTCCCATCAATGCGGACTCCGCCATAATAACTAACTAATCTGTTCCTAACGCCCTTGGCGTCATTTAGTAAAAGCGCCAGGCTATCCTGCCATAAATCTCTCCAGCCCCGTCCCCCTCTTCCATAATCATGATGAGGTAAAAATGAGCATCCGTAAATCCTTCGTAATGTTGGCTGAATACCAACCCATCCTGCAAAATAATCAAATGTATCATCCGATGTTTTGCATTGAATCGTAGATTGCTTTTTCCAATAATCCTTCATTTCCTGAAAAGCAATTCCTTCCTCAAATTCATCTAAATATTTTAACCCTTCCCCATTATAACTAAGAACAATATAATATGTCTTAGATTCCTCAGTCTCTAAATAAATCTGTTCAAAGCGGATTCCTCCCATTGCTTCCATTCCTTCTATGCAGGTTCCTGTTTTACATAATGGAATGTCATCACAAACTACTGCCCTTGGCCAGCTAAGTCTTCCTCCCTCTCCAATGAAATCCTCTAATATCGGATAGAATCCTACAGGTTTATGCTTATTATCTTCTCTTGCATATACGCCATAGGATACTTCATTTTTCTTATGACCATGTTCATTAAAGGATAATGTAGGTGTCACGACAACCCCATCTTCTTCTACTCTTATCCTGTGTAAAAGAGAGGTAACATGTCTATGATCTCTTAAATTATCCGCACTTCTTCCATAGATAGGGACTGCCACCGTTGGAACAAGATTCATCCTCTGATGCCCTATATTTTTAAAGGTCACCTTCATTATTTCAACTTTCTCTTTTGTTGCGGGACAATAATTTAATACATCTGACTGAATCCCAATCCTTTCGTTTCTTCTTTGAACAAGGTGCCACAGTTTTCCTCCAGTCACTGTTACTTCCTCTCTACCCTTTTCAAATTGATGGATCTGCTGTTCTCCTGAAGTTCCTGCGATCGACCAGATAATGGATCCGTTGATCTTCACCCACATATTCCGCCCCATATTACTGGAATGAAGATTTTCTATACTCACCGGTTCAAGTAAAAAAGCATTCTGCCCGATTTTACTGTCTCCATTTAAGTTAGGTGTAATGCTCCCCATAACACCCCCTTCATTTCCAATGGGAAAATATAAATAACTTGTTTCGTCTGCTGCAGTTAGTGAGAAATCTCCCTGCCTATTTAAGAATTGAATACTCATATTTTGTCCTCCAAACCAAGCAAACTCAAGATGTTATTGTTACAAATTATGTTCACTTTTTAGTTTAATTTAAATAATGCGATTGCCTGCTCTAATTCTTTCATTTGTATCCTAAGCTCTTCCGTTATTATATTAAGGCTTTGGGTACACTCTGCCTGATTCGCCAAAGAGTTTTTTACCATACCTGTTGTTTCCACTGATTTCTCCGAAAGGAGATGAATATTCTTAATGGAATCCAAAACGTTTTTACGTTCCCCATTTATATCATCAATACTTCCCGCTACTTCTTCCATATTTGATACGAATTGTTCAACATATTCACTTATCTTCATAAAAATATCAGCTGTATTTTTAACGACTGCTTCTTGTTTATTTACTATATCTTCTGCATATTGTACGGTATTAACTGTAGTGCCGGTATAAGACTTTACTTCTTTTACAAGATTACCTATATCTATAGCGGTCTTTGCCGAATCCTCAGACAATTTTCTGATTTCTTCAGCCACAACACTAAATCCCTTGCCGCTTTGTCCTGCTCTCGCTGCTTCAATAGATGCGTTTAATGATAAAAGATTGGTCTGTGATGCAATATTCGTTATATCATCTACAAATTGAACTATGGACTCTAATTTAGTTCCAAGCATATTAACATTATCTTTCACTTCTCTTGTTACCTGATATGTAGCTTTTGATTGTTCTGTCATCATATCCATTGCATGGATTCCATCTGCAATTACATCTTTTGTATATTGAATATAATTCACAACTTCAGAAGTATTTTCATCAACAATCTTTATTTTATGGGATAACTCCTCCATTTGATTATGACAGCCATTTACTTCATCTGCTTCTTGGCTTATGTTTTCATTGATTCCTTCTATACTTGCTGACACTGTATCTGTCATATTATTAAGTTCTGATGTAAGCTCACCTACCTCTTCCGTAGATGCAGACACTTTACTCATGCTCTGCATTACCATTTCGATTAATTTCCTTGTATTTTGAATTGTTTCCGTGATTGCAACCTGGACCTTTCCAAATTCATTTCTTCTTATCTTATCTTTCGTTATACTTAAATTACCTCTTGCTACTTCATTCAATCGATTTACACTCATTTGAATGTTCCTGGTAATATTCATAATGATGATCGTTCCGATCAGAAAAGCAATGATACATGATAAGGCAATCATGATCAGTGTAATATTTTTAATCTCATCCGCTTCGTAGGTTATAACATCTTTAGGAACCATAACCGTTAATATTCCGCCTGTTACTTCACTGCGGCAGGCTATGAAAAAATAACTTTTCCCATTGTAATCAACATAGGTAGAAATTGGCTTACTACCTTCATAATTTAACTTTTGAAAAAAAGGTAATTCTGATATTTTAACATCATTATTTAACCCGATCTCTCTCCCATTGGATGCAACAAATGATACGATACTTCCGTCTCCGAAATTTAGCTGTTTCATCAAATCTGTAATTGCTTCTTTGTTTATATCTACAACAATTACTCCGGACTTTTCACTGTTTCCTAATCTATTACTGCAATACATTCCATATTCTTCTCCGTTTAGCCCTAATTTTTCATCTATTAATATATGTGTTCCTCCCCAATAGATACTTGCATCATTAAACATATCCGGCTCTGCATCTTTTAATTGTGTAGCGAAACTTTTCATTTTGGATGTGCTTAAAGTGGCTGTAGATATGATCCATCCAGTATCCTGAGGTATAATATGTATATTATTAATAAAACTATCCGCAGTCTGCATTACAAGTATATTATTGGATATACTATCGCTAATTTTTGTTTTGGCCGTTATATCATTTTCATAAGCTCCCATTGCATAGGAGACTAAATTCTTATCCTGTGCTAACATCAGTGTATTAGATATAATAGGTTTAATACCTTGATCCAAACTCTCTACTGCCATTCCCATGGCACTCTGTGTAGAACTTTCATAATTCTTTATCATACCAACAGAAGCTCTTGAATAGGAAACGGTACCCACAATAATTAAAAATAAAATAGGAACGAAAAAACCAATGATAAGCTGGAATTTAATACTGAGTTGAGGAATAAATTTAATTTTTAATTTTTTCTCTTTCTTTTGTATCTCTTTCCCTTTTATTATTCTTGAGAAGTTTAGCATTTTTGCTGTTGTTGATTTTTTTGTTAATTTCATCACATTTCTCATTTGTATTTCCTTTCTTTCTCTCATTTTTAAAGGTATCTTACTAAACTCTTTGGTATATGGGATTTCCCATCTTCTTAAAATAATTTTATTAAATGTAAATGTAAATTTCAGTACACTAATTCATAATGTAGTGTGATATTTTTATGTTAAGCACAAAAACAGCACATACCTTTTTATGTATGTGCTGAATATTAATGTATAATACTTAATAAAGAAAATGCTTATTAGATACGGCTTAATGCCTTATCTGATTTTGCCTTCTTCAGTCTCTACCTTATTCACAAAGTCCATATTATAACGTACAGCACCGTGGTCTTTAATCACCGTGCCTCTTGTGATTCGGATTGCCAGAATAATGCAGTTTTCATCCTGTTCATTGTTTGCGTCGTCGTACCATTGGGAAAATGCTTCACGAAGTTTAGTCCTTAGCTCAGCGTTTTTCGGGTCTAAAACCCATCCGAGGTTTTCTCCAATTCCATTTCCGGAAAACCATTCGAAGCAAACCGCAAACGCAACCTCTTTGTTTTGAGCTATCTGCTGCATTTTAGTTGATTTCGCCCAAGTAGTAACATAAAACACGCCGTCTTCATAATAAGCGTCCACATCACGGACATAAGGACGGGGTTTTCCGTCAGCATTCGGTTCCATTGCGATGGTTGAGAGAGAGATAACATTATCTTTTCCGTTGCCGCACCTTTCCTCGATTAACTTTATTCCTTCTTCGTACCTGCTCATTTTTAACTCCTCCTACTAAATTCTTCATTATTGTAGTATAGTAAATTATTTAATCATTCCATTATATGAATTTCAACATCTATAGATTGAACAGCACCGGATCTTACATCTTCTGCAGCTTTACCCACCAAAGAATTGTCATTCACTGTTTGAATTGTTCCATCCTGATAGCTTAACTTATAGTTATAAATATTGTAACGTCCAGGAATGAGCTCATCTTCTTTATCCAGATGATAAGTGACTGGAATATTCCCCAGGAAAGTACATTGTATTTCTTTATTATCATCAATCAAATACTTTGGAATTCCTGGCTCAAATTTTAAAATCAACTCCTCTTTATCCATGGAAAATGGAGCATTTCCAAACATCATTATCTGCCACATATGGATAAATTCTGCTGTTGAACCACTTAATCTTGCAACGAAACCTTTTCCATGAATCTTTTCATCAGGGTTAACACTGCTGGCAATAAAGGACGAATTTTCAAGGGGACTGCGGCCATATACATCCCCATCTAAAAATGGAATACATGCTTTATAAAAATCTTTGTAAAATTCTTCATATAAGCCTGACTTTAAAACCTCAAGGAGATATTTGTATTCCATATGTAACCAGATAGATTCATTTTCAAGCCAGCCCGGAGTAAATGCCTTAGCTCTCCCAATTTCAAAAGATGCATTATAAAGTGATTCATTTACTTTATACATGCCTAACTTCTCATCGTATAATGGACTTTGGATAACTTTTTCGTACATTTCCTTTTTGATATCAGATCCATAGTTCATTTTTAAGAACCTTACCGGCCCTTCAAGAAAACGGGGCATGACTATAACTTTAAATTTTTTCGGGATAATAACATCTTCTATCTTATCATAATCTGTTACTGAATAAGCAAAGTATGTAGGGCAGATTCCTTCCCCATATTGGATAGCCATTTGTATCCCTTCCCGGATGAATTGGTTCCAGTTTTCTAAAGTCTGAATCAAATAATTATGGTCAAGAGTATGTTCTGTTCCTTCAATTCCCCATTTTGTTGCAACCCTATAGTTTTCTTTCACTTCATTTGTTTTATTCCAATAGGTAAAATGATCACTCTTCCCTGAAATATATTCTTCTAAATTTAAATTGATCAAATAAATAAAGTTTTTTATTTCATGAGGGACTTTAATATCCAGAGAATACTGTTTTAGTTTTAAAACCATATACTCCAGCATTCTGGCCAACTCATAAGTTTCTGCCATTGATGATCCGAAAAGTCCTGGCAGACCATTTAGTGCATCATACCAGCCAGGTTTTCCCCCTTCCATCTCTATTCCCATACCATATGGATCCAGAGCTGCAAATTTATTTGCTGCCAGGATCATTAATTTAGTCATTAAATTCGTTTGATAAATGTCACCTTTTCCATAATCTGTTCTGACCTTGGTATGTTTTACATCTTTTTTTGTTTCATGATCAACCGCATTATATTGTCTGATCCCGTTATCCGTTAGAACATATCTCTCACTCCGTGGTCGAATGAGTGCTTTTGATTCAAAATATTCATATGTAAAATCATTAAATAGAAGTTCTTTCTCTTTATCAGGATAGACAGATGTATAATTTTCAATTAAATCAAGATTATAAGTCCAATGATCTGACCAATATCCTTCACCAAAATCTGCATTGACACTACCCGTTGAATATTCAACCGCCATATTCATAAATTCTTCATAGGAAATGGTAAGTTGCAGCTGGTTCTTCATAAGAAAGCGGAATAAGCTCCCTGGTGTATATTCTTTAGAAAAGAAATCTTTTAATAAAAGTTTTTCCTCATCTTTAACGTAAGTAAGAATCCTATCCTCTTTTTCATTCTTTAAGGTATATGATATTTCCTGTACAGAAAGTGGATTATAACCATCTAATTGGATAAGATTATAGAACGTCTTAATGTTAAAATCTTTCACATAAGGTGTAAATAATGTATCACATCTTCGGTTTTGGTTC
The DNA here is from genome assembly GCF_003752155.1 of Mobilisporobacter senegalensis. Classification (GTDB taxonomy): domain Bacteria; phylum Bacillota; class Clostridia; order Lachnospirales; family Lachnospiraceae; genus Mobilisporobacter; species Mobilisporobacter senegalensis. The sequence continues at coordinate 79,184 of NZ_RJVG01000002.1, read as the reverse complement.
ACATCCCTAAAGTTCCCATTTCCCTGGGAATAGAATTCCGGCAGCATCCGAAAGAAATTATAATCTCTTTCAATATCTCCATGCTTTCTGGAATATAGATAAAAAATATGATTCTTTCCCAGCTCAATTGGAAATCCGCCCCTTAATACATTGTCTAAATAAGTTTGCTTACAATAAGCATCAAACACTCTGGAAGCTGTCTTAGTCTGAATTACACTCGTAATTTCTTTCGTTAATTTGATTGCTTCCTCATATTTTTGTTCGTAAAAGTCTCTATTAGTACATTTCTCTAACAATTTATATAATATATCTTTACTTTCTGTCTGCCCAATGAAACCATATACTGTATAGCTTTCACCCGGCTTTAAGGAAATACTCTTTCCAAAGAAGCCGCACGGCATATTATTCTGCTTTACCTGAGGTTTTAAGAATAGTTCGTTTAAACCGTCACGTACAAAAGAAGTTGGTATGGTCATTGCCGAATTATATTCAAACACTGCCTCCGGATCAACGATCGCCGGCAGTTTATTTCCCTCTTCATCAATGGTAATATAAAAATTACCCCCTTCCACCTGGCTTACCTTTGCAGTATCTTCCATACTCACACGTACACGATAATATGGTATCCTATTCTCTGCATCTTCCACCTGCATCCATGCTTTTACAGTCTGTCCCATTGTTTTTATGGCATTTAAATCAACTCCATATGGGATGATTGCCGGCATACCGTCTAACAGCTCAATATTCTGAATCTGATTACTATGATTTATGATACTGACCTTTCTCACAAGACCGCCCAGTTCTTCTCCCGGCAAAGTAAAATATAATATATTAGTTTGTACCTTATGTTCTTCTGAATAATCTTCTATTTCTAATTCATTCATCCCTATATACATTTTCCTGGATTCTGTTTCACCATGAAATGGTTCATAATATTTCTCATTTATTTTCAAGAATGTACGGAAGCCAAGTGTTGAAGTTAATTGATATGATTGATGAGCCGGATAAAATTCCATAATGGAATGATTTTTATCCATAACACCAAAACTTGTGATCCCCTGACCTCGGTTTACATAAAAACACCAGATTGGAATTCCTAATTTTCCGCTGATTCCTGGTAAAAAACTGGAAAATGTGGATTTCTGATTGTAATTCTCTAGAATATAACGACCTTTTTTATCAAACATAGTTCTCCTCCTATTAATGCAATGCTATATTGATTATATTTATTCTATCGGATTCCCATTTTTATTTACATTCAAATATTTTTGTTTTTAGTATCTTTTTTTTATTAATAATTCAGCCATCCAGCAAAGTGAAATCGAACTTATGGCTGAACTATAACTTTTTTATCCACCATATTTCTCAATATTTGACTATATAAGTAATTCTTATTATAATTGAATTATATATGCCATAACATAATATTTTAGGAGGGTACCATGAATTATAGAAAAACTTGTTCCAGTTTTAAAAGCAGTAATAAAGTGAATGATATAGCATATTACATTTATGAACCACTATGTGATATAAGAGGTATCCTTCAAATCTCTCATGGTATGTGCGAATACATAGAGCGATACGAAGAGTTTATTGATTATATGGCATCTCAAGGGATACTGGTCTGTGGAAATGATCATTTAGGACATGGAAATAGTATTCGTTCAGAAGATGACCTGGGTTATTTTGCACCTGAGAATGGTTGGAAACACCTGGTGAAAGATTTAAAATGTCTTACTGACCTGGTAAAAGAAAAATATCCCTTTGTACCCTATTTTATCTTGGGACACAGTATGGGTTCCTTCCTTTTAAGAGCTTATATCATGGAATATGGTTCTGAATTAAGGGGAGTGATTATAAGTGGTACAGGCGGACCAAATCCATTAGCCGGATTTGGAGAGTATCTGTCCAAATTTATGATTAAGAGGAAAGGTCAAAGATATCGGAGTAAATTATTTAATAAAATATTCTTTCATGGTTTTAATAAAGGAATCCGGGAAGATTTATCAACATTTTCCTGGTTGACTCACGATACATCCATTGTTACTCAATACACAAATAATTTAAAATGCAATTATATCTTTACCCTTAATGGTTTTCATAATTTAATTAAAGTCCAGAGACTTACCACTAACAGAGCCTGGGCCAATAGCATTCCTAAAGATATCCCTAAGTTGATAATATCCGGTGACAAGGACCCGGTAGGCAATTGGGGCAAAGGTATAAACTACACTTATAATAGCCTGTTAAAAGCCAACGTCGTCGATGTGACCCTGAAATTATATAAAGATGGAAGACATGAAATGCTTAATGAAATCAACCGTTATGAAGTTTATGATGATATATGGAAATGGATGAAGCAATATATATCACCACTTTGATCCAGGTAAAAGAAAAACTCTTCTCCAAATAAATTGTTTCATACTGTAAAACAATTTATTTGGAGAAGAGTTTTTCTTACATATTAACTTTACTGTAGTTTTAAATCTTTATCTTTTTTGATTTATATTTCCAATTGCTTCTGCTCTCACATTATGTCCCTGATTTTGATTTTCTACTTTATTTTTCACCGTTGTGTTATTAAATTTATCCTGTTCTTTTTTCTGCTGCAGTTTTTCCTTTTTTTCTTTATTCAAATAAATCACCTCTGTATTAGTATGATTTATATTTTAAAAAGTATGTATATCATTTTCTTACTATATCGAAAAGGAAATAATACAAAAATCTATGCTCTCCCTATAATTCACTGTTTGAAGGGAGAGCATAGATCTTATTGTAGTTAATTATTATTATGGATATCTTATTTCAACTAATCTTCGGATTCTTCATCATCCTCAGATTCTGTCTTCTTTTTATCTTCAATTGTTAATTGAATTCGTTCAATACGCTTATCTTTAATTTCTTCTATTTTAAATGTCAAATTATCAATATTTACAACCCGGTTATCTCCTTCATCAGGTATGATACCTATCATATCGATCAATAACCCGGAAATAGTGTCATGATTTTCAGATACAATGTCTAAATCCAGCTCATCATTAAGGTCAGCAATTGTTACCAGACCATTTAAAAGAAAAGATTTACTGTCTAGTTTTTCGATATAAGGTTCTTCTTCGTCACCTGTATCATCAATTGATCCCATGACTTCTTCCACTAAATCTTCTACTGTTACTATACCGGCAAAACCGCCATATTCATCAATCAGTACAGCAATATATTGTTTTGACTCCTGTAATTCTTTAAAGAGTTCATCTATATTCTTACTCTCAGGAACAAAATATGGTTTATGAAGAATGGACTTAATATTAACCTTTTCAAATCCAACCTTTCTTGCTTCCACGATAAAATCCTTCACATATAAAATACCAATAATATTATCGATTTCATCATCATAAACTGGTATTCTTGAATGTCTGGTTTCCAGTAATTCATCAATATAATCTGCAACTGGCTCATTTATATCTATGGCATATACATTCGTTCTGGAAGTCATAATTTCCCTTGCTAATTTATCATCAAATTCAAAAATTGATTCTATCATGCTCTTTTCGTATTCATTGAATACTCCATTCTCTTGACCAGTTTCAATTAATGAACGTATCTCTTCTTCAGATACTCGCTCTTCTAAATCTTCATTATGCATTCCTAATAATTTTAATACAATACTTGTTGATATCGATAAAAACTTTACAAATGGTGAGGCAATTTTAGAAAAAACGTGAACAGGCTTAACAATTGCCAAGCTGATACCTTCTGATTTCTGTAATGCAACTCTCTTTGGAACCAATTCTCCAAATACCAACGTAAAATAGGATAATATAATGGTTACAACAATAAGTGAAATCTGACTTGCATATGGTATATGTAACTTTAAGAATAAAGCACCTAAAGGTTTTGATATACCAGTAGCAGCGGATGCACTGGCAAAGAAGCTGGATAACGTAATCGCTACTTGAATGGTTGATAAAAATTTCGTTGGCTCTTTTAACAAACGCTGTAACATCTTAGCCTTTTTATTATTATCATCTGCCATCATATTGATCTTGTTTTTATTGACTGATACAATTGCCATCTCAGCAGCTGCGAAGAAAGCATTCACCGCTGTTAAGCAAAGAAGCAATACTAATTGCATTAAAATATTATTCCCGACCGGGTCTGAATCCATTGTAAAAATCCTCCTAATAAATATATTTAAGATATGTTACCATATTTTTATCTATTTGACAAGTTCTAGCCCACTCTTCGTATAATTATTACTTCCATTCCATAAAATCCATTCTTCATAACCGGCATCATAAACCGCTTTAATTTGTTCTTTAATTTCTTTTCCATTATATGATTTATGATTTTTTAACCAGGATGCAGTAAAATCCTGAAGCCAAGGCCTTACAATTGCCCTGCCCTCTTCCTGTGGAATATTACTTAAAGCACTCTTAGATGCTTCCATGGATTTTAATATTAATTTATATGGCTCTAAATCAGGATATGGAATACCATAGGATCCATCTGCATAATGAGAAGGATATACCATTGGAGATATGTAATCCAGATGTTTTGACATTTCTACATAGTTTTGACCGACTATCTTTGCATCAATTTCGCTATCTATAATCGCACCGTAGACATCTGCTGAAATATAGGCACCTAAAGGTCTTAGGGTTTCACTTGCATATTTTGTAAATTCCGCTATAATTTCAAGCTTTGATTTATTCTTTGCTTCTTTTCCAAAATTGACAGTCTTCATACCTTTATCGGTAGAAAAACGAATATAATCAAACTGTATTTCGTCAAATCCTAAATTCACAGCTTCCTTACTAACACCCATTAAATAATCCCATACGTCTTTTTTATATGGATTTACCCATGCCAGCCCGGATTTATCACGAAAAATACTACCATTTGCATTCCTGATACTAAGGTCCGGTCTTTTTTCGGCAAGAATAGGATCTTTAAATGCAACAACCCTTCCAATTAGATAAATATCTTTCTCTTTCAGTATCTGAACCAGCTTCTTCATATCACTGATATAATTCCTATTGGCACCAATCTCCTGAACCATTGGCAGCTCCATATTGTAAGTTATCTCACCAGAATCATTCTTAATATCAATGACCATAGTATTTAATTCTGTAGTATCTACAAGATTCACTAATTCATCCAGATATTTGCTGGAACCGGCTTTTGGCCCGGTTACATAGATACCTTTTACTTTAGTCGGTATTCTGGTTGTTTCTTCCACTGATTCGTTTACCGGATCTTCCCTATGTTCTTTTTTTATTTCATTGGCAATCAATTCTCCAACAGTAAGTCTGACTTGATTTGTATCTGTTTCAGCATTCATGGAATCATTCCCAGAATATGATTTATCATCATTTACTTCTAAGCCTATATCTTCATTGGAAAATTCCCCGCTATCTATTAAATCCTGATTTCCTTTATCATTATTATTTCCCGTTGATAAATCTTGATTCGTTTCTGTATTATCTTTTTGCTCACTCATAGTTATTTTTGTTTTTTCTTTTCCCTCTATGAAAGGCTTTGTAATTAAAAATAAACCATAACCTGCTCCAATAGATACTGCAATAATTAATAAACCAATTAAAAATTTTCCTGGTTTGAATCTATTCTTATTGTCGTTTTTCATTCTATCACCCCATAAACTATTTATCACCCGATTTTAACCTTAAAGTCTTTGTATCCTCTTTTTTCTCCAAATTAATATAAGTTGATAAATAATTTCTTCCTTTGTTTGTATATTTACCTGCCATCTCTTTAATACTTTTTCTCCAGCCCTGGTTCTTTTCATATTGTCACCGTTTCCATCCAGTTTAATAAACCTCCTTTTACTCCTATAAAATATGCTGGAAATCCTATAATAATGTTAACAATAAGATACTTTAATGTCAACGGTGTGAAAGATAAAAAACACGATTGAAACAGAAGTTTCAATCGTGTTTTCATGATATAAAATATCTTAAATTCTATTGATTTATTCCACAACATTTTTTATATTTCTTGCCACTTCCACATGGGCATGGATCATTTCTTCCAACCTTTTTCTCTTTTCTTACTGTTCCGGAAGCTTTTTGTTCGCGATACAACTCTTTTCTTTTTTCTTCTGTAAGAAGGTTGTCCCAGACTTCAAGATTATACAACCAATCTGCCTTTGCTTCAACCATGTTAAAATATAGTTTTTCAAGATCAATATCTAAAGAAACTTTGGTATCAGCTTCCATTTCTTCAATTGGATTAGGCTTTTTTAAACTGTCATTAATGCCGTCCAGAAATCCAACAAAAATCATTAATGTAGTATTATATTCCGCAGCAAGCTTTTCTACCGTACCGGTTACAACTTTAGCAGGGTTGGCAAGAAGTTGCTCATATATTCCTTTTTCAATTGCAAAATAATTATTCCAAAAAAGTTCTTCCGCTTTAGGGTTCTCTTGAGAGTATGCTGTATCTCTCCACTCTTGTAATAAACTCATATTGTCCATCCTTTTGTCTTAATTTCTCTATGGCGTAACCTGCACCATACTTTTTATAGTATATCATAATTACAGTTATTTTCAAGTAGTAAGAATTTTTTACATAATTTGTGTTACAGTCCAGCCATGCAAATCTTCAATAAATTATGATGGAAAAGCTTGCTTTTGTAAGCATAATTTATTGAAGATTTATATGGCGCTCTGACTAAGCGAGAAGCAGCAAAGTGAATTCGAGCTGTATGGCTGGACTGTAACTATTTATAATATTGCACTAAAGACATTGATAATTTTTTAAATATCTTTAAAATATACCGAAATATTCGCAAATATATGTATAAAACATTATAAATTGTTTCATACTATAATTAATCTAATAAATATATTAGATTTTACCAAACGCATATGCTCTAGATACATTGGACCCCCCCTCCAATACAATGAAGCAGAGTACAAAAGAAGAATTAAATACTTATCCTCCCCTTTTAAAGCAGGTTATGACGTAGTGACTCATGACCTGCTTTTTATGTCTTGGAAAGGGTTGATTTTATTGAGGTTATGGCTAATATTCTCTATGGTTCTCAAAGATAATTTAAATTAATTATCTTATTTGCCCCAATACATAAAAAAAGTACGGCAGTTACCGTACTTTCACAAGCCTTATATCTTAAATCAAAATAATGATTTTACATTATATTACAAAATACAAAGTAAGTCAGTATAGAAGAAACCTTCACATTCCTGTAATACGGTGCACCAAATATTAATTACAATAATACAAAATTGTTATCAGTACTTTTCTGATACTGGCAGCCACAATTCCATATAGGAACCTTCAAGTGAACTGTTGTAGTACATTTCAGGAGAATAAACATCCATAGTCAATCCATGTCTTTCAAGCCAAAGTCCACTATATTTTACAGCTTTATTGATGGCTACGGTTACGAGCTGTTCAAAATTTTCTGCTTCAAATCCGCAAACAATATATTCTCTGGCAGGTAGCTCCCATTTAACGAAGCGACTATCTTTTGTTCCCTGGGCTACTTCCGCACCAGCAAAGTAAGTGAAATAGCCTTCAGGTACATTGCCAAGATAAGCAACTCCCAGTTCACGTCCTCCCTTTATCCGAGGAATAAGCTGTTTTTCCTGGTGGAATTTTTCCCATACTTGACCAGGCATATCTACGCCTGTAGCTTCGCCAAGTGGCATTTGCCCCTCAATAGGAATGATACCTGTCACACCCAAAAAAAGAATTGGTTGCAGGTTTTTTTTACGGTTAAACTCCAATACAATCCCATCACTGATAAGTGGGACACCTTCGTCAATCACTGTGTAGTTTAGCAATAAATCGGGCTTATCAAACTGATTAAGCATTACCGGTCGTTCACGATATTCTTCCGGTGTCATTTTATAGGCTTCTTTGAATGCCCTTGTAAATGTTTCGTGGCTTCCAAAGCCGCAATCCAGCGCAATATCTAAAATGCGGTGCTGTTTATTAGCAAGCGATTCACAGGCGTAAGCTAATCGTCGCAGTTTAATGTATTCCCGGACTGGTTTTTTAACAAGCCGAGAGAATAACCTTTGATAATAAAAAAGAGATAATGCCGATTCTTTTGCAAGCTGTTCAATATCAATTTCTTCACTGATATTTGTTTCAATAAAATCCAACGTTTTTTGTATGGCTTCCCATGCGTGCATGATATGCACCTCCTTTAATAGATAGCATATCACTACAACGATTTATTCGCTTGACCTGCTCTGCTCTTAAATATGAATTTGTTGAGCTTTACATTATACTTATTGACTATTCTTCAACTACTTCATCCAACTATCTCAAACGCAAACACACAGGGGTTCTTTATACTTTTTTTGATCCCGGTCACGTCCACGTTTTTGATTTTGAGGTTTATGCCTAATGCAAGCTGAAGCTCATATAAACGTCCACCCGCACATTGCCCAAAATATGCTTCAAGGGACGTTGAAATCCCCTTTTCCAGATGCATTAAGCCGTGCTTGCAGGCGAAACTTATGGTAATGGTTTTAATTTTCTCGTCTAAAACAATGTCATTAGGATTAGATTTATAACCACTTCCTATGGTATTCACAAATATATCAAATCTTTCACTAAGGGGTTTATTACTGTGTTCCGCTGCAAAAGCCTTACGATCCTTATCGAACTTCGTGCCGCGACACGCACCGTTTTGAGCCCATATTGTGAAACATTGCTCCTTAGTAAGACATTCCTCCATGGCGTTTATGAATTTAGTATCCCGTTCGTTCCTATCATTTATAAGCATTATATCTTCAAATACGGGCAGGCAGCTTTCAGGAATATGATTTTTCTTCTTCTTCATTTCATTTAGCATTGTTTTCATCTAAATACACCTCCAAAATAAATATGAATAATTTACAGTTACAGCCTCTAAACTAAATTTAAATATGTATAACCAGACTATAGTGAAGGTAAGGAATTCTGGAAAGTGAAACGAACTATATTTTAGTATAAATTAATTCCGCAAATTGTCCGTATTTTTTTACTTCTTTCAAACAAAATCGCTTCAACACTTCTTTTTGAGAAAATAATGGTATTCCCATCCCTAATAATACTGGGGCAATCTGTATTATCATATTATCCACCATATCATTATCTAACAGAGGGGCTAATATTGTGTTTCCTCCAATAATCCAAACGTTTTTGTCCCTCTCTATTTGTTTCACAAATTCAACAACATCACAATTCATAGGAATAAATCCCCTGACTGATAAGCTTTCGGCATGTGTAAAAACATAATTTTGGGTAGTTGGATAAAGACTGTGGATATTCTCAATATTTTCGATTTCATTAAATGTTCTTTTGCCCATTATAGTAATATTCATGCTTTTATAGAAGCTTTCATAACCAGTTTCTTCTATTTCGCCAGTTTGATAAAGCCAGTCCAGGTTATGGTTTTTGTCAGCAAGATAGCCGTCCATAGTAATGCAGCCATAAAAAAATACACTCATTTTTTTAACCCTCCTTTGATAAATTCTTGCTTATCTGTTACTTTTTAAATGTTCATTTTAGCGGTATGGTTGCTATCAATTCCCGGTATAGCTGCTCCGTACTTTCGCTGTTGCGGAAACTTATATATACATCTTTTTTGTCAGTTCGTTCAATCTTTATTGTAGGAGATGACTTTGATTGAACAAAGAGTACAGTTTCACCAAGGGTATCTGATTTGAAATGTCCTTTCAGGGCTTCTCCCATACCGCCATAACCATTCGTCCTTGCACCAATACCAATATCGCTCATGCTTTTCTCTATAAGAGATATATCAGCAATTTCAGAGAAGTCAATGTTGAATCCATACATAGCTTTTATTTGTATGCTGTTATCAAGTATGCTTGTGACAGGGTCTTTTTCACCATAAAAAAACAACGCACCTACTATAATAAGAATTATTGCAGAAATTGAAGCTATAGCGATAATAACTGCTTTTGGCATCTTTGATTTTGAATCAACAGTTCTATAAGTAACCGATGTGCTTTTGTATTTGTTATAAATCCGATTATATACAACAACTAAGACAACAATGCCGGGAACGCACATAATTCCTAACAAAATAGTACCTATTATAATACTGAAAAGTGACAATATACCTGTTACAGCCATACAAACGGTGTAAATTGCCCACATCAAACCGTTCGCACGGTTATATGAGGAAATATCCCCTATTTCTTCAGGACTTACGGTACTTCCTGACCAAAAGTGCATCGGGTCTTTACGTTTGAACGCCCAAAGAGCGATTACCCCAAAAATCAATGAGCATAGCCAACATATAGCGGCAAATATGATATTCTCAAACGACATTACTGTTGCCTCCTTGCATCTCTAAAAATACAAATAATCCGAACTACAAATTCCTATTTGTCTAAATATCATATAAATAATCTATGGTTCACATTGTTTTTAAAATGACTGCTTATAAATAGAGTACAGATTCATCTCATTTGCTTACCCATTCATTCCATTGTATGGATTTACTTCAAACCACATATCTCCATCAAGACTACCAGCATTCAATTCTGTCACATAACCTTGAGCCCAATTATTTGTGCTTCTTTTATCCAGCCAATTCAAACTGATACATTCAGTTTCATATATAACTGCAAAATAATACTGGCATAATAATTGTCCCGTTTGTATGTAATTTTTTATTTTTAGTATATCATTTTTAATTGCATTTTCTGTTCCAATAGAATTTCCACCATCATATTTCAACTCCATTACGGCAATAACATCAACTATCTTATCACGTAAATATGATTTATCTATAGTAGTATCAATTTGAACAATTGCAATATCTGCAAAATAACGGAGATCTGAGAAATAATATTCTGGATAAATTCTTAAGTTATTTTCTTTAAGTAATTTTTTAAGTTTAGTTCTTAAATGAAAATATAGACTGCATTTTAAACTATCTTCTTTCAATAAATATCCATTATAATAATCATTTACAATTTCGTTTTCCCAAGTTTCTTTAATACCCCTATCAATTTCTTCAATTACATATTTATCTATCATGGTACATCCTCCACCCTATTTTAGGTGTTTTTATCTGCAATTTCTAACATTATGACTTGATTAATTGCTATTATACTACAATATGATTTTTGCATCTACCACACATATCCATAAATCCAATGATAATGAAGAAAAAGATTTTATTTAAAATTGTAAATGGAAAATTTCAAGCCTACCCTGAATGATATCTTTCAATATTACTCAATTACCCAAAAAAAAGATAAAGAAATCCTGTAACACAGCCGACTATGATAGCTTGTTAATGTATCTTCTACTGTACTTGGAATAAACGCTACCAGTGAAGCAAAGATTTGAGGTAAAAACCAGAATTTACACCATTTATAAGAAAACTTCAAACTGACCCGAAATTCCTCCCAAACAAGAAAGCATCAAAAGGATTGTCTCTCCCCTTGACGCCTTCTTGCTCATCAAATACCATGAAATAACCTATTATCTTCTTACTCCTAGCATAAACAAAATACTTCCAAACACAATGTAATAGCTTATGTATATAATAACTCTTACCTTAATTGCAATCCCCTTTCCTATGAGGTTGTCAATATGTCCACATATTGAATTGAGTGGCAAAGTAATAATATATGTAGCAACTAAACTGCTTATTAACACACCCGCTATTATGCTTTGTGTGAGCATTCCAATAATCCAAATTCCCATCATACCCATGAAAATCATAGGTATACTAATTACTAGACTAATCACAAGCAAATACCATTTTTCTTTGAAAATGTTTAGCACCTTATTCATTACTAACCCTCCTATTGTATAATATCTATACTAGAATATTTTAAATTAGAGTCATAGTGCCATAGTTTAATACCATGAACCTTGGTCATTTCATATATCCAATCATTGATAGGAATGGCGTTACCATTCTTATCCTTTGCAATCCACGGTCCAAAGTCCTTCCCTGCGCGAACAAACGTTCCAGATGGATTCGCACCCAATGACTGTCCAACCAGGTCTCCCTTATAATAATAATTATGTAGTTTATCCTTATATTGACGCAAGATATCGTTTTCTAAGGTCTTATATACCAATCTATTATAACCTAGTCCATTGAAAGTAGCTGAATGTATTGGTTCTTTAATATTGGCTTTATTCAGCACCCCTAAAAAGCCTTCATTACTATTATAAACTTTATAAATAACATCCTGTGTTAATCTACCCCCTAATGAATGCCCGCTAATAAAATAATCCCTGTTTTTATTAGCTGCGAGAGATTTATATTCTCCAAATACAACATCTGATTGTGCCGAACTCCAACCTAAACCTAATACAAGGTCAGTTAATGCATCATTAGTTGTGTCCTTTCCAGGTTCTGTACCACGTAAACCATAAATAATAGCATCGTTCTTACCAGGTCTAGAAATTTGTACTACTACACTACCTAAACCACGGTCTCCAAAGTCTCCCCACCAACCAATACCAGACTCATTACTATATATAATCTTGGCATCTCTTATTTCTGCTGCATATTCATTTTCTAAATTTTCAAAAGTAACTCCTGAGTCAATAAGTTCTCCAATTGTTTTGCCAGTCTTATTTGATAAGTTCGAATAACTTAATCCCGCAACTAACGCAAGTGTTCTATCTGTAACATTAAAGCAAATCTTTTCTGGATCTATAGCATCTCCAATACCATCTCCATCACTATCCTTCTTTGTTGGATCACTTAATAACTTATAATAACGAATTGTTTTTACACCATTAAGTATTTGATATACTGGATAAATCTCTTGCCCATCTAATAATCTATCTCCATCTGTATCTGGATTGTACATATTAGTATTTCTATAGGTCCCATTGAATATTCTAATTCTTTGTTCATGATAATCACTTAGACCGTCTTCATCGGTATCCGTTATAAGGTCTACAGTAATATCTTTTATTTTTTCAAATTCTTCTCTTAATCCTTCAGCATTCTCTGAGATAAAATACTCTCCACCTGTGGCTGAACTTATTCTTCTTAATAACATTTCATCAACAGCTGTAAGCCCAACTGTGTGAATGATAACATCATTACTTACTGCCATATTAATAATAGTATTATAATTTCCTGAATCTGTGTCTTCACCATCAGTTAATGCTACAATAATTTTGTAGGCATTATCATCACTTGTTGCAAATTGACTTAAGGCAGTATCTAACCCTCTATGTAGCGCAGTACCCGCATCACTACCATATCCATTATTATTGACAATAGAATCAATCGCTACACATGCTGTTAACTTATTAGTCGTTAGGCTACATAAATTATAAGCGTATTTTGAAAAACTCACTACACCTACTCTATCCTCCACTGCTAAAGAAGAAATGAGCTTTTTAGATACTTCTTTTCTAATATTATTAGCATCATTCCATTCCATACTATATGAACGGTCAATTACAAAAATAATATCTAAGCTCTTAGGTCCTGTTGGAAGCTTAATGTCATTTTTAAAACCTTTTTCAAAATCTGTCTTATTAAGTAGAATATATTTTGAAAAATGATTAATTTTAGTGGTTACACTACCCTCTCTTAAATCAACCTCTTGATTTTCTAATAGAACCATTTCCTGATTTTCTTCATCACAATAATAAATTGCTGGCTCAAACCCTGGTATATCCAAAAACTCTTCATTAAATTTAAAGGTAAGTTCAGCCTCCTCAAAGTTTCCCCCGAGCTTAAATTCATAACCTGCTCCAATATACCCTGGCATTTCTTTAGGTAAATACCAGTTATCACCATTTACTTTACTTATTTCTAGTGTATCAATTAGCTCTCCTGGTAAATCTATTTTAATCGTTGGAACTATATTCTCATCTGTTTCTTCCCTTGATGGGCTTTTAGTTATCTCAAATATTTCATCACCATCTAAAATACCATTTCCATTTGTATCTGGATTAAGTGGATCTACACCTAATTCCATTTCTTTTCCATCTTCAAGACCATCAAAATCTGTATCTCTCTCATCTAATTTAGTACCTAACAAATGCTCTTCATAGTCATCTGATCTATCCAAATCAGTATCTGCTATAAAAGGATTTCCGTTTAATAAATACTCTTGAAGATTATTTAGACCATCTCCATCAAAATCCTCATCTCCGTCAATTACACCATTAAAGTCACTATCTTTTTCTAATGGATTAGTCCCTATAGTATAAAACTCATAACCATCTGGCAATCCATCACCGTCTGTATCTGAATTCTCACTATCAGTCCCAATTTTTTCTTCTAAATAGTTAGTTAATCCATCTTGATCTGTATCTTTGAGATAATCAATTTCCTTTTCTACTTTATGACTAACCTGGCTCAGCCTATACTCTGTTGGTTCGTTATCTACTTTCCCAGGATTACCAGCAAAGCCTAATTTAATTGTTTGACCAGGCTTTATATTTGCATTATACCCTGCATTCTTTATTATGTAATGATTGTCTTCATGTTCTACAATTTCTGCAGTCCAAAATCTTTCTATATTTCTATTAAAATCAAATTCCAGTATCCAATCTTCTATTGTTTCCTCTGTATTATTTGTAATGCTAATTTCTCCATTAAAAGCTTGTCCCCAGTCGCTTGTCACTTTAAACTTGATTGTATAATCAACTTCTTCTACCTCTTGCTTAGCAATAAGTAAATTATAATTTTGTGGTGGTACAATGCTATCCTCCCACTTAGCAGTAAAACCAATACATACATTTTTACCTGGTGCTATATCTTGATTCCACTCTAGGTTTTTTAGAATATAGCTACCATTTTCACGAGACATTATCTGAGCATTCCATATATTACTTATTTCATGAGCAAAGTCAAACTGCAGTGTCCAATTCTCTAACGTCTTTTCCCCTGTATTCGTTAATCTTAATTCTCCGTTGAAATTCCCAGGCCATTTACTATTTACCTTAAACTCTACTTCATAACCATCACCTATGTATTTATTTGGTACAATTTGAATAGCTGCTGGCGTAGTTATTTCATTTTCTAACATCTGTATTTGAAGTAACTCTTTTTCTGTTGTTTGGCCCGCAAAAGTTTGAACTGGTAACATTGACATTATAAGTGTAAATACAAGTAAAAATGATATTATCTTTCTTTTCAATTTTATATCCCCCTTGGCATAAATTGACAAAATAATAGTAACATTTCATTTCGACCCTTGTCAAACATTATTTTCCATTTAATCTTTTTAATATAACATACTGTCGTCATTTGTAAAATTAAAATAGCTAGCTCCTTTCCTACGTAATAATTCTACTTTGTCGTTACATTTAACAATTGATTTGGCATATTTTAAATAGTTCAATTCTATTAAACTTTTTTAAATTCAATTATACAATTATTATCAGCTTCATTATAAGATTCACCATTTTTATTTATATAAGATTATTTTTAATCATTAAAGTTGAATCAACTGAAGAATTTCTATATTGGCCAATATTTTATACTCAGCTATTTTCCCTAGATAATAATCATTAAAAAATTATTAACATATATGGTATTACTTTGAAAATTAAATACTACCTATTTGATACTTTTTGGCAGAACGATACTAGCTATATTGATATCAATTTAATCAATCCATATATCATTATTAATAATTTATATATATTTCATTGGAAATGAAAAACCTATCACCCGAATATTAATAGTTGATAGGTTTATATTTATTTCTATTGTTCTAATTACCAGATATGACTGTCTTTTCGTAAAATCAAACAAAAATTCCTGCAAAAGCAAGTATAAGAAATAACAATGCTGCTCCCGACCATCTTCCGCTTCTAGATAATATCGTCAATGGGCTCTCCTGTCCTTGTGATTTCATAAGAAGTTCAAATACTTTGTGAACTAAATTTTCACCCAAAAACATCCAATTAAAATTTTAAAACAATGCTCATAATCTGACACAAAATCATATATATGAAGGCTATTTCGTACAAGTTGCATATAAGAATCTTCCATAACCTATTTCCGCTACATTTTTCATTAGTTCCCCATTCAACCATAATGCAATGTCCGAAAAACTCCTGCCTTCAAATGGCCATTTGGCATACTGATTAGATAGATAATCTTCGTCCGATAAATTGTTTAATTCAGAGACCCATTTATCATGCAGTAAGTTTATTGTTGCTTTTGCTTTTTCAGCACTTCCCGGCCAAGGAACATCTTCCTTTCTTAATGTGCCATCTCCAAAATTGTAATCCAATGCTGTACTCCACCAATATATAATATGCCACATAGTCCATGCAATATTGGGCGGTCCAATCTCGTAACTTTCAGTCTCAGGCCAATCTATACACCAACTATCTTCCTGCTTGTGCACTTGCAGTCCCGTGGGGCTGAATGCCCATAATACCTCCGTGTCCTCAAGATTGTCTATATGATAAAGATAAAGTTTCCAGCACATGTCTAGCTGGAATAGTATACTCTCTTTTATTTCAGAATTTTTCATAATTGTATTTCTCCTTCTATATCACAAGTTTACTCTGGTTAATATATTAGTATTTCACATTGTCCTATAATAGCTGTTTAATAAACTTAATGCTATTGAATAAACAGGTAGATTCTGTTTCATTAATATACAATTATTGTATCATATCAACTTACAAAAATATAGCAATGAATATTGTTGTAATATTCATTGCTATATCAAAAATCTAATTAATCTACAGTTTCAAATTAAAATAAACCAGCTATTTTTCTTTTCATCTGCTCTGGCATCTAGCAGTAGGTGAGCAGCTAGCCCCTCATTATGCCTTGAGTAGTCAATAAAATAACGACTTAGTTCTTGCCCCCATAGCCCTTATATGTAGCGTAAACTGCATCTGCATATTGATTTGCAAGAATAGGACGGCCATAAGAATCTGTAGCTCCCGGATACCAGTAATCTCCTCCGTTATAGTGCAATAAACCGTTATATATGTTGCCGAATTTAGCAATCTTTTCATCTAAAATCATTGCTCCCATGCATACCTGATCTTGTTCACTGCTGTGATTATAGGCACGGCCAAATTTTGAGCTGAATTGAGATAAATAAGCGTTACGTGTGTTTGGTTCCACCTGCATTAATCCGTCACCGGCTGATGGACTGCCTGGTAATCCTGCTCCAAAGCTGCTTTCTTTCTTGATGACAGCACACAATAATAGAGCAAAATCTCCGCCTTTACCAAACTTATTATCCACATTCATTGTATACGTCCATATGCTGCTTGGAACTTCGGAAGGCTTTGTTACTGAAGGAGTTGGTGAACCGGTATAAATTTTAACCGATGACATTTTATCATTGACAGTGCTGCCAACCCAGGAAGAACTTGAAGTATAGGTCCATTTTGTTCCTCCAAAATTATCATGCTCATATACTTCAACAGTCCATCCGCCAGGAACCTTGAGAGAGGACATCCAGTCATTTGGAATTCCTTTTGCGTTCAGCTGAGACAGTGTATAATTACCTACTCCCAGTGTTATTGCTGTTCCACCATAGTTTATATCTGCATAGAATATCACTCCGTTTGTTGGTGGGGTTGTTGGCGGTGGTGTAGTTCCACCCCCTCCTTTTTCCCATAAAGCCGGAACATTGGATGGCTCCCAACCTACGAGGGAAGTATGTGCCTGGCGGCAAGTATAAGTACTTCCACTATATGTTACTGTATCAGTCACTGCATATGCAGTATTTGGAGCCCATGCTCCTCTGGCAGCCGCGCTTGCAGGTATCCCTGTAAACAAGTTACAGAATAATAAAGCAAGCATTACTACTAATGCCAGTGATTTTGTTAAAGATTTCTTTAAAGAATGCATAGTATATCCCCCTTATCTTATTTGTTTAAAAATTTTTTACAAGTTCTATAAGTTTCCAGATCCGTGATGTTCATCCCAACCATCTTTTTGTTCCTGCTGTTGACCTGGCGGATGAACATGATTTTCCTCCTTATATGGTAATTTTATGCTATTTTTCTTTATATGTCAATAATTTCCTTTGTAAAATTTTACTTTTTATTACTGATTGTGACAAAAATGCTATCGGCCTAGATACATAATTTGTGTGAACAATAAAAAATAGAAATTCAGAATAGGAAATTACAATATTCCCAATAATAGAAATGTAAAAGAATTGAAAGGAGAAAAAATCACATGACAAATTTAAATCAGATGGAATTACAGAACTTAAGGCACTTAATCGGTGCACACGGAACTATAGCTAATAAATTAGATGATATGGCACAACAATGCCAAGATCCTAAT
The DNA here is from genome assembly GCF_003752155.1 of Mobilisporobacter senegalensis. Classification (GTDB taxonomy): domain Bacteria; phylum Bacillota; class Clostridia; order Lachnospirales; family Lachnospiraceae; genus Mobilisporobacter; species Mobilisporobacter senegalensis. The sequence goes on along the minus strand of NZ_RJVG01000002.1, from coordinate 60,904 downwards.
ATTAGCCAAATGCTAAAAACAGATGCTAATGATGCAAGACAAAGCAAACAGAAACTAATGACATTTTTACAATAAGGAGGTAATTTTTATATTATGACTGAAAAAGATATTATGAATGATTATTTGTCTATGATTAAGGGAAGTTTGACAGGTTATGCCGCAGTCATTTCTGAAACCGACAATCCTCAATTACGCCAAACATTCCAGGAAATGAGGAATATGGATGAACAACGGCAGTATAAAGTTTACCAGACAGCTAAACAAAAGGGATATTATCAACCAGCCCAACCTGCTACTGCTAATGACATAACCTTGATTAAAAATCAATTATCACAAGGATAGTACAAAAAAATTGCCTCTAGTAAATATTTTGAGGCAATTTTTTATTATCTGTTTCTACTATTATAAAGTATAAGGCTAATTTCACTCATCTTATTTTCTTAATAAATCAGCAATTTCTTTATAATTATATTTTACCGCATATAAATAAGCTGTATATTGACTTTCATCCTTGAGGTCTGGATTGGCACCTGCTTCCAGTAGGGCTTTCACTGCTTCGATACTTTCATAAGACACAGCATTCATCAAAGGAGTCCATCCGGTTGAGTCAGCCAAATCAGGGTCAGCACCAGCCAGTATCAAAGTATTTATGATCTCTACATTATTCTGGTATATGGCAAAATCCAAAGCTGTTTCTTCATTATAATTCAATTTACCAGGATCAGCACCGGCTTCTAATAATTTTTGAATCATCTGTATATCAGAATTTTGGGCCGCCCACATTAAGGGTGTCCATCCTTCTATATCTGCTATATCAGGATCAGTACCAGCATTCAATAGCTCATCTACCATTATCTCATCTCCTGCTGCAACCGCATCAATCATATCCATCCCATCCTCATCCGAGGCAGTACTAAAATTGAAGATATCATCTATATATGGAATATTAGCCATTAAATCATCACCAAACAAAAAGCCAACCCCTGCTAAAGAAATTGCGAAGGTCGTAAGTCCTGCCAAAATTTTAATTGCTATCTTAGGTCGTACTGTGACAGAAGCAGGTGAAGGACTGAAAAACTGTTGAATTTCCTCAATCCGTTTGGGTAAAGACGGATGAGTAGAGTTTTTCTCAGCCAACATCACAAAAAGCCCCTTTTCTATGTTCCTTTGCAACAGATATTCGTTTCTGTTAACTCTCTTAAACAGTTTTTTCCCCACTGCCAAAATAGTAAGGCCATTCACTGCTGCTTCTATATTATTAGTATAATTAGCCGCAAACCTGTCACAGGTATATTCACAGCTCCTGGAATAAGCCTTACCAAGAGAAGGAAATAGCATAGCCGGTAAAATAAACATTTGTTTGACTACATGTCTGCGTTTGATATGAGCGAGCTCATGGGCAATAACAAATGATAAAGCTTCTTTATCATCCGTATCGATTAAATCAAATATTTCAGAATATATAACAATCATATTTTTACCAGAAAACTTTGTCGCAAATGCATTTAAAACGCCACCCGATTCAATTACATATACATCAGGAACTTTATGTATTTCCATTGCCCTGCATAGTTTTTCAACCTCTTCATATACCCCAGGCATTTGCTGTGGGCTGATTCGCACACCGTTCAAACGTATTTGTGCCATCATAATTCCATTAGTAAAAGCCAAAATTACTGTAAAAAACACAAGAAAAATAAATGCTTCAATGTTAAATAATATCAGCCCATAAATAATAATGCTTGCAATGAAAGAAAGAATAAAATATTTCTTCTCATCTTTATGAATTAACTGTTTTGTTTTGTCCCTTTGCTCCATGTTATCTCCCTAATCTAGTATATTTAAATTCTTTTAATGACCAAAACCAACAACATGATTATCATTGGATTTTTGGCTCTCTTAAAATATGATTATATCATTGATTTACTTTCCCTTGTATCGGTAATAGTTTACATTCCTGTATAAAAAGGCCAATTGGAATAGTACTCCCAATCAGCCTTTATGATAATACATTATATTTTCATTTACTTTCCCCCAGCATAATCAACTTTTTCGTTCAACCGTGAATTAATCCTCTATTTTACTATATACCCATTCCTCTAATACTTTTTTACTAAATATATAATTATCTCCGATTTTAGTAAAAGGAATTCCTTCTAATTTCCCGTTTTCTATATCTTGAATTAGAGTATCTGGATCATAACCCAGTATAATCCCAGCTCCATAGGGCATCAGAATATCACTATCTATACCAGAATAGCCAGCCATATTAAAGGAACCAGTTAATGAACCAGTCAACTGGTTTCCTTGTTTGATAGATGCTGATAAAATAAGAGAACTAATTATCATTGAAGCTCCTAAAAACAACATACCTATAAATAATAAATTCTTTTTCATGTTTCTTCCCCTTCTACAATGCTGTGTTTAATAGTGAAACTTAGAACTTTACAATTTCTAATATTAAAACTTAATTAATTGCTATTATACTACAATATCATTTTTGCATCTACTATATATTTCCAGTATGATGTAAAAAATCGTCAGAGCCTTTTTAAGAAAAGGTTTCTGACGATTTTTATTAATTATAAGATGAAATGTCTTACCTAAATAACCCACTGCACATATCCATGAATCCATGAAATAACGTGCCAGTCACAATAGAATTAAATTTTTTATATAGGAAGGTAAATACAATATGCCACACTATCAATATAAGCAATGTAATCACATTATTATATATATATTGAAATGTACTCATACCCACCAAAGCCATTTGAAAAGGTATATGCATCAGAGAAAATAGAATACCAGCAATTACTGTTACTCCAATCTCATTATGTATCAGTCCATGAAGTCTTGTCTGAATAAAGCCTCTAAAAATCAATTCTTCAACAAATCCAATGATAATAAAGAAGAAAAAGATTTTATTTAAAATTGTGAGTGGTGAATTCCAATCCCTACCCTGAATAATACCTGGCAATATTGCTCCAAAGAACAGATAAAGAAATCCTGTGATACAGCCCATTATGATAGCTTGTTTTAGCATATATTTCGTGATGCCAATACTACTGAGTTTCTGTTTTCTCAACTTTACAATCCAAATTGTTATCAATACTAAAGTCATGTTAAGAATTTCACCCAGATAGATGTTCCTGGTCAAATACAGATATCCCATAAAATAATATAGAACATAGTGAAATAAAAATAAAACAATAGCCAGAATGCCATCTATCATGTTATATTGTTTTATTTCTTCATAGTAATTTTTATTTCCTCTAAATATCGTACTCATTTTTTCCTTCATACTTATTTCTCTCATTTCCCAGAATCAGAATTAATTTAGCCAATTAACAGCTTGCAATTTATCTAATTATATCACCCATATTTTAGCAAATCAACCCTTGGGCTTTTTATGGAGTTATGGAGGATTCCTCTATTCACTCTGTAATTATACGATCTCAATATCATCCTCACGGAACATTCTGTCTGCCAAAGCATATAGAAGTGCTGCACATTCATCCGTAGTCGTATCTGACAGCTCAATTAAGACTGTGTGCCTTAGCAAACCAGTCAGATGTCCAATCATTTTATTCTGTTTAAGAATCATGATCTCTCGATTATCAAGCTGCTTCATTGTGATTTCCATCCCTTTCCAATATAAACACAAACGTTCTGCCCGAGGAGGCTGAATCAGCAAAGATGTTTTTGATAAATAGATTTTCCCTTCTCCATTGCCTGCGCCTCCCCGCACTGTCAGATGAAGGGATTCTTTTTCTGTAATTGTCCACAGCAATTTGCCGTCCATATCCCTAATGAAACAACTGCCTTTCCTGTATTGAATTACAGCCACGACAGTATCATCCATATGATATAATCTGCTTTTTAAGATGCCTTTCTTAATTTTCCAAATCATTTAGGAATTCCCCCCATTAATAAATTCAGACCAAGTCCAACCACCCCACAAAGGCTCATAACCAATATTGGATTCCATTTCCACTTACGCAGGACAATAAATGCTACGATAAAAGTACCGATTCCAATCCAATCAACAGAACTGAGTTGAATGTGGTTTCCGTTAAACACAACCGTGCCAAGAATTGAAAACCCAGCTGAAGCAATTAGGGCAACAATAGCAGGTCGCAGGCAGGCTAAAATATTCTGAAGTGCAGATACCTGCTTGTATCTGCCATAAATATAAGCAAGTAATGAGACAATGAAGCAGGAAGGCAGAATACAGGCAAAAGTTGCAATAATCGCCCCTCCCATTCCTGCAATGCGGGTTCCTACAAATGATGCAGCATTTACTCCAATGGGGCCGGGCGTCATTTCGGCAATAGTAATGAGATTAATAAATTCATTCATGGACAACCATCCATGTGTTTCTACCACCTGGCTTTGGATTAAAGGCATTGCAGCATATCCTCCTCCAATACTGAATAAGCCAACTTGCAAAAAGCTAATAAAAAGTTGAATATAAATCAAGATTTGACCCCCTGTCTTCTCGGTAAAATGGCCTTGCATATCCCTATCATGCTGGCTGCTAAAATGATGTAAATAACATTTATATCAAATACGAAAGCAGCAACAAACCCTGTTAGCATTATTATAATACTAAGTTTACTTCTTTCTTTAATCACATTTCCTCCAAGTCCCCACACCACATCCAGAATCACTGCTGCCACACCGGCCTGCATTCCTTTCAATAAAAGTGCTACATAACCATTACCGGCAAAAGCCGTGTAGAAAAAAGAGAGGACAGCAAGAATAACCATTGGTGGAAGAATGGTACCGATGACAGCAACGATCATACCGGGAAAACCACATATCTTCCATCCAATCAGAATTGCAGCATTCACTGCAATTGCTCCCGGTGAAGATTGTGCCAAAGCGGACATATCTAACATTTCCTGCTCATTGATCCATTTCAGGTCATCTACAAATTTACGTTTCATAAACGTGATAATTACAAATCCTCCTCCAAATGTAAAGGTGCTGATATACAAGGTATTTAAGAACAAGGTTATCAATAGTTTCCCTCTATGTTCTTTTTTGGCATCTGTCCTTTTGTGTGTTTCTACCTCTTTTTCTCCTATGTCACTTTGCAGTTCTATATCCTTTTCCAGTTCCATATCACTTCCTCCTTCATATCTATCATACCCCTTGCAGTTATATGTGTAAAATGCTATTATTTTATATAAACAATAGCATTTTAGTTATAACAGAAAGTGGGTGCCAATATGACAATTCGCCACATGAAAATATTTTTAGAAGTATATCGCCTGGAGAACATTACGAAAGCTGCGGAGCATCTGCACATGACGCAGCCTGCCGTCACCCGTGTCATCCAGGAAATTGAACAATACTATGGAGTACGCCTGTTTGAACGGTTTAACCGGCGGCTTTCTGTTACGGAAAGCGGAAAAATGCTATATGCACAGGCATTACATATTGTAGACTCCTTTGACACGGTGGAGAAAGGACTGCGTAATTGGGATACCTTTGGTATCCTGCGTATAGGGGCGAGTATCACTCTGGGGAACTACTTTCTTCCTGAATTTATATGCCATTTTCGCTCATTACATCCTAACATAAGGGTGGAAGTGACTGTCTCCAATGGAGGTAACTTACAACAGGCACTGTTAGAAAATAAACTTGATCTGGCATTAATTGAAGGTGGTATCAGTGAATCCGGACTGATTATGGAAGCATTCACAGGTGACTGTCTTAAGCTCATCCTTCCACCTCAACATCCTCTGCTTTCAAAACAACAGGTTTTTCTTAATGACCTGGTCCAATACGATTTCCTTTTACGTGAAAAAGACAGTGCAGGACGTACTTTTCTGGATAATGTATTTGCTATCCATGGTCTTAAAGTACGTCCCCTTTGGGAAAGCGCCAGCACACAGGTCATTATAAAAGCTGTAAGTCAGGGAATTGGTATTTCCATTCTGCCGGAAATACTAGTCCAGCAGGATATTGCATCCCAAACTGTATTTACTCGGGAAATCACTGATGAAAGTTTTAATCGGAAACATTATATCGTCTGGCATAAAAATAAGTATTTGACTCAGGCCGCAAAAGATCTAATCGCTTTATGTAAAGAGTCAGCTCTAAAGAGTCCTGCTTTGTAATTGACTGAGGCATATTTCTGTCCCAACCTTAAATACACCTTCCAATTCCTTGCAGAGCCATTTCCAATACAAAAAATCGTCAGAACCTTTTTAACAAAGAAGTTCTAACGATTTTTATAAAATACAGTTCTATAATAAATATTGGGGTATATGAGTAATCATTTATTCAACATTTATTTTTTGTATTAAAATACATCTATACGAAATCCTCAAATCATATTTGCCCGTGTCGTGTAAATACTGATTATGGATTTATGATTTTGGGGTCTCGTAAATAATGACACAATCCAGTCATAACCTCCCGAATACGATATAACTCACTTTCTCTATTTCTCCCACGCCATAGCTCTTCATATTTTATCTGCCATTTTTCCAATTGGGCGGCTAAATTATCAGCTTTTCTCCTTAGTTTCTCATCATCCAGATTATTATTATCTCTATCAAAATAAAAAGCCTTTATCATGTACCCAACATGCTGCCACAATCTAACCAACTTAGCCATATGGACAGCTTCATTGAAGTCACGTTTTCTGGAAATATCTAATTTACTGTATACTTTGCTCTGACAGCCTTCCAGTTCTTCAATTAAAATATCTAATTTTGCCATGGTTTCTTTATAAAAAGTATATTCCGAGTCTTCAATAGATTCATGAGTACTACCATAGGATACCTCACCAAAAGATACATGAAAATACCATTTCATCAGATGTTCCCATGTTATATGCATATTATTTGATATCTCTGCCAGTAAGGGCAATGGATTTAGATGCTCCATACCATCAAATCCTAAAAAGCTTATAATTTCGTTGTTGTATTCCTCCAGAGTTAAAGAGTCCTCCTTGGAAGGATTCCATGCCATGGCAGCTCCCAGTATGAAACCGGGGAGTGAGGTACTTAGTAAATTAATATTGCCAAAGTCTCCCCATTCTGTAATCAATACACCGTCTGCCTTATATTTCTGCCCATACCGGATCAATCTGGTAATATTTAAAAAGGCTCCCTCATAATCATTAAGTGCCCTATTCCATCCTAATGTACCAGGACATACATATTGTTTTACCAAAGCTTTACTAAAGGCAGATGTAGCGTCCTCTGTAACATCAGGCTCATAATTCCAGTTCATGCAAACGATATCTTTTGGAAGTTCCTGCAGATATTCAGGATGCTCTATAATCATATCCCCAAAGAACATAACCTTTTTCCCCATACCTTCAATAATTTCCATAATGCTTTTTATAAAATCTATATATAATTTAGTAGCACCTACTTGTTTTGCTAAATCCTTATTCTTGCCTTTTCCAATATCAAAAGTCTCATCTCCACAAATATTTACAAGAGGTGAGCGAAACAATGGAACAAAATGATGCAGTACTTTTTTTATAAATTCCAGAGATCCTGGATTCGTACAATCAAGGGTATGATGTAATTGACGTTTCATCCAATTATAAGGCTCATTAGGGAAATTCTCATATTCGCATAAATGCTTATAGGAATCACTTTTTAATATTTCATATAAATGACCAAAGGTCGCAATGCAAGGCACTAATTGTATCATATGCTCCTTACAATAATGATCTAATATTAGGATATCTTCTGCCTTTAGGCCATCTTTCCCAAGATTGATCTCTGAAGTAAAATCAAACATAAAGGTATGTTCTATATATAGTTGGAGCATATTAATCTTAAAATCCGATGCAATATCTACAATCTCCATAAGGTATTCCATTTTGGGAACTCTGCCTCTCGATATATCAATCATCCACCCCCTGTTAGGAAATGCCGGTTCATCTTTCATTTTCATCGCCGGCAGCTTGTTTTTATATCTTGTGATCAGTTGCCTTAACGTTTTTAAACCATAATATATACCTTCCTCTTGTCCTTTTAAGACAATACTATGCTCATTGATCTCTAATTCATAAGCTTCCTTTGATTCACTACTTATTTCTTTAGCCTCTAACATTACCAGATTGCCATCCACTACAGGTTTGGTACCAACTTGTACTAAGATGCCAATCTCATTCCCAATGTGTTTTTGCAAATCCATAAGCCATTTTTTATAAATCAATGTTTCATTGAGAATAAGAACAGTACTTTCCCTTATCCTAAAGAAACCATTCAAAAATTCAAATTTATGTGGGTGTGGAAATAATCCAATGTTATCCATTCTCCTTAACATCCTTTCCTTTGGTCAATTATCAGTCCGATTGCTCCCATTACCGGACTCTTAGTTGGAAATACCGGGTATGCAAAGGGGGCTGTTTGAAGCACTTCCTTCATATAGGCATTGATGAATAACGGTTCACCTGTTTTAAAAAGACTTCCAATTAAAACCATTGGTATTTTCTCATCTTCCAGGTGAAGTCGCTTTATAACTCCCGAAGCATATTGTCCTAATGTCTGCCCCATTTCTTCAAGGAGCATTACAGCCACCGGATCCCTTTTTCTGGCAGTCTGAAAGACAGCAATAGGGATTTGATATCTATGTTCATCAGACATCTCTTCATTTCGGATGATATAACAAATATCATCCATTGTTTTTGCTTTAAATATTTTCTTCATCTCATCTTCTAAAGAAGTTTTTAAATATGTTCCCTCATTAGAACGAAAAGCATAGTGAAGAGCGCTACTCACAAGGTCTCCTCCCCCTCCACGGTTACCAAGCTCATAATCTAAATTTCTTAATATAAGAGATTCTCCTTTTTTATTTCGCCCGGCATGTGCTGCTCCTGTACCACAGATGGATACAATCCCAATATTGTCATCAGCACCAGATCGCAAACCAATCCAAGTGTCATTTACAACATCCACGGGAACATCCCCCATAATACTATGGGCTAAAGGATTTAATATGTCCAGGTCCATTTCATCATCAGCCCCTGCCATTCCAAAAACAGCGTGGCAGATATTCTTTTTTTCTAATACAGACTGATTAAGCGCTTCATCAATAGCTTTTAATATGGATTCTTTTGTTTTTTCAATTCCGCAGACCTGGTAATTACCAGCTCCCCCAAAACCTTCTGCTACTATGCTACCTTTATCGTCGGTAATTACGCAATGGGTTTTCGTTCCACCTGCATCCAGTCCTAAAAGCCACATGTTTATTTCCTCCCCATTTTATCTTTGTAGAAATTATCAAGTAAATCTTTATGGGCATCCAGTAAATCATTCAGTATATTCTTAGCATCCATAACGTCATGTATTAATGGGTTATTTAGGAGTGCTAATAACGCTGTTGTTCTATCACCGGTTACCGCTGCTTTAATAGTTAAAGTCTCATACATTTTAACCTGTTCTACCAAACCTCTTATAGTAGTCGGAAGACTTCCAATATGAATTGGTGTCGCCCCTTGCTTATTTATAATGCAATTAACTTCAACAGCACTATCCTGTGGCAGTTCAGGGATAGTTCCATGATTTATTACATTTACTACATGTAATTCATTACTGTCATTATATATACTATTTATAAGTGAAATAGCTGCCTCAGAATAACGGGCACCTCCCCGCTTGGAAAGTGCTTCTGGTTTTATATTTAATTCTGTATTCTTATATAACTCAAATAATCCTTTTTCTACCTCTAAAACTTCATCTGACCGTGTCCCTTTTGCTGAATGTAAATTCTCAAGTTCTTCCTGAATCATAGATTTTTCAAAATAGAAATACTGTAAATAAGGAGATAGCATGAAACCTAATTGATTTGCAATAATGTCCATCTCTTCTATTTTATTAATATTTTCCACGATTCCTTCTTCCACGTCTATACCAAGGATCTCCGGTAATCGGTCTGCACCATTATAATATGCATGAGTCATAAAACTCAAGTGATTTAAACCGGTAAATTCGCAGTAAAGGTCTTTCGGATTCACGCCTAATCTTTCTGCTGCATCATAATGCATATTAATAGGCACATTACATAATCCGATGCACTTTACCTTACTATATTTATGTATCGCCTCTGTAACTATCCCCGATGGGTTTGTAAAATTAATTAACCAGGCATCCGGGCAGATATTCTCCATATCCCGGCAGATTTCTAACATTACTGGTATGGTTCGAATTGCTTTTGCAAATCCTCCCGGACCAGTTGTTTCCTGTCCAATCACACCATACTGTAAAGGAATCCGTTCATCCTTTCTACGAGCATCTAAACCTCCGACTCTCAACTGAGTTAATACAAAATCGGCACCATTTAAAGCTTCTCTTCTATTAAGGGTATAACTTACATCCACATTCATTTCTGCATTTATAAACATTCTTTTCGCTAAGTCAGTAATAATATTTACTTTTTCTTCTCCCATTAATACATCAACTAAGATTAACTCCTTTACCGGCAAGGTAGTCCTATGTAAAATAATACCCTCCACAAGTTCTGGGGTATAACTGCTACCCCCGCCAATTACAACAATTTTTAATGGTTTCATACGTCCTCCATTTGAGAAGGGGCTATTGCAAAATGCATATATTTAAATTTGCTTTGCAACAGCCCATCTTTATTCATTATTTTTTATTCCAAAGATTAATTTTTCCCTGTATCAATTTATTAAATTCTTCTTCCAATTGCTCTATTCCTATAGCCCTTAATTCTTCCTGATATTCATCCCACAATTTATCAAAGTCTTTTGGCTCTGCAAGTACTGCTGCCGGTATACGTTTCGCTGTAATTTCATCATATTTTTGCATGATGACAGTTGCATCCGTGTCCGAAGGAATATTAATCTGCCATAATACACCATAAGGACTTTCTTCAAATTCCTCTTCCTGAGGATAAATATCTTTCCATGTTTCTGCCCCATAAGCTTCTAATGTTTCCTTTTCAGGTTCTGTGTAAGTATCAATAATACTTTGTTTATAAACAGGACTATAATAGTCTCCGTTTGCATCAACTGCTCCCTGACCATATCCAGGCCATGGCCAGGAATAGATGCCAATACCTGTTCTTGTTGCAAAATCAACATCCTGTGACCATGATTTAAAAGTTTCATCATTAAACTTACGTTTTCCATCCACTATATCATAATGTATACCTTCAATCCCCCAACGAGCTAACACCTGAGCTTCATCAGAGCACATCCAGTCTAAGAATTTAATAGCTGCAACAGGATCTTTACAGCTGGTACTAATACCAACACCGTACCCTCCAGTATATCCCACTGGTCTAAAATCGGCATAAGTATAGGAATCATTTAACACAAGTGGAAACATTCCATATCCTCTTTCTGCTTTTCCTGCTGCAACAAGTGCCTGTTCTGCATCAACATATTCCCATTTTGCATCTGCCAATGCCAGCACCCGCCCTTCCGCTATTTTAGCCTGATATTGATCATATTTCTGGAAGAAACTTTCTGGATCGAGAAGTCCCACGTCATTCATATGATTGAGCCACCGGAAATATTCTTTCTCATCAGAGCGGGTTAAATGAATCTGAGCTTTACTGGCATTTTTATCATAATACCACTCTCCATCATCCGGCCCACCAGTTGCAAAAACAGCAGGATTTGTAACAGATATTTTAATGCGCCAATCATCCGCCAATAAGGATAATCCAACGGTTGGCTTACCGTCAATAGTTGGATATTTTTCCATATACGTTTTTATGGCATCTTCATAATCCTGTAATGTTTCCATCTTAGGATAACCTAATTCTTTTAAAACAGCATATTGAAGTTGAAAACCTGTTTCTGGTTCATATTTCACTTGATTCACTGTTGGCAGACCTAAGAAATAAATGGAAGGATCTTTTTCACTGTATTTTAAACGAGTCAGGTCATCCCCATATAATTTCTTAATATTAGGCCCATATTCTTCAATTAAATCATCAAGTTTTAGAAATCCTCCTGCATCTACTATAATATTGGAATACTCCAGTGCATATATAAAGTCTGGATACTCTCCGCTGGCTGCCATAAAAGACAATTTTTCTCTGGGATCTCCGATTGCAAATTCTTTCTCTAAGGTTACCCCAGTTAGTTCCTTAATTTTTTGTGATACAGGGCTTTTATATCCATCATCCAACTGCCCTGCTGTGGTATCTGCACTCCAATACGTAAATGTAATAGGAGTGTTTTCATCTGTCCCGCCTACTTCTGATATAACATTCTTATCCTTACTACACCCACTAATAAGTGCTGTAAATATCATAAGACAAAGACTGAGTGTGAAAACTTTTTTCATAAATCCTGACATGATCCTTCCCTCCATTATACTACACATTTTATACAATCAATCTTTCACTGCTCCTAAAGTCATGCCCTGTACAAAATACTTTTGTACAAAGGGGTATACTACCAAAATAGGAACAGTAGCAACGATTGTGATTGCCATACGAATAGATTGTGGTGATATTGCATGAACTGTTTGAGCCTGTTGCTTCATTCTTAACATCTGACCCGAGGCTGCTGTATTGGAATTATTCAGTACTTTCATTAATTCATATTGAAGCGTCGTAAGATTTGAATCACTACTATTATATATATAAGTATCGAACCAGGAATTCCAATGGGATACTGCATAATATAACCCAATGGTAGCCATTACAGGTTTACACAGAGGAAGTATAATACGGGTAAATATCTGTAAGTCATTGGCGCCATCAATGCATGCAGCTTCCTGTAAAGCAGAAGGCAAACCGTCTATAAAGGACCTTACGATATAAATATAATATACTCCAATAATTCCTGGTAATATGTATACGGTAAATGAATTAATCATCCCCATCTCTTTCATAAGTAGAAATTCCGGAATCATACCTCCGCTAATATACATAGTAACTGCAAATATATTTGCTACAACTTTCCTTGCAAAAAAGTCTTTTCTGCTGATGACATAGGAAACCATCATGGTACTAATCACTCCAAGGCCTGCCCCTAAAATTGTCCGAATCACAGAATTTATAAATGCAGTAATTAAAATAGGATCTTTAAAAACCTCTTCATAATTTCTTAATGTAAAGACTCTTGGAAAGATATGAATGCCGCCTTTTATAGTGTCATTGGCATCATTAAAAGAGATCGCTAATACATTTAAAAAAGGATAAATCGTAACGATAACAATCAAAAGGAGAACACATATAATGAGCCCATCCACTACTCTGTCTTTTATACTCTTTTTTCTTTTTCGAAATAACATATTATTCACTCCCCTTCATAGATTATATAACCGTTTGGCCATTCCACCTTTTTGCCAATTGATTGGCAAAAAAAAGCAGTATAATACTAACCACTGATTTAAAGATTCCTATGGCTGTTCCAAAGGAATACCGCCCTAATTTAATCCCATAATCAAGGATATATAGATCTAGTACTTTAGAATAATCCTGCACAATAGAATTTCCCAATAAATATTGTTTTTCAAATCCAATGCTAATAATCCAACCAATATCAAGAACCAGAATAACAAGTATTGTACTAATAATTCCCGGAATGGTAATATGTTTTATAGATTGCCACCTGCTTGCCCCGTCTACCTTTGCTGCTTCATAAAGAGTAGGATCGATACCCGCAATTGCAGCTAGAAAAATAATTGAATTCCATCCTAGTTCTTTCCAGATCTCGGCACTGGTACAAATTCCCCAAAACCATCTGGGCAATGCCAAAAATGATATTGGTTCTTTTATTGCTCCAATCAATAGAAGCATCTCATTAACAATTCCGTCCCTTGCTAAAAGAGTTGTAAATAGACCTGCTACTATAACCCATGATACAAAATGAGGTAAATAGGTACTTGTCTGAACTAATTTTTTAAACTTGATACTCTTTACTTCATTTAATAAAATCGCAAAAAGTATGGGTAAGGGAAACCCAAAAATTAATTGCATAAAACTCATTGCAAGAGTATTGCCCATTACATTATAAAACATTGGATCTTGAAATAATGCTATAAAATGTTTTAGCCCTACAAATGGATAGTCAAAGATTCCCATACCTGCTTTGGGTCTATAATCCTGAAAAGCCATTAACCATCCCCATAGTGGTAAATACTTAAAAATAATAATCCATATGAGAAAGGGTAATACCATTAATATTAGATACCTCTGTTTTACAATTGTCTTAATAAATGTTTTTTTATGTATTTTATATCCTGGATGATTCATTATTAAGCTCCCCCATTTCTTCCTTCTTTCATTCATTATTATAGAAAATCAGGTGTCTAAAGGACACCTGATTAATTCGCTATATACTCCCTAAAAATAAGTCATAATAAACTAAGATTTAAATATTCTGTATTCTTTAGGTGATATTCCCATATGTTTTTTAAATTTCGCTGCAAAGTAATCCGGATCGTGAAAACCTGTTATTTGAGCTATTTCATATATTTTTAATTTCGAATTTCCTAATAATTTTTCTGCTTCTTTTATTCGCAAGTCATCTAAAAAAGAATTGAAAGACTTCCCTGTCTCCTTTTTAAACTGTTTTCCCAAATAATTGCTGCTATAATGAAAAATTTTACTCAATGTCTCAATTTTTAGATCTTCCTTATAGTGATGCTCTATGTAATCAATTACCTTACCTAATGTATTTTGGGGTTTCATCTCATCAATATATTCACAAATAGTAAGAAACTGAAATTTTATAAATCCATGAAGTTTAAAAAGATTCGATTGATGATAAAATTCTTCAAATACTTTAGGATTTAAAAATTCCCTCTCCAATAAACCATGCTGATGTTCCACTAAAGAAGTCATAACACCTACATAAACATTTAAATAAAATGCTTTAATTCTCTCAGAATCCCAACCACTTGTTTCCATGTAACCTCGCATACCTTCTAAAAGATCATTGACCTCATCTTGTTGATTGGTACATACCGCCTGATATAATTTCATTTCCCCATTCTCTGCATATGATGTATTTTGTTCTGCATTGTTATGTTTTAAGGTCATCTGCTTATGTAAAATGTTCTGATCCTCGTATAGGAAACGACGATCAATAAGATATTTTGCAAAAGCAAAGGATTGGCCTACTTCATCTAAACTATCAACAGTAATACCCACTGCTATAAGTACCTCTTTACGAATCAGCTTGTTTATTCTCTCTCTTAAAAAAAACAGGCTGCCATAGTTATTACTATAATTTTTGTTTTTTACCAGAATTCCTATCAGTCCCTCTGATTCAAAAGAAAGTCTATAATCACCCAGCTGTGCTAATGCCTTTTTAATCAAATGTCTTTCTTTAAAATCCAAACCACAAATTCCATCTAATAAGAGAATCGTATAAAATTTCCATGGCAAATCCAGTTCATACCATCTATTTAATTCTTCATAATTCATATCAGTCATATATGATTCCACATCTTCATGACCCAATGCAATATATTTAATCATCTGTTCTTTTGAAAGTTGACATTGGCGCTTTAAAGCAAGTTCATTCATCTTTTTATTTTTCCAGACTGTGTAAATATCAATCACTTTATGTTCTAATAAATCTTCATCAATTGGTTTTAAGATATAATGATTCACACCACATTCCATTGCCCTTTTGGCATATCCAAAATCTTGATATCCACTTAATACAATAAACTCAGTCTCTATTTCCTTCCTGGTTAATCTTTCTATCAGTTCTATACCGTCAATTTCTGGCATTTTTATATCCACGATTACTAAATCAGGATGAAGTAATAAGATTTTTTCAAGGCCTTCTTCACCATTTTCTGCTTCTCCAACCAAAATACATTGAAGGCGTTCCCAATCAATTAGAGTTTTAAGACCTTCACGAATATTAGGTTCATCATCAATTACCAATACTTTCATCTTCCATATCATATGAAATCTCCTTGTTCTTCATTTTTATGATAGGCATAATAAGGTGAACAATTGTCCCTCTGGGATGATTCTTTTCTACTGTCAAACCATAAGCCTTTCCAAATTTAATACGTATCCTTTGATATATATTTAAAATACCGATTCTTTTTTCTTCCTCAGTTTTTATATTACTATTAAGTAAATTTTGTATTTTATTTATATCAATTCCCTTTCCATCATCTATAACAGTAATGATAAGTTTTCCATTGGTTATTTTTCCAATAATTGTTACGGTACCTGCTTCTTTTACCCCTTCTAGCCCATGAATAATAGAATTTTCCACAATTGGCTGTATTGTAAGTGGCAATATTGTCAATTCTAATAATTCATCGCTGAAATGAATATTGCTATGTATTTTGTTTCCAAACCTGAAATTTTGAACCAATAAATAATCCTCAACAAATGACAATTCTTCCCTTAATGTAATATAGTCATTTGACATTTCCAGATTTCTTCGTATTAAGGCTCCCATCTTCTTTACAATCGTTGCAATCTCATTCTCTCCCTTTAAATGAGCTTTCATTCTTATAGATTCCAATACATTAAATAAAAAATGTGGATTTACCTGGCTTGCCAAAACTTGAAACTTCATTTGCTCCTTATACAATAAATAATATTGCTCCTGTTGATGAGATGCTAAACTTGACAGACCAAATATTAAAGCCAGTCCTCCTATCAAACTTAAACAGACGACCCATATTCCAAAGATGGCTGCCGCTTTTGAAGTTGCTACCATTTGATCAATTGGAATTACTGATACCAAATAAAGAGGTGTAGAAAGCATACTTTGATCTATGGTTTTTATTATGAATTGTGACTTTTTACCTGAAAAATCATCTGTCCACATCGTTTGTCCGTCAAGAATTTTATTACTTTCTAATTCTTTTATTTTTTGTCCATTCTTTATATGACCTTTTGATGTAAGTACTCTGTATTCTGAATCCAGCAGAAATAAATTAAATGATTCTGATTGAATTACATTACTAATTCTTCTTAGATCTACCAGAATCATCATAACACCACTTTTGTCTTTTTTTAAATGAAAAGAACGGCTAATCATAAAATAATCTTTATTTATAATAGGCCCTTCTCTATAATATTCCCCAAAAGATTTTCCTTTTAGATTGATTGCTTTTTGATACCAGCTCATTTGTTTAATTTCAGAAGTTGCCCTCATATAATCCATGTTATCTAATAAAGTCTCATTCTCTACATAAATTCGTATATCGGCTATATCTGAATATGTCAGTTCATATTTCTTTAAGAAATTATTTTCGGAATAACTGTTAAATACTTCAAGTGGTGAGTGAAAATCTGTTTGTATCACTGATTTAATTTTTGCATCTGAGATAGTAGCATTCTCAATGGTATGTATAAATTGAAGAGTTTCTTCCATTCTGCTCTCCACACGGGAAATCTCAGCCTTTGCTTCTTTTAATGACTGATCAAATGCCATTTTACGCATACGAATTGTTAAGAATATACCTATAAATAATATGGGTAACAGACTTGCCGTCCCAAAGACAAATAAAATATTGCGCCCTGTTTTTTTCACACTCATCACCTCCGATTTGTATATTACATACATTATATTCCATAAACAATTAAAAATAAATGCAAATCTCCGGACTATGTTTTAAAAAAACTCAATAGCAAAGCGAGATACCATTTTGTACAGTGAAATCCAATGTTGTATTTTCATTAGCAGATGAAGTACAATTAAGAATACTAGCTGGTTCAATCACGATTTCACTTTCTTTTATATTGTATTATATTATTCTGTTCTATTCCATATTAAAGTATTATATGAAAAATAATAGGACAATCTATTTGGGATATTCTATTTTAATGATTTTTATTGTTATCATTACATATTTTATAGGTTATTTTTTTAGTATCATTAAAAATGCTAATTTCTTCTCCGAAGAAAAACAGGTTCTTACATTCATTCACTGTTACACGAATCAACAACTATAAACCTCAAATAAAAGCCTTTACATTTATCCATGAAAAAAGCAGTCTTTGCATTTGCAATGACCGCTTTTTCTTACATATAACCTCTATTTTAAATATATATCATAGGATATATATATTGCATATAGCTATTATTGTACTTCTGTGGTTGCGTATACTATTCCTGAATATTCGCTGGTTTCTCCATCATCATAAGACTTTAATTTATAATAGTAAGTAGTACCTCTCCATAAATTATCATCTGTATAAACAGTATCTGTTACGGTAGCTATCTTGCTGAACATTCCATCATTCGTACTGGACCGATACACAAAATAATATTCTGCATTGTCTGCCTTATCCCATTTCAGCGTAATTTTATCATCACTTATTTCAGTAATTTTAAGATTCACCGGAGGAACTAATGGTGTTTCATTTTTGGTCGTAGCTGATATAACGGCAGAATAATCACTGGTTTTTCCCTCATCATAAGCTTTCACTTTATAATAATAAGTAGTATTTTGAGACAGTTTTTCATCCATATAATCAGTATCGTCAACAGTGGCTATCTTACTATAGGACCCAGTTTTTGAGCTCGACCTATATATGAAATAATAATCTGCATTATTGACTTTATTCCATTTAAAAGTTATTTCATCATCACTTATATTAGTAATTTGAAGGTTCACTGGAGCTGGTATGTTTTTAATTTCATAAGTTGTAGCCTGAACCACTAAAGAATAACTGCCGGTAATCTTCCCATCATAAGCCTGGACTTTATAATAGTAAGTAGTATTTTGATTTAAGCTTTTATCGGTATAAGTTGTTCCATTTACAGCAGCTATTTTATTATAATTCCCGGAAACAGAAGTTGCTCTATATATATAATAACTTGATGCATTTTTTACAGAATTCCAGCGAAGTGATATTTGGGAATCATTTATTGTTTTGGCTTCAAAACCACCTGGAGCACTCAGATTACTGTATTTATTCCCAACAGTAGCTTTTATGGTGTATGAATAAGGGCTTATTTCATATCTGTTAGCAGCTCTTACTTTGTAATAATAAGTGCTTCCTTTTCTTAATTTCTTATCTGTATAATTTCCCGTTTTAACAGTGGCAATTTTTCTATATGAACCATTTACTGATGTTGCTCTATAAATATAATAATAGGTTACTTTTGGAACAGAACTCCAGGTTAATGTAATACTTGACTTGCTTTTTGATATTGCAGTAACGCTCTCTGGTGCTGATAAAGCATTACTTGAACTTGTATATTTATTTTCCACTAATAATTTTAACATTGATCTTAAATAAGATCTTAAATTATTCGCCTGAGTTTGAGTAATTGTCCCATCTTTTAAAGCCTCATAAAGAATTTCATCAATTCTCTCTTCAAGTTGATCTAACAATGTGGATTGGCTTACATTGTAACTTTCAGCAATTGCACCTAAACTCATACCGCTTTTCACTTTATCCATGATGACCTGTTCATTAACTCCCAGTATATTGGCTACTTCAGAAAAAATATTAAATATTGATTGCTTCTTTTGATTCGAATCATTACCCCATTTTTGTGAATTCTTATTCAAAGCAGCATTTGCTATGATAGGACTTGTAATTAAATTTGAACCGACCAGATGAATCATAACTAAAATAATAATGAATGTTTTTACAAATTTTTTGAACATGTTACCTCCTTTTAATTAGAGTACCCTGACATATTAACAGTACAAGAACTCTTATTATTGTTTTCCATATTTTTACTTTTATTCTAGAAAGTAATTATGTGATTTTTGTGTCAGAACAATAAATATTTTTAATATTTTAAAGTTTTATCCATTTCCAATTCCACAATTTTTTCTTTCTTCCAATTAAGCCATAAATAGATATAATACAATTTAAATCAACAATAAATTTAATAGAATCTATCAAATATTGTCACTTCCTATCTGATTTTGAATATAATGTACTATAAATATTAAAGGAGGAGCTAATATGAGTGATAAACATTTATCATGTCATTTAAGCAGATATATAGGCGAAACTGTAACCATTTTCACAACCAGTGGCGGCATGTCCGGATGTGGATTTACAGGTTTACTTTTAGAAGTAAATTGCAATTATGTCAGGTTACTTACAGAGAGAGGATCCGCACCAGCTAATCCATTAAGTCAAGATATTTGTCCTGAGATGGAATCATATTCTTTTAGCAGATATAGCAGATATACCTTAGGTTCCGTCTGTGATATCCCTACTTGTTCCATTGCATCATTTTGCCATAACGCAGTTTAATGTCTGAAATTTATTTTAGTCTGTCAAAAATTTTAAAGTTGAAAGAAAGGTGGAATATATAATGTCATCAAGATGTAATAGTAATTCTGGCAATAGCCATTCAAATGATCAGCGTTTTGAAAATCATCTATCTAAATTTATTGGTGAAACAGTTACAATCTTTACAACCAGCGGAGGAGCTTCTGGTTGCGGCTTTACAGGTCTTCTTATTGGCGTAAATTGTGATTATGTCAGATTATCTACAGAACAAGGATCCGCTCCTGCGAACCCATTGAGTGAAAGTATCTGCAGCAATGGCGGTTGCGTAGACACTTATAGCTGTGGCGGCAGTTATTCAGACTTCACCGTTGGTTCTGTATGTGACATACCTATCTGTCGAATTGCTGCTTTCTGCCACAATGCAGTATAATATTATAGATTTATATACAGTATTATATAATTTCATATAAATAGCAGGGAACTAACTACTCATACGGTAACAGTTCCCTGCTAAATTTTTTGTGCAGGTAATAAAAAATCCAGATGCTCCGGCTATAAAACGGATTACATCTGGATTTTTATAATGATAGAAAGGAGAACCCTTTCTAATGTAAAAAAGAGTTATGCAGTTGGGCCATCTGCAAATCTTATAATACGAATTGATGCGGCACTATTGATGAAATTCGGATTGTTCTCTAATACTATATCAGCATTACTGAAATTTTGAAGATTTATATTAAAAGGAACAGCCGTTACGTTAATTAATGCTCCTGAAGAAAGATTTCCAACAGTTGCGGAATTTGCCGCAGCAGATCCAGGTCCGCCGTTTTCCAGTAATCCAAAACAGGAAACAGGATTGCCCGGTGCTAAGTTAAGACTCCATTCTACAAGATAAAGACCTATATCATTTATTATAAAGTTTCCGCTAGGTGGTGCAAAAGAAATATTGCCACCAATATTATCTACTATATCAAAAATAACCTGACCTCCATTAGGAACTGTCTGGGTATTACCTAGTGCTTCCAGATAGCTCGATAAGAAAGGACCTGGTTCTCCCTGAGGACCCGCTGGACCGATTGGCCCCTGGGCTCCTGCTGGACCTTGTGGACCTGTTGGGCCGATTGGTCCCTGTACTCCTTGCGGACCTTGAGCTCCTTCTGCTCCTGCTGGACCTACTGGTCCCTGAGGACCTGCTGGACCGATTGGTCCTTGGGATCCTGTTGGTCCTACTTCACCTTGTGGTCCTGCTGGGCCTTGGGCTCCCACTGCTCCTGCTGGGCCTTGGGCTCCTGTTGGACCTTGGGCTCCTGTTGGACCGATTGGTCCTTGGGATCCCACTGCTCCTGCTGGGCCTACCGGACCCTGTATTCCTTGTGGGCCGATGGATCCTGTTGGTCCCGTTGGTCCCTGGGCTCCTGTTGGACCCGTTGGTCCCTGTATTCCTTGTGGGCCCCCGGCTCCTGTTGGACCTTGGGCTCCCGCTGGACCTACTGGACCTTGTGGACCTACTGCTCCTGCCGGACCGGTTGCCCCTTGGGCTCCTGCCGGACCTGCTGGACCTTGGACTCCCGCTGGACCTGCTGGTCCCTGGGCTCCTGTTGGTCCTTGGGCCCCCATTGGACCTGCTGGACCTTGTGGGCCCTGGGTTCCTGCTGGACCTACTGCTCCCGCGGCTCCTGTTGGACCTGCTGGTCCCTGGGCTCCTGTTGGTCCTTGTTCTCCCTGTGGGCCTGCTGGACCTTGGGCCCCCGTTGGACCTACTGGGCCCTGGGTTCCTGCCGGACCTTGCTCTCCCTGTGGACCTACTGCTCCCTGGGCTCCTGTTGGTCCTACTGGACCTTGTAATCCTTGTGGTCCCTGGGCTCCCGTTGGACCTACTTCACCTTGTGGGCCTGCTGGGCCTTGGGCTCCCACTGCTCCTGCTGGTCCCTGGGCTCCTGTTGGTCCTTGGGCTCCTGTTGGACCTGCCGGACCTTGCAGTCCCTGAATTCCGGTTGGACCTTGCTCTCCCTGTGGACCTGCTGGACCGATTGGTCCTTGGGCTCCTGTCGGACCCGTTGGTCCCACTGCTCCTGCTGGACCTGCTGGACCTTGTGGGCCCTCTGCTCCTGTTGAACCTGTTGGACCTTGTGGTCCCTGAGCTCCTGCTGGACCCTGTGGACCTTGCAGTCCTGTTGGACCTACCGGACCTTGAGCTCCTGCCGGACCGATTGGTCCCTGTGGGCCTACTGAACCTTGTGGTCCCTGGGCTCCCGTTGGACCTATTTCACCTTGTGGTCCCTGCATTCCTTGTGGACCGGTTGGACCTGCCGGACCCTGTGGACCTGCTGGTCCTTGGGCTCCCACCGGACCAGTTGGTCCGGTTATTCCCCGTTCTCCCATTGGTCCCATCGGTCCCCTTGCTCCTGTCGGACCCGTTGGTCCAGTACAACAGCAGCAATATGATGGTTTAGGCGGGTGGCATCCACGTGGATTATAGTTACATGTATTTATATCCATCTCAGGAAATTCCTTCTCATAATCTTTCATATTGTTTCCTCCAGTTAAACTTGATATTTATAGGGCAATACCCCTATAATAATATATGCTAACATTGGATTTATGTTAATATTCGACATCCGTATCAAATGACTTTTCCTGCTTAATTAACACTTGTTTCTCATATTCCTCAAATAAGAAGCATATATATCTTTGTAATGATTATAAACAATTGACAAGATTGACAACTTTTGCTATTGTTATTTTATTAACAGCTATCAACAGCTCATAAAAGGGGGATATTAAAATGAACCAAAAAAGAAACCAAAAGAAATGGATGAAATTAACTGCCTGGATTGCATTATTTTCTATGATTTTTTCTCTATTTTCACCAGCAACTAGTATATCTAAAGCAGCATTAAGTCCATTGAAGTATTATCAGCAAGTCGAAAAAGCAAATATAAACAAGCAGATTGACTCTCTCACGAAAGGATACTCCTCTTATATTTCTGCATATCAGGAAGCTTTAAAACAAGAGTCAGGTGCGGAGGTCACATTAAAAGCAACCTTGGATCCAACCTTTGCTAATGGCTTGGGATTGGAAGGATTAACAAGTTTAAAGGCATCTGTCATTAGTATGGTTAAAGGGACAAAGACCAAGTCTGCTATGAACTTCTACGCAAATGATAAACAGCTTACTTCTGTTGAAACATACGCAGATTTAAATGGATTATACTACTATTTAATCCCTGATTTAAGCAAATCATTCCTTAAAGTATCATTAAAAGATTTATATGCTAATGCTCCTTCTGCTAACCTTCAGGAAGAAATGTTGAATTATTTTAACGCTCCAATACCAGCAGATGTGCTTAATAAAATTCTAAAAAAATATTCTGCAATAGCAATTAATAAAGTATCTAATGTAACAATGAAAAAAGATGAAACTGTCACTGTAGATAAGGTAAGTTCTAAATATACAAGATTGACGGTACGCATTAATGAAAGAACTGGTTTAAATATCGCTAATGATATTCTAAAATCAGCACAAGCGGATACAAGCCTTAGAGATACTTTAATTGACCTTAATATTTGTACAAAAACAGAATACAACAATAGTATTAAAAAAGCTATGAAAGATATCGCCAGTGATCTTAAAGCACTGAAGAAATCAAATGGTTCAACAGTTCTTACCATGTCTATCTGGGTTGACAAAAATGACAATATTGTAGGACGTAGCATTATCGTTAATACTGATAAAGAATATTTAAAACTTGGTTACAAAACAGTAAGAAAAGGTACAACTGTTGGTCTTGATGCCTGGATTAGTGAAAAAGATTATGATATTCTCCGTGGTACAGGAAGTTTTACCGCTAAATTAAGCGGAGCTACAGGTACTGTTAAGATCTCCATGCAAGAATCAAGTAAAAAGTCTCCAGAAGTAATTAATGTCAATTTTAAAGATGTTAAATATACACAAAAAGATAATACTGGTTTTATAAATGGTGAATTTGATGTTACAAGTAAACTATTCAATGGCCTGAATATTAAAGTAAAATGCAATGGAGATTCTAACAAACAGGATTTCATCTTTGATATATTACAAAGCGGAAAATCACTTGTTAATATAGCTTTAACTGCAAAAGAAGTACCTTATCAGGATTTCAGCCTTCCAACTTCAGCAGATAAATCATATGATATGATGACTCAGTTAAATAATTATCTGCTAGATGCTGATATGAAAGGGTTCTTACAAAAAATTAAAGACAGATCCGATGTAAAGGTAATTGATGATTATATTGATGCAATACTTAAAACATATGTGGAATAATTAATTAACACCACCCGCTGTGAATACAATCCTATTAGAAAGCTCTAATAAGAAAAGTAATCACAGCGGGTGGTTTATAATTTAAGGTCTATTCAGTTTTTTATCAAGTGAAACTTAATTCAATCTTTTTACAGTAAGTGTTGCATTCACTCCAGTACCTAAAGTTAAACTAGCTGCAAGTAAGGTACGAACTGTCATATCTATAACTGCTCCGGCCGGAAGATCAACAATTACACTGCCGTTAAAGATTGATTCTGTATTTACAGCAAGTAACCTGGTTATCTCTGCTGATGGAATAATAACTCCATTCACCCGAACTGCCAGGGAAAGTGCTACTGCAACAGAAATTGAACTGATAAGATTATAATTAATCTCATAAGTTCCTGCCTGAGCTACAGTTAAGCTATTCGCTGGTGTAGCTGCCACATTCAGAAGTGGCATAACAGAAGGTAATGGTATCTGAGTACTAACTCCTATTGCAAGAAGGAGAATCTGAGGTGTGTTATTATAGAGTCCTCCGTAGGCATTCAGGCCATTAGCTGCTCCAGTTGGACCGGTTGGACCGGTTGCTCCAGTTGGACCTGCTGGGCCCTGTGGACCTTGTGGACCTTGTGGACCGGTTGCTCCTGCTGGGCCTGCTGGGCCCTGCGGACCTTGTGGACCTTGCGGACCGGTTGCTCCTGCTGGACCTGCTGGTCCCTGTGGACCTTGTGGACCGGTTGCTCCTGCTGGGCCCTGTGGGCCTTGTGCACCGGTTGCTCCTGCTGGACCTTGTGGGCCTTGTGGGCCTGCTGGGCCTGCTGGACCTGCCGGACCCTGTGGTCCCTGTGGGCCGGTTGCTCCCGCTGGTCCCTGTGGGCCTTGTGGACCTTGTGGTCCCTGTGGGCCTTGTGGACCTTGTGGGCCTTGTGGACCGGTTGCTCCTCGTGGACCTTGTGGACCAGTTGGACCTATACAGCAAGGTGTACACGGTGGTCTGGATGAATGACATCTACGTGAACCGTTATCCCATGAACTGATAGTTACATCAGGAAAATCTTTATTATAATCATCCATATGAATTCCTCCAGTTACAAATCATATTGGGAAAAGATACTCCCTCTATAATATATGCTAGTACTGGATTTATGTTACTGATTAAGCCCCAAATGGATTCTCCGTTTTATATAACATTGACTTTGGCTGATTAAATCCTAATTCTTCTACTCCCAGATATTTAAATATTTCGAATAGTATTTTACCAAAATGTCCAAATGCAACTGCTCCATGGTGTGGATAATTCTTTTCAATTAACACATGTCTGTAGAATCTTCCCATTTCCGGAATAGCGAATACACCGATTGCACCAAATGATCTTGTAGCCACTGGTAATACTTCGCCTTCTGCTACATATGCGGTCAATTCAGCATCTGCTGTACTTTGTAAACGGAAGAATGTAATTTTTCCAGGAATGATATCCCCTTCTAAAGTACCTCTTGTAATATTTGGTTCTTGATCTGGTTCTAATGCTCTCGCCATAATCTTTTGATTCTTCATTTCACAGAAGGAGAGTTTAGACGCCGCTGTATTACCACAATGGAATCCCATGAATGTATCTTTATGAGTGTAATCAAATCTGCCTTTAATCTCTTCATTATACATATCAGCTGGAACTGAATTGTTAATGTCTAATAAAGTAACTACATCATCACTTACTACTGTTCCAATATATTCACTTAATGCACCGTAGATATCTACTTCACAAGATACTGGTATGCCCATGGCTGTTAAACGGCTGTTTACATAGCAAGGAACGAAACCAAATTGTGTTTGGAATGATGGCCAGCATTTATTAGCAAATACAACAAATTCTCTGGAACCTTTATGTTGTTTGGCCCAATCTAATAATGTTAATTCATATTGAGCTAACTTTGGTAAGATTCCTGGCATTTTATTGCCATCACCAAGTTCTGCTTCCATACTCTTCATCACTTCTGGAATACGAGGATCATCCTTGTGATCATTAAAAGCAGCAAATAAGTCTAATTCTGAATTCTCTTCGATTTCAACACCTAAATTATATAATTGTTTGATTGGTGCATTACAAGCCAGAAAATCCTGTGGGCGTGGTCCAAAGGATATTATCTTTAAATTTTCAATGCCAATTACTGATTTTGCAATTGGTACAAACTCTTCGATCATATCTGCTACTTCTTTTGCTGTCCCAACTGGATATTCTGGTATATATGCTTTAATATTACGCAGCTTTAAATTATAGCTGGCATTTAACATGCCACAATAAGCATCTCCACGATCATCTAAAAGTTTGTCTCCTGCTTCTTCTGCTGCCGCCACAAACATAACTGGTCCATTAAATTCTTTGGCTAATAACGTCTCTGATGTTTCAGGTCCAAAGTTACCAAGAAACACTACTAATGCATTACATCCGGCATTATTAACTTCTTCAAGGGCTTTACGCATATGTACCTCATTCTCAACAGTTGTCAGGCATTCAAAAATATCCAGACCTTTCTTAGTATATTCAGCTACAACTGCCTTTCTTCTATTCGCTGAAAGACTCATTGGAAAACAATCCCTGCTTACAGCTACAATTCCTAATTTTAAAACTGGTATATTATTCATATCATTACCTCCATTATGTTTATATGTGATTTATTAATCCTTTTAAATTAATTGATATCATTCCGTATGAGAAATGCTTTCTACACACTTAAATTTTCTCCAATCAAACCAATAAATGCTCCCACAGACTCTAATCCGGAATCTTTGTGACCTATTAACCATTTGTTCTTTGCAAATAATAAAGCTTCTTCTCCTGTTTTTACAGGTTGAGTACTTAAATCAGTATTGGTCCCTTTAGGAAGAATTACAATTCCTTTAAATCCTTTTCCCTCCACACCACATGGTGCATAATGCAGTGTAGTTGCATAAAGTTCAACTACTGTTCCGGCTGGTACAAGAAAAGCTTCCATTTTATTTGTTTCATATGTAAAATCATCATTAATCTCCTGTTGTATTCCAAGGATTAATATCATATCAGTAACAGCTATATTAATTTCTGAATTTCTGTGATATTCCACTGCATTTAATAAATGATTATGTCCATTACAGTATCCGATCTGGATTGGTAATCCACCATACATTCCGTCTTCAAATTGTTTTGATACTGGAAATGCTTCTAATTCTTCTACAGATGGAACATAAATTACATCTTCTGGTAGTGGAGTAGAATCCATAACCTTTAATAAAGGTGTCACATCATATTCTGTTATAATCCTTCCATATTTTCGAAAGCTATCGTCTTCAACCTTTTTAATTTGTAAACTCATGCATACCCTTCTTTCCTACTGCCTGATCAGTTGGAGATGAACTCCAACTGAAACAACCAGATTCTAAATTTCTCATTATATTGTTGCTAATTGTTTAAAAGTATCTTTTAAGTCAAGATATAATTTCTTATAAACTTCATATAGCTGTTCATACTTCTCTATATTCTCATGAATTGGAGTATTATTCTTATCCTCGGTTATTAATGAATCACATGCTTTTTCAACACTTTCAAAAACGCCAGTACCTACACCTGCCAGTATTGCTACTCCAAGGGCTGGTCCTTCTTCCTGTTTTACAGTCTTAACCTGACACTGATACATATCAGCTAACATCTGTCTCCAGATAGGGCTCTTACCTCCTCCTCCGCAAGCCATCATGTGTTCTACATGAATCCCCATCTCCTGCAGGATATGATTACAATCATTTAATGAAAAAGATACACCCTCCATAATGGAACGAATCATATCCGGTTTTGTATGAATTGCTGAAAGCCCAAAGAATACCCCTCTGCAATCCGGGTCCAAATGTGGGGTCCTCTCTCCCATCAGATATGGAAGATATAATAATTTATTGCTGCCAATTTCTTGCTCAGCCACATCTTTATTAATTAGATCATATACATCTACACCTTGTTTTTCTGCTTCCCACACATAATCCTGACAGAAATTATCTTTGAACCATTTTAATGATAACCCGGCTCCTTGAGTAACTCCCATAACATGCCATGCACCTGGAACAGCGCTGCAGCAGGTATGGACTCTTCCCTTAGGATCTATCGTTATCTTACTGCTGTGAGCATAAACAACGCCGGATGTACCTATTGTAGTAAATGCAGTTCCATCTCTTACTATCCCTGTGCCAACAGCCGCTGCTGCATTATCACCGGCACCGCCAACCACCGCTGTGTTTTTTGTAAGGCCTGTTATTTCTCCCACTTCTGGTAATACATAACCTGTTACTTCAAATGATTCATATACTTTTGCAAGTAAGGATTTATCAATATCAAGTTTTTCCAAGACTTCATCGGACCAGCAACGATTTGGAACATCTAAAAGCTGCATTCCACTTGCATCAGATACTTCTGTTGCAAATTCACCGGTTAATACATATCTGATATAATCTTTTGGCAATAAAATGTGTTTACATTTTTTATAGTTCTCAGGTTCATTCTTCTTTACCCATAGTATCTTTGCAGCAGTCCACCCAGTCAGGGCAGGATTTGCAGTAATTTCAATTAAACGTTCCCTGCCGATCAGACGGTTCATATCCTCCACTTCCGCTCTGGTTCTTTGATCGCACCAGATAATAGAAGGGCGGATTACTTCACCTTTTTCATCAAGCATTACAAGTCCATGCATTTGACCAGATAAACCAATCCCCTTAATATCTCCAGCCTTTATCCCTGATGTACTTGTCACCTTTTTTAAGGTTTCAAGTGTGGCATCCTTCCAATCCTCTGGATTCTGTTCTGCCCAACCATTTCTTGGCTGATATAAAGGATATTCTTTTGATGCAGATGCGATCACAGAACCCTTTTCATCAAATAGAACTGTTTTTGTAGCTGATGTTCCTACATCAATACCGATTAAATAGTTCATAATTTACCTCCTTAAATATTCATTCATACATAAATGATTCGTTTTTCATATTTGGCACAAGTTTTAGATCTGCAAGTTTTCAATTTCATATTTAATAATGGTTAAATCTTGACATCAAACACATAACCTTGGGTTTAAACAGTTTCTTACCAATTCATTATGTAAGCTTATTATATAATATTATTATTAGTTTTTCATCCTTAAACTTATCATATCAATGTCACTTTCTTGTCAATTTTTGTTGTCCATAACAAAACACTCCCGCTCCTGTTCGGACGAGAGTGCCTTAATCTGTAAAGTCTGATCAGCGAAATTTTATAGTTTAAATTTAGATACTTCTTCTTCCAGATAATCAGCTAATTCACGAAGCTTTGATGTAGTATTTGTCATCTCTTTCATATAGATGGCTTCTGCATTTACGCTTTCACTAATATCAGTAGTTGCAGCAACATTCTCATCCGTCGCCTCACCAATTAGTTTCATACTATCTGATACTTTATGAATGATGCTGGTTAATTTATGTATACCTTCCAGTATCTCTTTCACATCATCATTCACTATTTTTGTATCAGCTTTTATCATATCAAAATTATTCTTTGTCTGTTTTGCAAGTTCATTTCCTTTTAAAAGCTGCTCCAAACCCTCTTCCATTTTAATACTCATATCGGAAGCTTCAAATTGAACTTCTCCAATAATGGAGCCAATCTTTTCTACTGCCTTTTGAGAATCTTCCGCTAATTTTCTTATTTCTGTTGCAACTACAGTAAATCCCCTCCCAGCTTCTCCTGCCCTCGCAGCTTCGATAGAAGCATTCAGAGAAAGGAGATTCGTTTGTTCTGCTATCTCTGAGATCGAGCTAAGTATCTGATTCATCTCCTGAGTACGGGATGTCAATGTTCTGGAAGTTTCTGTGGTCTTTTTCATTACCTGATTTACATTAGATAACTGTTTTACAAAGATAGAGATACTTTCATCTCCGCCCATGGCACTCTCCAAAGATTTCTTTGCGCTACCGGAAATATGGTTCGCACTTTCATCAATTTCCTTGGAAATACTCTCCATTACCACAATTTGCTCCATTGTATTTTTCGTCTCTTCATTTTGTCTATTCATAGATTTTGACATATTGTCAATATCATGTGCTACCTGTATACCATTTTCACTGTTTCGTTCCACACTTTTTCCTACGACTCTGGAAGCATCTTCAATCTGTTCTGTCACACTGCTTACTTTTCCTACGATTTGAGTAATACTTCCCTTCATAATATTAAATGCTTCTGCTAATACTTTAATTTCATCCTTCGTTTTTACAATAACTTTTTCCCCTGTTAGATCTCCACTTGCCATAGTCTCCAAGCCATTTGTTAAGATTGTAAGGGGTTTTGATATTTTCCTTGATATTATTAAAGTTAATATAAAAAACAGTCCTGCACAAAATATTATAATTACAATAATACCAGTAATAAGAGTTGTAAATTCTTTGGATATGGTTTCTTTCAGTTTCATACTTCTTGAAAGTTCAAGATTCATTAAAGTGTCTGCATTCAGATTAACCATGCTGCCTGCTAATTCTAATTTAGATACTTCTTGCTGACCTGCTGCTGAAAACTCTCCATTGGTCACTTTTACATATTCATCAAAAATTCCCCTGAATTGACCTAATTGATTTTCGACCTGAGTTGCCTGGGATAAAGTAGATGCAAATACTCCATCTTTATCAACACTATTTTTAACACTTTCCATATTTTGAACCATGGTATCAATGATGTCTGGATACTCACTTTCCTCAATAAGTCCACCAGTAATGCTTTCAGACTTAATTGCTTTTGGAATGGAGACGGATTGCACCTTAATATATTGTATTTTATTAATGTTCTCCAGTACACTGGAATACTGAATATTATAATCCAACGCTTTATATGCTAAAAATATAATGATTACAGTCATTACAACAATAATAACAGTTGCAAATATATTAATCTTCTTGCCGATACTAAGAGCAACTTTTTTCTTCTTCTCTTTCGTCATACACAGCTACCTCATTATTATAGGCTTTCACTAGAATATTATTCAAAAGGTAATTATTTATTGCCTTCTCTCTTAGATACAACGTCAAATATAACTGCCGCTAATAATACAAGACCTTTTACAACTTTTTGATAATTGGCATCAACCCCCATAATACTCATACCTAAGTTGATAACACCCATTAAAATAGCACCAATTACAACTCCCGGAATGGTACCAATACCACCATAAGCAGATGCCCCCCCAATGAAGCAGGAACCAATCGCATCCATTTCATAGTTTGTACCTGCTGTTGGATTTGCAGAATTCAAACGTGCGATTGTAACCATACCTGCAACGGCTGCTAAAAATGCCATGTTGATATATGCAATAAAATAAACTCTGTTCGTATTAATCCCTGATAACTTTGTTGCTTTTTCATTACCGCCTACAGCATAGAAATAACGTCCAATTGTAGTTTTAGAAGTAATGTAAGCATAAATTGCGATAACTGCTCCAACCCAGATCAATACTGTTGGAATACCTTTATATTGTGCCAGTCTAAATGTAAATGCAAGAAGTGCGAAACAGATCACCGTGCATTTTACTATTACACCAGATAGTTTTTCCATTTCATAACCTTTTCTAGCTCTGCTAAGACGTCCTCTAATTACCACTGCAACATAGATGACACATCCCAAAATACCTATGACCATACTTGTCAGATTAAAAGCAGGGTTTCCACCAAATACATCTGGTATGTAGCTGTTGAAAAGATTTAAGTAGTTGTCCGGCATAGGCGCAATTGTCATACCTTCCAAAACAACATTTGACAGGCCACGAAATACAAACATACCTGCTAATGTTACGATAAATGGGGGAATTCTAACGTATGCTATCCAGAACCCTTGCCAAGCACCAATTGCAAGCCCTACTATTATCATAATAAGTATAGCAGCAAAAATGTTCCATCCGCCTTTTACCATTAACATACCACCAATAGCTCCTACAAAGCATACTATTGAACCAACAGAAAGGTCAATATTACCACCCGTTAAGATACATAGCAGCATACCGGCAGCCAATATAAATACATATGCATTCTGTGCGATTAAGTTATTCACATTTTGAGGTAATAGCATTTTACCTCCCGTCATCCATGTGAAAAATAATGTAACTAATATTAATACAAATACCATGGTGTTTTTTTTCAAAATATTTTTTGCACTATCCATCTCTTATTCTCCTTTACCTGATTTTAAAATATATGTCATTATCAATTCTTGAGATGCTTCTTCTCCACTAAGTTCGCCTGCTATTTTACCTTCGTTCATAATGTAGATACGATCACACATGCCTAATACTTCTGGTAATTCAGAAGAAATCATAATAACGGATTTTCCTTCAGCTACCAGATTATTGATAATACAATAAATTTCATATTTTGCACCAACATCAATACCACGTGTTGGTTCATCAAGTATTAAAATATCTGGATCTGCAAACATCCATTTACTGAGTAAAACTTTTTGCTGATTACCTCCACTTAGATTACCAACATTCTGTTCTACTGTAGGACATTTCGTTTTAAGTTTCTCTTTGTACTCTACAGCCACCTGATACTCTTTATCTTTATCAATAATAAAGTTATTACTTACTCCCTGTAGATTTGCAAGAGTCGTATTAATTTTAATTGGATTACTTAAGATTAAACCATTTCCTTTTCTATCTTCTGTAACATAAGCTAACTTTTTATCAATAGCATCTTTTACAGAATTTAATTTAACTTCCTGGCCATTGAGCTTTAATGTACCAGAAATATTCGTTCCATAACTTTTTCCGAATATACTCATGGCAAGTTCAGTTCTTCCTGCACCCATAAGTCCGGAGATACCTACAACTTCACCTTTACGTACATTCATAGAAACATTATCTACTACTTTACGTTCTGTATATAATGGGTGATATACGCTCCAATTGGAAACTTCCATTTTAATATCACCAATATTTTTATTCTCTCTTTTTGGGAAACGATCAGATAGTTCACGGCCAACCATTCCCTTAATAATTCTTACCTCGCTTATATCATCAGCCTTTTTGTCTAATGTTTCAATTGTAGATCCATCACGGATTACTGTGATTTTATCTGCAACATAAGAAATCTCATTTAACTTATGAGATATGATGATCGAAGTCATTCCTTTTTTCTTAAATTCCAATAATAAATCTAATAATGCTTTTGAATCGGATTCATTTAAGGAAGCAGTAGGTTCGTCAAGAATTAAAAGTTTGGCATTCTTAGCAAGTGCCTTTGCTATTTCAACTAATTGTTGTTTACCTACACCAATATCTTTGATTAATGTTCTGGAAGACTCTTTTAATCCTACTGTACGGAGTAGTCCGTCCGCTTTTCCATAAGTTTCATTCCAGTCGATTGCAGCTTTTGCGCCTCTTTCATTACCAAGAAACATATTTTCACCGATAGACATATAGGGAATCAGAGCAAGTTCTTGATGAATAATAACAATTCCTTTATCTTCGCTATTCTTAATATGGGAAAACTTACAAGTTTCTCCATCAAAGATAATATCGCCTTCATAAGAACCATATGGATAAATTCCGCTCAGAACATTCATTAGTGTCGATTTCCCAGCACCATTTTCACCTACAAGGGCATGAATTTCACCCTTTTCAACTTTTAAATTAACATTGTCTAAAGCTTTAACGCCGGGAAAGGTTTTAGTAATATTTTTCATTTCCAGAAGTATGTTGTTCAATTGATTCCCTCCCAATCATAATATTACAGGCGAGAAATTGTCTCGCCTGTGAAATCTTCAAATAATAACTGATCCTATATGCTATTGTAAATCTGCTTCTTTATAATAGCCGGAATCAATTAATAATTCTTTGTAGTTATTAGCATCTGCAAATACTGGTTCACAAAGATATGTTGGAATGATACCAGTTCCATTATCGTAAGATTTTGTATCATTGATTGGTGCTTCTCCACCTTGCATGATAGCATCTACCATTTTAACAGTTTGAGCTGCTAACTCACGAGTGTCTTTAAAGATTGACATAGATTGTTTTCCAGCGATCATATTTTTAACGTTAGCAATATCACAATCCTGACCAGTAATAACCGGATATTTACCTGTATAAGATGCTGCTAAAGCATTTGTAACACCAAGTGCCGTAGAATCATTTGAGCAAAGTACAGCGTCGATTACTTTTCCGTCTCCGTAGTTAGAAGCAATGATAGCATCCATTCTGTTTTGAGCATTTTCTGAGGACCAGTTCGCAGTTGCAACAGCTTCAAAATCTTTTTGTCCAGATTGAACCACTAGTTTGCCTGATTCGATATATGGATTAAGAACGTCCATAGCACCGCCATAGAAGAATTTTGCATTATTATCACCTGGATCACCAGTAAAGATTTCTAAGTTAAATGGACCATCAGCATTTTCTAAATCAAGAGCGTCCACAATATATTCACCTTGTTTTGTACCTACCATGTAGTTATCAAATGTTGCATAGTAAGTCACAGCATCTGAGTTCATAATTAAACGGTCATAAGCAATAACTGGGATTTTAGCATCTTTTGCCTGTGCTAAAACTGTCCCTAATGAATCACCATCAATAGAAGCGATAACTAATAATTTAACGCCATTTGCAATCATATTCTCGATTTGAGAAACTTGAGTTGCAATATCATTACTTGCATATTGTAAATCAACCTCATAACCAGCTTCTTTTAATTGTTTTTCCATATTAGAACCATCCTGGTTCCAGCGTTGCAGGTCTTTTGTAGGCATTGATACACCAACTAAACCACCTTCTCCTGTAGCTGCAGTGTCATCTGCAGGAGTCTCTGTTTCAGCTGTATCAGCAGGTGCAGTTGTATCTTTTGTACCACCACATCCAACCAATAAGGATGCTACTAAAGCCACACTAAGTAATGCGCTAAGTAATTTTTTCTTCATAAATAAATTCCTCCCGTTTTTCATGTAATTTATACATGTATTTTTGCTACACATAGAATATATCATAGAATAAATAGCATTGTTTTTTTATCCTCTTCATATTTTTTACTGGACAAATTATTCATACTGTCCTATAACTATTAAAAACTCCGGTTCTTAGCACTTTTTTGCTGCTAAGAACCGGAGTTTGAATTTGTCCTATATTAGGTTATTCTCCTTTGGGAATATTAAGATAAACATCTTCTTCCAGATGATACTCCCCTACGATTACTTCATCAATATTTTCTTTTGTCACTGAAATGGGTTCTAATTTTTCATATGGTACATTATTTATGCCATCAAAAAAAGTTTCTGCTGTTTTAACTTCTTCCCCTTTTGCCATATTAACAGCAAACTCAGCCGCAAGACTTGCCAATCTTTCTACCGGTTTATACACTGTCATATCCTGGGTACCTTCCACAATTCTTTGACACGCATCTAAATCTGCATCCTGCCCTACCACGCAGATCTTGCCTGCCAGGCGGCGTTCTGCCAATGCTTTGATTGCCTGACCTGCTAAATTATCATTCCCACACATAATTCCATCGATGTCATTTATCATTAAGTATTCATTCGTAACTGAGAATGCGGTTTCAGCATGCCAGCCGGATGCATGTTCAATCCCTATGATATTAATATCCGTTTTCTCTATTTCACTTTGAAAACCTGCCATAACAAGGGGTACATTATTATCTGCCAATGGTCCATTAATCATCAGAATCTTTCCCTTATCTCCTAAATGCTCTCTCATATGTCTGGCCATTAAGGTACCTACTTTTTCGTTATCAAAAGAAATATAAAGGTCTACTCCGGCATTTTGAATTAATCGATCATAGGCTATTACTTTAATCCCTTCTTTCTTTGCTTTGTTCACCACATCTGTAATTCCTTTTGAATCAATGGCTATTATAACGATAACATCCATTTTCTTACCAATAAAGTATTCAATCTGGGATATTTGTTCCTTTAAATCGCCATTGGCATTTTGAACATTCACCTCTGCTCCTAATTCTTTTGCTTTCGAAACAAAAATATCCCTATCCCTCTGCCAGCGTTCTAATATAAACGAGTCAAATGTCATGCCAATCTTAATACTGTCTGATTTTTCTTTTTCTTCCAATACAGGAGCCTGATTTTGTTTCGTACATCCTCCTGACATGATAGCTGTTAATATAATTAGTGCTATACATTGGAATACTTTTTTTCTCATTTCCCCATTCCCTCCTTAAATTCGGTAGGAGTTTTTCCAGTGGATTTTTTAAATATACGGCTAAAATAATTGGGGTCATTATATCCTACCTGTACACAGATTTCTTTCATACTCATTTCTGAATTAATTAGTAACTCCTTCGCCTTCTCTATCCTGACATTTGTAAGATATTCTACAAAATTAATTCCAGTTACATCTTTAAATAGCTTACTAAAATAATATGGACTAATATCTAATTCCCTGGATATACCATCCAGAGAAATATCTTTTTTATAATATTGCAAAATATATTCCTGAGCTCTTTTTATAATCCCATTGGTGTTTTCTTCTTTCTTTACAACTACATTATGACACACCTCTGTCAGCTTTGAAATAAGCCAGCTTTGCAGTTCTTTATTATCATTTATATTTATAATCGTGGATAAGTAATCTGCTCTGTCTGTAAAGTGGTATGTCATACCACCACTTAAGAATACTTCATGATCGGCAAATAATACCAGCTCCAGAATTTTTAATTTTACATTCATATCCCCATCTGGATAATTTTCTGTCATCCAGCCAAAAAATAAATTGGTTACTCGAATGCACTCTGAAGCATTCCCTTCACGAATACTGTTAAGGATTGCTTTTTCTATGTCAATAGGGTATCCTACTTCATAATTGCTTCTTATTGGAAGATCATCCACATGTGCAACTGTTCCTGTTGTATTTATTAAAGACTTTAAAGATTCATTATAGGATTCCATGGACTCATTTAAAGCTTTTATAGAACCAATTCCAATTCGAAAGGAGATTCCCATATTATGTTTTAATTTTCGTACAAGCCCTCTTGATTTTTCAATTAACTCAATACGTTCATTATATTCCATTATCTTATTATTACACGGAATAAAAACAGATACTTTATTGGACATCACCGAGCCAATCACACAATCAAATTCTTCTTTTACTAACTCCCGAACCTTAGTGTAATTCATCTGTGTACGTATGCTTGAGCCTACTGCATTGGTCATATAATTTCCTTTTTGAGTTTCTCCGAACACTAATGTGAGTATATATCCATATTCCTGATTAATCCCTAACATATTTTTGTAATTTTCAATATCCTCAGTGAAATGCTCTGAAGTCATAATGGAATAAATGAACCCATTTTCTATAATAGGTATTACTGTTTCTAATTTTTCCTTAATTAATAAATCATTGCTTCTTTTTTCTCTCTTTTCATTCACTAACCCTATTGCCCTGCTTAACACTTCTACTATTATTTTCTGGTTTACAGGTTTATTCAAATATTCAAGAACCCCTAAATTAATGGCCTCTTTTGCATAATCAAATTTGTCATATGCAGATAACACGATAAATATAATATTCGGATTTGTTTTAATAATTTCTTTCATGGAATCAATTCCGTTAATCCCTGGCATTTGAATATCCATAAAAGCAATATCAGGGCGAAAATGTTCTGCAAGTTCAATGACACTGCGCCCGGTTTTTGCAAACTCAACGATACATTGTTCCTTGAAATTCTTTTCAATGATGAACTTTAGAGAATCAATCACAATTCCTTCATCATCTGCTAACATCACTTTATACATAAGTTACCTCCCAATCTGAAGCCCATTCTATACCGGAATATAAATTATTACTTCAGTTCCTTTATCCTTACCTTCACTCTTAATTTCCAGGACATCATTACGATTAAAATACATTTGCAGTCGATTTATTACATTACCAAGCCCCACTCCATTGGAATTACGTTCTAAATCTGCCTCTGGTATTTCACCTCTCATAATTTCATCTATCTTTCCCCCTGTCATTCCAATTCCATTATCCTTTATACTAAGACAGATGTTATGATCCTTTCGATAAAGAGAAAATTTAATAAAACCATCCCAATGAATTCCGTGAATTCCATAATTCACTGCATTTTCTACAATTGGTTGTAGAACCATTGCCGGCAGCCTGGTATCCAGGTATTCTTCATCAATTTCTTTCACAAAATGAATATCTCCCGAAAAACGTACATTTAAAATATATATATAACTATCAACCAAACGCAGCTCATCTGCAATTGTTACATCCTGGTCTGATTTTTTTATATTGTAGCGGAAGAAATCAGCCATATGTTCTATAAATAAACAAGTTTTATCTGCACCTTCCATCATGGCAAGCTGAGCCCCTGCATTTAAAGTATTAAATAAGAAGTGGGGATTGATTTGAGCCTGAAGGTATTTTAGCTTTGCATCTTTTAAATGCCCTTCCATCATTAATTCCTTCTCTTTTAATGCTCGCTCTTTCTCCATATTTTCACGAATTTGTTCTATATAAACTCTGATATTCAATATCATTTTATTAAATGCTTTCGATACGATACCAACTTCATCTTCTGATTCTACTTCAACTTCAATATCTAATTTCCCTTTAGAAACATCATTGGCGAACTTGGCCAGGTTATTCAAAGGTCTTGTGATCGTTCTTGTGAGTAATATGATCAAACCTATATTAATAAAAATAAGTAATATCAAAATTGCAGTACTTATTGCTTCCATATAACGCAAGGAATTCAATAATAATTCATAGCTCTTAGAATTGTATTTAAATTGTTCATTATTTAAACTATAGATAAAAGCATGGATATCTTTAAATTCTTCATTGGCGATTTCATAATAATCTTTATACCTTTCTACATTACGTCCCCTTTTTGCCTGCACTGTTTTAAATGCCATATCCAGATAATTTTCAGACATGCTCTTAATATTCTTCTCCATTAATAACATCTCATTATCCGTAATTGTCGTATTCAAATTTAGTAATAATTTTTGATAATTTTGCTCACTGCGATAATATGCATCAATAGCATCGGAGCTCTTTGTATTTAAATATTGTGTCATACTGCTTTGGACATTATCTAAGGAATCCGATAGCTCATTTAAATTAACATTACTGATATATACCTGATCGATTTTCCCCATCATTTTATTAATACTAAGAAACATAATCAAATTAACGATTAATATAATGACAGATGTAAATATGAATGCGACCGTTAGTTTCCACTGAAGGGAAAGTTTATTCCATTTCTTCTCAAGTATTAATTTCCTTTTTCTCATGTAAATCGCTCCCTTGGATTACTATCATTCTTCCCTGATATACTCTTTTACGTTATCTGGTGTAATCATCTTAGTATCTACGGGAAGATATTCACTGACATGGCCTGTTAATTCAAATTCTTCTAATGCAGTAACACAAAGATTACCCATCTGTTTCGTGTCCACAGAAATAGTAGAATATATGATTCCTTTTTTAATAGCATTCAGTATATTATCTGAATCATAGTAACCAAGTATATTAATTTCTCCAACTTTATTATGATCAACGACAGATTGGTATGCGCATTGTGTATAGGTAGCATTCATACATATCATAACATCAGGTACATTTTCAGAATCCATTATAATATCCCTAATTGCTTCTTCTGAACTAAAAGCATTCTCATTATCCACCACAACTGCCTCAATATCTAAACCATGATCTTTCCCTAACTCTTTCTCTATGGTCTCCCTTATTGCTAATAGAATGATATTCTTACTACTATCTTCATTTTTTTCATCTACTAAAACAAAAACACGTTTGATATCCTTGTCCTTCATTTTTAATAATTGTTTCCCATATTCCTGCCCTAAATTATAACTGTTTATTCCAACATAACATTGTCGCAGGCTTCTGCTGGAATCCTTTAACACAGTTATTACCGGAATTCCTTTATTAACGGCAGAATTGATCAATTCTTCTGTTTCCGGATCTGCATCACCTTCAAAGATAATTCCATCTACCCCTCCATTAATTGCCATTCTTAATATTTCATTCTTATTGTAATCTTCAAAAAGATATTTCCCAAATCGTTCTACATATATATTTTGACTTTTACCCTTATCAAAAGCTCCGCTATATACCTCATTCCAGAAATCCTGATCTACATTATCTGTAATAAATGCATAATGTTTATCATAGGAGGAATACAGGTTATCTTTTGACAATCCAGTAGCATGTAATTTATTTTGAAAATATACGATACCCA
This sequence comes from Mobilisporobacter senegalensis, assembly GCF_003752155.1. GTDB lineage: Bacteria > Bacillota > Clostridia > Lachnospirales > Lachnospiraceae > Mobilisporobacter > Mobilisporobacter senegalensis. Next base: position 20,199 of record NZ_RJVG01000002.1, on the reverse strand, counting down.
TAATCGTTATAATTAACACTATAATAACACTTCCTATAATGATTAAAGAAGAAAAAGTGTATTTCCCTGGGAAACCGTTTTCTCTGTCCTGTTTCATATCTATCTCCCTTTATCAAAAGAGCTGCTGCAGAATTTAATCTATAGCACTTATTGTCAAGAATAAACCTTCTAATGTCTATTCTTTTTAAGTAGTATAGTTTAAGTTCGTGCAACAGCCCCTTTTACTTAACCTTGAATTATTATTTACAATCAAAAATAATTTTATCAAATATTACAAGTTTTCTCTACCAAAAAATTATCTAATCTATGTCACTTTCTTGTCATTTTGCTAAACTTATTCTCTTTTCGATATTCACTTGGAAGTTTCCCATATCTTTTTTTAAATTCTTTCGAAAAAGCTTTACTATTTGGAAATCCATGATTCATGGCAATATCACTAATAGATAAATCTGTATTTACCAACTCCCGATACCCATATTCAACACGGATATTTTGCAGATATGATTTATAATTCACTTTTCCGTACATCTTAAATAACTTTGATAAATAAGTAGGTGAAAAACCAAATATCTCAGCAATGCTTTCCAGGGAAATTTCCTGATTGTAATTCTCCTTAATATAGTTTGTGATCTTTGATAATCGATTTAGATTTTTATTCTGCCTCAAAACTTCCTTGTCCAGATCATTTTCTTTATATCCTGTAAGCAAAATATGTAAGAGTTCATAAAAATGGCTCTTTACGATTAACTCATATCCATATTCCTTCTTCTCGTATATCTTCCACATATTAGAAACAAGGTCTACAATTCTATTATCCTGTTCTGAATTACTTCTTTTAAAGCTGATATACTGATCTTCTTCCCAATATGCTTCAAAAGTCTTTATTGGAATCTGCAAGACAATCGTTGTATTAGGATCTGGCACATCAATAGAATGGATTTCATTAGAATTGACCAATGTAAATTTATTCTTTTCTAATGGAAAAAATGTAGAATTAATATAAAAATCAATTTTTCCTTCTAATACTAAAAATATTTCTACGGATCTGTGCCAATGTTTTATTACCTTATAATTACCGTTATACCCTTCAAAGAGAAACATGCGGAAAGGTAAATCCTCATTCGGTAGTACAATTTCATGCTTAAAATCCATCTCTATCTCACCTGCCTTCATCAATCTTCCCATTTTAATCTACTTCATTGCCTTGTAAAAATCTCTTAAATTTATTTTATCCCCTTCTGATAAATCATGCCATCTTATTCCCTGTATTGCACCTTCCAAAGCACAGAGCCTGTTAATACAAGCAGAATCATCAATTTCTTTGATCTTTAGCCAGGCTTGTCTACTTCCCGTTTCCTTCAATTTGTCATAAGATTCAATTCCTATTTCTAATAATTGTTCTTCCAATCTTTCTCCAATGTTCGGTAATTTTGATAATTCACCCATACTAATAGCTCCCTTCTTTCAGCTTCGCCAAATGCTTCGCGCTTGGCTCATTATTTTGATTATATCATAATTGTGATAACTGCACAATTATAACGGAATTACGCCTATTATATTTTAAGTTGCAAGAAAAAGTTGTTCAAGCTATAATGAATTATTGGATAAGATAGAAAGGTTGAAATATAATGAAGAAAACAAAACAGACTCTCGCAATTTTAATGATCGTATTTTTAGTTGGATTATACATTGTCACATTAATCGCTGCTATTACAAGTACTCCTGCTACCGCTGGTTTATTTAAAGCATCCCTCTTTGCCACTATGGTACTTCCAATTATGTTTTATATCTACCAGATGATTTATAAGACTTTTAAGAAAAATAACGAAGACGAGAATAAAAAATAGTTTTTAAACTTATACACTTTCAACTTAGGTAAGCATTTTCCCCTTTGGAAGTATTGAAAAACTCAGATAGACTTGGGGTTATGCCTCAAAATCTTATCTGAGTTTTTATTGACTATATTTATTTATAATATATTCCATCACAAGTAGTTTTCTATTATCCTATTAAGTTATTTGTGATTTTTAATAACTCATTCTTTTCTTCAACGCTAAGATATTTCTTAGGAATGATATAGGCTGATACCGTATTTACGTAAATAAATAAGTGTTTTTCTGTTTCTGCCACTTTTTCTATAATATTATACTTACTTTCACTATTTTCACTTTTTTCAATAATAGATTCTTCAGTGATAAACAGACAATGATGTCCTAAAATATCATTATTTTTCCCTTCATTTACCACCTTTGACATTAATCTTAAATAACAATTCTTATTACTAACAATCTATCTTTATAAAACCAATTATTGATCTGATAACTAGCAGCTAAATTACAATTTATCTATTAATGTATTCCATGTAAGTTCAAGAACGCCTGTCATATTATGCTGTTCATTTGAAACATAAGTTACTATTGCATTCTTATCTGGTATCATTACCACATATTGACCATACAATCCATCCATACGATAAGAATTAGGATATGAATTCATCCATATTTGATACCCATAGCCCTGATGATGGTCTGCCGTAGCAAAGTATGGATTAAAATCATCCGTTTCTATTTGTACCCTGGTTGCCTGTTCTATATATTTCGCAGGAATCAGCTGCTGCTTATCTTTGTAAATCCCCTTATCAAGAATTAATTGTCCAAATTTGGATAAATCCATTGCAGTTAAATGCAAGCCGGCAAATCCTTGTGGAATGTTTTTGGGGCATGTATCCCATAAAGGCTTGGATATATCCAAATACTTAAATATCTTTTCATATAAATAGTCATCTAAATTAATACCTGTAGTGATACTTATAATTTTTGAAAGCATATAAGTTGCAGAATTATCATAGGTAAAATGAGTTCCTGGTTCATAAATAATTGGCTCCTCAAAGAATAATCGGGAAATATCCCAATCCTTCTTACTCTCCCAGTCAGCCTTAATTACTGGACATTCTTTATGCCCGGAACCCATACAAAGCAAATCATGTATCGTTATCTTTCTATGTAATTCACTAATGTCTGAATACGATACACCAGTGAAAAAACCTGCAATGGAATCTTCCAATTTAATATAGCCCTCATTAATAGCAATCCCCACTGCCATTGATGTAAAAGTTTTGCTGACCGACCATAAAGGATTTGGCTTATCTTCTATAAAATCATGCCTTCCAATAATATTGCCATCTTGTCTGACAATAACATTTAATACATTAAGTTTTTGCTTTTTTACTGACAATACCAAATCATTTAATATATCCTTATTCATTAATATCATTCCCCTATTTATCTGATTGCTATTTAGCTGTAACACTCCCACTTTAGAAGTGGAACTAAATTATAATAAAGTTTTAAATTCAAGTTTACATAAGTTATTCAGCTTTTCCATAGTCTCAGCATTAAAAAAGCCTATCAAACATGATTGATCTAAAACTGCAACTGTAAACTTCTTATCATATTCTGACTGTGTAATCAGCCCATTAAGTTTTTGTATTAAAGTCATATCAAACCAATCATTATCAACTTTCAAATCCCATTTATAAGCTTGTTCATTATATTCAAAAGACACCCATGCTATGTTATTCTCAACATCAACAAAATCATTTATATCATCCAATTTTAAGAATTCTTTGGTCATTTTTGAAAGCCTTTTCACTATTTCTATATATGCTCCATTGTCTTCAATACATTCCGTATCAAAATGCCAAATATCATTGGATAATGGCAGCCATTGATTCTTTGAACATTCCATCTCGCCACCCATAGCCATTAGCAGAAGTATATAAGGTTTGCTCTCAATTTCCTTTCGGTCAAAAATTTGCAGAATCTCATTAATGGTAATTCCAGCATTGAGACGAATACCCATATTATCTAATACATTAATTTGTTGTTCTAATGTCTCTTTTCTCTTCCTTAGCAAATCCAAAAACATAACCTTCTCCAGTCTGACTTTTCTTATTAATTTTCTGCCTCCATTTTGATCTTCTTAAAATACTCCTGAATCTGTTTTTCATACCCATTCTCTGAAGGCTGGTAGAAAACTCTATCCTTTAATTCATCCGGAAGATACTGTTGATTCACATAATGATTTTTATAATTATGGGCATACTTATAACCAATTCCATGTCCTAATTGAGAAGCTCCTTTATAATGAGCATCCATTAGATGGGCCGGAACCGGAGGTGTTTTCTGATTCTTTATTATATTATAGGCTTCATCAATAGCACAAATGGCAGAATTACTTTTTGGCGCACAGGCTACATAGGCTGCTGCCTGGGCTAATATGATTCTTGCTTCAGGCATTCCGATTCTCTCAACTGCCATCGTTGCAGAAGTGGCGACTACCAATGCATTGGGATCTGCATTGGATACATCCTCCGCAGCACAGATCATAATTCTTCTGGAAATAAACTTAATATCTTCTCCTGCATATAGCATCTTAGCAAGGTAGTAGATTGCAGCATCTGGATCAGATCCCCTCATACTTTTAATGAATGCCGATATGGTATCATAATGGTTATCACCTGTCTTATCATATCGAACTACTCTTTTCTGAATACATTCACTGGCAACATCCAGTGTAATATGAATCTTTCCATCTTCTGCTTTTTCAGTAGTTAAAACGCCTAGCTCAATTGCATTTAAAGCTGATCTTGCATCTCCGCCTGAAATATCTGATAAAAATTCAAGAGCATCGTCCTCAATGACTGCATGATAGATACCAAGTCCTCTTTCTTCATCCGTTAGAGCCCGGCAAATTAATGTTTTAATATCATCTTTCTCAAGAGGTTTTAATTCAAATATGATCGATCTTGATATTAACGCGCCATTAACTTCAAAGTAGGGATTTTCTGTAGTTGCTCCGATCAATATAATAGTTCCATCCTCCACGAATGGAAGGAGATAATCCTGCTGCCCTTTATTAAAACGATGAATTTCATCTATAAATAAAATGGTTTTTTTACCGTACATTCCAAGGCTGTTCTTTGCTTCATTTACTACCTCTTCCATATCTTTTTTCCCTGCAGATGTGGCATTTATCTGCTTGAATTCTGCACTTGTTGTAGCTGCAATTACTTTAGCCAATGTGGTCTTTCCTGTTCCAGGAGGTCCATAAAAGATGATTGAACTGATCTTATCTGCCTTAATAGCTCTATATAGCAATTTGTCTTTTCCGATGATATGGGTTTGCCCAACGACCTCATCAAGGGATCTTGGTCTAAGTCTTGAAGCCAATGGAGATTCTTTCTCCATTGTATTATTTCTCATATATTCAAATAAATCCATTTTATTACCTCCAATGAAGGAATCTTTTTATCTGTATTTCTGGTGCTGAAATTCAGATGTAGCTCAGACCACATCTGAATTAAGCTTCATCTCATTCATTCTAACATGATTATTGTATTGAAACAATTACCAATATTACTTTCCGGTTCACAGGATAATAAAGTCTTTCTTACAGAAACTATAAATAATATCTGGATACATTCATAGTTTGAAAGGAGACAAAAAATATGCCAGGATTTACAACTCATCATATATTTGGTATCTTAACATATAAAAAATTGAACTCTAAATATATAAAGGATATTATAGCCAATAATATATCTGCATATAAATTAGGACTTCAAGGTCCGGACATATTCTTTTATTATCTTCCAAATGTTATTAAAAATCCGGAACATTCACTTGGAAAGATTATGCATGAGGTGAATACGAACACTTTTTTTAAGAACTATTTTAATGAAATAAATCATTATCAGGAGCATATGTTAGACGCTGCCTATGCATATATTTCTGGATTCTTATGCCACTATTGTCTTGATACCATATGCCATCCATATATTTATGCAAGAACAAATTACAATCCTTTGCCAGTGAAAAATAAAGATAATGGAAAAAATATTTATAGTGCTCATCATAGAAGTTTTGAAACATTAATAGACAGTATCCTTCTGGATAGATATACTCATAAAAAACATCCTCAGTTTCTTAAAGAGAATACGATTTATCTCGATCAATCTACAAAGAAGATAATTACTCCATTGTTAGCCACATGTATCAATAAAACTTATTCCGGCTATATTAAGCTAAAACCGGGTTTTATATCCAGATCAATCCGATTTCTTCAAATTGAGTCTAAAATTTTATCCGGGCTTGCACATAACCGGAAGCATTACGTAGAACAATTAGAGAACCGCTTTTTTAAATATAATTTGCTTTCTAGTCTAATCCCTGATAACGTTCATACGGACACTCTGGATGCCCTCAATCTTTCTCATAATATCTGGCATTCTCCATGGGAAGTAAGTATTTCAAGAAATGACTCCTTTTTAAATTTAATGGAAAATGCATATAAAAAATGCACGATACTCCTTAATCTGGTTGACTCCTTGCTACACTATAGAAAGGATAGTCAAAACAGATTTGAGTATACGTGCACAGATCTATCTCAAATATTAAATGAAATAGGTAATTTATCTTATCACAGTGGTTTATTAATTGATTAAGCTTTTTTCCAGGAATTAACATTTAGCATAAGTAGTACTGGAAATATCTCAAGTCGTCCAATTAACATACAAAGAGACAGTACTATTTTACTAAAGTCTGAGAAAAAAGCAAAATTGCCAAGTGGGCCTGCTTCTCCAAAAGCAGGTCCTACATTACTTATAGCAGTCAGAACTGCTGTAAATGTAGTTTCAAAATCATGGTTATCAAAAGATACAAGGATGATGGCAATTCCAAAAATCAGAAAATATGCAAAGCAAAATAATCCAATGCTGCTTACTTGATCCTCATCCACATTTTTTCCATCTGCTTTAATCGGTATTACCGATCTTGGATGGATTAACTTTTTCACCATTCTTCTTATTGCTTTTAACATAATGGCAATACGAATCTGTTTTAATCCACCTGCAGTAGACCCGGCACAGCTTCCGGTAAACATTACTGCAATTAATATCATCTTACTAAGAAGCGGCCACATATTATAATCATAAGTAGTGTAACCAGTCGTTGAAATCAGGGATGATACCTGGAAAAAGGCCTGATAGAACGATTCCCAATAAGATTCAAACATACTACGGGTATTAAAGGTAATAATAGCTACTGCTCCAATGACTATGACCAGAAATAATTTTAGTTCTGTATTTTTTTTAATATCTGTAAAATTACGCTTTATGGCGTAAAAATAAATAGTAAAGTTCACACCAAAGATTATCATAAAAACAGAAAGTATATTATAAATCAATGGGCTGTTATAATATGCCATACTATTATTCTTGATTCCAAATCCACCTGTACCGGCGGTTCCAAGAGCATGTACGATGGAATCATATACCGGCATGCCGGCAAATATAAGACACAGCGTACAAATTACCGTCAGAACAAAATAAATCCCATAGAGGATTTTAGAAGTATCCCTTATTTTTGGTACTAACTTCCCGGGAGTTGGCCCCGGTGATTCTGCACGTAATATATGTAGTGTACTTCCGCTCATAGATGGTAATAAAGCAAGGAAGAAAACTAATACGCCCATACCCCCAAACCAATGGGTAAAACTTCTCCAGAATAATAAACCTTTTGGCATTACTTCCACATCAGTCAGAATACTGGAACCAGTTGTTGTAAAACCTGAAACACTCTCAAATATACAGTCTATATAAGATGGTATTGCACCATGAATAAAAAAAGGTAAGCCACCAAATAAAGCGAGAGATACCCAGGCCAATGATACAATCATCATACCATCTCTTGCAAGCAATTTTTTCTTCTTTGGTTTTATCAATAAAAATAAACCACCGAGTGCTACTAATATAGCCATTGTTATTAAGAAAGAAGATAAATCTCCTTCTCCATAGATAAGTGAAACTATGACAGAAGGGATCATCAACGCAGCTTCTAAAACAAATACCTTACCAAGTATATTTGCCACTAATCTATAATTCATGTCAATTCCCCTATTCTAAGATATCATTTAAATCTTTAATAATATGATGATTCTTAGTAACGACTAAGACTTTATCACCAACTGTAATACTCTCATTACCATGAGGAATTGTAACAACACTCCTATGTAAAATACAAGCAATTACAAGTTCTTTCTTAAGTGACAAATTCTTAATAGGAATATTTAAAAAGCTGGTAGTTTCATTGGCAATAAAACTGATTACTTCTACTTTTCCATCCATGATCTTATATAAAGCTTCCACAATGCTTCCTTTTGTATTCTGCATTCCTCTGACATATCCGGTAATATAACTTGCAGTAATTATCTTAGGATCTATAATACTGTCTAAACCTAACTTATTTATCACATTTGGAAGATTCATTCGGGTAGTCATTGCAATTACCTTATCCACTCCCTTTTCAACCGCATACATGGCTGTAATCAGATTTTCTTCATCCCTGCCTGTCATTGCAATAAATGCATCAATTTCTTCAAGGTTTTCTGAATCTAATACATCCTGATTCGTACCATCTCCTTCTATGATAATAGCTTCTTCAACAGTGTCAGCTAAATGCAGGCATTTCTTAGAATCTATTTCGATAATTTTCACTGACATTCCAAGTCTTGATATGATCTTAGTCAGATAATAAGAAGTTCTGCCTCCGCCAATCATTAATACCGTATTGATCTTTTCCACATATCTTCCTAACATTTTAAATAAATTGGTGATTCCAGTTATCTGCCCCATAATATAAACTCTGTCATTTACCCGGAATTCAAAATCTCCGTTAGGAATATATGCCTCTCCACCTCTCTCCACTGCTACAAATAACATATTTTGAGGGATTTTGCTGCTTATTTTTGATAATTTGGCACCTACTAACAGATCTCCTTCCATTACTTTAAATTCAACCAGTCTTTCTTTTCCCCCAAAGAATATCTCTATATTCATTGCAGAAGGAAATTGAAGTATATTAGCAATCTCTTGGGCTGCAGTGAATTCTGGATTGATAACCATATCAACCCCCATTTGATGTCTTAGGGTTGTAAATTCTTCATAATATTCCGGATCCCGTATTCTTGCAATTGTTTTTACATTTTCAGCTACTTTTTTCGCCATAAAACAAGTAAGCATATTCAGCTCATCTCTTGAAGTTGCTGCAATAACTAAATCTGCTTCCTCAATTCCCGCTTCAATTAATATACTGGCTCTGGCACCATTGCCTTTCACACACATAACATCTAATGTATCATCTGCCTTGCGAAGCGCTTCTTCATTCTTATCAATGATAGTAATGTTATGATCCTCTTTCGTGAGATAGCCTGCGATTGTATAACCAACTTTGCCATCTCCAACTATAATGATATTCATTTTTACCAAATCTCCTGTTTATATAGTTATAATAATAAAATTCAAACTATATGATAGCACCTTTTCATATAAAATTCTACATAATAATTTTATATGATGGATAGCTGAAATAAAGTGCCGCTATTACCCGTAAATACAATATAAGAACCATAGGGTAATGTAATCTCATCTTTACCATCCAGATACGAATAGTTAATACATATACCATTGCTATTATACACTGCAAATGCTCCTTGCCCAGAAATTTTTACATGTATTTTCTTATCTGCTAGGTTCTTATCAATTTTATACCATTTCCCATGACCATCTTCGTCAATCGAAAATATAGTTTGAGAATTTGATAGAGTGGGAATATCATCCTCTGCCAAATATAAATAGCTTCCGGTCTTAAGATAATCTTTTCCGTCTATTTCCATAAAACTATAATCACTTGAATCCCTGCCATAGGCCACGGGAATTTCTAATATACTTTTGCTTATATTATCATCCAGAATAACAGTATTACCAAAATAACCTGGAATATCTTCTACTATGTTAAGTTTTAATATAACAGAGGATGCCATATAAGATTGGGATGTATATTTCTCATTTACCAGGAAATATTTCTGATTCTTTCGTTCATTCCATTTATTTTGGAGTTCGTCTCCAATCACATTCCATGGTAATTTCTGTGCCATATAAGAAATTTCTGCAGTTTGACCTAATTCAGGTATATAGTGGTATTGCTGCTTTTGAATATAGATATTTCCATTCTCTTCTTTCACAAATTTTAGCCCTTCGTAATCATACCCCCAGGAAATCACGAATAATCCATCTTTTGTATAAGTATATTTCTCTGCAAGAAAGCCAGGATGGGAAGTGTTACTTAGGATGAGATTATCATCTTCATCAAACTTGACCATAAGTAATCCATCCATTGTTCCATATAAACCTTCATATTTTTTCATAGCCTCTGGAATCGCTTCTGCAATGGGTTTATAAAAAAAACGATCCTTCTTGATCTCTTTTATTATCCCCTTCTCTTTTAAGGCACTAAGCAGGATCTCCTGACCGATGATCTGATTATATGTACTATCCCCTTCTGAAGATAAGACAGTAGCCGCTATATTGTATTCCGGCAATACGATAAGGCTGCTATGATATAATAACGTATCCCCATTTTTCAAAAGGGCTTTTATCCCATATTGATTAAAGGGATACATATTTACACAATCCCATCCAAGACCATAGGCAGTTGTCGTATCCCCTTCCTCCGGCCAGATTCCTTTTAAATATTCCCTCTCTTCCATTGCTTTCTTGGATTTATCAGTGAGAATATTCTTAGAATTTTTCATAAAAATTTGTGAAAATCTGCATACGTCCTCTGCCGTTGAATAAATTCCGCCGGCACCAATAGCATTATAGCTATCTGCTTTCACTGGTTTTGCAAACCCCGGATAATACACCTTGGCTAACTGCTCCAGGGAAAATACATCTTTAGGAGTTTTTGTATTATTCATATTAAGTGTTATTGTAAAGTAACTCCTGATATACTGAGTAAAACTCAAGCCGCTTACCCGCTCGATCAATATTTCAGCAAGACTGAAGCCATCATTACAATAAACAGAAAAGGTCCCTGGATCTGCTTTCAATCTCTGACCTTGTAATTGTTCTAATAATTTATCATGAGCAGATGTATCATTGTCCCCAATCAGAACTGTATTGTTAAATGTACTTCCCATAAGACCCGAAGAATGATTGAGCAGCATTCGTACCGTTATCTGTACATATCTGGGGTCGTTCATTTTAAAATCTTTAATATATTCTACTAAAGGGGTGTCCAGATCCACTTTCCCCTCTTCTACCAGCCTTAATACCGCCACGGTCGTGAATATCTTGCTAATAGAACCAATTCCATACATATGCTCTTTGGTTAATTGATTATTCTCTGATTTACTATAAACTCCGGTCTGGCCTGATATCTTAATTTCTCCATCGTCAATAAGAGCATACTGCACACTTGTATAACCATAGTTTTTTACCAACTCATTTGCTTTCTCACTGGCTGCTTCTTTCGTAGTCTCATATTCATTATCCTCATTAAAATTTGCCTCAGAGGATGCTTCTATTGCAGTAATCGGAGTAAATGCAATGATAAGTGATAGAAAAGCGGTTAAACTGCTTTTAACAAATTGATGCTTCATACTTTTTCCTCAATCTTTCCCATTTTTGGTAAACATTCTTTTCCTTATCGAACGTACTTTTCTTCTTCTTACCCTTATGATACAATGAGTTAAAAATAAAAAATAAGGAGACATCTTATGTTATTACCAAAAGATCCCGTTATATTATTAAGCTATGTTAATACACAATTACGAGATTTCTACGAGAATCTTGAGGACTTTTGTAAAACGAATGGTATTAATCAAGAAGATCTTGAAAATACCTTAAAAAGTATAAATTATAGCTATGACATACAAAATAATCAGTTTAAATAATTAATAATAAATTAATCTACTATATTTAAAATTACTTCTGCACCCTTTCTCTTTGGCATGACTGGTTCTTCGTCCGGATAACCTAGGGCGATTATTGAGATAACTTCTTCGGTCTCAGGAACCCCTATTGCCTGAGAAACTTTTTCTTCATCATAATAGCCCATAATTACAGTTCCAAGACCTAGTTCTTTTGCTTTTAGACAAAAAAGCATATTAGATAATCCACAATCATACATCTGCCATCCTTTTCCCTTTGGAGTATCCGTTTCACCTTCCCGGTTATAACCTGAACGCATTTTTATAACAGTAGATACCATAACCACCGGGGCTGTGCTGGTTGCTTCTTTATTAAAATCGGGTACACATTCAACAATTTTATTCTTCATTTCTTCCCCAGAAATTGCATAATATCTTGTAACCTGAGTATTCTTCCATGACGGAGCATATTTTGCAGCTTCGGCAATTTCTGCCAGCGTTTCATTTGACACTTTGTCCAATTTAAATTTCCTGACACTTCTTCTTTCTTTAATGCATTCTAACAATTCCATATTATTTCCTCCAGTTGATTAATCAAAATATTGCACCTTTCCTTAAAACACTGTAAATTAGTTTAAGCAGGATAAGTATACTATAGGGATTGGTGTTCTTCAATATTAGCAACAATATATATTTTTGACTTTTATTTATATCTGTTATATCATAAATAAAAAACATATTTATGATCCCGTTATAATTTCACCCTTGCAAGCAAGTGAAATTATTTATCGTTATTATATTATTATGACAGATTAGGATGTTAAACTAAATATTCTAAGGAGTTTTTTATGAAAGAAGAATATAAAGTAATTTATCAAGGTAGTGAAAGTGAAATTTCAGAGAAAAAATCCAGATTTATAGCATCTATTGGACCTGTAGATTCCGAAGAAGATGCAAATATTTTTATAGAAAAGATTAAAAAAAATCATTGGAATGCGACTCATAACTGCTTTGCATATACAATAGGAATGAATCATGAATTAACACGCTGCAGTGATGATGGAGAACCTAGCGGCACCGCTGGTAAACCTATGTTGGATATCTTACTTGGTGAAGATATTCATAATATAGTAGTTGTAGTTACCAGATATTTTGGTGGAACATTGCTTGGGACCGGCGGGCTTATCAGGGCCTATCAGGGTGCTGTTAAGGAAGGATTGACCCATGCTTTAATTGTTAATAAAATGCTGGGCAATAAGCTTCTTATCTGCACAAATTATAATGAAATAGGAAAGTTGCAATATATATCATCCCAGATGGAATTATATATCCTTGATACTGACTATGCTGATATGGTCCATGTTACATTACTTGTCCCAGACAATAAGTTAACAGCTTTTATTAAAAAATGGACTACAGTAACGAATGGCAAAGAACAAATTACAAATCAGGGAAAAGTATATTTTACAATCGTAGAGAAAGAAGTTATTGTTTTTGATCTTCAAGAAGCAACCTCGAAGACCATATAATTGGTCTTCGAGGTCATGTATTTGGGGAAGCGGAAAGCTTCCTGTTTCCTCTCTTTTGATTAGATTATACTAACTGCATAACTTTTCAGTCATGATATCATCTATAATATATAACATAGTTATGGGTGTTACTGTACCCTCCATCATTTTATGTATCATCTGCAACACAAATTCTTTTGAATAAGAAATACACCCTGAGTTCTCAATCTCCACTTTTTCCCCATCTTTTTTCTGGATTTGAATACCGTATAGAGTTTCCTGATTATCTTTTTTTCTACATTCCATCAGATAATATGATAGTTCGATTTCATTCTCATTTTCAAGCTTTAAATTTTTTGTACCTTCTAAATATAACTTACTCATTTTGAATCCTCCCATTCCATACCTTCTATACTTTTGAATTATACAAGGATAATATTCATTCGAAAAGCAAAAAATATCGCAAATTTCGATAGCAATTTCAAATTTATACTATAACTCTTTAAAATAGACACCGATTTCTGAAAAGAAAAAGGAAAATTGCACATATTCTGTCACAATGTATACAAGAATAATTTTCTTGCCCTAAAATATAAAACTTTATTTAACTGCATATTTTTGATATAATAAGATGGGTAAAGGAGGTTTATTATGAACTTTAGTAAAAAAGGAACAGTTGACAAGCAAAAGCAAATTAGATCTACGTCTAAGAAGCTGGTTACAAAAATAGGCGTTTCTTTCTTTCGTACTTTTCTGATCTGCTTACTTGTTATTGCAATCGTTGGAAGTTTTGCTGGGTATGGAATCCTTCGGGGAATCATTGATAGTGCACCAAGCATTGACTCCATCAGTGTTGCGCCAACTGGCTTTTCCACTACTATATATGATCAAGATGGGAATGAACTAACTAAATTAGTTGGATCTGATGCAAATAGAATCTATGCTGAGATTGGCCAGATTCCAGAGCATGTCCAAAATGCTTTCATTGCAATTGAAGATGAACGTTTCTGGAAACATAATGGAATTGATGTTCAAGGTATTGTCAGAGTAATCTTTTTAGGTGTCTCCAATGGCAGATTCAGTCAAGGTGCCAGTACATTAACCCAGCAATTACTTAAAAATCAGGTTTTTGAAGGTGGTAATGAAGATGACTTTGTTGAAAAATTCGAGCGTAAACTTCAGGAACAATTTCTGGCAATTCAATTAGAAGAAAAACTTAGTAAGAAACAAATTCTTGAATATTATTTAAACACTATTAACTTAGGACAGAATACATTAGGTGTACAAGCAGCATCCAATCGTTATTTTGATAAAGATGTAAGTAAATTGACAATCTCCGAAGCGGCTGTAATTGCTGCTATTACTCAGAATCCTGCATATAATAACCCGATCTCATATCCTGAAAACAATTCGGACAGAAGAATTGCCATATTAGGAAATATGAAAAATCAAGGTTATATTTCACAAACTGAGTATGATGAAGCTATGGAAGACAATGTTTATGAACGTATTCAAACAGTTAATAAGGAACTTGGAGAATCATCTGTATATTCCTATTTTGTAGATGAAATGATCAATCAGGTAGTGAAGGATCTTCAAGAAAAGAAAGGTTATACCCAGGCCCAGGCGAATAATGCAATATATCGTGGTGGTTTAAGTATTTATACGACCCAGGATTCAAAACTTCAGAATATCTGTGATGAAACACTTTCCAATGATGATTTTTATCCTGATAATTCAAAATGGGAACTTAATTATCAATTATCCATAGAGAAAAAAGATGGTACGACTAATAATTATTCTGCCGGTCACATAAAAAATTATGTTTCAAAAGGAAATCCTAATTTTTCTCTTCTTTTTGCGGATAAGAAAGATGCGGATAAATATATTGAACAATTTAAGGCATCTGTAATTGAAGATGGTGATATAATTACAGGCGAAAATATTTCTTTCTCCATACAGCCTCAGATATCTTTTGTTTTAATGGATCAAAAAAACGGTCAGGTAAAAGCTATTGTAGGCGGCCGTGGTGAGAAAAAAGCAAGCCGGACCCTAAACCGTGCTTCTTCCACTGTGAGACAACCTGGTTCTACATTTAAGGTAATATCCACATTTTTACCAGCCTTAGATAGTGCTGGAATGACTTTAGCAAATGTCCAGGATGATGCTCCTTATCAATATCCAAACGGCACAAAAGTAAATAATTACTATAGCGGCTATAAAGGACTTAGTACCTTAAGAGATGCCATCGTACATTCCATGAATATTGTTACAGTAAAGACATTAGAACAGGTGACTCCTCAGATTGCATATGATTATTTATTAAAATTAGGTTTTACAACTATTGTTGATAGTCGTACTGATGAATCCGGACGTGTATTATCCGATATCAATCTGCCTATGGCTCTTGGTGGCTTAACAGATGGTATCACTAATCTGGAATTAACTGCGGCATTTGCAGCAATAGCTAATAATGGAGCATATATTGAACCAACTTTTTATACTAAAATTGTAGACCACGATGGTAAAGTTTTACTGGAGAATAAACCTGAGACACGTCAGGTAATAAAGGAATCTACCGCATGGTTACTTACAAGCGCCATGGAGGATGTTGTAAAAAGAGGTACCGGTACAAGACTTCGTTTAACAAATACGAGTATGCCTGTTGCTGGTAAAACTGGTACAACTACTAATGATAACGACTCTTGGTTTTCAGGATATACTCCATATTATACTGCATCTATCTGGTCTGGATACGATAATAATGGCAGCCTTTCAAATACAAGCTATACAAAAGATTTATGGCGGACAATTATGGAAAAGGTTAATGGAGATTTAAAAGTTAAATCCTTTAAGATGCCAAATTCTGTTGTTTCAGCTAAGATATGTACCAAATCCGGTAAACTCGCTGTAGATGGTGTATGTGACCATGCACAAGGTGGTTCTACCGTACGTACGGAGTATTTTGCCAAAGGAACTGCTCCAAAAGAAAAATGTGATATCCATGTGAAATTAAGTGTATGTACAGAATCCCATAAACTGGCTACTGAATATTGCCCTAAGAGCCAGGTAAAAGATATTGTTTATCTAATTAAAGAAGAAACTGCAAAAACAGCCGATACTCCTAACCTTTTACCAAAGGGATTGGAAGATTCTATATGTAACATACACAAATCATTTATTATTGATGATCATTGGGGCAATGATACCGATGATGATAACAATAATGACGGTACCGTAACAGATCCGGGAGATGATGGTACAATACCAGATCCTAGCGCTGGTCAGACTGGTAATTCCAATGGCAATTCAAATGAGAATTCCAATGGTAATTCCAATGACGGAAATAAAAAAAATAACGGTTTGTTTAATTGGTTCAATTAAGCATCAGGAAGCATAAAAAATGGCTTATCTCTAATAATGAGATAAGCCATTCTTATAAGCTTAATGATGATGATCTGCCTTTAGGACATCCTTTGATAAACGTATAATATCTTCTATTTCTTCTTTGGTGACATTCATATATTTTGCCATTTCCAAAATATCAGGAATTCTTCCCAGTTCATCTTCCAGTTCCTTTGCTGCTTTACTAAGTCGGTTTACTTTGATCAATGCTTCCTGTGTGACATTAGCTTCACTGTTTTGTTCCATAATAGCATTTTCTATAGATCCACGGATCTCTTTTTCAAGATATTCCTTCACATTACTCCAGTCATTCTCAACTAAAGTGGCTACAGCATTCATTAATCCCATATTTCCCTCTTGGATCAAATCTCCAATAATCATTCCTTTTCCACGGTATTCTTTGGAAATAGATACCACAAATTTTAGACTTCCTTCTATCATTCTTGTTTTCGCTGCTTCTTCGCCCAACTTTATCTTCTCATAAAGATTCCCCAGTTCACTGGCATCACATTCCGGGATTGCATCAAGGTCATCAAGATACATCTGAAGGTATGCAGATTCGGCAGATTCCTCTTTAGATTCCTCTTCCACATTTGTATTTTTCTCCTGCATTGGAATATAATTTTTTATTGTGATTTTATTCTCAGCAAGATAAGCATAAATAGGTTCAAACTTATCTTCTCCCAGATCAGCATCTTTGAATGCCTTTTTAATTTCATCCATGGTAATCGTTCTATTATTGGTTTCAGCCAGATTTACCAGTTCATCCAGCGTTTCCAAAAAACTTTCTCTATCCTGCATTTTAAGACTCCTTTAAAAAATAATTAGATTCAGATGTGGTAAAAACCACACCTGAATTAAGTTCCACTTTATCCTACTCCTACTTCATCATCAAACATGTAGATTAAAAGACCATATGGTATTTCATAATCTTTATATTTATCATTAGATTTTACCATGATATAATAGGTTCCAGCCGGCAAAGATACGCTACCATAGTATCCCATATAATAATCGTCATATTCCATAGTATACCCAGAAATTGGTTCCCCATTATGATCTACTATATTGAAAGATATATTCTTCTGATCTCCTTCTTTAATGGTAAGTGGTAGACCTGCAAATCCTATCTCTCTTGTTATTGATAAGGTGAATTTATAGTAATCTGTTTCATCCGGCTTCATAGTCCCATATACTTTATTTTCAAAACCAAATTCCTGACTGGTACTAATCTTGGAGCTTAATGATTCATCTTCCATCACAAATAAATTACTATATTCTGAGATAGATTTCTTCCAGAATTCAATTTCTGTTAATGATTTCTTTGTGCTTACTTTATTAATCTGGTTGATATTAATAGCAAAATTCAGATTCTGTCCATCCTGATACTGCATGGAGTTAATTCCTATCACTTCACCGTAAGAATTTAAAAGAGGTCCTCCACTATTTCCGGAAGATAATGCCGCATTGGTTTGTATGTAATTTACATTTTCAATTTTTCGATTTATACTTGCAATGATCCCATTGGTAAATGTATTGGAAAACCCTTTAGAACTTCCAATCGTATAAACTGTTTCACCAACTTTAATTCCGTGGCTGTTTAACTTTAATACCTTATTCTTTGATGAAATCTTTAAAACAGCTATATCAAGAGCTTCATCATAGCCTAATATAGTTACCTTTTCATAAATTTTACCACTTAATGTCTGCACATTAATATTGGAAGCACCAGCAATTACATGGTAGTTTGTTACTATCTTACCTTGATCTATAAAAAAACCGGTTCCCAATCCATCACTGGTATTTATCTGAACCGTTGCCGCTACACATTGCTCATAAACTTTTTCTGCAGTTAATTTTTTATCTTTCACCGTAACATTACAGTAGATCTGTCTGGAACCAATGGTAGCTGTTATTTTAGCAGTTCCGCTTTTTATACCTGTAACAACTCCTTGGGAAGATACCTTCGCAACCTTCCCATTACTTGATTTCCAAGTTACTTTACTATTTGTAGTATTCACTTTGAGTGTATCAGTTTTTCCTACATATAAAGTAATTTTTGTTTTATTTAATTTTATAGAAGCTGCTTCTATCTGATCATAATTAGCTATCGGTGAGGATATTGGCACACAATTTAATGTAACAATGAATAACAGCGATATGATCAGTCTTTTAATATGCTTCATACAATTCCCCTTTCATGGTAAATATAATAAATATTATGTTACAGTTCAGCTATGATTTTGAGGCTCTGTATGGTCAAACTGTAACAATATTATATACTACAACAATTCAATAAACAACAGATATAATTTAAAAGGGGCTGTAAAAAAACTCCCCTAAAAGAAAAATCGCTGAAGTCGTGAGACTACAGCGATTTTTTGGTATAATTAATTATGCGACTAACTAACAATACCAATGATAATTATACTCCACGCCAGCTGAAATTACCATTGGATATCGAAAAATTAATTGATATTTCTGATCCAGTATACACTTTCTGTGAGGTGATGGATCACATCGACCTATCAAAATATTTTGTAGAGAAAGGATACAAAACAGGTCGCCCAAGATGTGATGAACAGAAACTCCTTAAAGTTACACTCTTTGCTTTCATGGAACACGGAATTAGTTCTCTGCGTGAAATAGAAAAACTCTGTAGGAATGATATACGATATATGTATCTTCTTGATGATATGAAGGCGCCTTCTTTTGCAACTTTTGGCAATCTTATACGCAATGAACTAACGGATTCTATAGAACAGATTTTTATCGACGTAAACAGTTACATTTTTGAAAAGGATCATGTGGATCTGGAGCATACTTACATCGATGGAACAAAAATAGAAGCAAATGCTAACCGTTACACCTGGGTATGGAAAAAATCATGCCTTCGAAACCGTGATAAGGTTTTCGAAAAGCTTTCTGTATTGATTGATTCCATGAACACAAGTGTACTAAACTATCTGGGAATAAAACTGGAGAAACGAAATGAATACGCAATTGATTATGTCACAGAATTACTCGAAAGCTATAAAACTGCAACTGCTCTGGATATTACAAAGTTTGTATCGGGAATCGGACATCGAAAAAGTATGGAACAGCGTCAATATCAGGAAATGCAAGATTATTTGGAACGTCTAAAATCATATGCAAAGCATATCGAAGTATGTGGAGAGAAAAGAAACAGCTATTCTAAAACTGATCACGATGCTACTTTCATGAGAATCAAACGGGATTATATGGGAAATGACCAGCTTTTGCCAGCATACAACCTACAGGTTGCGATATGTGATGAATACATAGCAGTGGTTGATGTGAAACCCTATGCCTCTGACATGGAATGCTTTGTGCCGCTTATGGAAAAATTCAACCGTATCTATAATCATTATCCGAAATACCCGGTTGCGGACGCCGGATATGGTTCCTATAATAATTATCTTTATTGCGAGGAACATGGCATGGAGAAATTCATGAAATATACCATGTTTGAAAAAGAAACAAAGAATGAAAAATA
>NZ_RJVG01000001.1 GCF_003752155.1 Mobilisporobacter senegalensis | reverse complement strand
CCATCAACAGGTGTTGATCTCTTATACATCTTTACATATTCATCAGACATATACTGGAAGTTAAGCATCCAGGAATACAGGATATTCTCTTCTCCCTCTGGGATAAGAAGATGGGCTTTTACCATGAAGTCTTCGTGGAGACCAATATAGACCTGTGCATGATAAAGTAAAGTATTTCTTGATTGATAGACTGCTTCTTTCACTTTACCATTAAGATCGTTTGTGTCTACGCCCGGTTCTCCAGCTATTTTTCTGGCAGCTGCGGCACGGCCGCTTACATTTCCATCATTGAACAATAATACTTTAGATTCCGGATCCAGTCCAATTTCTTCTGCTCTATATACAGGCATATCAGTAACTACAGTACCTGGAGAATTCTTAGCTAATTCATAAGCTTCCCTAAGAGTACTTACTTTAATTACATTGTTACCATAAAACGGTGCCTCTATGATAGCACGAGTTTGAGTAAACATCGGATTATGAGCACCAATTTCTTCACGTTTAAAGTTTGCTTTCGTTGACATTAAAATCTTCCTCCTAAATTTTATTTATTCCAATAATTCCATAAATAGAATTATCGGATTTATTATAAAAAAGCAAACCAATATCAGAAAATGCTGATTTACTTTCTTACTATTTTGAATTAAAAAGTATTCCAGTATAATTATAAAATTTTTAAAGGTATATGTCAATGAAATGTTAAAAAATTCACTAAGATTTTCCATCCATATAAATATCCAGTCTTTTACTAATTATTTCAAAAGGTGCAGGGCCGGTATTCAGAATAAATTCATGGAAATCTTTCAATTTAAAGTCATCTTTTAAAGCTGTTTGAGCTTTATCACGGAGTTCTAAAAACTCAAGATAGCCAATAGTATATTTCAAGTAATTGGCAGGATCTTCAATGACGGCATAATAAAAATTACGTATTGTTTCTTTATCTGTGAGGTTTAATTGCTCTTTGAGATAAGAAGATGTGTCATCAAAAGTCCATCCTTCATAATTCACACCAATATCAACCCGGGCATACAACGCTAATATAGCAGCATTATTTTTCTCTAACAGAGCAGCCACATCTTTTTCAAAGCCAGCCAGATAATAAGATTCAAGTTCAACATAAGTGGCCCAGCCTTCAGAATATCCGCCAAAATTAAGGATACTTCGAATGGGATCAGGAGATTGCTGATTAAAATATACACATTGATATAAATGGCCTGGATATCCTTCATGGGCCAAAGTAGTAAAAATAGATGACATATCATACTTAGGGCTTTGATTTATATAGATACTATTTTCTTTATAATCATCTAAAGCCGGAGTCAGATAAAATGCAGGACTTAAATATTCTTCTAAGGAGTCATCTACATATTTCACCGTATAGTTTACATCTGAAAGGGGAGGATAATCTTCTTTGATTGCTTCTTTTAAATAATCTAATATTTCATTAGGATCTTGTAAATCATAGGTTACTTGTAACATTTTATTTATTGCATCAGGATTTGAACTCGCTATTTTTTGAATTTCGTTTATGTTATTATTCATGGTATTATCTAAGAGTTCAATTAATTCCGCTATTGTTTTTGAAGATCCAGTCTGAGCCTTTACCAGATATTCATAATAAGATTTCCCTTTTGGAAAATTGCAAAGACCTCCATCATTTACTCCCGTTCCTTTTAGTTTGGTTAAACTGGATGCCAGTAAATTATAGGCAGGAATTACATTTTCTAAAACGGCTTTCTTATTTTGGGTTTTGTAAGTTTTAATTTCTTCTTTTGTTAAACCGGAGAAAGTAGAAATTTTTTCATTGAAAACAGATATGAGTAAGTTATTATCCTTTTTCTTGGTAAATGCATTGCATTGTTCAATGATTTCATCGGCAATATAATCACTCATAAACAATCCGTCCTTTGATTTTGCTTGTTCGTAGTTAATGATCTCTTTAAAATAGTCATAGGTACAGTACAATAGTTCTATGTAATCATCGATATCCTC
The DNA here is from genome assembly GCF_003752155.1 of Mobilisporobacter senegalensis. Classification (GTDB taxonomy): domain Bacteria; phylum Bacillota; class Clostridia; order Lachnospirales; family Lachnospiraceae; genus Mobilisporobacter; species Mobilisporobacter senegalensis. Next base: position 643,382 of record NZ_RJVG01000001.1, on the reverse strand, counting down.
TTTGTCATAAAACTTATATTCTGCCAGTAATACAGGAAGCTGGGATTGTATTCCAAGGGTAGGACTTAAGCTTTCTGGATATAATAACATATTGTCTAAAGAATTATCCTGAATAAATAGATATTCTAAAATATCATAAGTTAATTTCTGCTCACTGGTTAGAACATCATAGTCAATTTCCTTTAAACGTTCAAGGTAATTCTCGGAACTTGCCAGACCTTCTATTGTTGAATCGATACCATAGTTACCCAGAGTTGGTGTGTATTCATGAATACCATAATTTTCAGGATTAGCTAAAGTATAATTTAGAGAAATACTGTCACTTTTTACTTCTTTTAAGAACAGCTCATTGGTTAATTGATTAAAAACTTCCCGTGTATTTAACACATCTTCAGTAGATTTCCTACAGCTGGGGATCATAACTAAAAGTATAAAAAGTAGACATAATAAGTATCGTTTTTTTGCGTTTTTCATATTGCCTCCTTATATTTGTCTTTATCAGGTAAATTTACCTGTCAGTCTTCCTATGAATCAACTAATCTTATTTTTATTATATTATAATATAACTTGTTATAGTATATAAAAGTTCATACCTTGACAAATGTTAGGATACAAGATAAACTAAAACAAATTGAACTGACAAAAGCAATGAAAAGAAGAGTAAGTAGATTATAGGATGAACAGAGAGCCCTGTTGATGAGAATGGGTCATAATATAACTACTGAAGATGGTCTTGGAGCTTCGCACTGAGAGTTTACCTTTAGGCTGCGACGGTTACACCCGTTATCGTGTATGCTATGAACTGGAATATAAGATTATAGCTGTGGAGACTTATACTGTGGAGTATAAGTGAATTAAAGTGGTACCACGAAGCAATGCTCTCGTCTTTAAAAATAAAGAAGAGAGCTTTTTTTTCGAGTTGCATGAGGCAAAGGCCAGCGAGTAGCGTGAAGTGTGCCAATCTGCTATAAGTCAGTAAAAAAAATAATCAGGAGGGATTTATCATGGCAAAGAAACCATATTATATTACAACAGCAATCGCATATACATCCGGGAAACCTCACATTGGAAATTCATATGAAATCGTATTGGCAGATAGTATTGCAAGATTTAAAAGACAGCAGGGATTTGATGTTTTTTTTCAAACAGGTACGGATGAACATGGACAAAAAATTGAATTGAAAGCAGAGGATGCAGGGATTACTCCAAAGGAATTTGTGGATCAGACGGCAGGAGAAATAAAAAGAATATGGGATGTTATGAACACTTCCTATGATAAATTTATACGTACCACAGATGACTATCATGAAAAACAGGTACAAAAGATATTTAAAAAATTATATGAACAGGGAGATATCTACAAAGGACATTATGAAGGTATGTATTGTACTCCTTGTGAATCTTTCTTTACTCCTTCTCAATTAGCAGATGGAAAATGTCCGGATTGCGGAGGGGAAGTACAACCTGCAAAAGAAGAAGCATATTTTTTAAAGCTTAGTAAGTATACAGATAGATTAATTGAACACATTAACACCCATCCGGAATTTATCCAACCGGAATCAAGAAAGAATGAAATGATGAATAATTTCTTGCTGCCAGGTCTGCAAGATCTATGTGTATCAAGAACCTCTTTCAAATGGGGAATTCCTGTGGATTTCGACAACAAACATGTAGTATATGTGTGGATAGATGCATTAAGTAATTATATTACGGGATTAGGTTTTGATCTAGATGGAAAACATGAAGAATTGTATAATAAATTTTGGCCGGCAGATCTTCACCTTATAGGGAAAGATATTCTAAGATTTCATACAATCTACTGGCCTATCATGTTAATGGCTCTTGATATTCCTCTGCCAAAACAAGTATTTGGTCATCCTTGGTTACTACAGGGAGATGGAAAGATGAGTAAATCTAAAGGAAATGTATTATATGCAGATGAACTGGCAGACCTCTTTGGGGTAGATGCTGTTCGTTATTTTGTATTGCATGAAATGCCATTTGACAATGATGGCATAATTTCCTGGGAACTCATGATTGAAAGAATGAATTCTGATTTAGCGAATACATTAGGCAATCTGGTAAATAGAACAATCTCAATGTCTAATAAATATTTTGATGGTATTGTAAATAATTCTGGAATAAAAGAAGAAGTGGATGATGATTTAATCAAAGTTGTCCTTGAAACACCTGGAAATGTCGTTGCCAAAATGGATAAATTAAGAGTTGCTGATGCAATTACAGATATATTCACATTATTTAAAAGATGTAATAAATATATCGATGAAACTATGCCATGGGTTCTGGCTAAAGAGGAAGCAAAGAAAGGCCGTTTAGAGACAGTTCTTTATAATTTAATTGAAAGTATTACTATTGGAACAAGTCTGTTAAGTTCATTTATGCCGGAAACTGCAAATAAAATAGTGAATCAGTTAAATACAAAGATAAGAAATATAGATGAATTAACTACTTATGGAAACTACCCATCTGGATTAAAAGTTACAGCTGCCCCTGAGATTTTATTTGCCAGATTAGACCCAAAAGAAGTAATGGAGAAGGTTGAAGAAATGTTTGCAGAAAAAGAAACAGCATCCGTGGTATATCCAGTAGTAGAGAAAAAACCAGAGATTACAATAGATGATTTTGATAAGGTTCAGATTCAGGTAGGAGAAGTGATTGCATGTGAGCCTGTTAAAAAAGCGAAAAAATTATTAGTATCTCAAATCAGGGTTGGCAATGAGGTAAGACAAATTGTATCTGGTATCGCTAAGCATTATACTCCTGAAGATATGATAGGAAAGAAAGTTGCTGTTATTACAAATCTAAAACCAGTGACACTATGTGGTATCCAGTCAGAAGGTATGATTCTTGCAGCAGGAGATGATGAAGGAAATCTTTCTGTGGTGACCGTAGATAAAGATATTATTAGTGGTTCTGAAATCTGTTAATAATATGACGCTTTGCCTGTAGGGTATTTAGAACTTGTGGTTTCAAATATTAATATTGGATACCACAAGTTTTATATTACCGGTATAGGCAAAGGTATATACCATGTAATATTAAAGATATGTAATAATGAGTATTATATTATTATGCCAGGGAGGGATTATTTTGGGTAATATTATCGAAGGATACTGGAATTGCCCATACTGTGGGACAAAAGGAATCCAAGGAAGTCTATGCTCTCTTTTCAGACAGTGCATTACAGGGAGAGCATAGACTTTGTTGTATTATTCATAATAGTTTTGCAACAGCCTTTTCAACGATACTTACAATAGGTCCCGGGATAAACTATCGCTTATTTCCCATAAAGAAAAGAGCAATCGTACCAGGTCCTGAATGAGCACCAACGGTAGGACTTACATAATCAATTAAGAAAGAGTGAATTCCAAATCGGTCTTTTATAAGAGAGGCTACATATTCTGCATCGGCTAAAGAATCCCCATGGCTAATGAATATAATGTCATTTTGCTCTTCATAGCCATTGATCTGCTTCTCCATGTTATCCACTAATGTAGTAAGGGATTTTTTTCTGCCTCTTACATTTTGAAGAGGTATTAGTTTCCCTTCATCATTCACATGTAGAATTGGTTTCACATTAATCATAGTTCCTATAATGGCTGTAGTTTTTGATACACGTCCGCCACGTTGCAGATGGAACAAATCATCTACTGTAAAGAGATGACAGATATGCAATTTATTTTCTTCTACCCAGGATGCAATCTCTTCTAAAGTTTTTCCTGCTTTTTTTAACAAAATAGCTTTATGGACCAATAATCCTTCTCCAAGAGAAGCACATAGGGAATCCACAAGAATAATTTTACGATCTGGATAATCATCTTTAAGTTCATTGGCAGCAATCATTGTGCTGTTAAAACTTCCACTTAATGCAGATGAAAAGCCGATATGAAGAATATCCATTCCCTGATCTAAATATTTTTTGAAAGTTTCTTTTGCAGTTTCAGGGTTTACTGCCATTGTTGTTGGCATTTGACCTGACCTCATTTTAGCATAAAACTCTTCTGGCGGTAATTTAACATCGCCTCCATAAATTACTCCTTCAAGGTTATAATAAAGAGGAAGTATTTCAATATGATAGTCCTTCACATATGATGCCGGTAAATCAGATGTAGTATCCGTAGTTATTACAAAATCATTCATTAAAATCGTCTCCTGCTATAAATTTAATTTATATTTTTATTAAATAATAAGATAAGATTATACTTTGCTAATTTTAAGCCATACAAAGCAAAATCATTCTTTTGTGTATTATAACATAGTAATATTATCCATGTCTATTTTTATATCAAAATCCTTATGATATCAAAATGTGCTCTTATAATGTTATTATCAGAAAGAAAGGATTATGTTTATTACTTATATGATAACCAATTACAGGGATAGATATCTCTTGTTCTTTGCAGAATGATATATTATAATATTGTGGACTAATACAAGGTAAGATGGATTGAATAGAAAGAGGAATCAAATATGATTTTTGAAACACATGCCCATTATGATGATGAGCAATTTGATGAAGATAGAGAAGAGTTACTATTATCTTTGCGTGATAATGGAATAGAATATGTGGTTAATATTGGATCGAGCATAGAAACATCCAAGAATACATTGGAACTCACAAAAAAATATTCCCACGTATATGGAGCAGTGGGAGTGCATCCCAATGAGACGGAAGAACTTAATCAGAGTTCATTTGATCTATTAAAAAAGATGACGCAAGAACCGAAAATTGCTGCAATTGGAGAAATAGGTCTGGATTATTACTGGAAGGAACCAGAACCGGTAATACAAAAGGAATGGTTTGACAGACAAATGTCTTTAGCAAAAGAAGTAAAATTACCAATCGTGATCCACAGCCGGGATGCAGCCAAAGATACAATTGATATGATGAATGGAGCAGGGGCAAGGGATATAGGAGGAGTGATCCATTGTTATTCCTATTCTTTAGAAACTGCAAAAATATTTTTAAATATGGGTTTTTATTTAGGGATAGGAGGCGTTGTAACTTTTAATAATGCTAAAAAGTTAAAAGAAGTAGTAGACTATGCACCATTGGATCGTCTTCTTTTAGAAACAGATTGTCCATATCTTGCACCGGTGCCCTTTAGAGGAAAGAGAAATTCTTCTTTATATATACCTCATATCGCCTCTGAAATAGCAAAAATAAAAAATATCGATTATAATGAGGTTATCAGGGTTACTATGGAAAATGCGAAAAGTATGTATAAAATATCTTAAATGGTTAAGAACCATAAATAATTTCACATATCACGGAATAATAGAAGCGAGGGAATAGATGGCTACATTAGGAAATCCACAAAACACAATAGAAATTATAAAAAAATATAATTTTATATTTCAAAAGAAATTTGGGCAAAATTTTTTAATCGATACCCATGTACTGGATAAAATTATATCAGCAGCAGGTATAACAAAAGAAGATGTAGTGTTAGAAATTGGACCGGGAATTGGAACGATGACCCAATATCTTTGTGAATCAGCAAGAGAAGTAATAGCGGTGGAGATCGATAAGCATCTAATTCCCATATTAGAGGAGACTTTATCTGCTTATAATAATATTACAATTATTAATGATGATATACTAAAAGTAGATATTAACAAAATTGTAAATGAAAAAAATAATGGAAAACCAATTAAAGTAGTTGCTAATCTTCCATATTATATTACTACACCAATTATAATGGGGTTATTTGAAAGTAGGGTTCCGATTGAAAATATCACTGTTATGGTACAAAAAGAGGTTGCTGACCGTATGCAGGTCGGTCCGGGAACAAAAGATTATGGTGCCCTTTCTCTGGCAGTACAATATTATGCAAAACCATATATTGTAGCCAATGTTCCTCCTAATTGTTTCATGCCTCGTCCTAATGTAGGAAGTGCAGTAATCCGATTGACCAAACATGAAGAAAGACCGGTAGAAGTTATAGATGAGAAACTCATGTTTCAAATTATAAGAGCATCTTTTAATCAAAGACGTAAGACTTTAGTAAATGGATTAAATAATTCTCCGGAAATACAATTATCCAAGGATATCATCGCAGAAGCAATTATAGAATTGGGTGTTCCTGAAAATATACGGGGAGAAGCACTGACATTAGAGCAATTTGCAGGGTTAAGCAATATTATATTATCAAAAATTAAATAATAAAAGTCATAAAGCACTTATTTCCTTCATATAATATTCTAAAAGGGAGTGAGTGCTTTGTCTGATTATAAAAGAATTGTTTCATATATGTATGATTACCAAGACGGTCTAAAGAAAAATAACGTAGGTTTTGCAAGAGTAGAAGCAAGAAATGATCAGTGTAAAATCATGATTAATATAAAAGCTCCTAGTCTTAATAATAATACATTAAAGGCATATATATTCTATAGAAATGATGACGTAATAAGACCATTACCAATTGGAAATATGATTATCAGAAATGGTATTGGCGATTTAAAAGCGATCACAAAGGCCGGTAATATTTTGAATTCATCTTATACCCTGGACCAAATGTGCGGGATAATTGTATATTTTAATGATGGAAAATATTATGCAACAGAATGGGATGATAAACCGGTTATTCTGCGTAATTTTAATAATGATGAACTCATTGTAGGTGAGAAAGTTCCCATTTTAGACAGGGAAGCTGAAGAAAATTGTGATGATCTTAATACGAATGAGATGGAAACAAAAAAAGAAAGTATAAATGAAGTCATAAAAGATTTTGTAGAAGAAATGATAGAAGAAGACAAAAAAGAAGATTTTGAAGAGGTAGCTAAGGAAAGTATTAAAGAGGTATTTGAAGATAATATAAAGGATACCATTGCAGATGTCATAGAAAATATAAAAGATGGGATAGAAGATATTTTTGAAGATAATAAAAAAGAAAGTATCAAAGAAAGAGAGAACTTAGATAAGGCAGAAAAAGAAGAGAAAAGTGATAATAAAGAAACAATACATAAAGAAGATGCTGCAGTTCTTGAGAAAGAAGAGATAACTTCACCAATTGCAGCAAGAATATTTTCTCGTTATACGAAAATGTTCCCATTTGAAGGAAATGAGATAGCAGAGTGTGTTAAAATAGAACCTCAGGATATTGGAGCATTTCCAATTGAGAATTGGGTATTAGGCAATAATAGCTTCTTATTACATGGTTATTATAATTATAAACATTTAATATTTGCCAGAAAACGATGTGAGAATGGTAATCAGTATATTATAGGCGTACCAGGTTTCTTTCAAAGCAGGGAAAAATTTATGGCAAAATTATTTGGATTTGAAGACTTTAAACCAACGAAAGAAAAAGAACCGGAACAAGGAGAATTTGGATATTGGTACACTACAATTAATTTATAAAAATAAACGGGTTGCAGCAAGATATAATCTTGTGGCAACCCATATTTTGCGTGAAAATATAGCGAAAAAAGACAGGATTCCTAAATTTCAGAAATGAGGGCGAATCTAATTTGATCAATCCATTTACCACGTAAGTAAACACTTGAACGGGCAATTCCTTCAGGTAAAAATCCCAGTTTCTGAATCAGGTTAATTGATGGTAAATTATCAGGAACAATATATGCTTCAATTCGGTGCAGCCCATAAAGAGAATAGGCTATGTTGATTAAGTAATATAAAGCTTCTGTAGCATATCCTAACCTTAAATAATCTCTGTCCATTTTGTAGCTTATAATGCAACTTAAATAAGAGCCTTTGATAATATTTTGGATGCTCACGCTGCCGATTGTTTTATTAAGGTCAGATTTTTCAAAGAGCCACAAACGCAGCATATGAGAATCTTTCATAAGTTTATTCTCATAATTGAGATTGGCCTGCTGAAAGGCTCTGGTATAAAATAATGACACTCTGTCAGGTTCAAAAGGTTCTAAGAAATCCTTATTTCTTATATAAAAATCTAAAACTTTATCAGAAGAATCGGATTGTAATATCTTAAGAAATAACCTGGAGGTCTCATATTCCATTTTCATAATAAACTCTCCTTTTAGTCAATACCACGAAGTTCTATAAGCTCAACATAGGGAGTTAATATCTCCTTGAAAGCATATAATTCATCTTTGGAATAACTGGATAGCCCGGGGAATAATATATCTCCAGAATCTTTATAAGATTGTAAATAATAAGATTTTGCTCCTTTAATCCAATTACCTATCTGAATAAAATCAGAAGGGGCATGAAGCTCTTTTACTACAGTAGTCCGAAATTCATAAGGGAGACCACAAGACATAATAAAAGATACCGAGTCCTGAATCTTTGAAGTATTAAAATTTAAAATTCCTACAGTTGTTCCATACTTTTCCAGGGAGTTTTTAATATCCATGGCAATATAATCAATTAAGTCCTCAGCTACCAGGTATTCTATCATATTCGGATTGTTTCCATTGGTATCTAGTTTGACCTTTAAACCGATTTCTTTGATCTTACGGATAAAATCAGGAAGATTCTTATGTATGGTAGGTTCTCCCCCTGTAATACATACTCCTTCTAATATATGTTTTCTTTTGAAAAGAGTTGATAATATTTCTTCTTCCGGAATGGAAGGCTGTTTATCAGGATACATTACTAAAGAAGCATTATGGCAGAATGGACATCTGTAATTGCAACCTCCTAAAAAGATAGTTGCTGCAAGATGTTTTGGATAATCAAGTAAAGTTGTCTTGTTAAATCCATGGATTTGCATGTTGTCACCTCTTACATAAAGTGTTACTATAAATATAGCAGATATTGGGGTTAAAGTCTATAAAATTGAAACTTAGAGGTAATATATGGACGATAGATACATGAAGGAAGCAATTAAACAGGCAAAGAAAGCTTATGGTATAAACGAAGTCCCTATTGGTTGTGTTATTGTCTATAGGGAGAAAATTATAGCAAGAGCATATAATAAAAGAAATACAAAAAAAAACACATTGGCACATGCGGAAATCTTAGCAATTGACAAAGCAAGCAAGGCTTTAGGAGACTGGAGATTAGAAGAGTGTACTATGTATATAACATTAGAACCTTGCCAGATGTGTGCTGGAGCCATTGTACAGGCCAGGGTGAAGAAAGTTGTAATTGGCAGTATGAATCCGAAAGCAGGATGTGCAGGTTCCATCTTAAACCTTTTACAAATGGAGGAATTTAACCACCAGGTAGAAATAGAAAAGGGAGTTATGGAAGAGGAATGCAGTAATCTTTTAAAAACTTTTTTTAAAGAACTAAGAGAAAATAAAAAGTAAATAAAAGGAAGCCGAAACCACTTGACACCGTCATAAAAAGCATATATACTAAGTGTTACACTGTTTAAAAGTGTATTAAATATGTCATAAAGTTTCCGTGCAGCCGGGGAGATAGCGGTGCCCTGTACCTGCAATCCGCTATAGCAGGGGTGATGTCTTGCCTCGGATCCTTCATTGTAGGGCTGCCCTTTATAAGTGATGTTGACGTCTGGGTCTTACGCAACAAGAATTTGTGAACCGTGTCAGGTCAGGAATGGAGCAGCACTAAGCAAAACCTCTTGTGTGCCGTAAGGCTACCTGGGCCGAGTTAACTGTAAAGGTAACGCCTATGAGGAGGATACAAAGTAAGACGCACGGAATTTAAATAAGAATCGAACCCTCACTTGGCAGAGGGTTTTTTTATTATAGGAAAGTCCATGCCGGTAATGTATGAAAGTATATAATTATATGAATAGATACATATTCTTCAAAGACATCAGATATCGCTCCATAAGACTGGGAATTTTATGGTAATTTAGTCCTATTAGAATCGAATTTTATCGTATTAGGGAAATTTTTGCTTTCCGTAATAGCAAATATGGATTATAATAAGGTTAGATTAAGCATTATAATAAGATTAGATTAAGGGAGAAAAATAGAAAAAAGTATATGAACTTAATTCTATAGAGGTGACTAAATGGCAACGAATCTTAACTTAAATGCGGTAAACCAAATTACAAAAGGTTCATTCCTATATGAACAAAATCAGAAAGTAAATACCATAAGTTTAATTCTAAAAGGAAGAGTTCTTGTCTATAATAATGGGATAAAGACTCTTATGGGATCGGGTAGTTTTCTTGGTGTCAGCGATTTTTATCAAGGAAATTTTGTTAGTAATTACATTGCATATGAGAATCTTGTAATTTATGTTTTTCCCATTACCAGTATTGAAGAAATTGAGAATATTATAAATGTGAATAAAGATTATAGTGGTCTTATGGTAGCATATTTAAACAAATATCTTTTTGAGCTTAATAAAACAGAGACAGCACTTAGAAAATGTGCGGATAGTATATATATGTTCGTGAAAGAAAAGTATGAGGATTATATCAGAATATGCAGACAGAGCGGGTTTACCCCCGTTTCTATCAGAGGAATCTCTGAAATTGAAAATTATGATTCAGATAATATTCTTGATAGAAATAAAATAAACTATTATGTGGAGTGTACTAAAATTCCTAATGATATTCAAAAAGATTTCTTTTCCTATAGCAATCAGGTTACATTATATCATGTGAGTGATCAATCTGAAATTATTGGATTACAGAATAAAGAATGTATCCAATTAGTTACGTTTATCAGCAAGTTTTTTGAAGCACTAATTAATAAAGATACGGATTGTTTATATAAAACAATTGCCAAACTTGCACTTGATATTGCTTCTAATGGCGGAAGAAATGAAGAACTCCTATCTATGATAGATGAAATTGTTGAGCATATTAATAGTACTGAAAAGCTATTTGTAGAGAAATCAGGATATAAACTGGATGCAGACAGAGAGAAGATGGAAGAAATCTATTTCATGCTGATCACTGGCGGTAAAAAAGATTCTGTAAGCACAGAAACACAGATGAAATATACAAACCAGGATGCAGAAACAGCTATGAATGATATGAAGGATTCTTTAAAACAAATTCTTGATTATTCAGAACTGGAAGAGGGTAGGGCACAAGAAGTTACGAAGTTAATTATCAATTTTAATAATTTAGTTGATAAAACATCTACGGAAGATAAGATCAGGACACTTAGAAGAAGAATATCAGAAGCTTTTTATGAGATTTATCAAAAAGTATTTTTAAAGGCATATAAGGATGATAACGCTGGAAAAGTAATTGACATGTTCTTAAAATATGGTTTTATGGATGAAAATCTTCTAACAAAAGATCAATGTATTGAACTCTATTATTTGCAGGATGAAAATAATAGAAAGGGACCTTGTAAAGTATACAACATAAAGGACTGGTTAATTGAAATTTATGAGGGAAGAAAAGAACCTTCTAAAAGTGAATTTGATTTAGATTATGCAGAAAATCTCAGGGAAATAAAGAAAACACAGAAAGTTTCTGAAAAAGAAGAGAAAGAATATCTGACAAATCCAATTCGCAAAGTAGAATATGAGATTAAAAATATGTTCCGATATAATAATAGACTTGCTAATGGACAAATTAGTATTTTTGTGCCTATTCTTTATAAAGAGAACATGAATGGATCTTTTAGCAAAACTTTTTTAACAACGGATAAAGTAAATACAACATTAATTCAACTTCTTGAGATCGATTATTCTGTTTTTTATAGAGAAGTTTTATATTATGATAAAGAAAAGGGAATCAAAAAAGAATATATTATGAAACAGGTATTCCCAGATATTATCCTTTTGCCAACAGTTGGTGTGAACTCTGTTATGTGGCAGGAAATTGACGGAAAGAAGAGAGATACAAGTGGCAGATTCTTATTTCCTATTTTCTGTGAAAGTGATTTGACGGATCTGTTTATCAAAGCACTTGGAAGATTCCGCTTTGAGTTATGCCGTACAATACAGGGAACTGCATGGAATAATATAAAAGAGAGATCATTAACATCTGAGTATGTAGATTACATTCAGTTTTATAGAAAAAACAGAGAATTAACAGAAGAAAAAAGAGAAAAACTTAAGCTTCAGATTCAAAAAGGAAAGAATAATATGAGAGAGATTTTTTTAATTGACTATATTCTGTGGGTTAAAAATGAATCACAAGGAGCCATAAGGCTAAATAAACCAGTCAGAGAAATTCTTTCCACATATTGTCCATTTTCAAAATCCATTAGAGAGAAAATGATGCTTCAACCGTTATTTGAAGAAAGTATGGCCAGGTATAATAGAGAAAAAACAAAGAAAATAAAAGATTATGATTTGCGGATCAGGGCATTAATAAAAGAAGGAATAGAAGTCCCTGTTGAAGTGGAAGAAACTCAAAAATATTATAATGATCTATAGACTTAACTTATATACCCACGACTTTGGTTGTGGGTATTCTTGCATAAGTAGTTTATAGGACAAAAATATTTAGAAAGGTAAATATGGGACTTAAATCGAAATCCTATATAAGGTAAAGATATGGATAGAGTAACAAATCTAAAAATGACCGAAATTAAAAAGTTAGTGAATGAAGATCAATATGAAGAAGCTTTAGATGTGTTAAATACAATAGATATAAGTAAATTTAAAACGGTAAAAGATTTAAGTTTATTCGCCTTTATTTATGAGAAAAACAAACACTATATGGAAGCTAAAAATATATTATTGGAAATTTACAATAAAAATAAGACAAGAAGAGTAATTCACTATCTTGTTACTATTTTTATTAAAATGAAATATTTAGAGGAAGCAGAGAAATTTTATAAGGAATATTTAATAATTGCCCCAGATGACATTGACCGCTTTGTGTTAAAATATAGGCTAGATAAAGCAGCAAATAAGCCTTATGATCAATTAATCAAAGATCTTGAAGAATTAAAAGTACAGGAATATATGGAAGAATGGTCTTATGAGCTTGCCAAATTATATCATAAATCAGGAAATAAAGAGAAATGCATTAAAGAATGTAATGATATAGTGCTTTGGTTTGGGGAAGGAATTATTGTTGAAAAGGCAAAATTATTAAAAGAATATTATTTGGGTGATTATGAAACAATGGATGCCCTGTGTGCCAAAAAGCAGGAGAAAGAAGATAAAACAGAAGAAATTAATATAAATCAAGAAGCAGAAGGCAGAACAGAAGAAACTGATATAAATCAAGAAGCAGAAGGCAGAACAGAAGAAACTGATATAAATCAAGAAGCAGAAGGCAGAACAGAAGAAACTGATATAAATAAGGAAGAAGAAAACAAAATAGATCAAATTAATATAAGTAAAGCAGAAGAAAATAATACTGAAATAATTAAAGAGGCACAAGAGTATGATGATATTAATATTAAAATAGAAGACACTAAGTTAAAGAACATTCTGGGCAGTTTTCTGGAAGTAGATGGTTTGAAGGAGCAAATTATTACTGTCCTGGAAAATTATTCAGAAACGAACAAACACCTGATTATTACAGGTTTGGATAGGTGTGGAAAAACGAGTCTTGCAAAAAAACTATTGACAGCTTTCTTTAAGATGGGTTATATTAAGACAGCTAAAATTGCTAAAATAGAGAGCAATAAATTAAACCAGCTGAATTTAGAAGAGAAATATGAAAAGCTTTTAGGAAGATGCTTAATTGTTGAAAATGCAGGTTCGTTAAGCTATGCATCTTTAGAACAATTAATCTGCCTTATGAATCAATTTGGAGAAGAAATTATTGTCATATTAGAAGATAAAATAGAGGAAATGAACCAATTAATATTAGATAATCCAGAGCTATTAAAACTAATACATCAAAGAATAGATATCCCGGAATATGGTTTGGAAGAATTAATAAACTTTGTAACGGAATCCTTATTAAAAGAAGAATATGTACTTGATGAAGATGCAAAGATAAAATTATATGAGATAGGGAATAAACTTATCAAGAAGAAAAAGCCAGAGGAAAGATTAGGTGGCTTATTCCAGGTCGTAAATAAAGGAAAAGAATTAGCAGAGCAAAGAGGTATATTAAATCTAGGCAAAATTGCAGAAAAAGGGGATTATGAGAAGCTGGATTTATTTAAAATCAAAGCAGAAGATTTGATATTTGATTAATAGCCTTTTTGAACAATATAAAAGGAGGAATATGATGGAAACAGGTACAAGTCAAACAATATATGTAATTGGGCATATTAATCCTGATACAGATTCAATATGTTCAGCTATTGCATATGCTGAATTAAAGAGGAAAATAACTGGAGGTATGTATAAGGCAAAGAGGGCCGGTCAAATTAATTCGGAAACAAGATTTGTATTAGATCGATTTAAGATGAATCCACCAGGATATCTTCCGGATGTACGAACACAAGTCAGAGATGTTGAAATAAGGCAGGTTGAAGGGGCAAAGAATAATATATCTTTAAAGAAAGCCTGGGAATATATGAGTGAAAATAATATTTCAACATTACCGATTGTAAAAGAGGGTGAAGTTTTAGAAGGTCTCATTACTATAGGTGATATTGCACGGTCATATATGGATATATATGACAACAAAGTATTGGCAACAGCAAAAACACCATATATAAATATTATTGAAACATTAAATGGTGAAATCATTGTTGGAGATAAAAATGCTTATCTATCCCAAGGCAAAGTCTTAATTGCAGCAGCAAATCCGGATATGATGGAAAATTATATTGAAGAGCATGATGTAGTGATTTTAGGAAATCGCTATGAGTCACAATTATGCGCTATTGAAATGAATGCAGACTGTGTTATCGTATGTGAAGGCGCAACGATTTCCAAGACAATCACCAAGTTAGCACAAGATAAGGCATGTACCATAATTAGAACTCCATATGATACATTTACAGTAGCCAGATTGATCAATCAAAGTATGCCAATTAATTTCTTTATGAGAAATGAGGATTTAATTACATTTACAAAAGATCATTTTATCGATGAAATAAGAGAAATCATGGCAAAAAAGCGTTTTAGGGATTTCCCCATCGTAGATGGAGAAGGAAAACTAATAGGTATGATCTCCAGACGTAATTTATTAGGAGCCAAAAGAAAACCTTTAATTTTAGTGGATCATAATGAAAAATCACAGGCTGTAGATGGGCTTGAAGAAGCAGAGGTTCTGGAAATAATAGATCATCATAGACTTGGCAGCATTGAAACAATGAGCCCGGTATTCTTTCGTAATCAGCCACTTGGATGTACAGCCACTATTATCTATCAAATGTATAGGGAGAATAATGTGTCAATTGAGCCTAATATTGCAGGGTTATTATGTTCAGCGATTATATCAGATACGTTAGTATACCGTTCTCCAACTTGTACTGCAGTCGATAAAGAGGCAGCAGAAGATTTAGCAAAAATTGCTGGTATAGACGTGGCGGAGTATGCGAAAGAAATGTTTGCAGCAGGAAGTAATCTGCTAAATAGATCCCCTGAAGAAATTTTCTATCAAGATTTTAAGAAATTTACAGCAAGTGATGTGGTGTTTGGAGTTGGACAAATTAATTCCATGAATGCAGATGAGCTTGAGGCAATTAAAGGAAAACTGGTTCCTTATATGGAAAAAGCATTTAGAGACCATGAAGTATCAATGATATTCTTTATGTTAACCAATATTATAGAAGAATCAACAGAGCTGCTTTTCGAAGGTAATGGTGCCAAGGAAGTAGTGAGGGATGCCTTTAGAATCCGTGAGGAAAATGATAAGATATTCTTAAAAGGTGTGGTATCCAGAAAGAAACAATTAATACCGGCACTTATGTCATCTCTTCAAAAAGATAATTAAAAAATCCCCAATATAATCATATTGGGGATTACAGGTCAAAATTTAAACTGAATCCGTACGTCACTATTTAATTTTTTCCCACCTTTCGATTTTACATTTTTAGTAACATGTAAAATATAGGATTCATTCTGGGCATAAGGTTCAAGTGGTTCTATTTCTATACAATTATTAACAGCATCATAACGGATAGCTGTCTTTAAGGGAGCTTGGTTAAGAGTTGTCACGTATAAATTCACATTGTTTACACTTTGGGGATTTAAGGGAATGTTAAATTTAATTCGCCACACGAATTTACCTGTTTTAAATTTTAAGTTCTGTTTGATTTTTTCTTTAACAATACCAGAAGAAGATTGGATATCAAGATAATTCATTTGCATCTAGCATCACCTCTTTTGTTTTAAAGCTAATCCAAATTAATATTAAAGTATGTATAATATTTCGGCATTTCATGATAAAATGTTAATAGATCTAATTGAAATTATTATATGTAAAAAAAGGAAATTATTATGTCGAAAGAATTTTGGAAACCGGGAAATATGGTCTATCCTCTGCCAGTTGTAATGGTTAGCTGTAAAGATAAAGATCATAAAGCCAATATCATAACCGTAGCCTGGACAGGAACAATCTGTACCAATCCATCTATGGTGTATATATCAGTAAGACCAGAGCGTTATTCTTATGATATCATAAAGAATTCAGGCGAATTTGTTATTAATCTGACCACGAAAGAATTAGTAAAAAAAGTGGATTTTTGTGGTGTTAGATCAGGTCGGGACGTAGATAAGTTTAAAGAAATGGATTTGACACAGGAACCTGGAAAGATCGTTAGTGCACCAATGATTAAGGAATCACCAGTAAATATTGAATGCAGGGTAAAAGATATTATTCCATTGGGATCTCATGATATGTTTATTGGAGAGGTTGTTGGAGTCAATGTAGATGGTAAATTTATGAATAAAAATAATAAATTTGAACTAGATAAAGCAAACCCCATTGTTTACTCACATGGAGAATATTATTCTCTGGGAGAACGTTTAGGCAGTTTTGGTTACTCTGTGAAAAAACGGGCAAAATAAGTTATAGGATATATGAGGTTTTATAATGAAAAATATAGTATTAATTGGGATGCCAGGTGCGGGAAAAAGCACAATAGGAGTTATATTAGCAAAGGTATTAGGATTTCAGTTCATAGATACCGATTTAGTGATACAGGAAAGAGAAAATAGACTTTTAAAAGATATTATTAAAGAAGAAGGACTAGAAAATTTCATAAAGATTGAAGACAGAATTAATCAAAGCATTCAGGCCACCAAGGCAGTAATATCCCCTGGAGGAAGTGTAGTATATGGCGAAAAGGCGATGGAGCATTTTAGAGAAACAGGGATCGTCGTATACATAAAGCTAAGTTTTGAGACAGTACAAAAAAGGCTTGGAAATATTAAAAAGAGAGGAGTTGTTTTAAAGGAAAATCAGAGTTTAAAAGATTTATATTTGGAAAGATGTCCTTTATATGAGAAGTGTGCTCATATTATAATAGATGCAGAAAATATGGATATAGAATCCGTTATGGAAAAGATTAAAAATGAAGTAGAAATATATACCAAATAAGATTGTTAGGAATTACACAATTAAAAGTTTACAAATTTAAACTTTGTGGTATAATCATATTTAGAAAAAAATAAACAATTAGAGTGACGTATTATGTCCATTTTATAATAAAATCAGAGGTGCGCAATGGAGCAATATATAATTAAGGGTGGAAGGCCATTAGTTGGTGAAGTTACGATTGGTGGGGCAAAGAATGCCGCGTTAGGAATTTTGGCAGCAGCAATCATGACTAATGATACCGTAACAATAGAAAATTTACCCAATGTTAGAGATATCAATGTCTTATTACAGGCTATAGAGGGAATTGGAGCTAAAGTTGAAAGAGTAAATAGCAATATAGTTAAAATAAATGGAAGTCAAATTGGTTCTGTAAGTATTGATTATGAATTTATCCGCAAAATACGTGCATCTTATTACTTATTAGGTGCATTATTAGGAAAATATAAAAAAGCTCAAGTAGCACTTCCTGGTGGATGTAATATTGGCAGCAGGCCAATTGATCAACATATTAAAGGATTTGAAGCATTAGGGGCAAAAGTTAATATTGAACATGGTATGATAGATGCCCATGCCAAAGAATTAATAGGTAAACATATTTACCTGGATGTGGTAAGCGTGGGAGCAACTATTAATATTATGCTGGCTTCATGTTTAGCAGATGGTAAAACTACACTGGAAAATGCGGCGAAAGAGCCACACATTGTAGATGTAGCCAATTTTTTAAACAGTATGGGTGCAGATATTAAAGGTGCTGGTACCGATGTAATTAAGATTACCGGAGTGAAAGAATTAAAAGGAAGTGAATATTCTATTATTCCAGATCAGATTGAAGCAGGCACTTTTATGCTGGCTGCTGCAGCAACACACGGAGATGTTCTAGTCAAGAATGTAATACCAAAGCATTTAGAAGCAATTACTGCCAAACTCGTAGAAATTGGTGCTCAGGTTGAAGAATTTGATGATTCTGTTCGAGTTGTTGCCACAAAAAGATTGGGTCATACTCATATCAAGACATTGCCATATCCCGGGTTCCCAACAGATATGCAGCCACAGATGGCCAGTTTATTGGCTGTATCAAAAGGGACAAGTATTGTAACAGAAAGTATCTTTGAAAATAGATTTAAATATGTAGATGAACTGTCAAGAATGGGAGCAACTGTTAAAGTGGAAGGTAATTCAGCTATTATCGATGGAGTTAAGGGATTAACAGGTGCTGTTGTAAGTGCTCCGGATTTGAGAGCAGGTGCAGCCTTAGTCATTGCCGGATTAGTAGCAGAGGGATTTACCATTGTTGATCAAATTGAATATATTGAAAGAGGATACGAAGATTTTGATGAGAAGTTACAAGGTCTGGGAGCTCGTATGGAAAAGGTAGATATAGAAGATGAGAAAGCCGTTAAAAAATTTAAATTAAAAGTCAGCTGATTATAATAATATATAAGGACTATTTTTTAAGGTACAGCCTATTAGGATTAAATTCGAAATAGGCTGTATTTTAAAAGATAGTCCTATTTAATATTTGTTAAGTGAAAGATCCAGTGAATCTCGGCCTGCATAGACACTACTTGTGGTCCAAGAAGCCGGTTTGGGGGATAAAAATGGTTATATTACTTCCATTATTGATATGTCAGGATGCTTTGATAAATCGATGAATGATTTACCAATCTGTATGATTGGTTTTGTCAATGCATTTTTATTAAGCATTACAATCTTCCCTTTTTGTCCAGTGCTTAATCGCACATCGTTATGCATATATGTCTGAACGATTCCATCAAGAAAAGTCAGAAGATAATGAGGATCATATTTTTGATATCCCTCTGCCTCAAAAAGTTCAATTACTTCAAATGGGCATAAAGGCCCCCTGTATACCCTGGCAGAAGTCATGGCATCATATACATCAGCTATGGCAACTATCTTTGCGAAGTCATCTATTTGATCTCCAATCAATGCATTTGGATAACCACTTCCATCACAGCGCTCGTGATGCATTAACGCGGAATTAATTATTCTTTGATCCAGAGTCTTATTTTTAAGGATATTATAACCTTTGATGGTATGCATTTTAACAGCCAGAAATTCAACATCTGTAAGTTTAGATGGTTTTTTAATAATTTTTGCAGGTACTTTAATTTTACCTATATCATGAAGTAAACCACAAGTCGTCAAGACACGTATATCTTCGTCCGGAAGTTTCAACCAGCCTCCAAATACATTGCATATCAAAGAAACATTCAGTGAATGAACGTATGTAAGGTCATCAAACTTCCTTGTACTATGAAGCATATTTAAAACATGTAAACCATTGCGGCTTTCTGATAATACTTTATTTGTATGATCTAATAATTGGTCAAGGTTAAAATCTGTGTCATTCAAAACAACATCATCAATCGTAGTCTTAAAATCATTTACATTATCTTTAAAAGATGTAACAAATTTACGAAATTCCGGAGTTTTTCTTATCTGTGCTGCATGGAGTTTTGATTCTGTAGATTGGAGATTTATATCGTTGACTTTTACTTCATCTTCAATAAATACCGAAATTTCAAAAACTGAATAGAATTTTAATCTAGTAATGATACGGTCTGTCAAACATGTATTTTTCCCAATAATTAAGATGTTGTTAAATGTATAAACATCGTCAGCAGCAATCATGCCTGGTACTGCTTCACTTGCCAGTATTTTTTTGCATAACATAGTTCCACCTCGTATGATAATTTTACCATTCCCTATATAATAGTATAAGAACTGTCTTGTCAATTGTCAATTAAAAATAGGTAAATTTGTTGTATATCTGAAAAATATGTAGAAAATTACTAAAAACATACTCAAGTATTTGTAAAATTCACAAATAAAATGTATATTCATGTCATTTGTATAAGAGAAATATAAAGTATAAAAAATATAAAAATGGATAATCTTTAAATGAAATAATAAATATATGATATCATTTCTTGACAAACATCATCCTACTGTGATATATTGGTCAAGGTGTGTTCTCTAGGCAAAATGTTTAGAGTATAAGGATTAGTGTAGGATGATAGAATACTCTTCGTCAATAAGACCAAGAGTTTTTTTTGTAGATTTTTAAAATAAAAGTAATATATTTTCTTAGACTGATGCTTAAAGAGCAAAAGCGAAACAAGGAAGGAAATAATGAATGGAAACAATTAGATTTGAAGAATTAGAGATTGCAGAACCAATATTAAAAGCAATATTAGAGATGGGATTTGAACAAGCAAGTCCAATTCAGGCGAAAGCAATTCCGGCAGTATTGACCGGACAGGATATTGTTGGTCAGGCACAAACAGGAACAGGAAAAACGGCAGCTTTTGGAATTCCTCTATTACAGAGCATTGATACCAAAAGTAAGAATCTGCAAGCAGTTGTATTATGTCCAACAAGAGAATTAGCGATACAGGTTGCGGAAGAAATAAGAAAGCTGGCCAAGTTCTTGCATGGAATTAAAGTTTTACCTATTTATGGCGGACAAGAGATATCGAAACAGATTCGTTCGTTAAAAGCAGGTACGCAAGTAGTGATTGGTACTCCTGGTAGAGTAATGGATCACATGAGAAGAAAAACAGTAAAATTTGATCATGTTAAAATGATTGTACTTGATGAAGCAGATGAAATGCTGAATATGGGATTTCGCGAAGATATTGAGACAATTCTTAAAGAAATGCCTGAAGAGAGACAAACAGTTTTATTCTCAGCTACGATGCCAAAACCAATTATGGATATTGCAAGGACATATCAAAAAGATGCAACTGTTATAAAAGTAGTGAAGAAAGAACTTACAGTACCTAAGATTGAACAATATTATTATGAAGTGAAGCCTAAAAATAAGGAAGAAGTATTATCAAGACTCCTTGATATGTATGATCCCAAATTATCTCTGGTATTTTGTAATACTAAGCGTCAGGTTGATGAATTAGTAACAGCACTTCAAGGAAGAGGTTATTTTGCGGATGGACTTCATGGAGATTTAAAACAGCAGCAGCGTGATCGTGTAATGAATGGTTTTAGAAATGGTAAAACGGAGATTTTGGTAGCTACAGATGTAGCTGCAAGAGGAATCGACGTAGATGACGTAGAAGCGGTATTTAACTATGATATTCCACAGGATGATGAGTATTATGTGCATCGTATTGGACGTACAGGACGTGCAGGCAGGACTGGTAGAGCATTTACTTTTGTTGTAGGTAAAGAAGTTTATAAATTGAAAGATATACAAAGATATTGTAAAACAAAAATTATAGCGCAGCCTATACCATCCATCAATGATGTTGCAAGTACGAAAGCAGAAAAATTACTTGATAAGATTAATAATGTGATAGAAAATGAAGATTTATCGAAAATGATTGATATCATTGAAGAAAGAGTAAATCGGGAAGATTACACATCTTTAGATGTAGCGGCCGCATTTCTTAAATTGAGCATGGGTGAAAGTGAACAGATTGAGCAGAACAACCCCAACTATGAAGATTTCGGAAATACAGGAGCAGAAGCAGGGATGGTTCGTTTATTTATCAATATAGGTAAGAAACAAAATGCAAGACCAGGTGATATTCTTGGTGCTATTGCCGGCGAAACCGGAATGCCAGGAAAGCTCATTGGATCAATTGATATGTATGATAAATATACATTTGTTGAAGTCCCAAGAGAATATGCTTCAGATGTTATAAGAGTCATGGGCGAAGCTAAGATTAAGGGTAAAAGTATTAATATTGAACCTGCAAATCAAAAATAAATAAGCAAAAAGCAAAACAAGAGAGTGAACTGGGTGGATTCACTCTCTTGCTTTTATGATAGGGAAAATTAAAAAGGTGTATATTAAGTAAAGCTTGATTCAGATAAAATTTGAATTATATCTGAATGCCGGCTTACTTATCAAGGGGCATAGTAACTGGTGTCTCCCTCTTCTAAAGGGAGAGTTACATCTATAAATCTAAAACAGATATATGTATAAGAGAACTTATGCAAAATATCTATCCAGTAATCCTTTGAATGCTTTACCATGTCTTGCTTCATCCTTGGCCATTTCATGAACCGTATCATGGATGGCATCAAGGTTAGCCGCTTTTGCTCTGGAAGCTAAATCTTTCTTGCCAGCACAAGCTCCATTTTCAGCATCTACACGTAATTGTAGATTTTTCTTTGTACTATTAGTGACTACTTCACCAAGTAATTCAGCAAATTTAGCAGCATGCTCTGCTTCTTCATATGCAGCTTTTTCATAATACATACCGATTTCAGGATATCCTTCCCTGAATGCTACTCTTGCCATTGCTAAGTACATACCGACTTCAGTACATTCTCCAGTATAATTATCTCTTAAATCTTTAATAATATCTTCGCTGACACCTTGTGCAACACCTACTACATGTTCATCAGCCCAAGCCATTTCACCATCTTGCAATGTGAATTTCTCAGCAGGTGCTTTACAGATTGGACAGGCTTCTGGAGCAGAATCCCCTTCATGAACATATCCACAGATTTGACATACATATTTACTCATTTTTTATTCTCCTTTAATTATGAATTTAATTTTTGTGCAATCAGAGATTGTCTGATTCAAAGTAATAATTAATAAACTAATAATAGTAATCATTACTGTTATATACATATAATAAAACTTTACTTGAGAAATGTCAAGTAAAGTTTTAAAAATTATTTATTTTTTTTACATTCTTCACATATACCATAGAAATAAGTAACATGACCTTCAATATCTCCATTAAAGCCGACATTTGCTATGGCATTAATCTGATCGATCGATTCCATTTCAAGATCAAGTAATTTGTGACATTCTTTACATATAAAATGATTATGGGGTTCTCTATTACCATCAAAATGGTCGCATCCGTCACCGCATTCAACTTTAATAATTTCACCCTGCTCTAATAAAAAATTTAAATTACGGTAAACCGTACCTAAACTTATGTTAGGGTATTGTTCTCTTATATGCATATATATGGTATCAGCAGTAGGATGTTCTTTAGTATGGAATAAATACTCTTTAATTGCTTCCCGCTGTCTGCTAAATTTTATAGTAGTGGCCATAGTAACCTCCTTAAAATAGTAATAGTTACTATTATAATAATTGATAATGGCTTTTCTGTCAATGAAAATAATTGGTAAATAATATAATTAAAAAACAGCGTGTATATAACACGCTGTTTAAATTAATTATTGATTAATCGTTCTCTTTACATAAGTTGTGTGTAAAATTTCATGAGCTTTATGGCTACCTGGTTTTCCAAAGTAAGTATCGTATAATTCTTTCACGGCAGGATTTTCATGAGATTTTCTATACTTCATAGAAGAATCTAAATCATATAATACTTTAGCGCGTAGTGATCTAACATCTGTAAAGTTTCTGATGCTTGCAGGTACCTGAGGCATACCACCACCATTTACACATCCACCAGGGCATCCCATGATTTCAATAAAGTGATAATCAGCTTCACCAGATTCTACCTTTGTTAAAAGCTCTTTTGCATTGCTAAGGCCAGATGCAACAGCAACTTTAACATCCATACCAGCCACATTATAAGTAGCTTCTTTGATTCCGGCAATGCCTCGTACATCAGTAAAATCTAAATTTGCTAATTCTTCTCCTGTTAATGTTTCAACAGCAGTTCTAAGGGCTGCTTCCATAACACCGCCAGTTGCACCAAAGATAACAGCTGCACCAGTGGAAATACCTAATGGTTGATCAAAATCTTCGTCTGGCAGGGATAAGAAGTTAATACCGGCACGATCAATCATTCTGCTAAGTTCGCGAACGGTTAATGAAACATCCACATCTGGAACACCAGCTGCATCTTGATCTTCACGGCCAACTTCAAATTTCTTGGCAGTACATGGCATAATTGCCACAGAGAAGATATCTTTCGGATCAATACCTAATTTTTCTGCATAATAAGTTTTAATCGTTGCACCAAACATTTGCATTGGTGATTTACAGCTGGATAAATTCTCTGTCATATCTGGGAAATAGTGCTCACAATATTTAATCCATCCTGGAGAACAAGATGTGATTAAGGGAAGTTTGCCACCATTTTGTACACGGTCAAGGAATTCATGAGCTTCTTCCATAATAGTAAGATCAGCTGCCAGATCAGTATCAAATACTTTATCAAAGCCTAAACGGCGAAGAGCAGCTACCATTTTCCCTTCTACATTTGTGCCAATAGGAAGACCGAATTCTTCACCCAGACCGGCACGAACAGATGGAGCGGTTTGTACAATAACATATTTTGCAGGATCTGCAATCGCTGAAAATACTTCAGCAGTATTATCTTTCTCAGAAATTGCTCCAGTCGGACAGACTGCAATACATTGTCCACAGGATACACAACTGGTATCACCAAGTCCCATATCAAATGCAGATGCAATGGTAGTCTTAAATCCACGTTCATTTGGTCCAATTACACCAACTGCCTGAATCTTTTCACAAACAGCAGAACAACGTCTGCAAAGAATACATTTATTGTTATCGCGATACATGTGAGCCGCCGAATAATCAATTTCATATTCATTCTTTTCGCCATCGTATAAGCTTTCGTTATCTACGCCAAAGTCTTTTGATAATTTTTGTAATTCACAATTACCACTTCTAACGCAGGACAAACATTTTCTGTCATGATCAGAAAGAATTAATTCTAAAGTCTTCTTTCTTGATTCTAGTACTTTAGGGGTATTTGTCCAAACTTCCATTCCCTCGTTAACTGGATAAACACAGGAAGCGACAAGACTTCTTGCACCTTTTACTTCAACAACACAGATACGGCAGGCACCAATTTCGTTAATCTCTTTTAAATAGCAAAGAGTTGGAATATCGATATGAGCCAGTCTGGCAGCTTCTAGAATGGTTGAACCCTTTGGTGCAGCTACATCGACACCATTTATTTTAATATTTACGGTTTCCATTATTAACCTCCTTAAAGAATCTAATCTATCGGTATTAGTGTTTGGAAATAGCACCAAATTTACATTTTTCCATACAAGCGCCACATTTAACACATTTATCTTGATATATTACATGAATTTCTTTTACTTTGCCTTCAATTGCTCCGTTTGGACATACTCTTGAACATAAAGTACAACCTTTACATTTATCCGGATCAATTACGAAGGAGAGTAAATCTTTACATACTCCGGCTGGACATTTTTTATCTACAACATGAGCTATGTACTCATCTTTAAAGTAACGGAGTGTAGATAGAACAGGGTTTGGAGCTGTTTGGCCTAAACCACAAAGAGAATTCTCTTTGATGTGATAGCATAATTCTTCTAATTTATCGATATCTTCCAGAGTACCCTGACCTTTTGTAATCTTATCAAGCATTTCATACATTCTCTTGGTACCAATTCTACATGGTGTACATTTACCACAGGATTCATCAACAGTAAATTCTAAGAAGAATTTAGCTATATCTACCATACAGTTGTCTTCATCCATAACGATAAGACCACCGGAACCCATCATGGATCCAATTTCAATAAGGTTATCATAGTCGATTGGAATATCAAAATGTTCTACAGGAATACATCCGCCGGAAGGTCCACCAGTTTGTGCTGCTTTAAACTTCTTGCCATTAGGAATGCCGCCGCCGATTTGCTCTACTACTTCACGTAATGTAGTACCCATAGGAATTTCTACAAGACCAGTATTTTTGATCTTACCACCAAGGGCAAATACTTTAGTTCCTTTTGATTTTTCAGTACCCATCGCTGCAAACCATTCTGCGCCATTTAATATAATTTGAGGAATATTTGCATAAGTTTCAACGTTATTTAAAATGGTTGGCTTACCAAAAAGACCTTTTTGTGCCGGGAATGGAGGACGTGGACGAGGTTCTCCTCGGTTACCTTCGATGGAAGTCATAAGAGCTGTTTCTTCACCACATACGAATGCACCTGCACCGAGACGTAAGCCGATATCAAAGCTGAAATCTGTACCAAAAATGTTTTTGCCTAAAAGTCCATATTCTCTTGCCTGAGCAATGGCAATCTCTAAACGATCTACGGCAATTGGATATTCTGCACGTACATATATGTAACCTTGAGAGGCACCAATTGCATAACCTGCGATTGCCATGGCTTCTAATACCACATGAGGATCACCCTCTAATACGGAACGATCCATGAATGCACCCGGATCCCCTTCGTCAGCATTACAGCATACATATTTTTGATCTGCATCATTACCTTTTGCAAGTTTCCATTTTAATCCTGTAGGGAAGCCGCCGCCTCCACGGCCACGAAGACCACTGTCTAAAATTGTTTGGATTACTTCATCCGGTGTGTATTCAGTTAATACTTTACCTAAAGCCTCATATCCATGAGTACCAATATACTCTTCAATATTCTCAGGATTAATGACACCACAGTTACGTAAAGCGATTCTGTGCTGTTTCTTATAAAAATCAGTTTCATTTAATGATTTAATGCCATCTTCCGTAACAGTTTCATTATATAATAACCGGGTAACAATTCTACCTTTTGCCAAGTGCTCTGAAACAATTTCAGGGATATCATCTTCTTTTACCATTGAGTAGAAAGTTGCTTCAGGGTATATAATCATAATTGGTCCTAACGCACATAAACCGAAGCAACCTGTTTGTACCACAGATACTTCTTTCGATAGACCATTTTTCTCTATTTCTGCTTGTAGGGTATCAATAATCTTATGACTTCCAGAAGAAGTACATCCAGTACCACCACAAACTAAGACGTGTGAACGATACATGCTCTAAATCCTCCCTTCGGAATTAATTGTGTATTTACTTACGATCTGACCGCGAATAAGGTGCTGCTCTAAAACCTCGAGAGCTTTTTCTGGTGTCATCTTTATATAAGTAACTTTATCTTTACCTGGTTCCATAACTTCAACAATAGGTTCGTACTGGCATAGACCAATACAACCTGTTTGAGTAACAGATATATTAGTTAAATTCTTGGTCTGAACTGCATCAGAAAGAGTAGTCAATACAGGTCTTGCCCCGCTGGCAATTCCACATGTTGCCATACCAACAACAACTCTTGTTTGATTAGCATCTTCAGAACGTAAGCCAACTTGACCTTGCATCTTTTCTCTAATTGCTTTTAACTCTTCTAGAGTCTTCATATAGTATCCTCCTCGTTATTTTTTGACTTAAGTCAATCCTGTTAAATAATTGACAAACATAATTTAAATAAAAGGGCCCGAATAAATTTATGCCAAATTAATAAGATATATCAACCCATAATTAAAAAAATCTTCCATTGTTAACTTCATCTTGGTTCTCACGTAAAAAATCTTTAATATATTCAGAAATTTCTGGAATGTTAAAAGGTACATCACCAAGGATTTTACGAAATTCACGAGTGTCTAAGATAAAGCTTTTATTATCTACAGTGTAAGAATACAAAAAATCAATATCAGTATTAAATGTTATTAAAGTATGAACAGTACTTGTCATATCTCCAAGGGGCATCCTGTCTATATGGGATAGTGAAAATATTGCCGTCACACTGGTACCCTTACCTGGATCTGAATCGATACGAAAAACTCCGCCGGTGCTCTGGGCTGCATATTTGAAAAAAGGAATTCCAAGTCCCACCGACCTGGTAGTACGTGTTGTAAAAAAAGGATCTTCTACTTTTTTTAATTGTTCCTTTGACATGCCGAGACCGTTGTCCAGTATTTCAATTAACAATTGATCTTGCATAGTATTAATTGAAACAGTTATCTGTATAAGGCTCGATTTAGCACGTATAGAATTTTGCGCCACATCTAATACATTAAGTGAAAGTTCTGTCATCATAATCTATGTATCACTTACTCATATTTCTTAAGTATACCAGATATGTCGTCAACAGTTAATCGTCCATAAACATCTTCATTGACAGTAAGAACAGGAGCCAGGCCACATGCACCAATACAGCGGCAGGCTTCCAATGAGAATTTACCATCTGGTGTACATTCACCACCATCAATGTGAAGCAAGTCTTTTAACTTATTGTAAAGATCACCGGAGCCTTTTACATAGCAAGCGGTACCAAGACAGACAGAAATCTTATACTTTCCTTTTGGGCTTAATGAGAATTGTGAATAGAAAGTAACTACACCATAGATTTTTTCTAAAGGAATATCCATCTCATTAGATATCATGGTTTGTACTTCAATTGGTAAGTAACCATAAATGTTCTGTGCCTGTTGTAAGATTGGCATTAAAGCACCTTTGTCATCTTTATGTGCATTAATGACTTTAAGTAGTTCCGACTCTTGCTCTTTTGTTCCTGCAAAAGGGACTGTGTTTGTTTTGGAACTCATTTTTAAACCTCCTTGATTAATAGCTTTTTTAATTCTAAGTTAATATCGACCGGTATTTGTAATTCTCTGTCGATAAGTAACAACAGTATATCATGTATTTGATAAAAAATCTACATTTTAATGACTTATTATGGTGGAAATAATGTATTTTTTTATGAAATACTAATAAATCGTAATGATGAATACTGGTTGAAAACTGGAGGGGTTAATGCTATACTTAGTTAAATAATAAGGAAATATTATACTGCTAATAAAGATACTTTTTAATAAAAGCAAAGGGGAACCGTATGACTGTAAAAGATGTGAAAACTATATTAGATGGAAGTATTATTTGTGGAGAAGAATATCTGGAGAAGGAAGTACACACAGCATGTGGGGCAGATATGATGAGTGATGTACTTGCATTTTCTAAAAATCAATCGGTATTATTAACAGGTTTATGTAATCCTCAGGTAGTTCGGACAGCAGAGATGATGGATATTGTCTGTATTGTGTTCGTAAGAGGGAAAAAGCCGGATGAGGGTATGATTTCATTGGCAAAGGAGAGAGGTATTGCTTTATTAACAACAGATCACAGGATGTTTTCAGCTTGTGGTTTGCTTTATGAACAAGGACTACGGGGAGGTGCATGCTCTTGAGTGATCAATTACATTTAACCTACAACATATCCCCGGATGATTTTACAAGGGCAGGAGAAGCATCCAGTGATGTTAAAGGGAAGTTAAAACAAATGGGAGTCAGCCCTGAGGCAGTTCGTAAAGTAGCTATTGCAATGTATGAAGGTGAAATAAATATGGTAATCCACGCCAATGGAGGAACCATAAATATTATAGTTTCTCCAGATGAAGTAAAGATGATTTTGGAGGATGAAGGCCCTGGAATTGCTGATATTGAATTAGCAATGCAGGCAGGTTATTCAACTGCACCGGATAAAGTCCGATCTTTAGGGTTTGGTGCAGGAATGGGATTACCTAATATGAAAAAATATTCAGATCAGATGAAGATACAAACAGAATTAGGTGTAGGAACCACAGTAACAATGACAGTTAAACTATAAAATATGAATCAGGAATGATAAAACTTATTGTTATTAAATTAACAATTTCCTGATTATAAATAATCGTAGAGAGGATAAGAAAATGGATAAGTTTTTTACTGCTGTCCGATTAGAAGAGAATTTATGTAAAGGTTGTATTAACTGTATTAAAAGATGTCCTACCGGGGCAATTCGTGTACGAAATGGTAAAGCTGTGATAACGAAGCAATTTTGTATCGACTGTGGAGAGTGTATTCGCATATGCCCTCACCATGCAAAACTTGCAGTTTATGATCCTCTTAATGTTATGAATCAGTATGAATATACAGTTGCACTTCCCGCACCATCTCTATATGGGCAATTTAATAATTTAGATGATATTAATATTATACTCACTGCTTTAAAACGAATGGGGTTTGATGATATATATGAAGTGAGCGGAGCTGCTGAATTAGTATCTGAAATGTCTAGAAAATATGTGGAAGAGCATAAAAGTAATTATCCACTTATTAGCACTGCCTGTCCTTCGGTGGTACGTTTGATCCGTGTGCGTTTCCCCAATCTTCTGGAACATTTACTTCCAATAAAAGCACCGGTTGATATAGCCGCAGAGTTAGCGCGAAAAAAAGCCATGGAGGCAACAGGATTATCAGCTGATAAAATTGGAATAATTTTCATATCCCCTTGTGCAGCGAAGGTCAGTGCTGTAAAGGAACCTTTGGGATATGAAAAGAGCGATGTAGATGCGGTAATAGCCATAAAGGAAATTTACCCAAAGATCTTAAATTATATGAGCCAGATCGAAAAGAAACAGGATATTGAAGATATTGCCATATCAGGTAAAATCGGAATCAGCTGGGGAGGAACAGGTGGAGAAGCCGGTGGCTTACTTACAGATAACTATCTGGCAGCAGATGGGATTGAAAATGTAATCCGTGTTTTGGAAGATTTGGAAGATCAGAAATTTTCCTCTCTGGAATTTATAGAATTAAATGCCTGCAATGGTGGTTGTGTAGGAGGAGTCTTAACGGTTGAAAATCCTTTTGTTGCCAAAGTGAAGTTAAAAAGGCTGAGAAAATACATGCCGGTAGCCCGTAATCATTTATATAAAGAGGAGATCTTAGATGGGTTCTGGACAAAAGGAGTTCAATACGAACCGGTATTTAATTTAGGATTAGATGTCAAGGAAAGTATTGGTAAGATTGCAAAGGTTGAAGAGCTATGCGAAAAATTCCCGGGACTGGATTGTGGATCATGTGGAGCACCAACCTGTAAAGCATTGGCAGAAGATGTAGTAAGAGGTGTGGCAAGTGAGATGGATTGTATTCATATATTCCGCCAGTATATTAATGAATGCCACCCAGACTCTTAAAGGAGGTTATTATGACTGTAAAAGAATTGATCCAGAAAGAAAAATACAATGTGGTAAATTATGGAGACGACCTAGAACAGGATATAACCAAACCATTTTGCTGTGATTTACTTAGTATTGCTATGAGTAAAGCACCGGAAAAATCTGTTTGGGTCACGGTTATGGGTAATATAAATACTCTGGCAGTTGCAGAATTAACGGATGTAGCATGTATTATTTTAGCTGAGGGGGCAGAGTTGGATAATATAGCGTTACAAAAAGCGAAAGCTCAGAATATCACAGTGCTTAGTACGAATGAGCCGATCTTTGAGGCAGCTCTGACTGTATATCAATATCTTCATGATTAGTCTTTCATACGACTTTCATATACATTCCTGTCTGTCTCCATGCGGTGATGACGATATGACCCCAGCCAATATAGTAGGAATGGCTGTAGTAAAAGAATTAGATGTAATTGCCTTGACAGATCATAATTCCTGTAAAAATTGTCCGGCATTTTTAAAAATTGCGAAGGAGCATGGAATTATAGCCATACCGGGAATGGAATTATGTACTGCAGAAGAGGTTCATGTAGTTTGCCTGTTTCAGAATTTGGACGATGCAATGAATTTTGATGAATATATTTATAAACAGCTAATATATATTCCTAATGAGGAAGCCATCTTTGGAAAACAGCAGATTTATGATGAAAAGGATAATGTCATAGGAAATGAACCTAATTTATTGATCAATGCTACCAATATTCCATTTCATCATGTTTATGATCTGGTCAAAAAATTTCATGGTATAATGATTCCAGCACATATTGATAAAAACGCAAACAGTCTGTTATCTAATTTAGGATTTGTACCACCAGAATCTAAATTTACATGTTTTGAATTAAAGGATATGGGAAAGCTTCATCATTTAAGGAAAGTGAATCCATACCTTGAAAATTGTAAAATAATAACCAATTCTGATGCACATTATTTGGAACATATAAGCGAACCAGTTAATTATATTTATAGTAAAAGCCGTGATATAAAAGATATCTTTGATACACTAAAGTAAAGGAAGTAAAGGACATATGATTAAAATTACAGTATGTATAGGAAGTTCCTGCCACTTAAAAGGTTCCAGGGAAATTGTAAACAGTTTAGAAGAATTTTTAATAACACATAATCTAAAAGATGAAGTAGAATTGAGTGGATCGTTTTGCATGGATCATTGTATGGAAGGAGTCTGTGTAAAATTAAATAATCAAATATTCTCCTTAACTCCTCGCGATACAGAAAAATTTTTTAATGATGAGATTTTAAGGAGGCTTTACAAATGAATGTAATTGGATTTAAAGAGGCCAGATGTAAAAATTGTTATAAATGTGTAAGGACGTGCGAAGTAAAAGCAATCTCAGTAAAGAATGCCCAGGCCCAGATCATGAATGATAAGTGCATTTTGTGCGGTCATTGTCTTGAAGCCTGTCCTCAGAATGCGAAATCATTTATAAGTGATCTTAACAGGGTAAAAGGATTTTTAAAGGAAAATACAAAAACCGTGGTTTCTATTGCTCCTTCTTATTTAGGGGTTTTGAACTATAAAACACCAGGGCAGGTAGTTAGTGCACTTTTAAAGTTAGGATTTTATCAAGTTCGTGAAACTGCAGAAGGTGCAGTATATGTTACCAATGAATATAACCGGCTTTTAAAAGAGGGAAAAATGAAAAATATTATTACAACCTCTTGCCCAAGTGTAAATGATTTAATTGAAATATACTATCCAGAATTAACAAAGTATATGGCACCGGTAGTTTCTCCAATGATTGCTCATGGAAAGATGATAAAGGAAGCATTTAAAGATGATGTGAAGGTGGTTTTTTTAGGACCATGTATTGCAAAGAAAAGAGAAGCAATGGGAGATGAACGTACAAAGGGATACATAGATGCAGTAATTAATTTTACTGAGCTTGAGGAATGGTTACAGGAGGAGAATATTAATATTCTGGATTGTGAAGATACAAAGCCTCATAATCCGGACCCTTTAGTAAATCGTTTATACCCGATCAGCAGCGGAGTGCTATCTTCAGTTATTGCCGGTGAAGATGAATCCAATACATATCGGAAGTTTTATGTCCATGGAATTAAGAATTGTTTAGAATTATTTGAAGGTATGGAAAAAGAAGGCATGAAAAACTGCTTTATTGAAGCAAATATATGTAATGGAGGCTGTATTAAAGGCTCTGCCCTTGAAAATAAATCAGTATCCAGATTTAAAATTAAATTAGATATGGAAGAAATGATAGAAAAGAGATCACCAGATAATGCAGAATTTCCTGTGATAAGCAGGCAAATCTCTTTAAATAAAGATTTCTATGACCGTTCGCCGAAAGAAGAGATGCCATCTGAGGAAGATATAGTAAAAATTCTTGGAAAGATAGGAAAATTTGATAAGGATGGAGAGCTTAATTGTGGAGCGTGTGGATATTCCACCTGCAGGGATAAAGCAATTGCAGTATATCAGAAAAAAGCGGAACTTAATATGTGTATCCCTTTCTTACATGAAAAAGCACAATCTTTATCTAATCTTGTGTTAGAATCTACTCCTAATATTATTATTATTGTAGATTCAGAAATGAAGATTATTGAATTTAACGGGGCTGCACAAAAATTATTTAAAACCTCAAGGATTAAGGCTTTAAATATGTATTTATACGAATTTATTGACCATTCCTATTTTGAAGAGGTATTAAATACTCATAAGAATATTTTGGGCAAGCTGGTAAAGTATGAAGACAGATCTATCACGACCCTTCAAAACATTGTATATATTAAAGAACAAAATAGTATACTTGGGGTATTCCAGGATATGTCGTCAGAAGAAGAAAGAAAGCAGCAGGCTTATAAGATAAAAGTTGAAACTATTGAAATGGCTCAAAAGGTAATTGATAAACAAATGTTAGTAGCCCAGCAAATCGCAGGACTTCTTGGAGAGACCACTGCTGAAACAAAAGTCACACTTACCAAACTTCGAGATACCATTCTTTTTGATGGGGAGGAGAGTCTATGAATATCTGCGTAGATGTATCCTATAAGAGTCTGAATAAATATGGAGAAGAATTATGTGGAGATAAAGTTGAAGTACTAAAAACAAAGGATTCAGATATTATTATTCTAGCTGATGGCATGGGAAGCGGAGTGAAAGCAAATATCTTAGCTACCCTTACCACTAAAATTCTGGGGACTATGTTTTTAAATGGAGCCCTTATTGAGGAATGTATTGAAACAATTATTAAAACGTTACCAATCTGTCAGGTAAGAGAGGTTGCCTATTCAACTTTTAGCATTCTACAGATTTTTCATAACAGAGAAGCTTATCTGGTGGAATTCGATAACCCGGGCTGTGTTTTTATCCGGAACGGGAAACTATATCATATGCCTTATAAAGAAAGAAAAATATATGATAAGGTCATTAAGGAGTACCGTTTTAAACCAGAGACGGATGATACATTTATTCTAATGAGTGATGGAGTTATTCACGCCGGTGTGGGAAAAGTTTTAAACTTTGGATGGACATGGGATAGTATGGCTGAGTATTCTGTGAATATGAGCAGAGAGACCAGATCAGCAGCAAGACTTGCAACCATACTTAGCAAAGCATGTGATGACTTATATCTGCAATTGCCGGGAGATGATACTACAGTAGCGGCAGTCCGGGTTATGGATGCTCAAATAGTGGATTTGTTTACCGGACCTCCATTAAATAAGAGCGATGATAATTTGGTAATTGCAGATTTCATGAAAGAAGATGGAACGAAGATCGTATGTGGGGGAACCAGTGCCAATATCGTTTCCAGAGTCTTGAAGGAAGAAATTAAAACATCATTAAATTACACTGATCCTGACCTGCCTCCTATTGCTAAAATTAAGGGAATAGATTTGGTCACAGAAGGCGTTTTAACATTAACAAGAGCATTATCCCTCTTAAAACGATATGTTGAGAATGAAGTGGATGAAGAATTCTTCATGGAGTTAGACAAGGAGAATGGAGGTTCTGCTATTGCTAAATTATTGATAGAAGATTGCACAAAATTAAATCTATATGTTGGAAAAGCAATGAATGAAGCACATCAAAATACTGCCCTTCCATTTGATTTAAGTATCCGAATGAACTTAGTAGAACAATTGAAGGAAGTTCTTCTCCGTATGGGTAAAAATGTTAATATAAAATACTATTAGAAAAAATCTTGATTTCAAGTGACGGATAAGATAGAATTGAAGCGGTAAGAAAATATAAAAGGATGATATTAGTATTCATCAAATAAAAATAAGAAAACTGAATATATTTATTTCAAGTAATTATATTAGGAATCATTAATATAAAGGGAAACAGGTTAGAATCCTGTGCGATCTCGTCGCTGTATTAGCGGAGTTCCACCAATAAACCACTGGGTAACTGGGAAGGTAGGTGTGAATGTTGATGCTTAAGCCAGAATACCTGCTTGAAATTTTGTACGAATATCCACGAGGAATTGGAACAGGTACGTTTTATACAAGTATAATCTTTCCTCATTTTTTGTGGAAAGATTTTTTAATGGGAGGACAAAGAAATGATACCAGTAAAATCAAATAGTAATAAAAAGATTTGGATAGGAATTGTTAGTCTAATTTTAGCAATAGGAATTTTATTTGCGATTTATACAAATTTTTCACCCAAAGGAGTAGCAGGCAATAAAAACATTGTAGTGGAGGTAGTCGTACCAGATCAAGTATCCAAAGAATATAGAATTAATACAGATGAAGAATATCTAAGAGGTGCTTTAGAACAAGAGAAATTAATTGAAGGAACGGAAAGTGAATATGGATTATTAGTTACAGTCGTTGATGGTATAAAAGCAGACGATTCCAAACAGGAGTGGTGGTGTTTTACGAAAGACGGCGGGCAGTTAAATACCGGTGTGGATTCAACTCCAATTCAGGATGGAGATCATTTTGAAGTAACTTTAACTGAAGGTTATTAAAATGAAAACAAAAGATATTGTATTGATGGGTATGCTCGGTGCCTTATTATTTATTTTTCAGGTAGCCTTTGCATTTTTACCTAATATTGAATTCGTATCTTTATTTATAATTATATTTACTTTAAAATTTGGTAAAAAAGCTATCCTTAGTATTTATGTATTTGCATTGCTGGAAGGTCTGTTATATGGATTTGGAATCTGGTGGATCATGTATTTATATATTTGGACTATATTGGCATGGGCTGCCTTAATATTTCAAAAAAAGACATCTGTTCTTTTTTGGGCGACTTTATCTGCTGTTTTTGGACTGAGTTTTGGAGCTCTTTCTTCCTTTCCATATTTCATTATAGGAGGAGTGGGAGCTGGAATTGGATATTGGATAAATGGAATTCCATTTGATATTGTACATTGCATTGCTAATTTTGTGGTAGTTCTTGTATTGTTTCAACCTATGAGGATCTTTTTTGACAGAATTAAAAAAATTTAAAATCTGCCGTAGTATATTTAAATAACCTACTTACTTTTATCTAGTAGTTGTGGTATAATATGAACACTTCGCGAGGTATTTACGAGCTTAGTGAGAACATATACCTATCCACTTAATGAGGTGGTTTCGAATTTAGTGGATAAGGTAAAATATTTGTAGGTGGTGATTAATTTGGAAAAATATCATATGTGCCCCAAATTTGAAAATGCCTTTGGATTATTAGGAAAAAGATGGACCGGGCTAATCATTAGGACATTATTAAGCGGGCAAAAAAGATTTTCCGATATTGCAGAAGCAATTCCTAACATGAGTGCAAGGATGTTAACAGAAAGATTTAAGGAGTTAGAGGACGAAGGTATTATAATAAGAAAAGTTTATCCAGAAACTCCTGTGCGTATAGAATATGAGTTAACAAGGAAAGGACTTGAACTTGAACCAGTTATGGATGAAATACAAAAGTGGGCAGAAAAGTGGAATTAATAAATGATAAAAATAAAAGAATCTTCTAAATTTATAGAAGGTTCTTTTTATTTTTAAAAAGCTCTTGACTAATTTCAATTATTGTGCAATAATTAATCTATAGTTAGTTACTAAATGTAACTTAATATAAATAAATAATCACAATTCAAAATATATAGATCACTTAAACTTTTATTAAGTACTATATAGAAATGAGTAAATAAGCTTAACATATAAACATTAATTAATAAAAATTAGGAGGAATTATTATGTCAAAAGATTTTTTTAGTGCAGTGGAAGACAGAAGATCATTTTATGGAATAAGCAAGGAGGCTGTAGTTTCAGATGAAAGATTAAAAGAAATTATAGAACATGCAGTGAAACATGCTCCATCTGCATTTAATTCTCAAAGTGCCAGAGTGGTTTTATTATTAGAAAATAAACATGATAAATTATGGGATATTACAATGGAGGCTTTAAGAAAGATAGTACCAGAAGCTAGTTTCAGCTCAACAGAACAAAAAATCAATTCATTTAAAAATGGATATGGTACAGTTTTATTTTTTGAAGATATCAGTGTAATAGAATCCCACCAACAACAATTTGCTCTTTACAAAGACAATTTTCCTGTCTGGTCAGAGCAATCAAGTGGAATGCATCAGTTTATTATATGGACAGCATTGGAAATAGAAGGGTTGGGTGCATCATTGCAACACTATAATGAGCTTATAGAATCTGAAGTAAAGAAAGAATTTAACATACCAGATCATTGGAAGTTAATTGCTCAGATGCCTTTTGGAAAACCTACCGCACAACCAGATGAAAAGCAATTTCAGCCATTAGAGGGTCGTGTTAATATTCTGAAGTAATACAGTTATCCGGTGCACTTCGTAAAACT
Source organism: Mobilisporobacter senegalensis (assembly GCF_003752155.1). Classification (GTDB taxonomy): domain Bacteria; phylum Bacillota; class Clostridia; order Lachnospirales; family Lachnospiraceae; genus Mobilisporobacter; species Mobilisporobacter senegalensis. Next base: position 605,511 of record NZ_RJVG01000001.1, on the reverse strand, counting down.
ATTATGCCAAATGATTTTGTTGTTAAAAGATCATATAAAAAGGGTGACCTAAGCAGAATTGCTTGCAGGTCACCCTTTTATTTCTCAATCTTATAGTGATTTGAAAATTTATTGATCTATTAAGGAATATAATTTTTCAGAATCTGTACTATTTAATTCAAACCATTCATTCTGATTCATTTTTAAAAAATGTTCATTCAGATAAATCACATCTTCATTTATATCATTCCCATATTCAATGGTCATCACCAATTGTTTGGAATCATCAAGGGAAGGAAGCGCTGAAACAGGGGTTAGTACAAGTTCATTGATATAGTTAACGATATCTGAGATTTTAGTACTATCTGTAATCGCTTGCTGTGAAGCAAGATTATCTGTATTTTTATTTATAAGTATAGAAGTTACAGTGTCTTTTGAAATTACTATTTTTTGGTCCGTCAAAGAACTGGATGGAGCCATCTCTATACTGACTTTTGCTTCCTCGTCCGCTTCTTTGTATATTCTGCTACTGGAATCTGAAACTGCTCCGGAATTTTCTGAAGATTTCATGGAATATTCCTCCACAGCTATATCCTGGGAATTAGCGGAGGTCTCTGCACTTGTTGTTTCTTGCGTCGTTTTAGAGTTCTTAGATCCGGTGAACAAGCCTGAATAAGTTATAGATACAATTAAAACAAGAAAACAGGCTGCAAAGCTACTATATTTGAGCAGTAATCTAAGATTGACAGAAGAAGGTTTTACATTCAAATCTTCTGTAGTTGTATCATTAATATATTCATGGGTTTTGGCATATGTCTTCATTTGAATTTTAAGAGAAGCTAATAACTGATCATCCGGTTTAATCATTTCATTGTCTAAAATATATTTTTCTCTAAACATCAAAACCCTCTCCTTTCAAAATATCCTGTAAGAGCTTTCTTGCTCTGTGAAGTTGCGATTTGATGGTAGTTTCTTTTGTTTCTAAAAGAGAACTCATCTGGGCGATCGATAAGCTTTCATAATAAAACAGATGAATAACAGTACGATATTTTGCAGGAAGCTTTAAGACAGCATAATATACTTCACTTTTTTCTTCCATAGTGGTATATAGATGATCCGGCATAGATGTCGTTTTCTTAAACCACGCGGATGTTAATAACGTCTTACTTGTGTTAATTGTTGTCTTAATCAGCCATGCTTTTTTATGTTCTTCACTTGTATAATCCAGATTATATTTTATATATTTCATAAATACTTCTTGCAGAATATCATCTGCATCATATTTATTCTTTGTTCTAGAAAATGCGATTCGATATACCATATTTGCATATTTCTCCAAAGTTCTCTCAATTGAATCTTCTGTGCACAAAGATTGTTCGGCCATTTTAAAACCTCCTCCCACCTACAATACTAATGAAATATTCAAAAGGTTGCATCAATTAGTAAAATAATAACACATGAATGACTCTTTGCCTATGGGGTAGCCTTGAATAATGATAACAGGCTATTTGGGCATCATACATATCCTTTCAATTATAATTCACCAAACTGTTATTTTGAAGAGGGATTGTCTATTTTTCATTTTTAATAGTGTAATTATATAGTTATGATAAAATTAATGGCATCATGTAATAATTAACATCAAGACATGGAATTATAGATCTTATGACCAGTTTTATTTCACTATTCAGGGGCAGAGAATACATTTCATATAAAAAATTATCAGTTGTAAAATGATTTTGATATGATATAATGAAAACAATGAGCCAAGCGCAAAGCATTTGGCGAATGTAACAAGATCATGAACTTGTTCATGGTATAATGAAAACAATGAGCCAAGCGCAAAGCATAAATTAGAGTACCGTTTTATGGTACATTTTTCAGGAAGAAAATTATAACAAAGGAGTTAGGCTAATGGAGTTGACAACAGTTAGGGAATTATATAAGAATCAAGATAAATATATTGGACAAACGATATCAGTGGGAGGCTGGGTCAGAAGTATTAGAGATTCAAAATCTTTTGGTTTCATTGTATTACATGATGGGACATATTTTGAAACACTTCAGATTGTTTATCATGATAAGATGAGTAATTTTGCAGAGATTTCTAAACTTAACGTAGGAGCTGCAATCATTATTAAAGGAGAATTAGTTGCGACACCAGATGCAAAACAACCATTTGAGATACAGGCTGCACAGATTGAAATAGAAGGTGCATCCACTGCAGAGTATCCATTACAGAAGAAGAGACATACTCTGGAATATTTAAGAACGATTTCACATTTGAGACCCAGGACAAATACTTTTCAGGCGGTATTCCGTGTTCGTTCACTGATTGCATATGCAATTCACCAATATTTTCAAGACAGAGACTTTGTATATGTTCATACTCCATTAATTACTGGAAGTGATGCAGAAGGTGCCGGAGAGATGTTCCAGGTAACAACTTTGGATTTAAAGGATGTCCCTAAAACAAAAGAAGGACAAATTGATTTCACACAGGATTTCTTTAATAAACCAACCAATTTAACAGTGAGCGGACAATTAAATGGTGAGACATATGCAATGGCTTTCCGTAATATCTATACTTTTGGACCTACATTTAGAGCTGAGAATTCCAATACTACAAGACATGCGGCAGAATTCTGGATGATTGAGCCGGAGATTGCCTTTGCGGACTTAAATGATGATATGATGCTTGCAGAAGGCATGTTAAAATATATCATCAACTATGTATTAGAACATGCCCCAGAAGAGATGAATTTCTTTAATCAGTTTGTAGATAAGGGATTGATAGAAAGATTAACTCATGTGGCTTCTTCTGATTTTGGGCATGTAACTTATACGGAGGCAATTGAGATTCTGGAAAAGAATAATGATAATTTTGAATACAAAGTATCCTGGGGTACGGATCTTCAAACAGAACATGAAAGATATCTGACAGAAGAAGTATTTAAGAAACCTGTATTCGTTACTGATTATCCAAAAGATATTAAAGCATTTTATATGAAGATGAATGAAGATAATAAGACAGTAGCAGCCATGGATTTATTAGTTCCAGGTATTGGTGAAATTATTGGCGGAAGTCAAAGAGAAGATGATTTTGATAAATTAGTAAATCGCATGAAAGAAATGAAATTAAATGAAGAAGATTATGGTTTCTATCTTGACCTTAGAAAATATGGTTCAACCAGACATGCAGGATTTGGACTTGGATTTGAAAGGTGCGTTATGTATTTAACTGGTATGAGTAATATTCGTGACGTAATTCCATTCCCAAGAACAGTAAATAATTGTGATCTATAAAATATATTTTAAAGAATACAAAATAATAGTACGTTAATTTTTATAATGTACTATTATTTTTTACATAACAGGAAAAGGGTTTCCTGTTAGATTGGAGGAGAAGTAATGTCAATAACGATTGAAGATATTGCGAGAGAAGCAGGGGTATCCAAAGCGACTGTATCAAGAGTAATGAATAATACAAAAGCAGTAAGTGCAGAGTTAAAAGAAAAAGTAAATCAGATTATTGAAAAGAATAATTTTAAGCCAAATGCTTTTGCCAGAGGACTGATTACAAAAAAAGCCCAAACGATAGGTGTGATTGTTCCAGATATAAGTAATCCAGTGAATGGAGTTCTAATGAAAGGAATAAATCAAATTTGTCAATCAGAGGGATACACAGTAATGATCAGTGAATCCAGGGAAAAGACAGAAAAGGACTTGCTGAAAATATTAGAAGATAAGAATGCAGATGGAATTATTATTATCAGTAACAATAGGGATACATCTTTGTCCCATGAATTAATGAATAAAGAATACCCAATTGTTTTAATAGGAGAAGCTGATAAGGATTCCAATTCTTTAAGCCGGATTTCTTATGACGTTTATAAAGCTTCAATGGAAGCAGCTGATCTGATTACAAGCTTTGGACATAAAAGGATTGGATTTATTGGAATAAAGGCAGACCCAGATTCCAATAAATTCTATGAAGGGTTTCATAATGGGCTGGCGGCTAAGAACATGATAATAACAGATTCGTATATTCAATTTGGTGAACACACTTTGGAGGCAGGTTATGAATCCATGAAAAAGATTCATGAAGAGAATAAAGACTTACCAACAGCTATCTTAGCCTGCAGTGACTTTATTGCAACCGGTGCAATTCACTATATACAGAGTATTGGGCTAAAAGTACCCGAGGATATATCTGTGATAAGTATAGGGGGATTAGAATATACGTCTTATTTAAACCCGGCTCTTACAGCTATTGTAATACCTTATGAAGAAGAAGGGATTATGGCAGCTAAGCTATTATTTGACAAAATAAAAGGCGGGACTAAAACAAGCAATTATTATATAGACCATAAAATAGCAGAGAGAGGCAGCCTGGCTCACTGTGAGAATTTATCTTCAGGAAAAGAGATGGAAGTCTATTTACTCTGATTCCAGAATGTTTTTATCTGGAAAGGAGTTAATGCAACAACAAAGTCTCTTTTACAGATTAAAAATATCTCCAGCTCATGAATGATTTGAAAGAGGACTGCTCTATTTTCAAATTCTATCCGGCTTACAGGGAGTGGGTCTGATTTGAAGGAATCAGAGATCTTTTCCAATTCTTCCAAAAGATCAATTGCATTGTTATATTCATGGAGAGTGGTTGCGATATGGTTTATATAATCAGCAATCGTAATTGCCTGCACAGGGACTGTATTTAGTGATTCTATAGAAGACTGAATTCTTTTTAAAATATGATATTGATCTTTACGCATTTGCATGTACTGAATATAATAGCGCACATCTCCAAATAGAGTATTATTCATATTTTCATAAGCACGGGACAGCCCCTCCTTTAACTGGTCATTAAGTTGTTCCAGATTTTCTTTTGAGGCAGAGCCTCGTATGGGGTCTAATAATGATGAAGCCATTTGACACAGAATATCTTTAATATTATCTTCTATTGTTACCTGATCCTGTTTAATGACCATAATGTTCTTAGGAATATAAAGATTTAATAACAAACCAATTCCAGAACCTAATAAAAATAGAGATAGTTCATTCATTATCCAATGATAACTCATGGAGCTTTCAATTAAGAAATGAGTTGCCAATACTGCATTCATTGAGATGCCAACCTCTAAATCCAGCAAATAACATACACCTACAAAGAGAAGGAGATATAAACCATAGGACAATGGATGATATCCTGTGAATTGAAAGATAATATAGGCTATAATAAGAGAGATTAAAAATGAGAGAAACCGTTTCAATGTAATAAGTAAGGTTTCTTTCTTTGTATTTTGAATGGTAAGAAGAGTAATAACTCCGGCGGAAGAACTATAGCTTAAATGAAAAAAGTCAGCTATTAGGATAGAGATGCAGCTACCAATAGCAATCTTAAGAATCTGGATGTAATTTATTTTTTTAAAACTTAGTATGGATTTCATATGTTCACCTCATATTTCTATCAAAGATAACCCAATTTTGCATAAAATTTAAAGTGGAAGATGACAGCTGTTATGTCCCTTGATAAATGGGACTAAATTGTGTTGTAATTGAAACATATCTGGCTTGAATTTCACTTGATATATTAATTAAGTATACAATACCATGTTACATTCTATACTTTCAAGTAAAAAAGAGCTTCCATAGTCTATTAAACTCTGGAAGCCCAAAATATCATCTTAATTTATATTTTTAAAAATTACGTCTTTATATCTATCTAATGCGAATATAAGTATAATACCAAGTACTCCACAAGAGATCACTTCCCCGATTCCCACTGTAAGCATCATAAAAGGAATCGCATCCGGGATATTATATGCATAACGTAGAATCCATGGAACGATAACAATATTGGCTATTATTGGTGGAAGAGGTACAAGGAATTTGTATCTTCTAAGTCCATAAGAACCAAGTGCTCCAAGTAATGTGGCTAAGGAACCAAAAATCACATCTAACATATCTGCACCAGTTAAGAAATTTCCTAAGAAACAGCCGAGGGTCAATCCAGGAATGGCAGCAGGAGTAAACATTGGTAATATGGTTAAAACTTCTGCAATTCTGACTTGGATGGCTCCAAAGCTGATTGGTTTAAATATGTAGACTAAGACTACATAAATTGCTGCAATCATAGAAGATTGCACTAAAAATAATAAACTTTTGTTTCTCATATTCAATTCTCCTTTAGTTTTGTTTTACGAGTGGAAGGTTACGAACACTCGAAAGTCATTCTGATGAATCATCAGATTTTACAGCACTATATAATATACAAGACTTTTTTAAAAAATGCAAGAGATAATATTTTTGAAAGACTTTATTAATAAAAACTTAAACTTAAAAACATTTAAAAGAACACACATTTGTGTTATACTAGCTAGATGATATATTATGAAAGAATACAATATTCTTACATTAATTTGTCAAATAGAACTAGGATATTAGATTTGCTTGGCTTGACTTGGAGGAGAAAATCATGAAATTTATCCATATTGCAGATGTTCATCTTGGAATGCAGCCAGATAAGGGCATGCCTTGGAGTGAATTAAGAAAGGAAGAGATTAAAGAGACTTTCTTTAACTTATTGGAAATATGTAATCGGGAAGCAGTTGATTTTTTGTTCATAGCAGGAGATCTTTTTCACAATCAGCCCCTGGTTAGAGATATAAAAGAGATCAATTATGGTTTTTCCAAATTAAATAGAACAAAAGTAATTATAATTGCAGGAAATCATGATTATATAAATGAACGTTCCCATTATATTAATTTTCAATGGTGTGAACAAGTATTTATGCTGGATAATGAAAAGCTGGATAGCTTATACTTTCCTGAGCATAATACCAGAGTTTATGGATTTAGCTATCATCAGAGAGACATCTTAGAAGCAAAATACACAAATGCATATCCTGAAGATAAGGAGTGCATCAATATTTTAATAGCTCATGGAGGGGATGAGAAAGATATTCCAATTGACAAGAATAATCTTAAGTCATTGGGATATGATTATGTTGCCTTAGGCCACATACATAAGCAGGAATTTATCACTGACAGGATTGCTTACTCTGGCTCACTGGAACCTCTTGATAAAAATGAGACAGGAAGACATGGATATATCATAGGAGATATACAAAAGGATATGGAGGGGAATAAAAGTGATATTTCTTTTATTCCATTGGCAAAAAGGGAATATATTCATTTAGAGGTTGAAGTAGAACCGGATATGACCAATGGAAAAATACTTGATTTTATTAAGGGGAAAGTTGCTGAAATTGGTGAATATAATATATATAAATTAATTTTAAAAGGAATTAGAGATTCTGAAAACGAAATTGACATAAATTCGTTATATGATATAGGAAATATAATACAGGTTATGGACACAACTGTCCCTGACTATGACTTTAGTGAATTATATTATATGAATAAAGATAATATCATTGGAATGTATATAGAGAGCATCCGTCGTACCGGTTTAGAAGACGAGATTGCAGATAAAGCTTTATATTATGGTATAGAGGCATTACTAAAAGCAAAGGGGTGATACCTTGAAGTTTACGACATTAAGACTAAAGAATTTTGGGAAATTTCTGGACAAAAATATAGAATTAAAAGAAGGAATCAACCTTATATATGGAGACAATGAAGCTGGAAAATCAACCATCCATAGTTTTCTCACCGGAATGTTATTCGGAATTGAAAAACAAAGAGGAAGAGCCTCCAAAGACGATAGTTATTCAAGGTATCAACCATGGGAAACACCGGCAATTTATGGAGGGAGTCTTGATCTGGAATATAAGGGTAAAAACTATCGTATCCATCGAAACTTTCATAAAGAGAATAAAGAATATAAAGTGATAGATCTGGAAAATGGAAGAGAAGTCTTGCCAACCTCTGTAAAAGGGGTTTCCTTTATAGAGGGACTAACGGAAGATAATTATAAAAATACTATTAGTATTGAACAATTAAAAGCCAGGACAGACAAGGAACTGGCATCGGAAGTTCAGAACCATATTACAAATTTGTCTTTATCAAAAAGTAATCAGGTGGATATTGGAAAGGCAATCAATTATCTGAATCTTAAGAAAAAGCAGATGGAAGGCAACCAGACAAAGATTAAAATTGATACTCTTGAAGTTCAGACAAAAGAAGATATGCTGGAAGAAGTTAAGATAGAAGAACTGGCATCCTCAATAAAGCAGTTAGAAATAAAGTTAAAACAAGAGGATGAATTGAATCAAAAAGAAGAATTGGACAAAATTTATGATTTTATTTCTTTATATCCGGAAATCAGGGAAAAATATAAACAATTGCTAAGGTTATCAGAGCAAAAGAAAAGCTATGAGGAATTACTGAATAACTTTCAGGTAAATTCAAAGAAAGATGCAAAAGCTTCAAAAAGTAAAATTATATATTGGGTTCTTAGTTTATTAATTATAATAACAGGAGTAATATTTTTTAGGGGAATTAACACATTTAATTCACTCATTATAATCTTTGGTATAATCCTTACATGGGGCGTATACTATATAATAAATAAGCCTGTTCATGGAAAGAATCCGGTACCTGGTTTTGAAAAGGAGAAAATTCAAAATTCTATAAAAGATATCTCTGCTCTGATCAGGGAAGAGGAGAAATACATACTTAATTATGGAGCTAGAATATGTGAAATTACAAAGGTTGACTTTTCATCCATGAATAGACTGGAGAAAGAGATCCATTCTCTTAAGGGCAGCCTTGAGCTTAAGAAGGAAGAGTCCAGAAAGAAAAAGGAGAACCTTAAGATTGACCTTGAAAAACGGAAATGGGAGTTAAGTATTCTGGAAGAGAAAGAATTAAATCTTTATGAGAAAAAAGAAGCCCTTAATGAATTGAAAAGAAAACTTAGAGATGAAGAAAAAGAGATTTTAGCAATCAATTTGGCAATGAATACCATTAACCATATTTCTTCAAATATTCATGATGATTTTGGGCAGAATTTAAATAAAATCCTATCTGGAATTATGAGAGAGCAAACGGATGGTAAATATGATGATATTAAAATCGATGAAAAGTTAGATGTTAAAATAGAATATAAAGACCGATTTATAGATTTAGACAAGTTTAGTGTGGGAACAATAGAGCAGCTTTATTTCGCATTACGTTTATCAGTCGCCGGATTAATATTTGCCGAAGATAATATGCCATTAATTTTGGATGATACTTTTGCATACTATGATGAAAAACGTTTGAGAGGTGTATTGAGGATGCTTACCAAAGAAAAAGACAGACAGATTTTAATATTTACTTGTCATAAAAGGGAAGAACAGCTATTGAAGGAACTAAATATTCCTTACCATAAAATTCTATTAACCGATGAATCAAGGTAATAAACAGTAAATATAAGCAGAATAAGAGGTATAATATGGCTACAAAAAAGAAACAGAAAAAGAAGAATAAAGTTTGGCATGCAATAAAAACATCACTTAAAGTATTTACTTTAATCATGTTAAGTGCAATGCTGGTATTAGGGATACTTTTTTATCTCAGGTACGGAAAAGATCTGATCAATATGCAGGAAGAAGCAAAAACTTATATTGCTAAGTCTACGGAAGAAACATTCAGGCAGGCGGAAACAAGCTTTGTATATGATATAAACGGTAAATTATTATCAACTTTAAAAGGAACAAAAGATGTTCATTATATTCCTTATGAGGATATTCCAGATTCCGCGGTAAATGCCATGATTTCTATTGAGGACAAGAAATTTTTGAGCCATAAAGGAGTCGACTTAAAAGCAATCATTAGAGCCGGAGTTGCCCTTGTTCGTAACAGAGGGGATATCCACCAGGGTGCAAGTACCATTACTCAACAGTTAAGCAGAAACATATTCCTGACCCATGAAGTAAGTTGGGAGCGTAAAATAAAAGAAATGTTTATTGCATTGGAAATGGAGAAAAAATATGAGAAATATCAAATAATGGAATTTTATTTAAATAATATATATTTCTCCAATGGATATTATGGGATTGAAGCAGCAAGTAAAGGATATTTTAATAAGAATGTAAAAGATTTAAGCTTATCCCAGATTGTTTTCTTATGTGCAATTCCTAATAATCCTACCATATATGATCCCGTTGATTATATAGAAAACACAATAAAAAGAAGAGACCGTATCTTAGGGCAAATGCTTGAGGATGGAAACATTACAGAACAAGAGCATGATAAAGCAGTAAAAGAGGAAATCAAGCTTAATATTAAGACAATTAAAAGAAATAATTATGTTGAAACTTATGTATATCACTGTGCAATCAAAGCATTAATGAAGAGACAGGGATTTGTATTTCAATATGAGTTCAATTCTGATCAGGAAAAAGAAAAATATGATGCATTATATAATGAATATTATAAAGAGAGCCAGCAATCCTTATATAAAGATGGATATCGAATCTACACTTCTATTGATCCAAAACTTCAAAAAGAATTGCAAAAAGCAGTGGATGAAACTTTAAAAGATTTTAAAGAAAAAGGCGACAATGGTGTTTACTTACTTCAAGGGGCAGCAACAAGTATTGATAATGCCACAGGAAGAGTTTCAGCGATCGTTGGTGGAAGAAGCCAGAATTTAGATGGATATACTTTAAATAGAGCTTATCAAAGTTTTAGACAGCCAGGAAGTTCAATAAAGCCGTTAATTGTATATACACCAGCGCTGCAACTTGGATATACTTCAGAGCAAATAGTTGAAGATAAAAAGTTTAAAGGCGGACCAAGCAATTCCGATGGCAGATATTCGGGCAAAATTACTTTAAGAAAAGCAGTGGAACAATCAAAGAATGTAGTTGCATGGAAAATATTTGAAGATATTACACCGACGGTGGGATTAAGCTTTATAAAAAAGATGGATTTTGCCAGAATTGATAAAAATGATTATTATCCGGCTGCGTCTTTAGGTGGTTTTACTTACGGAGCAAGTACCGTAGAAATGGCATCTGGCTATGCGGCTATTCAAAATGATGGTATCTATAGGGAACCTACATGTATTGTAAATATTACAGACTCAAAAGGTTTAGAATTAGTAACTGATCATATTAATCTGGTGCCCGTTTATGAAGAGAATGCGGCAAGGACCATGACTAATATATTAACAGGTGTATTAAAATATGGAACAGGTAGAGGACTTGCCCTGACGAATATGAGTTGTGCAGGGAAAACAGGGACAACGAATGATAAAAAAGATGGCTGGTTTGTTGGATATACCCCATATTATACAACAAGTGTCTGGGTTGGATATGATACTCCAAAAACTTTAAATAATCTTTATGGATCTTCTTATCCAGGTAACATATGGAAACAATATATGAATATAATTCATGAGGGATTAGAGAACAAGCAGTTTAAAGGCTATGTAAGTAATGAAAAGACAGAGGAAGCAACCGTTGAAGAAGTTGAAGTGGAAGAAGAAATAAAGGAAGAAGAAACAAATACAGAAGAACAAGAGGTTATTGATACTCCGCCTACAGATATTGATGATGGTACAGAAGATATTGATAACAATATTCCAGATGAGAATATAGATGATGATGGTGAAGAAATAGATGACGGTATGGGAGAGGAACCAATAGAAGAGGAACCCATAGGTGAAGAACCGGATATCGTAGGAGAATCAACGGATAATATAGGAGATTATTATGTTGGAGACTATCAGCAGTAAATATTAAGCATTTAAGTAGAAGAGTTCTATAATTATAAGAAAAACCTTGAAGTCAAATCCAAAGGGATGACATCAAGGTTTTTTCTGTCTGTAATAATATTTTCTATTTTTTATAACGATTCAAAACATTTTGAATACGTTCTGTTGGACTTAAGAATCCGCTGATAGATGCATCATGATTTAATGTATCTATTAGCAAAGCGATATATTTACTCATATCAACACTGATATAATAAGGTTTTGATAGAAGTTCTTCTGATTGATATACTAAATTTGTTGTTAGCACACGATAGATTAAACCACTTTCATACGCCTTATCAAATTGCTCTAATCCATTGGTAAATAACCCAAAAGTAGAAGCTACAAAAATTCTGCCGGCATCACGGCGTTTTAACTCAGTAGCTACATCAATCATACTGTCTCCAGAAGAGATCATGTCATCAATGATAACAACATCTTTTCCTTTTAAGTCTGTCCCCAGGAATTCATGTGCTACAATTGGATTACGTCCATTAACGATTGTTGTATAATCACGACGTTTATAGAACATACCCATATCAATTCCAAGTACATTGGCAAAATAAACAGCTCTGCTCATGGCACCTTCATCCGGACTGATTACCATCATGTGATCTGCATCTACAGTAAGATCGGGTACATTCTTAAGCAGTGATTTAATAAACTGATAAGTTGGCTGAACTGTTTCAAAACTCTTTAGCGGGATAGAATTTTGAACTCTAGGATCATGAGCGTCAAAGGTAATAATACTTTCAACACCCATATTTATTAGTTCTTGAAGTGCTAATGCGCAATCAAGGGATTCTCTGGAACTACGTTTATGTTGTCTGCTTTCATATAAGAAAGGCATAATAACTGTGATTCTACGTGCTTTGCCACCTACTGCAGCAATAATTCTCTTAAGATCTTGATAATGATCATCAGGGGACATATGATTGGTCTGTCCAAAAAGATTGTAAGTAATACTGTAATTACATACATCAAGCAAAATATAAAGATCATCCCCTCTTACAGATTCTCTGATATGACCTTTTGCTTCTCCTGAGCCAAAACGTGGGCATGCAGCATCTAAAAGATAAGAATCTCTTTGGTAACCAGTAAAAGCAATCGTTGATTTATGTTCACTATCTTTCTCCTGTCTCCATTTTACAATATAATCATTTACTTTGTTACCAAGTGCTCTTGAACTTTCAAGTGCAATGATACCTAATGTACCAACCGGTATGGTTTCGACAAATTTTTCCTGTGACATTACTAAGTCCTCCGTTAATCGTGCAATTCAATAAGTTACAAAGTCCATTAAATTTATACCATTATCGAAATATTTAGTCAAGGCTAAAAAACAGAAAAAATAATGTAAGTATAACGGCATAAACTTAGTAATAATAACTATTAAGAGAAAGCTTTCTTGAGACGGATGTCGTCTCCTACGATTTTAAGCAATATGTAATTGCTCGTAATCCTGGAAAATATTCGTTCACTATAATTAGTATTTAAATCATTCCAGGAAAGATTTGTAGAAATAATGGTAGATTTTTGTCTTAAATGACGTTCATTGATGCATAAATATAATTGTGAAGTTACAAATGTATTATTTAACTCCGTACCAAGGTCATCAATGATGAGTAAATCACAATCTAAAATATAATCAAATTGATTCTCTGCTTCATAATTATCATCATTTTTTCTGAATTTATTCTTCTCAAGAATATCAAATAATTGAAATGCCGTAAGATATATTACAGTATGAGCACTATCCAGAAGCTCCTTCGCAATACAATTTGCAAGAAAGGTTTTTCCAACACCGGTATTGCCATACAAAAGTATATTCTCATATTTCTTATCAAAATCTTTAATAAAATTTTTGCAGGAATCCACTACTTTGTGAATATTGGCATAAGGGGTCAGTTTAGTGGTCTCTTCCACATAGTCGTTAGAATAGTGATCAAAGGAGAACGTACTAAAATTCTCCATAGCAATGGCCCGCTTAATATTGGACTGGGAATATACCAGATCAACAATTGCCTGTTTAAAACAGTGGCATTTTTTATTTCCAATGAATCCGGTGTCTTTGCAATCAGGGCAGGCACAATCAGGAGTTAGATAATCCGGACTATATCCATGCTCACATAATAATTCTATTTTCCTCATGGACAAATCAAGATTATCTTCTTTTAATTTTTCTAGAACAGATTCGTCACCCATCAATAATTTTTTGGTATCTGCAATAGAACCGGCAACTATTTTTTCATCAATTTCTTTTAATTCTGGAATCTCTTTATATATTTTGGCAATACGCATATCTAAATCATGTTTATTTTTTAATTGTCTGCTGTCATATTCACGAAGTATGGTATTATATTGAAAATTTTTCAGCGCCATTATGATTCTCCTTATTTTGTGAGTAAACGTTGTTCCATGGAAGAATAATCTTCTTTCGTATAATTTCTTTGTGGAAAAGCATTGAACTTATTATTAGATGGCTTTGCAATTACTTCTTTTCCCTGTAATTTTGGAGAAGATTTATGAAGGTCATCTAATTTAGAAACATCACTCAAATGATGTACATGATTCTTATACCAATTCTCTAAAATTTTATCTGCATATTTAAAATCAGGTTTTTGCACCATTAAAAGAGTTCGATTGCAAGCTTCCACGATAATATCGATATCAAAACCATATTGGTTAAGCCATTTATTGATAAACTGGCGCTCTACATTACCAGGCGCTCTGTTGAGTCCAAATGCCTTATTCACTGCATTGTAATTTGTATTATAAATTGCTGTTGAGGCTTCCGCTTTTTCTACAGTATCAATTCCTTCTTCTGCCCAGGAAATAGCAACGGCCTCTATGTAAGATGGATTCTTTTTATTTTTTGATACACAGTATTCATATAAATACATAATGAGTTCGACTGAGAACCCTACACTTTCATATAAATATAAGATCAACTGAATATCTGCAGGTTTTAAAAACCTTTCTAAATATATTTCAATGATTTTTAATAACCATTTTACCTCTTCGTTTTTAGTCAATTCTTCTATTTGGGCAGGTGTATATGTTGGCTTATCTGTATGTAAAGCAGTTTCTTTCGTGGCGGAAGACTCGGTTTCAAATAAATTAAGATTATTATCTGTACTGGCTTTTTCGCCAGGGCTTAAATCGTTAAAAATGATTTGGGTAATCTCATTATTTCCATCTCTGCAAAGTGTCAATATATTGACCTTTTCCCAATATGTTAATGCACGAATAATATCTTTTTCTGAATCTTCAAGACGATCTGCAATTGAAGATATTGATATATCACATTTAGAATTAGAAATACAGCGAAGCAAATATAAATATACTTTTACGTAAGAGCCATTAGCTACAGGCATATATGTATCAATAAATAGATTTGAAACTAAGGTGACATTTGACACATGATTAGAACACAATTCAATTGAATTCATTGCTCCACTTACTCCTCTCATTTTATATTTTTAGGATAGTTAATTCTTGCAAGCAAGCGATACTCACGATCTGTGACATAAAATTAAAATTTTATGTCCCCGTGAACACATTCACTCTTGCGAGCAAGTAACCTTTGCACATCACTTATACCATAAAAATAAATTTTTATGGTCCCGTGAGCAAATTTACCCTTGCAAGCAAGTAAATTTGCTTTCACGAGCATTATAGCATAGAAGAATGAAGAATAAAATAGTGCATTTATAAGGGGTTCAGGGATTTGTGAAAATGTGGATAATGTGGATAAGGTGGATAACATCAAGGGGCTGATATGTAAATTTTTGTCATATTATAGAATTTGCCAGTAAAACTGCCTATTTGAACATATCTATTCTATAATTGTAGAAAATCTATGCACCAAATAAAAAATCCACAACCAAATCGGACAAAATATGTTGATAAGGTTGTGGATAATGTGGATAACTATTTTCCTAAGAGTGCTTCACCTATGGTTACAATATCTCCGGCACCCATAGTTATCAACAGGTCGCCGTTAGTACAATTTAGTAATAAAAAATTTTCAATTTCATCGAAACATGGGAAATAGTAAACTTCTTTACCCAAATTTTCAAGCTCTCTCAACAAATCTTTGGAAGAAATATCACCTGGATCTGGTTCCCTTGCGGCATAAATATCGGCGAGAACAATTTTATCAGCTAAGGAAAGAGCTTTTGCAAATTCTTTTAAAAATGCTTTGGTCCTTGTGTAAGTATGAGGTTGAAATACGCACCAAAGCTCTCTGTGGGGATATTTTTCAGCAGCCTTAAGAGTTGCTTCAATTTCTGTAGGATGGTGGGCATAATCATCAATGATCTTTACTCCGCCAATAATTCCTTTGTATTGGAACCGCCGGTCCGTTCCCTTAAATGCAAGCAGGCCATTTTTAATCACTTCCAGAGGAATCTTAAGTTCTCTTGCAATGGCAATCACAGATAATGAGTTGGATATATTATGTAAACCAACTAAACTAAGGTGGATGTGATCTACTATCTTACCGTTTTCAGACAAATCATAATATCCGTGTCCAAGCTCATCATAGCCAATATTTAAGGCAGAATAATTGCTGTCAGGATTATTAATACCATAGGTTACAACCTTACAATCAAGGTCTTTTGCAAAAAAATCATAATCATTAATTTCACTGTTTAAAATTAAAAGGCCATCTTCTGGTAACCTTTGGGCAAATGCTTTAAAAGAATTACGAATATCATTAATATCTTTGAAAAAGTCTAGATGATCTGCCTCTACATTTAAGATAACACTGATCTTAGGATTAAATTTTAAGAAGCTGTTGGTATATTCACAAGCTTCTGTAATAAAATTATCAGAATTACCGATACGAATATTTCCATCAATCGCTTTTAAGATACCACCCACCGAGATTGTGGGATCTAACTCAGCTTCCAAAAATACATGGGATAACATAGAAGTAGTAGTAGTTTTACCGTGTGTTCCAGAAATAGCTATAGAATTTTTATAATTTGACATTACCTGACCGACCATTAACGCTCTATCCATGGTAGGAATATTATTATTTAAGGCTGCTTGATATTCTTCATTATCTTCTCTTATAGCAGCAGTATAAACGACCAAATCTATATCTGAGGTTATATTTGAAGCTCTTTGTCCATATAATATATTAATACCTAGAGATTCTAGATGCTTCGTTATCTGACTTTCTTTCGAGTCGGAACCAGTTATGGTAAAGCCTTTTGTATGTAGCAATTCAGCAAAACCACTCATGCTAATACCACCAATCCCAATAAAATGTATATGGATTGGATTATTAAAATCAATTTTGTACATATATTTTACACATCCTATTCTAATATATTAAAGTGTGAATATAAATCTTTTGAAATATCTCTTTTGTTTTATGAGTCAACTTAAAATTATGTTAATATATTGCTATTATAACCATTTGTTATAAAAAAACAAATACAATTTATAATATTTTATAGAAAGATATATTAGAATATTCGAAAAAGTTACCCTAGTGCTAAAAATAATCTATATATAATGCTAAAAAATTTTAAAAATCAACTTGTAATATTAGTAAAATTTTAGTAAATAGGTTGAATTAGTAGTGGTATTTATAATATGTGTCAAAAAATTAATAGTATTTCAGTAAAATTTGGTAAATATTATTCACATTTGGAATTTTTAATGTTATAATATTTGTGAGAGTAATTTATATACAAAGGCAACACTGATAGCAAACTAGTAATCCGTAGAATTGTTCCAATAAACTAGAAGAGGTGATTACGTGATTAGAAAAGAAATGATAGCCATGTTACTTGCAGGAGGACAAGGTTCAAGGTTGGGTGTTCTAACTTCAAAAGTTGCCAAACCAGCGGTAGCCTTTGGAGGAAAGTACAGGATTATTGACTTTCCACTTAGTAATTGTATTAATTCAGGAATTGATACGGTAGGAGTATTAACACAGTATCAGCCATTAAGACTTAATACACATATAGGTATCGGAATTCCATGGGATCTAGATCGAAACATAGGGGGAGTATCCATATTACCTCCTTATGAAAAAAGCGGGAATAGTGAATGGTATACAGGAACTGCCAATGCCATCTATCAGAATCTGGAATATATGGAGTATTATAATCCAGAGTACATATTAATTTTAGGTGGCGATCATATTTACAAGATGGATTATGAAGTCATGCTTGATTTTCATAAATCAAAAGGGGCAGATATCACTATAGCTACAATTCCAGTTCCACTGGAAGAGGCAAGCAGATTTGGTGTTGTAATCACAGACAGTAACAAACAGATAATTGAGTTTGAAGAAAAACCACAAAATCCGCGAAGCAATTTGGCCTCTATGGGTATTTATATATTCTCCTGGAAACTATTGAGAAGCGCCTTGATCCATTTATCAGATCAAGCGGGTTGTGATTTTGGTAAACATGTAATTCCATATTGCCATAAGAACGGAAATCGTATATTTGCTTATGAATATAACGGATATTGGAAAGATGTAGGTACTTTAGGTTCTTATCATGAGTCCAATATGGAGCTTATTGATCTGGTTCCGGAATTTAATTTATATGAGGAATTTTGGAAAATATATACAAAGAGTGATGCCATTCCTCCTCAATATATTTCAGAAAATGCGAAAGTTGAAAGAACAATCATAGGAGAAGGATCTGAAATTTATGGGCAGGTGTATAATTCTGTCATTGGTACGGGAGTGTACATAGGAGAAAACGTTATTGTCAGAGACTCCATCATCATGAAGTCGGTGCATATAGGAGAAGGGTCAATCATAAATAAATCAATTATTGCAGAAGGTGTACATATTAGCAATAATGTTGAACTTGGGTGTGGAGATGAGGTTCCCAATATTGTAGAACCTAATATTTATTCTTTCGGGCTTGTTACAATTGGTGATAAATCCTATATACCGCCTGGAGTTAAAGTTGGTAAAAATACTGCAATCTATGGTCAGACGATACCAGAAGATTATCCAAATGGATTATTAGCAAGTGGAGAAACTTTAATTAAGGTGGGTGATATTATATGAGAGCAATAGGTATTATTTTAGCAGGAGGAAATAGCAATAGAATGGGTGAATTATCCAACAAAAGGGCAATTGCGGCAATGCCAGTTGGAGGAAGTTACCGAAGTATTGATTTCGCCTTAAGCAGTATGTCAAATTCACATATTCATAAAGTTGCTGTTTTTACACAATATAATGCAAAATCCCTGAATGAACATCTTAGCTCTTCAAAATGGTGGGATTTTGGAAGAAAGCAGGGCGGACTATATGTATTTACACCTACGATTACTACAGATAATAGTTTCTGGTATCGTGGCACTGCGGATGCAATTTATCAAAATTTAAGTTTCTTAAAGAACAGCCATGAACCCTATGTTGTAATCGCATCGGGAGATGGAGTATATAAATTAGATTTTAATCATGTTCTGGAATATCATATTGCCAAAAAAGCAGATATTACAATTGTTTGTAAAAGGCTGGAAGAAGGAGAGGATGCAAGTAGGTTTGGTGTCATTAAGACAGACGAAAATGGCAGAATTGAAGAATTTGAAGAAAAGCCTATCGTCACTACAGTGAATACCATATCAACCGGTATCTATGTAATTCGTAGAAGACAGTTAATTGAATTAATAGAAAAATCGGCAGGAGAAGAAAGATTCGACCTTGTTAAAGATATATTTATTCGCTATAAGAACCTGAAGAAGATATACGCATATGAACTTAATACATATTGGAGCAATATTGCTTCCGTAGAGTCTTATTTTAAGACAAATATGGATTTTCTAAAGAAAGGGGCCAGAGATTATTTCTTTAAAGAATATCCAGATGTTTATACCAAAATCGACGACCTTCCTCCAGCAAAATATAATGCTTCGTGTGCTGTGAAAAACAGTCTGGTATCTAGTGGGTGTATTATTAATGGACAAGTAGAAAGTTCTATATTATTCAAGAAAGTCTATGTAGGAAATAATTGCGTAATTAAAAACTCAATCATACTAAATGATGTATATATCGGGGATAATACATACATTGAGAACTGCATTGTTGAAAGCAGAGATACGATTAGGGCAAATTCCACACATATTGGAGAAGATGGGAAAGTACGAATTGTTGTAGAAAAAAATGAAAGATACGTTTTATAACAAGAGATAGCTATACTTATAGACTATATAACGACATAGGATTAAAGGGGGATATACGACATGCAAATTACCGATGTAAGAGTAAGAAAAGTTAACAAAGAAGGTAAAATGAAAGCTGTTGTTTCAATTACGCTGGATAATGAATTCGTAGTTCATGATATCAAAGTAATTGAAGGAGAAAAAGGATTGTTTATTGCGATGCCAAGCAGACGTGCTGGAGATGGTGAATACCGGGATATTGCACATCCAATTAATTCAGATACTAGAGAGAAGATACAAAAAATCATTCTTGAAAGATATGAAGCAGCCTTATTAGACAATGAATTAGAAGAAGAGGAACCTCAGGAATAATTCTTGCTAACAATGATTTACCTTTAGGGTTATCAAAGAACAACTGGTGGTTGTCTTAGTTTTGAACATGATTTACAAAATTAAGACAACCACCAGTTGTTTTTTCTGAACTAATATAAATAGATTTATTAAAAGAGGAGAGTAAAATGATAAGTTTAAGGAAAATTAATGAGGAAAATTTTGAAGAATGTATCAAATTAGAACCGAAAAAAGATCAAAAAAGTTTTGTTGCAAGTAATATAAGAAGCCTTGCACAGGCATACGTTGCTTTATCTAATGAGGAGTGCATCCCTATGCCTTATGCCATATATGAGAATGATATTATGGTGGGATTTACAATGTTGTCATATAATGAAGCGGCGGAAGAATCAGAAGAAAATACTTACTGGGTATGTAGATTAATGGTTGACAAACAATACCAAGGAAAAGGATACGGTAAAGAAGCAATGAAAAAGGCGCTTGATTTAATAAAAACAGAGCCTTATGGGAACGCATCCGGGGTTTATCTGTCTTATGAGCCGGAAAATGAAATAGCAAAAAAGCTGTATGCATCTTTAGGATTCGTAGCAACCGGGGAAATAGAAGATGGTGAAGTGGTAGCAAAACTGACTTTATAGACTATGTATATTAACAGGTAGTCCTAAATATTCAACGACTCCAATATTAAAGTGAGTTGTAGCATTAGAAAGGATAAACATTTCAGTATATAAGAGTGAAACAAGTTTTCATATGATTAAAAGGCAAATATAAATATTTAACGGGAGAATGATTTCCTTAATAATCAGCCTTGCTTCTAAGGCTAAATTAGAATAGAGGTATGGATATTAATTTGGAGCCTTTAAGGCTTTGTGTGGTTCTTATGATTCATGGGTTGGGACTATCCCGGCAAAAAATTCTGTCTGAGCACAGCGAGTTGGTTTTTTGCCGGGATGTTATAGCAAATTCATGAATCATTAGAACCACTAAAACCCTTAAGAGCGACAAATAAATATCCATATCTCTATTCTTAAGTAACCTCTAAGCAAGGCGTCTGTTATTCAAGAAACCCTTATGCCCCCTGTAAAAAGACATCTGTAATAGTGCCCATAACTTCACTTATTTTAATCTTTTGAGGACATACGGATTCACATTTTTTGCATTTCTTACATGCATCAGCCTTCGTTTCAATGGAAGAATAGAAAGCACCTGCTTTCTCCATCCCTACTGTAGCAGTACGATTGTATGCTTCAAAAGTAGTGGGGATATCAAGGCCAAATGGACAAGGCATGCAATAAGCACACTTGGTACAGGATACTAATGCCATAGTATCATAGATTTGTTTCGCTTCTGCCAGCATAGAGAGATCTTCTTCAGATAACATACCAATAGAAGAACGATCTGCATAGGTTATATTGTCAGTTGTTTGAGTCATATCACTCATTCCACTTAATAATAAGCTGACTTCAGGACGATCCCATAAGAAGTTAAGTGCCCATTCAACAGGAGTTTTGCTGTCCTTTAATATGCTTGCAACATTCATCGGCGGACTGGCCAGCTTACCACCAAGGAGTGGTTCCATAATAACAATGCCTAATCCCTTAGAAGCAGCATATTCCATTCCTTTTATTGTAGCCTGATTATCCACATCAATATAATTAAGCTGAATTTGACAGAAATCCCAGTGATCGTATCCGTCTATCATTGTGATAAAAGATTTGGCATTATCATGGAATGAAAAGCCTATATATTTTATCTTGCCAGATTTTTTTGCATTTTCCATTTTAGTTAATAAATCATATTTTAACACCTTATTATTCCAATGGTCCATATTAAGAGCATGGAGCAGATAAAAATCAATATATGGAGTATCTAGTTTCTCTAACTGTTCGTCTAAAATACGATCAAAATCTTCTGGTTTATGAATCTCCCAAACAGGACATTTAGTTGCTAAGTAGGTTTTTTCTCTATAACCATTTTTTAAAGCTTTTCCAACAAGGAGTTCACTCATTCCATTATGATAAGGATAAGCGGTATCAATATAATTAACTCCACTATCAATTGCATGACGGATCATTTTTATTGATTCTGCTTCATCTATTTCCTGACCCTGGTCTGTTTCGATTGTTGGCATCCTCATTGCCCCAAAACCAAGGGCAGATACTTTAATATCGTGTTTTCCAAAACTTCTGTATTGCATGGATCATCCTCCTTAAATATCAGACGACAGTTACACTGCCAATTATTTCTTTATAAATATATAATAATATTATTAATTTATTTTATCAATAAGAAAAATACCGTTCGTCTATTGAAAAGGGCATGAAAATATTTTATTATCTAACTAAGAAGTTTTGAAGTAAAGCATAGATTTATTTCGTTATATAAAGGGAATTACTGATAAGATCAAAAATTAAATCATATAATGTTTCAAATAACATGAAAAATGGAAGCATTAAGAAAGGCATGGTACTTAAAATGGATTTTATAGAGTTATTTAAAGTGATTATTTTAGGCATTATTGAGGGAATTACAGAATGGCTGCCAATTAGCAGCACAGGACATATGATATTAGCGGATGAATTCATAAAACTTAATATGTCAGATGAATTTATGGAGATGTTTTTTGTAGTAATACAACTTGGTGCTATTATTGCTGTAATTGCAATGTTTTGGGATAAGCTCTTCCCTTTTTCTTTTAAAAAGAATGAATCATTTATTAAAAATGATATTATGTCATTGTGGTTTAAGGTAATAGTGGCGGTTATTCCGGCAGCAGTTATTGGAATCCCTTTTGAAGATAAGATCGATGAACTTTTTTATAATTATAAAGTAGTTGCATTGACATTGATTATTTATGGTATTTTATTTATATTAATAGAAAACAGAAAAAAAGATTCTGTATTTAAAATTCAGGATATGAGCCAATTAACTTATAAAGTTGCTTTATATATTGGTATGTTTCAAGTGCTATCCCTGATTCCGGGGACTTCAAGATCGGGGGCAACCATTGTCGGAGCAATGCTTATTGGAACCTCCAGGATAGTAGCAGCAGAATTTACATTCTTTTTGGCGATACCAGTTATGTTCGGTGCGAGTTTCATCAAATTATTAAAATTTGGATTTACCTTTACTGGCAATGAATTAGCTATATTATTTACAGGGATGATTGTTGCTTTTGTGGTTTCAATATTATCAATAAAATTCCTGATGGGGTATATTAAAAAGCATGATTTTAAAATATTTGGTTATTATAGAATAGTGTTAGGATTGGTTGTTATATTATATTTCATGTTAAATAATTAATGGTAAAAAATAAAAGGGATATCATATCAGATATCCCTTTTATTTTCGTTGCGAAATATAACATAAGAATAGGCACTTACACTCATTAACAGAATGAACATTAGAATGATGCAGCCAATCATTATTTCTTCTATCGTTACAAAAGCGATGATTAAAAATAATATTCCTGAAATAGCAAAAGCATAACCACCTATCTTATGGGTCTTTTTCCAAACGATTTCATTAGCCAGTGTCCATGGGGTACGGATTCCAAAGAAATAATTGGGTTTAATGGTTGGCATGTAATTCCCCATAACAATGAATATAATTCCAATAAAGACCGGAATAATCACATTGATCTTAAGTTCCATCCCCAGGGAAACAGCAATGGTGATCCAAGATAACAGAATCATTAGCAGAACAATTAATAATTGAACTACACCATATGCTTTTTGATGTTTCATATAATTTTGTTTTTTGGGATCCAGATTTGGTAGTTTATCGAATAAAAGCATCATGATAATTGGAATAATTCCTAATATGAATATCATTTTTTTGTTGCTATAGTCATCAATGATTCCTTCAAAGTTCCAATGGGTCGGAATCATTTCAGGTAAAAACCGATAAGAGATTATAATTCCAATATATGATAATATGCACAAAGTATATAATAATTTTTTAGTTGTTTTAGATGACATAATAATCATTTCTCCTTTCCATCCTCTGAAATTTGTTTTCCTGTAAAGTCAAAAAACCACTTTAACACATCTTGAAAAATTGTGGTATTTAAAGAGTAAACAATTAACTGCCCTTGTCTTTCATCGGAGATTAATCCGGCATTTTTTAATATATTGAGATGGTGGCTAATGGAGGGTTTACTTATGTTAAAATAGTTGGCGATTTCCCCGGCACTTCTATCCTGACTGGATAGTAATTCCAGAATTTTTCGCCTTGTTGGATCTGCTAATGCTTTAAATGCCTCATTCATTAGAATTCCTCCTTTCAAAGGTTAGATATTTAGATAATTGTATAAATATCTAACTTAATAATAGCATTTATTTGCTATTGTGTCAAGAATTTTTAAACTACAGTTCAGCCATGTAATCTCCAATAAATTATGATGGAAAAAGCTTGCTTTTGTAAGCATAATTTATTGGAGATTTATATGGCGCTCTGCCTAAGCGAGGAGTAGCAAAGTGAATCCGAGCTTTATGGCTGAACTGTTACAGTTCTAGCATTATACATTTTGCCTATAAAATTGAGAAAATTAGCGAATAATTTGATATAAATCCCAACTTATATTTGTGTTTTATATACTCTTATGCTAAAATAAAGTAACTTTGAATGCTTATTTTACACGATGGAGGAAATATCATGAAATTAAAAACAAAATTAGTCTCATCATTTGCAGGAATATTACTCATTTTTTCAATTGCAGTTATTCTAATGGTTTCCAATAAGACTACGACCACATTGAATCGTTCTCTGGCTGATAGCACAGAATCGGGAGCAAAGCTAGCATATAGTTTATT
The DNA here is from genome assembly GCF_003752155.1 of Mobilisporobacter senegalensis. Lineage (GTDB taxonomy): Bacteria > Bacillota > Clostridia > Lachnospirales > Lachnospiraceae > Mobilisporobacter > Mobilisporobacter senegalensis. The sequence goes on along the minus strand of NZ_RJVG01000001.1, from coordinate 580,509 downwards.
ATCTGCTAAATATCCAGGAGAATGGTCAGTAAATAAAGATGGATATCTAACGAAAGGTGATTATTATTTCAATGAAAGATATGATTTTGTAGATGAGGAAAGAGAGAATGGATATTATATCTCTTTGTATTCTGGGGCAAAGAATATATCTACAAATATATTTAAAGAAGAAAATAAGCGTGCAATAGGAGAAGAAGTACCGGAATTTATTAAAGAAGAGGTTATTAATAATAAGCAGGTCTATATAGGAAAAGTTACAATTGAAGGAGAAGATACATACGGATATTATCAACCATTAAGAGATGCCAATAGTGAAGTAATAGGGATTTATTTTTGTGCCAAAGATCCTGGTACTGTAAACAGCGACATAAACAATATAATTGGAACAATTTCCATAGTCATGCTGTTCGGGGCAATTCTCTCTCTAATAAGTATTTATATTTTGGGTTCCAAAATTACAAACCCAATTAAAATGATTAGTAATTTTTTAGATAAAATTGCAAATAATGATTTTACAGGAGAACTTCCAAGTAAACTTACAAAAAGTAAGAATGAGATTGGAGTTATGGCTCATGCAGCAGAAACCATGCAGGCCTCAGTAATAGAAATAATCAGTAAAATTGTACAAGAAACAAACAATATGAACGAGGATCTTCTTACTTCAACTGTAGAACTGGATAAATTAAATGAAAAAATTGAGGATATATCCGCGACAACGGAACAAATTTCTGCTAGTATGGAAGAGACAGTTGCATCCATAGAAGAAGTAAATTGTGCAGCTGTAGAAGCGAGAGAGGCAATAAAGGGTATTGCTGATAAGGCGACAGAAGGAAAAGAGTCTGCAATTACCATTAGTAAAAGAGCAAGAGAATTAAAAGAAAACGCCAGAAATTCACAGGTTGATACTTTAAATGTTTTAACCCAGAATAAAAAAGTGATGGAAGTAGCCATTGAAAAGTCTAAGACGGTATCTCAGATTGATTTGCTATCCAACGCGATTTTGGAAATTGCCAGTGAAACAAATCTTTTATCTTTAAATGCCAGCATTGAGGCAGCAAGAGCAGGAGAAGCAGGTAAAGGATTTGCAGTCGTTGCAGATGAAATCAGAAAATTGGCAGAAGCATCAGAGGATACTGTTGGAAAAATCCAGACAGTTACTCAGGAAGTCATAGATGCAGTAAACAACCTTGTAAATGGATCTAGCAGCCTTTTAGAATTTGTTGATACAAATATCATGAGAGATTATAAGAATTTAGCGAACACAGGAAAGCAATATGAAGAAGATGCATCTTTTATAGAAAACATGGTAACTGATTTAGAAAGATTATCAGATAATTCGTTAATATCTATTGAATCCATGACAAATTCCATTGATGCAATAGCCATAGGAGCTTCTGAGAACATGGGAGGGGTAAATAATATTGCCCAGAACACAGTGGATGTTGTAGAGAGATCTCTTGGCGTAGCTAAATTGTCAAATAATACAAAACTAAGTTCAGATAAATTGAAAGAACTGACAGAACGATTTAAGATTAAATGAAAGTAAACAGTATCATGAAGTGTTCATGATTGACTTAGAGAATGGGGATTTATATGAGAGGAATATTTGCAATTTTATCAGCTATGTTATTAACTCTTTTGCTAATGCTTGGCAATCTTTTCATAACCATAAATCAAACGAACGTGGAACAATTGCCAGGCAATTCTCCTGAGTATCATATACAAATTATTACCCAAAATACAGATGAACATTTCTGGACATTATTTCAAGAAGGAGCTTTGAATGCTTCTAAAGATTTAAATCTTTATGTGGAATTTGTGCCTATTGCACCAAGAAATGTGGATGTATTAGTAGAGACTGTGCAAAAGGCAATCTATTCAAAAATTGATGGGATTGCATTACAGCCTGCCGATTATATAGGAACACAGGAAGTAACAAAAAAAGCATTAGATGCTGGCATACCGGTTATTAATTATGAAAATGATAAATATTTAATTCCTGAACTGGCAGTAGTAGGTTCTAATAGCTATGATATCGGTTATACTGCCGGGAAGATGGTAAGCCCTGCTACAAATGGAGATGCCAATATTGCGGTTATTTTGGATGAAGGCAGTAAACAGGGAGATTCCGAGTATAAGAATATGAAAGTGCAAGGCATCATAGATGCTATTGCTGCTTACGGCCGGGTTAATATCTCAGAAATATATACCTTGGATGCCGGAATGTTTGAAGCAGAAAGATTAACGAATACTATTCTTACAGAAAAGAAAGATATCAATGTGATTATTTGTACGGATGAAAAAAGTACGCCAGCTGTAGCACAAGTTTTAGTTGACAGTAATAAAGTTGGGGATGTTAAAGTAATCGGCTATGGAACAATGTCACAGACCCTGAATTATATTCGTAAGGGAGTAATTTATGGTACTGTTAGTCCGAATGCATATGAGATTGGTTATCAGACAGTAGAACAGTTATATGAGAGTATAAAAGGAGAAGCAGTAAGTGACTCTATCTATACCGAATTATTTACCATTGATAATAGCAATGTGGATCAATATAATACGGAAAGTAAGGAACGAAAGGATGAAAATATTAAATAAGAGCGGAAGAGGATTTAAATACAGAACGAAGTTAATTTCATTTTTTATCCTGGCAATCAGTATCTCGACTTTAACAGGGTTATATAGTTATATATCTTCTCAGGTATTAATGAAAAGTACAGTAAAAGTACTTACAGAAAGCCAGGAATTAACGGTTGTATATAAAGAGATAGAAGCAATTCAAAATAATTTAGAAGTGTTTTTATCAACTAACAGTTCGGACAGCCTTCTTACTTTTTACGATCATAGTAATTCTATCTCTGCCAATATAAGTGATCTTGAGGAAAGTGCTGTATATACTTCAAGGGGAGTTAAGATTAAAAATGTAATCAATATGATACAACATTATTTAATCACTCTGGATGATACAGTAACGGCAAAGAGAAACCGTAATAGGGAAGCTTATACAAATGGATACCAAGAGGCTGTAAAAGAATATAATTACATTGGTACTTACATAAAAGAAATGATGAGTACTGATCTTAGTGAAAGTGCAGAAGAATATATACAGATCCAGCAGAAATATTCCCAGGTATCTAAATTTAATAATGGATTATTAGCTATTGTGGTAATTATTATATTAGTTATAATTATTATTTTTAGTATTGAAATAACAAAGCCACTATCTAAACTGGCTGCCTATGCGAAAGAAATATCAGACGGTAATTTTGATATTGAAGTAAATGTAAAGAAAACAAGTGGAGAAATTAATGTATTATATCAGGCATTTCATGTGATGGCTATTAATATTCGTAAACATGTTTATGAACTACAAGAAAAACAAAGACTTGAGAGTACCTTAAATGAAGAAAAAGTAAATAATTTAAGAATGAAAAGCGCTCTTCGTGAAGCTGAATTGTTAGCATTACAATCCCAGGTAAATCCACATTTTATTTATAATACAATTAATATTGGGGCAAAAATAGCCATGCTTTCGGGAGATAATGCTACCTGTGAATATCTTGAAAATGCAGCAGATATTTTTCGCTATAATTTAAAAGGATTAGAAACTCAGACAAATTTACAGGCAGAGATTGATAATGTGGTGTCATATATATATTTATTAAGAATGAGATTTGGAGATGTAATACAGTTTCAGCTGGATGAAAACCTGGAAGAAGAATATCGTAATTATACATTACCAAGAATGACTTTACAGCCACTAATTGAGAATGCATATATTCATGGCATTGGAGAATTAGAAGAAGGAGGAATTATTGGACTAAGTACGAGAAAAGAAGGGGATTCTATAATCATAACCATTTGGGATACAGGGAAGGGAATGTCCAATGAACAGATAGTTAAAATCCTTAGAAATAAATCGAGTGATAGAACAGATAAGAAAGATAAAGGTCATACCACAGGAATTGGCGTTGATAATGTGCTCAAGAGGCTCAGACTGTATTATGGGAAATATAATATTATGGATATCAGGTGCACTGGTGGAAGGACAGAATTTATCTTAAAGTTGCCATTAACATATAAAGTGAAACTTAGTTCAGATGTGATTTAAACCACAGATAAAGGTAGTGAGAAAATGTATAAAATATTAATTGTAGATGATGAACCAATTGCAGTACAATCTGTAGAATTTATGCTCACAAAGAATCTTGAGAATATAAAAATCGCAGGAACAGCAAGATCTGGAAAAGATGCCATAGAAAAAGCATTTGAAACCCATCCAGATATTATAATTATGGATATTAATATGCCGGGAATTAATGGAATTGATGCTATGAAACAGATTCGGACGAGCAATCCCAACGTAAAGTTCATTGTAGTCTCTGCATTTGATTATTTTGATTATGCTGTGGAGTCTGTAGCCCTTGGGGTAGAAGAATATTTATTAAAACCAGTAAAAGAGGCAAAACTAATAGAAACTGTTCAAAAAGTAGTGAGTCATATTGAACAAGAGAGGAAAACCATTCGGACCGTGCTTGAGCAAAAAGAAAGATTCGAGATGGTAACTCCGATTTTAGAAAATGGGTTCATTAATTCTTTATGTATTTTTGATGAGAATGGAGAAGATTTGCAAAATTATTGTAATCTTTTTGATTTTCAGGTTACTAGTGGTTATGTAATGGCTATTGAATTTGGACAAAAATCAGAAGGTGAGATAAAGAATAAAATTGGAGCAGGAATTCACGGACAAAAGATGTACGATGAATACCGGTCTATTATTAAATCTTCTTGTCAATGTATCGTTGGTCCAATTATGTTGAACAGAATCATTGTTTATGTAATTGAAGATGGGCGAAAAGATGTATATGAAGAAAAATCGGAAGCAATCCGCTTAGCTCAGGCTATCGCTAATAAAGTAGGCAGGATATATCCGGATGTATACATTGGTATTGGACATTTTCACAGAGATTTATCAGATGCTAAGAAGTCCTACCATGAAGCATTGCAAAGTCTTCAATTACTTACTATGAGAGAGGATGAATATCAAATCCTTCATGTGGACGATATTTTAGAAAAGATGCAAAATGATGAACTGGATTATGAAACTATGTTTGAAAAGGAAGTTCTGACAGGAATAACCGGTGGAAATATAACAAATACACTAATTGCTTTTGATAATATTTTTACGAAAATGAGTAAAGATGACAGATTAGATTTTAAGGCGTTAAAGAACAGATGTGTAAATTTGATCGTGGGATTTGCAAAGAGGTATGAAAATGCCCTTGGGAATTATGGAGATGTTTTAACCAGTATTCTGGAAGCAAATAACAAAAATGAATTGCATCAAATTTGTAAACGTTATATTGGGGAAGCGGCCAGTCTTATTACTTCCGTAAGGCAGAAAAAGATTTCCAGTACAATTGAAAAAGCCGATGCCTACATGGAGAAACATTTTAATGAAGATATCTCATTGGAGGATATCGCAAAAGAAGTAAATTTAAGTTCTTATTATTTTAGCAGGTTTTATAAAAGCGAAACAGGGATAAATTTTAGTGATAAATTAAGTAATATTCGAATTGAGAAGGCGAAAAGTTACTTGCTAAAAACAGAACTATCCATAAAAGAAGTATCCTTTATGGTAGGTTATACTGATCCCAATTATTTCTCAAAGTTGTTTAAAAAGGTAACTGGATGTACTGCAAGTGAATATAAGAAATTAAGTGGATTATAGGAGGTCTTTAGATGGGGGAAAGATGTAAAAACCGAAGAATGTTTCAAATTCCACTGATATCTCTATTAATGATTGCTATACTGACAGGATGCAATAAGACACAAACAGATCATGTAGAGAAAAAAGAGGAAGAAAAAATGTTAGTGGGCTTTTCAATGGCTACGCTAAAGGAGGACAGATGGCTTAGGGACAGGGATATCTTTATTGCAAAAGCAAAGCAGGAAGGGATAGACGTCATTGTTAAGAATGCCAATAATGATTCAAATATCCAATTAGAGCAAGTAAAAGAGATGGTAAGGAAGGGAATTGATATTCTGGTTATTGTTCCCAATGACAGTGAAGAAGTCAAGGAATGCATAGAAGTAGCAAAAAGCGAAGAGATACCTGTGATATCTTATGACCGGCTTGCCAGAAATAGTGATGTAGATGTATATATTTCTTTTGATAATGTTAAGGTAGGAGAATTACAGGGCAGATATCTTGCAGAACATGTGCCGGAGGGCGGATATATCATACTAAATGGAGCGAAAGATGATTTTAACAGTGAAATGTTTCATGAAGGATATATGAATGTATTGCAAAAACTGGCGGATGAGGACAAAATTCAAATATTAGAGGAAACATGGGTGGATAATTGGACAAGAGAAACTGCCTATGATTTTGTAATTAAAGGTGTCAATACCCATGGGAATAAAGTAAGAGCAATATTGGCGGCAAATGATTCCTTAGCACTGGGAGCCATTGACGCCCTGTCCGTATCCCAAATGACGAATGATGTTGTTGTAGTAGGTCATGATGCGGACTTAATTGCATGTCAGAGAATTGTAAAAGGTACTCAGGCCCTTACTATTTATAAGCCGATTACTAAATTAATCGATAAGACAGTTGAAGTATGCAAGCAATTATTAGTAGATGCCAGGATTGATTCAGGGGAGACAATTAATGATGGAACCTATGATGTACCATATATTAAGATTGATGTTGTCCCAGTAACGAAAGATAATATTGATGATACTATAATTAAAGATGGTTTTCATCTAAAAGAAGAAGTGTATAATATAAATGATTAATGACAAAACTAGAGGATACATCCTCTAGTTTTTTATTGTCGCAAAATTTTCCTAGTATAATTTTATGAAATAATTATGACAATATTATCATATGCTAGAGCAATCCAGTTTATTGTGGTTGTTAATATTTTAAGGTATTATTACTACATCACTTAAGTGATAGCAACTATTAATCAGCATTCAAAGAAGAGAAGGGCGGAGAAACAATGAAAAAATTTATAGCAGTTTTATTATGTCTTGCTATGGCATTATCTGTTGTAGCATGTGGGGCAAAGGATACTACTGAAAAAGAAAATGGTAGTTCTTCAAAAGGTGGTACTGATGTAGGTATCGTACTTCCAACAAAAGATGAACCAAGATGGGTTCAAGATGAAACTAGATTTAAAGAAGCTTTAAAAGATACAGATTATTCTGTTGAAGTATTATTCAGCCAAGGTTCTTCAGCAAAAGAAAAAGAAAATGTTGAAGCACTTTTAGCAAAAGGAATTAAAGTATTAGTAATCTGTCCACAAGACGGTGCAGCAGCTGCAGCATCTGCAGAAGCAGCAAAAAAAGAAGGCGTTACAGTTATTTCTTATGACAGATTAATTACAGATACAGATGCAGTTGATTACTATGTAACATTTGATAGTAAATCAGTTGGTGCAGCACAAGGTCAATACCTAATTGACAAAGCTACTGGAACAGGTCAACCATTATATTTATATGCCGGTGCAGCATCTGATAACAATGCATTCTTATTCTTCGAAGGTGCTTGGTCAGTATTACAACCAAAAATCGCTGATGGTACATTCGTAATCAAGAATTCTTCAGAAGCATTAGCTCTTGCTGATAAAGCAGAACTTAGCCGTGATGAAATGAGTAAGATCATTAACCAGGTAACTACTAACTGGGATTTCAATGAAGCAAAGAACAAAGCAGAAGCACATTTAACTTCAGCAGCAGCAGCTGACAAAGGTGATGTATTCATTCTTGCTCCAAACGATGGAACAGCTCGTTCAATCGCAGATGTATTCGCAGCTGATGGTGACGTTACAAGCTATGTAGTTACTGGCCAAGATGCTGAAGTTGCATCAATCCAATACATTATTGATGGAAAACAATCAATGACAGTATTTAAAGATGTTCGTACATTAGTTAAAGATGCAATCGATATGGCAGTTGCTGTATTAAAAGGTGAAACTCCTGCAACAACAGGTTCTTACGATAACAATAAAGTTGAAGTAAAAGCAAAACAAACAGAAGTAGTTGTTGTAGACCAATCTAATGTAAAAGCAGCATTAGTTGATTCAGGATACTATGAAGCGTCTGAATTCACTGGTTTAGAATAATATTATAAGCTGGTAGAGGAACAAGCGTAATGAGTTAATTATCAGAAACCATTAAACTTGCGATTCTACCAGCTTCTTTAAAGGAGGATATGTGTATGAGTGAATATATACTTGAAATGAAAAATATAAGCAAAACATTTCCAGGTGTAAAAGCTCTTAGCAATGTTAATTTCAAGGTGAAAACAGGAGAAATACACTGCCTTGTTGGTGAAAACGGAGCGGGAAAATCTACATTGATGAAAGTTCTTTCTGGTGTATATCCATACGGTACATACGAAGGTAATATTATACTCAATGAAGAAGAGCAAAAATATAAAGGAATTGCAGACAGTGAAGCTGCTGGAGTTGCTATCATTTATCAGGAACTTGCATTAATTCCGGAATTAAGCTTATATGAAAATATTTATTTTGGTCATGAAATTAAAAAAGGTATGACTGTTGATTGGAATGAAACAATTGTAAAAGCAAGTGAAATGCTTAAACAGGTTAGATTGGATGTTAATCCAGCTACAAAAGTAAAAGATTTAAGTGTAGGAAAACAACAACTTGTAGAAATTGCAAAAGCATTAAGTAAGAATGTCAAATTATTAATATTAGATGAACCCACAGCGGCACTTAATGAAGATGATAGTGCCAACCTTTTAGATTTATTAAGAGAGTTAAAAACACAGGGAGTAACTTCTATTATGATCTCCCACAAATTAAAAGAGATCGTATCCATTGCAGATACTGTAACTGTTTTAAGAGATGGTCAAACGGTATGTTCTATGGATGCAATAGAAACAAAAGTTACGGAACAAGACATTATTAAACACATGGTAGGAAGAGAAATTAATAATATTTATCCAAAGCGTGAAAATGTTAAAATTGGCAACGTATGTTTTGAAGTTAAAAATTTAACTGCTTATGATCCAACTTTAGGACGTGAGATATTGCATAATGTAAATCTTAATGTTCGTAAAGGTGAAATTATTGGCATTGCGGGCTTAATGGGAGCTGGTAGAACAGAATTTGCATTGAGTGTTTTTGGAAATCCGAAAGGATATAAGGTAGATGGGGAAATTTTAGTTAACGGAGAAAATAAGGTATTCCATAGTCCTAAAGATGCAATTGGTGCAGGTATTGCATATGTAACTGAGGACAGAAAAGGGAATGGGTTAATTTTAATAGATGATATTAAGCATAATATTACAATAGCAAATATTAATGCATTAGCAAAAAGCAGTGTAATTAATGAAAATGAAGAAATTAATGTGGCAAATAGATATCTTGAGTCCATTAATATAAAAGCACCATCCATTGAACAATGTGTAGGCAATCTAAGTGGTGGTAATCAACAAAAGGTTTCTATCGCAAAGTGGTTATTTGCAGGTCCTGATTTATTGATTCTTGATGAGCCAACACGTGGTATTGACGTTGGAGCAAAGTTTGAAATTTATTCCTTAATGAATAAATTAGTAGAACAGGGAATGAGTATAATTATGATTTCTTCGGAACTTCTAGAAGTTCTTGGAATGAGCGACAGAGTATATGTTATGTCTAACGGCAAAATCACTGGTGAAGTTGCTGCAGATGAAGCAACAGAACAGGGCATAATGGCAATGGCCACAACAATATAGGGAGGGATACACATGAGCGCAGTAGAGCAAAAGGCAATGAATCAAAAAGTGAGTTTAGTTGAAGAAGTAGCGGGATTATTTAAAGGAAATATCCGTGAATATGCAATGTATATTGTTTTGGTGGCAATAATTGCAATCTTCTCATTTATTACAGATGGTTTATTTATATCATCAAGAAATATTAGTAATTTAATTAACCAAACCGGTTATATTGCAGTACTTGCAGTAGGTATGACTTTAATTTTAATTATCAAGCAAATCGACTTATCCGTAGGATTTGTAGCAGGTTTTCTTGGTGCGATTGCAGCAATTTTAATGACAAAATCAGGAATCTCAGAATGGATTACAATTCCAATTATTCTTGTATTTGGTTTAGTGATTGGTTTATTTTATGGATTCTTAGTTGCAAAAGTTGGAGTGCCGGCATTCGTTGCAACTTTAGCAGGTCAATTAGTATTTAGAGGATTATTATTATTAGTAACGGAAGGCTCTGGAACAATTATTATTCCCAACAAAGGATTTAATGCAATCGGTAATGATTTTATTCCTGACATTTTTAAAGGATCAAGCATTCATCTTTTAACATTGATCATTGGTGCACTTGCAATTGTTTTCTTTATTTATTCACAAATTAAAGCCAGAAAGAATATGAAGAAATATAACTTTAAAGTGGTTTCAGACCCAATATTTATTACTAAATTAGTATTCATTGCTGTTATTATTTCTGGTATCGTCTGGATCTTAGCCAGTTATAATGGATTATCCTGGACTGTTGTTATTGTTGCAGTAGTTGTATTTATATATAATTTCGTAATGAATAAGACAACTTATGGAAGATATGTATATGGTATTGGTGGTAATGCAGAAGCAGCAGAACTATCTGGTGTAAATGTAGTTAAAATAACTAGTATGGTGTTCGCTTCTATGGGATTATTAGCAGCTTTATCCGGTATCTTATTTACATCCAGATTACAATCTGCAACGACAGTAGCTGGTAATGGTTTTGAGTTAGATGCAATTGCGGCAGCTTACATTGGTGGTGTATCTGCCAATGGTGGTATTGGTAAAGTAACTGGTTCCATCATCGGTGCCCTGGTTATGTCATCTCTTTCAAGTGGTATGAACCTTATGGGTGTTGGTATCTCTTATCAATATGTAATCAGAGGTACAATCCTTGTATTAGCAGTTGTATTCGATGTTATGACACGTAAGGCAAATAAATAATTATAAAAATCTAAAATAAATACTTATAGATAAAAATGCAGACTGGGACATGAGTTAAAATACTATGGCCCAGTCTCTTTTCTTTGATTACCCCTTTTGATTTTAAGTAATTTGTGATAAAATACCAAAAAGGTTCTAATTATATTTTAAATAGGCGGGTGAAAAAATGACAGAACAGTTACAACAAAAAACAGCTCTTTTCATTGAAAATATCCAGAAGATGAAAGAAAGTTTTAAATGGGATTCCAGTCTGCTCCATCAATTGGTTGCTTTTATCTATGCAGAAAAAGACAAGGAAGTAGATTCGGTGGAGATAAAACATGCAAAAGATATCATTAAATCAAACACAGGATTATTTTCAATGTTTAAAGACTCTACTTTTCTGGCAATTGCAGGAATGATAGCTATGGATGACACTCCGGAGGAATATTTTAAAAATACTATGAATGTATATAACCGTATGAAAAAAGCGGGTTTTTCAGGTTCCAATTATTTAGCCATATCATCATTGATTATTGCAAAAAAGGCGTCAGAATTTAATTATGATAATGTTATAGAAAATACGAAAAACTATTATGACAGGATGAAAAAAGAACATAGGATATTAACTTCATATGATGATTATTGCTTTGCCACTATGTTAGGAATTTCTGAGCTTGGAATAGACTCTGCCATCAGAGAAATGGAAGAGTGTTATAGAAACTTAAAAGGTCATTTTTTCTCATCAAATTCAGTTCAGTCACTTTCCCATGTACTTGCTTTCGGGGAAGAAACAGCAGCTATTAAATGTGAAAGAGTATTAAAAATAGCGGAAATGTTAAAAACAAAAAAATGCAAGCTTGGATATGATGGAGAACTTACAGCCTTAGGGATACTTGCTTTAATCACGGATGATATAGAAAAGATCACTGATGAAATTGCCAAAGTAAGTGATTATCTTCATGATAAGAAAGTATTCGGGTCTTTCTTTGAATCCAGTACGGGAAGAAATCGTTACGCAGCAGCTTTGGTTTCAAGTACCTATGTACAAAATTTGAAAGAGGATATTTTAAGTGTAACATTACAAAATAGCCTGACCAATATATTAATTGCCCAGGAAACGGCAGTCATTGTAGCTATAACTGCGTCCACTGCCGCAACCAGTGCATCCAATTAATAAAAAACTTAATAATAAGTCTACAAAAGTTATGTAGAGATATTAATAATATCCCTAGGAGGTTTCAATGTATATAATAGTAGGACTTGGCAATCCCACAAGGGAATATGCCGCAACCAGGCATAATATAGGGTTTGATGCAATTACCAGAATTGCAGATGATCATAATATTTCACTGGATATGAAAAAGCATAAATCACTTTGTGGAAAAGGTGTCATAAATGGAGAAAAAGTTATTCTGGTACAGCCTCAGACCTATATGAATTTAAGTGGAGAAGCGATTCGTGAATTAAAAGATTTCTATAAAGTGGATAATGATGAATTTATTATAATTTATGATGATATTAGCCTTGATGTGGGGCAGATAAGAATTCGTCCAAAGGGAAGTGCCGGTGGACATAATGGAATAAAAAGTATTATAAATCATCTTGGAACGAATGAGTTCCCACGCATTAAGGTAGGTGTGGGTGATAAACCGAAAGGATGGGATCTGGCAGATTATGTATTAGGTCGATTTAGTGAGGAAGAAAATACAGTGATAAGAGAAGTACTAAAGAAAACATCTGAAGCTTGCGCCTGCATGGTGACGGAAGGACTGGATGTGGCTATGAATCAATTCAATAAAAAGATTTAAGTATTTTACTTAGATTTTAATATAGATTATATTGCATATATATTTAAAAAAAAGAAATATAATATAATTAAGAAACTAGTATATTATTTTAATGAGAGATATATTAAGGGCGGACTATTAAGGGAAAGTGCGCCCTTGAAATCATATATAAAGGAGCAATACCTGTGAAGACATTTTTAGAACCGTTAAAAGAATTAAAAGAATTTAACGATATCAGAGACAATATGACACTAAAAAATACGCCGATACATGTTTCTGGGTGTATTGATTCGCAAAAATGTCATCTAATTAGCGGACTTAGTGAAGGATATAGAAATAAACTTATCATAACTTATAATGATCTAAAAGCAAAAGAAATTTATGAAGATTATAAACTTTATGATAGGAATATATTTATATATCCGGCAAAAGATATTATTTTTTATAGTGCAGACATACATGGAAATGCAATTACAAAAGATCGTCTGACTATATTGAAAAGATTGATCTTAAAGGAACCGACAACCATCATTACAACGATAGACGGCGGAATGGATAATATCCTCCCTCTGGAAATAATCAGGAAAAGAGTCATAAATTTAGAGGTTGGTAAAATCTTGGATTTAGAGAAAATTAAGGGTGAACTGGTTCATCTGGGATATGAGAGGGAAGGACAGGTAGATGGGCCCGGCCAATTTGCTATTCGTGGTGGTATTATCGATATCTATCCACTTACAGAAGACAGCCCTTATAGAATTGAATTATGGGACGATGAAATTGATACGATACGATCCTTTGATGTAAGCAGCCAAAGATCCATTGAAAATGTTCAGAGCCTGGATATCTATCCTGCAACAGAAATGGTCCTTGATGTTAATACCTTAACAAATGGACTCAAGAAAATCGAGAAGGAAAAATCTGAACATGTAAATACTCTAAGAGAGCAAAAGAAGACAGAGGAAGCTCATAGGATCAATGAATTAATTGAAGAATTTAAAGAAAATATTACATCTTTTGGCGGGCTCATTGGAGTGGAGAGTTATATAAAATATTTTTATGACAACACAGTATCCTTTTTTGATTATTTTAGTAATGAGGATACCTGTTTCTTCCTGGATGAACCTAGTAGAATTGCTGAGCGCGGCGAAGTTATAGAGACAGAATTTCGTGAAAGTATGATCGGAAGAATAGAAAAAGGGTACATCCTTCCAAATCAAGCCAATGCTATCAGCAGCTTTAGAGAGATTCTTGCTAAATTAAATCTTAAGAAAACCATGTTACTTAGCACAATGGATTATAAGGTAGCTCATATGTCGGTAAAATGTAAATTTACATTAACTACAAAATCTATCAATCCATACAATAATAATTTTGAAGTACTTGTGAAAGATCTTACCAGATGGAAAGCAAAAGGATATCGAGTTGTACTTTTATCAAGCTCAAGAACCAGAGCAGGGCGTTTAAGTGAAGATTTAAGGGAATATGAGTTGAATGCATTTTATGGGGATAGTTTAGATCGCGTCCTGCAGCCGGGAGAAATCATGGTATCCTCTGGAAATCTTCACAGAGGTTTTGAGTATCCTCTCATTAAACTTGTAATTATCTCGGAAAGTGATATCTTTGGAGGGGAAAAGAAAAAGAGAAAAAAGAGAACAAGTTACGAAGGAAAAAAAATTCAAAGTTTTAATGATCTTAATATTGGCGATTATGTGGTCCATGAAAATCATGGTCTTGGTATCTATAAAGGAATTGAAAAGATAGAAGTTGATAAAATCTCTAAAGATTATATTAAAATAGAATATGCAAACAGCGGCGTGTTGTATATTCTTGCAACAGGTCTTGATGTGATACAAAAATATGCCAGTGCAGATGCAAAAAAGCCGAAACTGAACAAGTTAAATTCTATTGAATGGAAGAATACAAAAGCAAAAGTAAAAACGGCAGTAAAAGATGTGGCAAAAGAATTGGTTCAATTATATGCTATAAGACAGGCAAAAGAAGGGTATCAATTTGGGAAAGATACAGTATGGCAGAAAGAATTTGAAGAGATGTTTCCTTATGAGGAGACAGAAGATCAACTTATGGCAATTGAATCAACCAAAAGGGACATGGAAAGTAAAAAGATCATGGACCGTTTAATCTGTGGTGATGTTGGGTACGGTAAAACAGAGATTGCAATTAGAGCCGCCTTTAAAGCTGTTTCAGATGGAAAACAGGTAGTTTTTTTGGTGCCAACAACAATTTTGGCCCAACAACATTATAATACATTTATCCAAAGAATGATGGACTTTCCTATCAGCATCGATATCCTGTCCAGATTTCGAACAACTGCACAACAGAAAAAGACCCTGGAAAGATTAAAAAAGGGAAATTTAGATATAATAATTGGAACTCACAGAGTATTGTCAAAAGATGTTTTCTTTAAGAATTTAGGGCTTTTAATCATTGACGAAGAGCAACGTTTTGGAGTGACTCATAAAGAAAAGATTAAACAATTAAAAGGTGACGTTGATGTATTAACATTATCTGCAACACCAATTCCAAGAACGCTCCATATGAGTTTAATCGGGATCAGGGATATGAGTGTATTGGAAGAACCTCCTGTAGATAGGATGCCAATACAGACATATGTACTAGAGCATAATGAAGAAATTATCAGAGAAGCCATTAATCGGGAATTAGCAAGAGATGGTCAGGTATATTATGTTTACAATAGGGTTAACAATATTGATGAAGTTGCTAACATGATAGCAAAGCTGGTGCCGGAGGCAAATGTGGCATTTGCCCATGGGCAGATGAATGAGCGTGAATTAGAGAAGATCATGTTTGACTTTATTAATGGAGAAATTGATGTTTTAGTTTCGACAACGATCATTGAAACAGGTCTGGATATTTCTAATGTTAATACAATGATCATTGATAATGCTGATAAATTAGGATTATCCCAATTGTATCAATTAAGAGGACGGGTAGGCAGATCAAACCGGACTGCATATGCATTCTTGATGTATAAAAGGGATAAGATGCTTCGGGAAGTGGCAGAAAAGAGGCTCCAGGCAATTAAGGAATTTACGGATCTTGGAAGCGGATTCAAAATTGCAATGAGAGACCTGGAAATTCGTGGTGCCGGTAATATTTTAGGCTCAGAGCAACATGGTCATATGGAAGCAGTCGGTTATGATTTATATTGTAAAATGCTCAATGAAGCAGTAAAAAGCTTAAAAGGCGATATATCTTATGAGGAAACATATGATACCACGGTGGATATTGATATTGATGCTTTCATTCCTTCCACCTATATACGAAGTGAAGCAGTGAAGCTGGATATGTATAAAAGAGTTGCAGAAATAGAGAATGAAGAAGAATTCCTGGATATGCAGGAAGAGTTAATTGACCGTTTCGGCGAGCTGCCAAAGTGTGTAAACAACCTGCTTAACATTGCATTGGTGAAAGCGCTTGCCCATAAAGCCTTCATTACAAATGTTATTCATAAAAACGATTCTGTTAAATTGGTGATGTATAATAAAGCCCATGTAGATGTGACCAAAATACCTCTCCTTTTAGAAAGATATAAGAACACATTGAAATTTACAACGGATGCAAATCCTTATTTTACGTATTTATTAAATACAAAACAAAAGGATTATAAGAAAGATACTTATACTTTGATTTCAAATCTTAAGAATCTCTTAAATGATATAAAGGTATTGCTTGAATAAACACAATATTTTATAATGTTAATAAATGTTTGTTCTTTAACAAATAAGATAAAAACTTACGATAGTCTGGAGGATCAAATGAAAAAGATATATAAATCATTTTTGTTATTAATATTAGCTGCTAGTTTTGTAGTGACAGGATGCCAAAATGGACAAAATAAAGAGCAAACGAATAAAGCAAAATCATCTGAGGAAGAAGAGAGTCAGTCTCAGGAGCCTTATGCTATTAAAGTCGGGGATGAAACTGTTTTTTACAATGAAATAATGGTATACGTCTTATTACTGAAACAACAATATGAACCTAGTCTGGGAGAACAAATCTGGGATTATAATACGAGCAATGAAACCAGATTTGAGGACATGGCAAAAGAAGAGGTAATGGATGAAATTATTCAACTTAAAATAATCAGTAATAAGGCCAAAGAACTTGGAATTGAGTTAGATGAAGATGAGAAGGAAGAAGCCTTGGAAACTGCAACAGAGCACTTTAATGTAATTTCAGATAATGATAAAGAAAAATACGGAATTACATTAGGTACATTAGACAAGGTATATTGTGATAATTTACTTGCAAGTAAAGTGTTTGATATTAAAACAAGTGATACTGACACAGAAGTATCTGACGAAGAGGCCAGACAAATAACAGTATGGCAGATTCTTATTAAAACAACGAAGCAGGATTTAAATGGTGAAATTATAGCATTAACAGAAGAACAACAGAAGGATGCACTTAAGAAAGCGAAAAATCTATTAAAAAAAGGGAAAAAAGAAGAAGATTTTAAAACTTTTGCGAAAGAGAATACAGAAGCAGATAAAGTGGAATATACTTTTGGCAGAGGAGATATGAATGAGGAAGTGGAAGAAGCCGCATTCAGGCTTACAACGGGACAGTTTTCCGGTGTTGTTGTTTCTGAAGATGGTTATCATATTCTTTATTGTGTCAATGATTTTGATGAAAATGCCACAGCTGATAAAAAAGAAGATATTATTATGGAGAGACAGACGAGATATTTTCAGGAAATTTATAAAGAATGGTTAGAGAGTTATGAAGTTACTGTAAATGATAAGGAATGGAATAAAGTAAGTTTTAAAGAGTTAGAAGTAAGTGAAGAAGAATAAGTGTATATAGGATGAAATTTGCATATTGATTCACCGGAAGGAAAGCAATAAAGAACATTTTCATTGTTTTTACATATATTGTAATTGAATCAATGAAAATAGGAGTTCTTATGAAGTATACCAATAACGATTATTCTTTTAATGATTACTTATCATGTCCCAATTGTAATGATGGAAATAGAGCAGTTAATCCTTACTTAAATGGTATGAATGGGACAAAAATTGATAATAACCAAAGGATTATGGAATTGCCATTTCTGACCTTATATGGTTATGACGATAATGAAGAAGAAGATAGAGACTGGGAATATATGAGATTCATGTATCCGAAAGTAGCAAAGAGAATTCAAAAAGAGATAGATGAAGAATGCGATAAATTAGAATACGATGGCAGTGTAATGTTTGATGAATATCCAGATAGAACTCGCGTAGGAATCATTGTTAGTGATGTTTATAGAAAGTTAAAAGATTTGGATGACAGAGTAGATGAGGTAGAAGCAGAAAATATTGAAATTGCCCAAAGAGGATATGGAGATGATTGCAGGGATGGAAGATGCCCACGCTGGCCATCAAGAAGACCATATAATTATGGAAGAGAAAATTGGTTAAGAGATCTGATTGAAATTATGTTATTTAATGAAATGGTCAATCGAAGAAGAAGACGTAGAAACCGTAGGAGAATCTATTATTAAGATTAACCACAAGAAAATAGGCTGCGCAAGTATTATAACTTTGTGTCAGCCTATTTTTAAAGGAAAGTATAAAAGGAATGTACGGAGAATAATAATGGGACAAGAAATACTAAATGTTTTAGAAGAAAACTTGAATCTGGATTTGATGGAGATTATTATCAGTAATTCATCAAACAAGGATAAAATGAGCAAGATAAAAATCAGGCCAATTATGTTGAAAAACAGGTTGGTTTTTCAAATAGAATCATTTGTTGGAAAACAGGTCTTCCATAATAATGTTAATAAAGAAGAGTTGATATCAAAGTGTAAAGAGTGGTTTTCTATTGGCTCAAACGAGGACAAGATTATATTCAGACAGATTCAAATACAGACACATACAGAAATGATTCATATCTTAATCAGCAAAAAAGGGAAGGTAACAGTCAGGAGTAAAAAAATCCAAAGCAAAGAAGAAAAGGGAAATTTTGTAGAAACCCTTGCGCATAATAGAAAAAAGGCTTATATTTTAGAAGAGGGCAGGAAGGTTCCTTTTTTGGTTGATCTTGGAGTTATGACTCCAGAGGGTCAAATTATACGCTCAAAATATGACAAATACAGACAAATTAATCGTTTTCTGGAATATGTAGAAGATATCCTGCCAAATTTTAATCCTGCCAAAGAGATTACCATTATTGATTTTGGATGTGGAAAATCTTATCTTACCTTTGCTATTTATTATTATCTTAGGGAGTTAAAAGGTTATAATATTCAAATGATCGGGCTTGATTTAAAGGAAGAAGTAATTAAAAAATGCAATGACTTAAGTAAACGTTATGGGTATGAGAAGTTAAGATTTTTATATGGCGATATTGCATCTTTTGAAGGAGCGGATAGTGTAGATATGGTTGTAACTTTACATGCCTGTGATACTGCTACAGATCATGCTCTTTATAAAGCAATAAAATGGGGAGCAAAAGTTATTCTATCTGTTCCCTGTTGTCAGCATGAACTAAATCATCAGATGAATTGTAAACAGTTAGACCATATATTAGACTATGGCTTAATTAAAGAAAGAACAGCGGCCCTTTTAACAGATGCTCTAAGGGGGAATTTGTTAGAAGCAGTGGGCTATAAAACACAAATTTTAGAGTTTATTGACATGGAACATACTCCAAAAAATATATTGATCAGAGCAGTCAAGAATTCACAAGGAGTAAACCATTTAGAAGCGCAAGTGAAAGAAACTATGAAATTCTTTGGTGTAAATCCAACATTATACCAATTATTAAAAGAGGATATGGAAGTGAAGTTATGCTAAAGCATGTTTACAGAATAATAATTTTATTTTTTTTCTTTATGGGGTCCTTATATTTTTTTGGGAGAAACATTAAAGAAGATGAAGTAAGTGTAAATTCAGAAGTAATTATGGATAAGGCAAAATTTCCTGTTATATTTGTCAATGCAGGTGATGCAACATTTAATATTTTACATGGATACAGCGGAAACCTTGATGCAAAGATGATTCGGGAAACAGTCACTCCTCTAAATGAAGATATGTCCTTTACAGTATTAATCGATGAGAGTGAAATTATTATAAAGAAGATAAAATATGATATTTATGATATAGATAATAATGAAGTGATAGACTCGGGCTCTATAAGTTCTCTGGATAAAACTGACACTGGAAAAAAGGCTAAGATCAAAGTAGGTGTCGATTTGGAATCAGGAAAAGAATATGCTGTAAAAATTACAATGATATCAAATAAAAGCAAGAAAATTCACTATTATACCAGAATCAAAAAACTAAATAATAGCCATATTAAAGAAAAAATTCAGTTTGTGATGGATTTCCATAATTCTATCCTGGATAAGAGCAGATCTTCAGATGTTGCAAAATATTTAGAAACGGATTATACGAAAGAAAATAAAAATCTGGCCCATGTGGATATTACTTCAAACATTGATTTTGTTAGTTTTGGAGGACTTTCTCCCAAAGTGATACAGGATGTGGTCCCTATTGTTTATGAGGTATATGAAGAGACTGCATCTATTGGCCTTAACTATATTTTAGAAACAGAGAAAACAGCAGGTAAAACAGAAAGATACAATGTAAAAGAATTTTATCGTGTACGCTATACAGAAGACAGAATGTATCTGTTAGGGTATGAAAGAACCATGGAAGCCATTTTTGATATGGAGTTGGCCAGCCTGGCAAAGAATGAATTTAAACTTGGTATTACGTCAGGGGAAGACCTGGAGATCGTAACGGATAAAGATGCAACAAAAATGTGTTTTGTCAGAGAGCGGGAGCTATGGTATTATGAATTGGATACCAAGAAAGCAGTAAGAGTATTCTCTTTTAATCAGGATGATAATGACTATACCAGGGACAACTATGACCAACATAATGTAAAGATACTGGATATTACCCAGGAAGGGAATGTTAATTTTTTAGTATATGGTTATATGAACCGTGGAGATTATGAAGGAAGAGTTGGCATCATATTATATACATTTTATCCGGAGGATAACAGAATTGCAGAACAAGTATATATTCCTTTGGAAATTTCTTATCAGGTACTGAAAGAAGACTTGAATAATTTCAGTTATGTAAATGAACATAATGTTTTCTACTTTGCTATAGATAATGTGGTATATTCCTATCATATTCCTACCAATGCCCTTGAAACTATTGTTTCAGGAGTAAAAAGTGATAGTTTCCTAATGTCTAAGGAAGGTAAATTTATTGCATGGCAGAATTCCGTTGAATTGGAAAATATGAAGGAAATAATTATTCTGGATTTAGAAACTGGAGCGAGAAAGTCCATAGAATCTACCGATGATGAAAACATCAAAATATTAGGTCACATAGAAGAAAATATAATTTATGGATATGGTAAATCTGGTAATATTGCAGAAACAACCGAAGGAACGCGTATCTTGCCATTATCAAAAGTTGTTATTGTAAATAAAAATGGTGATGTATTAAAGGAATACAAGAAAAAGAATGCTTATGTATTATCTGTAAAGGTAGAAGATAATATCATTGAATTGACACGGGTGAAGAAGAGCGGTACCTCTTCGAGAGTCATTTATCAAAAAATCAGTCCAGATTATATACTAAATAATGACAAAGTAAAAACATCTTCTATTTATTTAACAGAAAGAGTTACAGATGTTGCAAAGCTTGAAAAATATATTGCATTGCCGGGAGAATATTTTATACAGGATATCCCAAAGGTTGTAAAAACCAGTAATACTATCATAACAGAAGATACTACACTAAGATTGAAACAAGCAGAGATGAAAAATAGTAAATATTATGTCTATGCTCTTGGGGGTATTTTAGGAGCCTTTGAAAATGCTCCAGAAGCAATTACTCTTGCCAATGAAAAGATGGGAACGGTCATAAATAATAATTATCAATTGACCTGGGAACGAAGTAAATCAATTCGATCAACTATTAGTGGAATTGAATTGTTATCTGCGAATGGAGGAATGAACAGTCAGGAAGCGAGTATAACCATGCTGCTTTCTCATATAGGAGTTCAAAGAAATAAAAATGATATAGATACCTCTAAAAAATCCATATATTCTATCCTGAGCGAAAGCTTAAAAACAGATCCACTTAACTTGACTGGATGTTCGCTGGAAGAGGTGTTATATTGTATCAGTGCAAAAAGACCTGTTATTGCAATGAAAGACGATAACAATGGAGTGCTGATAATAGGATATGATGAATTTAATATAACATATATTGATCCATCCATAGGGAAAGAAGTAAAAAAAGGATTACAGGATAGCACTGATATGTTTAAAAATGCCGGTAATATTTTTATCAGTTATGTAGATTAAAAATAGGTCAATAAATTATATCATGTAAAATTTTTCTTTATAACGAAAAAGGATGCTCCATTATTATTAATGAAGCATCCTTTTTAATTATGTCAAAGAATATTCCTTATAGCATAATAAGTTCAATTCCAATTTTACGAATATAATCAATCCAGCCACTGGATAGCTTGGAGTCTGTTATGATTGTTTGGAAATCTGAAAGTTCTGCAAAGTATGAGGAACGAACCATGCCAAACTTAGAGGAGTCAGCAAGAAGTATTTTATCTACAGCTGATTTCATAATGGCATTCTTTGTGGGAACTTCATAATTGGTAGCGCAGGTAACACCAAGTTTTTCGTGAATTCCTGCAGCGGATACAAATACTTTGGCTGCTCTTGTTGATTTGATCAAAGAGATACCTTCACTGGATTCAAACATTTGGGTATTCGGATGAAAATACCCTCCTGCAAAGATAAGCTTTAAGTTTTCTTTGTTTACCAGACGATTTAAAATGTTAATATTGAAGCATAAAACTGTGGCTAGCAACGTGTTAGGAATGTTAGCGGCTAACTTCTCTGTGGTCGAGCCTGTATCAATAATTACAACATCATTATCATTGATAAGGGAAGCTGCATATTTACCGATTCTTGCTTTCTCTGGATCATTGGCAATCTTTGCACTATTAAGGCTATAGTTCTTCTCAAGATTCTCCTTCGCATTGGAAGGGTTATATATCACGGCTCCATACACATTGTTCACAATGTTCTGGGACTCTAATATAGCCAGATCTCTCCGGATTGTCATCTCTGAAACACCGAAAATGGAAGCAAGTTCTTTTACAGTAGCACCATTTTTCTCTTTTATAATAGATATTATTTGATTCAGCCGATCAAGTTTTTTGCTCATGTCTTCTCCTTACTGATAAACAATCAACTATATATAGAAATTATAAATAATATTATCTGCCAAAAAGTATAACACTTTACTATAAATAATTAAAGTATTTTATGAAATAAAATACGTTGTAAGATTTTATAAACATTTTAAATTAGTGGATTATATAAGTAGACGACTTATATTTATTCAAAATAAATGAAAAACAGACGCCAAAACATAAATTTGTTTCAGCGCCTGCTTAGAATGCCCAAGGCAATACATTTTTATTTATAAAAATACTATTTTAGTATAAATTGTCCTGTCATTTTCTGAAGCAGGTCAACTTGAATGGTGAGTTCTTTAGCGGTAGCAGAAGATTCTTCTGAAACTACAGAATTTGCTTGAATTACATCAGAGACATGATCAATTCCCCTTACGATTTCTTCAAGAGATTCAGCCTGTTTGTTAGAACCCTGAGCAATTTCACTAATAATTCTTTTGGCATCAAGTGTCCCGTTGACAATAAGATTTAGAGACTCTGCAGTCTCATTAACAATCTTCACACCTTTTTCTGTTGCCACAATGCATTTTTCGATAAGAACAGCAGTGTTCCTGGTTGCCTGGGCACTTTGTTCTGCCAGAGAACCCACTTCACTGGCTACAACTGCGAATCCTTTTCCTGCCTCTCCGGCTCTTGCGGCTTCAATGGCAGCATTTAAGGACAGAAGATTGGTCTGGGAGGATATATTTTCGATAGATTTAATTATAGTTTGTATCTCATTTGTATTGGTGTTTATCTCCTGTATTGCATCAACCATGTGTTTCATTTGTTGATTGCCCTGTTCTACCAGTTGAGAAGTTTTATCGGATATTACATCTGCAGAGTATGCATTTTCAGCATTTTTGGTTACTTTATCAGAAACTTCGCTGATAGTAGCCACTAATTCTTCCACCACACTGGCTTGCTCAGCGCTTCCTTCGGCCAAGGCACCTGCGCCTTTAGCAACCTGTGCAGAGCCGGCAGCGACTTTTAAAGTGGAAACATTAATTTCTTTTAGAGCAGTATTAATAATGTCAATAATATTATTAATAGAGGACTTTATTACAGCAAAATTTCCGGTAAATTCGGAAGTGATATAAGTGTTGTAATTCTGCTTTGCCATATCACTGGTTACTTGGTCAATTTCATTAATATATTGTTTAAAGTTGCGATTCATTTCCCGGAAGGACTGGGATAGTTGTCCCATTTCATCATTTGATTCACTGGATATCTCTAATTCCAAATTACCTTTTGCTATTTCATGAGCAGCATTTACAAGTTCTTTTAACGGGTCACATATGCTTCCTGAAACTTTTTTTGCGACTTTAAGCCCATGAAATACTGAGAAGATAATAAAAACAATCACAAATAATATGATAGCAGCGGCAACAGCTCCTGCACGGGTCATAGCACTACGGCTAAGTTTTACATTTAACTCCAGGAGTTCGGATATTGTTTTGGAAATCTCTTCTGCAATTGGATCCGTTTTTTCCTGAAGCATAACGTAAGCGGCGTCTTTTTGAGCGTTCTTACTTAAGAGGATTAATTCATCTTTTTGAGGAGTAAACTCTCCAATCAAAGATTCTAATTTATTGATTAATTCAATGGATTCTTTCGATTTGGATACTGATTTTACCAGATTTAGTTGTTTCTTAATCTTTTTTTCGCTTTTGGCTATTTTTGTCGCAGACTCATTTAGTATAATAATACTCTGTGAAGATATGATATCACGGGTAATATTTCTTGCGTTATTAAATTCCATTCCCAGTTCTCCTACATACCCCTGGGAAAACCCATATTGTTCAATTGCTTTGGAATAATTAATATTAGTATAAATCAGCGAAAGGATTCCAATAATTCCTGTCGTCATTACAATCAAAGAAAGAGAAATAAAACCACCTTGAATTTTGTATCGGATACTGTTCTTTGAACTTTTTTCTTGTTTTTTTTCCTTTTTTAATAAGCGTATTTTTCTCATTATAATCCTCCTTTGTAAAATGAATGACTGATGTATGTTAATAATGTAAGTAAGCTTGTCTTTCATTATAATTGTTCTTTGTAAAACAAATAGTTAATAGATGTAAACAATATATTAAAATAACATCAAAAATTGCTCCGATATCATACCATCACAAGGTCGATTCCCAGCTTCTTAATATGGTCGATCCAGCTGGTAGGAAGATTTATGTCTGAAATAATCTTTTGAAAATCGCATAAATCAGCAAAATAGGAAGATTTCACCTGTCCGAACTTAGAGGAATCTGCCAGTAAAATCTTTTCTGCTGCAGAATGAAGAATTGCATTTTTAGTAGGAGCTTCGTAATTATTTGCACAAGTAATTCCTAATTTTTCATGAATACCGGCAGCAGAAACAAATACTTTGGTAGCACGGATATTGCGGATCAGGGAAATACCTTCAGGGCTTTCAAACATTTGTGTGTTTGGATGGAAATATCCTCCTGCAAAAATCAAATTAATATTTTCCTTATCACTTAAACTGTTCAAAATATTAAAGTTAAAGCAGAGAACAGTGGCTTTAATTGAACTTGGAATATTAGTAGCCAGTTTTTCTGTGGTAGAACCAGAATCAATAATGATAATGTCGTTATTTTCGATTAAAGATACAGCATATTTTCCAATACGGCTCTTCTCAGAATCTCTTTTTACTTTCGCGGCCAGAAGAGTATAATTTTTATCTAAATTATCAAGTGTATTGGAAGGATTGTAGATGGTTGCACCGTATACATTATTTACTACATGATTAGAATTTAAGATATGAAGATCTCTTCGAATTGTCATCTCAGAAACGTTAAACATTTGTGCGAGTTCTTTCACAGATGCACCGTTCTTTTCCTTAATGATAGATATTAACTGGTTCATTCTTTCTAATTTCTTGCTCATTGCGTCCTCCTGTAAATGGGTTTTATACATTTTTTACTATAAAATAAACCTAATAATGTTCGTTCTGTTACATTAATTTATTAACATTATAACATTATGTTGAAAAAAAGGGAAGTTTAATATTAATAATTGTGCAAGATATATATTTAAATATGAAAAAAATGATAATCAATAAACAAATGTTAAAGAAAAAACAAAAAAAGTAATTGATTTTATTGTGCGATTATGATATAATCAAAACATCAAAAAAATTAAAGAATGATAAATAAAATAATGATTCTTTACTAAAAATAAGAGTAAGACATTAAAATATTTGAAGACATACTTTAGAATAAGACTAAGGTACTTAAAAGAATGGAAGCTGCAGGAGAAATGCAGAAAGGAGTCATCTTGAGACGTATATTTTTAATTGTTTTGGATAGTGTAGGTATTGGTGAGATGCCAGATGCGGCTGATTTTGGTGATGTAGGAAGTAATACTTTGGCTGCATGTTCTACAAGTAAGAATTTTCATATGCCTAACATGAAAAAACTAGGATTATTTAATATTGATGGAGTAGATTGTATTCAAGACGAGCACGAACCGATAGGAGCATTTGCCAGAATGCATGAAGCATCAAAAGGAAAAGATACAACAATAGGGCATTGGGAGATAGCTGGTGTAATATCTGACACTCCACTTCCCACTTTCCCGGATGGTTTTCCAAGAGAATTGCTGGATGAATTTGAAAAACGTACTGGAAGAAAGACGATTTGCAACAAACCATATTCAGGGACAGATGTAATTAGAGACTATGGAAAAGAGCATGTGGAAACAGGAGCATTAATTGTGTATACTTCTGCAGACAGTGTGTTTCAGATTGCAGCTCATGAAGATGTTGTTCCAATTCCTGAATTATATAAATTCTGCGAGATTGCAAGAGAATTATGTACAGGGAAATATGGTGTGGGAAGAATTATTGCAAGACCATTTGAAGGGACAGATCCAGATTATAAGAGGACTTCAAACCGTCATGACTACTCATTGACACCACCAGCGACCACTATGTTGGATCAATTATTAGAAAATAATTATGATGTAATTGGAGTAGGTAAGATTAATGATATTTTTGCAGGGCAGGGAATAGGATCTTCCATTCGAACTAAGAACAATTCTGAAGGTATGGAACGCATTATTGAATATACCAATAAAGATTTTGAAGGTCTGTGTTTTATTAACTTAGTGGATTTTGATATGGTCTATGGTCATCGTAATGATGTAGACGGCTATGCAAAAGCATTATCTGAATTTGATGCTAAGCTACCAGAGATTCTGGCTGGATTAAAAGAAGATGATATTCTTATGATTACGGCAGATCATGGCTGCGATCCGGCAACACCTTCCACAGATCATTCAAGAGAATATACGCCGTTTGTTATCTATGGTAACAAAATTAAGCCAGGAACCAATCTTGGAACAAGACCTACTTTCTCTGATATTTCAGCAACAATTTTAGATTACTTTGGTATCAGGAAAGCAACAGATGGTAACTCGTTTTTATCAGATTTTATCTGATGAATGCCAGCATCTGAATTAAGTTTCATTTGATAAAGTCAATATATATACACAAGGAGGATATACTATGTCAACACCAACACCTCATAATGGAGCCAAATTAGGTGATATTGCAAAGACAGTTTTAATGCCGGGAGATCCATTAAGAGCTAAATTTATAGCCGATAATTTTTTAGAAGATGTAACTTGTATTAATACTGTTCGTAATATGTTAGGATATACAGGTACTTATAATGGAAAAAAAGTTACCGTAATGGGCGGTGGAATGGGAATGCCATCCATAGGAATTTATTCTTATGAACTTTATCATTTTTATGATGTAGATAACATTATTCGAATTGGATCAGCAGGTGGTATTACAGACGATATTAAAGTCAGAGATATTGTAATCGGAATGGGTGCATCTACAAACTCAAATTTTGCTGCACAATATCAATTACCTGGAACTTTTGCACCAATTGCAGATTTTGATTTATTACGCCGTGCAGTGAATGCAGCAGAACAAAATGATATAAAAGTAGTTGTAGGTAATATTTTATCATCTGATACATTCTATGATGATAATAAAGATGCAAATTCCTTATGGAAGAAGATGAATGTTTTAGCTGTTGAAATGGAAGCAGCGGCGCTATATATGAATGCAGCCAGAGCTGGTAAAAAAGCACTTTGTATTCTTACTATTTCAGATCATGTATTTACTGGTGAATCTCTTTCAGCAGAAGACAGGCAGATAAGCTTTAAGGACATGATGAAAATAGCTTTAGAAGCAGTAGAATAAAGTTATATGTTCGTAGGAAACTACGATTCAATATAATACATTATTATCTATATTAAGGAGGAAATTTTATGAAAAAAAGAATCATTGCGCTTCTTTTAGCTGCTACTATGTTAGTTTCTTTAACAGCATGTGGAACTAAGAAAGATGCAGAGAAAGACACAACAGAGGGAACTACTACAGAAGAAACAACAGGAGAAGATACTACTGCAGAAGACACTACTGAGAAAGTAGATTTCAGTGTTGGTATGGTAACAGATACAGGTGGAGTTAACGATCAATCTTTCAACCAGTCAGCTTGGGAAGGATTACAAAACCTTCAAAAGAACACAGGCGCTGATATCAGCTACCTTGAATCAACTCAAGAAACTGATTACGCTCCAAACCTTGACAAACAAGTAGATGAAGGAAAAAATCTTATCTGGGGTATTGGTTTTGCAATGGCAGATGCTATTATTACTGCAGCTGAAACAAATCCAGATGTAAACTTCGCAATTATTGATAATGCATATGAAACAACTCCTGCTAATGTAACAGGCGTTATGTTCCGTGCACAAGAACCTTCTTTCGTGGTAGGTTATATTGCTGGTTTAACTTCAAAAACTGGTAAAGTTGGTTTTGTTGGTGGTATGAAAGGTAATATCATTGACCAATTTGAATATGGTTACAGAGCTGGTGTTGATTATGCAGCAAAAGAATTAGGAAAAGAAATTACTGTTGATGTTCAATATGCAGAAAGTTTCTCTGATTCAGCAAAAGGTAAAGCAATTGCAACTAAGATGTTCTCATCTGACTGTGATATCGTATTCCATGCAGCTGGTGGCGTAGGTGTAGGCGTTATTGAAGCAGCGAAAGAAGCTGGTAAATTTGCAATTGGCGTTGACCGTGATCAAGCTTATTTAGCACCTGAAAATGTACTTACATCAGCATTAAAATTAGTTAATGTAGCTGTGGAATTAGTTTCTACAGAAGCTTTAAATGGAACTCAAATCGGAGGACAGACATACAATTACGGTTTAGCAGAAGATGCAGTTGGTATTCCAGAAGAAAATCCAAATATGGATCCAGCAATTTATGACAAAGCAATGGAAGTTGAACAGTTAATTAAAGATGGCACAATCGTACCTCCATACAACGCAGATACTTATGGAAAGTAATATCGTAACAGATGGCAAAGTTTGCACTATGTTATCTTGACGAAAGATGTCATTATCAAAAAGGGTGTGACTACTAGTCACGCCCTTTTTCCGCTAAGAGAAAATGTATTATATTGAATTTCCAATTAGATGAGTTAAGGAGAGTGAAAAAGCATGGATATCAAGAAAGATTACGCAGTACAGATGAGGGCCATAACGAAGAAGTTTGGTTCCTTTACAGCACTTGATCAGGTTGATATTGATATTAAAAAAGGCTCTATACATGCGATACTTGGTGAAAATGGAGCAGGGAAAAGTACCCTTATGAATGTTCTTTATGGATTATATCAAGCTGAGGAGGGAGAGATTTATCTAGAAGGTGAAAAAGTTAATATTAAGAATCCTAATATAGCAATCTCCCATGGTATTGGTATGGTGCATCAGCATTTTATGCTGGTTGATAATTTTACAGTAACACAAAATATTATATTAGGTAATGAGGTTGTAAGTGGTGCCGGTGTTCTTAATATGACAAAGGCTCATGAACAAATTAAAGATATAGTTAAAAAATATGGTCTTGAAGTTGATCCGGATGCTAAAATTGAAGACATTTCTGTTGGTATGCAACAACGTGTGGAAATATTAAAAGCATTATATCGTGGTGCAGAAGTTTTAATTCTTGATGAGCCTACAGCAGTACTTACCCCACAAGAGATTAGTGAATTAATCAAAATTATGCACAATCTAGCCAAAGATGGTAAAACTATTATCATCATTACACATAAATTAAAAGAAATTAAAGAATCTGCAGATGTATGTACCATTATTCGTAGAGGTAAATATATTGATACTGTTACAGTAAGTGAAGTTTCAGAAGAAGATTTAGCAGAAATGATGGTTGGCCATGCTGTAAAATTAGTGGTTGATAAAACAGAAGCAGATCCCAAAGAAGTTATATTTGAGATTAAAGATCTTGTTGTTCAGAATGAAAGAAAACTTGATGCAGTTAAAAATTTAAACCTTAAGATTAGAAAAGGTGAAATTGTTGGTATCGCAGGTATTGATGGTAATGGCCAAAAAGAATTAATTGAAGCTATTACTTGCCTTACTAAAAGTAAGAGCGGAACAATTAAAATTAATGGTAAAGAAATTCAAAATACTACGCCTAGAAATGTAATTAACCATAAGGTTGCAACGATACATGAGGACCGTCAGAAAAGAGGACTTGTTCTTAACTTTACCGTTGCAGAAAATATGATTATTGAGAATTATGGAAAAGAACCATATTCAAAAAAAGGATTTTTAAATAAAAAGGCTATGTATGAAAACGCCAAAGGTTTGATAAAAGATTATGATATCAGACCGGATAATTGCGAAGGACTGTTAGTAAGAGGTTTATCCGGCGGTAACCAGCAAAAGGTTATTATTGCCCGTGAAGTTACGAATGAACCGGATCTATTAATTGCAGTACAGCCAACGAGAGGTCTTGATGTTGGAGCAATTGAATATGTTCACAAGACGTTGATAAGAGAACGTGATAAAGGAAAAGCAATTTTATTAGTTTCTTTTGAATTAGATGAAGTTATGAATGTTTCTGATACTGTTGCGGTTATATATGATGGTACCATCGTAGAAACATTTAAGCAGGGAACAGTAGATGAGAATACAATAGGATTGCTAATGGCAGGGGGTGCAGCAGATGGAAAAAATAGTTAATCTTCTCAAAAAACAAATTACATCAACAATAATAGCCATTCTTTGTGGATTTATTGTTGTAGCTATCCTATTAACTTTAACAGGATATAGCCCATTTGAAGCATTTGGAATTTTATTTAATGGTATTTTCTCTAAACCCAAATATATATCTCAGGTTATTATTAAAGCCACGCCTATTATTTTAACAGGTATTAGTGTTGCATTTGCATTTAAAGTGGGACTTTTTAATATTGGTGCTGAAGGCCAGTATATTATGGGTACTATAGCGGCTACTGTCGCTGGTATTCTCTTTGATTTCCCACCAGTTCTGCAAATACCAGTCGTAGTATTGTCCGGTGTATGTGCCGGTGGTATTTACGGAGCAATTGTTGGCTTCTTAAAAGCAAAGTATGGAATTCATGAAGTTATTACAAGTATCATGTTAAACTGGATTGCATTTTATCTTGGAAATTTCGTAGTTAATACACAGCGGTTCCATCAGCCGGATTCGACAGGAACGTATATTATTAACGAATCAGGTTTTACAATGTTTTTATATGGTTGGAAAAGGTCAGAAGAAGGAAAAGCATTTTTAATGGAACATCCTGTTTTATTAGATGTAATATTAAAAACAGATGTTAATTTCGGTATCGTATTTGCCATTATTGTTGCAGTTGCAGTAGCAATCTTATTAAAGAAAACTACAAAAGGATATGAACTTCGTTCTGTAGGATTTAATAAAGATGCAGCTGAATTTGCAGGAATTGATGTTAAGAAAAATATTTTACATGCTATGCTTATTGCTGGTGCAGTTGCTGGTTTAGCCGGTGCATTGACAATTACAGGGATGTCTCCTCATAAGATATCTACGATGGGTACTTTTGAGAACTATGGATTTAACGGTATGAGTGTTGCTTTAATTGCCGGCAGTTCTCCAATTGGCTGTATTTTTGCCGGATTATTATTTGCCGGATTACTTTACGGTGGTGGCTCACTTCAATCAGCAATCGGTGCTCCATCAGAAATTATCAACATTATGATTGGTACAATTGTATTCTTTGTTGCTTTAACTAAGATTGTTCCAGTATTAGCGGATAAATTAGTAAAGAGAGGTGAGAAACATGCTAGATAATTTATTCTTATTAATTGGTATTACATTAATGTATTCAACGCCTTTAATATTTGGTGGACTTGGTGGTATGGTATCAGAACGTTCAGGTGTAGTTAATATTGGTATTGAAGGTATGATGACTGTAGGAGCAGCTACTGGCGTCAGTGTAGCCTACTTCACAGGAAATCCTTGGTTTGGTTTCTTGTGTGCAGGACTTGCAGGAGGATTAATTGCCCTTTTACATGCCATTGCTTCCATTACATTTAAAGCTGATCAGACCATTTCTGGTATTGCCATAAATTTGATGGGCTCAGGTATCTCACTTTTTATGTGTAGATTATTATTTGATGGTGCTACACATACTCCAGCAGTAGAAAGAAAAATCCCAAAACTTTTTGGAGACACCAGAATCACAGGTGTGGCAAAAAATCTTAATGTGGATTTAACGGTTATTTTTGCTTTAGTATTAGCAGTAGTTCTATGGTTTGTATTTTATAAAACAAAATGGGGACTTCGCATTCGTGCCGTAGGTGAACATCCGGCAGCAGCAGATACTCTGGGTATCAATGTAGCGTTAACAAGATATGTTTGTGTTGTTATTTCAGGTGTTCTGGCAGGTTTTGGCGGAGCCAGTGTGACCCTGGCAATTATATCTCAATTTTCACCTACTGCAATTAGCGGACAAGGATTTATTGCCCTTGCAGCTGTTATCTTTGGAAAATGGACTCCTCATGGGGTGTATGGCGCTTGCTTGTTATTTGGTTTTGCACAGGCACTGACAATCATTCTTGGTGGCGGCAATTTTGCAGTTCCATCACAGATCTTATCTATGTTGCCATATGTATTAACTATTATTATATTAATACTATTTGTAGGACGTTCTGTTGCTCCAAAAGCAAGTGGTGTTGCTTATGAAAAAGGTGCTAGATAAATAATATAAGTTGACTAAATTAAGGAAAGAGGCTCAGTGTGAAGAAACACTTTACACTGGAAGTTTGTGCCGGATAAAATCAAGCCAGCTCGATTTTATCCGGCCAGGAGGAAGAAAATATGGATAAAAAATTAATATTTGAAAAAGTAGACCATACGTTGCTGACACAAACTGCAACTTGGGAAGAAATAAAGGAAATCTGCGATGATGCTATCAGCTATGGAACAGCTTCTGTTTGTATACCCGCTTCTTATGTAAAGCGAGTAAAAGAATATATGAAAGACCGTATGGCTGTATGCACAGTTATAGGATTTCCAAATGGTTACAGCACAACTGCAGTGAAAGAGTTTGAAACAAAGGATGCTATTAATAATGGGGCAGACGAGATTGACATGGTCATTAACTTAGGTGATCTTAAGAATGGGCAGTACGATATGATTGAAGAAGAAATTCGTACTTTAAAAGCAGCTTGTGGAAATCATATTTTAAAAGTGATCATTGAAACCTGCCTTCTAACCAAAGAAGAAATTATTAAAATGTGTGAAGTTGTAACCAATGCAGGTGCAGATTATATTAAAACTTCTACTGGATTTTCTAAATCAGGTGCTACATTTGAAGATGTTGAATTATTTGCAAAACATATCGGCGAAGGTGTAAAAATCAAAGCAGCAGGTGGAATTACTTCCTTTGAAGATGCTGAAAAATTCATCGAATTAGGAGCTTCAAGACTGGGTACCAGCCGAATCGTTAAACTGGCAAAGAATGAAGAATCTACAGGTTATTAATTAACTTGTTAGAAATGGAAGGTAAAAATATGGATATTCAGAAGTTAATTCAAAGTGCAATCGATGCTTTGCAATTTTCATATACACCTTATTCTAACTTTAAAGTGGCTGCGGCTTTATTCACCAAGAGCCAAAAGGTGATTACAGGTTGTAATATTGAGAATGCTTCCTATACTCCTACTAATTGTGCAGAAAGGACTGCATTTTTCAAAGCAGTTAGTGAAGGAGAAAAAGAGTTTGAAGCAATTGTGATTGTCGGAGGTAAAGACGGAGAATTGGATGATTATTGCCCGCCTTGTGGAGTGTGCAGACAAGTTATGATGGAATTTTGTGATCCTAAAACTTTTCAGATCATACTTGCGAAATCCCCTACAGACTATAAGAAATTTACTTTAGAAGAAATGTTGCCTTTAGGTTTTGGACCGGGTAACTTATAGGATCAGTCAGCTCCAGTTGCTTATAATATGGACTGGGAGCTGATGACATAAAGATATTTGAGTAATTCTCAATTTAGCGGAAGGGAAAGATTAATTATGAGAATGTACGATTTAATCATGAAGAAAAGAAACGGAGACGCATTAACAGACTCCGAGATAGAATATATGATATCCGATTATGTTGCTGGAGGTATTCCGGATTATCAGATGTCAGCGATGCTCATGGCTATTTACTTTAAAGGGATGAGTGACCATGAAACTGCAGTGATGACAAATGCAGTAGCTCATTCAGGGGATATGGTAGATCTGTCTGGTATCAATGGCATTAAAGTAGATAAACATAGTACAGGAGGAGTTGGCGATAAAACTACATTAGTAATAGGGCCAATTGTTGCTGCATGTGGAGTAAAAGTAGCTAAAATGTCAGGGAGAGGATTAGGGCATACTGGTGGGACAGTAGATAAGATGGAAGCGATACCGGGTATGCGTACATCTTTAGATACAGAGGAATTTTTTGATGTAGTGAATAAAACAGGATTATCAGTGGTGGGTCAATCTGGTAATCTGGCACCGGCAGATAAGAAGTTATATGCACTTCGGGATGTAACAGCGACGGTTGACAGTATTCCGTTAATAGCTGCATCTATTATGAGTAAGAAACTTGCAGCGGGAAATGATTGTATTCTTTTGGACGTTAAAACTGGAAGTGGTGCATTCATGAAGAGCCTGGATGACTCTATCCTCTTAGCCCAGAAAATGGTGGCGATTGGTGAACATGCAGGAAAAAGAACAGTGGCTTTAATCACAGATATGGACATTCCGTTAGGCTATGGAATAGGTAATTCCCTAGAAGTAATTGAAGCAGTGGAGACATTGCAGGGAAAAGGACCACAAGACCTGACAGAAGTATGTATAAGCCTTGCAAGTAATATGCTGTATCTTGCCAATAAAGGGACTGTGGAAGAGTGCAGAAAGATGGCGGTAAATGCAATAGAAAGCGGAGAAGCACTAAATAAGCTGATTGCAATGGTTGAAGCTCAGGGTGGAGATACACAGGTCATTAAAGATACAGAAAAGTTTAAAAAAGCGGCATATGTTTATGATGTGGTAGCAAAGAGCAAAGGCTATATTACACATATTAATACTGAACAATGCGGTATTGCTTCAGTAGCGTTAGGTGCCGGCAGAGAAACAAAAGACAGTATTATAGATTATGCTGCGGGTATTGTATTAAAGAAGAAGTATGGGGATCAAGTTGAAGCGGGAGATGTTCTTGCAACATTATATGCTGAGAAAGAAAGCTATTTTGCAACAGCATCAGAACTAATTGAGAGAGCTTATAAGATTGGGACAGACAAACCTGAAAACAAACCACTTGTATATGCAAGAGTGGATAAAAATTCAGTTGAAAAATATTGATTCTTAATTAGTGCAATCGATAAAAGAAGTTAACCTGTTAAAAAAAGGTGGCATATTTATCTTTTATTATATTCTAAGGGTTTTTGATTCTTATTCTTTCTATATTGTTATAAATACTTTGGTTGTCAAAGGAAACAATTTGAAGTTTAAAGACATAAGCCTTTAAAATTTTAAAAGGTATGTATGCCGCTACTTTTTTGCTCATTTTTACTTACATATTATGGTAAAATGAGAAAATATTCACAATTTCTATTTACTTATTTTTAGATAATTGCGAAACTCTAAAATCATTTACTTGTAAAATAATTAATATAATTCCGGAGCGGAAGCTAAGCGGAAGGAGCGTTGGAGCGAAGGAATTTATATTAATTATTTTACAAATTCAGAAAACTTAATAGTTTCGCAACTATCTATTACTTATTTTTATTATTGGGTAAAAACATATAGAAGATTAGATACAGAGATTATGAAAATAGTATCGATCTAAATGGGGTGTGAAAGGAGGCAAATCGTTTATGGGCAGGAAACTGCCTGATTGGGGAAGTATTATAATTAATCAAATTTTCATTTCTAACAAAATCTAAATATCTTCCAATATTGTTTTACTATATAGGCGTATTTAATATATCTTTATACGTCAGTTAAGAGCTTATCTGAGTTCTTAATAATGTAATGGGAAGATTTTTGCAGTAATATTTGAAAGCCATATTATTGCAAGAACAATTAAGGATAGTTTTGTGATAACAAGGCTATAAGGGAGGATTTTTATGAAAATAATGAAGCAAAAACAAGTAGCTATAATATTGTCTGTAATTATGGTATTGACTACTGTATTCAATACTACAAGCTTTACGGCAATCGCTGCTGATACGGCGTTAACAGTGGCTGAATGGGAGTTTACAGGAATTGCAAATCCCACTGGAACGCCTGCAGTACCAGTGACACCCGCAACACCAGATACTAATATAACAACACCATTGAAAGCAAAAACAGGAAGTGATATTAACCTTAGCACGGCTGCTATTACCTCATCTGTTGTTTCTGGATCCGCAATCAAATATAGTTATTCCGGTGGTGCATTAAAAAGAAGTACATGGAATAATACTTCAGTGGATCAGGGATGGAAAATAGTTTTATCTACCAAAGGCTATGATACATTAAAATTAAATGCAAAAACTATTTCTTCAAATACAGGACCAGGGAACTGGAAGGTTCAGTACAGCCTTGATGATGCAGATTGGACAGTACTTACTACATATAGCAATACTGCGACGCTTACTGCATTACCAGAGATAAACCTTCCTG
Source organism: Mobilisporobacter senegalensis (assembly GCF_003752155.1). Taxonomy (GTDB): domain Bacteria; phylum Bacillota; class Clostridia; order Lachnospirales; family Lachnospiraceae; genus Mobilisporobacter; species Mobilisporobacter senegalensis. Next base: position 543,453 of record NZ_RJVG01000001.1, on the reverse strand, counting down.
ATGCTCTTAATAATCTTGATCAGGTATATATTCGTTTTTTGGTGGCAGATACAAAAGCGGTAAATGGAACGAATATTGGTTCAGGTGGAACAAGTGGTATTAACAATATTAAAATTACTGGCTTACCTGTATCCGACCCTAATGTGGTACAAGGAGTAACAGCTTCCCAGAGTACAGGCAGTGAAATTCGAATTGGGGATCAAATTTCACTATACACAGCCACAGAAGGAGCAATCATTAAATATTCTACCGATGGCAGTGCTCCATCAATGGTGTATGATCCAGTAAATCCAATTATAATTACAGAACTTCCGATAACAATTAAAGCACATGCAGAAAAAGAGGGTCTAACAAGCAGTGTTGTTACATCCTTTACATATACACAATTAAAAGTAGCAGCTGTTTCGGCAACTCCAAACGGAGGGGCAATTCTTCCTGGTAAAACAATTGAATTAAAAACATCAACAGCGAATGCAAAAATAGAATATACAACAGATGGTACAAATTGGAAAGAATATACAACAGCCATTTCATTGCCGTCATTACCAGCAACAATTAAAGCAAAAGCAACTTTAGAAGGTGCAATACCCAGTGTTGAATCCAGCTTTACTTTTACCGAACGAGAAAATGTAGATTATAATATTTTCTTTGGCCAGGTTCATTCACATACAACGAATTCGGATGGGGCTGGTACAGTAGAAGAGGCATTTAACTATGCTTCTAAAGTACCTGGATTGGACTTCCTGGCAGTAACAGACCATTCCAATTCTTTAGAGGACGTAGCGGGTACGGCTACTATAGGAAATGGATCCAGTAGTGGAAAATGGAAATATGGTAAAGAGGAAGCAGCTAAAATTACAGCAGCATCCAATGGTAATTTTATAGGACTCTATGCATATGAAATGACATGGTCAAATGGTGTCGGACACATTAATACATTTAATACGCCAGGTTTTGAAAATCGTAATACAGCAGTTTATAAAACAGCCGGCGGATTAAAGGCTTATTATGATGCAATCAAGACACAGCCACAGGGTATATCACAATTTAATCATCCAGGAAATACCTTTGGTGATTTTAATGATTTTGCTCTATATGACCCTGAACTTGATAATTTAATCAACATGATAGAAGTTGGTAATGGAGAAGGTGTAGTACGCGGATCCGGCTATTTTCCATCCTATGAATACTATACAAGAGCCTTAGATAAGGGATGGCATGTGGCGCCGACAAATAACCAGGATAACCATAAAGGTAAATGGGGAGATTCTAACACAACTAGAACCGTAATCTTAGCAGATACATTATCAGAAGATAATATTTATGATGCAATGAGAAACAGAAGGACCTATGCAACAGAAGATAATGATCTTAAAGTGTACTATACGTTAAATGATGAAGTTATGGGAACGATCTTAAACCAAGAACCAGAGACAGTAGATATATCTGTTGATATTGAAGATCCAGGTAATGAAAAGATTGGTACAGTAGAGGTCATTGTTAATGGTGGTAAATCTGTTATTAGTAAAGAAGTAAATTCAAGTAAAGAAACAGTGAATTTTAAGCTGCCAAATGATTATTCTTACTATTATATAAGAATCCAGCAACCGGATAAGGATATTGCCGTAACAGCACCTGTATGGACAGGAGAAGTTGAGAAACTGGGTATATCTAAGACTTCTACCACAACAGTGCTCCCTATTAAAGGAGAAAATGTTGATATTGCAACAGAATTCTATAATAATGAAGAAAGAGATATGACAGTTAAAAGTTTAGAATTTTCTATTGATGGAAATGTAATCCACACTGCTGATTTACAAGGGAATGATTTAACAACAGTACCATCTTTAGGTTCTAAGAAATATGAATTTAATTATATAAGCAATACAGCAGGAACCTTTAATGTCAATGTTAAGTTAATTGCTGAATTCAATGGAGTTGAGAAGATATTTACAGACGTCTTAAAATTAAATATCTCTGATCCATCATTAGTCACCAAGGTCATCGTTGATGGAAGCCATAGAGGTGATTATGTAAATGGTTATTATAGTGGTAATATGGCCAACTTTGCCGCTGTTGCAGCAAAGAATCAGGTACAGGTAAGTATTGAAACGAATATAACCGATGAGTTATTAGCAAATGCAAATCTGTTTGTAATTACTGCACCACTGAAAAGAGTGACCACTGTAGATGGAGTATCCTATGATCCACAGGAATTTAGTGAAGAATTCATAGCAATGGTAAAACGCTACGTTGATAATGGCGGAAATCTGATTGTGTGTGGTATGGCGGATTACCAGGATAATAAATCAGGAAGTACTTATGCTAATTCGTTACCATATCAGACTTCCACGCAATTGAATAAACTTCTTGAAGGAATAGGAGCAAAGACTAAAATTAATAATGATCAGGTAATGGATGATGTAACCAATGGAGGACAGGCATACAGACTAAAATTTACAAACTATAATATGGCATCCGAATCTCCGCTATTAGATGGTATCTTTGAAGGTCAGTTATATAGTTTCTATAGTGGATGCTCTATCATACCGGATGAAACATCTATGGCATCTGGTGAAACCACATGGTTAATAAAAGGACATGAAACTACATATTCAAATGATACTCCAGGTACCTTGCCTTCAATTCCGGTTGCCAAGGGAGATGTATATGCACTTGCCAGTGAAAAATTGTCTGGTGGTGGAACAATGTTGGTTGGTGGAACAGTATATATATCTAATTTTGAGATTCAGGCACAGGAAGTTGATAATTATTTAGACTTATATTCTAATTACAATATTACTACTAATATGTTAAATCTTGTCGCCAAAGAACAAGAGATAAAACCGATTGCAGATGCAAGGAAAGGGAATAAAGGCGACGTATTTACAGTAGAAGGAATAGTAACAGCAGGAACTGCAGTTTCAGAAAATAAATTCTTTGATACTATCTATATTCAGGATCAAACTGCGGGTATTAATATATTCCCAGTCAGTACAGATGGTATTAAAGTAGGGCAAAAGATTCGTGTTACCGGAAGTGTAGATGAATACCAGGGAGACCTTGAATTAAGAGTCATCAGTTATAAGGTAATCAATACTGAAGTAGCACCTCTTCAACCAATAAAAGTAACTACGAGCCAAGCATCAGATTATGGAAACTTTGGTGGAAGTCTTGTTAAAGTAGAAGGTACAATAACCAAAGTATTGCTTGAAAATAATGTAGTATCTTATGCTTTGGTCAAGGATTCCAGCGGAACAGAAATCCGAGTATTTATTGATGGTTACATTGGTTATTCTAATAAGGAGAGTGCAGCATTAGAAAATTTTGTAGTAGAAGGTAAGAAAATTCAGGCTGTAGGTCTTGTTTCTTATGATCCGGATGGAGTAAGAATCAGAGTACGTGACCGTTCTGAGATAGTAGCAGTTAAGCCAGGTTCATCCTCGGGCTCTTCAGGCTCTTCAGGCTCATCTACTCCAGTAGTAACAATACCATCTACTCCTAATGTATCAATAGAGAAACCTTCAGATATTAAAGCTGCTATTCAGACTCAAATTGCAAACAAGAGTAAACTTCCTGCCGGTGAAAAACCACAGATCAATATTGCAGTAAAAGATGTAACTAAAATTAGTATGGAAGCTTTGAGCGGAGCTAAAAATGAAGATATTGACTTAAACTTTATCATGGATAAGGGCACTGTGACTATCAATGGTAAGAATTTGAGCCAGATGGCAGATAAAGGTGAGATCGATCTGACGATTGCTCAAATTCAGGATAAAAAAATCAACAGTACGATAAAGACATTATCTAAGAATAAGCAGGTAAAATCTATTGAATTAAAAGAGAGTCTTGTAAAGGTATCTCCGGCTTATACCTTCTATGTTGGTACTACTTATAAAGGTAAGGTTCTTTATTTAAATATCTTAGATAGCAATAAACTGACATTTATTAGTAAAGCAAAAGTAAATGCAGACGGTTTTATTACATTACAATTTAATCTTCCAGCTACTTTTAAAGTACAGGCATTGGGTGGAAAGACTTTGACCACTTCTGGTAATTCATCTATTGATAAAGGTGTACAATATGTTATCACGAAAGAAAGTGTTACAGGAAAGAATGCATATGTTCCTAAAGCTCCAAAACTTGCAAAAACTAAGATTACTCTTGTTAGGAAGAAGACAAGTAAAATAAATATTAGTTATCTTGCAGATAAGAAAACAGTGACATATAAGTCAAGCAATGTTAAAGTGGCTAAAGTAGATAAGAATGGTAAAATAACAGCTGTGAAACCAGGAAAGGCTACTATCACAGTAAAAGTAAAACAAAATAGCAAAACATATACACTTAAGAGTACAGTCACAGTAAAAGCAGAGACAAAAAAGTAACATTAAATAAGAGGGAGATTGCCTATGAGTAAGGAATACAAAGAAAGATTTTTAAAAATCATGGTAATAACTATATTAATTGTTATCTTTAGTGGATCCATATATATAGTAAACCAAGGCAATCCTGATAATAACAGTACAGATGGCACATCTTCCGTTAGATATGTAAATGCATCAGTAACAAGTATTATCGAAGATAATGCAGAGAGAGATGCTGCAACACAGAATGTATGGAGAGGAGAGCAGACAATTGAGATAAGTATTACAGAAGGAGAACATAAAGGAGAAACCGCTGTAATAACAAATTATCTTAGTGCTCTTCATAACGTATATTTAAAAAAAGGAACCCAGATTATTGTCCGTGTGGATACTTATGATGGTCAATATAGTTTTTCTGTATATAACTACAATCGTTCCACGGTTCTATATGGATTCATAGGGTTATTTGCTTTAACTATCTGCATTATTGGAGGAAAAAAGGGCATTAAATCATTATTAAGCCTGGTTTTTGCAATGATATGCGTAATAGGCTTATTACTGCCGCTAATCGCAAAAGGGTATCCTGTACTGCCTGTTACAATATTTATCGTAGCAATTACTACAGTGGCAGGTTTTATCTTAATCGATGGATTGAATACCAAAACGATTAGTGCAATAGTTGGTACAATAACAGGGGTAATAATCTCTGGTGTATTAAGTTATATCGTTGGGGAACTAGTTGCCATAAATGGATTTAATATGGAGGAAGCAGAATCTTTACTGCAAATCACAAGTGACAGTAATCTGGAGATAAAGTATCTGTTCGTAGCAGGGATACTTATATCATCACTTGGAGCAGTTATGGATGTAGCTATGAGCATAGCTTCAGCAATGCATGAATTATGTGTTGTAAACCCAAGGCTTAGGCCAAAAGAGTTGTTTCGATCAGGTATGAATATAGGGAAAGATGCCATGGGTACAATGTCTAATACGTTAATACTGGCATTTACAGGGTCCTCTTTAAATTTAATGTTAATGATATTTTCCTACGGAATTCCTTTTCAACAATTAATCAATACGGATATGATTGGAATTGAGATAATCAGAGGGATAGCAGGGTCAATTGGTATTATTTTAACAGTCCCGGTTGTCGCACTGGTCAGTACAAGAATTGAATTGCGTAAAATAAAGAAATAGCAATAAACAGGCATTTTGTATAATACAAATAAAAGCAGCCGGTAATTATTTTTATGAATCCTAAGATGAGTAAAAATAATTGCCGGCTGTTTATTAAATCTTTATTTTATTTGAGTTCACGATCTTGAATGAGGGTTTGTGCAATCATAATACATTTTTCCCGGTCCAATTCATTTAAAGTCTCAAAATATCTGAGAAATCTGGCTTCTGCTGAAGTTATATTCAGTTTTTTTGGTACATATCCTACAAGAGTATCAATAGAAACGTTAAAGTAATCAGCAATCTTAATTAAAATTTCAACGTTAGGTGAAGATGTACCTTTCTCATAACTGCTGATCATTTGCTGTGTTAAACCCAATTCAATTCCTAAGGCAGCCTGGCTTACCTTTCTGTCTTTTCGAATTCTTTCAAGATTTTTACCAAATGACATTTATTATTTTTCCTCCTTGTCAACAGTTTTATCAGTAAAGAATAAAGTTATACCAAAGCCAATTACGGCGGATATAATACCAAAAACTAACATGGCAGTTACATTATATGAATCTAGAATTCTACCACCGATAAAATTAGCTAAAGTGCCTCCAGCCCCCATAGTGGCGGCACCTAGTAAAGCCTGGCCCTTTACTTTATTAGATTCATCAATAATATCATTTACATAATAAACGGATGCAGGTACAAATAAAGCATAAGAACCTAGCTGAAATAGCTGAGAAAGATATATCATACCTACATTTGGTGCGAAACAGGTGACCACGATTTTGATCATAAAAAAGAACGCACTTATTTTTAATAAGTTAGAACAATTTATCCTGCTGACAATAAAGGAGAAAGCAACCATAACAGGTAATTCCAGAGCCGCTGCAATTGCAATGGATAACCCCATATCAGCATCATTCCCACCAACATTACTGATAATATTAATATGATAAGTGTTAATTAAGCTATGGCTTATAAAGAGCAGGATAAATCCAATTAATAACATAGAAAATCTTTTGTATGTAATAAAGAAAGAGAATATACGCTGATTATTTTTGGGGTCAGCCTTTGCACTTTTTTTCTTTTTATCTGATGCAGAGTCAGAATACTTTAAAGGAGACTCAAATGTACATACAATGATTCCTGTAATAGCAGTTAAACCTGCAAAGACAGGCAGTATAATGGTTGGACTAAAGTTAGAAGTGGCGATACCTATAACATAAACCATAAAAGCAAAGCTGATGGAACCAATTCCTCTTGCCAGACCAAAATTAATATTAATTCCAAGATTTATATATTCAAGTGCTATAGAGTATATTAAAGGAGGTAAAGACAATATAAAAACACCAATTAAGATATAAATGAATCCTGTTATATAAAAATTATAAGGTATTAACCATAATGCCAATGCCAAAATAAAAAGTATGATGATTAAAGCCAAAATAGCACTTTTAAGCTTTAAATTTTCAAATTTATCAATAAAAGAAGCAATAAATGGTTGAAAACCAATAGAAATAATAGATCCTATTGATAAAATAATGCCAACCTGGGTATTTTGAAAACCTTTATATAATAGATAAGTGGTGGCAAAGGACCAGATCGTTCCAAAGCTCATCCATAAAAAGGCTTGTAAAAAAAGGTATTTTACTGTTAATTTTGTTGCAGTGGATTTAAAATCCATCATATAATGTATCCCCCGTTAAGTACTTATTTTCATTCAGTGTAATATATCCATTGTAAGCTTTTTCAAATGCCATAGCAAGCATTTATGATTTAATAATTGTGCATTTCCTGTTTTAAAATATAGTGAAATTGATTCTTATGGAATTTTATTATTCCTTCGTCTCTTAGCTTTCCAAGTTCTCTGGATAAAGCGCTTCTATCAACGCAGAGATAATCAGCAAGTTCATTTCTTGAAAATGGAATTTCAAATTTAAGGTTATTCTGCTTTTCAATTTGATTTTGAAAATATTCTAACAATTTTTCTCTTGTGGTACGTTTGGATAATAAGATCATTTTCTGATTGAGCTGTAAATTTTTATTCGCTAATATCATTAACATATTTTCTACTAAGGTATGATGGAATCCACATTGGGAGGTACAGGAGGTTATGAACCTGTGATAGCCTAAGAATAAAATTTTTGACTGGTTGGAAGCAATTACAGTAATAGGAGAATGCCTTGTACCTGCGCAGGCGTAGCTTTCAGCAAATAATTCTCCGGCAGATACTTCTGTTATAATCATACGATTACCTAATATATCATCTTTTGCCAGATTAAGACTTCCGCTAAGAACAATACCCATGGATGTGATTTCGCTGCCAGCTAAAAAAATAATTTCATTTTTATCATATTCTTTAATACTTCCACCCAGACAGGATAACATAGAGTCTAAATCATCATCATCAATTCCCTGAAACAATGGAGAGCGTTTTAATATATAATAATATTTTTTTAATTCCAGATTATTTTTCAAACTTTCCTCCTTTTGTTGCAAATGCAACATACCGTTTATTCTGATTATAATATAATTAATTTAAATAAACAAGAGATACTTAAATGAATGGTATTCTATAAGCAAATTACTATAGAATGCTTCTGGATATATTTGAGAATGAATTGGAGGATAAAAATATGATAAGACAGATTATTCAAATTGATGAAGAATTATGCAATGGTTGTGGTTTATGTGTAGATGCCTGCCACGAAAGTGCTATAGGGCTAGTGGATGGGAAAGCGAAACTATTAAGAGATGATTATTGCGATGGATTAGGCAATTGTTTACCGGTATGCCCTACGAATGCAATTACGTTTATAGAAAGAGAAGCATTAGAGTATAATGAGGAAGAAGTAAAAAGAAACATGGAAAAAGCAGCCAGGGAGAAAACGGCTCATTTTCATGGAGGATGCCCTGGCTCTATGGCAAAAGCGATAGTTCGTCCTAATTCAGAAGAAGTTGAAGCCGACCGAAAAGAAGCAGCACCTGTTCAAATGAAATCAAGATTAGGCCAATGGCCTGTTCAAATTCAACTTGTTCCAGTGAATGCCCCTTACTTTGACGGAGCAAATTTATTAATCGCTGCAGATTGCACCGCTTTCTCATATGCTAATTTTCATGAAGATTTTATGAAAAATAAAATCACTATCATCGGTTGCCCAAAATTAGATGAAGTTGATTATTCTGAAAAGTTGACGCAAATCATTAAGAATAACAATATTAAGAGTATTACAATTACCAGAATGGAAGTACCTTGCTGCGGAGGAATTGTAAATGCAGTGAAACAGGCACTGATTCAAAGCGGGAAAATGATCCCTTGGCAAGTAGTAATTATCTCTACGGAAGGAGAGATATTGGATATTTAGGGAAGTCTGGCACTTGCCCTTTAAGATTATAAAAGAACGAATCCTTAAAATTCTATAGAATTAACAGGGTTGGTTCTTTTTTATTTTATAGGTAATCAGAGATAATCACATTCCATTTTTGTCCTGCATAGAATGTTATAATACTTATTTCAAGGGGCAGTTCATGGATAAAAAAGCAAAAGTAAATCTTTTAAGCAGAGGTATATTAATAGGTATTTTAATCACATTGGTTCTAAATCTTATTAAAGACAGTGTAGTTGAAGTCTACCCCGTCTTATCTGAAAATCAGAAAATATGTGTTCCTATCATAATGTATCATCAGGTTAAGAATTATGGTTATGGAAAGGATGTAATCAGTCCATATGAATTTGAAAGTGATTTGGTGTATTTAAAGGAGAACAATTATACTACGATTACGATGAATGACTTAATTGATTATGTCTATAATGATAAACAACTGCCAAAAAATCCAATTGTTTTATCATTTGATGATGGGCATTTAAGTATTTATAAATATGTTTATCCATTACTAAAAGAGTATGATATGAAGATAGTGTTATCAGTAATTGGAAAAGGAATTGATGATTTTACTAAAGTACATGATGAAAATATGGCATATTCCCATGTAACCTGGGATCAGATCAAAGAAATGAAAGAATCAGGGCATATAGAGGTCCAAAATCATTCTTACAATTTACATACCTGTAATAATGGCAGGATTGGATGTTTACAAAAGAGAAATGAATCTTTAGAGGATTATCAATTACTATTAAGTGATGATCTGGAAAAATGCCAAAATCAAATTGTAATTAATACGGGAAGTGTTCCAAATACTTTTGCATATCCATATGGAGAAACCAGTGAAAATTGTGATAGTGTCGTGAGACAATTAGGATTTAAAGCGACCCTCTCTTGCAGATATGGGGTAAATATAATAGAAAAGAACCCAGAAAAACTATACGGTTTAAAAAGAATATGTCGTGCCCATAATGAATATGTAGGTAAATTAATCAAAGAAGGAATGGAAACTCTGAAATACAGTTCTGAATGAAATATTACGATTTTGAAAGACAATATTAAGAAAAATTTAACAAAAATTATTGTTGACCTTTTTAGGTTCATATTATAAGGTATACTTAGACTAAATATTGGTATATTTGCAAGTGTATTTTCTTTTTTGGAAAATAATTTAGAAGTACGAATGGAGGAATAATGTGTACGACAGTATAATAATAGGATGCGGTTTTGCAGGTGCAGTTTTAGCAAGGGAACTTGCAGAAAAAGGTAATCAAAAAGTACTTATCATAGAGCAGAGAGATCATATTGGTGGCAATGCATATGATGTTTTAGATGTACATGGAATTTTGATTCATCAATACGGACCACATATATTTCATACAAACAGTCAAAAGGTTTTTGAATATCTTTCCAGGTTTACAAAATGGTATGATTATTCTCATGAGGTGGTTGGGAATGTATATGGAAAGATCATCCCGGTTCCTTTTAATTTAAACACATTGAATCTGGTGTATGGAGAAGAGAAAGGGAACATATTAAAGGATAAATTAGTAACTACTTATGGAATGGAATCAAGAGTACCAATTCTTGAGTTGAAAAATAATAAGGATCCTGACATAAAAGCAATCGCAGACTATGTTTATGAGAATATTTTCTTAAAATATACCATGAAACAATGGGGGCAGACCCCGGAAGAGATTGATCCGTCTGTTACAAGCAGAGTCCCGGTTTTAATCTCTTATGACAATCGTTATTTTCAAGATAAATATCAAGGGATGCCATTAGATGGATATACAGTACTATTTGAAAATTTATTGGATCATGAAAATATTACTGTAAAACTGGATACAAAAGTGAATAATATAGCAGATATTCCAGAAGCTAAGAATATAATTTACACCGGACCAATTGATGAATTATTCGATTGTAAATATGGTAGATTGCCATATCGTTCCCTCAACTTTGTATTTGAGAATTATAAAGAAGAATCCTATCAATCACATGCAGTAGTAAATTACACGGTGACAGAAGATTATACAAGGATAACAGAATTTAAAAAGCTTACAGACCAGCATAGTGACAGCACCACTATTGTCAAGGAATATCCAATTCCTTATACTGGAGCTGATGGGGAAATTCCTTATTATTCAATCATTAATGAAGAAAATCTTGCTCTTTATGAAAAATACAAAGAATTATTAAAAGATAAGAATATTCATTTGCTAGGACGCTTGGCTGAATATAAGTATTACAATATGGATGCAATAACATTAAAAGCGCTGGAACTGGCAGATGAATTATTGAAATAGGAGGATTTATGAAATTATTAACAGTAGCAATTCCATGTTATAATTCTGCAGCCTATATGAGTCATGCAATTGAGACTATTTTAACAGGCGGAGAAGATGTGGAGATTCTGATAATCAATGATGGTTCAAAAGATGATACTGCTAAGATAGCAGATGAATATGCCAATAAATATCCGACCATTATCCGGGCAATCCATCAAGAGAATGGCGGACATGGGGAAGCAGTGAATGCTGGGCTTAGGAATGCCACAGGACTCTATTATAAAGTTGTAGACAGCGATGACTGGGTAAATGAAGAGTCTTTAAAAGAAGTACTTGGCGTACTCCACAAGATGGTTGAATCAGGAACGAACCTGGATCTTTTGGTAGCTAACTATGTATATGAAAAAGTCGGTGCAAGAAGAAAGAAAGTTATGAATTATAGAAGTGCACTGCCTCGTAATAAGGTCTTTGGCTGGGCTGATGTAAAATTCTTTAAAACAAGCCAGTATATCTTAATGCATTCGGTAGTTTACCGTACAAAATTATTGAGAGATTGTGGATTAATTCTCCCAAAACATACTTTCTATGTGGATAATATTTTTGTATATCAACCGTTGCCACAAGTGAAAACACTTTATTACCTGGATACTAATTTCTATCGTTACTTTATAGGAAGAGAAGATCAGTCCGTAAATGAATCAGTTATGATCAGCCGTATAGACCAACAGATCAGAGTAACAAAGATTATGATAGATTCCAAGAATGTACTTCAAATTAAGAATAGAAAACTTAAAAACTATATGATCAAATATCTATCCATAATGATGACGGTATCTTCTGTTCTGCTTATAAAATCTGGAACTGCTGAGAATTTAGAGAAGAAGAGGGAACTCTGGAGATATCTAAAAGAGCAGAATCCTAGACTTTATCGAAAGATTCGTTCTAATCTTCTTGGACAGTCCATGAATTTACCAGGGGAATCAGGAAGAAAAATGTCTATATTAGGATATAAAATTTCAAGAAAAATATATGGTTTCAATTAAAAATATGGAATCGCCCCAAAACTATTATGAATAATACCAAAAGAGCTATGCACTCTCTGTAATGCATAGCTCTTTTGGTATTCATAAGGCCAGAATAGGACAGCCTCTATATTTTTCTTATATTAATTTTCGAATTGATATTTATCTTCCTCGGTTGTATTGCGAAAGTGCTTACTGTAATCAGGAACATATACGATCAAATACATTATAGCTCCTAAAATAATTGCACCAAAGCCATCCATTGCAGAATGCTGTTTTAAAAATACTGTAGATAAAGATATAAGTATTGCTAATATTAAAGAAGCTGTTTTAACCAGTTTATTGTTTTTAAATCTGCTGCTGCTTGCAATGGCAATATGAGCTCCAATAGAGTTAAATACATGTATGCTGGGAAAAACATTTGTAGATGTATCCTGAATATAAAGCCTTTTTACAATATCAATAAATATATTATCCCTTGCAAAAGAAGCAGGGCGAAGATTTTGTCCATTTGGCCAGATAGTGTAAATCATCAGGCATATGGTCATTCCAATAAATAGATAAGCACAGACCTTATAAAAATCTTCTTTTGAAGTAAAAAAGAAATACAATACAGTTACTGCAATATACAAAAACCATAATAAATATGGAATGATAAAATATTCATTAAAGGGAATAATATTATCTAACCAGATGTGTATAGGAGTATAATCATGTGTTACTGATTTTTCAAGAGCAGTAAACCAAAGCATATAAGGGAAAAAATATAATAGTACAAGTCCATGCCTGTATTTGAAGAACAAATTCTTAAGTGCTTGCTGTTTTGTTGTTTTCACAGTTTTACCAACCTTTCTTATGGTATAGGAAATTTAATAAGTTCCTTAAAAGGATTGTATGCACATTGGTAGGAAATCATCCTTATAATTCCTATTTTTTACTATATCCCATTGATTATATCATATGAAATAAAGTGTGGCAACAAAGTGCCCACAAATTTAATAATACTTAAGGAAAATTTAAGGAACATGGGACTTAAGTAATAAAACTTAAGAGAAGCAATCATATTTACTAATATATGAAAAAATCTTAATCTATTTCTATAAAATGTGTATAAAAATAAATTTTTTCTCATAATAATTAAATAAAGTCTTGAATAATTTTGAAAAAGTGATACAATACAGTGCATAGATGTTATAAATATTAATAATAGTATTAACAGTTCAGGTGGAGGATATTAACATGAAAAAAAATATTAAAAAATTATTTGCAATGGTAATTATGGGAACCATGGTATTTTCATTAGCGGCATGTGGTGGAAAAAAAGATGCTAAGGATGAAGGAAAAACAGAAGAAAGCAATAAATTAATCGTCGGTACAGAGGCAGGATTCGCACCATATGAATATATGGATGGAGATCAGGTAGTTGGTATTGACATGGACATTGCAAAAGCAATCGCAGATGCAATGGGAAAAGAACTTGAAATTAAGAACATGGATTTTGATGGTGCATTAATTGCAGTACAAAATGGTAAAGTTGACTTAGTTGCAGCAGGCGTATCTATTGATCCGGAAAGAGCAAAAGTAATGGATTTCTCCAAAGAATATGTAAATTCTACAGAAGTTGTTGTTGTAAATAAAGAAAATCCAACAGTTTCTAGCATCGAGGATTTAAATGATAAGATCATTGGTGTACAGCAAGGAAATATTGCAGATTTTTGGGTATCTAATGAAGAGAATGTTAAGCCGGCAGATATAAAACGTTATACAAAATTCGCACAGGCAGCGGAAGATTTAAAAAACGGCAAGGTAGACTGTATTGTTATGGATCAATATCCGGCAGAAGAATTAGTGGCTGCCAATGATACTTTAACAGTATTAGATGGTACATTGTTTGAAGATAAGTATGCAATTGCAGTTAAGAAAGGAAATCAGGAACTTCTTGATCAAATCAATGATACAATTACAACATTAATTGAAGAAGGAAAGATTGAAGAATTCACAGCAAATCATACTGGAAAATAATCAGAGAAAAGCTGATGTATAAATATAGATAAAAAAATGTATTTAGTAAAAAACCAGAAGACAGGTATTTTGGTTCGTCTTCTGGTTTTTTAGTTGTGTTAAGAAAAAATATGAAAAAATTTTATAGAACTATTTGCTTTTTGGATAGAATAATGTTACATTTTATAAGTATTATAAGTTATAATAATAAACCAGGTAATGAAGTAATTTAAATAGAGTAGATTCTTAAAATTAATAATATTTAATTTTAAGATAATGATTAATTATAAAAATTACCGTAAAAATAATTGGGATGAAAGGAAGTGCCGGTGTGGGAGAGTTTTTAGAGTCATATTATAATGCGTTTATTCTTGATAATAGATATTTGGCCTATTTGGATGGTCTGAAGATTACACTTTTAATATCATTTTTTGCAATCATATTAGGATCTTTAATTGGTATTATCGTAGCCATTGCAAAAGTTACAGCACAAAAAAGTAAAGGGAAGAATTGGTTCACGATAGTTTGTATTAAACTGGTGAATACTATATGTAATGGATATATTAATATAATAAGAGGTACACCGGTAATGGTACAGTTACTTATTATATATAATCTTATATTTACATCCAGAAATACCAATGAAATCGTAGTAGGAGCAATCTGCTTTGGGATTAATTCAGGCGCCTATGTTGCTGAAATCGTGAGAGCAGGAATTGAATCTATTGATAAAGGACAGAATGAAGCAGGACGTTCCCTGGGTCTTAACAATATTCAAACAATGCTCTATATTATATTGCCACAGGCGATAAAGAATATCCTCCCGGCCCTTGGTAATGAATTTATCGTATTAGTGAAAGAAACATCTGTAGCAGGAGTAATTGCCGTAACAGATTTAACGAAAGCAGCACAATATATTGGTTCAAGAACATATCAACCACTTCCGCCCCTTATTATTACGGCAGTATTTTACTTAATTATCGTACTTGGTCTTACTAAGTTTTTAGGAATTTTTGAAAGGAGGATGAGACAAGGTGATAAGCACTAAAAATTTACAAAAATCATTTGGAAAACATATGGTGTTAAATGGTATTACCCAAAATATCCAAAAGGGCGAGAAAGTTGTAGTTATTGGTCCTTCAGGTTCAGGAAAATCCACCTTTTTAAGATGTCTTAACCTTCTTGAACAACCAACCGATGGTGAAATCTGGTTTGAGAATAATAATATCACAGATCCAAAATGTAATATTAATAAATTACGTCAAAAAATGGGTATGGTGTTCCAGCAATTTAACCTATTCCCCCATCTTACGGTTCAACAGAATATTACATTAGCACCAGTAAAATTAAAACTTATGACCCAGGAAGAGGCAGATCAGAAAGCAATCAAATTATTAGAGAGAATTGGCCTATCGGATAAAGCAGGGGCGTATCCACGCCAGCTTTCAGGTGGACAGCAACAGCGTATTGCGATCATTAGAGCCCTGGCAATGGATCCGGATGTAATGCTTTTTGATGAACCAACTTCTGCTTTGGATCCGGAGATGGTAGGAGAAGTCTTAGAACTGATGAAAGAACTTGCAGAAGCAGGAATGACAATGGTTGTAGTTACCCATGAGATGGGATTTGCAAAAGAAGTTGCAACCCGCGTTCTTTTTATTGATGAAGGGCAAGTAAAAGAAGAGAATAATCCAAAAGACTTTTTTGAAAATCCTAGGAATCCCAGATTAAAAGATTTTTTATCTAAGGTATTATAGAACTGATTTAGGAGAGGGCTGTTGCAAAACAGTCCTCTTTTTGTGATATTCTACAGATGCTATATTTGCAACAACCCCTTTGCTACTTAAAGATGATAAAACGAAATATATACAAAATAATTAAATGCAAAGGATAAAAGATATAGAAGCCCCATTTAATGAATAGTGATTTTTTACCTTTTTTACCATTATATAAGGCTAATAATGGGATAGCTAAAATAATCCCAAACTGGTATGCATATTGCCATCCACGTATGATACACATCGGAAGTGAAAAGAATAGCCATCCAAAGATAAGGAATGCGATCATCTGTTTTCTGAAATTCCCTCTGAAATGTCCAAACAGGACGATCCATATAACAGGAGTACAGGACCAATTTCCAAATCCGCATAGGAGGCAGCATAACAGCAATATCAGCCATTTTTGCCAGTCTTTTAATTCTTCACTTTGATTTGCGGCTAATCCAATCAGACCCATTGCAAGGCCCCACATAATTCCCGTAGTCTCATACCAGGGATGTTCAAAATAGTAAACATAGGGAAAGTGGGAAATAAGTGCAAATAAAATTAATCTGAGAATATATTTCTTTAAATTTCTTGTATGAAAATATCCCTCAGCCACAAAATAGCACATGACCGGCGCGACAATCCTACCGAGAATATGGATTAATTCTCCTTCAATACTTTTTAATGGAAATAACCACCACGAAAGATGATCTATAAACATGGCAGTAATAGCAATTAATTTTAAACCATTGGCATCTAACCCATTTTCAGCTTGTTTGAATGACGTGATTCTACTCATCTATTCTCCATTATAGTAAACATATAGTTTTAACTTATATGTACCTATGACAGTCTTTTATTGAATTATATTAATAATCTTTCCATTACATGTATCAACATAATTTAATAGGAAGGTTTTTCAATAAATTGGACCTTATTATTTTAAACACGGTATTGGTTGAATGAATTAGACTGGAAAGGTGATACTATTTAATGAGGTGATATGTATGAAGTCAGTATGGAGCGATGAAGTTTCATTTGAAAAAAAAGAAAGTCTGGAACAGGATATTAAAGTGGATACAGTCGTAATAGGAGCTGGTATTGCAGGCATATTAACAGGATACCTATTACAAGAACAAGGAATTGAAGTAATTATAATAGAAGGTAATCAAATTGCAAGTGGTGTTACTAAGAATACAACTGCTAAGATAACATCCCAGCATGATTTGATTTATCATAAATTAATCGATCAGATTGGAGTAGATCAGGCGACTTGGTATGCTTTTGCCAATCAAAAAGCAATTGAAACATATAAAGAAATTATCTCTAAGGAAAATATAGATTGTGAATTTGAGGAAAAGTCTTCCTATATTTATTCCAGAGAAAATCAGGAGATCATTGAACAAGAGGTTGAGGCAGCCAGCAGGGTCGGAATCCTGGCGGATTTTGTTGCAGGATTACAACTGCCATTTGATACGAAGGCAGCCATTCGTTTTAATGGACAAGCTCAATTTAATCCTTTGAAATTCTTACTGCCTTTATCAAAGAAGCTTACCATCTATGAAAATACTTTAGCCGTACATGTAGAAAAAAATACCGTCTATACCAGTAAGGCTAAAATAGTGGCAAAACATATTATTGTCGCCACACATTACCCATTTATTAATATACCGGGATACTATTTTATGAGAATGCATCAAGAGCGTTCTTATGTGATTGCCTTGGAATGTGGAGAGGGAGATCCGGAAAAGTTAGTATTTGATAGTATGAGGGAAGAGTGGAATCTGGATGGGATGTATCTGGATGCAGATAAGGATGGTTATTCTTTTCGCACTTATAAGAACCTTTTATTATTAGGGGGATCTGGTCATAGAACAGGTGAAAATCACATAGGGGGCTGTTATGAAAGACTAAGAGAAAAAGCAAGGGAGTGGTATCCTAATGCAAGAGAAAGATATCATTGGTCTGCCCAGGATTGTATGACCCTGGATAGTATTCCTTATATTGGCTTGTATAGTTCCTCTACCCCTAATATGTATGTTGCTACCGGTTTTAAAAAATGGGGCATGACGAGTTCTATGGTATCTGCAATGATAATAAGAGACAGAATTTGTGGAAATGAAAACGACTATATGGAAGTATTCTCGCCTCAAAGGTTTCATTTAAGCGCCTCGGCTACGAATCTTATGAAGGATGGAGCCAAATCAGTAGCCGGACTTACAAAGGGCATGCTAAAGATTCCAAAGGAGAAACTAGAAGAATTACCATCTGGCCATGGAGGAATTGTGGAATATGAAGGAGAGAAATATGGTGTGTATAAGGATGAGGAGGGAGAGTGCTTTTTTGTTTCTGCTAAATGTGCTCATCTTGGCTGTCAATTGGAATGGAATCCAGATGAATTAACCTGGGATTGTCCATGCCATGGATCCAGATATGATATTAGAGGTAAGGTAATATCCAATCCTGCTATAAATGATATAGGAATAGAATAACTATAAGATTATTTAAATAAATAAGTATATTTAATAACATAAAAAAGATTAATAAGTTATATTAATAAATAAAATTAATAATAATAATGTATAATTCCTTAAAATTTTATTAAATTTTATTGATGATAATAAGAAAAATAGTTATAATCAATAAAGTAATTAGAAGATTTTCTCTAAAAAATATTTTATAAAAGGAGTTTTACCATGGATAAGTTTTTTAAACTCAAGGAAAATGGAACTAAAGTATCTACGGAAGTGATGGCAGGTATTACAACATTCTTTGCAATGGCGTATATCATTTTTGTAAATCCATCAATGTTATCTCTAGCAGGTACTGCTGAAAATCCAATGCCAACTGGAGCAGTATTCTTAGCAACAATCATAGCATCAGCAATAGGAACACTTGTTATGGGACTTGTTGCGAATGTACCATATGCACAAGCACCGGGTATGGGACTTAACGCATTTTTCACTTTCACAGTATGTTCTGTTCTTGGATTTACATGGCAACAAGCATTAGCTATGGTGTTCATCTGTGGTTTGATTAATGTATTCATCACTGTTACTAAAATTCGTAAACTTATCATTAAAGCGATTCCAGAAAGTTTACAAAATGCTATCGGTGGCGGTATTGGTGTATTCATTGCATATATTGGTATCAAAAATGCAGGGTTCATTAATTTTACATCTGATCCTGGAGCTTATGTACAATTTGGGGAAGGCGGTACTGTTGTGGCTAATAGCAGTGCAGTTCCAGCACTTGTAGATTTTAATACTCCAGCAGTTTTATTAGCTCTTATTGGACTTGTTATTACAGTGGTTCTTTTAGTACTTAATGTAAAAGGTGCTATTATCCTGGGTATTATTGTAACAACACTTATTGGTATTCCACTGAAAGTAGTTGATTTATCAGCAATTGGAGCAACATCCAGTTTAGGAGATTCCTTTGCTCAATTAAAAGATACTTTCCTTGTGGCTCTGGGTGAAAAAGGTATGATTTCTTTATTTAGTGATAGCGCAAAGATTCCTTTAGTTTTAATGACAATCTTTGCATTCAGTTTATCAGATACATTTGATACAATCGGCACATTTATTGGTACAGGCCGTCGTACTGGTATCTTCTCAGAAGAGGATCAAAGAGCATTAGAAGAAGGTGCCGGATTTAAGTCTAAGATGGACAAAGCATTATTTGCAGATGCTATTGCAACATCTATTGGTGCATTATTTGGTACTTCTAATACAACTACATATGTTGAAAGTGCAGCAGGTATCGCAGCAGGTGGACGTACTGGTTTAACAGCAGTTGTTACAGCAATTATGTTTATCTTAAGCATGTTCCTGGCTCCTGTTGTAGGAATCGTTCCTGCACAGGCAACAGCTCCTGCCTTAATCGTAGTGGGTATTATGATGTTAGCTTCATTTGCTGACGTAAAATGGACTGAGTTTGACGTGGCTGTTCCTGCATTCTTTGCAGCAATCTTTATGGCTTTATGCTATAGCATTTCTTATGGTATTGCAGCAGGGTTTATCTTCTATTGTATCGTAAAGGTTACAAAAGGAAAGGCAAACGAAGTGCATCCAATCCTTTGGGTGGCATCAGGATTATTTATTCTGAACTTTGTTATTTTAGCATTTATTTAATAAATCAAAAGAATTCCTTATAAAAAATTAGTATTCTATGAATATACAAATGACCATGGCATTATTTTGCTGTGGTCATTTTTTTATGAATCATCCTGACTTGTAGATTTTTGGTCTTAAATAAGTAATTACTCAAATCAAATAAAATAAGCTATCCAGCCAACGATCCCAGCAAGTAATGTGAGTACGATCGGACTGATTTCATAACGAGTATGCAACACAAATGCAGCAGCCATCATCATGAATGAAAGCCAATCAAAATTAATGTGCTGCCAATCAAAAAGATGGGAGATGTTAAATGTAGTTGCTAACATAATGGATAGCGCTACTCCAAATATAAGACCGACCGATGCTGCTTTGACACTTGTTAAGGCTGCATTTAAATATCTGCTGCTGTTTATTTTTTCTTCATATCGCATAAATAGAGGAACAAATATCAGTGATGGAACACTAACTGCAAACGTAGCAACCAAGGCGCCTAAAAAGCCACCATATAGCTGTCCCACATATGTTGCAGAGTTAATAGCAATGGGCCCCGGAATCAAGACATCTAAGGCATTCAAATCAGCAAATTCATCAATTGTCATACCAAATTTAGCTGCTTCTTCAAAAATTAATGACAGCATCGCATAACCGCCGCCAAATCCCCAAAATCCTATTTTTAGAAATGTTAACATTATTTTTACTATCATTTTCTATCCTTTCTGATGTGAACAATACAAACGCCAATAAGTGCTGACAATAAGATTAATATTGGTGCTCCAATAAGATTAAGTGCAGTAAAAGCAAAACAGAAAAAAGAAAGAAGGATATTAATTTTAGTTTTTAAGTTGTATTTTGCAATCGTATATGCTGCTGCGAATAAAAAAGATGCAGAAGTAGCTCGGACAGCCACCAGTGCACTCAGTATTGGCCCTTGTTGAGGAATCAGTTGATAGAGCAGGGATGCAATGGACATCAGGATATATGCTGGCAAAATTGCACCAATTCCAGCAAAAATCATTCCGATTGTACCATTGATTTTCTTTCCCACAAAGCAAGCGTTTGTGAGTGCAATAACTCCCGGAAATGTTTGGGATAGTGTTGTGTATTCGTATAGGCTTTCCTTGTCAATTAAGCCGTATTTATTACATAATTCTCTCTCAATAACGGGCAGCATAGCCATACCACCTGAAAATGTGAATGCCCCAGCCAATAAATAAACCCTAAGTAATAACAAGTTCTTTTTCATAGAAGACCTCCTAAAGTGTTTATCTATATAATATCAGCTCTTTCACTTGATTAAAAATATATATATGGCAAGCTATACATAACTAAAAAGTTATGGGGTGAAAGAATGAATATAAGACAATTAGAAATATTTTTAACAGTATGTGAAACCATGTCTATTACGGAAGCCGCTAAGCAATTATATGTATCTCAACCTGCAATTTCAAAAACAATTGGTGAACTTGAAACCAGTATTGGAATTTTATTCTTTGATAGAATCAATGGAAAATTGTATCTTAATGAAGAAGGAAAGGCATTTCGAATGAAAGCAAAACAGTTAATGAGGGACTTTGATGATTTGGAAAACTTTAATAAGTATGGTGGTGAAGAAGTGCCTTTAAAAATAGGAGTCAGTCTCACCATAGCAATGAATTCATTACCATATGCAATAGAACAATTCAAAATTAATTATCCCAGAACTCCGTTAAAAATATATGCAGAAAATGTTCAGCAAGTTCAGCGAAGACTGCTAAATGGAGAAATAGATGTTGCCTTTACCGAAGGATTTGAATCAAATCAAGGCTTTAATACAGAGTTACTTTCAGAGTACTCTCTCTTTTTAGTGTGTTCTTCAAATAATGAGTTTGTAAAGAAAGAAAAGATCAATCGTGAGGATTTGTTGAAACTTCCGTTTTTATTGAGAGAAAAAGGGAGCACATTAAGAGATTGTTTTGATGGATTGGCACATGAACTTAAGGTAGATATTTCTCCTGTATTAGAGAGCATTAATACAGAAGTCCTTATTAGAGCGGCAAAAGCGGGCATGGGAATAACTGTACTTCCAGAACCCTTAGCGATACCATATTTAAATGATGGTTTTTTTGTACGTCTTCATATTGAAGGTCATGAAATGTCCACCGTCAACTATGCGGTAATGCTAAAAGGAAAGACAAAGAACAAAAGACATATTGATATTATTGATTGCTTTAAGAAAGCTGAGAGACAGTATGTAAATATTTAATTAATATACTATTTTTCAATCTTATCTAATTTATCATGTTTTAGTAAATCTTATATTAGAAATTCTAATTAAAAGAACAAGGAAATTATGTAAATATTGTATTGACAAAAACACTTTAACAGAGTATAGTAGTAAAAAATAAAACCGATGAGCAAGAGAAGTAAGAGAAATTAGGTGTATCCAGAGAACCGCTAATGGTGAGAATGCGGTAGCATAGATTTTTCTGAATGGACTTGTGAGGGCAGCCCAAAACCATAAGATTTTTATGTAGTGGAAGTAGGCGCTGACGGGAACCCTGTCCGTTACCAGTAGGGTGCATATGATGGTATGCAAAATGAGTGGGCGTAATATACGTCAATTTGGGTGGTACCGCAGAAGTTTGAAGCTTTTGTCCCTGTTTTAGCAGGGGCAGGAGCTTTTTTTTCGTGATGGCAACGAGCCGAGCAGCAGGATGATCAAACTGAACACCATGTTTACATGGAAGTTCAGGTTTGATCATCCTGGTAGTGGGCGACTGCCCACGAACTTTAGAAAACGAAGTTTTCTAAAGTCTGCCCGGCTCGAAGAAAGAACGTTGAAGACCAATCGAACACCATGTTTACATGGAAGTTCAGGTTTGATCATCCTGGTAGTGGGCGACTGCCCACGAACTTTAGAAAACTTCGTTTTCTAAAGTCTGGTCGGCTCGATGAAAGAACGTTGAAGACCAATCGAACACCATGTTTACATGAAAGTTCAAGTTTGATCATCCGGATAGTGGGCGAGAGCCCACGAACTTTAGAAAACGAAGTTTTCTAAAGTCTGCCCGGCTCTAATCTACCCAAACTCAAAAATATAAGAAAGGAGTTTTTCATCCCATCTTTAGATGAAAATAAGGTGATAAATATGATAACACCAAACTGTAATGAAATAGAAAACTATGCAGCAGAGTATAGAATTATACCAATCTGCAAGGAAATCTATGCTGATATTATTACACCGATTTCACTTTTACGTAAAATCTCTCAGGTCAGCAAAAAATATTATCTGCTTGAAAGCATTGAAGGTGGCAAAACATGGGGAAGATATTCTTTCCTTGGATTTAATCCAATTGTTCATGTTACTTGTAAGAAAGGTGAGATTACCATCATGGATGGTGAGAAGAAAACTCTTCATTCTGACGGACCATTTAATGTATTAAGAGAAATATTAGCAGAGTATAAGGCGCCAAAGATAGAAGGAATGCCTCCTTTTACAGGAGGATTTGTAGGGTACTTCGCTTATGAAATGATTGAATATGCAGAAAGTAAGCTTAAGCTTCGAAGGAATGAGTTTCATGATTTTGATTTAATGCTATTCGATAAAGTCATTGCTTATGACCATTTGAAGCAAAAAATTAACATTATCGTGAATATGAAAACAGATAAAGTAATGGAGAATTACGGCAAAGCAGTGGCAGATATTGAAGCAATTATAAGGCTTATTAATGAACCTGCTTTTCCTTCCAAAATTCATACAATAAGCAACCCCAAGTTTAAGTGTGATGTAACGAAAGAAGAATATTGCTCCATGGTAGAGAAGACGAAGAAGTATATAAAGAATGGTGACATCTTTCAAGGAGTTATTTCAAGAAGATTTGAAACAGAGTATTCAGATAGTTTATTAAATGCGTACAGAGTACTTCGAACGACTAATCCGTCACCATATATGGTATTTATAGAAAATGAGGAGATGCAGCTTATTAGTACATCCCCGGAAACATTAGTAAAACTAAAGGATGGTAATTTATCAACATTTCCAATTGCAGGCTCCAGACCAAGAGGAGAGACAATAGAAGAAGATAATGCACTGGAAAAGGAACTTCTACTAGATGAGAAGGAACTCTCGGAACATAATATGCTGGTGGATTTGGCCAGAAATGATTTGGGGAAAATATCGAAGATTTGCAGTGTAAGAGTTACAGAATATAAAAAAGTGCAAAAGTACTCTAAGATTATGCACATAACTTCAATTGTGGAGGGAAGTATAAAGCCGGATAAAGATGCTCTTGATGGAATTGAATCGATTCTTCCAGCCGGAACATTATCAGGTGCACCCAAAATAAGAGCATGCGAAATTATAGGAGAGCTTGAAAAGAATCCAAGAGGAATCTATGGAGGTGCAATTGGATATATTGACTTCTCAGGGAATATGGATACATGTATTGCAATTCGAATGGCAGTTAAAAAGGACAATAAAGTTTATGTGCAGGCAGGGGCCGGAATTGTCGCAGATAGTATTCCGGTCAGAGAATATGAAGAATCCGGGAACAAAGCCAAGGCAATTATAGAGGCAATTGAACGAGCAAGTGAGGTGGATGATCAATGATACTATTAATTGATAATTATGATAGTTTTACTTATAATCTGATGCAGCTTGCCAGCAGTATCATAGATGACATTAAAGTAATCCGTAATGACGAGATGAGTGCTGATGAGATTGTAAAATTGAATCCATCCCACATTATAATTTCTCCAGGACCAGGATATCCGAGGGATGCAGGTGTATGTGAAGAAATGATTCATAAAATGAAAGGAATGATTCCCATACTGGGAGTGTGCCTGGGACATCAGGCGATCAGTGAAACATTTGGAGCAGAGATTGGTTTAGCAAAACAGTTAATGCATGGGAAACAAAGTACCATTCATATAGCAAATGGGAGCCGTATCTTCAAGGGGCTGGCACCTATGATAGAGGCAGCCAGATACCATTCTTTAATTGTGAAGAGGGAAACCTTGCCAGATGAGTTATTGGTCATAGCAGAAGATGAGAGTGGAGAAGTAATGGCAATCAAACATAGGGATTATGAAATCTATGGATTGCAATTCCATCCGGAATCTATTTTAACTCCACAGGGTGAGCTGATTATGAAGAATTTTTTGAGTATAGGGGGTAATACAGTATGATTCAAGAAGCAATCTATAAATTAATGAATAGAGAAGATTTAACATTGGGTTTAGCAGAAGCGGTGATGGATGAAATTATGGGTGGAGAAGCAACCAATGCACAGATATCTTCCTTCATAACGGCCATGAGAATGAAAGGAGAAAGTATTGATGAGATTACTGCCTGCGCTCTTAGTATGAGAAAACATGGTACAAAACTAAATCCTGATATGGATGTCTTAGAAATTGTTGGAACTGGCGGGGATGAAGCATTTACATTTAATATTTCCACCATATCTTCTTTCGTAATTTCGGCAGCGGGTATTCCAGTGGCAAAGCACGGTAATCGTAGCGTTTCCAGTAAATGTGGAAGTGCAGATGTGCTAGAGGCATTAGGTGTGAACATTGATATCCCTGTAGAAAAAAGTGAAAAAATATTAAAAGAGACCGGGTTATGTTTCATGTTTGCCCCAAGATACCATTCTTCTATGAAATACGCTGCACCAGTAAGAAAAGAATTAGGTGTGAGAACAATCTTTAATATACTGGGACCTTTAGCCAGTCCAGCCAGAGCAAACCTTCAATTACTTGGAGTATATGATGAAAATCTGGTAGAGCCCCTTGCTAAAGTATTAGCAAATTTAGGTGTAAAAAGAGCCATGGTGGTACATGGGCATGATGGTCTGGATGAAGTTACATTAACAGCCTCATCTACTGTCTGCGAAGTGAATAATGGAAACCTGAATAGTTTCTTCTTAGATCCACGGCAGTTAGGTTTTGAATATTGTGAACCGGAAGATTTAGTAGGAGGAGATCCTAAAGAAAATGCTGAGATTGCAAGGAGAATCCTAAATGGTGAGAAAGGCCCAAAGAGAGATATTGTAGTGCTCAATTCTGCTGTCTGCCTGTATATGACTTATAATGATATTACTTTAAGAGAATGTGTAAAAATGGCAGCAGATATGATTGACAGTGGGAAGGCAATGGAACAGTTAAATCAATTCATTAAATTATCCAATGAGTAACTGATGATTGATATTAAAATTGCCGTTTTATGAAAGGAATCTGTGAAGAAAAGATTTAAGAAAGGAGGATCTATATGATCCTTAATACCATTGCTTCTTCCAGCAAAAAGCGTGTGGAAGAAGCAAAAAAGAAAGTGTCTTTGGAAGAATTAAAGAGAAGGATATATGATGGAGATAAGGTGAGGAGATTTCATAACAGAGAAGATTTTGCTTTTGAAAAAGCTCTGAAAAGCAGGGATATATCATTTATCTGCGAAGTGAAAAAGGCATCTCCTTCAAAAGGGATAATTGCAAAAGATTTCCCATATATAGCTATAGCAAAAGATTATGAGGACGCAGGTGCTTCAGCAATATCTGTATTAACGGAACCGGAATATTTTCAAGGAAGCAATATTTATCTGGAAGAGATAAGTAAAGAAGTAAATATTCCTGTACTTCGGAAAGATTTTACTGTAAACGAATATCAGATTTATGAAGCTAAAATAATGGGGGCAGATGCGGTTTTATTAATTTGTACTCTTCTGGATGAAGAAATAATTGAAAGATACCTTAAGATTTGTGACGAACTTAAATTATCCGCTATTGTAGAGGCCCATACGAGGGAAGAAGTCCTGCTGGCATTAAAATCTGGTGCAAGAATCATAGGTGTGAACAATCGTAACCTTGCAACTTTTGAAGTCGATATTCATAACTGTATTCATCTTCGAAAATTAGTACCGGAAGACATTCTTTTTATTGCAGAAAGTGGAATTCAGACAGCAGAAGATATCAAAGAATTAAAATCAGACAAAATAGATGCTGTTCTAATCGGCGAAACTCTTATGAGAAGTGGGAATAAAAAAGAGATGTTAAGGTATCTAAGAGGACGTTAACATCTGATCAGATGAGGATAAGAAAGTGGCAAAAATAAAAATATGCGGTTTAACAAGAACCAAAGATATCATGGCGGTAAATGAAGCATCACCTGATTATATTGGATTTGTATTTGCGAAAAGCAAAAGACAGGTAAATTATGATACAGCAAAAGAGTTAAAATCCTATTTGGATCCCAAAATAAAGTCTGTTGGTGTTTTTGTAAATGAAGATATAGACAATATTGCAACTCTATGTAACGAAAAGATTATTGATTTAGTCCAGTTGCATGGGGATGAAACGAAAGAGTATATAGAGAGGTTAAAAATGAAGATATCCTGCCAGATTATTAAGGCGGTCAGGGTAAAAGAATCCCAAGATATCTTTAAGATCCATCAAATGCCATGTGATTACATTCTTCTGGATGCATATCATGAAGATCAGTATGGCGGAAATGGAATTAGTTTTGACTGGAGCTTAATCTCAATCAGGAACAAGCCATTTTTCTTAGCAGGAGGAATTCATTATGGAAATATACAAAAAGCCATAAAGGAAACGAACCCATACTGTATAGATATAAGCAGTGGTGTGGAAACAGATGGATTGAAAGATCCTGAGAAAATAAAAGAGATTGTTGACTTAGTAAGGATAAGTGCTTATTAAAATATATAAGAAAAACTGGGATAATATTAATTAGAATAAGACAAAGTAAATTCTTTAAGGAGAGTGACAGGAGTATGTTAAAAGGAAGATTTGGAGTACATGGCGGGCAGTATATTCCAGAAACTTTAATGAATGCAGTAATTGAAGTGGAAGAGGCTTATAATCATTATAAGGACGATGAAGATTTCTGTAAGGAATTACAAGAATTGTATAGGAATTATGCCGGAAGACCATCATTATTATATTATGCAAAGAAGATGACGGAAAATCTTGGTGGGGCAAAGATTTATCTAAAAAGAGAAGATTTAAATCATACAGGTTCCCATAAGATCAACAATGTATTAGGACAGATGCTGCTTGCCAAAAAGATGGGTAAAACAAGAGTAATCGCAGAAACAGGAGCAGGTCAGCATGGAGTTGCGACGGCTACAGTTGCAGCACTTATGGGAATGGAATGTGAAATTTTTATGGGAAAAGAAGATACAGACCGGCAGGCCTTGAATGTATTTCGAATGGAACTGCTTGGAGCTAAAGTTCATCCTGTTACCAGTGGAACGAAGACCCTAAAAGATGCTGTCAATGAAACATTAAAAGAATGGACTGCCCGTGTGGAGGATACCTATTATGTATTGGGCTCTGTTATGGGACCTCATCCGTTTCCAACAATTGTACGTGATTTTCAGAGTATTATTGGGAAAGAAGTTAAGAAACAGATAGTAGAATCAGAAGGAAGACTTCCAGATGCCCTGATTGCTTGTGTAGGAGGCGGGAGCAATGCAATGGGACTATTCTATGATTTTATTGATGATAAAGATGTAGATTTAATCGGCTGTGAGGCAGCGGGCCATGGCCTGGATACGGATAAAAATGCAGCTACCATTGCCAATGGAAGTATTGGAATCTTTCATGGTATGAAGTCGTATTTCTGTCAGGATGAATACGGTCAGATTGCACCTGTATATTCCATTTCTGCAGGTCTGGATTATCCTGGAATTGGACCGGAGCATGGGAATCTTCATGATACAGGCAGAGCAAGGTATGTTTCAATCACTGATAAAGAAGCGGTAGAAGCATTTGAATATCTATCAAGAACGGAAGGAATCATACCTGCCATTGAAAGTTCTCATGCGGTTGCATATGCAATGAAGCTGGCACCAACTATGGATAAGGATAAGATTCTTGTCATAAATTTATCTGGCAGAGGAGATAAAGATGTAGCGGCAATTGCTCGTTTAAAGGGGGTCAGAATTCATGAGTAGAATAGAAAAAGTGTTTGAAAAAGGGAAGGCGTTCATACCATTTGTTACGGCAGGAGATCCCTCTCTTAAAGTAACGGAAGAACTTATTATTAAAATGGCGAAAGCCGGGGCTGATATTATAGAAATAGGAATTCCTTTTTCTGATCCGGTAGCGGAAGGGGATGTAATTGCCCAGGCAGATGAACGGGCATTAAAGGCTGGAACTACGACAGATAAGATCTTTAAGATGGTCGAGGGAGTACGTGAAAAGACATATGTTCCTTTGGCATTTATGACATATGCCAATCCAATCTATACTTATGGTTCTGAGAAATTTATTAAAAATTGCTTCCGTTATGGAATTGATGCAATTATCGTTCCGGATCTTCCTTTTGAAGAAAAAGATGAGATAAAACCATACTGTGATAAATACGACATAGATTTAATTTCTTTAATTGCCCCCACTTCCAGAGAGAGGATTAAGATGATTGCAAAGGAGGCAGAAGGATTTGTGTACTGCGTCTCATCTATGGGAGTAACAGGTGTCAGGAAAGAGATTACAACTGATATTAGTGAAATGGTTAAATTAGTGAAAGAAGAAAAAAACATTCCATGTGCAATTGGATTTGGTATCTCAACTCCAGCACAGGCAAAAGAGATGGCCAGGTATGCCGATGGAGTTATTGTAGGCAGTGCCATTGTCAGAATGGTAGGAGAATATGGTGCAGGTTGTGTTGAACCAGTATATGAGTATGTGAAAAAGATGAAAGAGGCAATTATTTAGGATTGACATTAAATTTATATTTGGTTATATTTAACATAAAGTGATAGAGGAGTGGAATCAATGAATAGACTTTTAGTTGTAGTAGATATGCAGAATGACTTTATCAATGGGGCCTTAGGGACGAAAGAAGCAGAACTGATTGTAGGAAACGTAGTGAATAAAATTAAAGAATACCAAAGAAATGGAGATTCTATTATATTTACCCAGGATACTCATTTTGATAATTATCTTGAAACAAATGAAGGTAAAAAACTTCCGGTGAAACATTGTATTAAAAACACAGATGGCTGGGAAATCAGCAAAGAGATACAAAAAATCTGTAATTTAAAAGATCACAAAGTTTATGAAAAAGTCACCTTTGGATCAAGTGAATTAGCAAAAGATCTGGCAGATGGTGTATATAATGAATATTCAGAGATAGAACTAATTGGAATCTGTACGGATATCTGTGTTATTTCAAATACTTTATTAATGAAAACATTTCTTCCGGAGAAATTGATAACGGTTGATGCAGCATGCTGCGCCGGAATAACTCCACAAAGCCACAAACAGGCCTTAGAAGTTATGAAAATGTGTCATATAGATGTGATGGAATAATGTAAATAATAACAGGTAATAATGAAGCTTTGGCGGAATGTCTGGCCAGCGAGTTTCAGGCAAAACATATTAAAGTATCCGTACAGAAGCCCGTCACAATGGGGTCTATCGTTCTGGATATACTTTTTTCGCGGATGCCTAAGGTTCAGCCCGCCCCAGATGTTCTTCAGCAATGTGATCTAGTACTTTTTCTGGGGCCTGTTTGGATGGGCCAAGTGGCATCTCCGCTCCGGACGTACTTAAACGATTTAAAACAAAATCCCAAGTCGTATGGCTTTTTATCCATAAGTGGCGGGGCCGATGGCGGAAATCTGAAACTGTCAAACGAGCTTCTGCGAAGAACAGGAAGGCAGCCCTCCATACTGATAGACCAGCATATTGCGGACTTGATTTCTCCGAGTGGTTCAACTACACGTAAGGAGACTTCCGCTTACCGGATCAATGAAGAGGATCTAAAGCGATTGACTAAGGTTGCAGTAGAAAGGATTAAACAATCCCCGCTTTATTCCGGAAGATTCACTTCTCCTGACAGGCTTTTCTGAAAATACATCCTGATTTCTTCCGGATTTTCTGTTTGCCCCAGAACCCACATAAGCTTTGTGACGGAGGCCTCCGTAGTCATGTCATAGCTTTGCAAAGCCCCTTGCTGTAATATTTTTTGCCCGGTCTGATATATGGATAGATTGCTTCCATCATAGATACATTGGCTTCCTACTAAGATTGTCATACCATTTTTTATGGCATTGCCAATAGATTCTGCTAAATCTCTTCGATAAAAAGGCAATCCACCGATACCAAAAGCTTCAATGAAAACTCCTTTATACCCCATTTGATGAAGCACCTGAAATATATCAGGATCTATTCCTGGAATCAATTTAAGCAAGAATACTTTCGTATTTAATTCTCTTTTAAATTTAAGGGGATCCTTTGGAGGAATAATGGTATACCTGGCCAGGTCCAAACCGTTGGAATTTACCACACCCACATAAGGGCTGTTAATACTTTCAAATGCATCAAAACTAATGGTACGCACTTTGGAAGCACGACATCCAAGGATTACCTTACGGTTAAAAGCTATAAATATACCAGGTACATTACTGGCTGCCATATTAAGAGCCAGACGGCAATTCTCTTCCGCATCTGCAATTGGATTTAAGATAGATAATTGACTTCCAGTAAGAACAACGGGTTTTGATATATTTTGAAGCATGTAAGACAGGGCAGAAGAGGTGTAT
The DNA here is from genome assembly GCF_003752155.1 of Mobilisporobacter senegalensis. Taxonomy (GTDB): domain Bacteria; phylum Bacillota; class Clostridia; order Lachnospirales; family Lachnospiraceae; genus Mobilisporobacter; species Mobilisporobacter senegalensis. Next base: position 511,799 of record NZ_RJVG01000001.1, on the reverse strand, counting down.
GCCATAGTATCCGTTCCGTGTATTATAATGATACCATCGAAATTATCCAGATTTTTATAAATTGTATCACCTAGAATCTGCCATTCTTCAGGTTGAATATTGGAACTGTCCAAAGAAAATAAATCTACGGTTTCAATATCAAACTCCTTTGCCATTCCTTCAATTCTTGAAAATATATAATTACTATCCAATACAGGAACTAATCCTTCCCTGCCGTGGGAAGAAGCCAGTGTTCCTCCGGTTGTAATAATGAGAATTCTCTTTTTCATAATGATTCCTTCTTTGACTTTTAGTAAAAAAGTATGTAATAGAACAACCTCTTAAGCAGCTGCGGTAAGAGGTTGAACATTTACTTTTTATTCACAATTAATTACTTTATTTAAAAATTCCTTGCATCGATCACTTGTTGGATTGGTAAATATATTTTCAGGAGTATCGTCTTCTAAAATATAACCTTGATCCATAAAGATAACACGATCGGCAACATCTCTTGCAAATCCCATCTCATGAGTAACGATAACCATGGTCATTCCTTTGGAAGCTAAATCTTTCATAACTTTAAGTACTTCCCCTACCATTTCCGGATCAAGAGCTGAAGTTGGTTCATCAAACAACATGATTTTGGGGTTCATTTCCAGAGCCCTTGCAATAGCAACTCTTTGCTTCTGGCCACCGGATAAAGTATCAGGATATACATCTTTCTTATCAAGTAATCCAACCTGGTCAAGTAATTCTTCCGCTTTCACTTTCGCATCAGCTTTTGACATTTTTTTAAGTTCAACAGGAGCTAAAATCATATTTTCTGTTACTGTAAGATGAGGAAACAGATTAAAATGCTGAAATACCATGCCAATATTTTCGCGTATTTTATCAATTTTTTTATTCTTAACCAAATCATTTCCTAATATGTTAATCGTACCAGCCTGTATCTCTTCCAGACGATTCAGACATCTAAGCAATGTACTTTTACCTGAACCGGAAGGTCCAATGATACATACAACTTCACCTTCAGTGATCTCTAAGGAGATATCTTTTAACACTTCTAATTCACCAAAATGTTTTTTAATATTAGTTGCTTTTATGACCACGGTGTAATCTCCTTTCTACATAAGATGAAAATATACTTAGCGCTGTAATTAAGAGAAAATACATAACTGCTATCACGCCATAGGTTTCTAATGGTTTGAAGTTTCTTGCAACAATAATCTGCCCACTGGCAGTTAATTCCCGGATACTGATAACAGTAAGAATAGAAGTATCTTTCATTGTTACAATAAACTGGTTGATAATTGATGGAATCATTATCTTAACGGCCTGAGGTAAGATAACTTTTTGCATTGTTTTAAAATAACCCAGACCTAAACTTCTGGAAGCTTCCATTTGACCAAAATCTACAGCTAAAATTCCTGCTCGGAATATTTCAGACATATAAGCACCTGCATTTAAGGATAAAGCGATAACACCACAGATAAATGGATCACTTCTAGGTATAATTAAAGGAGCAATACCAAAATAGATGAATAATGCCTGAACCATTAATGGCGTACCTCTAATAATATATAGATAACCAACAGCGATGCCTTCTAATATCTTAATTTTACTTAATCTAAAAATTCCAAACACTATTCCTAAAACAACCGCCACAAGCAATGATATTATTGATAGCTTAATCGTAACCATGATACCGGATAATATGCTTGGCAGATTATCCATGAATATATTAAATAGCTGCATTTTATTCGCTCCTTATTTATTCTCCTACATATTGGCCCACGATTTTATCGTAAGTTCCATCTTCTTTGATCTTTTTCAGACCATCGTTGAACATTTTTAATAATTCCTGGTTATCGTCTTTCTTAACAGCAAAACCATAGTCAACAGTGTATAGTTTGTCACCAGCGATTCTTAATTTAGAATCACCATCCACTTTGATCTTATAAGCAATAACCGGATAATCCTCTAATAAGAAATCGGAGTTACCATTTTCAACATCCAGGAACATAGTTGGTGAATCATCAAAGTAGTTAAGTTTTAGTCCATATTTATCGGTATTATCTTCGGCAAATTGAGAACCTGCTGTCCCTTTTTTAATGGAAGCGGATTTGCTTTGTAAATCTGCTTCGCTATTAATATCTGTATTATTAGCATTAACAACGATGGATAAACCGGATTCAAAATATCCTTCAGAGAAATCAAGTGATTGTTTCCTTTCATCTGTAATACTCATACCAGCAATAGCTCCATCAAGCTGACCTGAAGTGATACCTGGAATAACAGCACTAAAATCCATTGGTTTAAGTTCATATTTAAAACCTTCTGTTTTAGCAATGGCATCTAGAAGTTCAACGTCGATTCCTTTGTATGTACCATTTTCTTCAAATGAGAATGGAGCATATTTAGCATCGCAGGCAATTAAGTATACTTTATCATCAGATGCAGTATCGCCAGCTGTTTCCTTTTTTGAGCCACATCCTGTAAGTGCCGCCATAGCAAGTATTAAAGTACAAGTTAGTGCAATAAATGTTTTTCTTTTCATAGTCATTCTCCCTATTCTTTGATTGATAATTTATTGTTACAATAGTTTCTATAAAGAAAATCCTAAGATTGTTCCTTAATATTATTCGTTCCATACATGATTATCATGAAGGTGTAATCGCTCGTCCAAACTATATATATGGGATACTAATAGTTCCTCGGTTTTCGGAATGTCCCGGTTTATTAAAGCTCTTGCTATTTCAGCATGAGTGACCTTTTCTTCTGGGAAGGTCAGGTAATAAGTATCCTGCATTCGCATACGGGTAAGACTTTCCATCACCTGTCCATACATCTCTACAAGCTGTGAGTTATGTGAGGCTTTTACCATTGCCATATGGAATGAATCATTGAGGTGATTAAATTGCAATAATTCTTCTTGATGTATTCTTGCAGGTAATTGTTCTGCAAGTTGATATAATTGTTCTAATTCTTTATCATTTGCATTCAGGATTGCCAGTCTTGCAGCAGCTTTTTCAAAAATAATACGCATTTCCAGAGATTCTTTCATGTCCTTTCCAGTAACGGGTTTAACAAGGTAACCTTTTCTTGGAAGGGAGATAAGATAACCCTTACTTTCAAGTGTACCTAACGCATCTCTGATTGGAGTTTTACTAACCTGATACTTGTGTGCTAATTCAGCTAAAGTAAGAAATTCTCCATCTGTGATAGCTCCATTAAGAATATCTGATTTAATTTTTTGATAAATTTCTTTTGAATAAGATTCCTCAATACTGCTTAATTCCAATATTAGATCACCTCCTAGTATCCAGATGAAATCCCACTGATATATCAGTCAATACAAATAAAAAAGCGGCAGGCATCCATTCATGCACCGTCGCATTCTTATCTGACATTTAATATGGTGTTGATTATAAATTATATATCAGTATATGTCAAGAATTTTTATAATAGAACTTATTATTTTTTGCTGGAAGTGTAATGAGTTTTACGATAAATTGTCAAGCTTTAATTACTTGGGCTTATATGTAATTTGCTTTATGGATAAGGCACAGAACAACACCGTTATTATCAGTATATATAATATACTGGCATAGGAACTAAGAACTTTATCTCCTAATTCAAAGGATATCCCCATGGATAATCTGAATTCTTCCAGAGCCTCCACCGGTGCTCCTGCAAAGGAAATTTTTTCAGCTTCTTCCATCATTATTTTTCGAAGAAGGACAGCAGAATGGGAAGGCGGAAATATTTTTACTACAGTTTGAACGGAACCAGGTAATTCACCGATTGGTATGTAAACTCCGGTTAAAAAACCAATCAAAGTACCTATTACGGTACTTGCAGTCGCAAAAGCATTGTTACTTTTAAAAAATGAAACCATAAAAAACATCATGAAACTGGAATATAAAACAGTAAGAATTGTTAGCCCTACAACTTTAAGAAAAGCTTCCAGGGATAATAGTTCACCGCCATTCATCAAAACATATATTTCCGCCAGTATTAAAGTTATAAAAGTTAAGATCAGACTTACAATAAAACTATTGATGATATATCCACCGGCTAAAACACTTCTTTTCACTGGCGAGGCCAAAAAGTCTTTATAGATCTTTCTTTGTTTATCCTCTATCATTATTCCCAACGAGCCAAGAACTGTAGTGATTGGAGTTACTGCTAATAAACCAGACATTATCCAGCTATCCATTAAGAATCTGGCACCTGGTGTATCATTCATACCTTTTACTAACATATCACCTAAGAAAAGTACATATAGACCGATTATTACAAATACACCAAGAAGAGAGAAGAATACAGCTGCTTTATCTCGAAAGAAAATCAACAGATTACGTTTTATTAAATTTTTCATTCTCTTAACTCCTTTCCTGTAATATTAATAAATGCATCATCCATAGTACCTTTCATAACCTGAAAACCAATCATTTTACCTTTACATTTCTCTAAGATAGGAAGTGCTTGTAACGTAGATTCCAGCTTTATTGTAACGGCATCTACATTGATTTCATACTTATATCCAAGTTCCATAAGAATCTTTGTTACATCTTCCATATCTGAAGTATGAATTGCCATATAATCAGAACTATAAGCTTCTTTTAGTTCTGAAGGTGTTCCTTTGGCAGTAATTTCACCACTATCTATTACTACAACATAGTCAGCTCTTGCAGCTTCTTCCATATAGTGGGTAGTAAGAAATATAGTCATTCCTTTTTCTTTTTTTAGCCGTTCAATGGTTTCCCATACATTTTGCCTGGTCTGAGGATCAAGTCCTGTAGTGGGCTCGTCTAATATAAGGATCTTAGGAGTATTTATCAGTGCTCTTGCAATATCAGCTCTTCTCCTTTGGCCTCCTGATAATTTACCATAAGGACGGTCTAGAAAATCTTTCACTCCAGTACACTCTGTAGCATATTCTACAGACTTTTTTAATTCTTTGGTATTTATCTCATATAGATTGCCTCTTGTCATTAAATTTTCTTTTACTGTCAAAAGATTATCTAACAGACTATCCTGAAATACGATACCAAGAACAGAACGAATTTTACTATCATCTTTACCTAAAGTATAACCATCAATTAAAATCTCTCCCTCATCAGGTTCCAAAAGGGTGCTGATCATATCGATGGTGGTTGACTTTCCTGCGCCATTAGGGCCTAAGAAGGCAAAGAGCGTTCCTGGTTCTACATAAAAATCAATCCCATTTACAGCCTTCACATTACCATAGGACTTTTTTAGTCCTTTGATCTCAATAATATTATCCATGATTTGTCCTCTTATAATTTCCTGGTAAATTTTTATATAATTGTATATTATCCCAAGGAAATAAGCAACATAAAATGGTAAATATTAGTTAATAAGAGCTTAAACTAAAGTCCAGGAGGTATGTATGCGTTTATTTATTGCGATTCTATTTCATAAAGAAGTGAAAGATTATTTAAAGAGCATTATGAAGGAGTTAAAAGAATCTTCATTACGAGGTAATTTTGTTGACTATAATAATCTGCATCTGACCCTTGTATTCTTAGGAGAACTTGAATCTGACCGAAAAGTAAGACAAGCTATGGAACTGGCGGTTAATAAAGCCGGTGTAAATGAATTTCCCATATCTATAAACGGCTTAGGAAACTTTAAACGTAGAGAAGATAAGCCTGATGAAATCGGAGAGGGAGAATGGAAAACTGGTCTATACAGAGGTGTACGGGGTGAAGTTGGAGTAAGAGATTAGAGAGATAACCAGATTACTGACTATCCCTTCCCGTAATCTTCTCCAGCTCCTCCAGATATTTAAAGGCTTCCTTATCACTCGTTCCGCACATTTCCACCGAAGCCCTTAAACTTCCACATACTGCTGGCCGCTCTTTTTTGCCGAATAACTTACATTTATTATCATCTGTTAGTTGAATACACCTTATTCCCGGGGGCTTGCCATCGGACATACCTGGGATTGGCGATGATATGGAGGGTGCAATGCAGCAGGCTGCGCACCCAATTCTACATTTCATAAAGATATCTCCTTTTATTGTATATCACAACGGTTACAATTGAAACAAGGACAATCACAGAATTTGCGGCAATTGTTCCCGCCCAAGTCATAGTAATGGTGCCAAAGATGGGGGACGCCGCATTGAACATGGTGTGGAATAATACGCACATAAACACACGGCCTTTTCCTGATATTTTATAGATTGCCCCGTTGAAAAACCGAAACGCCACGAGTTGAACTGCAAACATCCAAAAGTTAATGAGTCCCTCTCCGTGATTTGTCCCCGGAATGAAGAAGAGAGGGATATGCCATAAAGCCCAAATGATCCCCAAAAAAATAGAAGATAAAATAAAGCCATATTTTTTGTCAAGCTCAGGCTGCAATATGTACATCCAGCCAGCTTCCTCCAAGCCACCGATAATAAGACTACCAGGCAGGGAAAGTAAGAACGTATAAAATGGAAGTACCATTTCCGTGCGGCCTGAAACAGCAATATGTATCAAAAAATACAGTACAAGCCCTCCAACAACGAACAAATAGAGAGAGATATTATTTTTAGCATAAAAAACAGTTTTCAACCATTCTTTAAAATCTGCTATTTTGTTATTTTTCTTCAGGACGATATATGAAGCAATAGCGGGAGACAAAATATAGATTGCAAAAGGAATATTCATTCCAAATTGCTGTAAGGAGTGAACCCAGTTGTGAACCAAATATCCGAATTGTCCAAGAGCAATCAAAGAACCTGACACAAGATAGGCTATGCAAAATGTCAGCATCGTAAATTGTATTGCAATTTTTTTGTCTGTCACGATTTCTTCACCTCACATTTTGAAGTATACATTAATTTTGACGGATGGACGCCTTATCGTCCAAAGGCGAAGTACCGAATCAAAAATATCACTTCAAAATTATACCATATGCATTAAGCTGAAACAATAATATTTCTCTACCTTAAAAAGTTCCTCAATCATTAGATAAAAACAGGCTGCCATCTATACAGAAACTTAAGTTAAAGGTATAATATTTAAGTACAATATATTGTGGTTAAATTTAATTTTAATATAACAGGAGATATTATATGAAGAAAGAGAAAAGAGTACAAGATACTATAATGGAACAGGCGTATCTTATCATGCATAAACATATTAATGGTTACGGGAGGTTGTTTGGTGGTCAATTGCTTCAATGGATTGATGAAATGGCAGGAATTATCAGCAAACGTTATTCTGAGACAGAAGTAACAACAGCAGCTATTGACAATCTTAATTTTAGGGGTGGAGCATATCTGAATAATACAATTGTTCTAGTTGGAAGAGTGACTTATGTAGGAAAGACTTCTATGGAGATTAGAATTGATACGTATGTTGAGGCATTGGATGGTATGAGAAAGATGATTAACAGAGCATATATTGTAATGGTTGCCATTGATGATAAAGGAAACCCGGTTGTGGTACCAAAACTTATCGTAGAGACAGAAGCCCAGAAAGGGGAATGGGAAGGTGGTAAAAGACGATATGCTCTGCGAAAAGAAAGAAGAAGAGAAGGATTCTGATGAAAATTTAAATTAATATTTAAATATGTAAAGAAGGTATGAATTATTATAAATGAATCATACCTTCTTCTTTTATTTGTTCACAGTAAAAGGGCAATCTGGCAGTTTTATACCGCAATTTACACAATCTCTTCTATAAATAAACTTTTCCGGTAATCTTATCTACAGTCAACTTAAGAACAGTAACAGCATTCACTGCCCTCTCATCATATGATAAATCTTCTCTAGGAGTATATTGTTTCATTAAGGCTCTTAATCCAGTCATTTTTTCGGAATCAGAGGCAATTTCTATGGTACCATAACCAATGACGCTTTCATAATTCATAGTATAATCGCATGCCTTTTCTCCTTCAATTAGTTTATTAGAACAATCCATTTCGAAGCATACTTTATTATTCTTCTGAATAAGGGATATTTTTTTCCCTTCTTTGGCACAGTGGAAGTATAAAATTATCTTTTTGCTTTGAATGTCAAATCCAAAGTTAAGAGGAACGATATAAGGATATTCTTCATCTAGAAAAGCCACACGGCATACATTACTTTTCTTAATAATCTCAACAATTCTATCCAATTCAGTTATTTCACGATCTTTTCTTCTCATCACTAATATCCTTTCTGAAGTAATATTAATGATTATAAAACATAGAGTTATTAATTACAATATTATGTTATAACTTATTATTGGATAACATTGTTATAAAAAAGACAAATAAATATGGCTAAATTATGGGAAAATTTACATATTATGTTCATGTTGAGAAATTATTAGCTTTAAATAGCAAAATTATCAGAGTTCAGTAATTTACTGTATTATACAGATATGGTAAAATAGTCCTCAATCTGTATAGGCTTAATAGTAATAATGATAAAAATTTAACAAGTATATTAACCTTTGATAGGAGTTCATTGATATACTGGGAAGATTTCTATGTTTTGCTAATATCTTCAGGCTGATAAGCTAATGAAATGTCTTATATGGATAATGCATAAGGGAGAAGGGAATGAACGCCTATGGGGGACTAAATTGATATGGAAATCCATATGAGAAAGTTATTGCTCATCTGGATCAACCATAGAAATATCGTTAAAAACCAGTCGTTATCAAAATATAATATTAAGTTAAAACTATGGAGGTATAACAAATGATAAAAAACATGAAAATAAAAGGGAAACTTCTAATATTATTTATAACAAGCTTAGTTCTTTTTGGCACAATTGTTAATGTAGTTGTATTTACCCAATTTAACAAATATGTAACTGAAAATTCTTTAATGACAGATTCAAATCTGAGCATAGAACTAGTGGATGCCCTATATGGCGGACAGTGGAATGTGAAAGAGGACCAACTTTATAAAGGCGATCAACTTATCAATGAAAACACAGAATTAGTTGACAATATTAAAAATGCAGCTGGTGTTGAATGCACTATATTTTTAAATGATACAAGGATTGCTACAACAGTGCTAAAAGATGGGAACAGAGCTACCGGAACACAGGCTGAGGCAAAAGTTATAAAGGCTGTAATAGAAAAAGGCAGTACATATATGGGATCTACAAATATTTTAAATACTCCTTATAAAACTGTATATGTACCAATAAAAGATCAAAGTGGAAGCAATATAGGTATGTTTTTTATAGGTATCCAGGAAAAAGAAATTTTTGACCAGGTATTTTCAATATTAATGGGCATATGTATTGCAACTTTCATATTAATCATACTCTCTGTTATTGTAATTTCTCTCTTTACAAAAACCATCATCACAAATCCAATTAAAAGCTCCATTCAATATCTTGGCATTCTTGCCAATGGTGATCTTACATTTGATATATCTCCAAAACTACTCAATAAGAAAGATGAATTTGGAGAGATAGCAGATGCATTAAATAAACTGCAAAAATCATTAAAAAATATAGTAAATGGAATTAAAGAGAAATCAAAACTTATCGATAATCATTCTGCAAATCTGACAACGGTGTCCGTAGAGATGACTTCTGCCTCTGAAAATGTTACCGTATCAATCCAGGAAATAGCGGGAGGAACAAGTAATCAGGCACAGGATTTAGATGCAATTTCCAATATTACAAACATATTTGGTGAACATATAGAAAGCATAGTGAGTGCAATCGAAGAGATTAATACGAATACAAATGAAATTAGTAATATGTCAATTGAGAGTTCAGCAAGCATGGAAGAATTATCAAATTCCATTAAAGAAATTGAAAAAGTATCCAATAACAATATGGAGGCCATGGAAAATCTGGGAACTAAAATATCTCAAATTAGTGAAATATCAAATGTAATTAATGGAATCGCAAGTCAAACAAATCTTTTGGCATTAAATGCATCCATAGAAGCTGCCAGAGCAGGAGAAGCAGGGAAAGGATTTGCAGTCGTTGCAGATGAAATCAGAAATTTGGCAGAAGAAAGTAGAAAATCATCTGAAAATATTACAGCATTAATCAATGATATTATGGCTAACAGTATAAATATGACTAAAGCTTCTGAAGATATGAATACAGAATTAAAGGAAGAAATGAAGAACGTGAATAGAACAGTAGAATCTTTCAACAATATTATAAATGCGATTAATATCATGGCTCCAAAGATGCAGGAAATTGATTCATCTTCTTTATCAATACAATCAGATAAAAATAAGATTGTAACAAAAATTGAAGGAGCAGCTTCCGTTTCTGAGGAAGTATCAGCATCGTCAGAGGAGATATCAGCATCCTCAGAAGAAATGCAGACCTCTATTGAGGAAGTAGCCAAGACGGCTAAGACATTAAGTATTATGACGAAAGAAATGCTGGAGGAAGTAAATCAATTTAAACTATAGTTAAAGTAAATAAAATATACAAAAATTACTGCTCATGATATATGAGCAGTAATTTTTCCGTGACGCCTCCAGGTTCTATCATGTCCTGATACGGTAAGAATTTGATCAAAACATGGAGTTTATGGAACAACTATATGAAATATGCATAAAAGTATAGCTTCAAAGTAGTTGGTTTGTTGTATAAAAATTATATTGAAAATTTTTTTAATATATTATTGACAAAATAAATACTAAATGCTAATATTAGTTTAACGTTAAACTATATATAAAGTTCATATATAGATTGACAAGTTTAACGTTAAACACTATTATATTCATATAACTATGGAAGGGGATTACATAATGAAAAAAATTTGCATTTTAATGTGTTTCGTTCTTATGATAAGCCTGCTATCTGGCTGTGGTAAGAAAGAAGAACCGGCAACGAATGATGGAGCAGTAACGGAGGAAAATACGAATACAGAAGCAGAAGGTACGGATGCTGCGGCTGAGAAAGTAACTTTGAAATTAGGGATCTGGCCGGAGGATACTTTGACAGACGATATTAAACTTCATGAAGGTTATGTTAAAACTTTCAATGCTGCTCATCCTAATGTTGAAGTAGTTCCAGCTTATTACAAATATGCTACAGATACTTTTGTATCATTAGCAGAATCAGGAAATTTACCAACAATATTTGAAAGTTGGTATACAGAACCTCAAAAACTTATTAACGGTGGTTTTGTAGCTGATATTACTGATATTTTAGAAGAACGTGGTTGGTTAGATGCAATTAACCCTTCTATCAGTGATTTACTTTCGAAAGATGGACGCATTTATGGTATTCCTCGTGATGGATATGCACTTGGACTTATGCTGAATGTTGAACTCTTTGAAGAAGCAGGTTTAGTTGATGATAACGGTGTTCCTAAATATCCAAAGACTTGGACAGAATTGGCTGAGACAGCGAAGGCGATTAAAGATGCAACTGGTCAGGCGGGCATTTGCTTATTAGCAAAAGACAATGCTGGTGGATGGCATTTTAGTAATATTGCCTGGGCATTTGGTGCAACTTTAACAGAACAAGGTACAGACGGAAAATTTACAGCCAATGTTGATTCGAAAGAAGCAATTGCAGCTATGGAATATGTGAAATCATTAAAATGGGAATATGACGTGTTAACTCCAGATCCAACAAACGAAGATTGGGGCACTGGTTTTGTTAACTTAGGTACTGGGACAGCAGCTATGTATATTGCAGCAAATGATGCTGTAAATCAACCTACACAAGTAAATGGCCTCCCAGTAGATAAATTATCTTTGGTTCCACTACCAGCAGGTCCAGATGGACAGCAATATTCATTATCAGGTGGTACCCCTTATATGTTCTCTAAAGATGCAACGAAGGAAGAAATTGAAGCAGCCCTGGATTATCTTGAAATCATGGGTAAAGCTCCTGTTGCCACAGAGGATGCAATTGCAGGTATGAAAGCAGATAATCAAAACAAGATTAATAACGGTGTTCCTGTAATACCTCGTTTCCCTTGCTGGATCAATGAAGATTTATTAGCAGCAGAGAAAGCTGTAACAGATGAATTTAATAATGTAGATATGAAGTTATATAACGATTATTATGAAGCAATTAAAAAAGAAGGAAATCTTCGCTTAGAAGAAGTTGGTTCTGCTCAGGATCTCTATGCCGAACTTACTAAAGTTTTACAAGCAGTTATTACAGATAAAAATGCTAATGTTCCTGCTTTAATGAAACAAGCGGATGAGAATTATCAAAAACTTCTTGATACAAATGTAAATAAATAGTTTATTGATTATGGGGTTTCTTTCATAAGGAGCCCCATAAAATATAAGGCTGAAAAAAGTAGTCATGTTAGTAAAATTGGAGGTGGGTAAAATGGATGAAACGAGAGAAAAGAAAATGACAATTAAGAGAACATCGAAATACAAGAGCGATATTGCTGGTTGGCTCATAATATTACCTTCAATTATATTATTTGCTTTTTTTGTTTGGGAACCTTTAATTGAAAGTATCAGACTTTCCCTATATTCAGCAAAAGGGATGCAAACAATAGAATTTGTTGGTTTTGATAATTATGCTAAAATTTTTAATCATCCAGATTTTGCAGCAGCATTACGCAATACATTTATATACATAGTATGGTCATTAGTAATTGGATTTTTCGTACCAATATTCTTAGGAGTTCTACTTACAGAAACAGTACATCTAAAAGGGTTTTTTCGATTTGGAATATACTTTCCCAATATTATGCCAGGAATTGCAACCGTTATGATGTGGGGATATTTCTTCAGGCCGGGTCCAACAGGTGTTCTAAATATTTTATTAGAGAAAATAGGTATTGAACCACAGGTTTGGTTAACCAATCCCTCCTGGACGATCCCATTGATTATTCTCACAATGACATGGAAAGGAGCAGGATCTACGGCTCTTATCTATATGGCCAATATTAGTGGGATTAATCCGGAATTATATGAAGCAGCTACCATAGATGGAGCAAGTATACTAAAAAGAGTCCGTCATATTACAATGCCAAGTATCTTTAGTTTAGGTAAAACGTTACTGATTCTTCAAGTAATTGCAGTATTTCAGATTTTATATGAACCTCTGATCATGACAAATGGAGGACCTAATAATGCGAGCATATCAATTATGCAGTTAGTTTATAATTACGCATTCAGAGACTTTAATTATCCAATGGCAGCAGCATTATCAGTTATGATTTGCCTTGTTTTAGTGGTTTTAAGTGGAACATATTTTAAGATTACAAAAGAGAAAGAATATTAGGAGGGGATAATATGTTTTTTGAAAAATATAATAAAAAGACAGATGGAACGATACGTTTTTATGACCTCCATTCTACAAAAACTAAGATCATGTGTGTAGTCATATTTGTATTATGTCTGGGGATCATGGTATTTTCTCTATTCCCTTCCATCTGGGTGTTTTTAGCAAGTTTTAAAGACATTAAAGAATTTCGCAGAAATACAACAATTCTACCTGAGTCTTTTAATATACAAACATATATTAAGACATGGAATGACTTAAAGTTCATACAATATTACATTAATTCATTTATATCTGTAACAGGATGTGCAATTTGTGCAGTTGTATTTAATGGATTACTGGCATATGGATTAGGGGTTTTGAAGCCAAGAGGCTATAAGATTATATATGGACTGGTAATGTGGAGTTTACTAATTCCAACAACCACAAGTGTTGTAGCATTATTTGTCAACATCAACCGTGTTGGGTTAAATAAGTCATTTATACCAATCTGGCTATCCTTAGGAGCCAATGCATTTTACGTTATATTATTTAAACAATTCTTCGAAGGGATACCAAAAGAATTTATTGAGGCAGCAAAGCTGGATGGTGCCAGCAGTTTAAGAATATTTAGAAGTGTAATCCTGCCTCTTTCCCAGTCAATTGTTATGGTGGTGATCATATTTGCAGTGAATGCAGCATGGTCAGATTTCTTATTACCGTATCTTGTATTAGGAGGATCAGGGAAAGAAACAGTTATGGTGAGGCTTTTTCAATTTAACACTTCCAACGCAACGGATGTAGAAGTGTTAAGGGGGGTAGCTTTCTCAATTATCCCACCAATTATACTATTTGCAATATTTCAAAAACAAATTACACTTAGCGTTTCAGCAGGAGGCATAAAGGGGTAGACGACGATGGCAAAGATAGCAGACAAATATTTTGTGACAGACCCTTGGAATATTATTGAGGAAGGATTCAATCCGGAATATTCCAGTGTATCCGAATCCATATTCTCCTTAGGGAATGAATATATGGGAGTTCGTGGATATTTTGAGGAAGGGTATTCAGGAAAAAGCTTAATTGGCAGTTATTTTAATGGAATATATGAAAGACAAGAAGGAGAACGTTCCGCCTATAAGGGAATGGTCAATATTACTGAGTTTATGGTAAATTCAGTGAACTGGCTATATCTTAGGATTAAAATAGACGATGAGATTCTGGACTTATCAAACAGTAAGATAAAAGATTTTAAACGAGTTTTAAATCTATATACAGGCGTATTTACTCGTTCCTTTGTATGGATTACAAAATCAGGGAAAGAGATTTTTTTAGAATTTGAAAGATATTTATGTATGATGGATGCTCATTTGGCAGGTCAAAAATTAGAAATAAAACCACTTAATTTTTCAGGAGACATCATTATTGAGGCTGGACTTGATTTTTCTAACCCACATGAAATGGTACGGGAAAATTTATGGAATCTTGAAGATAAGAAAACTGATGAACTATCTTGCAGGATTTTAGGGTCCACCATTGGAACGAAACAAAAAGTTTTCTCCTGCTGTAAGTTTTCGGGAGATATGACTACTATGGGGGATCTAAAGGCTTCCAGCAAAATTGTAGGAAAGATATTCAGGGTATCATTGCAGGAAGGAAAAGTATCTACTTTTAAACGTATTGTCAAAAATATATCCTGGAATGGAGCACGCCAGTCAAGAAGTTTATGTGAGTTTTATAGTGAATGTGAAACAGCACTTTCTTCACTGGAGGAGTATGATTATGAATTTTTAAAGAAGAGCAGTGCCGAATGGTGGAAAAATACCTGGGATATTTCTGATATTGAGATTAAAGGAGATGAATTAAATCAACAAGGAATCAGATATTGTATCTTCCAGATGCATCAGACATATCATGGCGTACAGGAAGGTGCAGTGATTGGTGCCAAAGGATTAACCGGTGAGGCATATAGTGGAAATACTTTCTGGGATACGGAAACTTATTGCCTTCCATTCTATATCTTTAATAATGTAAAGGCTGCAAAACAATTGTTAATGTTTCGTTATGATACATTAGAAGAGGCAAAAAAGAGAGCAAAAGAGCTTGATTGTGAAGGGGCCTTTTATCCAATCGCTACTATAAGTGGAAAAGAATGCTGTACATTATGGCAGCATGCCAGTCTTCAGCTTCAGGCAACAACTGCAGTGGCATATGGATTATGGCATTATGAGAATGTAACAAAAGATAAAGAATTCATCTATACCTATGGAATTCCAATGCTTATAGAGATAGCCAGAATGTTAGCGTCCAGAGGGGATTGGAATAATGATAGAACTTATTATGGGTACTATGGAGTTATGGGACCCGACGAATTCCAGATGATGGTGAATAATAATTGTTATACCAACTATCTTGGCAAGGAGACTCTTGACTATACTCTTCAGGTCCTAAATCAATATAGAGAAACCAGGCCTGATAATTATGATAATATTTTGGAAAAGTATAACTTAACAAAGACAGAATTAGATTATTGGCAGAAGATTAGTGAAAAAATGTTTATTCCATATGATGAAGAAAGAAAGATCTATGAACAACATGAAGGCTTTTTTCATTTGCCTCATGTAGATGTAGATAAAATACCGACCACAGATTTTCCATTATATCATCACTGGACTTACGATAGAATTTATCGTAATGACATGATTAAACAGCCAGATGTGTTAATGTTCTTATTTCTATATAATGATAGATTCAGTACAGATGTAATTAAGAAAAATTATGAGTATTATACACCTAGATGTATTCATGAAAGTTCACTTTCTCCTTCTGTACATTCCATCCTTGCAACACAGATTGGCAAGGATAAGGTAGCATATGACTTTTTTGGATTTGCCACAAGAATGGATCTGGATAATTATAATCGTAATACTCATGAAGGGCTGCATACCACTTCTATTGCAGCAGCATGGATGAATATTGTATATGGTTTCGGTGGAATGAGGTCAGATGGAAAAATGCTGAAATTTGCTCCATCTATTCCAGACAAATGGGAGGGATATTCTTTCTGTGTAACATATGCAGGTGATACCATTAAGGTTCTGATAGATAAGTCCGGTGCATCTTTTCATACTTTAAATGGAACTAATGTCAAGATAAAGGTATATCAGAAAGAATATACTATTAATGGTAATGAAATAAAGTTACCATTCGTATTTGAAGAGGAGTGATAGGCAGATGAAGTGGAGTATTAGTCAGGATTATTTTAATGGAGAAGAGATTTCTAAAAATGGAAATAAATATCTCATTGGAAATGGATATCTGGGAATTCGCGGCACATTACAAGAATATGATAAATCTTCTTATCCGGCAATTAATCTTTCTGGCATTTATGATAAATACAAAGATGGGTGGCGTGAGCCACTCAATGCTCCTAATGGGCTGTACACATATATAGAAGTAAATGGTAAATCTTTCAGGCTGCCCAATGTAGCTCCCAGGGAACACTCCCAGCAGCTGGATATCAGGTATGGTATATTTACCCGTACTACAGTATGGGAGGTGGATCAGGGGAATATTACAATCCATGCAGAACAATTTGCAAGTTTACCTGTCAAACATCTGATTGGTTTCAAGTTCTGTGTAAGAGCTGATTTTGATGGGGATATAAGTATAATTACCGGAATTGATGGGGATGTATGGGATATTCATGGCCCTCATTATAAAGAAATTACCCTGAACAGGAATGAGGAGCAGATAACAGCATTTGCTGTTACCAATGAAGAGGACAGAGTAAGTGTAAGTGAAGAAATATTTAAAGATTTTGTGTCAGATGAAAATATCATTAGAGAAAATAAGAAAATATTTCGCAAGTTTAACGTTAAAGCAAAAAAGGATAACACATATACTTTCTATAAATACATCAGTATTTTTACAAGCAATGATGATAGTAATCCCAATAAAGCTTCCATGGAACTACTAAATCAGAAGAGAACATCTGATTATGAAGTGTTATTAGAAGAGCATAAAAGAGAATGGGAGAAACTTTGGGAAAAATCAGAAGTCCTCATTGAAGGTGATGACGAGGCAATGCTTGCCTTGAATTATTCTATCTATCATCTTCATTGTATAGCTCCAAGACATTTAAGCAGCTTATCCATCCCTGCAAGAGGGCTTTCGGGGCAGACCTATAAGGGAGCGGTCTTCTGGGATACAGAGATGTTCATGTTAGATTTATTTCTATATACAGAGCCGGAAGTGGTGAAAACTCTTTTAAAATACAGGGTAGACACTTTGGGAGGAGCACTAAAAAAAGCAAGGCATTATGGGTACGAAGGTGCATTCTATCCATGGGAGAGCCAGGAGGGCGGTTATGATGCCTGCACGGATTATAATGTAACCGATGTATTTACTGGAAGGCCTGTAAGAACTTATTTTAAAGATAAACAGGTTCATATTTCTTCTGCCATTGTTTATGGAATCATGAAATATGTCCACTATACCAAAGATTATGGTTTTCTATTGGAGGGTGGAGCAAAGGTAATCATTGAATGTGCCAGGTTCTATCAGAATCTGTTAGTAAAGAAAGTCACTGGCACAAAGTATGAAATTCATGATGTCATTGGACCAGATGAGTATCATGAACGTATTAACAATAATGTCTATACCAATCGAATGGCTAAGTTCACTTTTGAATCCGCACTATTTGCAATAGAGAAACTAAAAGATCTGGATACTAAATATTTTGATGAATTAGATGGGGAATATAATCTGAATATTTTTGCAAATCAACTAAAGGATGCAATAAAGAATATATATATAAAAGAACCGGATAGAAATGGAATCATAGAGCAATTTGATGGATATTTTGACTTGGAAGAAGTTTCAATTGAGGAATTGAAACAGAGAATTCTGGATGAGAGAGAGTACTGGGGAGGTGCCAATGGAATTGCATCCCATACTAGAATTATTAAGCAGGCAGATGTAGTCACAATGCTTAATTTATTTAAGGATGAATATAGCACAGTTATTAAGGAAAAGAATTTTGATTATTATGAACCAAGAACAGAGCATGGTTCTTCTCTTAGTGCCTGTATGTATGCTATGCTCGCTTGTAAATGCGGAAAACCTGAAAAAGCATATCCCTTCTTTTTAAAAACAGCAAATGCGGACTTAATGGGTGGAGGAAAAGAATGGGCCGGATTGGTCTATATCGGAGGAACTCATCCTGCTGCTGCCGGCGGTGCATATAAGACGGTAGTTGAAGGTTTTGGGGGACTGACTATAGAAGAGGACGAGTTAGTAATTAAACCCCATCTTCCGAAGCGGTGGAAAAGTCTGATATTTAATGTCTTACACAATGGAAAATGGAGCCGGATCAAGATACAGGGGGATCAAGTAACTATCCAGATAATCTAAATAGCCGGCTGGCCTAACCACAGAGAAACCCCGCAGATTAAAAACAGGACTGTCTGAATCCAGTCCTGTTGGCAAGTAAAAGTATATGCTAATGTGATCATATCTGGCCGTTGATTTTTTTAACACTATTTCTTTTCACTAATGAAACAGGTAAGATGACTTCTTTATTCTTGATTGGAACTCCTTCCAATCGTTTCATCATGAAATCAACTGCTAATTCACCTTTTAAGGTAGCATCCTGATGGATAGTAGTAAGAGATGGAGTAGTAAGCTGACATAGATTAATATCATCGAATCCGATCATGGAGATATCATCAGGAACTTTTTTACCACTTTGCTGCAGGCCAGCCATAATGCCAGCAGCTAAAATATCCGCAGTTGCAAACACAGCTGTGAAATCATTGCGTTTTGCCAGCTTTTTACCTAAATCAATACCATTTTCAACATGAATCTCTTGCTGATATATAAAATCTTCACGGAATGGCAGAGATGCTTCTAAGAGTGCTTGTTTATAACCTTTTAAACGTTCATCGACAACACCATTAGGTTTAATAAAAGGTGATGCAAATATAATGTTCTTATGGCCTTGTTCAATCAAATATCTGGTTGCAAGGTAACCACCTTTATAATCTTCTAATCCTACATTATACATATTAGATTGTTTTATATAACTATCAACTAATACTACAGGGATATCGAACTTTGACAATGTCTCAAAGAATTCATCTTTAAAAATACCCGTAAAAAACATACCATCTACATTCCAATTACGTAGAAATGAAATTAAATCATTGCTGTCTTCTACTGTGCGCAGCATTAAATAATATCCATTCTTACGTAGAGTATGTTCAATAGAACCGATGAATGCAGAATGGAATGGATCTTCTACGAAGCTTCCACTACTGCTGGGTACAAGGTGATTGATGACGCCGATCACTTTAGAAGAATTAGATACTAAAGAACGAGCTGACATATTGGGTACATAACCTAATGTTTCAATGGCATCGTTAATACGTGATATGGTTTCTGCTGAAACTCGGCCAGATTTTCCGTGAATTACATTAGATACGGTAGTACAGCTTACGCCAACAATTTGTGCTATATCTTTAATGGTTGCCATAGTAGATTCCTTTCTATAAAGTTTAATGTTAAACCTATTTTAGTTTAACACCAATTTCATCAGTTGTACAGTATATATTTCGATGAAAATACACTATAAATTACTTAATTAGACTCAGACAAGTATGGAAGAAAAACATGATCACACTTTAAGTTTATGCTGGATAAAATCCAGCTTCCCGGTCTTGAGCGGCATGGAGGAGAAAAATATGATAAAAGGAATAATTTTTGATTTAGATGGAGTTTTAGTGTCTACAGATAAATTGCACTTTGAGGCTTGGAAAAAGCTTGCGCAAAAACTTGGGATTCATGATTTTACCCATGAAGATAACGTAAGGCAAAAGGGAGTCAGTCGGATGGAGTCTTTAGAGGTAGTCCTTGAGAAGACGGATAACAAGTATTCTGCAGAAGAAAAAGAAGAATTTGCAGAGACTAAGAATTGTTATTATGTGGAGATGTTAAAGTCCTTGGACTCTGAAGCAATCCTAAAAGATGCGAAAGAAGCACTTATTATGTTAAGAGAGAGGGGACTTAAAATTGCAATCGGTTCAGTGAGTAAGAACGCTCCTATAATACTGGAACGTACGGGTCTGATTGATTTCATTGATGAAGTGAGTTGTGGCTTAGATATTACCAGATCAAAACCAGATCCGGAAGTATTTCTTGTAGCCGCGGATAAATTAGGTTTAAGCTATAAAGAATGCCTTGTGGCAGAGGATTCCAAAGCAGGAATCATTGCAGCGAAAGCAGCAAATATGAAAACACTGGGAGTAGGACCTGATCATATGAACTTAGATGCAGACTATCAATCAGAAACCCTTTTAAGCCATGTAGATTGGGAGGAAATTTTGTCAAAAAATTAATGAGTGCTATATGAAATTCAAAGTAACTGCAAGAATTAGAATAGCCAATGCTGAGCTAAAGGAGAGTTGGAAATGGGAGACAAGGGAAAAACAGTGATAATAAATACAGGATTAATTCTATTATTCATTATGACATTTATCATGGGAGCCATACTAAAGAACAAAATAGATACAAGAGCGGTATTTGCTAAAGTGAAGGATAGTAAAATTGTTCTCTATGAAGGCCCCAAATCACTAAAAGATGCTGCAAAAGAGGATTTACTGGCCACCAGTGAAAAGCAGAGAGACTTTTCCCTGATGCATTGCATAGATACTCTCGTTTCAGTGAATGGGCATGAACTTTATGTATATGATACAAATGTAAACCATACCTATCAATGGGTGAGTAATTATCTCCCGCCAATTTCCCGTACACCTGTTACTTATTTCGATTTTGAGGGAACAGTTTTTGTTGAAGTTAAGGTGCCTGACATGAGGCTTGATTCTGTTCAGATAAGTCCGAAAGAATATGGAATCGAACCGGAGATTGATAAAGATAATCATACAGTAACATTTTTAATTAGTAATCCGGATTCCTATACAGTAGTATTTAATAATTCAGTGGAGAGAGCAGTTCACATCTTTGCAAACCCTATAGAGAAGAATCCACCGAAAGATGGAGATGAAGGGGTTATCTTTATTGGACCTGGTGAATGGAAGATTGAAAATATAGCCCTGGAAGATAATCAAACACTATATATTGCAGGGGGGGCAGTAGTACACGGCACTATCCAGGGGAACTATGTTCAAAATGTTAAGGTAAAAGGAAGAGGAATTGTTGATGGTTCTCTGTTTGCAGGATGGCAGGGAAAAGAAGCCCATATACCAATTAATTTTGTTGGATGTAAGAATATAGAAGTAGAAGATTTATTATTTTTAAACTCTAATGCATGGACATTCAATTCCTTTGAATCAAAAGAGGCTAAAATAAGTAATATTAAAATTATTTCTCCAAGACCAAATGGAGATGGAATCACACTCCAGTCCTGTGAAAATTTCTTAGTTCAAAATTCATTCGTGCGAAGCTGGGATGATTCACTGGTAGTGAAAAACTATGGAGCAAACACAGATAATATTACATTTAAGAATATGCAGGTCTGGACGGATCTTGCTCAATCAATGGAAGTAGGTTATGAAACCAATAAAGGAAAGAAAGAGGATGCAAGAATCAGCAGAGTAGCTTTTGAAGATGTGACAGTATTATATAATTTTCATAAGCCAGTCATCTCCATTCATAATGCAGATGATGCATTGGTAGAAGAGATTAGTTTTAAGAATATTACTGTTGAAAATGCTTTCATGGGGTCAGGAGATGCTGGTGAGAATAACCAATTGATTGACCTTGGAATCATTAACAATAGTAACTGGTCAACAACGAAGGAGAGAGGACAAATTCGAAATATTACCATTGATGGAGTGAATGTTCTTTCCGGAGATTTCCCACCATCGAAAATTGCTGGATTTGACAAGTTACATACGATAGAAAATGTGATGATTAAAAACCTTAATATATTGGGTAAATCAATTAAAGATGCAAATGATGGGAAGTTTGTCATAGATGGAGCAACAACAAAAAATATCACAATAGAGTAGGGGGAGGATTCGATGGAGAAAAGAAAAATTGGAATACTTATTCTTATAATAATTAATCTTGGACTTTTTATTAGTATCCTTGCTGTGAATCATACAATGAAATTAAGTGTGGAATCAGGTAATGTAACAATGGTACATGGGCCAGATCAAACTGAGCCAATGGAACATGAGAAATTTGCGAAAGAAGAATATATTCCAGTTATTCCAGAAGGGGAGAATATAGCTCTTGGGAAAAAAGTCAAGGCAAGTGGTTTTCAAGATGTATATACTCCGAGAAAAGCAGTAGATGGAAGAGTGGAAGGAGTTTCCTACTGGGAAGGGAAAGGGGAGAGCTATCCTAACATAATCACTGTAGATTTAGAGAAGGAACAAAATATCCATGCAATCAGATTATGTTTGAATCCTGCTTCTGTTTGGGGAAAACGTACACAGGAATTCTCTGTTCTGACAAGTATGGATGGAAAAGAATTTAAGGAGATTATACCTTCTGCCTCCTATGATTTTAATCCTGATACGGGAAACCAGGTTATACTCACATTGGAAGATATTAAAACACGTTTTGTACAACTAAGCTTTACTATGAATACAGGAGCAAAAGGAGCTCAGCTGGCAGAATTTGAAGTCTACTAAGTTTTGCTCCGGAATTGTATTAATTATTTCACAAATAGATATGATTTTAAAGTTTCCCAATCGCCCATTATAATAATACTAAGGAGGAGAGTATGGAACTTAGAAAATGGTTTCCATTATGGTATAAGGTTAAAATAAATAAAAGTAAGAAGGATGATTTAAAAGCCTCCCGGATGTATCCAAAGAAGATGATCTTTACCGGGATACGAATGAAATTAATAGGTGGGTTTATCATCCCAGTGGGGTTTATTATATTTTTAGGAATTGTATCTTATCAGAAAGCATCGGAAGGAATTATTAAAAGCTACGAAGCTTCAAGCCAGACAAGCCTTAATATGTTAAGCAGGTACTATAATTTAGGATTGCAATCTGTTATAACGAAAGCAACCCAGATAAATACCAATGAATCTTTAAAACGGTATTTTTCTGGATATTATCAGGACAACAAAGTAGAGGAAATTGGCAGAAGGAAAGAAGCGGATAGTTTTGTGTATGCCACTTCCATTGCAGATAAGATTGTGAGCAATATATATGTTTTTGCAGAATATGGAGAAGGTATATGCTCTGCTGGAACATTAAGTAAGGATGTATATGCTGGTTTCTTAGATTCCAATGAAGGCAAGGTACTTATTAACTCAGGAAATAAAGGGATCTGGCTAGGGTTTCATCCGTATTTAAATGAAGCAGCAGGGTCAGAAGATAACAATTATGGAATTTCTTATTGTCGAAATCTTCAGGATACTTCTAATGGGGATATTGGATACATTATTATTGACGTGAAAGAAGAATTTATTAAAGAAGCGCTGGCAGATTTAAATTTTGGCGGTACCGGTATTGCTGGTTTCATTACAGAGGATGGAAGAGAAATCATAATTGGAGAAGAGAAGAAAGGGTTTTCATTTAGCAGCCAGAATTTCTATAAATCTTCCCTTGCAGGCAAAGAAGAGACAGGATCAAATTATGTAACTTATGAGGAAGAAGATTACCTTTACATCTATTCTAAAGTACAGGGAGGAAACTCTACCATATGTTCTTTAATACCGAAAGATGTGATTATTAAACAGGCCAACGAGGTTAAAACCGTAACCATTCTTGTAGTGATTCTTGCCAGTATCATTGCGACGATGATCGGCACTTTTATATCAGGAGGAATTAGTAAGACGATACATAAGATAAATCATATATTAATCAAGGTTTCAAAAGGAGACTTATCAATGAATCTTACTATTAAGAGAAAAGATGAATTCTCAATATTAGGTAATTGCATCACTGCAATGATTGAAAACATGAAAACATTGATTATTAAAATGGCTGATGCAAGCGAAGAAGTATCAATTTCAGCAGAAAAAGCATCAAGTAATTCTGATGTGTTTTTACAAGGAACAAAACAAATTACGGCAGCAGTTAATGATATTGAACAGGGTCTATCCCAACAGGCCATAGATGCAGAAAAATGCTTATTACAAATGGAGGGATTATCGGGACAGATAGATATGCTTACTGAAAATACGGAATATATGAATCATATAGCAAATGAAACAAAAGCTGTGATTCATTCAGGAATAAATACAGTGGATGAATTAAGTGAAAAATCCAAAGATACGGAGGCAATCACTTATTCTGTAATAAAAGACATACAAAATCTGGAGATAGATTCCAAGTCTGTTATAAGCATTGTCAGTACTATCAATGGAATTGCAGAGCAAACCAATCTATTAGCCCTGAATGCATCTATTGAGGCGGCAAGAGCGGGAGCGGCAGGAAAAGGCTTTTCGGTCGTTGCAGAAGAAATCAGAAAACTTTCTCAACAAACAGCTTTAGCCGCAATCGAGATTGATAATATTATAGGAAAAATGCAGGAACAAACGGGAAGGACGGTTCAGACAGCAAAAGATGCGAAGGCAATTGTTTCTTCTCAGGAAAATGCTCTGAGTCAAACAATAGAATCATTTAATGAAATTAATCTTAAAGTAGAAGAATTAATTCATAGCTTATTTAAAATATCAGGAGGTATTAAAGATATAAGTCAGACGAAGAATGATACATTGGGAGCTGTGGAAAGTATTTCTGCTACTTCTGAAGAAACAGCTGCAGCAGCCGGGGAACTTGGAATTACAGCAGAGCATGAGTTAGATGAAGTTGCTGTTTTAAATCATGCAGCAGAAAAGTTAAGAATGGAAGCTGAAAATTTGAAAGAAGCAGTGAATGTATTTAGTATAACATAATCTATAATAATTCTACGTAAAATAGTATAAATATTATTTACTTGAAAAGGGCTTTCTAATATGTTAATGAATGAAGAATGTAGAAGTCGTATCATTGATAATGAATATGTAGATTTCATTTTTGAATATTCAATAACAACTGGGGAATTAGAGCAACGATTTCCAACAGAATGCATACAGCCTGTAACATCAAGATTTGCAGTTGTATATTTTGCCAGAAATAGAATTACAAGGCAAACAATAGATGAGTTTGGATATGGAGCCTATCCCTCTTGCTTTGGACTGAATGATATTTCTAATCTGGAGGCATCCGGAATTACCAGGCTTCAGGCACTGCCTTCTTTTGCCCTGCGTGGAAGTGGTATTCTGATTGGTATTATAGATACTGGAGTTCAATATACAAACCGAGTTTTTTTAAATCCAGATGATACTACAAGAATTGTATCTATTTGGGACCAGACAATTGACAGCCCCAACTTCCCAAGACCTCACTATTATGGAACAGAATATACAAGAGAACAGATAAATGAGGCACTTGCCAGCGAAGATCCCTTATCAATTGTTCCCAGCACAGATGAAAACGGGCATGGAACACTTTTAGGAGCCCTTGCAGCAGGCTCGTTAGATGCAGAAAATAATTTTGTTGGTGTTGTGCCTGATGCAGAATTTGTGGTGGTCAAATTAAAACAGGCGAAACAATGCCTTAGAAATTTTTTTTCCATTCCGGAGGAAGCTGTCTGCTTTCAGGAAACAGACATTTTGCAGGGGATTAATTATCTGTATAATATGTCCAGGTCATTAAACAGACCAATAGCCATTTGTATGGGTCTTGGAACTTCACAGGGAGCACATGATGGAAGAGGTGTATTAAGCAGCACTATTGCCGCACTGAATGATGAGGCAGGAGTCTGTATCGTAAATTCAGCAGGGAATGAGGGGAATAGCGGACATCATTTCTATGGCATAGTAAATCCTGACGTGGGATATGATGAGATGGAATTAAGAGTCGGAGAAAATGTGAACGGGTTCTCCATGGAAATATGGGGATATGCTCCCAACACATATTCTATTGATATTCTTTCACCAACAGGGGAGTATATACCAAGAATTCCAGCAAGAATAGGAGAAAGCAGAGATATTAATTTTCTCTTTGAGCAGACTTCCATACTGATAAACTATTTTCTTATTGAACAGCAAACAGGAGATCAATTAATTCTGGTCAGATTTCGAAATCCAACTGCCGGTATATGGCGCTTTAGAGTTTATGCCAGAGGGGATGTTGAGTTGAGTTTTCATTGTTGGTTACCAATTACAGAATTTTTATCCACAGAAACGCATTTTGTCGAATCCAATCCCAACGTGACATTAACTTCCCCTGGAAATACTGAAATACCCATTACGGCTACGGCATATAATCACGTTACCGATAGTATCTATATTAACGCAAGCAGAGGGTTTACAAGAGATAATGTTATTAAACCGGACTTTGCAGCTCCAGGTGTTAATATTTATGGACCGACTCTTAATAATACTTATGGATATTTTTCTGGAACGAGTTTAGCAGCAGCTCAGACCACTGGTGTTGCTGCCATGTTATTAGAGTGGGGAATTCTCCGGGGAAATGTTCCCAATATGGATGGACAGGAAGTCAGAAGATATTTAATACGAGGCACAAGGCGCAGCCTGAACGAAACTTATCCAAATAATTCATGGGGATATGGAATTATGGATATCTACAACACATATTTGGCTTTAAGAGGTGAAACTGTTGAAGGGTAGTATGAGAAGGGGATGTTTCAACAACCCCTTCTTTTTAGCATACTCTAATGGAATTCTCATATTCCTGTAATTAGGAATTAATCATGGAGGAGTATCATATTACTATGTCAATTGGTTGGTAAATATAGTATAATGATTGTGAAAACAATTTTTCTTGCTTGCAAGGGAAAAATTGTTCGCGGGACCATCGTAAGTTTTATGGTATAGGATGATAAGCAGATTAATCTGCGATATATGATGGTTTAGAGTTTATATGTGATATATGTTGCACATGGCAATATACCTTTTATGGGAGGGAAACAATATGTTAGCAGTATTTCAAGTTTGCTTTTTTGTGGGGTTGGGTTTAACATTTCTATCATTTTTATTTGGAAGCATATTTGACATAGCTGGTATTGATGGATTAAATCTTGATTTACTGGACTTTGATATATTTTTACCAATCAGTCCTGTCCTAATTTTCTTATTTTTAACTGTATTCGGAGGAACAGGATGGATATTATTAGATACCACTACTTTCTTATTACCATTTTTTATTTTTATCATTTCTTTGGTAGTTGGAGCTGTATTATGCTGGTCAATCTATCGTTTTATTATGATTCCTTTAAAGAAAGCAGAAAATACAAGTTCACCTGCAGAGGAAGAATTAATTGGAATAAGAGCAATTGTGACAGAAACTATCTTCTCAGGGGGCTTTGGTGAGATCCGATACGTGGTGAATGACAATAGCTATACAGCACCGGCGAAGGGAATAAAGGGAGAAGAGATCAAAACAGGAAAAGATGTGGCAATATGCTGGATTAAAGAACATGTTTTTTATGTAGTGGAAATGAAGGATATATAGCAGAGACTGGAAAGTCTATGTTCATATATAATAAATTTATTTAGGAGGCTAAGATTTGGAAACATTATTTATTGCAGGAGGAATAATTGCGGCAGTTATATTTGTTCTGATAATATTTACAGCTACATGGAAGAGAGTTCCACAAGATAAGGCTCTTGTAGTTACCGGATTAAGGAAGAGAGTGATATCTGGTGGTGGTGGTATCGTTATTCCATTACTAGAACGTTCTGATCGTATTTCGCTTGAAAATATGAAGATTGAAGTCAGGACAGAAGGTGCAAGAACAGAACAGGGCGTTGATATTCGTGCTGATGGTGTCGCAGTTATTAAAGTAAAAAGTGATAAAGAGAGTATTCTCAATGCGGTGGAACAGTTCAATACAGGAAGAGAGCAGCAGACCATTGATATTATCAAGGATACTGCCAAAGATGTATTAGAAGGTAAGCTTAGAGAAATTATATCTAAGATGACAGTGGAAGAAATATATAAGGACCGTGAGAAATTTGCTTCTCAGGTGCAGGAAGTTGCAGCAGTTGGATTATCCAGCATGGGACTTGAATTAAAAGCTTTCACCATTCGTGATATTTCAGATAAAAATGGATATCTGGAAGCTCTTGGGAAACCGAGAATTGCAGAGGTAAAGAAGAATGCTGCAATTGCGGAAGCTGACATGGAGAGAGAAACAAGAGTTAAAGTTTCAGAAGCGGAAAGACTTGGAGCCGAAGCTAAAATTTTAGCAGAAACATATGTAGCAGAAGCGAGTAAAGAAAAAGAATTAAAGGTTCAAGCATATCGTGAAGAACAAGAAACATATAAGGCACGTGCTGACTCAGCTTATGAAATTGAAAAGAATAAAGTGGCAAAAGAAGTTACAGAAACAGCCATGTTAGTAGAACTGACCAAGAAAGAAAAAGAAAGTGAAATTCAGGAAAAAGAAGCTGTCAGACGTGAAAAAGAACTTCTTGCGACAGTAAATAAGCAGGCAGATGCGGATATGTATCGAATGAGTAAAGATGCAGATGCCAAAAAATATGCCGAATTAAAAGAAGCAGAAGCGTTTAGTCAGGCGATAAAGGTAAAAGCAGAAGCAGAGGCAGAAGCGATTCGAATAAAAGGTGAAGCAGAAGCAGCAGCAATTTTGGCAAAAGGTGCTGCAGAAGCAAAAACTATGGAAAAGAAAGCGGAAGCTTATAAACTATATAATGATGCTGCAGTCACACAAATGATCGTGGAAAAATTACCAGAAATTGCCAGTGCAGTAGCTTCTCCACTAACCAAGACAGAAAAAATCGTGGTTATTGATAATGGTGGGGGAAGCTCGGATTTATCAGGTGCCGCAAAAGTTTCAGGTTATGTAACGGATATTGTTGGACAGCTGCCTGAAACAATCGAAGCCATGACAGGAATTAATTTTTTAGATGCAATTAAATCAAAGCTGGAATCAGAGAAACAAAGTGATGAAATAAAAGATACGAATATTGATATCGTGGAGGATTCAGATAGTATCAGCATATAAATAAATTATGATAGAGTTTGGAAGAAGAATGAAAAGGAGGAAAATGAATATGTCATTTTCCTCTTTTTCATTTATAGGTTGACAAATTAGAAAAAAAGCATAATATATATAGTAAGTAGTATGTAATAAGTAGTAAGTAATAAGTAGTAAGTAATAAGTAAAATATTAGAATAAAGAAATAGTATTTTTAAATACTATTTGAAGGGAGTTAATAATATGATTGACTTATCACTGGCAAAGGGATTTGCTGCTATAGCACTGAATGGCGAAGTATGTAATCATTATTCTTTGGCAAAAAAACATAAGATGAGATGTGTTTTTGCGTCAGTATTTTTCGATTTTTATCTTAAAGGTATCATAAAAAGATCAGATGGAAAATATGTAATTAGCAATTCAATTGAGGAAATGGAGCCTTATGAACAATATGTTTATGAGCTGCTCAGAGAAGAGCCGTCTAAGGCTTTACAGCAATGGATTAATACAATCAGTAAAGTTTCATATAAAGTATGTTCTAAACTGGAAGGTTTCCTGGTTGAAGATTTAATGGATCAGAATTTAATGAATGATGTTTCTGACCTGTTGGAATGTGATATGTTTTACACTACAGCTGGAATAAATATCAGGAAATATCGAACCGTCCCAGAACAATATCAGTTTGAACTGGAAGCTTTAAGAGCAGAGGTTTTAGAGGAAGGTATGATTTCTGATGAAGCCATTATTCTTCTGTGGCTATTAGATCAAAGTCATAAATTGAATGATGTATTCTCCAAGTCAGAGATAGAACGATTATCAAATATAAAGGATCATTTATATAAAACAAATTCACTGGCACAGGAAGTAATTCCATTACAGATCAAAGCTATATTATTAAATGGGTGGGTAAGATTTCTTAAAGGAAAGAAAAGATTATTTCAAACAAAAATAGGAATGGGAGTTGCATTTATATTCCCAGGGTTAGAAAGAGAGCAGTCTATCTTTATAGATACAGAACAATGGTTCGCGGACAAAGGAAGCAGACTTACACAGACAGTTGCACTATTAGAATCAAAAGGCCATATTTGCAAAATCAAGTCTTTTGGCCAGGTTTCTTTAGTGGAAGTTGACAATGTATTATATGAATTGATACCTGAAGCTGTGACTGTAAACAGAATACCAATCCATGGTGTTCGTCTTAGAAGATACCGGATGTAATAGAAAGGAGATATGGATATTGTCCAGACAGAGAAGTCTTGAAGCTATTCTTTCTTCTGAATATGTTACAATTGGTGAATTAGTAAGAATTACAGAAACAAGATATAGTACGTTAAAATATTATACGGAAGAGGGAATGATTCCTTTTGAGCAAGAGGAAGAAAAACTAACACGTAGATATAAAAGAGATATTACAATAAAACAAATAGAGAGAATTAAGAAATTAAAAAAGTTCGGTTTATCTATTGATGAATTAAAAAAAGAATTAAAAGAGAATCCGAATGAACTATGAATCAATAGAACAGAACCGTGACAAGAAATTCCGGCATATTAAAAGGAACCCTAAGGAAAACAGCTTAAGGGTTCCTTTTTGATGTTTGATCTTGCTTTAATAAGTAAATTTACTTATTTCCAATTGTAATTCTTCTGCTAATCTTGCAAGAGATTCACTTGCATTTGCAATTTCCTCCATTGATGCAGTCTGTTCTTCAACAGAAGCAGAAGCTTCTTCTGTTCCAGCCGCATTTTCTTCAGAAATAGCAGATAGATTTTCGATGGTTGCAACAATATCTTCTTTCTTTTGCTCCATAACAGAACTTGCATTATTAAGCTTACCTATAATTGTCTGGATCATTCCAATAGCTTCGCTGATTCCGTTAAATTTCTCAGTGGTATTATTGACACTTAGTGTTTGAGATTCCATAATGGATCCAACAGATTCAATTGCTTTTACGGAAGATTCGGTTTTATCAGAAAGTTCATTTATAACACTGTCTATCTCATTTGTAAATCGATTGGATTGTTCTGCTAATTCACGGATTTCATCAGCGACAACAGCAAATCCTTTTCCAGCTTCGCCAGCTCTGGCAGCTTCAATAGCAGCATTTAGAGCAAGTAGGTTTGTTTGCTCAGCAATACTCTTTATCATATTACTTGCAGTTTTAATTTTATCAGCACTTTTATCTGTTTCAATGATGACTTCGCGAATATTTACAGCTGCTTCGCTTGAATCTTTATTCTTTTGGCCAAGATCTTCAATCGCTTCTAAACCTAAGTCTTTCAGTTCTGCTACTTCACTGATTGATCCGGCTAAAGAGTCTATATAATCCTGAACTTTATTAATTAATTTGCTAAGAGCATTTACGTTATTCGCACCTTGTTCTGTTTCCTGAGCCTGGTCTGTGGCGCCTTTAGAGATTTCTTCAATTGTTCTTGCTATTTCATTGGATGCCAGTGCAGATTGCTGGGTAGTTGAAGTTAATTCTTCTGAAGAAGCAGCAACCTGTTCTGCATTATGGGCAACTGTTTGAACTAAATTTTTGATATTTTCAATCATGGAGGATACTGCGACAGATATAGCTCCGATTTCATCCCCTCTTTTTAAAATCTTTTGGTCACTTTTGGTTGTAGTATAAGATAAATCATATTCAGCCATTTTATTAATGATTATAGAAAGTCTCTTAATTGGTTTGGCAATGAACATACCAACAATGATACCTGCTGCAATGCCTAAAATAAGGATTACAATAGTAAAACCAAAGATCAGTGTTCTAAGATTATTCATAGGGGCCAGAATGTCACTTTCATAATTGCCAATGCCTAAAGTCCAGTTGGTTCCTGGAATTGGAGACATGGCAGTAAGGCGGTTTGCCCCATCATAGTTATAGTTGAGTATTCCCGCTTTTTCAGTACCAAGATTTTTCAGAGCAATACCAAAATCTTTGAGAGGACCATTCTCTTCTATTTGTGTAAATACATTAACCTGACCTAACACCAGATCTCTGTTTGGATGTGAATAGAAAGTAGAATCTGCTCCTACAATAAAGGCATATCCTCTTTCGCCAATGCCCAATTCATCAGTAATATCATTCAAAGCAGTACCGTCTCTTCTTGCTATTAATGCGCCTACCACTTTCCCATGCTGTTCAATAGGGACAGCATACATGATGACAGGACTATTGGTTACTTTACTGATTAGTACATCAGATACATTGGATTCTCCATTTAATGCTTTTTGAATGTATTCGCGATCTCCCAGCTGGGATGTTTCTCCACTTACAACATAATTAGCAGCCCCATCAGGAGTTACGATTGCCATGTCTAGATATCCCAATCGTTCAACATCAGGAGTTAAACTGCTTTTTTGCATGCCCCAAAACATTGTAGTTATGGTATCCCTCTGTGCTATTTCACCTAATACCTTTAAGTGCATATCAACAATTGCCTGAACACGATGTGCACCTTCATCAGATATTTTTAACATATCATCTTTCTGGGTCTGAAGTATGGCATTAGAACTATATATCAGAGAAACAAGCCCAATACTTAAAGATACACATAGTACTATGAGCCCAACAAAGGCACCAATTTTTTTAGATAAGTTTATTTTCAAAAATTACCACTCACTTTCTTTTTTCGACATATTTTTCTGAATTATACCATTTGGCTATATGAATAGCAATTAGTTTTAAGAAATATTTGTACATATTTGAAAATATAATTGAAAGCTCGTAAAAAGATTGCTAGAATAAAAACGGGAAAAGAAATCTTATACAATAAAACATTATTAGAAGATGCTTTTTTGGAGTTACCATATTGTCTGCAATCCTGTCAATAACTACAAAGTATTTGGGTATAATATAATTACTGACAGCATGTATAAGGAGTGAATGATATGAAGATAAAGAGAGAGTTCTATCTAAGAAGTGCACTGGAAGTAGCTCCCGATTTACTTGGGTTAAATCTGGTACATAAAAGCCCAGAAGGGATTACAAAAGGGAAAATAGTAGAAGTAGAAGCATATCTTGGACCGCTGGATAAAGCGGCTCATTCCTATAAAGCTCCCAAATCATTGCGGACCATGATTCAATATGGAAAAGGTGGGTTTGCCTATATATACCTGATTTATGGTATGTACTATTGTATGAATATTGTAACCAACAAGAGGGATATTCCAGAAGTAGTTTTAATCCGGGCATTAGAACCTGTGGATGGGATTGAACTTATGAAACAGAGACGCAGTACGGAAAAACTTCAGAATTTGTGCAGCGGACCAGGAAAACTATGCCAGGCTATGGGGATTGATAAATCCCATTATGGAGCAGATTTATGCAAAGGGATTCTTTATCTGGAGACTCCGGAATTGAATAAGGATTTTGAAATTGAAACATCCAGGCGTATTAACATTGATTATGCAGAAGAAGCAAGAGACTATCTTTGGAGATATACAATAAAGAATAATCCTTTTGTTTCGGTCAAAAATAAATAGGTGCAGACGAAGTTCTTTAACAAATTGCAAGAATCTCGTCAGCACCTTATTTTTATGAAAGAATTTTTAGTTTTTTTACTGGAATCAGTTAAATTTAAAGGTATCTATCATAGCATGCATTCTTGCACCATAGCCTTCTTCGGCTTCTACAAAATATTGCTTTTCTACCATATAGATAGACCCCTCAGACTCTAGCAAATATAATTCCCGAACGGAAGAATTCCATTTGTTCCCTGATTTTGCTTTCAGATGAACTGCTTTATAATTATTACCGATTGTAGTGTCAGGAAGCTGCTCCACACTTTTATATCCATGGGAAAGAGCTTCTTTCATTTCTTTTGTATATTTGTCTAAAGTTGTTTTTTCTTCCACACGGCTAATATTTAAATATACATATGGATAGATTTCTGGATCAGGATTTTCTGCCATAAAACTGTCACTGCCTTCGGAACTTGAATATTTAAATCTGCTTTCATCGTAAACCATATTATAGCCCAGCATTTTGTTATTAAAATAAGTTCCTTTGACTGTTTCTTTCGTTCCTTCAATCTCAATTGTAAGAGAAGTACTTTTCTCAGTAGTAGTGGCATTTCCTTTCTTGCTATCACTACCGGATTTTTTTGTCTTATCATTTGCATCAGTCTTATCAGGATCAGGGATGGTGTGTGATTCAGTTTCTTTGGAAATACTATCGGTTGAATCTGTTTCAGTGATACTGGACTCATCTTCTTTTAACGATTCCGGATCCTCTATATCTTCAGATAGATCAGCAGCGTTTGCTTCGATGACTTGATTACTTTTTGTATTTTGAATAGTAATTGTTTCTTTTTCTATATTCGCTTTGGAACAACCATACAGACTCACTGTAGATATCAGTGCAAATAAAATAACTAATGTTTGTTTCTTCATATATATTCCTTCCTTCTTCATAGCTTGAAATAAGTTAATTTGTTACTATGAATATATTATAAAAGTTAAAGATATCAGGTAAACAAACAAGTTGTAACAAAGTTGTAAATTAAAAGTTGATTTTTATTACAGTACCTATTTCTTCTTTGGAATCAATGATAAGCTCAATACCATGTAACTGGGCTATGTTCTTGCATATGGATAATCCAAGACCAGCACCACCTGTTTTTCTGGATCTTGATTTGTCTACCCGGTAGAAGGGCATAGTCACCATATTAATTTTATCGGCAGGAATTCCATGCCCATTATCCCATATTTCAATGACAGGTTTATGATTTTCTTCATATCCGCTTAGTTGAATGGTTCCTCTATTTGGTAAAGCCTGAATACTATTTTTAATTAAATTGCTTAATAGGATATAAATTAATGTTTTATCCATAGTAATATTTTCAATTTGAATATTGCTCAGGAATGTAATCTTCTTTTCCACTAATTGATGATAAAAAGTATCTTTTAAATCATTGAAAAGTTCCTCTAAATTTACCATGGATAAATCAATCTGTTTTTCCCTGGCCAATGTAAGAGTCATTAGTTTATTATATATTTCCTTCATTCTCTTCGCTTCCATATGAATGGAATTTGCAGCAATAAGGCGTTGTTCATTGGTGGTATTCACATTTAAAAGAAACTCTGAATACCCTTGTATAGAGGTAAGAGGGGTATTCATCTCATGAGCCAGATCATCAATAAAGGTTTGTTTCTCATTTGCCCGATCTTCCAGCTCCAGGGTTCTGGTTTCTACAGCAACTGCCATGTTATTAAAGGCGATCCCTAAATCATTAAATTCATCTTTGGTTTTTGGAATTCTCTCAGAGTAATCTCCCTGAGAAATTTTTATGGCGCCCTTTTGTAATATGCGCAGCGGACTGGTAATCCATTTGGAATACAAATAAGAGAATAAGCCTAAGATGATTGTTACAATTATAGTTAGTGTAAGAGCTAAATGGATATTTTGAGTTCTTGAAATATAAATATAACTAATATTTCTTGCATATATAAGAATAGAATTATTGTCCGGTGAAATCATAGTTGAAATTAGAATATAATGTTTAGAATCGTTCTCTATAATATGAGCCATTTTATTATTTTCATCCGCCGTTAATAAGTCTTTGTAGTCTGCTTCATCTATTGTTCCCAGTCCGTTATAGATACGTTCTTGTCCCTGATATAGTATTAGGTGGATATCTTTCTGAGAATAATAATCATCAAATCTTGACAGGACAGTTTTTATGGTTTCCTTTGAAGTAGTGGTTATATCCAAGCTATTAAGAATGGACAATTCTATGGCATCCAGTTCACTTAAGGAGCGTTCTTCTTCCCTTTTTACATTTTCCAAATGTGTATTATTAATCATGAAATAAATGCTGGCAGACAGAGTTGCTACAGAAAGTATTAATGTACTTAGAAATATTTTGATCCATAATTTCATAGTCATTGTACCTCCAGACGATATCCATATTTATATACTGTTTTAATCACATCTTCCCAATCTAATTTTTTTCTCAATCTTTGAATGTGCATATCTACAGTTCTGGTTTCTCCGATATAGTCATATCCCCATGCTAATTCCAGTAATCTCTCTCTTGTTAATGCCAGATTCCGGTTTTGTATTAATACTTCTAATAATGTGAATTCCTGAGCTGTCAGGTCAATATTCGTATCATTTTTCATGACTACATGTTCTTGTAAACGGACTTCTACATCTCTATATTTAAAAACATCATTGGTTTTTCCGTTCCTTCTAAGAACAACATTGATCCGTGCCAGCAGCTCCAGGGTTTCAAAGGGCTTCACAATATAATCTTCTGCTCCAAGATTCAATCCTTTTACCCTGTCATTTAAAGAATCTTTTGCAGTTAAAAAAATAACAGGGATTCCTGCTTCTTTAAATTTGTCTAACAAACGATAACCATCCTGGCCGGGAAGCATAATATCCAGAAGACATAGGTCAAAATGGTTATTTTTTAAAGATTCTATGGCTTCATGACCATCAAATGCCTGTGCCGCTGTATAACCTACCATCGTCAGATTCATTATGATTAAGTTGCTAATTAATTCTTCATCTTCTACAACAAGTATATGTGCCATAAATCTATCCTTTCTAAGAATTTTTAACCCCCTAGGTGAAGAATATTCAACATAGAGGGTTTTGTAATTTAAATTTCAGCAATTACTTCCACTTCGCAGAGAACATTCTTAGGAAGTTCTTTTACAGCCACACAGGAGCGGGCCGGTTTGCTAACAAAATAATTACTATAAACTTTATTAAATTCTGCAAAATCCGACATATCTTTTAAAAAGCAGGTAGTTTTAATTACTTTTTCAAAAGAAGATCCCGCTTCTTTTAAAACTTCACCAATATTTTTCATTACTTGTTCTGCCTGTATTTCAATATTTCCTTCAATTACCTCACCAGTAGATGGGTCGATTGGAATCTGGCCTGAAGTAAATAAAAGATTGCCAAAGGCAATTCCTTGGGAATAAGGACCAATGGCAGCGGGTGCATTGTCTGTATGAATAATTTTTAACATAAATAATACTTCCTTTCTGGTAATTTGTAATATCTTAAATTATAGATATAAATTTTCAATTCGTCAATAAAGTATATAATCAATAAGTACTAACCCTTGCTCTTGATGCATACAATGTAAAAACAAGTATCATAGGGGGATTCTTTTTGAAAGGATACATAGAAGAAAGAGCGGTGGATATCGCCAATTACATAATTGATTATAATGCAACCGTCAGACAAACAGCCAAGCAGTTTGGAATTTCAAAATCCACGGTACATAAGGATGTCACAGAGCGATTAATCCAGATAAATCCGTCACTTGCCCATAAAGCTAGACTTGTATTAGACCTTAACAAATCAGAGCGTCATATAAGAGGTGGCCTGGCTACTAAGGAGAAATATCTTCATAAAAGTACTGCAAATATACATTAACAGATGGTGGAGTATAAAGAGAACCAAAAGGAATTGCATCCTATTTTTAGTGATTGCAATTCCTTTTTGTGTTTTGATATGTGAATAATTTATCATTTATTGCAATCGTATATTGAATGTATTAGAATTAATGTATCACTATCTGTGTACATTATACAGGATAATTTATGCAGATTAATCATCAAAAAGAAATATACGTAGAAGAGAGGAAATAAGATGGGACTTTTGACTTTTAAAGGTGGTATCCATCCTAATGATGGAAAAGACTTATCAAAATCTGAAAAGATCAAGACTTTACTACCTAAGGGCGAGTTAGTATTTCCCCTTTCGCAACATATAGGTGCACCTGGGAAACCGGTTGTTGCGGTAGGAGACAAAGTTGTAGTTGGGCAAATCATTGCTGAAGCATCAAGTTTCATATCAGCCAATGTAATTAGTTCAGTATCTGGAACAGTAAAAGCAATTGAAAAGAGATTGTCAGTATCTGGAGATAAGATGGAGTCAATTATCATCGAAAATGATAATGAGTATAATACAATTGATGGATTTGGAACTCATAGAGATTATACAAAATTATCAAAAGAAGAGATAAGAAATATTGTGAAGGAAGCAGGTATCGTTGGTCTAGGCGGTGCAGGATTCCCAACACATGTAAAACTTACTCCAAAGGATGACAGCAAGATTGAATATATACTTGTTAATGGGGCTGAATGTGAACCTTATCTGACGTCTGATTATAGGGAAATGTTAGAAGAGCCTGAGAAGATTGTAGAAGGCCTTAAAGTAGTAAAAAGATTATTTGAAAATGCAAAAGCACTTATTGTTATTGAAGATAATAAGCCTGATGCTATTGAAAAGATAAAACAAGTTATTAAACCAGAAGATGAGATTGAAGTAAAAGTACTGAAAACAAAATATCCCCAGGGTTCAGAGCGCCAATTAATAGGGGCAGTAACCGGGCGTAAAATAAGTGCTGGTCAACTTCCGGCAGAAGTAGGATGCCTTGTAGATAATATTGATACTATTATCGCCATCTATAATGCTGTGTGTAAAAATATACCGTTAATCCGTAAGATTATTACTGTGACAGGG
The DNA here is from genome assembly GCF_003752155.1 of Mobilisporobacter senegalensis. Taxonomy (GTDB): domain Bacteria; phylum Bacillota; class Clostridia; order Lachnospirales; family Lachnospiraceae; genus Mobilisporobacter; species Mobilisporobacter senegalensis. The sequence continues at coordinate 473,152 of NZ_RJVG01000001.1, read as the reverse complement.
GATGCAATCGCTAATCCAGGCAACTTTAGTGTTAGACTAGGGACGAATTATACAGAACTGCTTGAAGCAGCCGGCGGTTATAAAACAGAACCTGCGAAAGTAATTTCTGGAGGACCTATGATGGGAATTTCACTATTCTCTATTGATGTTCCGGTGGTTAAGAATTCTTCTGCACTATTATGCCTGACAAAAGATGAAGTGGCAGAATATGAACCAACACCATGTATCAAATGTGGTAATTGTGTATCTGTCTGTCCATGTCGTTTAGTTCCACAAAAGATGTATGAATATGCGATTCATTCAGATCATGAAGGATATGAGAAAATGAACGGTATGGAATGTTATGAATGTGGATGCTGTTCTTATATATGTCCAGCAAAAATTCGATTAACACAGGCATTCAAAGAGACTAGAAGAAGTATCATGAAGGAAAGGAGTGCTAAAAAGTGAGTAATCTACTGAATGTATCAGCATCACCTCATATTAGAAGAAAAACTACATCTTCAGATCTTATGTTTGATGTAATTCTCGCATTAATGCCTGCATCTTTATATGGTGTATATCAATTTGGTTTAAATGCTTTTTTAATCATAATAACATCTATAGCAACATGTGTTTTATCCGAGTATACTTATGAAAAACTTATGAAAAAACCAGTAACTACGGGGGATTACAGTGCTTTCTTAACAGGTCTGCTATTAGCACTGAATTTACCTTCCACGGTTCCTCTTTGGATTCCGGTAATTGGTAGTGTTTTTGCAATTATAGTTGTAAAACAATTGTATGGGGGCTTGGGTCAGAACTTTATGAATCCGGCTCTTGCAGCAAGATGTTTCCTGTTGATCTCTTTTGCCGGCAGAATGACAACATTCACTTTAGACGGAGTATCGGGAGCAACACCTCTTGCCATGTTAAAAGAAACTGGGGAAACAGTAAGTTTGACCAGCTTATTTGCAGGTAATATCATGGGTACGATTGGGGAAACATCAGCGATTGCATTATTAATTGGTGCTATTTACCTTATTGTTAAGAAAGTTATAAGTATCAGAATTCCACTTACTTACTTAGGAACATTCCTTATATTTTTAATAATATTTGGGGGACAAGGGTTTAATATTACCTTCTTATTATCCCACTTGCTTGGTGGTGGTTTAATTTTAGGAGCATTCTTTATGGCTACGGATTATGTTACCAGCCCGATTACATTAACAGGACAAATTGTGTATGGTATTGTACTGGGTATTTTCACAGGAATCTTTAGAATCTTTGGTGGATCGTCTGAAGGTGTATCTTATGCAATCATATTCTGTAATTTATTAGTTCCTTTGATTGAAAAAGTTACAATTCCGGTGCCATATGGGAGAGGGAGGAAAACGGCATGAAGTATACTAAAATAATAAAAGATGCACTTGTTTTATTTGTGATAACGTTGATTGCTGGTGTTGCCCTTGGATTTGTATATGAGATAACAAAAGAACCAATTAAAGATGCAAAGGCAGCAGCCAAGCAGGAAGCATATCTTGCTGTTTATGGTGATGCCAAGAACTTTGAACAGAATGCTAAATTAGATGAAACAGTAAAGCAATATGAAGCTATTTTAGCTGAAGGTGGCTATTCTAATGTTACTATTGATGAAGCATTAGAAGCAAGAGATGCTGGTGGAAATGTAATCGGTATGGTATTAACTGTAACTACAAAGGAAGGTTATGGTGGTGATATTACTATAACTCTTGGTGTCAGTAAAGATAAGTTAGTAAAAGGAATGGAAATACTTACTATCAATGAAACTGCCGGCCTGGGTATGAAAGCCAAGGAGGATAAGTTTAAGTCACAATATAAAGAAAAAACAGTGGATCAGTTTATTGTGACAAAGACTGGTTCTACTGCTGATAATGAAGTTGATGCACTTAGTGGGGCAACAATTACATCAAATGCCGTAACTGGTGCTGTGAATGCTGGTATCTATTTTGCCAATGCTTATATAGGGTTAGGGGGAGAACAATAATATGAATAAATATTTAGAAAGATTATTTAATGGAATCTTTAAAGAAAATCCTATCTTTATATTAATGCTTGGCCTATGTCCAACATTAGCGGTTACGACTTCAGCTAGTAATGGTCTTGGTATGGGACTTACAACAACAGCGGTGCTTATGGGTTCCAATATATTAATTTCTATGCTTCGTAAGGCAATTCCCGATCGAGTGAGAATGCCTGCGTATATCGTTGTAGTTGCATCTTTAGTAACAGTTGTTCAATTTTTATTAGAGGCCTATCTTCCTGCACTTAATGAAACTTTAGGGATATATATTCCACTAATCGTTGTTAACTGTATTATCCTGGGTAGAGCTGAGTCCTATGCTGCAAAGAATACCATAGGTCTATCCGCTCTTGATGGGATTGGCATGGGATTAGGATTTACAATAGCACTTGCTTCTATTGGTGCAGTCAGAGAAATAATTGGAAATGGATCTATTTTTGATAAGATTATTATGCCTAGTTCTTATGAACCGGCTATTATCTTTATCTTAGCTCCGGGAGCTTTCTTTGTTCTATCAATTTTAACAGCACTTCAGAACAAGTTTAAATTAAAATCTGCTACAAATGGTGTTAATGGATCAGTTACTGGTTGTGGAGCACATTGTGCAGGATGTAGCAGCAGCAATAATTGTTCAGCAATAAATGGAATTGAAGAAGCAAAAATGGTTGCCAACAATGCAGAAAAATTAGTAAAAGAAAAAGAAGCTGAGAATAACGATTCATTAAAGAGCAATAGGGAATAGGAGGAGATTTAATATGAAAGAATTGTTAATTATTTTAATTGGATCAGCATTAGTAAATAATGTAGTGTTAAGTCAATTCCTTGGGCTCTGTTCCTTCGTAGGAGTTTCTACAAAAATTAAAATAGCAGCGGGAATGGGAGCAGCAGTAATTTTTGTTATGACAATTGCATCTGCAGTAGCGAGTATAATTTATGATTTAGTTCTTGTTCCGGCAAATTTAACATATATGCAAACTATCGTATTCATTTTAGTTATTGCTGCATTGGTACAATTTGTGGAAATGGTACTTAAAAAATATAGTAAAGGCTTATATAATGCTCTTGGAGTATACCTTCCATTAATCACTACAAACTGTGCGGTACTTGGTGTTGCACTCATTAATGTTAAGAAAGATTATGGTTTCGTAACTAGTGTAGTAAATGGAATAGGAACAGCTTTAGGATATACAATTGCAATTATTATTATGGCTGGTATTCGTGAAAAGATGGAACATAATGACATACCACTTTCCTTTAAAGGTTCACCAATCGTTTTAGTTACTTCAGGTCTTATGGCGATTGCCTTCTTTGGATTTGCTGGTTTACTATAATAGGAGGAAACGGATATGAGCATTATTGGCGTTATAATTGCAACCCTGGTAGTAGGTATCACTGGCTTAATTATAGGTATATTACTAGGAGTGGCAGGAGAAAAATTCAAGGTTGAAGTAGATGAAAGGGAAATACGTATTCGTGAAGCTCTTCCTGGATATAATTGTGGTGGATGCGGATATGCAGGATGTGATGCCCTGGCAGCTGCAATTTCATCCGGAGAGAAACCTGTGGATGGATGTCCTGTAGGAGGCGCGGCTGTAGCTGAAAAAGTTGCAGAAGTTATGGGTGTAGAAATCAATGAGACGGAAAAGCAGGTTGCTTTCGTAAAATGTGCCGGAACTTGCGATAAAACAAAGAATAAATATAATTATTATGGAATTGCAGACTGTAGAAAGATTGAATATGTTCCCGGACGGGGAGAAAAGCAATGTATTTACGGATGTATGGGATATGGAAGTTGTGTGAGGGTCTGTCCATTTGACGCAATTCATATTGTAGATGGTATTGCTCTTGTTGATAGAGAAAAATGTACTGCCTGCAGCAAGTGTATTGCAGAATGTCCTAATGATCTAATTGAATTGGTACCTTACACTTCAGAACAGCACGTACGCTGTAACTCCAAAGATAAAGGTAAAGACGTTAAATTATCATGTAGTGCAGGCTGCATTGCCTGTAAACTATGTGAAAAAGTTTGCCCTACAGGAGCAATAAAGGTAAATGATAATATTGCACATATTGACTATAGCTTATGTAACAATTGCGGTGAGTGCGCAAAGAAATGTCCTGTAAAAGTTATTTCGTAGTTTAACATATGATTTTAAGAAAAGAGCCAAGTTTCCCTGAAACATGGCTCTTTTAATACTATGCTTATTCTTTTCTTTTTTAATAAACTGTTGTACAATTATATTTAGTATAGGAAGAAATAAATTCATACTCTTAATTCAAAAAGTATAACAATAGCAATCATAGAATGATTTCTTAGTTTACAGGTGAGGGCAAGATTAATGTATAAAATATTAGTAGCAGATGAAGATGCTCAAAATGCCACGATAATAGGTAGAATGGCAGAAAAAATGGCCAGAAAGATAAAACTTATAGAACATACTGCATCGGGAGGAGAAACGATTCAAAAGATAAAGGAGCTAAAGCCGGATATTCTGGTTTTAGATGTAAAATTATCTGGTATAAATGGGATTGAAGTAGTAAGAAGAATCCGGGTATTTAATAAAAAGGTCCATATTATCATCTTGACTTCTTATTCTTATTTTGAACTGGCTAAGGAATTCATTGGATTAAATGTGGATGGGTACTTGTTAAAACCAATTAATACAGAGGAGCTCCTGCGTACATTAAGTGCAGTTTTTCACAAGATCAGTGGAGAAGAGAAAGAAAGAGAAATAGCGTATCAAAAAGAAATGGATAGGGTAACAGGACTTAAGTTCACGGAATATAGTCTGATATATTCCCTTCTTTTTAATGGAGATTATCAAAGTTCCATAGGGCTTTATACTAACCTGCTGGGATTAGAGTCGGAAGGTTATGTAATAGATGTAGAGTTAGGACATCAATTTATTGAAAAATCAAAAAACGGAGATAAATTATCACTGGTGCTTTACGAATGTATTAAAAATATCGTATCTAAGCATCACACTTGTGTTGTAGGACCGTGTATAGTAAACCGGCTTGTTGTCTATGTATGTGATAAAAAGAGTCCTGATACTGAGAAGCAAAAGCAAAAGATCTTAAAGTTATGTAACCTTATCATTAAAAATATTAAAGAACAATTGAACATTGTTGTTTATATTGGGGTTGGAGGAATTTATGGCATAGAGCAATTGTATTTATCTTATGAAGAGGCAATTAAAAGTCTGAGGTATAAGAGAGATGATTTTAGAGAAAGTATTCATATTGCAGATATTGAAGATAAAATGACAATTGTACATGATAGTTATATAGAATTGGAACGACTGCTTATTGAAAGTGTGAAAACAGGTCAATCAGATTCCATGGATTATTTTACAAGCTTATTAGATATGCTGAAAGTACTGTCCTTAGAAGACAGGAAGAACAAGATAATTGAATTATTAATATTAGCATGCCATTCTGCAAGAATAGAGGGACCGAATGAAGGTACTTTCCTGGATTACTTGAGTTATATTGAAGAATTAAGAGACATTCAGGAGACAAATCTGGATGGCTGGGCCTATCGAAAACTGCAGTATTTAATAAAAACCATTCGACTAAGAAAGACAGCAAAAGTTCCTTATGTGATTCACAGTGCCATTGCTTTTATTGAAAAACATTATACAGAATCTATTTCACTGGAAGAAGTTGCGAATCATGTTGGCTTGACGCCCCAATATTTCAGCACCTATTTTAAAGAAGAGATGGATTGTAACTTAATAGATTATATTACAAAATTAAGGATTGAGAAAGCAAAAGAAATCATTCGTAATTCACAAATGAGTGTACAAGAGATCTGCTTTATAGTAGGATACCATGATCCTAATTATTTTAGCAGGATTTTCAAAAAATATGTTGGTGTCACTCCTACTAAGTACAAAAAAGAGTATGGGGGAGTATAATATGGGTTTGAACTAATAACTTAAAAAGGTGCTGCATTTTGTAACAGCACCTTTTTTCAATATCTGAACTAACAATAGTAATTATATATCATACCGCTATATAAAGATATGATATATGGATTATAATATATAGGTTTTGCTATATTGGGATAAGTAACTACTTTCTTATCAAGATAAATCATAGGATCCAGCATGATTTGATTCAGCTTGTATTTAAGTTTTGCAATATAGCCATCTTCATTTAATAAAAGTTCTTCAATTGCTCCATCTTTGGCAGCAGAGTAAGAGAGGGAATCATCTAATATTATACTGCCGGTATCATCAAGGGCTAATCCACAAGATTCTAATTCATTTATATAATCTGTAAATATATGATGCAGCTCATTTTTGAGTATGGCAGAAGTTTTCTGGGTGTCTCCCTGATTGCTTATTAAGTCAATTAGATTATTATAAGTGTTGATGATAATAGAAAAACTCTCAAGTATTTTATCTGTGTCGGGAGTATAAGTGATTTGGATTTCTTCGCTTGATGTCTGATGGAGGGAGATTTTGATTATTTTATTATAAGTAAAACAATTAGAGATTGATTCTTTTTCTATTCCGTTAATCTCAAATTTTGAGTTCTTAGGATATTGAAGAACATTATCTAATCCAAAATATTCTACAATCCCACGGGAATTAATGTCTGCAGGAATATCTTTAATAGTAAAAGCCAGCTGTCGATTGGAACCTGTAAATTCAGCTTTTAAGACACTTTGAACCGTTTCTTTCTTATGGTTTTCCACAAAGGATGCAATAACACCTAATTTAGAACGATTAATGAATTTTATTAATTTCAAGAGATTTTCTTTGTTGGTGCATTTCTCTGTAATGTTAAATTGAAATTCATAAGTATTATCTTCTATATCTATAGTAAAAGAATATATCCCAATTGGCAGACTACTATTATAAGTAGATACTTCATTGCCGGAGTTTATTTGAGATAGTGCAAGAGAATTTACTTTAAGGGTAAATTCTTCCGGCAGTTCTTCATAGTTTGAGCCGATAATATCAACATGAGCAATTTTATCATTACTGGAACTTGCTTTTTTATATTGAAATACGGAATCCTTGTTATCCCTGTTATATTGATTTAATATTGAATTTAATTTAATGGTTGATTTTTTTAAGGACAAAGCATATGCCCTGTTCTCTTCGGATAATTCAAACATATAGAGAGGAGAACGGGTGCTGAATTTAATTACCTTATTATATATAGATCTCTTAATATTTAATCTATGTTTTCTTTGGTTTATCTGATCTAAATTAGTTTTTGACTGATCATAATAAATCATAAAAGCGATCTCCTTTCTATAAATATTGTTATGCAATATAAATAATGAATTATCACTATTATATAGCTATATTCGACTTTTGTACACAAAAAAGTGATAGGATACTATAAAATTTCTATTTTACCTGAATAAGGATTATAAAAATATATAAAATAATAATACTTGCAAATTTTATTTAAAAGTGTTAAACTGATAAGCACTTCAAATAAATATTGACGTAGGAAGAAGATTATGATATATTAGACTAGCGATGGAAGAGGTCTTTTTTTTATGCCTAAAAACAAGTAAAACGAAATTTAAGCGGAGGTGGAAGTCGTGCGCGTAAGAATCACATTGGCATGTACAGAATGTAAACAACGTAATTATAACATGACGAAGGATAAGAAAACTCATCCTGACAGAATGGAAACTAAGAAATATTGTAAGTTCTGTAAATCACACACAACACACAAAGAAACTAAATAATTATATCTAAGATTCATAATGGACAAAGGATATGCTTTGTACTAAGTGAAAAGGAAGTGACGAAATGGGAGAAACTGCAAATACTACAGAGAAAGCCCCAAAGAAAAGTTGGTTTAAAGGTCTTAAATCAGAATTTAAGAAAATCGCTTGGCCTGACAGAGAATCACTTACAAAACAAACAGTGGCTGTAATTGCTGTATCCGTAGCTTTAGGTATAATTATCGCCATAATTGATTATATTGTTCAATTTGGTGTTAAGTTCTTAATAGGATAAGGGTGATTATATGTCAGAAACAAATTGGTACGTTGTTCACACATATTCAGGATATGAGAACAAGGTGAAAGCCAACATTGAGAAAACAATTGAAAACAGAAAGCTTCAAGACCAAATATTAGAAGTATCTGTTCCTATGCAGGATGTTGTTGAAGTTAAAAATGGTGTTAAGAAGCAAGTTCAGAAAAAGTTATTTCCTGGCTATGTACTTCTTAATATGGAAATGAATGATGACACATGGTATGTAGTGCGTAATACCAGAGGTGTTACAGGATTTGTTGGTCCTGGATCAAAACCGGTTCCATTAACTGAACAAGAGATGAGAAACATGGGAATTAAGAATAGAAGTAAAGATGTTCTTATTGACCTTGAACTTGGAGATACTATCATGGTAGTATCCGGAGCGTGGGAAGGTACCACTGGTATTATCAAACAGATTAACAATCATAAACAGATTGTTACTATTAATGTAGATATGTTTGGTCGTGAAACACCTGTGGAAATTAGTTTTACGGATATCAAAAAGTTGTAAACGAGAAACATCTAGTCACTAGGTTAATGATAATCAGTGAACATAACTAGATGGTGGGAGGGAAATTCCCGCAAACACCACAATTACAGGAGGTATGCTATAATGGCAAAGAAAGTTACAGGTTATATTAAATTACAAATCCCTGCTGGAAAGGCTACACCAGCACCACCAGTAGGACCAGCATTAGGACAACATGGTGTAAATATTGTTCAATTTACAAAAGAATTTAATGCGAAGACTGCAAACCAGGATGGAATGATTATTCCAGTTGTTATTACTGTATATCAGGATAGAAGTTTTAGCTTCATTACTAAAACTCCACCTGCAGCAGTGTTATTAAAGAAAGCTTGCAATCTTAAATCAGGATCAAGTGTTCCTAATAAAACAAAAGTTGCTACAATTACAAAAGCAGAAGTTCAAAAAATCGCTGAGCTTAAAATGCCAGATTTAAATGCAGCAACAATTGAATCAGCAATTAGTATGATTTCCGGTACTGCAAGAAGTATGGGTATCACAGTAGTTGATTAATTAGAAATTCGCAAAGCGTATTTCTAATAGTTATAAAATTAGAAACTTATTATCGTTTTTAGCTAAGTAAAAAGATTTCATACGGCAAAGATACAAAAAGTTCATTAGCAGAACTTATAATCATAGGTAATGAATTATTATTAATTCAGATGCCAACACGTGGGAGGGTTAACTCCCGATAATACCACTAGGAGGTTAAAAGAATGAAAAGAGGAAAGAAATACGTAGAAGCTGCAAAACTTATAGACAGAGCTACTCTTTATGATACAGCAGATGCGATTAATTTAGTTAAAAAATCAGCTGTTGCAAAATTTGATGAAACAGTAGAAGCTCATATCAGACTTGGTGTTGATGGACGTCATGCTGACCAACAGGTTCGTGGTGCGGTTGTATTACCACACGGTACAGGTAGAACAGTTAAAGTTCTTGTATTTGCGAAAGGTGATAAAGCGACTGAAGCAGAAGCAGCAGGAGCAGATCATGTTGGTGGTGAAGAATTAATCCCAAGAATTCAAAATGATGGATTCTTAGATTTTGACGTAGTTGTTGCAACTCCAGATATGATGGGTGTAGTTGGACGTCTTGGTCGTGTACTTGGACCAAAAGGTTTAATGCCAAACCCTAAAGCAGGAACTGTTACAATGGATGTTACAAAAGCTGTTAACGATATTAAAGCAGGTAAGATCGAGTATAGACTTGATAAAACAAATATTATCCACGTGCCAGTTGGAAAAGCTTCATTTACTGAAGAACAATTAGCGGACAACTTCCAAACGCTTATGAATGCAATTAATAAAGCAAAACCAGCTTCAGTGAAAGGTCAATATTTAAGAAGTGTTACATTATCTTCTACAATGGGACCTGGTGTTAAATTAAACACAATGAAATTAGCTTAAGGTTTAGAATATTAAATTGTATGATAGATTAACCCCTGGGTATTTTACCCGGGGGTTTTTGTGGTTTAAACCTATGTAGTTTAACCGATATGACGCTTTGCCTCTAGGGGTTAATAGAAGCCTTGGTATAAATAATCATTCGGGCTGCCTTTCCCTCCTGATGGTATGTTCTTTACAAGCCTCTAAGCTGAGAATAATGAATGCCATGGACATTCATTATCCTTAAGAGTCTTGACAGAACATGAACACCATCATCGGCCGGACGACGCCCAAATGATTATTTATACTAAGGCTTCATTTAGGTTATGAGGCAAAGCTGGTTATGAATAAACACGTATATCTGCTGTACCATAAATTCGTATATTTAGAAAATAAAATGGTAGTAATTTATGAGTTGTTAGAGTACAATAATTATTAGTTTACAGGTGAATTGTGGGTTATAATAATATTGTGAGGATAAGTATTTATGAAAACACCAATTTTAGATACTAAAAGATTGATTTTACGTCCACTCTGTATGGATGATGCTGAAAGGGTATTCAGCTGTTGGGAAAATGATCCTGATGTTGCGAAGTATATGTTCTGGGTCAGTCATGATGATATAAACAAGACGAAAAGCTGGGTAGAGTGGGAAGTAAGCAAGATTGTCTCAGATGACTGGTATCGATGGGGATTTGTAGAAAAAGAAACAGGACTTTTAATTGGGACAGGACTTATATATTTGGAAGAAGAGTATGGAAAATTTGAGATAGGATATAATCTGGGAAAAGAAGCATGGGGAAAAGGATATGCCACAGAGGCTATGAAAGAGACGATAAAGTTTGCTAAAGAAAAATTAGAACTGAGAGAAATAGTAGGAAGACATGCCAAAGAAAATACAGGTTCTGAAAATGTTTTAAAGAAATTAGGTTTTGAATATGTGAAGGACATTTCTTATGAGTGTAATCATGGCAAGGTCATCATGGAAGGGAAAGAGTATATTTTAAAAATATAAATCCATAAAAAAGATCTATTATTGAGAGATTAAATTTTTAGGAAAGAGAAATACTTTTGATAAATTTTGTTGACAAACCTATCATTCTATGATAATCTAAACAAGGTTCAAAAATTAAGAAATTAATTTAGACCCAAAACTGCCGAAGACAGTAGGTGCCGCAAGGCATAAGGAGAAAACGCCTACCGAGGAATATAAGAGATCATAATGATGACTTATTTTAACCTCTCTGTCTTTGATAGAGAGGTTTTTTATCGGCGGTACACCCTGGGGCGAAAGCCCAAAAATCTATAAGGAGGTACACAAAGAATGGCAAAGGTAGAATTAAAACAACCAATTGTTGAAGAAATCAAAGGACATGTTGCAAATGCAAAATCTGCAGTGTTAGTTGACTACCGTGGCTTAACTGTTGAAGAAGACACTGCTCTTCGTAAAAAGTTAAGAGAAGCGGGTGTTGTATACAAAGTATACAAGAATACAATGTTAAAACGTGCTTTTGAAGGTACAGTGTTTGCTGAATTAGACAAACACCTAGACGGACCAACTGCAATCGCTTTTGGACTTGATGATGCAACTGCACCAGCAAGAATCTTAAATGATGTTGCAAAAACAGCACCAAACCTTGAATTCAAAGCAGGTATGGTAGAAGGAACATATTATGATGCAGAAGGTATCAAAGTGATTGCTACTATCCCATCAAGAGAAGTTCTTATTTCCAAATTACTTGGAAGTTTACAATCACCAATTACAAACTTCGCTCGTGTTCTTAAGCAAATTGCTGAGAAACAAGGAGAAGTAGCGTAGTAAAACATTAAATAATAAAAATTAATCGGAGGTAATTATAATGACAACTCAAGAATTTATCGAAGCTATTAAAGGCTTATCAGTTTTAGAATTAAATGATTTAGTAAAAGCATGTGAAGAAGAATTTGGTGTATCAGCAGCAGCAGGTGTTGTAGTAGCAGGACCAGCAGCAGGCGGTGCAGCTGAAGAAGAAAAAACAGAATTCAACGTAGAATTAACAGACGTTGGAGCTAACAAAGTTAAAGTTATCAAAGTAGTTCGTGAATTAACTGGTTTAGGATTAAAAGAAGCGAAAGACGTAGTTGACGGCGCTCCTAAAGTAATTAAAGAAGGCGCTTCTAAAGAAGAAGCTGAAGAAATGAAAGCTAAACTTGAAGCAGAAGGTGCTAAAGTTACACTTAAGTAATATCACAAAAAATACTCTCACTTATGTGAGAGTATTTTTTTGTTATCTTATTTTCTTAATTCAAGATATCCATAACCATTATTACAGATACCAGCCCATTCCAGAATGGAAGAAAGAGCAGAAATTGTTCTAAGAGTAGATTCTCCCATTTTAATTCCATAAGCTTTCCAGATCAACACTCGTGAAGCTTCCATCTTCCCAAATAGGAAGTCTTGAAAGAATTACTTCTATATTTACTGGTAAATTTTCGTCTTCCTTATTAAATTTTAATAATTTTATAGAGTGTTTCATGTTAGTTTTTATTGTAAGTTAATAGTTTGGAATTTTAAAATTAATTTAGTGTTTCGAGCGCATTTGCTATCATGCCGCCAATATTGGTACCAGCATTTTGAATTGCTGCAGCAATAATGATTCCCGCAATAATTATTGAAATTGCAAGAATAGTTTTCCCTATGATTTCTTGATAATCTTTCATATTAAATAACCTCCTAAAGTTTGAATAATTTACTGATTTAGACTGAGTGTATTATACAATAAAAATATATATAATTCTATTATATTTTAATTCTTATGATCTTGTACAAAGAAGGAATTCATTTTTGGTCATTAACAATTATATATAAATATTTGTGCTTTTTATTGAGTAGTTGTATTTTTATTCGACAGTTTCCTTTTTGATTAGCAGTTACTTTTCCATAATTAGATACAGAAGCAATATTATCATTACTTGAACAATATTTTATTTCATCTGTTGCATTAGTGGGAATCAATTTATACTCTATTTGATATCTTTCACCAATCTTTAGGTGTACTTTTTCAGTTCTTAAGAATAATTTCTTTCCTTGTATATTATGTAAAAACATGGTTAAAACTTTTTCATTCCCCGAATAGTCGCTGGAATATAATGTATAGAACCCCTCTTTGTCAAGTATGATTAAATTGCTATTAATAGTATGCCCTATTGTTCCGCGGGAAAAATCACTAATAAGTTTCTTCCCATTTAACCATTTGGAAAGGCATATTTCTGAACCTCCCTTATCTATAATGATCGGATTGACCATAAACTTTTTGCCATTATAGACATAAGAATACATAATTGATGGCTCAACAATATCTATTTTTAACTGACTCAAATTGCCAATTATCTTTGTTGTGTTCAATATACCTGGATATTGAACATAATCTTTTAATAAACTAATATTATCCAAAGATTTTGTAATTATATTCTTAACACTAATAGGGTATGTATAATTTTGATATGAATATAAAAGTGCAGCAATCGAAGTGATGTATGGAGTAGCAATAGATGAACCATTCATTTGATTATAGTTTCCACCTACAATAGTACTAAGTATGTTTGTTCCGGGTGCAACAACATCAACGCTATTTTTTCCATAATTTGAATTACGTTCTAATTTATTTTCTTTATCAGTATAAGCAATTGATAATATATTATCTAAATCAAATGATGCTGGATAAACTGGATTAACATCATTATCATTACCATTATTGCCTGCGGCTGTAACAAATAACATATTTGATTCTCGAATAGTTTTTTCTAATATTCTACTATAAGTGTAACCACCTAAACTCATATTACAAATTTTAGCTCCGTTCGCAGTAGCATATTTTATTGCAGAAATTGCTGCTGCAATTGAGCCGTTGCCATCAGCTCCACCTTGTATTTTAAGACTCATAATTTTTATATTCGAATTCAATTTACTAATATTTATTAATTTTACATAATTAGAAACAATTATTCCTGCAACATGTGTTCCATGATTGTCACAATCATTTGGATTGGATACATACTCTTTTGTCTTATTATTATACTTGTAAGAGCATAATGTATTATCGTTATTATAAAAATCCCACCCATTAATATCATCAACATAACCATTAATATCATTGTCTATACCATCATTTTCAATTTCATTAGTATTTATCCATATATGATTCTTTAAATCAGGATGAAGTGTATCTATACCTGTATCAATAACAGCAACTATAATGTTATTATCATTTATTTGGTTTTGAAATATAAGAGTATCATTTTTAAGGTTATTTGTTATATTGCCAATATTATTATTTTTTAGAATATAATTCGGTTCAGCTTCTATGATCATTGGTAAATTATTTAATTTATGCAATATTACATCCATATCTTGATCTGCTACTTTTAATTGAACAAAATTTTCATTTATAGCCACACTCTGTGCTATTATATCTTCATTTTCTAATATTTTTTTTAAAATATTATCATTTATGCTAGTTTGAAAAAGTACATTAATTTCTCCTTGTAAAAATTCGGTTTTGCTTATCGATTTTTTACCACAATTATATATTAGAACATCGCAAAGCAATATAAGCGATATTATAATATATAGTAGTAAAAAATTTCTAAAAGTCTTATTTATAATAATTACTGAATTTACCACCATATATTTCATCCTTTTTTACCTTATTTAGAGTACTTCTACGTAGAATTTGTTAAAATATTTAAAAATAACACATCCAACAAATTATTATTGGATGTGTTAAAACTAGTGCTTTTATAATCCAAACCTACTATCACTACCATAAGCTGGCCATGAATATGATGAATTTGCTATACTAGCGCTAACCCCTGCTGTTTTTCCATTTACACCAAAAGTAATACTATTAATTGTTGCCTTATCCCATGTATGTATATAATATCCTGTTGCAACAGCACCAAAACTGGAAAAGTTAGAGTCGTAATTACAAAGACCTCCAAACTGATAGCCAACATAGTATGTAAATAAAGTTCCAGAATCTGCATAAACATAATCTTGTAATCTGAATCCAAACCCTTTACTACCATCTCCATCAGAACGATTTGACGTTGAAACTGATTTTTTGATACGTCCATCATTAATATATCCAGAGACACTGACTACCGATGATTTATAAGTTCCAGTAACACTTGTATAACCTATACCAAAGGCATCTTGGCCACCTACGTTACCAGGAGCGCTTTATCTTTTTCCCAGTTCATATTTTTCCAGTAACCACCACATGTAACTGTCCATGTTTTATTATAAGCATTATAATATATAGTCGGCGTTGATACTGTTACATCTGAACTTGAAGAAAATGTTATCAATTCCTCACTTGATGGATTCAGAACATAACAACCATAGGATTCGAGTGAAGAATAAATTGCTTTTTTATCTGCATACACAGATGAAATTTCTTCTAGCATTAATTCTTCAATCTTCTTAGTATTTGCTTTTTTAATTTTTCCTCCTTTTAATTTGGTATTATATTCTTTATCTTTTGTGTTTTTGAAGTTTGTTTTTGTCTTTGCACTAAAGTATACTGAACCTTTATTGGATTTTAGATTGTAATCAGTATTTTCTTCAGCTGATATGCTAAGAGTAAAAAGATTCATCATTAAAACAAATACTAGTAAATAGCTTAAAATTTTTCTTAGTTTATTCATTTCTTATTTCCTCCATTACGTTAATAGTTTAACTAGCTAAATTTTATCAGCGCGCGAAGTTATTATATGTTTACTTCGCGTATATTGTCAAACTAATTGTCTTAAATGGGAGCCTAGCTTGTCTATTTAGTATTTCAAATGAAATTAAAGAAAATGTTATATTGTGTCTACTGTATTTATAAATAAGCATATCAAGAAATATATGCATAGATATAAAGTAATTGAAAATATAAAACAACTATGATAGGTATTTATAAATATAAATAAATGATGAAATCTATTAGCTCATCAATTTTTTTAATGAGCTATCCTTGGGAATAACAATATCATAAACGGTTATATAAGGACTTTTTTAGTACTCTCCACGCAAGTGAGCGTTTTTATATTATTACATAATATAAAATTTCATAATAAGCAGAATCTTATTTTCTTAATTCAAGATATCCATAACCATTATTACAGATACCAGCCCATTCCAGAATGGAAGAAAGAGCAGAAATTGTTCTAAGAGTAGATTCTCCCATTTTAATTCCATAAGCTTTATAGGCCACATAACCTTCTATCGTATCCAAGGTTAGATCAGGTTCTCCTAATTTAGCTTTCATAGCCTGCCCTTTCTTGGCTTTCCCATGGTTCTTCTCCATCACCTCAACTGCAGAGTCGAAAGCCTTCCAAGTCAGCACTCTTGAAGCAGGCACGTTTGTTGCTATTATTCCATTTCCAAAACCATCATAATAGATCTGGAAGCTGCCCCCTCTGGGCAATGCAAGGGTGGCAAGTCCATTATGTGCATTTAATCTTTTCTTAATTGCTTTTACTGTATTGCTTTCATCTTCGTAAATAGGAAGTTCTGAAAGAATTACTTCTATATTCGCTGGTAAATTTTCGTCTTCCTTATTAAATCCCAATGATTTTAGTACATTATCAAATTGCCTTTTGGCAGCTGGATAGGATATTTTCAATTGTTTTTGTAATTCTTTTAGACTTCCCTGACATTTTAAATACATTTCAATAAAGTTTAAATCATCCTCTTTCAGATAATTAAACTTACTTAAAGTAAAGTCGTTAGATAATTCCAGACCACAATGACGGCAAGTTAATCTGCTTGCAATTAATTGCTCCTGACAGATAGGACAATGTCCAATAATTTCTTTTGACACAACACCCCTTCTTTCAATATTAAGTAAACAGTTGGTTACAATTCAGCTATAAGCTTGATTTCACTTTGCTCCATCTTTCCATATGGCTGAACTGTAATAAAATTTTTATTAAAATAGTATAAATTTAATTTAACACATTATAATACTAATTACAACTTAGTATTAATAAAAATACTTACTATGTTTAATAGAAGATATACTAATAAAATAGTAATTCTAAATTGTTTAAATATAATAAAGAAATCAAAAAATTTTAAGCTAAAAAAGAGATGAAATTAAAAAAAGGCATAAAAAAAGACACACAAAATAGTGTTGACATCTGAAAATAGATGTGATAACATGAAAAATGCACTATTGTGGTGTTGTATGCCTAAAATCTAATATAAATGGATTATAGCATATTAATATAAAAAATTCAAGGGGTGAAAACGTCAATGGATAAAAACAGAGTACGACCAATTAAAATTGGCAACGGTTTAAGAATGAGTTACTCAAGGCAAAAAGAAGTGCTCGAGATGCCTAATCTTATTGAGGTACAAAAAGATTCTTATAAATGGTTTTTAGAAGAAGGACTCAACGAAGTTTTTGATGATATCTCTCCAATTGCAGACTATAATGGACATTTAAGTTTAGAATTTGTAGACTTTGCATTATGTGAAGATGATATTAAGTATACTATTGAAGAATGTAAGGTAAGAGATGCTACTTACGCTGCTCCTTTAAAAGTAAAAGTAAGACTTCATAATAAAGAGAATGACGAAATCAACGAGCATGATATTTTCATGGGTGATTTACCATTAATGACAGAAACAGGTACATTTGTGATTAATGGTGCTGAAAGAGTTATTGTTAGCCAATTAGTACGTTCCCCTGGTATATATTATGGTATTGCACACGATAAGATTGGTAAAAGGTTATATTCTTCTACTGTAATTCCTAATAGGGGTGCATGGTTAGAATATGAGACGGATTCCAATGATATTTTCTATGTACGTGTAGATAGAAATAGAAAAGTACCAATTACAGTTCTTATTAGAGCCCTTGGTATTGGAACAAATGCAGAAATTTTAGAATTATTCGGTGAAGAACCAAAGATTCTTGCAAGTATTACAAAAGATACCTCTGATAATTATCAAGATGGTTTATTAGAGTTATATAAAAAGCTGCGTCCAGGTGAGCCACTTTCTGTGGAAAGTGCAGAAAGCCTTGTTCATAGCATGTTTTTTGATGCCAGAAGATATGATCTGGCTAAAGTGGGTAGATTCAAATTCAATAAAAAATTGGCCTATAAGAATAGAATTGTCGGTTTCCCAATTGTTGAGGATGTGATCGATACATCTACAGGTGAAATCATTGCTGCATCTGGAACGATTGTTACAGAAGAGATCGCAGATCAGATTCAAAACGCTGCAGTACCATTTGTATGGGTACAAGCAGAAGAACGTAATGTCAAAGTACTATCTAATATGATGGTGGATTTAAGCAGTTTTGTTGATGTTGATCCGGAAGAATTAGGTGTTACGGAAGAAGTTTATTATCCAGCATTAAAAGCAATTTTAGATGAATTTACTAATATTGAAGATATTAAAGAAGCAATAGGTAAGAATATAGCAGAATTAATTCCAAAGCATATTACCAAAGAAGATATCATTGCTTCTATTAACTATAATATGCATCTTGAGTATGGAATCGGCAGCGACGATGACATCGACCATTTAGGGAACAGAAGAATCAGAGCGGTTGGTGAGTTATTACAAAACCAATACCGTATCGGTTTATCCAGAATGGAACGTGTTGTTCGTGAAAGAATGACAACTCAGGATATTGAAGGTATTTCACCCCAATCATTAATAAATATTAAACCGGTAACTGCAGCTGTCAAAGAATTCTTTGGATCTTCCCAGTTATCACAGTTTATGGATCAAAACAATCCTCTTAGCGAATTAACACATAAGAGACGTTTATCAGCCCTTGGACCTGGTGGTTTATCAAGAGATAGAGCCGGATTCGAAGTTCGTGACGTTCATTACTCTCATTATGGAAGAATGTGTCCGATCGAAACTCCCGAAGGTCCTAACATCGGTCTTATTAACTCACTTGCTTCTTATGCAAGAATTAATGAATATGGTTTTATTGAAGCTCCATATCGTAAAGTAAGTAAAGAAGACCCTAACAATCCAAAGGTTATTGACGAAGTTGTTTATTTAACAGCAGATGAAGAAGATAAATTTGTAGTTGCACAGGCAAATGAGCCGCTTGATGAAAATGGTTATTTTGTAAATTCCAGTGTATCAGGACGTTATAAGGAAGAAACTTCTGAATTTGAAAAATCAAAAATTGATTTAATGGACGTTTCACCTAAAATGGTATTTTCTGTTGCAACAGCTATGATTCCTTTCCTTGAAAATGACGATGCGAACCGTGCCCTGATGGGATCCAACATGCAACGTCAGGCAGTTCCTCTGCTTATTACAGAATCTCCTGCAGTAGGAACAGGTATGGAATTAAAAGCAGCAGTCGATTCAGGTAACTGTATCGTTGCTAATAAATCTGGTGTTGTTGAGAAATCAACAGCAACTGAGATCATAATAAAAAATGATGATGGAACAAAATCTGTATATAAGGTACTTAAATTTGCAAGAAGTAATCAGAGTACATGTTTGAATCAAAGACCTATTGTTATGAAAAATGACAGAGTGGAAGCAGGTCAGGTAATTGCAGACGGCCCATCTACTTCACAAGGAGAATTAGCTCTTGGTAAGAACCCATTAATCGGCTTCATGACATGGGAAGGTTATAACTACGAAGATGCGGTTCTACTCAGTGAAAGATTAGTACAGGAAGATGTTTATACTTCTGTTCATATTGAAGAATATGAAGCAGAATCAAGAGATACAAAGCTTGGACCAGAAGAAATCACAAGAGATGTTCCTGGTGTAGGGGATGAAGCATTAAAAGACCTTGATGAAAGAGGTATTATCCGTATTGGTGCTGAAGTTCGTGCAGGTGACATTCTTGTAGGTAAAGTAACTCCTAAGGGAGAGACAGAACTTACAGCAGAAGAGCGATTACTTCGAGCAATCTTTGGCGAAAAAGCCAGAGAAGTAAGAGACACTTCCCTGAGAGTACCTCATGGTGAATTTGGTATTATCGTTGATGCCAAAGTATTTACAAGAGAAAATGGCGATGAATTGTCCCCTGGTGTAAACCAAACAGTTCGTGTTTACATTGCTCAAAAGAGAAAGATTCAGGTTGGTGACAAGATGGCCGGCCGTCATGGTAACAAGGGTGTTGTTTCCAGAGTATTACCGGTAGAAGATATGCCTTTCTTACCAAATGGCAGACCACTTGATATCGTTCTTAACCCTCTAGGGGTGCCTTCCCGTATGAACATCGGGCAGGTGCTTGAAATTCACTTAAGCCTTGCAGCAAAAGCGCTCGGAGTTAAAGTATCAACTCCGGTATTTGATGGTGCTAATGAGTATGATATTATGGATACCCTGGAGCTTGCCAATGATTATGTAAATACACCAATTGCAGAATTTAAAGAAAAATATAAAGACATTTTAGATCCTGAAATATTAGAATTCTTGGTAACAAATCAAGATTATAGAAAGCAATGGGAAGGTGTTCCAATCAATCGCGATGGTAAAGTAAGACTTCGTGATGGTAGAACGGGAGAGTATTTTGATAGTGCCGTAACAGTTGGTTTCATGCATTACTTAAAACTTCACCACTTAGTAGACGATAAGATTCATGCTCGTTCTACTGGCCCTTACTCACTTGTAACCCAGCAGCCGCTTGGTGGTAAAGCACAATTTGGTGGTCAAAGATTTGGTGAAATGGAAGTTTGGGCACTGGAAGCATATGGTGCCGCATATACTCTTCAAGAGATCTTAACTGTAAAATCTGATGATGTAGTTGGTCGTGTTAAAACTTATGAGGCAATTATTAAAGGGGAAAATATACCTGAACCAGGTATTCCAGAATCCTTCAAAGTATTATTGAAAGAACTTCAATCCCTTGCACTTGATGTAATTGTACTTGATGAAGATGGAAATGAAGTCAAGATGGCAGAAAGCATCGACTATGGTGATGAAGATTTAACTCCATTAATTGAAGGAGATGATAGCTTCCGCCATAGAGAAGAATCATTCTCCGATGCAGGGTTCAGAGAAATATCAGAGGAAGATGATGATAGTATCTTTGATGCATTTGAAGATGATGACGAGGAAGAAATTGAATTAGCTGATAATGATGAATTAGATGATGATAAGAGTAAACTCGGAATTGGGATAGAATTTGATGAAATGAATGATTTTGAAGACTAATACGAAGGGAGTACCAGAGCATGTCAGAAACAGGTATTGAAAACATTAAGGAAATGACATATGATGCTATAAAGATTGGTCTAGCTTCACCGGAAAAGATTAAAGAATGGTCCAGAGGAGAAGTAAAAAAACCAGAGACAATCAATTATAGAACCCTAAAGCCAGAAAAAGATGGTCTCTTTTGTGAGAAAATCTTTGGACCAAGTAAGGACTGGGAATGTCATTGTGGTAAATACAAGAAGATTCGATATAAAGGTGTAGTATGCGATAGATGTGGTGTTGAAGTTACAAAAGCCAGTGTTCGTAGAGAAAGAATGGGACATATTGGTTTAGCAGCTCCAGTTTCTCATATATGGTACTTTAAAGGAATTCCTAGTAGAATGGGTCTGATTTTAGATCTTTCTCCTAGAACTCTTGAAAAAGTATTATATTTCGCATCTTATATCGTATTAGATAAAGGTGATACAGACCTTCAATATAAACAAGTTCTTACTGAAAAAGAATATAGAGAAGCTTATGAAAAGTTCGGCAATAAATTCCGTGTAGGAATGGGTGCAGAATCAATTCAGGAACTTCTTAGAGCAATTGATCTTGAAAAAGAATCTGTAGAACTGAAAAAAGGATTAAAAGATTCTACTGGTCAAAAGAGAGCCAGAATTATTAAAAGATTGGAAGTAGTTGAGGCATTTAGAGAATCTGGCAACAAACCGGAATGGATGATCTTAACAGTAATTCCTGTAATCCCTCCAGATTTAAGACCTATGGTTCAACTTGATGGTGGACGTTTTGCAACGTCTGATATGAATGATTTATACAGGAGAATCATTAATAGAAATAACCGTCTAAAGAAATTATTAGAGCTTGGAGCACCGGATATTATTGTTCGTAATGAAAAGAGAATGCTTCAAGAAGCAGTAGATGCACTTATTGATAACGGCAGACGTGGGCGTCCAGTAACCGGACCTGGTAATCGTGCCCTTAAATCTCTTTCTGATATGTTAAAAGGTAAGCAAGGACGTTTCCGTCAAAACTTACTTGGTAAACGTGTTGACTACTCAGGACGTTCCGTTATCGTTGTAGGACCAGAACTTAAAATCTATCAATGTGGTCTTCCTAAAGAGATGGCAATTGAATTATTCAAACCTTTCGTTATGAAAGAACTTGTAACTAAAGGTACTGCTCATAATATAAAATCTGCTAAGAAAATGGTAGAAAGACTTCAATCAGAAGTCTGGGATGTTCTTGAAGAAGTTATTCGTGAACATCCGGTAATGCTTAACCGTGCACCAACTCTTCACAGACTTGGTATTCAGGCATTTGAACCAGTTTTAGTGGAAGGTAAAGCCATTAAATTACATCCACTTGTATGTACCGCATTTAATGCCGATTTCGATGGTGACCAGATGGCTGTCCATCTACCATTATCAGTGGAAGCGCAGGCAGAATGCAGATTCTTACTGCTTTCCCCTAACAACTTATTAAAACCTTCCGATGGTGGTCCAGTTGCCGTTCCTTCACAGGATATGGTTCTTGGTATCTACTACTTAACTCTTCACAAACCTGGAGATGTAGGAGAAGGACATTTCTTCAAGAGTGTAAATGAAGCAATTTTAGCTTATGAAAATGGAGCGCTTACACTTCATGCAAGAATTAAAGTTAGAAGAACTGGTATTAATGCTAAAGGAGTAGAAGAATCAAGAATTGTGGAATCTACTTTAGGACGTTTTATCTTTAATGAAATCATTAGTCAGGACTTGGGATTTGTTGATAGAACGAAAGACGAGAACTTCTTAGTTCCGGAAATTGATTTCCTTGTAGGAAAGAAACAATTAAAACAAATTTTAGAGAAAAATATCAATACTCACGGTGCAACCAGAACAGCTGAAACCTTAGATTCCATCAAGTCTCTTGGTTACAGATATTCAACCCGTGCTGCGATGACAGTTTCTGTCTCTGATATGACAGTACCAGAAAAGAAAAAGACTATTATTGAAGAAGCAGAAGCTACGGTTGAATTAATCGCAAAGAACTTCCGTCGTGGTTTAATGACAGAAGAAGAAAGATATAAAGCAGTTATTGAAACATGGAAAGAAGCCGATGATGAAATTACAGACGCTCTATTAAAAGGTCTTGATAAGTTTAATAATATATTCATGATGGCTGATTCCGGTGCCCGTGGTTCTGATAAGCAGATTAAACAGCTTGCAGGTATGCGTGGTCTGATGGCAGATACTTCAGGTAGAACAATTGAACTTCCTATCAAATCCAACTTCCGTGAAGGTCTTGATGTATTGGAATACTTCATTTCAGCTCATGGTGCTCGTAAAGGTCTTTCTGATACAGCTCTTCGTACAGCCGATTCAGGATACTTAACCCGTCGTCTGGTAGATGTATCACAAGATCTGATCATTCGTGAAGTGGATTGCTGTGAAGGAAAAGAAATTCCAGGTATGTGGATTAAAGCTTTTGCTGATGGCAGAGAAGTAATTGAAAGTTTAGAAGAAAGAATCACAGGAAGATATTCATGTGAAACAATCTTGGATGATAATGGCGAAGTAATCGTAAAAGCAAATCATATGATTACTCCAAAGAGAGCAGCAAGAATTGTGAAAACAAAGAAGATTGAAGAAGCAGGATTTAATGCTAAAGTTAAGATTCGTACCATTCTTTCTTGTAAATCTCACATTGGTGTATGCGCAAAATGCTATGGCGCCAATATGGCCACTGGTGAAGCTGTTCAAGTGGGTGAAGCAGTAGGTATCATTGCAGCCCAATCAATCGGTGAACCAGGAACACAGCTTACAATGCGTACATTCCATACAGGTGGTGTTGCCGGTGATGATATCACCCAAGGTCTTCCTCGTGTTGAAGAACTTTTCGAGGCAAGAAAACCTAAAGGACTTGCAATTATTGCTGAATTTGCCGGTACAGTTACAATTAAGGACACTAAGAAAAAGCGTGAAGTAATTGTAACAAATAACGATACAGCTGAATCTAAGGCTTATCTGATTCCTTATGGTTCAAGAATTAAAGTATCTGATGGTGATGTTCTTGAAGCCGGAGATGAACTTACAGAGGGTAGTGTTAACCCTCATGATATCCTTAAGATTAAGGGTGTCCGTGCAGTTCAGGATTATATGATCCAGGAAGTACAAAGAGTATATCGTTTGCAAGGTGTTGAAATCAATGATAAGCATATTGAAGTAATTGTAAGACAGATGCTTAAGAAGATTCGTATCGAAAATAATGGTGATTCTGAATTTTTACCAGGAACATTAGTTGATACACTTGATTTCGATGATGTAAATGAAAAACTGGAAGCAGAGGGACTAGAACAACCAGAAGGAAAGCAGGTAATGCTTGGTATCACAAAGGCTTCTCTTGCAACAAATTCATTCCTTTCAGCTGCATCTTTCCAGGAAACGACAAAAGTTCTTACAGAGGCTGCTATCAAAGGGAAAATTGATCCATTGATCGGTCTGAAAGAAAATGTAATTCTTGGTAAATTAATACCAGCTGGTACTGGTATGAAGAGATATCGCTCTGTAAAATTAGACAGTGATACTGCTGAAGAAATTATGATAGATGAAGATGACGATATGGATGAAGTACTAATTGCCGGCAATCAGGATGTAGATGATTTTAATCTTTCAGAAGATGATTTTGATCTTTCAGAAGAAGATGACTTAGATCTTGATGATTTAGGCGATGAAATCTTTGAAAATGAAAAAGAATAATAAATTATAAATATTTATGTTAAGGCGGATTCTTTTAGACATATACAATTATTTCATATATTAGAGAATTTCAAGTTAATACCTTTAAAAATTCACACAAGGAAAATAATTGTGTGAATTTTTTTGTCTAAGTTTTTCTTTCATAAAAGATAATAGTAAGGTATAATGAGGATTAGGAAATAGAAAGGTTAGGTAGTAAGATGAGATTTATCAATGAATTACATGATGGTGATATGGTTACAGGAACATATCTATGTAAGAAAAAAGAAACTCTTAAGACAAAAGCAGGTAAGAGTTACTATTCTCTGATTTTACAAGATAAAACAGGGATATTGGATGCAAAAGTTTGGGAGTTATCTAATGGTATAGATCATTTTGAATCAATGGACTACATTCATATAGAAGGACAGATCACAAGTTTTCAGAATGCATTACAATTAAATGTCAAAAGAATACGTAAGAGTCAGGAAGGAGAATACAATGAATCGGACTTCTTCCCTGTTTCTAATAAGAATGTAGAAGAGATGTATGGTGAACTTTTAAAATATATCAATAATATTAAGGAACCTCATTTACGTAAATTAGTTTCCAGCTTTTTTGTAGAAGATAAAGATTTCATTATAAGATTTAAAAAACATTCTGCGGCCAAAAGTGTACACCACGGTTTTATTGGAGGCTTATTAGAACATACTTTAGGTGTAGTTAAGTTTGCTAATTATATAGCAGATAACTATCATATTATTAATAGAGATCTATTAATCAGTTCAGCTCTTTTTCATGATATAGGAAAGATGGACGAATTATCTACATTTCCAGAGAATGATTATACAGATGATGGACAGTTGCTGGGTCATATCTTTATAGGAGCAGAACAAGTTGGGTTAAGAATTAGAGAAATACCAGGTTTTCCAGTGAAATTAGCAAGTGAGATAAGACATTGTATTTTAGCTCATCATGGAGAATTAGAGTATGGATCTCCCAAAAAACCGGCACTTGTGGAAGCAATGGCGCTTAATATTGCTGACAATGCAGATGCAAAACTTCAATCTATGATAGAATTATTCCAGTCAGCAGATGATAGAACAGACTGGTTAGGTTATAATCGGTTATTTGAATCTAATATCAGGCGCAGTTCAAGTTACAATAGTTAAAGGGAATATAGCAAGATCAAAACATATTAACGGTACACTAAGAATTGAACATAAGATTTTTATACTTATTTTGAGGTTTCCCAATTATTTTATGGGTGACCTCATAATGGTTTTATCAGATGCGGTTCAAATCTCATCTGGGTTGAGCTTTACTTTACTGTAAAACATTTTCTAAGATATATATTGCTTAGAATAATATAACTGTCCTGGAGGAATACAATGACAAGTGAAAAAGAATTAAAAAAGAATGACATGATTCGAATAGAAATCGATGATATTAGTTCAGAAGGGGAAGGAATCGGACATTTTAACGGATATACCCTTTTTGTAAAAGATACAATTACAGGGGATATAGTAGATGTTAAAATAATGAAGATGAAGAAATCCTATGGTTATGCAAGGTTAATCCATTTAATTACTCCATCTCCTATCCGTGTTGAGCCGAAATGTCCCATCGCAAGACAATGTGGCGGATGCCAGGTACAACATATGGATTATAAGGAACAGCTTAAGTATAAAGAAAATAAGGTGAAAAACTGCTTAACCAGGATTGGTAAGTTTGATAAAGAATATATTGATTCTATTATGGAGCCCATTGCAGGGATGGAAGAGCCATTTTATTATCGCAACAAAGCCCAATTTCCCGTAGGAAGAGATAAAGATGGGAAAGTTGTGATCGGATTTTATGCAAGCAGAACACATACTATTATCGATACAGCACATTGTTATATACAGGCAAAAATAAATGAGGAAATTATTGAAAGAGTTAAGGTCTTTATAGAGAAATATAATATCACAACCTATGATGAAGAGAATCATACAGGACTGGTAAGGCATATTCTGACAAGGGTCGGATTTGTCACAGGTGAAATTATGGTCTGCCTTATTCTTAATGGTGATGATATACCACATAAAGATAAATTCATAGATAGCTTAACAGACATTGAAGGTATGACAAGTATCAGCCTGAATATCAATAAAGAGAAAACGAATGTTATTCTTGGAAATAAGGTGGTAACAGTATGGGGGAAACCATACATTGTTGATTATATCGGTGATGTGAAATATCAGATATCTCCTCTTTCCTTTTATCAAGTTAATCCGGTTCAAACAAAAGTTCTTTATGAAACTGCATTGGATTATGCAGGTTTAGAAGGGGACGAGACTGTTTGGGATTTATACTGCGGTATAGGAACCATTTCACTATTCTTAGCGAAAAAGGCGAAAAAGGTCTATGGAGTAGAAATCATACCTCAGGCAATTGAAGATGCAAAAATGAATGGGAAGATTAACGGGATTGAAAATGCAGAATTTTTTGTGGGAGCGGCTGAAGAAGTATTACCGGCTAAATATAAAGAAGAACAAATCTACGGTGATGTTATAGTGGTGGATCCACCTAGAAAAGGGTGTGATGAAGGTCTTCTTGAAACGATTATAAAGATGAATCCGAAAAAAGTAGTATATGTAAGCTGTGACCCGGCTACATTAGCCAGAGATTTAAGATATTTAAATGATAACGGATATAACCTTAAGAAAATCAGAGCAGTGGATCAGTTTAGTCACAGTACACATGTGGAGTGTGTGGCCCTCTTAGAATTATGATCAAAAAATAAGATGGTATGAGCGTTAGAAAGAGAGAGTTATGAGAATTATTATTTCACCTGCTAAGAAGATGAAAATGGAGACAGATTCTTTAAATTATTATCAGCTTCCTCAATTTTTAGAGGATACAAAAATCCTACAGTCCTATTTAAAAGAATTAAGTTATCTGGAAGTAAAATCAATATGGAATTGCAATGATAAAATTGCTGCATTAAATTATGAGCGGATACAGAAGATGAACTTATACCGCAATTTGACACCTGCGATTCTTTCCTATGAGGGAATCCAATATCAATATATGGCTCCTGGCGTGTTTCATACAGGAGAGCTTACATATCTGGAAACACATCTGCGTATTTTATCCGGGTTTTATGGTCTGCTCCGTCCTTTTGATGGTGTTGTTCCTTACAGATTAGAAATGCAGGCAAAGTTAAAAGGCAATGAATTAGATTCACTCTATGATTTTTGGAGTAACAAGCTGGCCAGCCAACTCTTTTTGGAAAGTCATTGCATTATAAATCTGGCATCTAAAGAGTATAGTAGATGTATTTCTAAATATTTGAATAATAATATACGATTCATCACCTGTGTTTTTGGAGAAATCATTGGACACAGGGTAATTGAGAAAGGTACCCAGGTAAAAATGGCCAGAGGTGAAATGGTAAGATTCATGGCAGAAAGACAAATTGAAGTTGCAGAGGAAATTAAAAACTTTAACAGGCTGAATTATATTTTTGCAGATGAACTGTCAGATGATAGCACATATGTATTTATAAAACAAGGAAAATAAGATGCAGAAGAGAATGGTAAAAATGAGAAATTATAAAATAAGAGCACATCACGGACTTTGCCTTGCTTTTTTCAAAGGAGAAGGATATAGTTCAGATTTTGTGAACAATATGAAGGAAGTCATTGAGAAACTAAGTGAAGATCCGATAATAACAATCACTACTTCCCTGGATGACATTTGCATTAGCTGTCCTAATTCTAAAGATGGTATATGCGAGAGTATTGATAAAGTCAATAGATACGATAATTTAGTATTGAAGCAATGCGGCCTGGAATGTGGTGAAACTATGTTATGGTCAGAATTTCAAAATAAGGTTTTTACAAAAATAATCGCTGCAGGTAAAATGGATACCATATGCAGAGATTGTGAGTGGTCATATATATGTTTCGAATCTTGATATTTAAGTAATAAAATATTCTAAAATGTGATTCAAATCTCAGAATTATTTATGAAAGTGTCTTACAATGAAGGGCGTAAAGAAAGTAATAA
Source organism: Mobilisporobacter senegalensis (assembly GCF_003752155.1). Classification (GTDB taxonomy): domain Bacteria; phylum Bacillota; class Clostridia; order Lachnospirales; family Lachnospiraceae; genus Mobilisporobacter; species Mobilisporobacter senegalensis. Next base: position 444,235 of record NZ_RJVG01000001.1, on the reverse strand, counting down.
ATAATTTGGAGGTTATGATATGAATAAATTAGGACATGTAGAATTAGGAAAAGATATATACTGGATAGGAAAAATTGATGACCGTAAAGTACCATTTCACAGATTAATATTGGAAAAAGGAACATCATATAACGCTTATTTATTAAAAACGGAAAAACCAACAGTAATTGATACAGTAGACATTTCATTCGGAAGAGAATTCATAGAGAATGTAAGCTCATTAATTGATCCAAAAGAGATTCAATATATTGTAATTAATCATACGGAGCCAGATCATTCTGGTGGATTAGGAGCCTTGGCTTTACGTGCTACAGAGGCTACTATTGTTTGTACAGAGCCTGCTGTTCATGAACTAAAAGAAATGTACCGGCTGCATAATCGTAATTTTTTAGTGGTAAAAGACGGAGATACTCTGGATGTTGGTGGTAAGACATTAAAATTTAAAGAAACGCCATATCTTCACACGGAAGAAACCATGATTACCTATTGTGTAGAAGATCAAATACTGTTCCCTTGTGATATTTTCAGTACACACGTAGCAGATGAAAAACTATTTAATGATGTGGATGGAATTGATATTACAGATGATTTTATCGGCTATTATAATGTTATCATCCACCCTCATCGCAGATATGTAGGGACTTTACTTGATGCCGTTAAGGATATGGACATTAAGATGATTGCACCTTCCCATGGTTATATCATACGTAAGGATATAGAAAAGTTCATTGACTTATATAAATCATTGAGTGCTGATATGGCAACGGGTAAGAAAGCAGCAATTGTTTATACGACCATGAAAAACAGCACGAAAAATATAGCTATGTTATTAAAAGAGATATTTGAAGAAAATAATATTGAAACTGCTGTATTTAATGCAGATAAATCAGAGAAAGAAGAAGTATTGGACAGTATAAAGGAAGCAGATGTGATTCTTTTTGGCAGTTCTACAAGATATGCGGATATGATTGGTAACTTAGAAGAGATACTAAAATCATTAAAGGATATAAATCTTGAAGGAAAAGTGGGAGCAGCCTTCGGTTCTTACGGATGGAGCGGAGAAGCGATTGAAGTAATTCAGGACTATCTGTTAGAAAGTAAGCTTAAAGTGCTTACTACTTCTAATGTGATCAAATCTACAGGTATGACACATGTAGAATTTCCTGTGAGAGTTCGATTTGCACCAAATAATGAACAAGAAAAAATTAAAAATGCCGGAATATTCATTTCTGACTTATTATTAAGCAATCATTAGAAATAGTGGAAAAAGAGCTATGAATAACATGTCTAAAACCTTGGGCCCATTGGATTTGTCAATGCAACAATTCTAAAATAAAACATACCATATATTATAAATGTGGGATGAAGAAGATGAGTTAATTTTATGAGTTCAAATCAAAGAAATAGAAGAAGTGGTGATATTATACATGTGAGAGATGCGCTTATTGAAGATATTTTTCGAGATAGAAATGCTGGATATGTAACCATAATTAAGAAGTACCGTTAGCTGTGATTCTACCGGTACTTCTTTTGTATTTATAGTATATAATAAATTAAATATATATTTAATTACTAGTTATAATTTCTATTGATAACTTATCACCACGGTGCTACAATATACATTATCTTTTTTGAATGAATATAATAAATTTTACTTAAACCAGAGATAAAATAGAAAGTACAAAGGTGTATTTTATGGATCATGTAATGGAAGATGTCATCATAGAAAATAATAAAATCACAGAAGGAGTCATCTGGAAGCAATTGCTTATCTTCTTCTTTCCTCTATTATTTGGTTCTTTCTTTCAGCAATTATATAATACAGCAGATGCAATTGTTGTAGGCCGATTTGTAGGAAAAGAAGCCTTATCTGCAGTAGGTGGGACAACCGGTACATTGATAAATGTTTGTGTCGGTTTTTTTGTGGGAATTTCAGCGGGAGCTACAGTAACAATCTCTCAGTACTATGGTGGAAAACAGAAAGAGGAAGTAAGTAAGGCAGTGCATACTGCCATAGCATTTTCTCTTATAGGTGGCATCATTATTATGTTCATTGGTATTATAGGTGCTCCATATGCACTGAAATGGATGGGTACGCCGGATGATATTATGTCAGATTCCTTAATGTATCTTCGTATATATTTTGGCGGAATGGTTGCAAACCTTACTTATAATATGGGAGCAGGAATACTTAGAGCCATCGGTGATTCTAAAAGACCATTATACTTTTTGATTATCAGCTGTTTTATCAATATAGTACTTGATGTCTTATTTGTAGTTGTATTCGGCTGGGATGTAGCAGGTGCGGCAATTGCAACCGTTGTTTCTCAGATATGCAGTGCATTATTTGTTTGGATAACACTAATGAGAACAAATGAGAGTTATAAACTGCATATAAGATCAATACGTATACATAAAGAAATGCTAAAGAAGACTATAAAACTGGGACTGCCTGCAGGATTTCAATCTTTAATGTACACCACTTCTAACGTGATCATCCAGTCAACAATGAATGGGTTCGGAACAGATACTATTGCGGCCTGGACAGCCTATGGTAAGGTAGACGGTATCTTCTGGATGACGATGTCATCTTTTGGTATCTCTATGACTACTTTCGCGGGGCAAAATTTTGGAGCTGGTAAATATGACCGTGTTAGAAAAGGTGCAAAAGTTTGTTTAACCATGGCTATGTCAACAGCAATATGCATGAGCCTCTTCCTTTTCTTTGGAGGAACTTACATCTATCAGCTATTCAGTACGGATAAATTAGTAATTGCAAAAGGTATGGAAATATTGCATTTTATGGTACCTGCATTTTTCACTTATGTCACGATTGAGATCCTATCCGGGACTTTAAGAGGCATGGGAGATTCTTTAATACCAATGATACTTACAGGCATGGGAATATGTGTATTGCGTATCATTTGGCTATTCACAGTAGTTCCTGCATGGCATGATGTAAAAACAGTAGTGTTTAGTTATCCGTTTTCCTGGACGATAACTTCGATACTTTTCATATTGTATTATCAATATTATTTAAAGAGAAATCAAATTACATAGTGAATGGATCATGATTGTAAAATCCAAAGAATCCCCCTAGTGAGATATTATATCTAACTGGGGGGATTTTGGCATTTATTATACTTTCAATAATAAGGGACAGAAACAGCATTATAAAATATAGAAAATAAAAAATGCTTGACTTTTATAACTGAATTGGGTGCAAGATATTTTCAATAATATTTAATCTACATTTAAACTATGTAAGAGAAGGTTTATAAAAAGATATATTTAAAGTAATTGAATGAAATAAGATTAATAAGGGGGTAAGAGATGAGTACATTAGCAGTATCCTATCATGATCTGGAAGACGCAGCAAAAAATGCCAGAAAGGCAGCAGCATTGTTAGAAGAATATGGAGAAACAATTGAAGAAAAGATATGTAAAAAACTAAAAGAATACAGTGGAAGCTGGACAAGCAATATTGATGTGGCAGACCAGTTAATGAGAGATAAGTTAGTACAGTTAAGGAAGAAACAAGAGGATTTTGAAACTCTGGCAGCAAATATTGAAACTTTTAAGAACAATTGTGTCACAGCCGATAATAATGTAAAGGCCACAATTGAATCTCTGTCAGGAGATTTTAAAAATACATATGGAATCAAAGAAAATATAGTAACAAAGTGGTTCAATTATATAGGTACGGAAATCAGTAATGGGGGTGCATTAGGAAGATATCTGAAAGATATTGGGAATACCATAGAAGTGGCAGTCACAGACGGTATCGAGAATATTAAGGACTGGTATAAATATGAAGGCGGAAAATATATCATAGATGATATATTGACAGTAGCATTAGTCACACTGGAGGTAGTGGGAGCTGTGGTTGCCATAGCTTCCGGAGTAGGAGCTATTGTAGCCATAGCAATTGTTATAGCCACGACTATGACAGTTGCAAATGGACTGACCTCCATATATAATAATTCTAAAGCATATAATGCAATGCAGAACGAGAATCCGGCATGGGCAATGAGATATGCAGGAAGAGATACCCTTACGGAACAAATGAGGGAAGGTAGCGACAGTAAGTTCGTTCATAATCTTGCAACAGGACTTGATGTATTAGAAACATCTGCCGGGCTTGTACTTTTTGCGAAAGATGGAATGGATGCGTTAAAGAGTATTAAGAATTTCTCTGGAAGATGCAGGATTTTGGGGAATGGAGGCACTAATCTTATTGATGATGCTGCCCAGTTAGGGGCAAAATCAGTGGATGGAATATCTGGTAAGACAGTTGTTGATAACGTAATAGAGGGAGGCTCTAAGACGCCTTCAGAGATAGCACAAAGCTGGCAAGGGACAGGGATCCCGGTATTGACACGTATAAGGATATTACAATTAAGCAGGATAAAATCATTTATAGAGGAGAACCTAATGGAACTGAGTACTTTACGACAAGGTCTGCTATTGAACGCTCGGGATATGATGCAAATACTGTTTTTGAGGGGTTGCAAGTTGAAGAAAATCCGATACATGGTTATCGCTCAAATATGCAAGGATATAAAGCGACAGTGGATTTAGATGCAGCGTTCGGTATAACTAAGGCTAATCCTCAATTTGGAAAAGGGGGACTTCCACAAATATTTATGCCAGACGCGAATGATTTAATTAATAAGGGATATTTAGTTCCAGTAGATAATATTCCATTAAAGAAATAGAGGAGTTAAATATGATTAATAAAATTACAGGTGAAATTAAAATTAATGAACATTTGATATTCTCTCCAATGATGACTTTCGAAGATTTTAAAGAAACACCATTTTATAATAATCAAGATGGTATTAGAGTGATACAATTAAGTGATAGGCAATACATTGATGGTAATGAGTATTACGTAAGTTTTTTCTTTAGAGATGATATGATATATGCACTTACATTAATCTGTGCTAATGTGACAATTTCAGAAGAAAATGAAATGGAAAGAAAAGAACTACATGACAAAATTCTTATTGATAGTAATATTGAGAGTGGTAAAGAATATAGTTGGGGAAGAGTAACATCAGAGTATGATGCGAGAAGCAATAGCAGTGAAATAGTAATAACTTATAAGCGTTAGTATAAAGCCATAACATCATATAGATTATGAGAGAATCCGGCATGGGCAATGAGATATGCTGGAAGAGATAACCTTACAGAACAAATGAGGGAAACCAGTGACAGTAAGTTCGTTCATAATCTTATAACAGGAGCTGATGTATTTATGAAGATAAAAATGATATGTATCCTTATATGATAGGAGTAAATTATGATGGTTCAGTAAAATTTGAATTTCATTCAACTGACGACTTAGGAGTAACTAATTTCTCAACGCACCCTGAAATTTCAGTTCCAGTAGTAGGATGGATTAATGAAAATGGTAGATTTATAGACTATTATTTTTCTATAAATATGGAAACTGGAGACTTAAGTAAATTCTGCAGGGCTTATTAAAAATAAGAATGGGAAATCTTTTGGATTTGCAATGCTAAAAGATTATAGATATGCCAGTGAAACCGGTACATGATACTGAAAGGAAAATAAAGATGGATTATAAAAATACAAGTCAATTGGTTAAATTAACTTATTAATTACATATGTTGACATAAATGTAAAATTAACCTAAAATAATATCATATAGTTCATTTACTTTAATTAAAAAGAGAAGGGTGATATGAATACAGGATTAATATATGGATTCAGACGTTAGTGTAGGGATAAGGAATGAGAGGTGATAAGATTTAAAGTAATCTGTAAAAAAGCTAATAATGAGGAAAGTGGAGGTTTATATTTTATGTCAATAAAAGATTCAGTTATTAACCATTCTATCAGTAATAAGAGGTTTATTAAAATTATAAGCTTATGTTTAGTATTTTCTTTGATGGTTGGGTTGTGTCTACAGCCAACTAAATATGTATATGCCAAAGAAAAATTCCAAGGAATACTGATTGAAGAAGAATTATTGGTTATGAAAGAAGGAGACAAATACAAGCTAAAACCATGTGGCTATAATTATATTAATGTATCTGGGACTAAATTGATGGAAGTAGATGATATAAGCAATGTCAAATGGAAATCTAGCAATACCAAAGTAGCAACAGTAAATACAAAAGGAGAGGTAACAGCAAAAAAATCTGGTAAATGTACGATTACAGCAACATGGGGAAAGAAAAAGGCTGTGAGTAAGATTCGGGTTTATACTGAAAAACAACAATATCAATATATACTTGATGGAGATATCTCTCATCAGGATATTTATATGGCATTAACAACAAATAAGTATAAGAATTATGAAGAATATTTATATGATTCGGGATATATAGATACAGATATAAAAGCGAATTTAAAGGCAGCAAAGAAAGTAAAAGAAATTATCGATGAAACTATTACCAAAGATATGAGTGATTATGAAAAGGTAATGGCGATAGCTGCATGGCTTGTTGAAAATATTGAAATAGATGACACGTTTGTAAGTGATTATGCTGATAGTCGATTAAGAAATCAGCGCAAGAAAAGCTTCTATATGGATCCATTACTCTATGGAAAAGGGACTTCATTTGGATTTGTAATGCTATTTGATCTTGTATTAAATGTATGTGGTATAAGATGCGAATATGTTTATGATAGTTATTTCACTATGGCAGATGGCGAATCAGAATATATCTATTTATCAAATGTAGTGGAATTAGAAGGTGATTTTTATTATTTTAATGTTATTTCATTGGCTGAGGATATGAAATATTATAAAAAGCAAGGAGTAAAAAAATCATTTAATGATTTAATTACTCCAGATTCAGAGTTCACAAAACAATTTATAAATATTATTTCTCTTACAGAAAAAGAGAAGCTCTATGAAGAAGGAGAAGACCTTAGAAATACGTTCTATAGCACTACTCAGGGAGATACAAATTATATAATTGTGCCTTTAGGTTGTAATACCAATAAACTCTCAGGTATGTCTCATTACTTCTATGATTTTTATACTAATTCTATTAGGTATGTGACCTTAAAAGAAAAGAAGAAAGATATATACCCTGCAGTTTATTTCTCATCACTTCCAATTTATCCTGATTCAACTGCAACTAAATATAGGGAAGTGATAAAGGAGTTAGCTAATAAAAATGGAAATGTAATAAATTAAAAATTAAATGGTATCGTTGGGTTGTTATGCCTATAAAGTAGATGGAACCAAAAAGCTAATATTTATATGTTAAAGCAACTCATGAATAATTATTAATAGAAAATGACACTTAAATTAAAAAACCTAGTTCAGATTGAATCTGAACTAGGTTTTTTAGTCTCTGTGTTTCAACCTTTATCTGAGAATGAAGAATTATAATATGAAATAAAAAGTACTTGACAATTATAAATGAATTAGGTGCAAGATATTTTTAGTAGTAAGTTGTTTTAATACATTTTTGGTTAGGAGGATTGAAAGAATGAGTAATTATATACTAAAAAATAAAAATAAGTACAAAACCTTAATTATTTTTGCGCTGTTATGTATGTTTTCTTTATTCCTTAAAGATATATGTACTAATAAAATAGTAAGTGCAGAAGGTGGTTGGGCCATTGGTGAAAATGGGACGATAGGTAAAGATCCAACCCCAACTTCATACGGTGCGACTGCCTGGCCAATTGGTAATGGAATCTTGATTAGTACACAAACATTACCAAAATATGCAGATAAAAATGGAAGAGATAAAATAATTAAAGAAGTTGATTCTTTGAGCCCAGATTATACGGATAAAACGGTTGCTATCATTCCTTATGAATTGCATAAATATATGGATAATCATAATTATGATTCTATATATGTTGTGAAAAGGGCAGATACGGGAGGAGCTGATTTACAGAAAAAAGGTAAACCGGAATATACGGGTGCAGTCATAAGAATGGAAACAAATCCTGAAACAATTGATTTAAAAAAAGAAACATATATACGTGATGGAATTTTTTATGAAAAGTTGAGGGAACTAAGCGGGAATACAAGTAAAAAAGCATTAACGGGAAAAAAATGGAAGGATGTATTAAAAAAAGACAAGAATAATTCTATAAAGCAATGCAAAGTATTATGGAGTTATCTTACACTAGTTAAAAATAATAAATATGATGTTACAGGACGTATTGACCAATATTTGCATTCAGAACAATTAATTGGAAATAATTATAATGACTTATCAAATGTACACTCAGATAAAATGAGAGAATTTGAATTTAGATATCTTGATTTTTTGATAACTATATATACTATGTGTGATAGTAATTCCAAAGCTGTTAACCATTGGGAAGGGATTATAGATGAATATGTAAAAGGATTAGAACCTGCTAAACCTAATAAATGTAATGTTATAATTTCACCATCTGTTGCAGCAAGAGGTGAAATTGAGAAAAATAAATATTATAATATCATCGCTGGTTGTCAGGACTATTTAGATTTCACCATGGGGATAGATAGAAATTGGTATTCATTAGGAAAACTTGATACGGCAGAAACTGTAGAAGAAAGCTTAGAAAAAAGTAAGAAAGGAACAAACTATTATAATAGATTATTAGAATCTATCCGATTAAGTTTGGTATATCAATCAAAAAATCATATTAAAGTAAATAGAACATATACAGGCTCAGGGCTTTTTGCTTCCAATGTTGTATCACGATTAATAGATCATAAACCTATTATTAATGGAACCAGCGTTAGCTACAAAAGTGCAAATTGGAGTCAGCAGCGTATCATAGAGAATATCAGTCTTAAAGATAAATATTTTGGGTTAGCATTGGTACCGGCTATTGATGGCAGTACTCCTGGATATAAGGCTAAACTAACAGTAGGTTCCACTAAACCTGGATATGAAGGTCAAAAGAGAGTTCCAATATATAATGAAGCAGTGTTAAATGATTCATCAAAAATAACTATTAATTTAGAGAGTGAAAAAAATGATGAATGGAAAAGAATATTTAAGAATTATAAATATTATAAGGTACAAGTTAAAATGACAAGAACTCCAGCATCACCTGCCGTTTCGCTGGAACCAAAAACATATATAACGAAACCTGATAAAATTTCAGGAAAAGAATTGGAGAGCATATTATTAAATAGTGAAAAACCGTTACATCAATGGCTTGATACTTCGCTCAATGGGGTTCCAATTAATGAAAAAGAAATAAAAAAATATACCTATAAAGCGGAAGTAACCATATATTATTCAAATACTACGGAAACACCAGCTGAGATGGAATCCATAGCAGTAGAGACAAATTCAGATTCTATCACATATGAGAAAAAAGAAACAAAATTATATGGAAGCTACGTATCAGAGCCGGATGCCTACTCTGAATTAAAAGAAGGTGGCATCTATAATGAAACATTTGAGGCTATGGCAGGTGTTCCAACCACCAGAAAGTTATATTTTGCATCCGGAGGTTCCGAGTTCATGGTTGAAGTCGAAGTTATGTATGATAAAGACAAGACCGCAGAACGTACTTACAGGTCTTATTTCAAAGGTGGAGTGGATTGTGAGTTTAAAGAAGGAGATACTGCAAAGCCACAAAGTTTAGGCGGACAGTCCGCTGATTTACATAATGGAGGAACCTATACAAAGACATGGACGGGATCCATACCTAATACTGCCAGTCCGGCAAGCGGAACTGGTACAGTCACCTGCTCCGCAAGGCCGGACCGCAGTGCATATAATAGTGCAAAGGCAGAGGCAGCAGCTTTTGCAGCAGAAGTAAATGGTACCACTTTATCGTATACTTCGGCAAGTGATAAGAAGACAAGAAGCAAGGCTGGGTGGAATGCATCCATAACGACGGATTCGCCAGTAGATCCTGTAGATGTAACAGAAAGTAAATACCATACTGAGACAAGAGGAACACCACCTGACACTTATACTGTAGAAGTGCCGGATCCGGTCACTGCAAGCCCAAGCGGCCCTGGAAGCTATACAATTACAGTCACCTGGACAGTTCCAGCTCATATAATATGCGGCCCTTGTTGCAATCATGTACTGAATTCTGTAGAAGATACCTGGACTCAGAAATCCAGCTTTGACACACTTAAAATTACGGATGTCCGTGTGTGGAAGATAGACTCCTCTTATGTAGGCGGTATGGAGGAAATCACATATGACGCAGATGCTTTTGTGAAAGCAACCGTAAAACAAGGTGATCCTAATATCTTTTATAATGTGGCAGCAACAGATACAAGTAAGGCCGGCCGGCTGCGTTATAGTTTACAACAGCAGCAGCACGATGTTGTTACCTGGTATGAAACCAGTGATATTGGAGAAAGCAGGACTAATAAGTGTGACGGACAAAGTGGTACATTATGTTCTCAAAATCCTATGCCAGTAGCGAAGAACCAGGGACATCTAAATAGCTGGTCAAAGGGAATTCTATATAATAATACAACCTATGCAAATGATGTAGATCATCACAAAGTTAGTAGTGGAACTAAGTCAACTGTTACGAATAATTCAACAGATTCAATTGATAAAGGAACATTGGAGTATATCAGATTCAATGAACGGCGTAATCAAGAGAATACCATGACTGTTATATCAGATATGCTTATTCTGCAGACTTCAAGCGGAGATCAAAGTGTTATATACTTTGATACGAAACAGACCAAGAAAGCACAAGTAAATTTTGATAATATTGAAGTTAAATTTGAAGAAATGTGGAAAGATAACGGACTAAGCGCTTCAAATTGGAAAGAAAACAGTATTAATATTGGTTCCTATAACGGGAAATATAACCAAACTACTATAAAATATGAAGGTACAGGCAGCAAAGAACAGATTAAAACTGCATTTGACAATGATGCTGCAAAAACTACCGCAGGAGATGAATTAGGCAAAGCCAGGGTAGTAAGTTCCATGTCATTTACAAGTGGGTCAGCTAATAAGTCTTCACCATCTGCCGGACAGGCAAGAATGACAAGACCTAATAGTTTGCGCATATTTATTGATAAGATCAGGCAGAACCCGATCAATCCCAATAAAGAGTATTTTACAGGACAGTCCTATGTCTACTATAGAAATATCTTATCACTTACAGATACCCAAAATACAATAAAACTTGCAGTTGCTCATAATGATGAATTAACAACCAATGACATGGGCGATTATGGATATACTATAAAATCAAGGTATCGTATTACAGATAGTAAAGAGGGCAATGTAAATAGCATTGTTGTACAAAATCCTGTGTCAGTGGAAGATGCCAGAATTGTATCTTTACCAGATAATATGGATCAAAGGGCTACAATACCGGAAGGTTCAGCGAAAGATCTGCTCCAGGAGATAGCCGCATCACAGGTTTGTCCTTTATCCCCGGGACTATGTGAATTCAGGAAACTTAATTGCAATTATTTCTCAGAAAGTGTGAAAGCATCTTTTGATTTTGAGAAGGTAAGTACCTTAGAATTAGTAGATAGCAATCATACAGAAGAAGATGCGGATGACAATTCAGATACGGAAGAAATCATCCAGGATCAATTAGTTTTTCAGGATTTTGAAACAAATGATTATGGCATCACAGCGAAAAATAATTGTAATGTCAGTACCTCCAAAGAGCGTCTGGTAGTGGAAGTTACAGGGAAAGATTCTTCGATTGAAATACCAGTTAATCTCTACTCATCCGGTATTGTATCTGCAAAAGTATATTTTGGTACGTCTGGTTCATCAAAGACAAGTAAAATGTACTGGGAAGGAACGAAGAACAGTTCTTCCGTGAATACAGTCATAGAACCTGAGACAATCAATCAAACAGCTACTTTCAATTTAAGTACTATTGATCAATGGAAACAGGCAGGAAAGATTATCAAAATTAAATTTAATTTTGATAGTGATAATACTGGAGATGGAGTTTATATTATATCAAAGATTGAATTAATACAACAAGGAAGTACTGAATTAGAAGATGGAATTTATACAGGCTCTGAGGATGATAAGACAATCATTCGAAGTTTAATAAAAACAGTTTCTGGTGAAACTATGGATTATGATTTGCCGACAGGCTTTTCTATTACGGAGGGAAGCAGCAATGGATTCGGATCAGGAAGATACTTATATGCAAAAGGGAAGAGACTGCCGATAGAACTATCTGGATTAGGGTTAGCCTATGACAAAAATTTAAGAGTAAAAGTAGAATCTAATCTATATATACCAGGTATAAGTAGTTCGAATAGGATGTTGTTTTCTTTTCATAATCTTGGATTTTATATTCCATCAGGGCAAACTTATGGTGCATTTACTACAGGTAATGGTGTAGAAAAGAAAGCAAATTGTAACTTAATAGGTACGAAAGTTAAACTGGGAATCGTATTTAGCTTTGGCAATATTGCAGACTGTGAAATATATATTAATGGGCAGAAACTGGATAATTATAGCACGGTAAATACCAGCAATAGTATTGACGAGGATGTCATTGGGGACTCAGTTTATCTTGGCTGCTGGAGTAAGAATGATAGTTATATCAGTGATTTTTATCTTGATAATCTGACAATCACCAGAATGCCGGGAACCAATACACATACCGCGTCCTGCTATACTACGATTAAAGAACATAGTTATACAAAACAGTATACCTGTAATTCCAAATTAGAGCTTAATCATGTTCATAACGATTCATGTACTTATCGGATTAGTCAGGATAATACCCATGTACATACTGCGGATTGCTTTGATATTGATGAAAATGCACTGCAAGTTGCATATGATAAGGCAATCGGTGGAGAAACGGAACTTATTGAGAATATGCTAGGCGATAACCTATTTCGAGAGTTTGAAAATAGCATGACTGGGGTGAAGAAAGATTTTGAATATACAGGTAGTGTTCAATTCTTTACTGCACCAGTTACAGGTTATTACATGTTAGAGACATGGGGAGCTGAAGGTGGTAAAGGTGACGGTGGAATAAATCCTGCTGGCTTAGGAGGATATTCAAAGGGTACTATCAAATTAACAAAGGGACAGACTGTACAGGTGCATGTTGGAGAATATGGAGGGATTTCCCCAAATAAAACACCGGCATTTAATGGGGGAGGAGCATCATTTGATAATACTGGGCATAATGGAGGCAGAGGTGGAGGAGCCACTGACATCAGAATTGGTGGTAAAAATATTATTGAAAAGTCAATTAGTAAAGAACTTGGCAGATTTTATAATGAAACATATTTAGATGCTGGTGTGACCAGAGAAAATTTAGGCAATGAAAATGTAATAAAGATAGCCAAAGGTTCCATGCATAAGGCAGCGGCATTACCAAATACATTGAGTACTGGCCATAATTATATTATTACCTTTGAGGCATGGTCAACCGCTAATAATGACGAGTTACGTATAGATGCATATCCGGATACATTACCGGAACTTGCTATTAATTTAACTTCAAATCGTCAACTATATACTGTAAACATATCATCTAATTTAGCAGAGATGAACAATGCAGCATTAAGATTTTTTGTAAATTCTAAAGTGAATATTGGTGATATATATATTACAAATGTAAGAGTATACGATACAACATTAATTACTGATCATAGTTCAAGAATAGTTGTAGCTGGAGGCGGTGGTGGTGCTATGCCTACATGTGGTGGTACAGCTGCTACAGCAGGCCATGGCGGAGGAATAGAAGGTGTCCATTCCGAAAATACAGCGGGTACATACGTAGGCAATATTGCTTATGGAGGAACTCAAACAGCAGGTGGTTCTTATAGACCGGGCGCTACTAATTATGCACCTAGTAATGGTAATGGGATTCTAGGCGCGGGTGCGAATGCAGGAACATGCGGTGCCGGTGGAGGCGGTGGATATTATGGTGGTGGTACGGTATATACTGCCGGTGGTGGAGGCGGTTCTGGCTATATTGGTGGTGTTATTAATGGAAGCATGACAACAGGTGTTAGGACGGGTAATGGAAAAGCCAGTATTACATATTTAGGCATGACCGGTGAAACTGATTCAGCTGCTGATTTTATTTATACCGGTGGGATGCAAACATTTACTGCTCCTGTAACTGGAGAATATACCTTTGAAGTATGGGGAGCCCAAGGTGGTTACACTTATGGTGGTCTGGGAGGATATTCTAAAGGTACTGTAACTTTGACTAAAAATGAGACAATCTACATTGGTGTGGGACAACAGGGACAATCTTATAATGGTGGATATAATGGAGGTGGTTATAGTGCAGCCTATGGATATGGAGGTGGTGGTGCCACTCATATTGCTAAGGCGACAGGTGTATTAAGTTCATTGGCATCTAATAAAAACTCGGTACTTATTGTGGCTGGAGGTGGCGGAGGCTGGGCTGGAAGAGATGATAGATACGGAGGAGCCGGCGGTGGCTTAACCGGTGGTACAGGTTTTGCCGGATGCGGAGGAGCTGGAACCGGTGGAACTCAAACAAGTGGGGGAACCTCAGGTAGAAACGGATCAGCAGCAGGATTTGGATATGGTGGAAATCAGACAATCGGTTCCTCAAATGGTGGCGCTGGCGGCGGAGGAGGTTACTATGGCGGAGGAGCTGGTGGAAATGATTACCCTAATTATCATGATAATGACGACTCCGGCGGTGGCGGTGGTTCCGGATACATTGGCGGTGTTACCAATGGGACTACACAATCAGGTGTCAATAGTGGTAATGGTAAAGCCAAAATAAGTTGGAAGGCTGGAAAAACCTTTGAAGACGTACTGGAATTCGTACAAGAACACAAAGGAGAATTACCTAAGATCGTTAATGGCAAAACCAATCCTATCTTTAAATGTACAGGTATTTATAATACTCATGTATGCAATGAGAGCTGCAGAGAGATTAAATTACTAAACTGCAGTGAACCACACCATAGTGGACAGCATTATGATTATGACAATGATATCTGCTGGGATGCATGCGGAAATGATAATAATCACAAGCACAGTGCTGAAACACCTGTACAGGATGCAACTGGAAAATTTATCAAGAATGGTACATTTATCAGTTTGGATAATTATTTTCAAGTCTATTTCCCTAATGTAGGTGATTTCCTGGGCAATAATTGTTATGGAATTTCTCAGACTACCACTTATAGGGGAAAAGGGTACACGGATAATATGAGTACCTTAGAATGGACGAGAGAAAAGAAAGTTCAATTCAGCTATAATGTGCTATTCAATCGAAATGGCATATGGGAACAGCATATGGCTGGTGAATGGATTACGCTTCCTATATATGATTCCAATGGAAGAGAAATGATCTATTATGATTTCTATTGTCTATTATCCAATGATGAAGCAATTGGTACAGGAGTAGATTTTGTTGTGGAAGCAATTAATTGTGATCCTTCTCCAGGTGGAAAAGAAGATCCGTACTTAGGTGATGATTCCTGCGATGCAGACTGTATTTTTGACATTTATGATGGTTATGTAACTAATAAAAAGCGTTTCAGTAGTTTAGAAGCATATCATAGTGCATATCGAAGGACTTACACAGATATTGTTGGAAGAATCGGAAACTTAATTATGGAAGATACGGAAGATATGAGATTCTCTAATCTGTTTAAGCAATCCACTGGAAATAATAAATGGATCATAGAAGGGCTTTTACATGAAGTAGATACAGGTATATCTAAAAACTATCTGGCCTGGTTCAATAATGATGGCAGCTATGGCAAAGATATAAGAGGAGTGACGGTAAGTAAGAAGAATCAAATGTATAATACCTATGGAACCCAAAAATGGACGAATGATGCAGGTGCATTACCATTTCCACTAGAAGCAGATAGAAATATAATCACATCTTTAAAGAGTGAACAATTAAAACCTGGTTATAATGTTCTATTTGATATTTCAACCATAGGTGAATATAAGAGTAAAATACAGACAGTTCCATATTTTTACGCGCTGAATACGGATACTGATACATTAACACCGATTGATTTATACATTCAGATGGATGGCGGCTATGAACCAATTAACTATTTTGGGTTAATGTCAGAGTATGTAAAAGACGATAACACCTATTCTGATGAATATTATCGATTAAAAGATAAACTGTATCCGTATATTATGAATCTGGATTGGAAAAATGAATCCTTAAGGCGTAATTATACAAAGGAAGAAGAGGCTGTTACGAAAGATCTGGCAACCAATCTTCTGGAATATGTTACGGATGATTGGGGGAATGTAATAACTTCAAAATATTTAACGATTCCTTATGGTGAAAATTATGCCCTTGGAACTCTACAGATGTTATTACCAGAAACAAGAGCAAGAACCTTTATTGGAACCAGTAAAGTAACTGCAGTTAATATGAACGGTGCAACAGAAACGAATATAGATGGAAGTATCCCAAATAATTACTTTACGAGAAGTGGACAGCGTTGGCATTTGAAGTTAGGAATTCCTTCCTCAGTAATCTATGTTCCATATCGTAACAATAAACATCTGGAACCTACTGCCAATGTAACTTTATCTGATGGCACCAGATGTAAGGCATATGAAGAGATTGAAAAAGGAAATTATGTAATATTAATGACTGCAGATATTAAAGCAATTGGGAATAAGTATATTCTGGGATATAACCAGGGAATGAATAATGGAAAAATAAAAGTAAATGGAAAGACCTATTCCTTTGGAGATGATATACCAACTGTAATTGCAGTTTATGATGGGAAAAAGAATTCATCCCAGGATGTTGATTTTATCGGAACACATTAACTTTAATCCACCTCTTTTCAATTTTACATAAGAGATATTGTTATACAGTCTGGGCGTAAGTCCAGACTGTATACATAATATGGCATAGGTATAAAGGTAAAAATATAAGGTTCATGGGATTAAAAGACGGTAAGGTATGATATTCAATTATTGAATAAGGCAGAAGAAAAATTTAATAAGAGGGGAGAAAAAATGAGTACATTAGTAGTATCCTACAAGGATTTAGAAGACATGGTAAAGAATGCTGGTAAGGCCGCTGCCTTACTAGAAGAATATGCAGATACAATTGAAGATAAGGTGTGCAGAAAATTAAAAGAATACAGCGGAAATTGGACAAGTAATATAGATATGGCAGACCAGTTAATGAAAGGAAAGGTAGAGCGGTTAAGGCAGAAGAAAGAAGATTTTGAAACCTTAGCTTCTAATATTGAAACATTCAAGAATAATTGCAAAACAGCCGATAATAATGTTAAGTCAGCAATCCAATCTTTGTCAGGAGATTTTAAAAATACATATGGAATAAAAGAAAATGTAGTAACAAAATGGTTTAACTATATAGGTACAGATTTAGTTAATTCAAATGCTTTAGGAAGATATCTGAAAGATATCACAAATAGTGTAAATATTAACACGAGACATGCAGCTGAAGTGATAAAAGATTGGTATAAGTATGACGATGGTAAGTATATAGTTGATCTTTTAGAATTATATATGAAACAAAAGATTGACCATGGATTATCTATTCTTAGACAAGTAGCTTTGGGAAGCTTTACCGATGACGTTACTTTGGAAGGAACGGTATTGCAAATTGCATTAGGGTTTACGGGTTTTGATCTTCCATGTGATATCCGGGATATTATAGGTGATATATACAATTTAAGAGAACCTGGCCAAAGTAAACTGCCGTTATTATTGGATTTAATAAGTATATTGCCCATAGTAGGGGCTCTAAAATATACAGATGAGATTGGAACAGTATTAAAAAATGGATTGAAACAAACGGATGAAGCCGTAACTTTTATAAAAAAAGGGTTGAAAAATGGAGATGAAATAGTAGATAATGCAGGTAAGGGGATAAAGGGTGGTTTAAATGCAGTAGATGATATAGCTGCTCAAGGGAAAAAGGTGTTGGATAACTTTGATATTGATTCAGCCTATGTAAAACCCAAGCATCTGGCAACTAGCGGTGGAAATGGTGCGAAATTTCTAGGAGATACTAAAGAAGCAGCGGAAGTAATCTTGCAGGATGCAATAAAGAATGGAACAATTGTTGAAATATTGGATGATGGTGTATCTGCGCTTGGTAACAAAAAATATAGTATCCTTATTGATGCAGGAAAAGAAATTGGAACAAAGGGTGAACATTTTATTAAGATAATAATATCAGATGATGGAGGTATGTTAAGCGCATACCCAGTTAAATATTAGGAGGATTATATGGATATTTTAAAAGAATTTTTACGGGATGAAATCCAATCAGAAGAAGAAGGACTAGATATAATTAATTTTATTGAGTCATTTAATATACGGAATGGTGAATACGAAGGAAATAGGTATGTATTAAAAAAGATTGATAATTTAAATTTTTTTATTTTTCCGGAAGATATTTACCCTGATGGGCATAAAGAAGTATCTGGATGTATCTCTATTTACAAAACACAACTACTCAAAGAAATAAAAGAATGGGCACAAAGTAAAGGAATATTTAAAGAGATTTAAGAGAAAAATTGAGATGAAACAATTTTGTTTTAAATTTCCTTGACAATCCTAAAATACCCATGTTACAATGGCACTCACCAGGGGGGATAAGGGGGAAATTATTCTCTTTTATACACAAAGAAAAATACAAAATCGGAGATAATACCTGACTTAAGAAGTCTCAGACTTATCTCCGATTTTTGAGTTTATTATCTCAGGTCTGCCAGTTCCATTAATAGGGAAAAACAACATTGTATTCCCATGAGGAAAATAACCATAGAGTAAGTAGTATTTTTGGCGCGAACAGCATCTGTCCATTGTTCAATGACCTTGCGTTGTTCTTCCAGCAATTCTAAGCCTTCATACTGTTCAAAAAGCATATTTTCGGCTCGTAGAGCTTCTTGATACTCCTCATCTTGCTTAAGTTGTTCATATACGTTGTTGAAAGAACGTTCTTCCAAGTGGGTATAAAGTAATTGGAAAAATCTGTATTCATATATTGCCCTCCTTTCTGACAACACACGATACCGTAAAAACTTGAATCCATCCATTCACAGAAACCAATAAGAATCAGCAGGAAAAATAAAGCAGAATAGACAAACAAAAGGGTTGGTATAAAAAGAGTAGAAATAGTAGGAAAAGTTATACCATGGAAAGTTTTCCTAACGGCTCTACCGGTGGGTGTTCTTTGGGGTTATGCAACTCTTTAGCATAACGCCTTTAACCTGCACTATTTTCGACCCTAGTAATGTTGCTGGATTTCAGAAAATCATGTCTTTCACATTTCCCCAACAAAGTAAAAAACTCTCGATATCGGAGATATTCCACAGTTTTAAACTGTGAAATATCTCCAATTTTTACATCCATTATTCAAAGCTCATCAGTTGCATCAGTAGGGAAAACAGCACTGCATCCCCATGTGGAAAACAACCATGGAGTAAGCAGCATTTTTGCATGGATAAAGTCTGTCTATTGCCCAATGACCTTACATTGCACTTCCGATAAACCTAGATTTTCATACTAGTCACAAAGTCCATTTTCTACCTTTAAAGCTTCCCGATAATCTTCATCTTGTTAAGCTACTCATATACATTGTGAAAGGGGGTATAAAGCAGTTAAAAAAGTCTGTTTTTATTTACAAATCATTGGATTCTCTCTTGACACATATGAATCAATTAGGTGCATACTAAGACTGTAACAATGGTATCTTATATTATTGACATGGAAATTATTTGTAATTTATGGTAAAATTATATCATAACTATTGATAATCCACTTAATAATATAAATCAAATAATTATAGGAGTGGTTATATGAATTCGTTAGAAGCATTTGCAAAAGCCAACAAGTACACAAAAATAGCAAGCGAACTTGAGACGTATATCTCAGTTATAAAAAATGAAATTGAATGGCATTTAGAAGATAGTAGTTTAGGAAATCCCTCTATTTCAGGAGGGAATTTAGAAGGTAAATATGTGGATTTATTTGAGATGGTACTGGATAAATGGAAAATCAACTTTAGAAGTTTACTAGAATACTCTCAAACAGCATTGGATACAGCAAGTGACTGTAAAAAAAATGCATTGGAGAAAGCAGAGTATTATAATAGGGAAGGCCGTAGATTACATGCAATTGAAGAGGCAGAACGAAGAAGGGCTGAAGAGGCGAGAAGAAGAGCCGAAGAAGCAGCAAGGGAAATTAAAGTCAGATAAATCTACATAGTTCAACTATAGGGAGGGTTAATTACATGAAACTTGATAAATTATATGATATTCTTTCGGATGTGGAAGAGCGATTAGATAGTGCCAGTGATAAAATTAAGGATACTCTCAGTGATGTAGGAGAAAAAGTATCCAATTATGGGGATAAATTATCAGATAAAATATCCAATGCTAGTACCAAAAAAGCCATGGAAATTGAAAAAGAAGCAAAAGAAAATTATGAAAATAATATGTCTAATTATGATAAATGGCAGACCCAGATGGAGTCAGATTTATCTTCCGGTAAAGTCGATGCAGAAGGAGTAAAAGCGGCTGCTGATAAAAGTGGATATAATATTAATATTGATGATAATGGAACACCTGGTAATACATCAGATGATACGATAGATTGGAAGAATACCAAAGCATCCAATTATGAAGATTTTAAGAATAAGCGGGAGTCAGCGGAAGATAAAGCTTATAACATAGATAAGTTTCATAACGGCCTTGCAAATGCTATTGATAAAATTGCAGGGGTAAAGGAGTATATACCAAGTATTAAAGTAGATGAAGATATTAATGATATGATTGGTTCTATTGATGTACTAATAGGAGATTATCAGACGAACATTCTTGAACGATTAAAGACAGTAACTTCTAAAATAAACGGAAATGTGGAGTGGATAGGTAAAGCAAAGGATAGATCATTAGTAATGATGGACACCTATCAGATTTATGCTGAGGATATCGGATATTTTTTTGAAGCAATGAAAGTACATATGAACTCACTGACAGAAAATACGGAAAGCTTCTATTCCACTTCCTCAAATATAAGAAAATTACAAGAGTATCAATAGAAGGAGGAGTAAAATGATAAGTTTAACATTAAATGAGATAAAAACATTGAACAGGGCAATTGATAATAAATCTATTATTGGAATTAAGAATAGTGGGAATCCTAGAACAGAGCAGAAGGCTAATTTATTCGCCAATGCAAAAGCTTCTATGATAAAAAAAGGAGTTTTAAAAGATTTTTATCATTTTACAGCAGAGGGAGCTCTTATCTTTGGAAGGTTAAAGAAATATAAAGAGGCAAAAAGACACATAGAAATCCAAGGAATCTGGATGGGAATATATGATGAGACCATTACCATTGTTATAAATCCGAATGATTATGACGCTTATGAGATAAACACAATATTTACTGATTCCATTATTAAGACAATAGAAAAGAAATACGATTTTGTAAACAGAGAGGGTAAGGCGCCCTATAGCAATCCAGTAGATAATATTGATTATAGAGATATCAGTAATAAATATCTGTTTGAATCAAAAGGCAGATTTCGATTAAGTCACATTATAGGGGAAAAGATGAAATCGATGTTATTCTTCTATGACGGAAATGAAAGATATTATTATGATTCTATGGATCATATATTATATAAAGATTCAGCCGACATGATGAATGATCGAATAACAAGATTAATTGGTCAGGAGGCGTAAATATGGCAGATATAGTATTTAATCCGGAATTTTTGGAAGTATTAGTTCAAGATATGAAAGATTTAAAAACAGAAATGGATTCCGTAATTACAAAAACCAATCAATTACAGACTAATATTCCAAGGGTTTATAAGGGAATGGCATCCAGTGGGCTGGATGA
Source organism: Mobilisporobacter senegalensis (assembly GCF_003752155.1). Lineage (GTDB taxonomy): Bacteria > Bacillota > Clostridia > Lachnospirales > Lachnospiraceae > Mobilisporobacter > Mobilisporobacter senegalensis. The sequence continues at coordinate 422,441 of NZ_RJVG01000001.1, read as the reverse complement.
AAGTTTTACTCCATTGCTGGCCCATCTAAATAGTTTTTCTACTTTTTGTAGCGTAGCGGCAGAATATTTTCAATATGTAAAAGAGACAGCAGTAGCAGAAGATACTGCTGTTGCAAAATCTATGAAATAGAGGGGAGTATATCATGCGGTCAATTGAATCAAGTTATGATAGTTGGAATGAATTATATAATCATTGGAATGATAATAGATATAGTCGCGCAATCTCTAGTTTAAAAAGAATTCGAATTGCAGCGGAAAGTGCCAGGAAAGTTGCGTATCAAACAGGGGATATAGGAACAGTTACCAATGATTTAACGGATAGGGATATCAATAAATTAGAAGACATTCAGGAGGCGTTAGCTGATTATGCTAATAAAATTCATGAAGAGATAGCAGAGGTTATTGATAAGCCGTTTTGGCAGCAAATCCAGGGCTATATTAGCAGTTTATATAAACTAAACCCCAGTGATATTGAAGTAGACACCAGCAAAGGTGCTCCATTTTATAATTACAAAGGGGATAGCCTTCTTGACATAGTAGCCAGTCTTGAACTTGACAGTGAACTTGCGAATGATTATGAATCAGCATTGGGTGATCTGGATGTTGATGTTCCTTCAGATAATCTGTTAGATTCTATGGATAGACATATTAGTTCCTGGAGGGATGAAGTTACATTTGATGACATGAGAGAGATAGACCGAATCCTCTGGGACAATAAAAATAAGAATGAGATCGGAAAATATTTTGGGAAAGAAGCAAGGGAAGTTACAGATAAAATTATCGACTTATATTATGAGAATTCTGTATATTGGTATTTAGTAGATGGCAATTATTCATTAACTAGTAATTATAACATGAATTTTAACGGTGTCTATATGAATATGCCTACAGAGAAAGATAATCTTAGAAATCCTTATACCACCTGGTTCCATGAATATGGACATTGGACAGACAATAATGCAGTTGACATAGCAAAGGGTGAAAGTATATTTAAAGATTCTGATTATTACATTTCTACTGGACCATATGCTAAGGAGTTTTATGATGCATTGATTAGTGATTGTGAGGCGATAAAAACTGCAAATAATGGTGATTCCTCTAAAGCTATGAAAGCAATTAAAACAACTGTGAATGTTAACGAGCCAAAGATTGCTGAATTTACTGATATAATGGGAGCAGTTTATAAATATAACGTAAAGGGATATTATGGTCATTATGATGAGTATTGGAAATACGGTTCTGATGGGAAACCTGATCAGAGACGGCTGAATAAAGAAGCTTTTGCACATTATACAGAGATTACAATTATGCAAGATCCCAATGATCTTAAAATATTAGAAAAATATTTTCCTAATTCATATAAATCTTATCTTAAAATGATGAAGGGCGCAATGGAGGGTAATAAATGATAAGAAATTATATTGTGCTAATTATAATAAGTGTACTTCTATCAGGATGCGGTAATGGAAACTTTGATAATTCAAGAATAGATAAACCAGGACAAAATACAAAAAAAGAACAGTCTGTATATGATGAGGTATCTTATGAGGGAGATACTTTTGTAGTTGTACCTGAAAAACGAAAAGTTGACTTTTGGGATGAACAGTTCGGATATCAGATTATGGGGAAATCAGAAGTTTATATTGCAGATGTACAGGATGGACAAGATGGTGCAACACAAGTGCCAGGTGTAGAATACTATAATGGTTTTGGAATAAAAGACGTAGTAGAAGTTACTATTCCAGAAAAAGTGATTTATGACAATAAGACCTATACGGTTGTAGGAATAGGTTATTATTCCTTTACAGGCTGTGATAATGTCAAAAGTATTTATATGCCTGATACCATAAAATTTGTGGAATATAGTGCTTTTGAAGCTTGTGAACAAGTTGAGACTATTAAGTGGTCAGAAAATCTTGTATATATTGGAGATAATTCCTTTTCTTTACTTGAGCTAAGTGAAATAAAATTGCCTAATTCATTGAGGTGGATTGGTGAATCTTTAATATCTTTTAATAAAAAAGTGGTTAAAATTGAAATACCAGAAAATGTTCAAGTATTGGGAAAATGGGCTTTTAACGATTGTATTAGCTTACAAGAAGTCAAATTTCTTTCACCAGAGATAAAAGTAGGAGAGTATGTTTTCTTTAATTGTGATAATTTAAAAAAAGTATACGTTCCAAAGGAAAGTCGAGATTATTATAAGGAATGTTTTAAGGAGTATGACTTTGAAGTATTAAGCATTGAGTAATACCTAAGATGGTAAGGCCTATAATTCGTATAAAGCATATCTTAAAATGATGAAGGATGCAATGGGGGATAATAAATGATAAAAAAATATGTTGTACTAATTATAATAAGTATGCTTGTAACTGGATGCAGTAATGAAAGCTTTGATAATTCAAGAACAGACAGAGTGAATCAAAACACCCAAAATGAAATATCTTACGATGAGGGAGATACTTCACAAGTTGTATCTGAAAAAAGAAAAGTTGACTTTTGGGATGATCAATTTGGATATCAGATTACAGGAAAGTCAGAAGTTTATATTGCAGATGTACAGGATGGACAAGATGGTGCAACACAAATATACGGTGAGGAATATCCGAATGGCTTTGGAATAAAAGACATAGTAGAAGCTAATATTCCAGAGGAAGTAGTTTACAATAATAAAATTTATACTGTAGTTGGGATAGGGCTTAACTCCTTTACAGGTTGTGATTATTTAAAAAGTATAAAAATGTCTGATACCATAATGATTTAATTAACTTAAATAAGATACAATTACCTAATTCCTTACGGTGGATAGGTGATTCTTTATTATCATATAATAAAAAAGTAGTTAAAATAGAAATACCAGAAAACGTTGAAACGTTGGGGGGGTGGGCATTTAACGATTGCAGTAACTTAGAAAAAGTTACAATTTTATCTAAAAATCTAAAGTTAGGAAAGTATGTATTCCAAAATTGTGATAGTTTGAAAAAAGTATATGTCCCAAAAGAAAGCCTGGATTATTATAAGGATTGTTTTGCAGAGTATGACTTTGAAGTATTAAGTATTGAGTAATACCTAAGATGGTAAGGTTTATAATTCATATAAAGCATATCTTAAAATGATGAAGGATGCAATGGGGGATAATAAATGATTAAAAATTATATTGTAGTTGGGATAGGACTTAATTCCTTTACAGGTTGTGATTATCTAGAAAGTGTTGTTATGCCTGATGCAGTAAGATATGTGGAAGAGAGTGCATTTCTTTCTTGTAGGCTATTAGAAAAAGTTAAATGGTCATCCAGCCTTGAAAGTATTGGCAGAAATTCGTTTTCATTAAAACTAATAAAAGAAATTAAGTTACCAGATTCTTTGAGAAAATTAGGGGAATCATCATTTTCATTTAATGATAAAATTACCGAAATAGTTATTCCTAAAAATGTAGAAGCAATTGGAAATTACGCATTAAGTGATTGCGATAATTTAAAAATAGTGACATTGCTTCCCCCAAATATGGAAATCGGAATAGATATATTTAGTGATTGTGTTAGTTTAAAAAAGGTATATGTCCCAAAAGAAAGTCTAGATTATTATAAGGAATGTTTTAAGGAGTATGATTTTGAAGTACTAAGTTTAGAATAACCGTATAAGATAAAGGCAATATTTATACTAAATAAAAAGCAGAGAAATCAATATATTTTTAAATAATAATATTTGATATAGGAAGAATAAGCCAGCCAATATAACTGAATAAAGTGAAAAAAGTCAGTGATTTTCCATTAGAGAACTCACTGACTTTTTTATTTGTATAAATAATTTCTTGCCTTAATTAGGTGATGTTAGATAAATATTTAATCATTCAATAATTCCCCATTATTATTCAAATTTCCGCTTGACATATATAAAGCAATTAGGTGCACACTAAAATTGGAAATAAATTTATTTATAAGGGAGTTAATAAGTCAAATATGGATATGAATAAATTACATGAATTTGAACCGTTTTGGAATAGCTGGTACATAGATAGTTTAATTGGGGAAGGTAGTTTTGGAAGTGTATACAAGATTGTAAGGGAAGAGTTTGGGCAAAAATATTATGCTGCCCTTAAAGTCATATCAATTCCAAGGACAGAGAATGAGATAAAACAAGTTTATTTTGAAGGTATGGATGAAGAAGATGCATCGGATTATTTTAGGGAAGTAGTAAAAGATATTTATGAAGAGATTGCGCTGATGTCCCAGTTAAAAGGGAAAACTAATATTGTCAACTATGAAGACCACCTGATAATTGAACGTAAGGACACTGTAGGATACCACATCTTTATCCGAATGGAACTGCTTCAAAGTTTAAATGAATTTGCTATCAATCGTAACCTTTCCAATGAAGAAATCGTACGAATGGGTAAAGATATCTGCAAGGCACTTATTTTATGCGAAAAGAATGATATTGTACATAGAGATATTAAACTGGATAACATTTTTGTGTCAAGTGACGGAGATTACAAGCTGGGGGATTTCGGAATAGCAAAGCAAATCCATAGCGCAGAGTTAGGACTATCCATAAAAGGTTCCTATGAGTTTATGGCTCCTGAGGTTTATCTGGGCAAGGATTATGATTATCGGGCAGATATTTACTCGTTAGGGATTGTACTTTACTCCTTTCTAAATGGAAGAAAGATACCTTTCCTTCCGGCTGATTCTTCCACAATAAGACATAGTCAGCGTCAGGAAGCCTTGCTTAGAAGGTTTAAAGGAGAAGATATGCCGATGCCGGCTTTTGCCTCAGATACATTGGGCAAAGTAATATTAAAGGCAATCGCATTTAATCCAAAGATACGCTATGAAACAGCAGAAGAGTTCTATGAGGCGCTAAATTCTTTAGAGGCATTGGACTTGATTATAGAAGGTAACACTGGGACGAATAAAAATTATAAGAAAATAGATGGAATGAGCTATACAGAGGCAGATGAAGCAGAGCTCTCTTCTTTAATGAATAGAATATCATTAATTTCAGAAGAAGACATAGGCCCTACGGTATCACTTTCAGGAAGTGAACTGGAGGAGGATTATGAAGAAGATATCAAGGTAATAAATCTACGAAACAAATTAGATATCTCAGAAGAAGATCCAAAGAGGGATATACTGAAAGAAAAGCAAAAAGATCAGGGGAAGAGTAATAAGATAAAAAAACAAAGGAGACCAAAATTAAAGAATAAAAAGAAAATCAACAAGATACTACAATTTGATAATCAAACGGGTGAAAAAGCCAACAAACACATTGAAAAAGTTAATCAACATATTGATAAAAAGGACATGAAACATATTGACAAAGAGATGGGGGCACAGGACATTGATTTTAATCTGACTAAGAACGAGCAAAATTCATTTCAAATTAAAAGATCATATATTATTGCTTTTATTGGAATAATTACGGCTGCAGCCATATTCATATTCTTTAATATATTTTCATCAATTCATTATATAAACAAAGAGAACAAAGATGAATCATTTGATAAAGTTTCTCTTAATGAGCCTATAAAACCATATGAAATTAATATGAGTGATAAAGGTCTTACTAATATTGTGAATTCAGAAGATCTTAATAAAGTAACTATATTAGATATAAGCAATAACAAAATTAAGGATATAGAACCTCTTGGGAATTCTCTATATTTAGTCAGCTTAAAGATTCAAGGTAATAATATTAGCGATATTCATCCTGTTGGTAATATGACAGAATTATCCTATTTGGATGGATCTGATAATCATATTCAAGAGGTTGAAGCATTGTCGGAATTAAAAAAATTAACAACTCTTAAGTTAGGAAATAATGAGATATATGATATAGAAATTCTTTCAAAATTAGTTAATATGAAAACCCTTCATCTAAACAATAATTATATAGATGATATTACAGTATTAAGTGAATTGAAGAAATTAAAATATTTAGATTTAAGTAATAATGAAATAGATGACTACACACCTTTGTATGAGCTGAAAGAATTGGATGTGCTGATATTAAAAAACACTTCAATATCCAAGAAAGAACTGGGTGCATTACAAAAGAAGTTACCTGATTGCACAATAAAAAGCAAATAAATATTTTAATAAGTACAAGCAGGAAAAATATTGAAAAATCTCTTGACAATATTATTGTAATTAGGTGCACACTAAATTTGTAAGAAAATTGAGAATATAAAATTTCATATATAAAATGTTAAAGTTTTATGGAGAGAGGGTACATAAGAATGAATAATTTTCAGATGGATCAGATAATAGAAAAAAGAGGGCCTCAGTATTTAAGCTTCTTATTTGAAAAAGAAGATTTATTCTCCCACACAGGCTATAAAGTATTAGGCAACCAGCAGACAAAGGGGATTGTCCCATGCTGCCTGGTAAATATGAATGGAAAAAACAAACTGTTTTATGATTTATATTCATATAAACCTTTAAAAGTGCTTTTACCTTCCTTAGATTCAGATAAATATATCGCCATAATATTAGACTATTTAAATAAAGTGAGACAGATCACAAACAATGGATTTATTCAAATTGATAAAATAGGCTGTTCTCCTGATTATATTTTTGTTGATAAAGAAAATAGAGCAGCTCTGATATATTTTCCAGTGAATATAGAACCAGGTCAGGACAGTTTCCGCATATTTAATGAAAATGTTATGAATATGGTAAAAGAAGCATCAGAGGGACATGAGAATTTAGATGATAACAAATTAGCTAAGTTTAGTATCGAACTTAGTAACCGTCTTGATGTATTCGAGGGGGATGGAATAAGAGCAATTGAAGCAGAGGCGAAACTGGTAAGAGTGGGAAAGAAGGCTCAGGATATAATAATCGATAAAAGTGAAATTGTGATTGGTAAAAACAGAGCTTTAGTGGATGTGGTAATTTCTTTCAATCCAGCTATCAGCAGGAAACATTGCAAGATTGTATATACAAACGACAGATATCATGTAATGGACCTGGGGAGCGCAAATGGTACATATATTAACGGGGTACGTATTAAAGAGCAAAAATTATTCCCAATTGAAGTGGGAGATGAAATTCGTCTTGCCAATTGCACCTATGTGTTAAAACGTATATAAGGATGGAGGAAATAAGATGAGTAATATTACAATTGCTTTAATAGATACAGATGAGTCTTATTTGACTCCCATAGAACTTAAATTTATTCATAGTTTTGGAGATCAGGCCAAATATATAGTGATCACAGATATTAATTATCTGGAACAATTTTTTAGTAAGCCACAAGATATAGATATCATGGTAATAGATGAAAAATTATATGATCATTCCTATGACAGGCACAATATAGGCAAGATATTTTTGCTTACCGATGATAGAGAAGATCAAAATACAGAAGAATGCAGCAATAGAATATATAAATATTCAAGCGATGTAGAGGTCTTTAATCAGATCATTACAAATTCCCCTATTGATAAACTAAATTTAGTGAAAGATAAGGAAACAAAGGTAATCATGGTATATTCTCCCATTGGAGGAAGTGGTAAAACAGCATTATCCCTGGGAATATCCAGTGCATTGAGTAAGACTCATAAGAAGGTACTATACATAAATACAGAAACAATACAGAGCTTCTTTATTTATCTGCAGGATTTTCATTTTCTAAGCAATGACAAGCTACATAACTTTTTTACGAAAGACGCAGATATTATTTCATTTTTAAGTGAAGTAATTGAAAATGAATTCTTTGATTATGTTTTACCAGTAAGGCAATCCATATCTTCTTTAAACATTCAGTTAGAACAATACCAGGAATTAATTGAAAAATTAAAGGATATTAAACTTTACGACTATATTATATTGGATACTTCAACGGAATTTAATGCCCAAAAAACGAAACTAATGGGGCGTTGTAATAAGATAATTCTCATTACAGGAGAAGATAGTTATTCAAAGTGTAAAATAGCCAGTTTCCTTGAAAATATTGATTATGGGGGATTTAATCGTTTCATTTTTGTATCTAATGTATGGAATTCACAACCCAGTGCAAAGGCTGTTAATATGGATCCTAATAAGAAATTCACAGTAAGCGAATATATTCAAAAATGGGAGGATTCTAATAATGTAACGATTTCCATGCTAGGAGATAATGTGAATTATAACAATATTATTAAACTATTATAAGGGGAATCATAATGGTAAAAGAACGAATAGAAATTATGCTGATAGTGCATAAACAGAAGAAACAATATTATATTGAGGTACCGATATCTATTACTGCCAATGATTTAGTTCTCGCATTAAATCAGGCTTATGCCCTTGGTATAGATACGGATGACATTACCAATTGCTACCTTAAGGTAGAAAACCCAATCGTATTATTAAAGGGGAATAAAACAATTGGAGAATATGGCCTTAGGAATGGGTCAGTGATTCATTTTACGAATTAGGGAGCGATGATAATGTTAAAGAATAATTTTAAGATAATAATTTATGGAAATAAAATATATCGAGAGATTGAACTATCTGATAAAACAGAAGATATTATTATGATCGGGACAAATAAAGAGTGTCAGGTCCGATTCAATAGAGATATGTTTTTTGATGAGTTCAGCCTGTATTTAAAAAGAATGAATGGCAGTTGGAATCTTTCATGTAACGATACAGTGTATATGACTCAGGATGGATTTATGAAAGAGAATTCCCATACCCTGAATTATGGGGACGTATTACAAGTGAAATATCAAACATTTAATAAAGAAATATTTCAGATAAGTTTTATCGTGAATTTTGATCAGATAAAGCAAAATTATGAAAGAGTCATTGATATTTCCAGTAAGGCACAAGTAAGTATCGGTGGTATTAAGACCTGTGATATTTTTTTAAATGATAAGAGTACGGGAACGGACCAGATTATTCTGTCACGAGTCGAAAAAGGGTATACGATTACTGAGGTCAAGACAACCTACGGTGTATATGTGAATGGATATAGAAGAAATAAGTCTAATGTCTCAGATTATGATTTCTTTATGTTAGATGGTTATTATTTCTACATCAAAGAGAACAAACTTTATACATCCAGAAGTGACAAAGTTATAGTTAATAATCTGGACTTTGATGATATAACAGATCAGAAGAGTGCCCTCAAATATCCTTATTTTAATAGAAATACCAGGGTGAACTTCGAGATTCCGGAAGAAGGAATAGAAGTATATCCACCAGAGAATAAACCTACAAAACCTAAAAAGAATATTATATTAACATTAATTCCAGCTCTTGCCATGCTTGCATTGGTAATTGTGGTCAGAGGGTTTATGGGAGGAGGAGGCAGTTTTATCATTTATAGTGTCTGCTCCATGAGTATTGGTATCATAATGTCTGTTGTTACATATTTAGATGATGGAAGGCAATACAGGAAAGATGTTAAAAAGCGTGAAGAGAAGTATTTAGAATATATTAAAGAAACAGAAGATAATATCCTTCTATTAAGAAATAAAGAAAAAAATATCTTAGAGAAGATATATACTTCCATGGAAGATAATATAGGAAAAGTGGAGGACTTTGATCGCCAGCTTTTTGAAAAAGATAAAAATGACAAAGATTATCTTTCTGTACGGATAGGATCAGGTAAAATTACTGCACATTGTGAAACAAAATATACGAAACAAAAATTCAAGAATACCGAGGATGAATTAGTGGACATCCCGGAGCAGCTGGAAGAAAAGTACAAATTTATAGAGGATGCTCCAATTATATCCGAATTGGGTAAATCAAATGCGATTGGAGTAGTTGGGGATAAAGACAGGTTATATGAACTGTTGAAAAATATAACATTAGATATTGTAATCCGCCATTATTTTAAAGAAGTCAAATTATATTATATGTTCTCAGAACATGACTTGAATAAATTTGAATGGATACATTGGCTGCAAAATGTGGATAATGAAGATTTAGATATTAAAAATTTCATGTATGATGAAGAAAGCTGCAATATAAATCTGGAATTTCTATATTCGGAACTGGTGAAAAGACAAGCAATGTTAAAAGAAAAAGAGATAGTATTTGATACTCATTTCGTTATATTTGTTTTTGATTCAAGTATGATTGCCAGACATCCGGTAACCAAATATATACAAGATGCAAAAGAACTAGGGTTCACATTTTTATTTTTTGAAGAATATAGAGAGTTTCTTCCAAAAGGCTGTACAGAGATAATTGAGTTGGATGTGGCTGAAAACAAGGGAATATTAACTCTAAGCAATAATGGGGAAGAATATCTCAATTTTGTATATCCAAGGGTCATGGACCAGGTTGCAAGAAATTTAGCAATTAAATTAAGCAGTGTATATATAGATGAAGTTAACCTGGAAAGTGAATTAACTAAAAATATATCACTGTTTGAAATGCTGAATTTAATATCCATAAATGATTTAGACATTAAGGAAAGATGGAGCAAATCAGAGGTCTATAAAAGTATGTCAGTTCCATTAGGAGTAAAGAAAAAAGGAGAATTGGTGTATCTTGATATTAGTGATAAAGCATCTGCTCATGGACCCCATGGTTTAGTTGCAGGAACAACAGGTTCCGGTAAAAGTGAGATTATCCAAACTTATATTTTATCACTGGCAAGTTGGTTCCACCCACATGATGTTGGTTTTGTAATTATTGATTTTAAAGGCGGTGGAATGGCAAATCAATTTAAGGATCTTCCTCATTTGATAGGAACCATCACGAATATTGACGGACGGGAAATAAACAGATCTTTGCTTTCCATTAAATCCGAGTTAGTGAGGAGACAAGAGGCGTTTGCGGCACATAATGTAAATCATATTAATGATTACATAAAATTAGTTAAGGAAGGGAAAGCTTCCTGTCCGATGCCCCATTTAATTATGGTAGTGGATGAGTTTGCTGAATTAAAGAGTGAATATCCTGAATTCATGAAAGAAATTATTAGTGCAGCACGTATAGGCAGAACTTTAGGAATCCATCTGATATTAGCAACCCAGAAGCCTGCCGGGGTAGTAGATAACCAGGTTTGGAGTAATTCAAAGTTTAAATTATGTCTGAAGGTTCAGACAAGAGAAGACAGTATGGAAGTTATAAAAACTCCGTTAGCAGCTGAGATTGTGGAAGCAGGAAGAGCCTATTTTCAAGTTGGAAATAATGAGATATTTGAGTTATTCCAATCTGCATATAGTGGAGCAAAAGTATTTGAATTTGATGGGCAAATAAACGAAGTATATGAAATATACCAGAAGAACCTTTGGGGTAAAAAATCGTTAGTATACACAAATAAGACTTCAAGGGAAGAGAAAAAATCCAGGAATCAATTAGAGACAATGGTGGATTATATCAGTAACTATTGTGATGACAATGAAATTAATCGATTACCGGGAATTTGCCTTCCACCCCTTGAAGATATCATATATCTTTCTAATATTAAACAAAAAAATCAAGAGAATATTCAGGATGGTATCAGCATCTCAGTTGGTATCTTTGATGATCCTGAATTACAGTTACAAGAAGAGGTGTCACTGAATTTCTCAGAAAACAATACTTATATCGTTGGTTCTACTCAAACTGGAAAAACAACGCTATTACAAACTATTATTTATGCATTAATGGATCAATACACCCCTGAACAAGTAAGTATGTATATAGTAGACTGTGGAAATATGGCATTAAAAGTTTTTGAGGAATCGAATTATGTAGGTGGAGTTGCTTTAGTATCTGAAGATGAAAAAGTAATAAATCTATTTAAGCTGTTGAAGAATACAATCGAAAAAAGAAAGGAAAGATTTGTGCAAAAAGGCCTCGGAACCTATAAGGCTTATATAGAAGCAGGATATAAGGATTTGCCACAAATCCTGGTATTTATTGATAATATTGCAGTATTTAAAGAATTTTATGGCTTTCTGGATGATACATTTCTTAGTCTTTCAAGAGAAGGACAAAGTGTGGGCATTAATTTAGTTGTTACTTCTACCTTGACTTCAACGATTGGATATAAAGTGATACCTAACTTTGGAACTAAAATTGCTCTATATTGCAATGAAAAAGGGGAATATTCCAATCTGTTCAGTCGTTGCCGCATGGAGCCTAAAGAAGTGCCGGGAAGAGGTCTATGCTTAATAGATAAGCGTATTGTAGAGTTCCAGACCGCACTGCCTGTAAATGAAACAAAAGAATACCTCCGGGTAGCAAGGATGAAGGAATTTATTGAATTAAAGAATGGTCTTTATCCAAATAGTAAAGCAATACCAATTCCTATGGTTCCAGGCATTATAACAAGGTCAGAATTAAAAGCTCAAAGACCGGATCTGTATGAAGCACCTTACACTATACCGATTGGTATTGAATATAATACGGTATCTTACAGTACTATCAATCTCTTAACTCTTGGAGTATTTGCAGTGATGGGAAGAGAACAAAGCGGAAGGACGAATTTTGTGAAACAGATCCTAACAGCCATAGAGAAAGACATCTTTAAGCACTATACGGAAGTTTATCTCTTCGATAGTGGAGAGAGGGAATTCGATAGTGTAAAAGATTACAATATTGTTAAGGAGTATAATATCGATCATAGCAATGCAGAAATAATCTTTGAGAATATTATGGAAGAATTAAGAAGGCGAAAAGAACTGGCTTTAAACCGTCCTGAGAATAAGTCAATTGAAGATATTCTAAAAGAATTACCACTTCAGCTAATAATTATAGAAAATGCAATGCTAGTAAAAAGTATTAATTCAGATAAAAAATTAATGGAATTCATAAATACATGTTTTAAAGACCTCAAGAATATGAAAATCTGCATTATATTCTCCAATATTGAGAATGCCCAGGTAACCTTTAATGCCGGAGAATTACATAAGATGTTGAAAGAGAATAAAAAAGCGATTGTATTTGATGATGCAATTAACTTTAAATTCTTTGAACTTTCTTTGAAATTGCAAAAAGAATTTACTAAAAATATTGACACAGGTGATGGATACCTGTGTATGGGAACAGAGATTACTAAGATAAAAACAATTCTCAATGAATAGGAGGAAAATATATGTCAGAGAGCAGTATAAGGATGGAATTAGAAACAAAATACCTGGAAGATGCAAACAAAGATTTTCTAAAAACATTAAAATCCTTAGAGGACATAAAGAAAGATATTGAGGATAATGTCAACCTTTTATATGACGTGTGGGTAGGCAAATCCCGAAATGAATTTGAACGTCAGTATAATTTACTATTCAGTAAGATATCTGATATCAAAGATTCTTTAGATGAGATATACAACATGATGGTAGCAGCACAGACATCTTATGATGAAACAGATGATGATATCAGACAAAAGATTGCCATGGGATCCCAGCAATCATAATTTGTTCATGTAAAGGAGGTGTTATTATGTATAGTTCATCATATTATAGCAGGTTAATCTCTGAGGAGAAATCTAAATTAGAGAAATATAAAAAGCAAAGAAAAGAGTTGAATGGTGTTAAGGAATGGATACAAAACAAAAGTAACTATGAATTGCTTAGGGCAAATAATAAGATTACAGAAGTAAAATCAGAAGGCACTTCAGCCATCAGACACGATGTGACGGTAACGAATCATATTGAAGATATTGAAGAGGCAAAAGAAAAAAACTATGAGAGAGATAAAAAACTTTCTGGTACCTATAGTGCCCTATCTTCAGAAATAAATGATTTGGATACTAAGATAAGAGATTGCGAAAATAGAATCAGGGAATTGGAAAGACTTCGACAAGCTGCAATTGAAGAAGAGCAGAGGCGTGAACGGGAAGAAGCAAGAAGAAGGGAAGAGGCAAGGGCAGCTTCCACCCGGAGCCCGTGGTATTAAAATGATAAAACATCATCTGGTAAAGGAGTAAATATGGACAAGCTAGAAGAGTTAAAACTACAGGTAAAGGAATATAATGAGCAGGCACTGGTATTACAAAACAACGGAAAACCAGAGGAAGCATATGAATATTACGATAAGGCAAATGCACTTGATTCCATGTACATAGAAACTTATATTAACCGGGCAAACCTGTATTTAAAAAACGAGAAATACGATGAAGCTGAAGTTAATTATAAGAAAGCATTAATGATTAATAAAAACGATGGAAGAATCTTTTTTCATTTAGGTAATCTCTCGGTACTTAAAGGTGATACCAATGCTGGAATAGAATATTATAATAAAGCTATTTCATTAGGGTATGTTGCTGCCAGACTTTTTTATAGTATGGGATTGATATATGAAGAGACGAAAAATACTGATTTGTCTTTAAGGAATTTTTCTAAAGCGATTCATTTAGATGGTAATGTTCCTGAATACCGGATTCATAAGGCATCACTTCAAGTGACATTGGGTATGTATGAAGAAGCGCTAACCACATTAAAGGAAACCACATCATATCTGCCTGATGTATATGAGGGGTATCATTATTCATTTGTTATATTGTGCTCATTAAAAAGGTTTGAAGAGGCCAAAGATATCATAGATAAAGCATTATCATTGTTTCCGGGAGATCCAGCTTTAGTTTTAGACAATATAAAGTACTATACTCTTACTTCACAATATGATAAAGCACTGGAGATGATTGCAGAAGCCAGAAAAATGGAGGGATATCAGGCAGTAGAATTGGAACTGTTAATTGAACAGGGAAAAGTTTATATGCTGCAGAATGAATTTGAGAAGGCAACAGAATATCTGAGAAAAAGTGAAGAATTAGTGAAAGATGGAGGAGAGAATGCAGAAGCACTATTTTTGTTAATGCTTATATATGCTCATAATGAGAAGTACGAGCTTTTATTAAAATGTGCAGAAAGACTTTCAGAAATGAAAACAGATAATTCATTTGAACGCGCTGCATTTTATTATAAACCGTATGCTTTGAACAAAACAGGTAAAAAGGAAGAAGCAAAAAAGTATTACAAAGAAGCAATCTCATACTATAGATCAGCAACCATTAAGGAACCAACATTAGTAGATGCTTATCTGTTTCGGGCATTATGCCATAAAGAACTTGAAGATTATGTCAAGGCGCTGGAACTAGCTGACTATGTTGGCATGCTTTTAGATTCTTCTGAAGTTCATATGGTAAAAAGCGAAATTTATCATGCTATGAAAGATATAGAAATGGCAAATAAAGAAAAGGATATTGCAAAAAGTATAGATACTGGTGCAGTGAAAAGAAGAGGGGAGGAATTGGTATGATAGCGTATGAAGGAAATAATAGTTTTTGCTATGAGACGGAAGTTTTTGCTCAGGCGTCAAAAGCTTTTAATGATTCTGCAGCCACATTAAAAGAAATGAAAGATAATTTAGTTACCAGGATAGATGATTTACGAAATATAGGCTGGAAATCGGATGCAGGTAATTCTTTTTTCGAAATCATTGACCACAACTGGTCAAATGATATTGAAAGATATGTAGATTTAATGGAAGATTTATCAACAATGATCACATATGCGATCCAACAGTTCGAATCAGTCAGTGAGCAGGCGAAATCAATTAAATATGAAGAGAACCTGTCAAGACTGTCTGATATTCCTTCTGAAAAAGTAGGAGCGAAGTCTTTAAGAACAAAATATTAAGAAACACAATTACTTCGGTATAATCCCCAAAGGGTTATTATACATAAATAATTTAAGGAGGTATTTATATGGCAAGTATTAAAGTAACACCAGAGGATCTAAGTATTCAGGGAAAATCCATTGTAACAATGGGAGAGGAACTTGCAACAATGATGACAACTCTGGAAACCACAATTAACACGGTTATCGGTGAATGGGATGGTCTTGCTCAGGATGCTTTTTTAGAAACTTATAATGGAATGAAAGATACATTAAAGAAGTTTCCTGAAATAGTGAATGGCATTGGTTCTCAGGTAGTAAGTGCAGCAGATGCATTTGAAAAAACTGATTCCGAATTGTCCGGTATATTTAAACAATAAGAATCGTAATATTCTTATTAAAAGCACGGTAAGACTGGCAGAATGACTTATATAATGAATGGTTATTCTGCCAGTTTTATACTATCAGTATATAGGTAATTGAGAAACTCTTATTTAAGCTTAAGAACACGTTGGAGCAATCATAGACGATTAGGAGTTTTGAAATTAACTAATCATAGAGAGTAAGGAGGGCAAAATATGAGTACATTAGTAGTGTCCTATCGTGATTTAGAAGACGCGGCGAAAGATGCCAGAAAAGCAGCAGCATTGTTAGAAGAATATGAAGAAACAATTGAAGAAAAGATATGTAAAAAACTAAAAGAATACAGTGGAAGCTGGACAAGCAATATTGATGTGGCAGACCAGTTAATGAGAGATAAGTTAGTACAGTTAAGACAAAAACAAGAGGATTTTGAAACTCTGGCAGCAAATATTGAAACTTTTAAGAACAATTGTGTCACAGCCGATAATAATGTAAAGGCCGCAATTGAATCTCTGTCAGGAGATTTTAAAAATACATATGGAATCAAAGAAAATATAGTAACAAAGTGGTTCAACTATATAGGTACGGAAATCGGTAATGGGGGTGCATTAGGAAGATATCTGAAAGATATCGGGAATACTATAGAAGCAGCAGTCACAGATGGTATCGAGAATATAAAGGACTGGTATAAATATGAAGGTGGGAAATATATCATAGATGATATAGTGACAGTAGCCTTAGTCACACTGGAGGTAGTAGGAGCAGTGGTTGCCATAGCTTCCGGAGTAGGAGCCATTGTGGCCATAGCAACCGTTATAGCCGCAACTATGACAGTTGCAAATGGGCTGACCTCAATATATAATAATTCTAAAGCATATAATGCGATGCAGAACGAGAATCCGGCATGGGCAATGAGATATGCCGGAAGAGATACCCTTACGGAACAAATGAGGGAAACCAGTGACAGTAAATTTGTTCATAATTTTGCAACAGGACTTGATGTATTAGAAACATCTGCAGGGCTTATACTTTTTGCGAAAGATGGAATGGATGCACTAAAGAGTATTAAGAATTTCTCTGGAAAGTGCAGGATTTTAGGGAATGGAGGCACTGATCTTATTGATGATGCTGCCCAGTTGGGGGCAAAGTCGGCGGATGGAATACCAGGTAAAACGGTTGTTGATGATATAACAGAGATGGGATTGAAAGCTACTGACGATGTACTTGATACAACAAGAAGAACTCAAAAATCAATTATTGAGTCTGTAGAAAATAGTCCAGGTGGTTCAAAATCATTAACCAATCTTCAAAAAGGAAATTATGGAGAAATGAAGATGGATGATCTCTTTGAAAGTCAGGGATACCAAAGAATTAGTACAGATAGAGTCACCGATTTAAATATTCCTCCCCATCAAGGAATTGATGGCGTATATTATAAACCAGACAGGCATCCGCCATATGTAATAGGGGAAGCAAAGTATGGAAGTTCAAAATTAGGAAAGAGTTTAGATGGTAAACAAATGAGCGATACATGGATAAATGGCAGTAATAGACTTGAAAATGCTGTGGGAAAAGATATGGCTGACGAAATCTTGATGGAAGGATATGAAAAAGCAGTTGTACATATAGATACAAGTGGGAGTGTTACAAGTAAGAATCTAGATTGAGAGAATGGAGGAAAATAGCCTTATGAGAGATAAAATAAAAAATCAAACATATTTTAATGAATTTATTTCTGAAGATACAGACAGGATAAATAAATTTGTAAAGAAATTAGCAAACAATGAAATCAAGGAAGAAAGAGTATTATCTATAAAAATTAAAATTCATGACTTAAGATTAGGAATTTTAATAGCAAAATATTCTAGAGGGGATAATCTAGAAGAAATTGAAAAAGATTATTTAAAATTAATAGAAGATTGGGAAGAAGTATGGCAATCTGACTTTTATATGAAAAATCTTTGGATGATTTCATTAGGAGTTTTATTGAATTTAGGTATGAAACAATTTGAAAAAATAAAAGAACTGTTAGATAAATATAATGTAAATGATTGGCTGTACAATTTTTTGCTTAGATATAATGTGGACGGTATAGATGAAATACAAGGAGATTTATCATTTCCAGAGGTTTATGTCAAACTGAAAGAGATTATATGCAATCAAACAAACCGAAGTGAAATGCTAAAATTATATATAAGCAACGATTGGTATCATAGACACAATGAGTGTGGTTGGTATGATTCGCATAAAAGCAAGCAAAATCTGTATTATGGATATTGGAGTTTTGAGGCAGGTGCTATAGCTAAAATCCTGGATATTCCTGACAAACATCTAAAAGATGAACAATATTATCCTTATGATTTAGTACACTATACAAGCTAATGGTAACAGATTATTACTTATAGTATAATTATTTGCTATAGATTATACGCTTGGATTTTAGAAAAATAAATTAAATCTTTCAATATATATATGAGCTATGAAAAATTAGGTGAATAGTTATTCTGCCAATTTTATACCCTGATGGTTCTTTGCGCCCAACAAATTTAAAATTTCATATCAAATTGAAGTTGAATTACCTAGTTGTGAAACGAATAAATGAATAGGATAGATTTTGGCTTAATGGAAAATTAAAAAATGGAGAAGGAGAAATATACTTTTTCTCTACATTACTTGATAATCCTCAAGAAGATAAATATTCATATTTTATTCAGATGGATTTGGAGTGAAAAAATATATATGATGAATTAAATGGAAAAATTGTTAAATCTACAAATTAAAGGAAAAGATATGATATGGTTAAAAATTACAGCTAGTAGAGGTGAAAATCTACTAGCTATTTTTTATAGTAGGTACAAAATTATAATAGGTGATATAGATATAGTAGCATTAATTACTCTTGAAACGGTAGAGATGTATTTTTAGATTTATATGAAACAGAAATAAAAAGTATTATCCGCGATAATCCAAATATGTTATACTCAGATTATTGGAAGAATTTGAAATAAAGGAGCGTGAATGAAGCATGTTTTATAAATTGGTATTTGATATGGATAGAATAGATGAATCTATTAAGGAAGGAATAAATACAATATATGCTGAGACGAGTAATATAGATGAAATTGAATACAAAGGAATAAAGAAAGGTTTTTTTGACAATATTATTTTATCAGAATGGGATATAAACGACTGGCCAGATGTAGAATTTTATTATAGTTCAAAAGCTTCAGAGTTGGAAAGTGAATACCTTTTAAACGCAAAAAGCTGGCCAATTATACATAAAAAAGTTATGCAAAAATTTAACGAGGAAGGCATTAAAGGAGTAGAATACTATCCGATAAAATTAGTAGATGTAGTTAATAAAAACATTAACAATAGTTATGTTTTGATGTACGTTAAAAATTTCATTGACGGATATGATATGCAAAAAAGCCAATATAGATTTAATGAAAAATATAATTTCTATACATTCATACCACATGAAATTTATTTAGATGAAAAAAAATGTTCCAATTATGACATTTTTAGATGCACGAAAAATGTTGCTGCATTGTATGTTTCTGAAAAAATAAAAAGAATAATTGAGGAAAATGAATGGATAGGATTTGCTTTTTATAAGCAAAAAAGTAACCTCGTATAATTGAGAAATTAGTATTGCAAGAATTAGTAAATTAATGAATTGAGTGGAAGAGTTTATTCAATCTATAAATTAAAGAATAAGATATGATATGGTTAAAAGTGACAGCTGGTAGAGGTGAAAATCTACTAGCTGTTTTTAATAGTAAGGTACAAAATTATAATAGGTGATATAATGGTGGTAGAACAACGGGAATGTGGGTAGATGCCAAGATAAAAGCAGGAGGATTGAATTATATGAATATAAAAGGCGAAACAATTATTTATCCATTGCCAGATATAGAGCTATTAACTGAGAAAGAAAAAAAATGGAGATTAACTTTACCTGACAGCTATAAGGAATTTATTTCACACTATAATGGTGGAGTTCCTATTCAAAATTCATTTATTTATAATAGTAAAAGTTATGCAATAACTAGGTTTTTATGTGTTTTAAAAAATGTAAAAGAAGAAAAATTTGGGTGGTGTGATATTAGTGTAATAGAATCACAAATAGGTGAAAGACTTACTAGCAATGAAGATCTGGTCGGAATAGAAGTATTACCTATAGCAGAATTATTTACTGGAGATTATTTATGCTTAGATTTTAGAGTTAATAAATTAAATCCGTCAGTATGTATATGGGATCATGAAGAATCGGGGGAATTTGAACCAATAACATATTGGATAGCAGATTCATTTGATAATTTTATGAAAATATTAACAGAATAGATAAATATTAACGGCTATAAATGCTCCATATGGAACGGATTTGTTTTAGGTATATGAAAGGGAATTCATACAGGGATTTACGCTTTAATTGAAGAATGAGGCACAATAATTGATGAAATCTTAGGAAAATTTAATAGCTAAATCTATGTAACACAAAAAGTCATAATAAAATTTGCAGAATGATTTATAAAAAGAGATTAGTAAGTTATTCTGCAGTTTTTAATATCAAGATAAGAATATATATTTCATAAAAATAAAAAGAGGAAGTATAAATGGAAAGAACACACATGATAGAAGTTCAGATTAAAAGTAGTAGATAACTGCAAGACAATATGGTAAAATAATACAAATAAATACTTAAAAGGAGAAAAAGATGATAGATCGCTATTCTTTCACAACGAAAATATTAGTACAAGGCAAATTAAAGAAACAAGGGCTGGTAAAAGTATTTTGGATTTTATTTGTGTTTATCTTATTGTTAATTTTATTTAAACTCCTCATGGAAGATATAGAAGGAGTAATTAAATCATTAAGAGGTATTATAGTTCCATGCGTACTTATCAGTATTGCTTATAGGAATTTGAAACGTGAGAAATATGTACCTTATAATATGGATATTGAATTTTACGATAATTTTATGAAGATGATAATACCTTCAATTGATACAAAATCAGGACGAGGATTGCACTGTGAAGTGGTGGAAATTAATTACACAGACATAGAACAAATGGAATATAATATTCCTCTCTTCTGCCTTCATATTTATGGACCGATGCGAAAGATAGAATATGCTAAGCCAAATAACTTTGATGAAATTATTTCAGAAGTGAAGATAAGTACATATGACATATACATGGAAGCGAAAGACAGAGAGGTACTTTTAGATAAGATGAAAAAATATTCTGGTAAGGAGATTAATTAAATAATTTTTTATTCAAAGTTCCTAAACAGTTAGTAGACTAAAATCTACTAACTGTTTTTTGTCTTTTTCAAAAGTTTTTAAATTTTCCTATTGACATTAATATCTTAATTAGGTGCACACTAATATTGTAAAGTTATTATTCGTTCTTTTTAGATAAATGTACATTTATATGAGACATTGTTCAGAAGAACTTAATGTACATATGGGCTGATAATAACAAGGATATAACAAATCAGGTATATACCCATGGGGTTTATATACATAAATAATTTAAGGAGGATTATAAATATGGCAAGTATTAAAGTAACGCCCGAGGAACTGAAAACTCAAGGTGAATCCATTGTAAAAATGGGAGAAGAAATTGACACAAAAGTAACAACACTGGACACTACGATCAACACTGTAGTAAATGAATGGGATGGTCTGGCTCAGGATGCTTTTCTAGAAGCTTATAATGAGTTGAAGGAAACTTTAAAACAATTTCCACTAATCGTAAATGGAATTGGCACTCAAGTAGTGCAGGCAGCGGATACCTTTGGTCAAACAGACTCCGATTTGTCTGGTGCATTTAAACAATAAGAACTGTAATAGTACTTATTAAAATCATTTTAAAATTGGCAGAATGACTTCAAAAGTTATTCTGCCAGTTTTATCAAAATCTAATAGAAGGAGAAACAATATGTTAGATAAATATTCATTAACAACAAAAATATTAGTACAGGGCAGACTAAAGATGCGAGGACTTGTTAAAGTATTTTGGATTTTATTTTCATTTTGTTTATTGCTGATTTTATTTAAGCTTTTAATGGAGGATAAAGAAGGTGCTATTAAATCCTTAAGAGGATTAATTATTCCATGTTTACTTATTAGTATTGCTTACTTTAACACTAAGCGCACGAAGTACCGGCCATTTGATATGAACATAGAATTTTATAATAATTTTATGAAAGTGATATTACCTTCCATTGAAATGTATCGAGGGCAAGGGCTGCATAGTGAAGTCGTTGAAATTAACTACAATGAAATAGAAAAAATGGAGTACAGTATTCCACTGCTTTGTCTTCGTTTTTATGGGCGGATGAGAAAAATCATCTATAAAAAGCCTGATTCATATGATGAAATCGCTTCGATAGATATGGATATGAAGAACAATACATATTATGTGAACATAGAAGAAAAAGATAAAGAAGTACTTTTAGAAAAGCTCAAAAGATATTCTGGGAAGGAAATTAATTATTTAAATTAGTTGAATAATGATATAAAGGGGGCAAAATATGAGTACATTAGTAGTGGCCTATCATGACTTGGAAGATGCTGCAAAAGATGCAAGAAAAGCTGCAGCCCTGCTAGAAGAATATGGAGGAGCAATTGAAGAAGAGATATGTAAAAAACTAAAAGAATACAGCGGCAGCTGGACAAGCAATATTGACGTGGCAGACCAGCTAATGAGAGATAAGTTAGTACAGCTAAGGCAGAAACAAGTAGATTTTGAAACTTTGGCAGCGAATATTGAAATTTTTAAGAACAATTGTGTCACAGCCGATCATAATGTAAGGGCCGCAATTGAATCTCTGTCAGGAGATTTTAAAAATACATATGGAATCAAAGAAAATATAGTAACAAAGTGGTTCAACTATATAGGTACAGAAATCGGTAATGGAAGTGCATTAGGAAGATATCTGAAAGAAATCGGGAATACCATAGAAGTGGCAGTCACAGATGGTATCGAGAATATTAAAGATTGGTATAAATATGAAGGCGGGAAATATATCATAGATGATATAGTGACAGTAGCATTAGTCACATTGGAAGTAGTAGGAGCAGTGGTTGCCATAGCTTCCGGAGTAGGAGCCATTGTAGCCATATCAACCGTTATAGCTACAACTGTGACAGTTGCAAATGGACTGACCTCGATATATAATAATTCTAAAGCATATGATGCGATGCAGAACGAAAATCCGGCATGGGCAATGAGATATGCAGGAAGAGATACCTTTACCGAACAAATGAGAGAAACCAGTGACAGTAAATTTGTTCATAATCTTGCAACAGGACTTGATGTATTAGAAACATCTGCAGGACTTATACTTTTTGCGAAAGATGGAATGGATGTGTTAAAGAGTATTAAGAATTTCTCTGGAAAGTGCAGGATTTTGGGGAATGGAGGAACTGATCTTATTGATGATGCTGCCCAGATAACGGCAAAATCAGCAGATGATATTCCTGGTCATATCTCTATTAATAATATTAAAGAGAGTACACCAACAAGTTGGGCTGATTTAATGCCTCCAGAAGATGCCATAAAATATAATCAGTGGACGGACTTAAGAGAAGCAGGGTTAGATCAGCAAAAGATAAATGATATTATACTAACGAATAAAGGATATCGTTCAGATCCTGCAACATATTTAAGCCAAGAGTACATAGATTCTCATTTAGAATTATTTTCTGAGGGAGTTACAAAAATTAGTGTAGCAATACCAACTGGACAAGCAGGACCTCCTGGTGGAACATTTGTAATGCCAAAATCAGCAGCAGATGAAATTATTCAAGCAGCAAATGGTGATGTTTCAAAATTGGAACAATTACTGAGTCTAGAATCGGGAACTTTGGGGGACAGCCCAGTTAGATTAGATATAGCAGAACCACATGGGGTGAGGATGCCAAGTGGAAATGAGTTGGGAGCAAATGATCAATGGATTCCAGGCGGAAGTACTGGTGGGGGAATACCAGAAGCGACAATCAATTCACCATTACCAAAAGAATTTATATCCAAACTAATATTTGAATAAAAGTAAAGGAGAACAAAATGCAGCAAATATATTCTAATTTTGGAATTACTATCATAAAGCAAGGTGAAAAGTATTTTATGCAGTATGATAGTGGAGAAATGGTTTCAACAATGAAAAAAATAGAATTATCTGAACGAGAAGCGAAGGAATTACAAGAGCAGAAGGATGGAAATGCTGTCTATGAATATATGATTAAAAATTTAAATGATAGAATCTAATTTTTATTCATGTAAAATGTAATAAACTTGTAATAGTTCTCTTGACGATACCAAAAGTGCCATATTACAATGGCACGCACCCGGAGTATAACGCAGTATCGGAGGTAGTTCATAGGCTGAGAAAAGTCTTGGAGTTACCTTCGCTTTTTCCTGTCAGTGTTAAATTCATAAAAATCTTCAAATAAAACAGTAATGCCTTGTGCGTTACTGTTTTTTAATTATTTTTGAAAATAGTATTGACAATAATATACCAATTAAGTGCAAACTAAATCATGTAAGGAATTGGTGAAAAAAGTCTATTAAAGGTTGAATTGAATGAATAAAAATTAAGATAGGAGTATAAGATGCTAAATTTTTTGAAGAAAATAAATAGAATTGTCAGTGCTGTATTTATCATTATCATTTTTTTAATGTCAAATATTACATCGACCGCTGCAACTATCGATGATTTAAGAGAAATAATAGGAGATAAAAGAATAACAGATGAAAATCTGCAAAGTGAGCTAAAGACTATTATTTATCGTTACCGGCAAACGGGGTATAAGAAACAGCTCATTGATCTATTAGAAACTATGGGCGATTTTGGTTATGAAGATACATTGAATAAATTAATCGTTCAGAAAGATAATTCTTTAGAGGAATTAGAAAAGAGGTTTTCTTCTAATGATAAAGAGGAAGTAATTATTGAAAAACTAAATAGTAGCCTGACTGCACTCAAAGAACTTGGTGCATTAAAAGAACCGGACAGTTACATAATTGAAGGATTTAAAGAACAAGACGATGAGAAAGCTTATAAGTATGCCGCTTCCGTATTAAATTCAAAAGATGATACATTTGATATTGGAGATGTTGGAGAAGGACTGGTTTTTCCCACAAAAGACAGTTATAAACTGTATCGTGCTTTTGGAAAAAATGCAATTATAACATCAGATATTAAATATATGAATAATAGAGGGATAGATATTTATGTAGCAAGTAGTCCCCAGGAAGGGTTTAAAGCTGAAATTATAAGCCAGTTTAACGGAACAGTAAAATCTATAGAGAAGAAAGGCAAAAGTAAGTACCGCATTACTATAAAACATGGTTCTTCATTGATTACTATCTATGAATATCTATCTGAGGTCGTAGTGAATAAAGGAGATAAAGTGAAACAATATGAATTATTAGGATTTGCTTATGGGGAGACACTTCACTTTGAGACAATATTAAATACAGTTTCCATTAATCCATTGCTAATGTATGGTGATTTAGGGAAGCAGATCTATGATGAGTGGTATGGGGCGAATCCCGGTATGGGTATTGAGACAGTCGACTTTGCAAATATAAAAAAATATGTTGAAGATATTACAATAGAGGACAAAAAGAGCACTTCATATCCTTCCACTGTAAAAGAAGATGGAAAAACAGGAAAAACAAAAGTTAATTTAGAAGACGGCTACACAAAACCGGATGTTCCTATTGTGGATTATATTGAAGAAGACAGATCAGAATAGGGGTGATAACTTGAAAATAAAACATCTGGAGAAACATTGGATCAGGAAAGGATTATTAATAACAGCTATCTTTATCCTATTTTTTATTATTTATTATAATGTGGATTATTTTCTATCAAAAGATGAGCCAAAAGAGAGTGAGATCATGGAAGAAAGTGATTTTACCTATATAACGAAACAGGTCATAGACTATGAGAATGATAATGGAAAGGATAGAAACGTATGGGAAACAAAACATAGTATATTAGATTCCGTTTCATTTTTATATAAAAACAATAAATATGAGAGGGATGTAGCAGGTGGCGGGATTGAGCCAATTGTTGCTTTTTCGCCTGAAACATATCCTGAAACGTATAGTTTTAAGGAACAACTTACGGAAAGTAAAATATCTGGAATTATATATGAATTAGATTTGAAAGCCAGTGAAAGATATGTAGCAAGTTTATTAAACCATGGGTACTCCATGCGCAGAAAAATCTTAACATCTGTGTATGCAGAGGTTTACTTGCAGGATGCCGGCGGTGATGTCTTTCGGATCTTTTGCCTTAGTGATAAGATGCTGATGGCTCAGCTGGATGAAGATGCACCAATGCCAAGTGCAGAAAGTTATTTCAAATAAAGGGGGATATATATGTACGTAAAAAGAAAATACATAATCATTGCAGTCATTGTACTGTTAACGATAATAGGGATATTAGCTATGCAAAAAATGTATAAAAAGCAGTTAGCCGTAAAGGACAAAGAAATTTCAAACTTAGAAACAGAAATAGCACGAATGGGAGAAATGACAATCGTATATCGTACAGTAACAGATGTAAAAGCCGGAAATGAATGCAGTGAAATCGAATTAGAAGCGATTGAAGCGCCGGGACTTGGAATGAGTGAAAATGCAGTTACAGATGCAGAACATATCATTGGCCAATATTATAAAATTGATCTAAAAGCAGGAACACAGTTAACAAATGATATGTTTATTGATTATGAACTTGAAGATGATATGCGTTACATGGATGTGGTATTTGATGAGATCCCGATCGGACTTGAAGCAGGTGATTATATAGATGTACGTATCTCTTTTCCTTTGGGACAAGATTATATCGCACTATCCCATAAACGGGTGGCAGAGATTAATGGGGATACAGTGAAATTAATTGTTGGTCAGAGAGATTTTTATTGCTATGAATCTATGAAGACGGATATTGCAACATTTCCATCAACAAAAATATATGGGGCAGAATATGTTGAAGCAGGAACACAACAAGCGGCAACGACTTATTACCCAATTAATCTGGATGTTTTATTAACCATGTTAAAGGATCCCAATATTAATACCGGTAATTATAGCAAGGTAATGGCGTTGCGTGAACAATTGGAAGAACAATTATTAAATTCTGACAAAGTAGATATTTCTCAGAAAGTAACTTCTGGACGTCTTTCCATTAGTGAAAAATTTGATTCCGCCCAAAAAGAATATGAAAGATTACAAAGCGAAAAAGAAAAGCAGGCAGCACGAGAAGCACAAGCAGCACAGGCTGCCCAAGCAGAAAGTGATAATTCTACCACAAATGAGTAAAGGAAGTGAATTATAAATGGCGAATTTTTCTGTTATTGGAAAAGTGGACAAACGAATTTTAGTATTACCCTTAATGCGTGTTTGCTCTATAGACGGCCCCACTTTATTAGTAAGTGATGATGGTAATTTTAGAAATTTGTATCATAAAGATGGGGATGAAGGCAGCATATCCGGTGTAGACATTCAGATAAGTAATTCATTGGATAAAATGAATCTGGAAACAAACCAAGAAAATTACAAGCATATTCTATATGTATTTTCTGATCCAATTCCATTAGAGAAAAAAACAGAGTTAACAATTCTATGTAACTGTTATGACCGTTCTTTTGTAAAACCCAAAAGGAGATTTATAGAAGAAAGGGAAGATGAAATAGAGGTCATCTTTAGTTCTGCATATCTAAAAAATATTCAGAATCTACTAATATTAAAGCCGGAATATTATAAATATCTGGTTATGACGGAAGAAGTGAAAGAATTAATTATTACAAAGGATATGGCCATATGCAAATTACTCACAAGATTAGTCAGCGGATACTTTAATATGAGCAAGCCTCAATTTATGAAACTCCTGACCAGAAAAAAATATGAAACATCAATAAAGTAAGAAAGGAATAACAAGGAATGAATATAGCTGTTATGTCACCTCATACCCATAAAAGTGGTAATACAGTAATTGCATCACTAATCGCATATGAGCTTTCTACAAGGAACCGTACAGTATGTCTGACACATGGCTCCAATAAATCAAACTCATTATATCAATATTTTAATATGAATGAAAAAGACAATCAAACGTGTAATTCAACTCAATTATTAGACCTAATAAAAGAAGGCGGCATTCGAAAAAATGATATTGGTAATTATTGCAAAAGTATTACAGACAGATTTGAGTTATTTAGTTTAAATTCCAATGAAGTGTCCAGTGATAAATTCAATAGTTTAATTACATTTATTAATTCTAATTTTCCTCATGATTACATTATTTATGATATTGATGATAATGATCTGGAAAGTACAATTAATCAGGCAATATTAAAAGAATGTGACTGTATTATATATATATTAACTCAAAACAGTACAGAACTAAGTGAATTTAATGAGAA
Source organism: Mobilisporobacter senegalensis (assembly GCF_003752155.1). GTDB lineage: Bacteria > Bacillota > Clostridia > Lachnospirales > Lachnospiraceae > Mobilisporobacter > Mobilisporobacter senegalensis. The sequence goes on along the minus strand of NZ_RJVG01000001.1, from coordinate 394,080 downwards.
TAAAAAGCAGATTTTATATTGGATGGAAGATATACCAAGTATTGTAGTAGTAAATAAATACTGTGATATTGTAAGTAATATAAAACAGGTTGCCGCAGGTATTGGAATAAAAAAAGTATCAAAATGGTATAAACTCTCTTATAATCCATGGATTACTTATGGTACAGCCAACGGTAAAATGAAGTTCCTTTATGAAAATATACAAAAGAGGGAATACCATGTGGTAGATATTGATAGTGATGTGAAAGCTTTGGTAAATGGAATACTAAGTATTAAACATGCAAAGCAAGTTGCCCGTTATCATACTGCTTCAAAAAATAAGGAGGAAATTGTGCTTGAATAATACAAATTTAATTATAATAAGTATCATTGCACTCTTCTTTATATGTGCTGCCTTATATTTTTATGCAAAAGGGAAAAAGCAGGTGGTAATCGAGGATGAATATACTACATTTGATGAGATTTTAAATGCAATAAAAAATCATATTGTTGACCTTTTGAAAGAAGATTATGAGGATGTTAACAGTGATGAAGAATATAAAAAGTATAAAATGCAAAAAGCAAAATTTAATGAAGCATTAAAGAACTCTACCTATGGAATTGATAGTGCAAAAATCATGGTAAAGGATATAATTCGGGGTTTTCTTATTGATAATGTGCCATTAGAGCGCGTTGAGCAGATCATTGGGATTGATAATGATAGTGAACCTTCATCAAACGTTATGTTCGAAATAATTATGTATCGCTATAAAAAAATATATGGAAGAGATGCTTTGACAAAATGGATCACTAAAAATAGTTTTCATTTACAAAGAAAAGCAGTTGGTATATGCAAAAAGGGAGATCCTGCATTTTACATAACAAAGGAAAATGAAGAACAAAGTTATTTCGATGAAAAGATTATATTATCTGATGATGAGAAATTTGACATTTTAACTATTTTATTATATCAGCAATTTAAAGGATTTGGAATTGCTGATACCATACTCGAAATGAATATTAACGGTGTTAATATTGGGTGTTCTGGTTCTGTAATGGAGGCAGTGAGCAATAATACAGTTGACAAGAATGGTGCAATAAGTGAAGCCACAAATGCATTATGGCTCTATTTTGGAGGAAACTACATTCATCTGCAATTTTTAGACTTTGGATCAGAAGATGAAATCCGGCGTATCATTCAACTCTTAATCCGATATAATTCCCCAGGACCTTTAACTGTCAAGAGAGGTTATATTGTTAATACAATGCATGATAAATCCCGTATCCTTGCAATACGTCCGCCAGCAGGTGAATACTGGGCAACATTCATCCGTAAATTTACACTGGATAATGTTACACCTGAATCATTAATAAATAAAAAAGGTGTATTCAACGGAAAAGTATGTATCAAATTAATCGAATTTTTAATGAGAGGTCTGGTTACCACAGCTGTTACCGGAAGGCAGGGCAGTGGTAAAACTACATTAATGAAGGCGATTATTGCATACTTTGATACAAGATATAACATAGGTGTACTGGAGATGGCACCGGAAATGTATTTAAGAGAATTATATCCTGACAGAAATATTTTTTCAGTACAAGAGACAGATACGGTCAGTGCTGAGGATCTCCAGGATGCCCTTAAAAAGGCAGATCGTGCGATTACAATTATTGGTGAGGTCGCAACGGATCCGGTTGCAGCCAGAATGATCCAGCTTGGTATGACAGGCTCCCTTTGTACTGTATTTTCCCATCATGCAAACCAGGCAAAAGATCTGGTATTAACACTTCGTAATTCACTTGTAAATGCAGGTGGTTTTGATAATATGACTACTGCAGAACGCCAGGTTACAGATGTAGTGAAAATGAATATTCACTTAGATTTTACGGCAGATGGAAAACGCTATATCAAACGTATTACGGAGATTATTCAATTAGAGGAGGGTATTCCGTATCCAGAATTTGATCCGAATAAAAAAGAAGAAAGTATTGCATTAATTCAGAAAGAATATTATGTAAGACAAACAGACCGTTTGTCTTTTACAACAAGGGATATTTTAACTTATGATACGGAAACGGATACTTATATGCCTGGAGAATGTATGAGTGATGCAATGATTGAAAAAATTTCTTCTACTCTTGGCCGTGAGGAACGTAAAGAATTTAAAAAATTTATTAATTATTATTGGAAAGGTATCAGGGAGCACGGATACTTAGGTGTAGATATTACGGATGATATCATCACAAAAGAGGAAGAAAAGAAAGTACATAGAAATTCAGATGAAGAAGATTTTAAACAGGCTGTAAAATTTCTTAGTGGGAATGACACTATTGGAGAACAATTTGGATTTGGTAAATTTTATGATGAGCCGGAACCGGAGGTGTAAACATGGATTTTTTGAAATATATAGAGATTACACCGACTACCATTCTTTTAATGGTGCTTCCTTTGTTAATGATGTGCATTGGGGTATTTACCTTATTATACAACAAAAAAGGGAATCACAAGAAAGATGCTTCTAAATTAGACCATTTTTTTTATCAATTGTATTTTGAGTTCCGAAAAACCCCCATACTTAAAAAATATGTACTTAAAATGAAAAGACAGCTTCAGATCATGTCTGTATTTACTAAGTTTGAGGTATATGTAAAGTCTGCAAAATATTTAGCATTAACTGCAACAATAACAACGGGAACGATTATTGCAGCATTGTTGCTTTTTGATGATATTGTCAGCGTGTTACTTTGTTCTGCCATTGCCTATATGATACCTACAACATTGATCGAAAAGAGGATTTCCAGAATTAATTATATCGTATATTTTCAATTAAAATATGCTGTTGAGTCATTGCGATTGGAATACATGCGATGCAATAATGTTGTGGAGGCTCTTGAAAATGTGGAATGCGGCAACCGCCTGGTACATATTTTTGATGAATTACATCGAGTCCTGGTATCAGCAAATGGTGAGCTGAGGTTAAAGGAATTTTATGAAATAACACCTTTTCGTCCAATACAGACCCTGGCTCAAATATGTTATCACATTAATAATACAGGAGATGAAGTGGACAAGTATGGTAATTCAGCATTTGTAGAATCACTGTTAGTTATGACATCTGATATTAATCAGGAACTGGAACGTCTTAATTATCAACGTACAAAATTTGGTAAGATCGAATACCTCTGTTTGATTCCAATCCCTTGCATTAAACTGGTTGAAATGTTTCTAATAAAAAATATGCCGGGAACTGTTTTGATCTATAAAGGACCGGTAGGATATGTAATCCATGTTGCAATTATATTGGTATCCTTAATTACTTATACAGTAGTGTCAAGGATTAATAACCCGGTTTCCCTAAAAACAGATGACAGGATTGAAGTATTTAAGCGGATGGTTAGATATAAACTGATATTTAAATTTATGAAAAATATCAGTCCTAAAAATAGAAAAAGATTTCGGTTAGAGAATAAATTAAGAAATGCTTTTTCTAAAAAAACAGTGGAAGAGTTGTATTTAGAAAAATTGACCTATGCATTATTAGGATTTGTTATTCTGATAACCACTTTTATCAGCAGCATTACCATTGGAAGAAATTTTATATTAAATAATGTCCAATCACTCAGTATGTTAGCCAGCGATGAGATGAATGCATATGAGGAAGAAGATATTTTAGCAATGGATAATGAATATATAGCCAACAGAGATACAGGCTACATATATGAGGAGGAAGATTTAAAAACCCTGATTATATCTACCATGCCAGAACTAACGGATCTTCAGATCTCAGATCAGATGAAAAGACTTGAGGATAAGTATCGATTTTTAAAAAGCTTGTATTTCCGGTGGTATTTCATACCTATATCATTTGTATTTTCTATGATTGGATGGGTATTGCCCGATCAGTCAATAAGAACGAGAATGAAGGAATTAAAAGAGGAAGAAGAGGAAGAATTCCTACAGATTCAGACGTTAATGATCATATTAATGAGTATGAACTGTGATACCATGGAAGCCATTGAATATCTAAGCCAGCTGACCAGAGTACATAAAGAAATGTTTCAGTATTGTTATCACAGTTATGCTGCAGATCCTGTAAAGGCTCTTGAAAATATGGAGGAGAAGACTCCGATCCCTGACTTCAAGAGATTCATTAATAAATTAAAACTTACCATTGATGAACTTTCTTTAGCAGATGCATTCAGCGATCTAAAGATGGATCGTGAACATATATGCAGGGAAAGAGATGTGGTACTTCGTGACATCATTGATCGAAAACGTAATAAGTGTGGTGGGTTGGTAAAAGTAGGATTTATTATGGTAATTATGTTATTGTTCATGTTCCCTCTTTTATATCTTGGATTTACAGAAATGATGAATGGAATAAAAACATTACAGGGTATTTAAAAATTTTGAAAAAATATATTGACATACATATATGAATTAAGTGCATGATTAATTTGTAAATAATTTCAACATTGAGGGTAATTAAAAAATTACAGTAAGAAAAGGAGATGTTATATATGGCCGGAATGGGCGAAGAAAGTATTGAGTTAAGTAAATTGGGGACAGGGCTATTTGCATTTGGATTTGTATTGGTAATCGGTCTTGGTATCTTTACCATAGGTAAAGCAATCACTAATGATGGTTCAGATAAGGTTCAAAAGCAGCTGGAGATTGTTCAGCAGTCGGAATATTCAGATTATGATCAACAGACAGTCCTTGGTACAAAGGTGAAATCTGCATATCAGAATTTTGAAGGAAAAGGCTGTGCGATTTTAATTGCAACAAGGGCGATGATTGATAATGGAGATATAGCGAATGGCTTACCAGTAGACGATAGTGATTGGGAAAATGTACAAATGATCATTAAGAATAATGCAGGTGGTCAAGCTCAAGTAGAAGGAAGCGATGGTACCTCTAAAAATTTATGGTGTATTAATTATAATGCAATTTTGGAAAAGAAGGAACTGGACCCTGAAAATGGTTATTATGTTACAAAAGGTAGTTTTTTTACTGCTGATTCAGGCAGTATTAAATTCTTCAATAAAGTTTCCAACATGAAAAAACAAGGAATGGCAGAATATATTCCTACAGGAGCCAGATATCAGTCAACCTTAATCAAAGATACTACCGGACAGGTTGTAGGAATCGTATTCGTACAGGTTTCATCTTACTAATAATATAGGAAAACCGGTGACAGGATAATTAGATAGGCAGGAAACAGGGTTCTTTGACTTCTATTTTATCCTGTAATATGTGAGGTATACCATGGATCAACGAAGTCCAATTGAAATGATTTATTTAGCAATAGAATATATATTGATCGGGGCATTTTTAGTTATGGTCACATATGCGCTTTCTATAAGGAACAGTTATGCAGAGACCAGGAATGCACAGATAACAAGTGAAAATAATATCAGGCAGTACCGTGAATTCTATGCTTATAATATGGGTGAATGCAGTGGCAGTACTTGTGTAAATCATATATATGGTGATGAAGTAATTGAACTGATAAGAAAATATTATGATGATCCTGATTTTGAGATCTATATAAATAAAACAGATGAACATGGATCATCTTTATTGGTAAATATTACATCAGTAGCTTCAAATCCGGATATATATTCATTATCGAATTTACAAAATCTTATTGATTCAAAAGCAGAATTTCATCCATATTTAGTATACAATGGTATATCTCCGTCTTCAATAACCTCCTTCCAGAATGGTTCCCTTGGGAATGTAACAGGTATTTCACTGGTTTGGATAACTGATAATAAGGATGTGATGTCGCCTTGAGAGATAATGAAGTAAATGATCTGATAACGACTGCTCTTGAGATCACTTTATTTGGAGCGCTGTGTATTATACTGACCTTTTTCTCTATATCAGCCAGGAATATGTTCGCTTATAAGGAAGAACAGGAAACATTGGCAGGGATATTACAAGACCAAAGTGATAAATATTTCTTAGAATACGGTGAGCATATTTATGGAACAGATGTTGTAGAATTCATTCTTAAATATAATGCAATTTATGATTATTATATAAAATTTAAAGATAGAGATACCATTGAAATAACGAAGGAGCAAGCAAGAATATATTCCTCCTTAGGGAAAGATGGGAATGAACTTTGGTCACAGGACTACCTAACAAATCACATTTTTGTAGATAAAATATATAAAGAATATGAAATTGAAATCATAGATAATGGTAATTATTTAGAATACTACATAACAGAAAAGTAATGAGGTGTATAAAATTGCAGCGGGAATCAATAGATTTAATGAAGTTAGGGGCTTCGATGGTATTTTTATCAGTTTTAATTACCTATGTAATTTTTTCATTTTTATTAGGAAAAGACATTGGAAATGAATCATTAAATAAGATAGACAATATTCAAATATCATCCCAGACAGGAGCATTGGATGAACTTAATAATATGGAAACAGTGATGTCTTCTGCCACTGCATTTTCTCTCTTTGAATATTATCGTGAAGATATTCGCCAAATTACTTGTTACGTATGTGATACCAATGGAGAAATACGTACTATAGATAAAGATTTATGTATTCATTCTCATTTAAAAGGGTATGTAAAGATTTCGGTGGAATATAACAATTCCTATGGATTGTATGATATTGTGATTAGACCGGCATAGGGAGGAGTGGAATGAACAGACAAGCATTAGAGCTGTTGGATATAGCATTGGTTACTATTATTATTGGACTTATTACGTCTACCAGTCTGGCTAATTTGTATAAAGATTATCGAAAAGTATTAGAGAATAATTATTCTTATATGGACGATAAGAACACAGGAAAGAATAAAGGATTTTTAATCAATGAATACGGTACTTATGATGGAACATTATCAAAGTTAGAAGTAGTACTGGTGTCTCAAATCCAGGATGAGAACATGCCAAATCCAAGGAAAATAATTATAAATGGACTAGATGTTGATATACCATTTACATATAAAGAATATGCATTTGAGTGTGGGCAGAATGTCTGGCTTATGGTAAGAAACCAGCCTGATAATGCTAGATATTCACTAAATTATAAATTCCAGACAAATGGAGATGGAACTCTAAAGGATGAATATTATACTATGAATAAAATAGATTAGGGAGAGTAGAATATGTCAGGTTTTCTATCACGGGTAATAAGTTTAGTGTTAGCATTTATCATGTTGGTCATAGCACCTTTACTATATAGTTATTCTATTTCAGAAATGGAGAATAGAAGATTATTACTCAATGAAGTAAATCAATTTTTAGATAAGGTGACAGATAAGGGAGAAATTACAGAGGATGACTTAACAGAATTCTACTTAGAAGTTTCTTCCTATGGTATGGTCATAAAACCAACTGTAAAGCGGCTGGTGAGAACAACTGTAATTACACCGGAAGGAAAGGCGAAAACTACGTATATTGCTGCTGACGATATCTATTCACTGAATCAAAGAGATGTAGTACAAGTTACATTGAAAGAGATATCAGCCTCCAATTATCGGAGAATACTATCTTCTTTTTTGAGAGTAAATGAGGGATTATACCATTTGGAAATGGCGGCAGTAGTACGTTAACTGAGAGAGGAGGAAAGGTGGTACAAGATACCACTCAACGAATATGGCAGGAAAACTTAAGTTTTGGAAAAAAGGGATAACTATACTTTTTCTATGTGGATTGATGCTGATTGCTTATACTATAAATGCAAAAGCATCCTCATGGGACATATCTTTGACACCATCCTATGTACCTGATATTGATAATATTTTATATCCATCTACGTCACAATACTATGTATATGATGGGTTGCAGGGTGTTGGCTCCTTTACCATAAAACAACCAACAATTATTAAAGCTTATTTTAACTGGGATGCAACTACATCGAATTCTATATCCGGACAAGCATGGTTTTCAAGAGATAGAGTAGGTGTAGATGTTATAGGTTCTATGAAAAGACTGTCAAAGCCAGGAGACTCCATTTTAATTTTTTTGGATCCGGGTACCTATTATGTAAATCATTTATTTAGTGTAAAAAACAATTCAGATTCTTCATTTTTACGGGTAGGGGTCGCTCTTCTGGCGGAAGATGCCAAAAGTGAAGAAAGTATTGTTGCATCCTCATATACTAATGCAAACCGGCTTACATTGAATGAATCCAGAAGAGGATTTCTAAGTACAATAGCCCCAATTGATTATTATCAATTTACGATTAATAGCAAATCTGAAGTTACAATTGGTTATAATTTTGAACAGACCAATGATGTAAATGTGGGCAGTGGAGTTTGTACCTTGTATGATAATTCAAATCAGAAGATAACTTCTAAAAATTTCAGTACAAATGGTTCTTCCTATAATAAAATTACCCAGATATTAGATAAGGGAACCTATTATATATCGTTGTCCGGTACTACCTGCGCTACAACCATCGAAGTGAATGGAGTATCTTATTCAATTTCAGTATCACATTATACAGGATGGACTAAGAAGAATATTTCGGTAACCGTTTCAACAGAATTTGAGCCATATCAAATACTGTATGTAAATCAAAAGGTGGGGAATGTAAAGATTACAGATGCAACGATCTGGAATACATACATAAATAAAAATTGTCGTGAAGCAAATAATAATAAATTTACTGTAACTAAGAATGGGTATTATACGATTCGTATCCGTGATAAGAACAATAATTATATACTAAAAAGTTTTTATGTGAAAAATATTGATAAACTGGCTCCCACTGTAACAGGAGTCGCTAATAAAAAGACTTATAAAACGGGAATGGTTGTAAGATTTTCAGATAAGCATAGTGGTATTAAGAGAGCCACTTTAAATGGCCGTAACTTTAAGAGTGGTAGTAAAGTAACAAAGAAGGGGACATATACCTTAAAGGTATATGATAAGGCTGGTAACGTTAAGACAGTAGTATTCTATATAAAATAAACACTTCGGGTGGTGATTAGCTTGAAAACCTGGTATGGAATATTTAATTGCATTGCTCTTGGCATGTTATTAATAATGATATCAATTTTTTATGTACAGATGAATACCATGCAGACGGAATATGATACGAACCGGCTCAATCAAGTGATTAGCTATGCAGGTGAGGCTGCATTTATGGAAACATTAAATGTGGGAGACATCAATCTTAATTATACAGATATGTCCAATGTTGTATTAAATCCTACTTACTGTCTGGACGTATTTGAAGAAATGGTATGCTTAAATTATGGAATGGCTACCAGTTTGGAGAATAAGCAATACATAGAGGAATGCATTCCATCTGCTCTGCTTGCAGCAAATGACGGATATTATATTACTTTATTATCTGAGGTAGACACAAGCGTTGATGAAGTAATTGGTGAAGAATATGGATTTAAGTGGAGTGTAAAACTTCCCTATACAGTTACTCATACAACAACAAATCCAGCAACTAATGTAATGACCAATGATGCCATTAGTGTCAGATTAAATTCTGAAAAATGGATTAAAGCGAGTAAGGCCACGCCGGGAAGCACACTTTCCCTCACATATGGGGATAGTTATTCAGATGAATCAGTAAAAGGCATTTTAACAAGAAAGATTGTACAACGTAATATTAATTCTACATTAACAAATGCACTTGCCCGTAATATAGATTTAGTGAGTTCAATACGAGGCGATGTAAATTACAATATATATTTACCGGCATCACAGACTTCATCAGGTATTAATGATATAACCGGACCAAGCCTGATCATACTATTACAGGGAGCTGATTTTTCTGCTCAGGCAAAAGTGGAAGAAGCAGTTATCTCTGGTCTGCGGGCAGTACGAAAGGTCCATGTTGTTGGTTTTACAGATATTGATGGCAAAAAGAGATATTGTTACGAAGGGCAGTTGCCAGAAGAACTAAGGGGGACTATAGAAAGCTTTTTTAATTCGGTGGAGGAAGCTGCCAGGTGTGGTTATTTGCCAAGTTATACGTACATTACAAATAAAATAGAATTATAATAAAAAGGGTGCAAATTTTTGCAGCCTTTTTTAAATTTTCTATTGACAAGGTTATTTGAATTAGGTGCATGATATATATGAATAGTTAAAAAGGGGGATTTTTTGTCTTGAATACTTATAGAATTAGTAAAAGAAAAGCTTTAATTGTTGCTTTTATCATTATTTGTACCGTAATTTTAGGTTCAATAATATGGAGCTTACTGCTTCAAGATGAAACGAGCGATACTTTCAATCCAGTTGATCAGAATGAATTAACAGAGAATGATGATAAAGAATTATTATCAAAAGAAGTAAAAGAAGATAATATAGTAACTGGTGACAAAGTATTGGAGAAGTATTTAGAAATTAAGAATCAAGAGTATGCATTTTTAGTTGCAACAAATGCATTTTTGGAACAGGACAAAGAAGAATTGGTTAATTGGGATGAGATTTTATATATAAAATATATCTTGTCCAAACAAGATCAAGGAGTTGTAGAAAATATTTATACAATAAACGGAAGGCTGGTTCCTTTAGCATTTATAAATTATAATCATGTTCTTGATGACACATGCTTATTTCAAGGATTCTCCCTGCCCTATTATGAAGCCAGATATGGATTTATAAAAGATAGTGAAAGTAGTATCTATGGTGATAATATTGAGGATATTTTCCCTCTGATACAGAGCAAGAAAGAAAATATATTTACCATATATGAAGAATCTTCATTTTTAGAAAAACTTATTTATAATAACGAAGGAACATTATTAGGATATGCTTATATAGAACAATAATATAAAAAGGAGATACCTTTATGAGTCCCAAATTTAAGAAACGATACTATACCATATCATTTTTCATCCTATTTTTTGCATGCTTTAGTATGTTTGGGGTTTACATGTTAATAAAAAGCAAGGATACGGATCACCTGGATTTGAAATTTACCGACAGGATAGCATTTTATATAAATGAAGATGAGAGTGTATCTATCGGAGAGTATCTTTTGTATGCTGCATCGATTACTCAAAGCACTCAGAAGGATTATGGAAAGGATGTGTGGAATGAGAATGTCACCTTAGATGATGGATCCAGAGTTACTTTTGAAGACTATATGAAGCGCCAAATTATAGAGCAGATAAGAATGACTAAATCACTGTGTTTAAAAGCAAACAGTTATGGAATATCCTTAACAAAAGAAGAGGAGAAAACAATATCTTCAGATGCCCAAAGATATCTAAATTCCATATCCAAATACAATGTAGGTGATGTGGGAATTGATTTGTCTACAGTTTTAAAAGTTTATCAGGAAAATGCGGTATCTGAAAAAGTATATACTCATATTCTGAAATCATATAAGAGAACGGGGAATATGGATGAGGAATCTTATGGCAAGATGAAACTGGAATATTTCCAAGATCAATATGAAAATATATCTAAAGAATTTTCAAAAAATTGGGATTATAGTACATATGTAAATCATGCATTATTATCAACTTTATCGCTAGAAGGTAATGCAAAAATTGATACAAAAGGTGATAATGAAGACGATTAAATATAAATAAAATAAAATGGAAAATATACAGAAAATAGAGTAAAAAGCATAATTTGACAAAATGTGACTTTTGTGTTAAATTGGTAAAAGGTTACTTTATTTATCAAAATTTGGAGTAAGGAGGTTGCTATTTGAATAAATACAGTTTGGATAAATACAGTAATTCGTGTTTTAAAAATGTAATTGATAACAAGAATAAAAGGTTAATATCTGCTACACATATTATTGGTTTTTTTGGGGAGTCAGTAGAAGATATTACTTTATTCGCATCAAAAATATGTTCTTTAGACAGTTTGGTATTAGTGGTGGATTTAAGTTTTAATAAAAAGCTGTTTTTAAACGTAGTAGGGGATTTGAGCAGCAATACGGTTGTATTTAGAAAAGTTTGTTATACATGTGATGAAGAATATTTTAACAATTTTAAAGATTGTTTTGATATGGTATTTATTTTTAGTGATTTTACATGTATATCAAATTCAATACAAAAAGTCGAATTTGCGTATTTAAGTATTGGGGTGCGCAAATATTCTCTTCTACTTTTAGAGAAGATGTTAGAAACTGTAAATACAAAAATCCCATATGGCTTAATATGCCGGGATACTGAGCAAAGAGCTGAGAAACAATTGGTAAAAGATATGTTGCAAATGTTATGCATCAAAAAGAATAAACCAGAACATATCTATTATGTCCCGCATGATAAGAGGGATTTTGACAGCCTTATCAGATTAGAATATGGAGTCTTAGATATTTCAGAATTATCACAGCCAATGAGTGAAATTATATCTGAAATAAATGAGAAACTAACAAGTCTATCTGGTAAATCAATGCCTTATATGTATCAAAATTTTAACTCAGTTGTTCGTTGGATGATGTAGGAGTAATTAATTAAATACGAAAGATAAATTGGGGGAGTATAATGTGAGAAACAATTTGGATAAAGCTACAGTTGCCCAAAATGTTAGCATTTTTGAAGGGCGAAATGCTAGAAATGAGTTTTGTTATAGGAAACTTCCTGAAGTAGGTATATATATACTTTTTAATGAAGTAATAAAAAGTCACGATAAGTCGGGGAGTCCTTATCGTGGAAGAAGAGGAATAGCACTTGTGAAAGAATATGTAGGAAATAATGTCTATCTCGACGTGTATGCCACACCTTTATATACAAGAAGGGAATGTTTTCAAAAAAATGATATACGGCTTGGCCTGCTTGAATATGTCGTTCTAAAGGATAAGATATTTACTGGTATTGGCAGTGGATATACCAGAGAAGATCTTGATATCAATAATCCTCATCCAGATATATTTTCCTTGTATTGTGAAAATTATAAAATAAAAGAAAAAAAGTATTCTCATGGTTAAAGATCCTTCATAAAGAGGTTAGATATGTTAGAAAAAAAATGTTGTATTTGTAATGATGTATTAAAAATAAATGAATATATTGTGATTAATAATGGGAAATGTATATGCAACTCCTGCATGAATAATATCGCATGCATCAATAAGGAAATAAACCATAATCCAGTCTTATTTATAAATGCATCTGAAAATAAAAAAGAATCCAACACATACATTGAAAAAACCAAGCCAGTAGAGATAAAAGTTCAATTAGATCAATACATAATTGGCCAGGAAGCAGCTAAAAAGATACTTGCAGTGGCTACCTATAATCATTTAAAAAGATGTGAAATGAATGATGCAGAAATAAAAAAGTCTAATATATTATTAATCGGTCCCACAGGAAGCGGCAAAACGTACCTTGTTCAAATGCTTGCAAAAATTTTAAATGTACCTTTTGTTATAATACAGGCAACGTCTTTGACAGAAGCGGGTTATATTGGTGACGATGTTGAAATATGTGTGCAGAGGCTATTAGAAAATGCAGGCGGTGATGTGGCTTTAGCAGAGCGGGGAATTATATTTATTGATGAAATTGATAAATTAACGGCTACATCATCAGAAACCAAGAAGCAGGTAGGAGGAAAAGGTGTTCAGCAAGCATTACTTTCATTGTTGGATGGCATAAAAGTCCATGTGCCTTCAGATACTTTTTCTGGGAAAGGAAAAGCATCTATGATAGAAGTTGATACTACAAATATTTTATTTATATGCGGTGGAGCTTTCCCGGAAGCAGAAAGTATTATTAAAAAAAGGTTAATGGGTAAAAATCCAGTTGGATTTTCCTCTAATTTAAATCCATTAGGGTCAGTAAGGGAAGATAACTTATTACTAAAAGTAAACAATGATGATTTAAAAGAGTTTGGGCTTATCCCAGAATTATTAGGACGTCTCCCAATCATTGCTCCTCTTGAGGGGGTAACCATAGAAAGTTTGAAAAGGATACTTACAGAACCGAGAAATTCAATTGTTTCACAATATCAAAGACTTTTTGATTATGATTCTATAAAGTTAAATTTTGAAGAAGAGGCATTGGAAGAAATAGCAGTTAAGGCTTTTTCAAAAGGAACTGGAGCAAGATCGTTAAGAGGTATATTAGAAGAGTTGTTACTGAATTTAATGTATGAATCTCCATCTAAAATGGACTTAAATGAAATATTTATTACAAAGGAATATGTACATGGTGAAGCTGATCATGCTTCGTAAATCATTGAAGGTGCTGTTGTAAAATACAGCATCTTTTTATTTAAAGAAACTATTAGAAAGCCCTTGACAGCTGTATATTAATTAAGTGCATTATTAAAATAAATATTGGCATGTAATTTAGCGATAAGTATGCTGGTTAAAATTTATAGTAAAATACTATATATATATGAATTTAGGAATTTGAAAGGGAAAACAATGAGAAACAGATATGCATATATAGGACATTTTGAAATTACAAGTGGAGTGATTGACATAGCAGATCCATATATCAATTCTATGACAGTCGCATTAGAACGGATTCCATATGCAAATGAAAAGATGATTAAAGTGCGGAGAGCGTTATCTGGTATGTATGAAGCATACCATGTTATTGATATGAGAACAGATGAGATATATGGTCTGTTAGTATTACACTGCAGTTATGATATAGCAGAGATATCAAAAGAAAAACATATATGTGGCCTAGGATATGCCAGTAGCGGCCTAAGTAACGCGATCGTTGTAGTTGATGAAAGATTTCGTTTTGATACTACCTATTGTTATAATCCAATTGAACTTGAAGCGTATTATGATGGAAATCTCATATTAAAAGAAGTAAGCAAAATGCCTTATGAAGAATGTATTAAAAATGAACTGAAAGAATGGATAAATAATATAATGGGGCAAGAAGATCTGATACATCCTACAGGAACAGATATCATGAAAATTATTGGAGATCGTCCTATATGGAATGGTTTTATGGAATTTAAACTTAATTCAAGTCAATGGTCTGTGGATGTCATTAACCGCTTACGAAATTGTTATACAAATGGGATTGGAATAAAGGGGGGGATTGTTAGTACTTCACCAGGTGGATACCTAAGCTGTCATAGTTTTAATAATCATAGAGGTGACACGTATGCTTTATATATATCATTTCAGCAATCTGCGGATGATAAAAACAATACGGGAACGAAAAGCATGCCTACTTTTGAAGAGTTGTTGTAAGTGCGATATTATGATTCATCTTTCAGGTATTTTTGATTAAAGAGTTCTCTTAGTTCTTCAATATTTTTGGCTTTCTGCAATTCTTTATCAATGATTGCAGTTTGAAATATGCTAAGAGTACAACAACTTCTTTCTATGGTTCTGTCAAAATTTTCTATTATATTTCCATGGGAATCAGTATCCTTTTTTGTAAAGCAGTAGCCATCCGTTTCTAAAATAAGAGGCTTTTTTTTCTCATTATTAAAGTCATAAACATATTTATATAATGATTCGCACTCATAATCAGTACACATTAAACAATTTTTAATTATTTTTTTGTCACTCATAATATTTCTCCATTTAATTCATTATTATTTGTGAATTATTCTTGATACTTTTAGATTTTTGGCAAGATTATTCAGTATAAAATTTATTTGGATTTTAACTCAACAGGATGAAATGAAACATAGAAGAAAGTGTCAAACTCATAAATAAATTATGTATCATAATAAAACATATATGTTTAGTTTAATAAAAAAGTAATTAGAAAGCAAGAGTTAAAATAAAATGCAAATGAGAATAATTATAAAGATGTATTATTTTAAGGACATCCTAACTGGAAGAAATGACATACGAATAAAAGGCAGAAATTTAATTTCTACCTTTTATTAAAATCAAAGCATTCAATTGGTTTAGGACCTCTCATCACAAATCGCTCAATGTAAAGAGATCCATTTTTAGCAGCGCGGACTCTCCAGGATACTAACATAATTTTACCATCTGATATTTCTATACCTGTAATTCCTTTGGTATGAATACAGCATCCGGTATTAAAGTATGGCAGATCCTTTTTCTTGGGAAATTTTGCTCTGTGGGTATGCCCGCAGATAAGCATCTTTTGGTGTTTATGAATCCATTTATTATAAGCAATTTCAATTTTGTGCCTTTTTGATAAATTTTTTGCAGGGCTGGAGGGATTTTGAAATCCAACTACATGCATGAACCTCCAGAAATATCTTAATAATAACATGGAAGCAAGCCAAAATTGATCGTTCATCAAATCTCCCTGATGACCGTGTACAACAAGGATATTCTGCTTTGTTTTTTTATATTTAAGAACTAATGCTTCATGAGCTTTTAATCCAGGGAATAAATGCTGCATTTTTTCATTATATTCATCAAAAAAGTGGTAATAATATTTTCTGAGATATTGGTTGTTTTTTAAATAAATATTATGATTTCCATAGATTAATATAAATTTACCATCATCAAAAAACTTTTTAATTGTTGTAAATATATCTGTATGGGCAGATCTGATATATTTAAATTTAGGATGTTCCCAAAGTTCATCTCCATCCCCAACTTCAACATAGGTATAACCATTATTATAATAATAGTTCAGCGCATAAAGCAGAACGGTCTGATTCCTGGCGAATTCATCGGATACACTGTCATCTCCTCTGTGAATATCACTAAACATAATATATTTTGAATTCTTATCAAAATATTCAACCTTTGCGTATTTGTAGGCTTGAGTCAACCTTCTATCAGTATACATACTATTTTCCTCTCAGTTTATATTTATTTCTTTTCCCCTTCTTTAATAATAAAAGAGTCTATTGATTTAAAAAATTTGTACTTAATATTTTTAATATGACAAATTCGACTTAGGATTATGCAAAATTTTTCAAAGAAAAAGTCTAGATGCAAACCGCATATTTACCATATAGATAACATGTGGTATCATAAATAAAAATTGAAAGAGATTCTGCTTACAAATAAAAACACAGGAGGAAGGATTATGCAAAAGATTAGAGTTGGTATTGTAGGATATGGAAACTTAGGAAAGAGTACCGAATTAGGAATTCGTCAAAATAATGATATGGAACTTATAGGTGTATTTACAAGGAGAGATCCTGCATCCATTCATATTTTAACAGAGGGAGTCAAAGCTTATCACATTGATGATGCAATAAATATGACAGATAAAATAGATGTTATGATTCTATGCGGAGGCAGTATGTCAGACTTACCGGAACAGGGGCCATTCTTCGCAGGATTATTTAATACTGTTGATGGTTTTGATACACATGCAAAGATACCGGAGTATTATGAAGCTGTTGACAAAAAGGCGAAAGATAGCAATCATATATGTGTCATCTCAAGTGGATGGGATCCAGGTATGTTTTCACTGAATCGATTATATGCAAATGTAATATTACCAGAAGGAAATGATTATACATTCTGGGGAAAAGGTGTAAGTCAGGGGCATTCGGATGCAATTCGAAGAATAGAAGGAGTAAAGAATGCAAAGCAATATACAATACCAATCGAGAGTGCAATTGAATCAGTAAGAGAAGGTGAAAATCCAGAGTTTACGACCAGGCAAAAACATATAAGAGAATGTTTTGTGGTTGCAAAGGAGGAGGCAGATAGAGCCCAAATAGAAAGAGAAATCAAAACAATGCCAAATTATTTTGCAGAGTATGATACAACAGTACATTTTATTACAGAAGAAGAATTAGAGAAGAATCATAGTGGCATTCCTCATGGCGGCTTTGTAATTCGAAGTGGTAAGACAGGAGCTAATAATGAAAATACTCACATTATTGAATATAGCCTTAAGTTAGATTCCAATCCGGATTTTACAGCAAATGTACTTCTTGCATATGCAAGAGCTGCTTACAGGCTGAATAAAGAGGGAGGGTCTGGAGCAAAGACAGTATTTGATATTGCGCCAGCATACCTTTCAATTAAATCCAACGAAGAATTAAGGCAGAATTTATTATAGAATATTGGATTATCTTAAGATGAGAGATTGAGCTTAAAAATCCTTGTGATTTATTAAAATAAGAGCATCAATTATAGTAAACTTTAAAATTACTCTAATTGATGCTCTGCTTTTATTTATATCAGTACAAAGGCAAATTGATGTACTTTCGTACCAGTCTGCCAATCTATGGGAAAGGTCTCAGTTTTTAACCGAATAATGACATTGTTAAGAATAAGGTCGACATTAAAGAGGCAACCAAGGATACAACAGTAATCTGAGTATTAATAGATGGACCGGCGGTATCTTTAAATGGATCTCCAACGGTATCTCCTACGACCGCAGATTTATGAGTATCGGATCCCTTTCCACCATGATGTCCAGACTCAACGTACTTCTTTGTATTATCCCATAATCCGCCAGAATTGGACATAAATAATGCAAGGAGTAATCCACTTACGATGTTACCGGTCAAGAAGCCGCCAATTGCCTGAACTCCACCAATAAATCCAACTAAAAGAGTAGTGACAATGGCAAATAAACCAGCAGGGATTAATTCTTTTAGTGAACCATCGGTTGCTATTTCAATACATTTATCATATTCAGGAATTACTCCTTCTTTTCCTTCTTTTAATCCAATGATTTCTTTAAACTGGCGATGGATTTCTGCAACCATACGTTGTGCATTACGTTCAACGCCAAGCATTAACATAGCTGAGAAAACTGCTGGAATGGCAGCTCCGATTAGTAGCCCGAAGAATACAACTGGGTTCATGATATCAAAACCGGTAATGGTTTCCTTGCCTAATTCAATAGCAGCATTATTAACCTCGCTTATAAATGCACCGAGTAATGCTATAACAGTAAGGCCTGCAGCACCAATAGCAAATCCTTTTGTAATTGCTTTAACTGTATTGCCGGCACTATCCAGGGAATCAGTGATTTCAAGAGCTTCATCACCCAGATTGCCCATTTCAACGAGGCCACGGGCATTATCAACAATAGGTCCATAAGCATCATTAGAGATGATCATACCAACGATGGATAACATACCTACAGCCGCCATGGAGATACCGAACATAGCATATCCATCACCCAAAGGTTCACATACTTTATAGGCGGCAAGTGCAGAAACAGCAATACCGGCCATAGCTGGAAGGCAACTCATAAAACCATAGGAGATACCTGATAGAATGGTAAATGCAGGTCCTGATTCAGAAGCTTTTGCAACCATGTGAACAGGTTTTTTAGAATCATCTGTAAAGTAATCACTTGCGATACCAATAATAACACCAACAGACAGACCAATTGCACTAGCAATCCATATACGCCATTCAAAATGAAATGCATAGGTTGCAACAGCAGTTAGTATTGCAAAGATTACGGTTGTAACATATGTACTGCTATTAAGTGCTTTGGTTGGACTTCCATTCTTGCCCATCCTTGCGGTAGCCACACCAATGATAGATGCTAATAATCCAATGGCGGCATAGCAAAATACCATACTTGCATTAAGGGACCCACCCTTTACTCTGTCAAGTGAAACAGCCATAACTAATGCAGCAGCCATAGAAGCAACATTGGAATCAAATAAATCTGCGCCCATACCAGCTACATCACCAACGTTATCACCAACATTATCAGCAATAACAGCCGGATTCCTAGGGTCATCTTCAGGAATTCCAAGTTCTACTTTGCCAACTAAATCCGCACTAATATCCGCAGTTTTTGTAAATATTCCTCCACCGGCTTTGGCAAAAAGGGCAAGTGAACTTGCACCAAAACTAAAGCCAAGTAAGGCTGTCGTATTATTTGTTAAGAGAAGAACTAAAGTTACACCAAGTAAACTACTACCTACAACTGCCATACCCATAACTGCTCCGCCACGGAATCCAGCCATGAAGGAAGGTTTGATTCCTTTTGTTGAAGCTTCAGCAGATTTAATATTGGCAATAGTAGCAATAGTAATACCAATTTTACCGGCAATGCCTGAAAAAATGGTACCAAATAGATAGGATAAAGACATAAGAATGTTATTGTAAGGATTGCCATCCCATATAGGTGAAGGCAATAATATCAGTATAATAACTGCTGCAATTCCACAAAAACGTGTTAGAACTTTGTACTCTTTTGATAGAAATGTTTTAGCTCCATTTTGAATTAGTTTACCTACTTCAGAAATTCGAGGATTAGAAGAAGGTCTGGAAACTACCCACTTATAAAGCCAAAATGCTTCTCCAAATGCCAACAAAGCAATAATGATTGCTACAATTTGAAAAAATAGAACACTCAAATCCATAACTCCATCTCCTTATAATTGTAAAATTGAAAAAATTTCCACCTTATCATACTACCACTATTAAAATATATAATCAAGGAGAATTGTGAAAAAGGTACAATTAATATAAAGGTAATATCTAAAAAAACGACAATTTAAACAAAATAGCAGCAGGAACTGACCATTAATAATTGCAAAGAATTCAAGTATAGTCTAGAATAATCATAGGAAATATATTAGAATATTAGAGTATGACTTTCAGAAACATGACAGTGGGAATAAATTATTGGTAATTAGAATGAAGGTAGTAGAATGAAAGAAGTAATAAAAACCGCAATAAAGTTAACAATACCGGTAATGGTAGGTTACCTGGTATTAGGAACAGCATTTGGATTACTGTTATATAAAGCAGGATTTCATTTCCTATGGGCATTTTTAATAAGTTTGACTGTATATGCTGGATCTATGCAATTTGTCCTTATAAGTTTTTTACAGGGCACCATTGGAATCGTATCAATCGTTATTACTACATTATCTGTAAATAGCCGCCATATTTTCTATGGTATTTCTTTCATAGAAAAGTTTAAACAGATGGGCAAAAGCCGTCCTTATATGATATTCTCTTTGACAGATGAAACCTACTCCTTATTATGTTCCATAAAAAGGCCAGAGGGGATGGATGAAAAAAAATTATTCTTTTTTATTTCTTTTTTTAATCAAATGTATTGGATTTTAGGTTCTGTAATAGGAGGAATCCTTGGTGACCTTATAAGTTTTGATACCAGTGGAATAGAATTCTCTATGACAGCTTTGTTTATTGTAATTTTTGTGGAACAGTGGTTAAGTACAAAGAATCATTTGCCAGCATATATTGGTCTTTTTTGTGGTATTATATCACTTATTCTTTTTGGTGCAGATAATTTTCTCCTTCCAGCCATGGTGATTACTGTAATCATTTTAATGGGATTAAAGAACAGGATTGTAAAAACAGAAGATACTAAAGATGAGGTGTAAAGATGGAATCAACTAAGGCACTGCTTATTATATTAATTGTTGCACTTTGTACTTTTGGTACAAGAGTATTACCTTTTATAATTTTTCGAAAAAATCAGGAACTGCCTCAAATTGTGAAATATCTGGGGGATATTTTACCTATGTCAGTGATTGCAATATTAGTAGTATATTGCTTAAAAGGAGTTAATTTTAAAGGAGCAGGAGGTTTTGTACCATCGATTATATCGGTAGCAACAGTAATTTTGATACATATATGGAAAAGAAACAACCTTATCAGTATTGGAGCCGGGACTCTGATATATATGTTATTAATACATATTTTCTAATGGTAAGAGAAGAAAGAGAGAAGCAAAACACTAGGAGGCAAAATATGAAAAGAATAGCTTTAATGGTATTAAAACTATTATACTATATACCTTATTTATTTTTTAAACTACATCAGCTGAGCAATATAGAGAAATATGATGAAGAGACAAGATATGCTTTTGTTCGTAAAGTAGCAATCAAGGCGAATCGTAAAGGAAGAGTTACAATAGCATCTTTTGGAGAATCAAACTTACCGAAAGAAAATGGATATATTATGTTTCCCAATCATCAAGGTCTTTTTGATGCTTTGTCTTTTTTGGAATCTCATAAAAGGCCATTCTCTGTCGTCATGAAAAAAGAGGTAAAGGATACAATACTTTTAAAACAGATAATCCAGGTATTACAAGCTCAGATTATTGATAGAGAAGATGTACGACAATCTATGAAAGTAATTATGAATATGACAAAAGAAGTAAAGATGGGGAGAAACTACATTATCTTTGCAGAAGGGACCAGATCTAAAAAGCAAAATGAAATATTAGAATTTAAAGGGGGAAGCTTTAAAAGTGCGATGAATGCAAAGTGCCCAATCGTACCCGTTGCTTTGATTGATTCCTTTAAAGCATTTGATACAAATTCTATTGAGAAAGTAACCGTTCAAATTCATTACTTAAAACCATTATATTATGAAGAATATGCAGGTCTGAAATCCACTGAGATAGCCAGAATTGTAGAAGATAGAATTAAACTAACGATTGCAAAGTATACTAAATAGTGAGAAGAAGAAAAGGACGTGTGAACATATGGAATTCTCAGATATGAATTTTGAAAAAGGATTGATTGCGGCACTTGAGTCTCAACGGATTAAAAAACCTACAAAAGTGCAGGAAGCAGTAAGCGAAAAAATATTACTGCATAAGGACTTAATTGTACAGTCAGAAACCGGTTCAGGGAAAACCCTTGCCTATCTTCTGCCTATTTTTGAAAAATATAAAGAAATTGTTAAAACAAATCAGGTCATTGTTCTGGTGCCAACCCATGAACTTGCAATGCAGGTTCACCGACAAGTTGAATTATTAGCAAAATATTCACTCATATCAATTAAGTCAGCTGTGATTATGGGGGATGTGAATATTGAAAGACAGATACTAAAGCTAAAAGAAAAGCCACAGATTATTATCGGAACAGCTGGTCGTATCTTGGAATTAATCAAAAAGAAGAAAATAGCTGCTCACACAGTTAAAACAATTGTTATTGATGAAGCAGATAAATTATTAGATAAAAATAATATTGAACATGTGAAAGCAGTAATAAAATGTACAATGAGAGATAGGCAGCTTTTATTTTTCTCTGCCAGTATGCCTGAGAATGCTATTATTTCTGCAAAACAAATGTGGAATGAAGGGGAAGTACTTCGAATGACCTCCTCTGAAAAGATTCCTGCCAATATAGAACATATATATCTTGTGGTAGAACGTCGGGATAAATTAGAAACGTTAAGAAAGCTGGTTAGAATGTTAAAAGCAAAAAAAGCCATGGTTTTTATTAATAAGGTCAGTGATATTGAAGAGGCTACCCAGAAATTAGTATTTCATGGATTTAAGGCAGAATGTATTCATGGTTCTAATCTAAAGGAAGATAGAAAAAGAGCTATTGATAGTTTTAAAAAGAATAAAATTAAATATTTGATCGCAACAGACATTGCAGCCAGAGGTTTGCATTTTGAGGGTATTGATACAGTATTTCATATTAGTATACCGGAAGATCCCATGGACTACCTTCATCGTGCAGGCAGAACTGGTAGAAATGGAAGTACAGGCAGAAATGTATTAATTATAACGAAAGAAGAATTGCCTAGAATCAAACTTTATCAGAAGACATTCGGCATTAATATTATCCCAAAGAAGATGTATCAGGGAAAATTAGTGAGAGGATAAAGAAATAAATAAAAAGGGTATGGAAAAACACATTATATATGTTTTTTCATACCCTTTTCATTATGTTATCAATTTTCCATATTTAGAAAATTAAAGTACCTCATATCCTTTTAACAATCGTACTCTGCTTGGATGGCGTAGTTTTCTAAGAGCTTTGGCTTCAATTTGTCTGATTCTCTCACGTGTTACATTAAATTCTTTTCCCACTTCTTCAAGAGTTCTGGTTCTTCCATCCTGTAGACCAAAACGCAGGATCAATACACGTTGCTCTCTTTCGGTCAAAGTTTCTAAAAGTTTTCCAATCTGATCCTGTAACACAGAGTATGATGCGGCATCCTCTGGTCCTACAATAGTATCATCCTTAATAAAATCCCCCAGATGACTATCATCTTCTTCACCGATTGGAGTATCGAGAGAAATCGGATCTGCAGAAACTTTTAAAATTTCACGTATTTTTTCAATAGGTAGATTCATAGCATCAGCAAGTTCCTGCTCACTTGGTTCTCTTCCCAATTCTTGTAATAGATTTCTTGAAACACGATAAGTTTTATTAATTACTTCAGACATATGAACTGGAATTCGGATGGTACGGGATTGATCTGCAATTGATCTTGTAATGGCTTGTCTGATCCACCAGGTTGCATAAGTGCTGAATTTAAATCCTTTTGTATAATTAAATTTATCAACTGCCTTTATAAGACCTAAATTACCTTCCTGGATCAGATCAAGGAAAGAGAGCCCTCTTCCCACGTAACGTTTTGCGATACTAACAACAAGACGGAGATTTGATTCTGCCAAAGTCTGCTTTGCAAATGAATCACCATCTTCAATTTTTTTAGCTAATTCAATTTCTTCTGCGATGGTAAGTAGAGGATAGCTTCCGATTTCCTTCAGGTAGAGCTTTACAGGATCATCTGTCATTGCGCTGGCAATTGCAGATACTTCCTCAAGAACATCCCCTTCTTCATCCTCTTCTAATTCAAGAAGAGCATCATCATCTGGTCCGCCCTCCTCTTCAACTAAACTAATCACAGCAATATTATTTGCTTCAAGATATTCATAAATCTTATCAATTTGATTGGTATCAAGATTTAATTCATGAAAGAAATCATTGACTGTTTTTAATTCGATAATTCCTTTGTTTTTCTTTCCGAATTCAATCAATTCCTTCAATTTATCATTAAATATTTCTATTTCTTCACTCATGTAAATTCCTCCAATGGATAATTAACGGCAGAAAGTCTACCAAATAGCATTGTATCACAACTTTAGCAATAATGCTATATGCAATTGTCATAATTCGGTGCTGAATGTTGTCAAAAATTAAATATTTATAGTGATGTATTGAAACAAACATTATTATTGTAAACTTAATTTGTCCTACCAACATTTATGTGTTATAATACTCGCGAAACAATTTCACTTGCTTGCAAGGGTGAAATTGTTCGCGGGCTCATAAAACGTGAAGCGTTTTATGAGAAAACGAGGGAAACAAAAATTCGCGGGCTCATAAAACGTGAAGCGTTTTATGAGAAAACGAGGGAAACAAAGACTCGCGGGCTCAAAACGTGAAGCGTTTTATGAGAAAACGAGGGAAACAAAAAGGTGAGATAGATTTATTTATATATAGACAGACAGGAGGAATTAATATGAGCCAATCATGTTCAAGCAACTGTGGAAGTTGTGATGTAGATTGCGATTCAAGAGAAGCAGCAAAGAATGATTTTTTAGAGCCGGCTAACCCTAATAGTAATATAAAGAAAGTTATTGGTGTTGTTAGCGGAAAAGGTGGTGTGGGAAAATCATTTATCACATCTTATTTATCTGTTCTGTTTAACCGTAAAGGTTATAAAACAGCAATATTAGATGCCGATATTACAGGACCTTCCATACCAAAAGCATTTGGTCTGCATGAAAAAGTAAAAGCCACTGAGTTAGGTATTTTACCTGCCGTTACGAAAACAGGAATCAAAGTGATATCAGTAAATCTTATATTAGATACGGAAGATACTCCTGTAATCTGGAGAGGACCAGTTATCGCAGGTACGGTAAAACAATTCTGGTCTCAGGTAATCTGGGAGGATGTGGACTATATGTTTGTTGATATGCCGCCGGGAACAGGGGATGTCCCATTAACTGTATACCAATCACTGCCTTTAGATGGCATTATTATAGTAACCTCTCCCCAGGAACTGGTATCCATGATCGTATCAAAAGCCATTAAGATGGCATCTGCTATGAATATACCAATTTTGGGAATGGTTGAAAATTATAGCTATATCTCATGTGGAAACTGTGGAGAAAAGATGAGCTTATTCGGTGAGAGCCATGCAAAGGAAATAGCAGATAAATTTGGTATTAAATTATTAGCCCAATTGCCAATGGATCAGGCAATTGCAAAAGCAATTGATAGTGAAAAGGTAGAAGAACTTGAAGGAAGCTGGTTGGATGAAGCTGCTGCCAGTTTGCAAAAAATTTAGTTATAGATTAAATTACAAGTTTTAGATATTATATGGAAATTAATTATTCCATTTTTTTATCAGTTAGGTTATAATAAGTCTGGTGTAGGGTGACGTTATACAAGCACTATAAAAATAAGCTAGTAGTTACTAGTTCATTTAAACATAAGAAAGATATGGAGGAAATTATATGTTAGTATCCGCAAAAGACATGCTTAATAAAGCAAAAGCAGGACATTATGCAGTTGGACAATTTAATATTAACAATTTAGAATGGACAAAAGCAGTTTTATTAACAGCACAAGAACTTAATTCACCAGTTATCCTTGGTGTTTCTGAGGGTGCTGGAAAGTATATGGCAGGATATAAGACAATTGTTGGAATGGTGAACGGAATGTTAGAAGAACTAAAAATTACTGTTCCTGTAGCACTTCATTTAGATCATGGAAGCTTTGATGGAGCTATGAAATGTATCGAAGCTGGATTCTCTTCAGTAATGTTTGATGGTTCTCACTATCCAATTGAAGAAAATATTGAAAAAACAACTGAATTAGTTAAAATCTGCAATAGCAAAGGTATTTCTCTTGAAGCAGAAGTTGGTTCTATTGGTGGAGAAGAAGATGGCGTTGTAGGCGCTGGTGAATGTGCTGATCCAGAAGAATGTAAACAAGTCGCTGATCTTGGAGTAACTATGTTAGCGGCAGGTATTGGTAACATCCATGGTAAATATCCGGAAAACTGGGCTGGACTTAGCTTTGAAACATTAGATGCAATCAGCAGATTAACTGGTGATATGCCTTTAGTACTTCATGGAGGTACTGGTATTCCAGAAGATATGATCAAAAAAGCAATTCATTTAGGCGTTGCTAAAATCAATGTTAATACTGAATGCCAATTAACTTTCGCAGAGGCTACCCGCAAGTATATTGAAGCTGGTAAAGATCTTGAAGGAAAAGGATTCGATCCTCGTAAACTTTTAGCTCCAGGATTTGAAGCTATTAAAGCAACCGTGAAAGAAAAAATGGAGCTTTTTGGTTCCGTAGGTCAGGCAAACTAATTTTATATTAAAAACAGACGTTTTGCTTTTAAAGATTTTATAAGCCTTGTGAAAAATCAATCATTTGGATATCAAATGATCATTTATCACAAGGCTTTTTTGTTCTTAAATAAAGTAAGGTGTTATATTTAAGTATCTAAAAATAGCAAACGCTAAACTAGTTTCTGACCGCAATTAGGGCAGAAGTTTGCTTCACCAGTTTTTTGGCCACAGTTTGGACAGAAGTTAGGTTTTGCACCGTTTGATGGGGCTGCATTAACATTACCTTGGTGATTCGGGTTCATATTTTGCATCATCTGGTTAGCCATATTCATTCCCATCATCATCCCAGCCATATCAGAAGCAACACTGCCGCCTTTTATCTGACCATTGGCCATACCGTCAACCATGGAAACCTGCTGGTATTTGCCTAAATCTCCAATCATACTGTGAGAGGCATTTTTGGTAATCATTTCCTGTATTTCTTCTGGATAATTAAAGCTCATTATATTAAAATCTGTAATAGTCATACCCATATCAAGAATTTCCATATCTAAATCTTCTTCGATACCTTTTGCAATGGAGAAAGCATTCGCCTGAAGGTTAAACATATCTTTCCCTTCTTTAGAGATCCATTTCATCAGGAGTTGATCTAATACAGATGTAATTCTTAGTTTTACATCATCTACAAAATAATTTGTTTTCACGCCAGCAATTTTATCAATTAATGCAATATAATCATTTACTTTAAAAGCGAATGTACCATTTGCACGAATTGGAAGGCCGCCTGGAAGCTGTGGTGTCGGAATGTTTATTGCATTTTTGGTTCCCCATTTTACAGGAAATTCTTTGGTATTAATAAATAATACTTCAGCGCGCATCCCACTGTTAAAGCCAAATTTAAATCCTTTTAATGTTGAAAGAAAAGGTATTATCTGTGATTCAATATCATAATCTCCTTCATCTTTAAAGATACCCTCTATCTTCCCGTTGAATAAAAAGATGGCATCCTGGCCAGGACGGATAATTAGTTTACTGCCTTTTTTAATTTCACGATTACTCCATTTATAGAAGATCATATCATCGCGAAACTCTTCCCATTCAACTACATTCGCTAATTGCTTTCCTAAAATTCCCATATGCTATTTCCCTTTCTTTAATAAATTTAAACTGTTATCTAGAAACTTCTGCCACCACCGCTATGGGAGCGACCGCCACTTGAGACACCACTACCGCCACCGCCAGAACGATTATTATTGTTTTGTGGTCTTCTGGTTTTTGTAGTCGTAGTTCTGATATAATCATCACGCTGGGCAATCACTCTTGAATGATTGGCATCCAAATAAGTTCTTTCATTTACAGTAACACGTCCTCCTGAATTAAAAGCCATAATACCTACAGCAATACCACCAATCACAAGGGCTATAATTAATTGAACCCAAAATTCAGATAAAATGGAGTTTGCTCCATTTTCTTCTTCATAGTATTTATCACTGCTGGCATAATTATTATCAGGTGCATGAGTTGCAGTATCTTTACTAGGATCTATACCCAAGTAATAGTCAACTTCTTCTAAAAAGGTAACAAAAGCCTGATAATATTCCTCATCGGATAAGTATGGAGTGACATCGTCTAAAATATATTCAATACGTGAACTGTTAATTAGAGATTTATTTGTTCCATAGCCTTGAATTTCTACTCCACGGTTTCCGGATTCCATATTCACAAAGATTATGGTACTGTCTGTTACTTCTTTCTCATCTGCAAAATCTTCCATATAAACTTTTCTTGATTTTCCATCACTATCTTCATCTGTAAGAATGTAGATATCAGTATTATATTTTTCTCCAATTTCTAAAGCCGCAGATTCCAGAGACATAAGCTCTTCAGAAGTTAGTAATCCTGCATTATCGTAAACTTTTTGACTGGTTGAGTCTGCATGCACATATAGAATTGGCTTAATCATAAGGAATGAAAATACTAGTACAAATGTCAGGAGAATTCCAGATGTTAAAGCTTTTGCTCTGTATAAATAATTCTTCATCAGGTTTAATGTATTCATTAGAATCCACCTCCTAATATAAATGTAAGAATCCTCAAAATAAGAAGTGATATAACGCTGATTCCGCCAAACCAGGTAAAAATCTTTCCTATGCTAAGAGGAGGAGTCCCCACAATTTTACCAGTTTGGCCGTTCATTGCAAATATATGCTCGGATTGTTTATAATCATAGCATACCATCCATACCGGCAAGAGGGTATAAAATGATTCCATCTGACTAATATCTATACGTTTGTGATTGTATGTAGTGGTTGAATAACCGTTTATTGTGGAACGTATATAATTATCTACATAGTGATTGGCTCTTTCTTTCGCCCTGGTGAATAAATCCTTATCAGTGTAATTATACTTCTCAGCAATAAAACCAGCCAGGTATGGAGTGTTAAAATCCTTTAGATTTGAATAATTATATGGCTCTAATTTATCCATTAATTTATCATTCATCTTTTCAGATGCATCCACAGGAACTTTAAGAAAAGTCAAATCCACATTACGATATACATTAAAGAAACTCGTCTCAGTATAATCATAATCCCCTCTGGAATAAGTTCTAACCTTTGTACATGTTGCATTTACTTCACCAGATCCATTCAAATCATAAAGCCAGAATGGGACATAAATCCCAGTAATACTTTTAATACGATCTGCATTCATGAATCCTTTTGGGGTTAATAATCCTTTTTTACACCAGGATTTAAACGCATTTTGAGCCTGCTCTTTACTTATTGTAAAAGGAATTACCTTTACAGGTGCAAGCTCTCCTGATAATCGATCACTTAATACGACTCCGGCGCCACAGAAACTGCAAGTGGTAGCTGTAGTCTCCGGTTCTGTCAGAATAACAGCCCCACAGTTTTTACAATGATACTCTGTTACCTCCCCCTCTTGAAAAGTATGAGAGTTATTTGTGCCATGAAAATGTGTATCCTCATTATTGCTTTTAATATTTTCCTTTGGAAAAGTTTCAATATTGTCTTTCCTGCCGCAACTGTCACATGCTAACATTCCGGAATTACTGTCAAAGGCCATGTCAGAACCACAATTAGGACATTTATATTGTATAACCATAGAATGATCACCTCCCTGAACTTATGAAAAGGCCATAGCTAGAGCTATAGCCTCCTTATATTCTATATTTTTACTTTATCACTCACTTTTCATTTAGTTGCCCAGGTTTGCTTTTAGGGCAGATAACTCGGCATCAATATCTGTGCTAGAACTATTTGAATATTTTGCAGCCAGATCTTCAATATCATCCTCAGAAGAAGAATTGAGTTCTGCCATGGCATTTGCTTTATCAAGCATGCGTTCCGCTTTTTCTTCCATACGGTCAAATGCAGAGATAGAATTGTTTGCACTACTTATGGAAGAGCCGATGCTATTGATTCTCTCTTGTGTTTTGGCAACGGCAATCTTACCTTTGATCATATCTTTTCTGGCTTCCAGCTCTCCAATGTCTTTGACAAGTTTGTCATGCATTTCTTTCATACGGGTTGCATTGGTGTTTGCCATTTCATATGACTTTTGCAGATCTGCCAGTTTACCAGACAAAGAGGCTTTCTTCTCTAAAAATTTTCTTGCATCGCCTTCATTACCGGATTCTAAAGCTTTAACAGCATAGTTTTGCATTTTTGTGATGTCTTCATTACATTCATCTAAAGTTCTTTTTGCTCTTTGCTCTTCTGCCATAATAGAAGCTGTTTCAGATTTCACTTTTCCTAAGTCACTATTTAGATTCCTTAAGCATTGATCGATCATCTTTTCTGGATCCTCCGCCTTATCTAAAAGCGCGTTAATGTTACTTGACATAATGTCTTTAAATCTTGATAAAATTCCCATGATACATACCTCCAAATTAATTTTCACTTGATTCCCTTCGTAAAAGTAACTTTTACGGTTGAGCTTAAATTTTTATTAAAATAATAATTATTTACAATTATAAGTGTATTATTTTTCCATGCTAACGTCAAGTTAAAAGAATATTAGAATCCATAATTGACCTTCAATACAGGCAAAATCAAGCCAATTTGATCATATTTAATTTGGATTGTAATAGGGAAGATATGATTCTTTCACACTTTATCTTAACTTTTCTAATCTTTTTCTAATTTGGTCCGATTCATAAAAACGGTTGAAAATTCACAAAATATATTGTAAAGTGTTAATAAAATGTTACAGTTCAGCCATAAGCTCGATTTCGCGTTGCTACATCTCGCTTAGGCAGAGCGCCATATAGAAAGTAGTGCACAAATTACCCTTAGTGTGCAAGCCCACACGTGCAATTTGTTAGCTACTTTCTGCATGGCTGAACTGTAACAATAAAATTATTCTTAGTGATGAAAGAGAGAAAAAGTATGTGGATAGCAGATGGATGGAAAGATTATGAAGTAATCGATTCTTCAAAAGGTGAAAAATTAGAACGCTGGGGAGATTATATATTAGTTAGACCGGATCCACAAGTTATTTGGGACACACCGAAGAAAGACCCAAGATGGAAGAAAATGAATGGTCACTATCATAGAAGCAGTAAAGGCGGCGGAGAATGGGAATTCTTTGATTTGCCAAAACAGTGGACTATTAATTATAAAAATTTAACTTTTAACCTTCAGCCTTTTAGTTTTAAACATACTGGACTTTTTCCGGAACAGGCTGCTAATTGGGACTGGTTTTCAAAAAAGATCAAGGAAGCAGGTCGGGAAGTTAAAGTTTTAAATTTATTTGCATATACAGGTGGGGCTACTATATCCGCGGCAGCAGCAGGTGCAAGTGTAACCCATGTAGATGCCTCTAAGGGTATGGTTACGTGGGCTAAAGAGAATGCAAAATCTTCCGGTCTTGAAGATGCTCCAATTCGTTATTTAGTTGATGATTGCGTGAAATTTGTAGAACGAGAGATTCGAAGAGGAAATAAATATGATGCTATTATTATGGACCCTCCATCTTATGGAAGAGGACCAAAGGGAGAAATCTGGAAGATAGAAGAGCAGATTCATGCTTTTATAAAGTTATGTACTGGAATTCTTTCTGAAAAGCCTCTGTTCTTCCTTTTAAATTCCTACACAACGGGGCTCCAGCCGGCAGTTTTAACATACATGCTGTCTGTCGAGTTATGCAGCCGTTACGGAGGCAAGGTAAATTCTGATGAGATTGGGCTGCCTGTAATTGGAAATGGATTAGTATTACCTTGTGGTGCTTCAGGAAGGTGGGAAAGCTAATGTCTGAAAGAATCCGGATTGCAAATGAGGGCGATGTAGAAGAGATACTTAATATCTATGGCTATTATATTAACTCTACTGCAATTACATTTGAGTATGAAGTACCATCTTTATCAGAGTTCAAGAAAAGAATGGAGAAGGTTCAGAAGCAATTTCCGTGGCTGGTCTATGAAAAAGACGGGGCGATTATTGGATATGCCTATGCTTCTCTCCATAAGGAGAGAGCAGCTTATCAATGGAATGTAGAACTATCCATATATTTATCTAATAACAATACTGGTAACAGGGTCGGAACAAGACTATATGAGTCCCTATTAAATATTGTAACATATCAGGGATATAAGAATGCTTACGGGTGCATTACTCTTCCAAATGAAAGGAGCATTGCTCTACATAAGCGGTTTGGATTTGAGGAAATTGGTGTATTTCATAATGCAGGGAACAAATTTAATCGTTGGCATGATGTGATATGGCTTGGAAAGCAGTTGAAGGAGTATGAGGATATCCCTGAACAGCCAATTCAAATTGGTAAATTAGATGAACATATAATTAAAGAATTAATAGGTTGACATAAAAAACACGGGTACTTTCCAGTACCCGTGTTTTTTAGTTTTAGCAGCATACAAAATATTTCATAAAATCGAAAAAAATCAATATATGATAAAAGAAAATCCTATGGAGATTTCATGGGGTATGGTTATAATTAACAATAAGAACATAAATAAGTCCTACAAATTATTAAAAATGTAGAAAAATGCAACGGTATAAATATAAAAAAACATAATATTACATAAATAAAGCTGGATTTATAATGAACGTTTCGTTCATATAAATAAATTGTAAAGGGTTAACATAATAAAATCAGGGAGGAAAAGAAATGAAAAAAATTTTAGCGTTATTACTAGTTTTATGTATGACATTATCACTGGCAGCCTGCGGTGGCAAAAAAGAGGAACCTGCAACTACAGAATCGGTGAAAGAGACAGAAGAAGTAACAGAAGAGCCAGCAGAAGAATCTGCAGAAGCAAAAACAATCAAAGTTGGTGTTGCGATCTATAAGTTTGATGATAACTTTATGACAGTATATCGTGAAGAGCTCCAAAGATATTTCGAAGAAGATATGAGCAAAGACGGTGTTACATATGAAGTTACTGTTGTTGATGGTAAAAATGACCAGGCAGAACAGACAAATCAGATTCAGAACTTTATAGCAAGTGGTGTTGATGTAATTGTTGCGAATTTAGTACAATCTTCCGCAGCAGCATCTGTGATCAATTTATGTAAAGATGCTGACATACCGGTTGTATTTATTAATCGTGAACCTACTGCTGATGATTTAGCACTATGGGATAAAGTTGCTTATGTTGGAGCAGATGCCAGACAATCTGGTACTTTCCAAGGGGAAATCATTAATGAAACTCCTAATAAAGGTGATTTTAATGGGGATGGAAAAATTAATTATGTTATGGTAGTTGGTGATCCTGAAAATGTTGATGCTAAGTATAGAACAGAATTCTCTATCAAGGCGGTTACAGACAGCGGCATGCAAGTAGAAAAATTAGTAGAACAACGTGGTGACTGGGATCAGGCAAAAGGTCAGGAAATCGTTGCTCAGGCTTTAACTCAATACGGTAAAGATGTTGAAGTTGTATTCTGTAATAACGATGCTATGGCTCTTGGTGCTTATCAGGCAATTGAAGCTGCTGGAAGAAAAGTTGGAGAAGATATCTATTTAGTAGGTGTGGATGCTCTTGATGAAGCAGTTGCATATGTAAATGAAGGCAAGATGACAGGAACAGTACTTAATGATGCGAACGGACAATCTCATAAAGCCGCTGAAGTTGCTGCATTGGTAGTAAACGGCGAAGCGATTGAAAAGAATTATACCGTTGATTATGTAAAAGTTATCAAAAAATAAGTAATATCCTGTAAAAGTATATAGAAATTGAGTGTGCCTGGCACACTCAATTTTCTGACGATGGAATGAAAGTACCTTTCCATTGTAAGAAAGGGAGGTTAAGATATGGCAGAATATTTATTAGAGATGCGCGGAATCAGTAAAAGCTTTCCTGGTGTAAAGGCACTTGATGATGTAACCATAAAGATTAGACCAGGGACTGTACATGCCCTTATGGGGGAAAATGGAGCTGGTAAATCTACTTTAATGAAATGCCTGTTTGGCATATATTCCATGGATGCTGGAGAAGTATGGTTTCATGGGAAAAAAGCACATATTATTAATGCGAATGACGCACTCCACAAAGGGATTGCTATGGTACACCAAGAACTACAGCCAATTCAAGAAAGAAGTATTGCAGAGAATATTTTTTGTGGGCGGTATCCAACAAAGAAGATTTTAGGTTTTACTTTCATCGACCATAAAAAAATGTATGAAGAAACAGAAATCTTGCTAAATGAAGTACGCATGAAATTTAATCCAAAAGCAAAGTTATCGACGTTATCCGTATCCCAGATGCAGTCAGTTGAGATTGCCAAAGCGGTATCGGTGGATGCGAAAGTAGTGATTATGGACGAACCAACTTCTTCTCTTACTGAAAATGAGGTAGAAGCTTTGTTCAAAATCATTGAAGATTTAAAGAATAGAGGAGTATCAATCATATATATATCCCATAAGATGGATGAAATCCTAAAGATTTCAGATGATGTATCTATTATGCGTGATGGTAAATACATTGGAACATGGGAAGCAAAAGAGTTAACTACGGACATGATTATTTCCAAAATGGTTGGTCGTGAGCTTACCAATCTATTTCCGCCAAGAGAAAATGTACCAGGTGAAGTAGTGCTGGAAGTTAAGAACTTTACTTCTATCTCACCAAAATCATTCAAAAATGTAAATTTTAATCTTAGAAAAGGTGAGATCCTGGGAATCGGTGGATTGGTTGGAGCACAAAGAACAGAGCTTATGGAAGCTTTGTTTGGAATTCGTTCAACCGTTAGCGGGGAGATTATATATAGAGGCAAACACCTAAAGATAAAAAGGCCACAGGATGCCATTCGTAATGGTATAGCATTGCTTACAGAAGATAGACGTGCAACTGGAATATTTGGAGTGTTATCCATTGCAGACAATGTTTCTATTGCATCCTTAGATCAATATGTAGATTTGCATTTAATCCTTAATCACCAAAAAATAGGCAAACTTGTACAAGACAATATTGCCAAATTAAGTATTAAGACGCCAAGTAGTAAAACATTGATTCAGAGCCTGTCAGGGGGAAATCAGCAAAAAGTTATTATCTCCCGCTGGTTAGCGAATAATCCGGATGTCTTAATATTAGATGAACCAACCCGTGGTATTGATGTTGGGGCAAAATACGAAATATATGTGATTATGGCTGAACTTGCTAAGCAGGGAAAGAGTATTATAATGATTTCTTCTGAAATGTCTGAGCTCATCGGGATGTCTGACCGGATTATGGTTATGTGCGATGGTAATGTTACAGGTGAGTTATCAAGTTCTGAAGTGTCACAAGAAAATATAATGAGCTTAGCAACGAAATTCGCATAGGGGGGATATCAAGTATGGATAAGACTTTAAATAAAAATTCAATATTAAAATTAGTGGAGAATAATGCTATTACAATTATAATGATTATTATGGTAATAGTTGTTGGTATATCAAAAGATAACTTTATATCAATAAGCAATTTTAAAAATATCTCAGTAAATACTGCAGTTCGTTTTATTATTGCTCTTGGAATCAGTGGCTGTTTAATTACAAAGGGAACGGATCTTTCTGCAGGACGTATTGTTGGACTTGGTGCATGTATTTCAGCAATCTTACTTCAAAAGGCAGACTATGGTTCAAAATTCTTTCCAAATCTGGGTGAATTGCCAATACCTCTTGTAATTTTAATCACTGTTGCAGTCTGCTGTATCTTTGGAATTTTAAATGGTGTGATTATATCTTTTTTCAAAGTGCCGCCATTTATTATGACTTTAGGCATGCAGACATTCGTATATGGTATTACCCTTGTATTTACAGGTGCCGATCCAATCGGAGGCTTAAGAGATGATTATACTATGGTTGCAAGAGGTACATTTCTTGGAATACCATATCTATTTATCATTGCATTTGTGTTCGGCTTAGTCTTCTGGCTTCTGTACAATATGACAAAGCATGGTAAATATATGTATGCTGTTGGTGGCAATGAAAGTGCAGCAGAAGTATCCGGTGTTAATACAAGCAAAACCAAGATCATAATATATGGTTTGGCAGCTGTCCTTTATGGGGTTGCAGGTTATCTGCTGGCTGCAAAAGCGGGTGGTGCTTCTGTTAATACTGGTTACGGATATGAACTTGAAGCAATTGCAGCATGTACCATAGGTGGTGTTTCAACCAACGGCGGTGTTGGTAAAATTTCAGGAATATTAATTGGTGTACTTGTATTTGAGTTATTGAAATCTTCTTTACAGTTCCTGGGAGTAGAAACATCTTATACATATATCGTACAAGGTTTAGTAATTGTAATTGCAGTTGCCCTTGATTTAAGAAAGTATCTGGCTAAGAAATAAAGAATAAAATCCTATGATAGGGCTGTTACAAGGGTATATTGTGACAGCCCTATACATAATCAAAGGAAACTTAATTCAGCCGGTATTCATCAGATAAAAATTGAAAAATTCTCAAAGAAATGTTAAAATCAGGTAAGAAAGGATGTTGCTTAAATGGGGCTTTACAGGATTATGCTGGTAGATGATGAAGAAGAGGTAAGGACAAGCATTATTAAGAAAGTTGAATGGGAGAAGATTGGATTTCAAATTATTGGTGATGCTGAGAATGGCAGAGAAGCTCTTGAGATGGCAGCATTATTAGAACCTGATGTAGTAATCACGGACATTAAGATGCCATTTATGGATGGGCTTACTTTGGGGGAGAAACTAAGAGAGATCTTACCCTCTGTTAAAATAGTAATTTTTTCGGGGTTTGATGATTTTGAATTTGCGAAACAAGCCATAAAATTGAATGTAGTAGAATATGTATTAAAACCAGTTAATGTAGAAGAATTAACTGGAATCCTCCTAAAATTAAAACGGAATATAGATGAAGAAATTAAGCAGAAAACAGATATTGAAATATTAAGACGACATTATGTAAACAGTTTGCCTGTAATCCGTGAAAGATATCTGACAGGGCTTTTAAATAGAAATATTACAGGGAAACACTATAAAGAACCATCAGGAAGTTATAAAAGTAAATTAGATGAAGGAAACTTATGGGCAGTTTCATTATTGTACATAGAAGCAATTGAAGCAAATGAGAAAAAAGATGACTTCCCATTTCTCAATGAAAGAGAGTTGATTCCTTTTTCTATTAAGCAATTAGCAGATGAAAAATTAGAAAATTACTCCATTGAAAGCTTTTTTATTTCAGATAAGCTGGCAATTATAGCGGCTTTTAGATCAGGGGATGAGATAGACGGATATATTGATGCGTTGAATGATATCTGCAAAGAAAGTAAACGTATCATTGATCTGAATGTTACAGCGGGTATCGGAGCTTTAAGCGATAATCTGCTGAACTTATCTATATCTTATGAAGGGGCTGAAAATGCTCTTGATTACAAGATGATACTTGGTACGGGAAAGGCAATATATATTAACGATGTAGAACCAGATCAGGTAATCCAATTACAATTTGATGATCAAAGTGAACGGGAATTATTAGCTGTTATTAAATTTGGATCGGAAGATGAAATAAAGAAAATGATTGATTGCCTGATCGGGAGATTTGAAAATGTTACTCTGCCTTTTAAACAGTATCAGGTATACTTGCTGGGAATTGTCAGTTCTATCATGAAAGTGGTTCAGGGATATGAATTAGATATGGACAATATATTTGGGAGTGAAATCGACTACTTCGATAGATTAGCTGCATTTCAGTCAGCGGATGAGATTAAGCAATGGTTTACTACAATATGTATAAATTTAAGTTCTTATATTAATAAGGAAAGAACCAGTACGACCAAACAAATTGTGAAAGAGGCAAAGCAGTATATCTTAGAAAATTATGAAGATCCTTTGCTTTCTGTTGAGACTATTTGTGAACATCTTCATATCAGTACAGCTTATTTTTCAACTCTATTTAAGAAAGAAACGGGACAGAGTTATGTAGCTTATCTGACTAAAGTAAGACTTGAAAAGGCTGTTGAACTATTAAACACCACAGATTATAAAACTTATATTATTTCCAATAAAGTAGGCTATGCAGAACCTAATTACTTTAGTTATGTTTTTAAGAAACAATTTGGAGTATCACCTTCAAAATTCCGAGGTAGATAAGAATTCATGATGAAAAGAATGTTTCAAAACATAGTAGAAAAAATTTTAAGAACTTATAGGAAGAGAAGTATCCGGTTCATGATATCCGTTTCTTTTTCAGTCAGTGCCGTAATTGCCATGTTGCTGGTTGGAGTTTCCTTATATTTGAGATTTGTTGCCCAGGTTAATACTATTATACAGGAAGATAATCAGAATATTATTGAACAGGTAAATCGTAATCTGGATTCGTATCTCCGTAATATGATGAAAGTTTCAGACAGTTTATATTATGATGTAATTAAGAATGTAGACTTAACAGAAGAGTCTATTTATGAAGAGATGAACCTCCTCTATCAGACCAATAGCAGTGCTATTGAGAACATAGCTGTGTTTGATAAAGACGGTGAGCTTCTGGAAGTGGTTCCATTGGCAAATCTAAAACCATCTATTAATATGAAGGAGACTTTATGGTTCAAAAATGCCATGAAGAAAACAGAGAATATGAATTTCTCTACTCCAAGTGTCCAAAACCTTTTTTATACAGCAGATTATCAGTATAAATGGATCATATCTTTAAGCCGGACAATCGAGATAACTAAGGGAAAAGAGATAGAGCAGGGGGTCCTGCTGATCGATATGAAATTTAGTGGGATAGAACAGATTTTAGATCGTGCCAAATTAGGTAATGATGGTTA
Source organism: Mobilisporobacter senegalensis (assembly GCF_003752155.1). Taxonomy (GTDB): domain Bacteria; phylum Bacillota; class Clostridia; order Lachnospirales; family Lachnospiraceae; genus Mobilisporobacter; species Mobilisporobacter senegalensis. The sequence continues at coordinate 354,946 of NZ_RJVG01000001.1, read as the reverse complement.
TGTCTATTTGATTGACAGTGATGGAGAAATTATTTATCATCCCAGGCAGCAGTTGATCTACTCTGATATTATAAAGGAAAACAACCTTATTGCAACTACTTATAAAGACGGAAACTGTACAGAAAAGTTTCAGGGAGAAGAGAGAGTTATTACAGTAAAAACAGTTGGATACACCGGATGGAAGATCATTGCTGTTACTCCGCAGAAAGCGATTGAGCTGAACTATATTCAGACGACTGTCTTTGCTATGTTAATAATCGCTTTTACCATATTTATTATTGTATTATTGAATATTTTTATCTCCACTCGAATCTCTGACCCAATTAAGGAACTGGAGCAATCTGTGAAGAAGCTAGAGAATGGGTATATGGATGAAGATATTTATATTGGTGGATCATACGAGATTGAACATCTTGGAAAAACCATTCGAAAAATGGTGGAGCAAATGAAAAAGCTTATGAATGATGTTGTAAATGAACATGAATCAAAGAGGAAAAGTGAACTGGATGCACTTCAATCTCAAATAAACCCTCATTTTCTCTATAATACATTAGATGCTATCGTATGGATGGTAGAGAATGAAAAGCAGTCAGATGCGGTCAGAATGGTCACATCTTTGGCAAGATTATTTCGCATCAGTTTGAGTAAGGGAAAGAATATTATTCCTGTGAAAGATGAATTGGAACATGTTAAAAATTATTTATTGATCCAACAAATGCGTTATAAAAATAAATTTAAATTTGAAGTTAATTCTCAAGAGGAAGTAAATAATTTAGCCACTATTAAATTAGTAATACAGCCACTGGTTGAGAATGCAATCTATCATGGCATGGAATTTATGGATGGAGATGGAGAGATAACAGTAACTGCGTTCCTTAAAGAGGAAGAACTATATATAGAAGTAAGAGATAATGGTTTGGGTATGCCAAAGGAAACGGTAGATAAATTATTAGAAGATAATCATGCATCAAAAGGAACGGGATCAGGAATAGGGTTAAAGAATGTACAAGAGCGTATTCAATTATATTTTGGAGAACAGTATGGACTTATTATAGATAGTGAACCGGATGAGGGAACAGCAATTACGGTACATATCCCGAAAAGACAGATGGAAGAGGGAGGCAAAGTTTAACACTATGAAATTGAGAACAGCAATATTTTTAATGGTAGTTTTGCTATTGCTTTCCCTGTTTATCATTTCATCTACTGATTTATTCATTCCAAGGGAGGACAATGAAGTGTATGATATCTCGGTCATTATTAATGACAGTGATGGAGAGAGATGGACAAATTTCAGAAGCGGAATGGATCAGGCTGCAAAGGAGATGAATGCAAATATTAGTTTCGTGACTCTCTATGATAAAAATAGTTTGGAACAGCAGATAGAACTCCTAAAGAGAGAAATTGATGATGGGGCAGATGCAGTTTTGATCTCCGCTGCCAATAGTAAGAAGTTATCAGAAGCCCTGAATGAAATGGTAATTGAGATACCGGTTCTTGCAATTGATTCTAAATTAGAGGGAAAGCAAGTGAAATCATATATTTCCTCAGATAATTTTAAGATGGGAGAAAAACTGGGGCAGGAAATCCAAAAGAATGCTAAAGAGAAAGAAACCGTTTTAATTTTAAAAAGTAATATGAACAGTAGTAATATCTCTGAAAGATATGAAGGTCTATTGAGTGTTTTGAATAATAGCAGTCATAGTTATGATGTATTGAATTTAGATAAGATAAGTGAGAAAGATAAAGTCAGTAAGATATTACTTACTTATTTAGATGAAAACTCACCGGATATTACAGTTGCTTTGGATGAATCTACAATTGAAGGATCATTAAATGCAATGGAACAGCTTTCCACAGAAGAGAAAATTCATTTATATGGAATCGGTCAAACAAATCGAATTGTATATAATCTCGAGATGGAAAATATTAATAGCATTATCGTTTCGAATATGTTTACAATGGGATATCTGGGAATAAAAAACGCAGTTGATGCGATTCTGCAAAAACCGGTAAAAGATAAAATAGAACTTGAATTTGGTGTGATTGATAAAGAAAATATGTATTCCATCAAAAATCAACGATTACTGTTTCCAGTTCCATAAAGTGAAAAATAATGTATCGGGGGAAAACATTATAATGAATAGAATTAGGAAAAATAAAGATATTATTATGATGATCATATTGTTATGCATAGTTATTATAGTTGCTTTCCAAATTAAAATTTTTGCAGGAAAAGATCAAAAGAAAGTCGACAGTATAAGAATTGGCGTGGCAGCATATAAAGTGAATGATGCCTTTATATCCACAGTATTATCAGATTTATTAGAAAGCGCTAAAGCCTGTGAACAGAAAAACAATATAAAAATCAGAGTAGATATCTCTGATGGGAAAGAAGATCAAATGATTCAGAATGCACAGATTGATAAATATATTGCATTAGACTATGATGTTATCTGTGTGAATATGGTGGACCGTACAATGGCTGCAACTATAGTCGATAAAGCTAAATCTGCGGATATTCCAATTGTATTTTTTAACAGGGAACCTGTGGAAGAAGATATGCTCCGCTGGGATAAGATGTATTATGTGGGTGCAGATGCAAAAGAAGCAGGAGTGCTTCAGGGAGAAATGATTGTTGATGCGTATAATAAAGATAAGTCTTTTATAGACCGTAATGGGGATGGTACTGTGGCCTATGTTATATTAGAAGGAGAATCCGGCCACCAGGATTCATTAGTAAGGACGGAATGGTCCGTTCAAACTTTGAAAAACGGCGGAATGAAGGTGGAAAAATTAACCGGAGCTATTGCTGATTGGGACAGAAATCAGGCGAAAGTCTTTATGGAGAAGTGGTTAAAAGAATATGGAAATCAAATTGAGCTTATTATAAGTAACAATGATGATATGGCATTGGGAGCGATCGATGCCATTAAAATGCTTAATATGGAGCAGATAGCTACTGTTGGAATTGACGGTATCCCCCAGGCTCTTGCTTCTATAGAAGAAGAGAAGTTATTAGGAACTGTAGTAAGTGAAAGTAAATTACATGCCCAGGCAATCTTTGATATTGCATACTCCCTTGGGAAAGAACAAAGTGTTGACACAGAGAAATTAATTCAAGGGAAGTACGTCAGAGTGAAGCAATATAAATTTACAAAAGAAGACTAATTATACATAAATTTAGACAAAAAAAGATTTCAATAATATAAATCTTTGTGTAAATTTAATTCTAAAAAAATGTAAATAATCCTTGCAATCCCTAAAATACTAGTGTATAATCACATTGTTGTGACATTGATAGCTGTGAAGTGTGAGGTTGCTACATATATGTAGGTTATTCCACGGAGCGAATGTCAAGTTATGAAACTGGCGACAAGTCACTGTACAAATCAATAGTTCTACCAAGAGAGTAGATAAACGTGTGTTAATCGTTGCGATACACACGGGTAAGTGTACAGTCACCGCTTGTCGTACTGAAATTAAGTGCGAAAAGGAGGCGACTTTTTTTATGGCAAGTCAAGTAATGAGAATTACACTAAAGGCGTATGATCATCAATTAATCGATCAATCAGCTGGAAAAATTATCGAAACTGTAAAAAAGACAGGATCAAAGGTGAGCGGACCAGTTCCACTACCTACTAAGAAGGAAGTAGTTACTATTCTTAGAGCTGTTCATAAGTACAAAGATTCCAGAGAACAATTTGAGCAAAGAACTCATAAGAGATTAATCGATATCATCACACCAACTCAAAAAACAGTTGATGCATTATCAAGATTAGAAATGCCAGCTGGTGTGTACATCGACATCAAGATGAAAACTAAGTAACAAAGAGTAACAAAGCAAGTAATCCTTTAGGGTTTATCATATAGAGTGGAGCACTCATGGAATAGACCATCTAGGATGATTACACAAAATGTGTAATCCGCTGTAGATTAACAGGAGGTGCAATTTAAATGAAGAAAGCAATATTAGCAACAAAAGTCGGAATGACTCAAATCTTCAATGAAAACGGAGTATTAACTCCAGTTACGGTATTACAGGCAGGACCTTGTGCGGTAACACAAATAAAGACTGTTGAAAATGATGGATACAATGCAGTGCAGGTTGGTTTTGGTGACATTAGAGAAACATTAGTGAACAAACCAAGAAAAGGACACTTTGCAAAAGCAGGTGTTGCAAACAAAAGATTTCTTAAAGAATTCAGATTTGAAAATGCCGGTGAGTATGCAGTAGGACAAGAAATCAAAGCTGACATCTTTGCAGAAGGTGACAAGATTGATGCAACTGCAAAATCTAAAGGTAAAGGATTCCAAGGCGCAATCAAAAGACATGGCCAATCAAGAGGACCTATGGCTCATGGTTCTAAATTCCATAGACATGCAGGTTCTAACGGATCAGCAACCAGCCCGGGTAAAGTTTTCAAGGGCAAGAAAATGCCAGGTCAAATGGGTAGCGTTAAGGTAACAATTCAAAATCTTGAAATTGTTAAAATAGATGTAGAAAACAACCTTATCTTAGTTAAAGGTGCTGTTCCAGGACCAAAGAAATCTATGGTAATGTTGAAAGAAACAGTAAAAGCATAAGAATGCTTTAAGGAAGGAGGAACACACAGATGGCAAACGTATCTGTTTATAATATCGAAGGTAAGGAAGTTGGTTCAATCGAACTTAACGACAGTGTCTTCGGAGTTGAAGTAAATGAACATTTAGTTCATATGGCAGTTGTAGGACAACTAGCAAATAAACGTCAAGGAACTCAAAGCACTAAGACTCGTTCAGATGTTAGAGGCGGTGGAAGAAAACCTTGGAGACAAAAAGGAACTGGTCATGCAAGACAAGGTTCTATCAGAGCGCCACAATGGACAGGTGGTGGAGTTGTATTTGCTCCAAAGCCAAGAGATTATTCTTTCAAGATCAATAAGCAAGAAAAAGCTTTCGCTATTAAATCTGCTTTGACTTCAAGAGTGAATGAATCTAAATTAGTTGTTCTTGATGAACTTAAATTTGATGAAATCAAAACTAAAAAGTTCCAAATAATTTTAGATAACTTAAAACTTAACAAAGCATTAGTTGTTTTAGGCGAAAAAAATGAAAATGTGATTCTATCTGCAAGAAACATTCCAACAGTTAGAACTGCATTAACAAATACTATTAACGTATATGACATCTTAAAGTATGATACAGTTGTATTAACAAAAGATGCAGTAGCAAAGATTGAGGAGGTGTACGCATAATGGCAGATTTAAAATATTATGATGTTATACTTAAACCAATTGTTACAGAAAAAAGTATGAATGCTATGAGCGAAAAGAAATACACATTTTCAGTGAATCCGGATGCAACTAAGAATCAAATCAAAGAAGCAGTTGAAAAAATGTTCCCAGGAACAAAGGTTGCAGGAGTTAACACTATGAATTTAGAAGGCAAAAACCGTAGACGTGGAAACACTTCTGGTAAAACATCTAAAGTGAAAAAAGCAATCGTTCAATTAACAGCTGATAGTTCAGATATCGAAATCTTCGAAGGACTATAAGATTTATAAAGGATGAATGTAGAAATTCATCTTATTATAAGAAGTAAAATACTAAAAATTAATCATAATCAGCAATTGAGACAAAATAATTCAATATTCAATTGCCTAAGTTACAAACGCCAGGGGGCGTTGTTAACGTAGTGAAAGGAGTGCAAATAATGGGAATCAAAAAGTTTAACCCATATACACCTTCCAGGAGAAATATGACTAGCTCTGATTTTGCTGAAATCACAGCAACAACACCTGAGAAATCATTAGTTGTTTCTTTGAAGAAAAATGCTGGTCGTAACAATCAAGGAAAAATTACAGTTAGACACCATGGTGGTGGATCTAGAAGAAAATATAGAATCATTGACTTTAAGAGAAGAAAAGATGGAATACCTGCTACTGTAGTAAGTATCGAATATGATCCAAACAGAACAGCAAACATCGCGCTTATCTGTTATGCAGACGGCGAAAAAGCATACATTCTTGCTCCTAACAAATTAGAAGTAGGAACAACATTAATGAACGGAGATGCTGCGGAAATTAAAATTGGTAACTGTTTACCACTTCAAAATATTCCAATCGGTACTCAGGTTCATAACATTGAATTATACCCAGGAAAAGGTGGCCAATTAGTTCGTTCCGCTGGTAATTCAGCTCAATTAATGGCGAAAGAGGGTAAATTTGCTACACTCAGATTACCATCAGGTGAAATGAGAATGGTGCCAATCATCTGTAGAGCAACAATCGGTCAGGTTGGTAACATTGATCATGAATTAGTAAAGATCGGTAAAGCAGGTCGTAAACGTCACATGGGTATCAGACCTACAGTTCGTGGTTCTGTAATGAACCCTAATGACCATCCACACGGTGGTGGTGAAGGTAAGACTGGTATCGGTCGTCCAGGCCCTGTAACACCTTGGGGTAAACCAGCTCTTGGCTTAAAGACAAGAAAGAAAAACAAGAAGTCTAATAAGATGATCGTAAGAAGAAGAGACGGTAGAAATATTAAATAATTATTTTAAGGAGGTTAGAACCTATGGCTCGTTCACTTAAAAAGGGACCATTTGCGGATGATCATTTACTTAATAAAGTAGATGCTTTAAATAAAGCAGGCGATAAAACAGTTATAAAGACTTGGTCACGTCGTTCTACAATTTTCCCAACATTTGTTGGACACACAATTGCAGTTCATGATGGTAGAAGACATGTGCCTGTATATGTTACAGAAGATATGGTTGGACATAAACTCGGAGAGTTCGTAGCAACAAGAACTTACAGAGGACATGGAAAAGACGATAAGAGATCAAGATAGAAGATTAGCTATTGAAAGGAGGTTTCATCCATGGCAAAAGGACATAGATCCCAGATAAAGAGAGAAAGAAACGAAAACACTAGAGATAGAAGACCGTCTGCTAAGTTATCTTATGCAAGAGTGTCTGTTCAAAAAGCTTGTTTCGTTTTAGACGCTATTCGTGGTAAAGATGTACAAACAGCACTTGGTATATTAGCTTATAATCCAAGATACGCTTCAAGTTTAATAGAGAAATTAGTAAAATCAGCAATTGCTAATGCTGAAAATAACAATGGTATGAATGTTGAAAACCTTTATGTTGAGGAATGTTACGCAAACAAGGGACCAACAATGAAAAGAATCAGACCAAGAGCACAAGGTAGAGCTTATAGAATCGAAAAGAGAATGAGCCACATCACAGTTGTGCTTAATGAAAGATAAGGAGGGCAATAATGGGACAAAAAGTTAATCCTCATGGCTTGAGAGTCGGAATTATCAATGACTGGGACTCAAGATGGTATGCAGAATCTGATTTTGCTGACAACCTTGTTGAAGACTACAATATCAGAACATACCTTAAAAAGAAATTATATAGTGCAGGTGTTTCTAAAATCGAAATTGAAAGAGCATCTGATCGTTTAAAAGTTATTATCTTCACAGCAAAACCTGGTGTTGTAATTGGTAAAGGTGGAGCAGAAATTGAAAAGCTTAAAGCTGAATTAGTTCAATTTACAAGCAAGAAGTTAATGGTAGATATTAAAGAGATTAAAAAACCAGATAATAATGCTCAATTAGTAGCTGAAAGTATTGCAGCTCAGCTTGAAAATCGTATTTCATTTAGAAGAGCAATGAAATCTACAATGTCCAGAACTATGAAGACTGGTGCAAAAGGTATTAAAACTGCTGTTTCTGGTCGTTTAGGCGGTGCTGATATGGCTCGTACTGAATTCTATAGTGAAGGTACTATTCCACTACAAACATTACGTGCAGACATTGATTATGGATTTGCTGAAGCAGACACAACTTACGGTAAGCTTGGTGTAAAGGTATGGATATACCAAGGTGAAGTACTTCCAACTAAAGGATCAAAAAAGGAAGGGAGCGATAAATAATGTTAATGCCAAAGAGAGTAAAGCGTCGTAAACAATTCCGTGGATCTATGGCTGGTAAAGCTACCAGAGGAAATAAGATCACTCACGGTGAATTTGGTATCGTTGCTTTAGAACCAGCTTGGATTAAATCAAACCAAATTGAAGCAGCCCGTATCGCTATGACTCGTCATATCAAACGTGGTGGTCAAGTTTGGATTAAAATATTCCCAGATAAACCAGTAACAAGTAAACCTGCTGAAACACGTATGGGTTCTGGTAAAGGATCATTAGAATACTGGGTAGCAGTAGTGAAACCAGGACGTGTAATGTTCGAAATCGCAGGAGTATCTGAAGAAATTGCAAGAGAAGCATTACGTCTTGCTACACATAAGTTACCAGTTAAGTGTAAAGTAGTATCTCGCGCAGACTTAGAAGGAGGTGCGGGCAGTGAAAACTAGTAAATACGTAGAAGATTTAAAAACTAAATCCGCAGCGGAATTAAATGAAGAATTAGTAGCTGCTAAAAAGGAACTTTTCAATTTAAGATTCCAAAACGCAACAAATCAATTAGATAATACAAGCAGAATTAAAGAAGTAAGAAGAAATATAGCTCGTATTCAGACAGTAATCTCTGAACAGGCAAAGGCTGCTAAATAATCCTAGAAAGGAGGAATTGTTGTGGAAAGAAAATTAAGAAAAACTCGTATTGGTAAAGTAGTTAGTGATAAAATGGATAAGACAATCACAGTTGCTGTTGTAGATAATGTAAAACATCCATTATACAACAAAATTGTTAAGAGAACTTACAAATTAAAAGCTCATGACGAAAACAATGATTGTAATATTGGCGATAGAGTAAAAGTTATGGAAACAAGACCTTTATCTAAGGATAAGAGATGGAGACTTGTAGAGATTATTGAAAGAGCGAAATAATAAGGTGAAACATTTAATAGCGGTATTGAAGAGTGCGCTTGAAAAATGAAACACCGTTGACACTAAGCTCGTGAGATACCTCGCTAAGTGTCAAGGTGTGCGTTTGCACTAAGCTCGTGGGAAACCTCGCTAAGTGCTCATAGCAACCTCGAAAAGACGCTCACTAAGTGTTCGCGATGGAAGGAGTTTAAGCATGATACAACAAGAAACAAGACTTAAAGTTGCCGATAATACTGGTGCAAAAGAATTATTATGTATCAGAGTGTTAGGCGGATCAACTAGAAGATATGCTAATATTGGTGATATCATCGTTGCTTCTGTTAAAGATGCAACACCAGGTGGTGTTGTTAAAAAAGGTGACGTTGTTAAAGCCGTAGTTGTACGTACTGTAAAGGGAGCTCGTCGTAAAGATGGTTCTTATATAAAGTTTGACGAAAATGCTGCAGTTATCATTAAAGATGATAAGAATCCAAAAGGAACTCGTATCTTTGGACCAGTAGCAAGAGAATTAAGAGAAAAACAATTCATGAAAATCGTTTCATTAGCACCAGAAGTATTATAAGGAGGTGTCGACTGTGGCAACAAGTAAAATTAAAAAAGGTGATACAGTTAAAGTAATCACTGGTAAAGATAAAGGCAAAGAAGGAAAAGTTCTTTCTGTAAATGATAATAAGGTTTTAGTAGAAGGCGTTAATACTATTACAAAACATACGAAAGCAAGCCAAGCCAATCCAAAGGGCGGAATCATTCACCAGGAAGCAGCACTTGATATTTCAAATGTTATGTATGTGTATAAAGGCAAACCTACTAGAGTCGGATTTACAACAGTAGAAGGCAAAAAAGGAACAAAAAAAGTACGTGTCGCTAAATCAACTGGCGAAGTAATCGACTAATTCTAAGAGAGGAGGTCTCATAAGTTGACTAGATTAAAAGAAATGTATTTAAACGAAGTAGTTAGTGGAATGCAAAAGAAATTTGGTTACAGCAATGTAATGCAAATTCCTAAACTTGATAAAATAGTTATAAACATGGGCGTTGGTGAAGCAAAAGACAACGCAAAAGTATTAGATACAGCAGTGAAAGATCTTGAAATTATCAGTGGTCAGAAAGTTGTATTAACAAAAGCAAAAAAATCAGTTGCTAACTTCAAATTAAGAGAAGGTATGGCAATCGGATGCAAAGTAACACTTAGAGGCGAGAAAATGTATGAATTTGCTGATCGTCTTATCAACTTAGCATTACCTCGTGTACGTGACTTTAGAGGTGTTAACCCTAATGCATTTGATGGTAGAGGAAATTATGCTCTTGGAATTAAAGAACAATTAATCTTCCCTGAAATCGAATATGATAAGGTTGATAAAGTTAGAGGTATGGACGTAATATTTGTTACAACAGCTAAGACTGATGAAGAAGCTCGTGAATTATTGACATTATTCGGTATGCCATTTAGAAAATAGTAGGAGGGAATTCCATGGCTAAAACTTCAATGAAAGTGAAACAACAACGTCCTGCAAAATTCTCTACAAGAGAATACAATCGTTGTAGAATCTGTGGTCGTCCACATGCTTATTTAAGAAAATACGGAATCTGCAGAATCTGCTTCCGTGAATTAGCATATAAAGGACAAATTCCAGGTGTTAAAAAAGCAAGCTGGTAGAAACAAGGAAGGAGGCAAATTAAATGACAATGAGCGATCCAATCGCAGATATGCTTACAAGAATTCGTAATGCAAATACTGCTAAACATGACACTGTAGATGTTCCTGCTTCTAAGATGAAGACTGCAATTGCAGACATTCTTGTGAAGGAAGGATACATTAAAAAATATGATATAGAAGAAATCGACGGATTTAAAACAATCCATATTACACTAAAATATGGTAAAGATAAAAATGTAAAAATTATCACAGGTCTTAAGAGAATTTCTAAACCAGGACTTCGTGTATATGCAAACAAAGAAAATTTACCTAAAGTACTTGGTGGACTTGGAACTGCAATTATTTCAACTAACAAAGGTGTAATCACTGATAAAGAAGCTAGAAAGCTTAACGTTGGTGGAGAAGTTCTTGCATTTATCTGGTAATTAAAACTACTAACGCACAATAAAATTAGGAGGTGCCGGCATGTCACGTATAGGAAGAATGCCTATCGCTATACCAGCAGGCGTAACTGTTGATATCGCAGAAAATAATAAAGTGACTGTAAAAGGTCCAAAGGGAACACTTGAAAGAGTATTGCCAGCGGAAATGAATATAAAGATTGAAGGTTCTGAGGTTATCGTAACCAGACCAAGTGAATTAAAGAAAATGAAATCTTTACATGGTCTTACAAGAACTTTAATCGCAAACATGGTAACTGGTGTAACAGCTGGTTATGAAAAAGTACTTGAAGTCAACGGTGTTGGTTACAAGGCTGCAAAACAAGGAAAAACTTTAACATTATCTTTAGGATATTCTCATCCAGTTGTTATGGAAGATCCTGAAGGTATTGAATCTGTATTAGAAGGACAGAACAAGATTATAGTTAAAGGTATCGATAAAGAAAAAGTTGGCCAATATGCTGCTAACATCAGAGAAAAGAGAACTCCAGAACCTTATAAAGGTAAAGGTATCAAATATGCTGATGAAGTTATTAGACGTAAAGTTGGTAAGACTGGTAAGAAATAATTAAAGGAGTGATAATACAATGGTTAGTAGAGAGTCAAGAACTAAAGTTCGTGTAAACAAACATAGAAAATTACGTAATCGTTTCGCAGGTACTCCAGCAAGACCACGTTTAGCTGTGTTTAGAAGTAATAATCATATGTACGCTCAAATTATTGATGATACAGTTGGTAATACTTTAGTTTCAGCATCAACTCTTCAAAAAGATGTGAAGGCTGAATTAGAAAAAACAAATAATGTGGATGCAGCAACAAAATTAGGTACCGTGATTGCAAAAAAAGCATTAGAAAAAGGTATTACTGAAGTAGTCTTCGATAGAGGCGGATTCATATATCAAGGAAAAATTAAGGCACTAGCGGACGCAGCAAGAGAAGCTGGCCTACAATTCTAAACAGGGAGGAAAACACATGAAACGTACAATCGTTGATGCTAGTCAATTAGAATTAGAAGATAAAGTAGTATCAATTAAACGTGTTACTAAAGTAGTTAAAGGTGGACGTAACTTCAGATTTACTGCTTTAGTTGTTGTTGGTGATAGAAACGGACACGTTGGTGCAGGTTTAGGTAAAGCATCTGAAATTCCAGAAGCAATTCGTAAAGGAAAAGAAGACGCTATTAAAAAATTAATTACCTTACCTATAGATGAAAATGGTAGTGTACCACATGATTTTATCGGTAAATTTGGTGGAGCTTCTGTATTATTAAAACGTTCCCCAGAAGGTACTGGTGTTATCGCTGGTGGTCCAGCTCGTAACGTATTAGAACTTGCTGGTTATAAAAATATCCGTACAAAATCATTAGGATCAAATAATAAACAAAACGTAGTACTTGCTACAATTGAAGGATTAAATCAATTAAAGACCCCAGAAGAAGTAGCTGCACTTCGTGGTATATCACTAGAAGAGCTACTAGGTTAATTTACCTTGAGGAGGTTAAAAAAATGGCAAATAGATTAAAAATCACTTTAGTGAAATCTACAATTGGATCAATACCTAAACACAAAAAAACTGTAGAAGCTATGGGTCTTCGTAAAGTAAACAAAACTGTTGAAATGCCAGACAATGCTGCTGTTAGAGGTATGATTAACCAAGTAAGACATTTAGTTAAAGTGGAAGAAATATAATAAATACTTAAAGTAAGGAGGTGCACAGAATGAATTTATCAGAATTAAGACCAGCTGATGGATCAAAGCAAAGCGACAACTTTAGAAGAGGTCGTGGACACGGTTCAGGAAATGGTAAAACAGCAGGTAAAGGTCATAAAGGTCAAAAAGCACGTTCAGGTGCTCCAAGACCAGGCTTCGAAGGTGGTCAGATGCCTTTATACAGAAGAATACCAAAAAGAGGTTTTAACAATAGAAATACAAAAGAAATTATAGGTATTAATGTTGACATGCTAAACCGTTTTGAAGACGGTGCAGTTGTTACAGTAGAATCTTTAATCGAAATCGGTATTGTTAAAAACCCTAAAGATGGAGTTAAAATTCTTGGAAATGGAGAACTTACTAAGAAGCTTGATGTTAAAGTAGATGCATTTAGTGCAGGTGCAATAGAAAAAATCAAAGCTCTTGGTGGAAATGCTGAGGTGATCTAGAATGCTTAAAACGCTTCGAAATGCTTTAAAAATTAAAGATATTAGAACAAAACTTTTATATACTTTTATGGCACTAATCGTAGTAAGAATCGGTTCACAACTTCCTATTCCAGGTGTAAATACTGAGTACTTTGCGCAATTTTTTGCAACACAGTCTTCATTAGGCTTTTTTGATGCATTGACTGGTGGTTCTTTTACCACCATGTCAATCTTCGCATTAGGTATTACACCTTACATCACATCATCCATCATTATGCAGCTTTTAACAATTGCTATACCTAAGTTAGAAGAAATCCAAAAAGATGGTGAAGATGGAAGAAAGAAGATTGCTGAATACACACGTTACGTAACGGTTGCACTAGCAGTTATCGAAGGTTTAGCAATGGCAATCGGATTTGGTAATCAGGGATTATTAACTGAAGGCATTACATTTTTCAGTGTTGCAGTTACTGTAACTACATTGACAGCTGGTTCTGCATTTCTTATGTGGCTGGGTGAAAATATTACTGAAAAGGGTGTAGGTAATGGTATCTCAATCATCCTTTTAATTAATATTGTTTCAAGAATACCACAAGATATGTTAGGACTTTACAATCAATTTATAGGAAATACCACGATATTGAAAGCAGTAATTGCTGCTATCGTAATTATTGCAGTTATTGTAGGTATGGTTTTATTCATTATTATAATTCAAAATGGACAAAGAAAAATACCAGTACAATATGCTAAGAAAGTGCAAGGAAGAAAAATGGTTGGTGGACAATCTTCCAGTATACCATTAAAGGTTAATACAGCAGGTGTTATCCCGGTAATCTTTGCATCCTCTATTATGCAATTTCCAATTGTTATTGCTAACTTCATTGGTACAGGTGAAGGAGATGGAATAGGTTCAAAGATATTAAAAGTCTTAAACCAGGGAGAATGGTGTGATTTTTCAAGTTTTAGTGAATTTAAATATACATTAGGACTTGTATTCTATATCGTACTTATTATCTTTTTCGCATATTTTTATACTTCTGTTACTTTTAATCCAATTGAAGTAGCAAATAATATGAAGAAGCAAGGTGGTTTTATTCCTGGTATTCGTCCAGGCAGACCAACTACAGATTACCTGACAAAGGTACTAAATAACATAATTTTTATCGGAGCAGCAGGCCTTACAATAGTTGCTGTAGTACCAATCTTTTTCTCAGGCGCTTTTGGCGCAAATGTTTCCTTTAGTGGTACATCACTGATCATTATCGTAGGTGTTGTATTAGAAACTATGAAACAAATCGAGTCACAGATGTTAGTACGCCACTATAAAGGTTTCCTTAACGATTAACATGCTTAAGCTGTAGCTTGTAAACTTTTGTTTAGAGGACTACAGCTTTTGCTACAAAAATGTTTCTATTGATATTATCTGATAGAAACAGTCCAAAGTTTAAATAATCAAACAATTGGAAACAATTAACTATATAGGAGGATGCACAATGAAGATAATTATGTTAGGTGCTCCTGGAGCTGGAAAAGGAACTCAGGCAAAGAGAATCGCAAAAAAGTATGATGTTCCTCATATTTCAACGGGAGATATTTTTAGAGCAAATATTAAAAATGGTACTGATCTGGGTAATAAAGCTAAGACCTATATGGATCAGGGACTTTTAGTTCCGGATGAATTAGTGGTAGATTTAGTAGTAGATCGTTTTAAACAAGAGGATTGCAATAAAGGATATGTGTTGGATGGATTTCCAAGGACCATTCCACAGGCTGAGGCTCTGGACAAAGCACTTGCAGCAATCGGTGAAAAAGTGGATTACGCAATTAATGTAGAAGTTCCAGATGAGAATATTATTAAGCGTATGTCTGGAAGAAGAGCATGTCTATCCTGTGGTGCTACTTATCATCTTGAGCATATACCTACAAAAGTAGAAGGAATTTGTGACAATTGTGGCAGTGAATTAGTTCTAAGAGAAGATGATAAACCGGAAACAGTTAAAAAACGTTTGGATATATATCATGAACAAACAAAACCTTTAATTGATTACTATACCCAAAGAGGTATTTTAGCAGAGGTTGATGGAACTGCTGATATGGCAGTTGTATTTAATGATATTATTAAGATCCTAGGTGAGTAAGGTATGGCAGTAACAATTAAGTCCAATAGAGAAATCGAATTAATGCGTGAAGCAGGAAAAATTCTTGCTAAGGTACACGAAGAACTTGCGAAGTTTGTGAAACCTGGAATGACTACATTAGAGATAGATAAAAAAGGGGAAGAACTTATTCGTGGGTTTAAATGTATTCCGTCTTTTTTAAATTATAATGGATATCCAGGATCTGTCTGTGTCTCTGTGAATGATGAAGTTGTTCATGGGATACCTTCAAAAGATAGAATGATTCGCGAGGGTGATATCGTAAGTCTGGACACTGGAGTAATCTATATGGGATATCAATCGGATGCTGCTAGAACTCTTGCAATTGGTGAAGTCAGCAATGAGGCCAAGAGGCTTATTAAAATTACGGAAGAAAGTTTTTTTGCTGGCATAAAATTTGCAAAAGAGGGTTATCATCTAAATGATATATCCACTGCAATACAAGAGTATGTAGAGGCTGCTGGTTTCTCCGTAGTGAGAGATTTAGTAGGACACGGAATTGGAACCCATTTGCATGAGGAACCAGAAATACCTAATTTTAGACAGAAAAGACGAGGACTAAAACTTCAAGCCGGAATGACATTTGCCATAGAACCAATGGTGAATGCAGGTCGTTATGATGTAGAGTGGCTGGATGACGATTGGACAGTAGTAACTGAGGATGGTTCATTATCTGCACATTATGAAAATACGATACTAATTACCAAAGATGGTCCGGAGATACTATCTTTATAATATAGAACGTAAGCAAAAGAAAAGTAGGTGCAAGATGACAGAATTTGAATTTGGAAGATTTGTCACATCAAAAGCTGGTCATGACAAATGCAAACTATTTGTAATAATAAAAGCCGATTCGGAATATGTATATTTAGTGGATGGAAAAGTTAGAACACTGGATAAACCAAAAAAGAAAAAAAGAAAGCATGTTCAGATAATAAATGCAGTCGATGAAACTTTAATTATGAAAAAAAATAGTAACATAGCGGTAAGGGATGAAGATATTAAGAGAGCCATTAAGCTGTACTTAGCATAGGCATAAGTTTAGGAGGAAAAAGATATGTCAAAAGCAGATGTTGTCGAGATAGAAGGTATTGTAGTTGAAAAGTTACCTAATGCAATGTTTCAGGTTGAATTAGAAAATGGGCATAGAGTATTAGCTCATATCAGTGGTAAATTAAGAATGAATTTTATTAAGATTTTACCAGGTGACAAAGTAACATTGGAATTATCTCCATATGATTTAACAAAGGGTAGAATTATCTGGCGTGATAAGTAATACAGTTCAGCCATAAGCTCGATTTCACTGCGTTACATCTCGCTTTGGCAGAGCGCCATATAGAAAGTAACGCACAAATAGCCCTTAGTGTGCAAGCACCCACGTGCAATTTGCACATTACTTTCTCCATGGCTGAACTGTATTAAAAAAAATAAAAGTTTTGCTTGCTAATCATTTCTAGAAGTGATATAATTGGAGCGAACTTTGTTGAAAGGAGAGATCTCTGTGAAGGTTAGATCATCAGTAAAACCTATTTGCGAAAAATGCAAAATCATTAAAAGAAAAGGAAGCATCAGAGTAATCTGTGAAAATCCGAAACACAAACAAAGACAAGGCTGATTATTAATATAGATTAGGTCTTGCTTTCTGTGTTGCAATCTGCTAAAATTAGCGATTGTGATATTGTGGGTAACTTATTTTTACTCTAAGGATTGTGATGAAACTATCTGGATAAATTTAAGTTATCTTAGCATTTGGGTGTCATTATCACCTGATTCATGGCAATATTATGGTTACCATAATATTGGGAGTGCTAGCGGTATTAGAGTATTCTAATATTCGTCATGATTTAAAGCGGCTGAGCAATGAGACACTCGGAAGAGTTGTTCATTGCAAAATTATTTTAAAATAAAAGAAACATATAACAAAGTAGGGTGTTGAAAGTATACATTTCACCGTACTGTTTTTATGCCTATGAAGCAGATGGAAACTTCATATAATTAGAAAGTACGGATACTAGATATATCTTAACTTTAAGAAAACCAACGGAGGTGTAATACGCACATGGCTCGTATCAGTGGTGTAGATTTACCAAGAGAAAAACGTGTAGAAATAGGCCTTACTTATATTTATGGTATTGGTAGAGTAAGCGCAAACCGTATTCTAGAAAAGGCAAATGTTAATCCAGACACTCGTGTAAGAGATTTAACTGACGATGAAGTAGGTAGAATACGTGATGTTATTGATGAATCACAAGTTGTAGAAGGTGATTTACGTAGAGAAATCGCTCTTAACATTAAGAGATTACAAGAAATCGGATGTTATAGAGGTATCCGTCATAGAAAAGGTCTTCCAGTTCGTGGACAAAAAACTAAGACAAATGCAAGAACAAGAAAAGGTCCAAAGAGAACAGTAGCGAATAAGAAGAAGTAATAAAAAATCCAATTAGGAGGGTTTGTTTCATGGCTAAGAATATAGCAAAAAAAGTGACTAAGAAACGTGTGAAGAAAAACGTTGATCGTGGACAAGCACATATTCAGTCATCTTTTAACAATACAATTGTTACGCTTACAGATGCAGAAGGTAATGCGCTTTCATGGGCAAGTGCTGGTGGATTAGGATTTAGAGGTTCTAGAAAATCAACTCCATATGCAGCTCAAATGGCAGCAGAAACTGCAGCAAAAGCAGCGTTAATTCATGGTTTAAAATCAGTAGATGTTATGGTTAAAGGTCCAGGTTCAGGAAGAGAAGCAGCAATCCGTGCGCTTCAAGCTTGCGGAATTGAAGTTACAAGTATCAGAGACGTAACACCAGTACCACATAATGGATGTAGACCACCAAAACGTAGAAGAGTATAATTTCAAAGAAATTAGGAGGTAATAGAATGGCTAGAGATATGAGTCCTGTTTTGAAGAGATGTAGATCACTTGGTCTTGATCCTATATTTATGGGTATCGATAAAAAGTCTAATAGAACATCAGCAAGAGCTGGTAAAAAACAAAGTGA
Source organism: Mobilisporobacter senegalensis (assembly GCF_003752155.1). Classification (GTDB taxonomy): domain Bacteria; phylum Bacillota; class Clostridia; order Lachnospirales; family Lachnospiraceae; genus Mobilisporobacter; species Mobilisporobacter senegalensis. The sequence continues at coordinate 336,716 of NZ_RJVG01000001.1, read as the reverse complement.
ATACGGACTACAATTAAGGGAAAAACAAAAAGCTAAATTTATATATGGTGTTTTAGAAAAACCTTTTAGAAACAATTTTGCAAGAGCACAAAAGATGAAGAATGGTACAGCTGGTGAAAACCTTTTAATCATTCTTGAGCTTAGACTTGATAATGTTATCTATAGATTAGGTTGGGCTAGAACAAGAAAAGAAGCAAGACAAATCGTTGATCACAAGCATGTATTAGTAAATGGAAAACGCGTTAATATTCCATCTTATCAAGTAAGTGCTGGTGATGTAATTGAAATTGCTGAAAAGCATAAATCTGCTCAGAGATATAAAGATATTTTAGAAGTTACAGGTTCCAGATTAGTTCCAGCATGGCTTGAATCTAATCAAGAAGCGTTATCAGGTACAGTTAAAGAAATTCCTTCAAGAGACCAAATTGATGTCCCAGTGAATGAGATGCTTATCGTCGAGTTGTATTCTAAATAATAATGCTTAAGATAAAATTCACATTAGTGAATTTTATCTGACCTTATTAACAAGAATTTTAAACATAGTATATATATTAATAAGGAAGAATTATTTTGATTACCCTCAATAAATGATAACCCAAAAGGAGGGTCCTATAGTGTTTGATTTTGAAAAACCAAAAATAGAGATTGCGGAGATTTCTGAAGATAAAAAATATGGACGTTTTGTAGTAGAACCCCTTGAAAGAGGATACGGTACAACCTTGGGTAATTCTTTAAGAAGAATTATGCTATCATCATTACCAGGTGCTGCAGTAAGTCATGTTAAGATTGACGGCGTTGTTCATGAATTTAGCGCTATACCAGGCGTTAAAGAAGACGTTACTGAAATTATTATGAACATCAAGAGCTTAGCGATCAAGAATACTAGCGATACAAATGAGCCAAAGACTGCTTATATCGAGTTTGAAGGTGAAGGAGTAGTAACAGCAGCTGATATCCAGGCAGATCCAGATATCGAAATTTTAAATAAGGAACAAGTTATAGCCACACTTAGTGGTGGTGCTAATAGTAGATTATATATGGAATTAACAATCACTAAAGGCAGAGGATATATTAGTGCTGACAAGAATAAGAATGATGATTTACCAATTGGAGTAATTCCGGTGGATTCCATCTTCACACCTGTTGAACGCGTGAATTTAACTGTTCAAAATACTCGTGTTGGCCAAATAACAGATTATGATAAACTTACTTTAGATGTATTTACCAATGGAACTTTAGTTCCAGACGAAGCTGTTAGTTTAGCAGCTAAAGTATTAAGTGAACATCTTAAATCCTTTATTGATTTATCTGAAAATGCTAAGACTGCTGAAGTCATGGTAGAAAAAGAAGATAATCAAAAAGAAAAAGTTCTCGAAATGAATATTGATGAATTAGAACTATCTGTTCGTTCTTATAATTGTTTAAAGAGAGCAGGAATTAATACTGTTGAAGAATTAACCAATAGAACTTCTGAAGATATGATGAAGGTTAGAAATCTTGGCCGTAAATCACTTGAAGAGGTCCTTGCTAAGCTTAAAGAACTTGGTTTATCTCTAAACCAAAGTGATGATTAATAGTAATAGGAGGCAATAAAATGGCAGGTTATAGAAAACTTGGAAGAACTGCAAGCCAGAGAAAGGCTTTGCTTAGAAACCAAGTAACTAATTTATTATACAATGGTAAAATGGTTACTACTGAATCTAAAGCAAAAGAAATCCGTAGAATTGCAGAGAGTATGATTGCATTAGCTGTAAAAGAAAAAGATAATTTTGAAACTGTTACTGTTACTGCTAAAGTAGCAAAAAAAGATAAAGATGGTAAAAGAGTGAAAGAAGTTGTAGATGGTAAGAAAGTGACTGTTTATGATGAGGTTCAAAAGGAAATCAAAAAAGATATGCCTTCACGTCTTCATGCAAGAAGACAAATGAACAAAACTCTTTATACTATAACAGAAGTTCCAAAAGAACAAGCTGGAAGAAAGAAAAATACAAAAACTATAGATGTAGTTGATAAATTATTTGATGAAATTGCTCCAAAATACGTAGATCGTAAAGGTGGTTACACTAGAATCGTTAAGATTGGTCAACGTAAAGGCGATGCAGCTATGGAAGTACTTATCGAATTAGTTTAAAATAATTTAGGCTGTTATATCACCAGTAATATGGTGGTATAACAGCCTTTTTTTATTATACAGGGAATTGGCTTATTGGTAAAAACTTGTTGACATTATATATGGTTATGTATATAATGATAGAAATTTAATATAAATCATACTAAATCGCTAAGAATAATATAATATATAAAATGAATATAGAAAGGGGGCTTTAGAGTGAGTCTGGATAACTTTATTCATAAGTTCAAAATACCTGAGGTTGCGTATTCTTCTATTGACAAAATATTTACCAGGGAAGAAATTAGTTTTATAGATAGGATAGAAAAAGACTTATTTACGAAGAAGGATATAGAAGAAATTATAGATACAGATATTGATGAATTTGTAAAAAACAGCTACCGAAGAGGGATTATTTCTCTTGTGGATGGAATAAAAGATACATATAAAATAGCGGATTTCTATAGCAGACTGGATATCTTTTCAATTTCAGAACAAGAAGCTTATGGAAGTATATCAAAGGAAGATCAGATTGCCATGGATAATTGGTATTTTGAAGCTTATTATAATGGTTTGAATTCGGATACTGATATAAGGCCGACGAGTGATGAAATCCTTCCACTGGATAAAGTCCTCGCATTTATTGATAAGGATGAAAGGCCAGTATATCTGAATTATTGTGATTGCAGAAGTCTTAGGGGAGAATGTGGGAAACCAACGAAAACATGTATCACATACAAAAGTGGGATAAATTCCTTCGCCCATAGAGGGTTATCTGAAAAAATTGATAAAGAAAAGGCAAAGGAAATTGTAACAAAGGCAGATAAGAAGGGTCTTATGCATACGGTAAATCCGAATGGGATATGTAATTGCTGCGGGGACTGCTGTTATTTATTCCGGAGCCAGGAAAGAAGAAATAGCAGTGGATTTTGGCCTAAGACGAAGCAGATCATTGAATTGATAAGCGAAACATGTATTAGTTGTGGAGCTTGCATACGTAGATGCCATTTTGATGTATTTACGAAAGAAGATGGAAAAATTGCAGCAGATATTTCAAAATGTATTGGTTGTGGTATCTGTGCTACAGGATGTCCTACAAAATCACTCCAGTTGAAAGGAAGGTAGTTAGTGTGAGTTATGAAGCTTATAATAATAATCAGTTAGGATTTACAACAAGGCAGCTGCATGCTGGATACAATCCGGCAGAACATTATAAATCGAAAGCAGTACCTATTTATCAGACAGCCGCTTTTGAACTTGGTGATTTTGATAGATGTACCAGACTATTTAATTATTCTGAGGAGGGCCATTCCTATGTAAGATTCTCTAATCCTACCAATACAGTCTTAGAGAAAAGGATAGCTTCTTTGGAGGGAGGAGCAGAAGCCATTGCGCTAGGTTCTGGTATGGCAGCTATTTCTAACACCTTCTTAAATATTGCAGTTGCCGGAGATGAGATAGTAGCCGTTAGTACTTTATATGGAGGGAGTACAACTTTATTAAGGAGTATTTTGCCGGACTATGGTATCATTGGAAGGTTTGTAGAAGATGAAAATGATATAGAATCTTATAAAAAGGTTATTAACCAAAAGACGAAGGCGATTTATATTGAGAGTCTGGGGAATCCGGGAATGAATATAATTGATATTGAGGCAGTTGCTAATTTAGCACATGAACATGGAATACCCCTCATTATAGATAATACCTTTGCCACTCCATATCTGTTAAGACCATTTGATTTTGGAGCTGATATTGTTTGTTATTCAGCTACAAAATATCTTGCCGGACATGGAACTACGATTGTTGGAATTGTTGTAGAAAAGGGAGGATTCAACTGGCTGAATGGTAAATTTCCTCAGTTCGAGAAATTCTATGAGGAATACAAAGATACGATTGGAAAGGATACTCTGGATGAAACGATGTTCACAAAGAGACTTCGTATCAGGTATTTAACAGATTTTGGTTCCCATTTAAGTCCTAACAGTGCTTTTAATGTGTTGCAGGGAATGGAAACATTATCTTTGAGAATGAGACAGCATACCGCCAACGCCAAGGCAGTTGCAGAGTTTCTCGAAAGCCACCCCGAAGTTCTTTCTGTTTCTTATCCTGGACTTGAAAGTAGTAAATATCATGAACTGGCTCTTAAGTATTTTCCAAAGGGACCTGGTGCGATTCTGTCCATACGATTAAAAGGCGGCCTTGTGGCAGCTAAAAAAGTACTTGAAGAAGTAAAGCTGTTTGATTACATGGTAAATGTAGGGGATGCAAAATCCCTCATTGTACATTCTGCAACGTCGACTCATTTTGGGCAGAATAGAGAGGAAAGAGAAAAAGCTGGTGTATATGATGACACACTAAGACTATCTGTTGGAATCGAAGATGTAGAGGATTTAATTGCAGATTTAAAACAGGCACTTGATAAAATTATGTATTAAAATTTTATGGAATGCCGGGTAGAGGAAGGTATTAGATTTTTATTGGATTTATTGTGACAATTATGATATGCTTATAAAAGGTGATTTTTACCATGGATTTCATTGGTATAAACAGGTGGTTTTTTAAAAGAAGGTGAAATAATGGCACAAAGTATTTTGAAATATTTAGAACAAAATATGGATACCTATCTGCAAGCAATAGGAGAACATTTGATAATAAGTTTACTATCCTTATTATTGGCAGCTATCATTGGGATACCTCTTGGAATACTGGCAACCCAAAATCAGACTTTGTATAAATGGGTCACAACTACATTTAATACGCTGAGGATTATTCCAAGCTTAGCTGTTTTGATATTTCTTATTCCGTTTGTGGGAACAGGAGCAAAGCCTGCTATTATTGCCTTAGTAGTACTTGGAATCCCACCAATACTTTTAAATACAGCCCTTGCTTTCTATTCCATTCCTGAATTTATGATAGAGACTTCAATGGCAATGGGGATGTCAGATTTTCAGAGTTTTTGGAAAGTAAAGGTGCCACTGGCAGTGCCCTATATGTTAACCGGAATTAAAACTGCCATGGTTGAGATAATTGCAAGTGCTACATTAGCTGCTTATATCGGTGGCGGTGGAGTAGGAAATATAATATTTACCGGTCTGGGGCTTAATAGGGCAGATCTTTTATTTATTGGAGGGATCACTGTGGCAATCCTATCAATGCTGGCAAATGTGACTATGTCCTGGTTAGAGAAATATATACTTAAATATAAATATGCTAATGGTGATACAAAATAAAAGTTATCCCCCGCTTTAGAAGTGGGATAACCACAGCTGGAACTCATCAACTAAAAATATGTTATAAAGAATGATTTAGAAAAGGAGGATATGAAATATGAGAAATAATCTGAAAAAAGTTTTGGGAACTTTATTAATTACAGCACTGGCAGCAGGTGTGGCAGCCTGTGGAAATAGTAAAAGTTCAAATGGAGATAAATCTACCATTAAGGTGGGATCAAAAGATTTTACTGAGAATCTTGTAGTAGGAGAAATTTATGCACTGGCACTTGAAGAAGCCGGATACAATGTGGAGAGGATACCTAATATAGCAAGTTCTGTGATACATACATCTTTAATAAATGAAGAAATCGATCTATATCCTGAATATACAGGGACAGGTCTGTTATCTATATTGCAATTGGATTTAATCACTGATCCCCAGGAAGTTTATAATACAGTGAAAACAGAGTATGAGAAACAATTCAATTTAGTGTGGCTTGACTATTCCGCCGCAAATGACGGTCAGGGTTTAGTGATTCGTACTGACGTAGCCAATAAGCTTGGAATTAAGACAATATCTGATCTTCAGGCAAATGCAGGTAAAATAAGATTTGCATCCCAGGGTGAATTTGATGAAAGAGAAGATGGCATTCCCGGACTTGAGAAAGTGTACGGACCATTTGATTTTAAATCCTCAAAAGTATATGCAAATGGATTGAAATACGAAGTACTGTCTAACGATGAGGCAGATGTTGCACCAGCTTATACAACCGAAGGTCAATTAGTAAAAGAAGAATTTACATTGTTAGAAGATGATAAGCAGGTTTGGCCGCCATATAATTTAGCACCGGTTGTTCAAAAGTCTGTATTGGATGAGAATCCGGATATTGGAGAGATCTTGAATAAAATAAGTGCAAGTCTGGATACTGCCAAAGTAACGGAATTAAATGCGGCTGTTGATGTGGATAAGAGAGAATATGAAGAAGTTGCAAAAGAATTTTATGATACGATAAAATAGAATATAGAAGGAGGGGATCATAATGAGTACAGCAATTGGATTCAAAAATGTCAGTAAACATTTTAAAGGAGCAGGATATAATGCAGTTGACCATGTAAATCTTTCAATTGAGCATGGGGAACTCATTACGATTCTCGGTTCTTCAGGATGTGGAAAAACAACATTGCTTAAGATGATTAATCGTTTGTATGAGCCTGACGAAGGAAGGATAGAATTCTTTGGAGAAGATATTAGCAGTTCAGATCCAGTGAAGTTTCGAAGGAAGATAGGATATGTGATTCAGCAGATCGGGCTTTTTCCACATATGACAGTAGCAGATAATATTGCAACAGTCCCTAAGATTCTTAAATGGTCAAAAGAAAAAATAAATGCAAGAATAGATGAACTGCTTGAGCTTGTAGGCTTAGAACCAGGGGAATTCAGAAATAGATATCCGGCTCAGCTATCGGGAGGGCAACAGCAGCGTATCGGTCTTGCAAGAGCTTTGGCTGTAAATCCCGATGTAATGCTCCTTGATGAACCATTTGGAGCAATAGATGCAATCAATCGGATTAATCTTCAAGATGAACTGTTAAAAATTCATGCAGCCTCTAAAAAAACTTTTCTTTTTGTGACGCATGATATTAATGAAGCGTTTAAACTTGGCACAAGAGTACTTATAATGGATCAGGGAAACATACAACAATTTGATACGCCAGATAATATTGTAGAAAATCCGGCAAATGATTTTGTGAGATCATTGATTGATTCAGTAAAGGGGCAGGAAAGATTCATAGGGGATTAAAGTGTGGAGGACAAATATGATAGATTATTTATTGAGATATCACGATAAATTATTTAAGGCTTTCCTGGAACATATTGAGATTGTATTTGTTACATTAGTGATTTCTATCATTCTGGCAGGAATTCTTACTTATATAATGATGTACTCTCAACTACTTACTAAAGTAATGATGAATTTGTTTGCAATGATTTATTCCATACCCAGCTTGGCATTATTTTCAATATTAGTACCGATCACAGGACTGGGTAAAGATACTGCAATCATAGTTCTGGTTCTTTATAATCAATATTTAATATTAAGAAATGCGATAGACGGATTAAATAATGTGGAGGCTTCCATTATTGAGGCAGCAACCGGGATGGGTATGAGCAAAAGTCAGATCTTATTTCAGGTCCGATTGCCCCTTGCACTGAAAGCTATTTTTTCGGGAATTCATCTTTCCGTGGTTTCTACAATTGGTATTGCTACAATTGCAGCATCTATTAATGCAGGCGGAATCGGGAGCGTCCTGTTAGATGGTCTTAGAACATTAAATACTGCCAAAATATTATGGGGCGCTTTATTATCATCTGGGTTAGCTATCATGGTAAATGCACTGCTCAACATAATCGAAAAAAGATTGACTGTAATCCGAAACATCTGATTCATAAAGATATGTTTCGGATTTTTAATGGAAAAATTCGTTGCATTTATGGATAAATTACCTTACAATGTTAAAGTATATTAGATTACAGTGAAATCGAGCTTATGGCTGAACTGTGATAATGAATAATTTGGAAGGCAAGATTAGAATGGATATTATAAAAGCTAGTGAATTGACCTATGAATATATAAGAAGAAATGAAGAAGGCGATGTAGATTCCATTAATCAGGCGATTAAAGGGATTGATTTTGATATTGCAAAAGGTGACTTTGTAGCAATTCTTGGACATAATGGGTCTGGAAAGTCAACTTTAGCCAAGGCTATCAATGCAATACTGGCCCCTACTTCTGGTTCGCTGTGGGTAAAAGGCTACGATACAAAAGATCTTGATAAATTATGGGATATTAGGCAGGCAGCAGGTATGGTATTTCAAAATCCTGATAATCAGATTATTGCAACTGTAGTAGAAGAAGATGTTGGATTTGGACCGGAGAATATCGGAATACCAACCAAAGAAATATGGGAACGTGTTGAAGAAAGTTTACGGGCAGTTGGAATGTTGGAATATCGCAAACATTCACCTAATAAACTATCAGGTGGACAAAAGCAAAGAGTTGCAATTGCAGGGATCATGGCAATGAAGCCGGAATGTATCGTTCTTGATGAGCCAACAGCAATGTTAGATCCAAATGGAAGAAAAGATGTAATCCATACAATTACAGAGCTGAATAAAAGAGAAAATGTAACAATTCTTTTAATTACCCACTATATGGATGAGGTAATTGGAGCAGACAAAGTAATCGTTATGGATCAGGGACAAATCGTAATGGAAGGAACACCAAGAGAGGTATTTTCCAAGGTTGAGGAATTGAAAAAATACAGGTTAGATGTTCCCCAAGTAACGGAATTAGCTTACGAACTTAAGAAAAGCGGGATTCCGATTCCAGACGGAATTCTTACCGTGGATGAATTGGTAGATGAATTATCCAGACTATAAAGAATGATTGTATATATGGAATAAAGAATTAACAATATAGATAAAAATAGAAAATTACTGGTATATCGATTCAAGAGTGAAATTATATAGAACAAATTAAACAAGTTGGTGAATAAAATGTCAATTATATTAGATAAAGTAAATTATAAATACAGTGAGTCTACTGTCTATGAAAAGCATGCTCTAAAAGACATTAATTTAAAAATCAATGATGGAGAGTTTATTGGACTTATCGGGCATACTGGTTCGGGCAAATCTACTTTAATTCAACATTTGAATGGATTAATGAAGGCAACCAGTGGAGCTATTTACTATAATGGGGAAGATATATATGCAAAAGATTTTAATATGCGTACCCTTAGGAGTAAAGTAGGTCTTGTGTTTCAATATCCAGAACACCAGCTATTTGAAACATCTGTTATTAAGGATGTGAGCTTTGGGCCAAGAAATCTTGGACTACCAGATCTTGAGATTGACCTTAGAGCTTATGAAGCATTAAAACAGGTGGGAATAGGAGAAGATCTCATAGATGCATCTCCATTTGAATTATCCGGAGGACAAAAAAGAAGAGTAGCAATTGCAGGTGTTCTTGCTATGAAACCGGAAGTGCTGATCTTAGATGAGCCAACTGCCGGACTTGATCCAAAAGGAAGGGACGAAATTCTGGATAGAATCGCGTTACTTCATAAAGAGCAGAAAATTACAGTAATCCTGGTATCACATAGTATGGAAGACGTAGCTAAATATGTAGACCGCATCCTTGTAATGAATAAAGGAGAATTGATTTTTGATAATACACCAAAGAATGTTTTTGCTCATTATAAGGAACTAGAGAATATCGGGCTGGCAGCTCCCCAGGTTACTTATGTCATGAATAGACTTAGAGACCAGGGAATAAGAGTGAGTACCTCTCCTACAACCATAAAAGAGGCAAAAGAAGAAATTTTAAGGTGGGCAAAAGGTGAAATACTATGATTAGAGATATTACAATAGGACAATATTATCCCGCAGATTCTGTGATACACCGATTAGATCCAAGAGTGAAATTAATAGGAACATTGTTATTTATTATTTCTCTTTTTCTATTTAATCATTTCTGGGGATATGTTGTAGCAAGTATATATTTATTTGGTATCATTAAGATATCGAAAGTCCCATTTAAATTTATCGTTAAAGGGCTGAAATCAGTCATGATGATTTTTCTGTTCACACTGGTCTTTAATTTATTTATGACACCGGGTACGGTACTCTGGAGTTTTGGGTTTTTAAAGATAACGTGGGAAGGAATTCGAATTGCTATTTTCATGGGAATACGTCTTACTTATCTTATTTTGGGCTCTTCCCTGATGACATTTACAACCACACCGAACAATCTGACAGATGGATTAGAAAGTGTAATGGGACCTCTTAATAAGATCAAAGTGCCTGTGCATGAAATAGCCATGATGATGTCCATAGCACTCCGTTTCATACCAATTTTACTTGAAGAAACAGATAAGATCATGAAAGCACAAACAGCCAGAGGTGCAGATTTTGAGACCGGTGGTCTGGTAAAAAGAGCAAAAAGTATGATTCCTTTATTAGTTCCTTTGTTTGTATCAGCATTCCGTAGAGCCAACGATCTTGCAATGGCTATGGAAGCCAGATGCTATCAAGGGGGACATGGCAGAACGAAAATGAATCCATTAAGATATTATAAGAGAGATTATCTATCCTTTGGTGTTATGGCAGTATATTTAGGAGTCTTAATCGGATTAAACATATTATTATAGAGGTTTTTATGAAACGAGTAAAATTAGTTGTGGGATATGATGGGACAAATTACTGCGGATGGCAGATTCAACCCAATGGAATTACAATCGAAGAAGTATTGAACAAGAAATTAAGTGAATTATTAGGGGAAGAAATCAAAGTGATTGGTGCAAGCCGTACAGATTCGGGTGTCCATGCACTTGGAAATGTTGCTGTCTTTGATACTAATACTCAGATACCGGCAGAAAAGATTTCCTATGCATTAAATCAAAGATTACCTGAAGATATTACGATCCAGAATTCCTGTGAAGTTCCACTTGAGTTTCATCCCAGATATTGTAATAGCATAAAAACATATGAATATAAAATTTTAAATCGAAAATTTCAGATACCATTACAACGTTTGTACAGCCATTTTGTGTATATCCCACTTAATATATCGGCCATGGAAGAAGCAGCCAGGTATATTGTAGGAGAGCATGATTTTAAAAGCTTCTGTTCCAGCAGGACACAGGTGGAAGATACCATCCGTACAGTTTACTCTTTAACTATTTCAAAATCGGATGAAACTATAACAATCCGTATTACAGGGAATGGTTTTCTATATAATATGGTACGCATCATTGTAGGCACCTTAATAAAGGTAGGACTGGGAGTATATCCGGCTGAACATGTGAAGGAGATTATGGAAGAACGAGACAGAAAGGCAGCAGGGCCTAAGGTTCCTGGGAAAGGGCTTACTCTCGTTAAGATTGATTATGAAGATATGAAATAAGAAGATATTAATATAAGAAACTTAATCGTCGTGCTTTTTTATCAAAGGAAGAATAATTATATAAAAATTTCCGATAATAATATATGTAAAATTCTGATAATTAGGACGAAATATTGAGGAAAACTCTTGACACGCCCGCTGGAATGTAATATAATATCTAACTGTGACATGTGTAAAAATACTGTAGCCAAAGCCCCGGTAAAGGTATTTTATAATATACATTTAGAATAACACCTATGTGTGAATTGATTGAGAAAAATCAATATTATGAATTATCTAAGGAGGTAAACCAATGAAAAGTTTTATGGCTAGTCCATCAACAATTGAAAGAAAATGGTATGTAGTTGACGCTACAGGACATACACTTGGTCGTCTATCATCAGAGATCGCAAGTATATTAAGAGGTAAAAATAAACCAACTTATACACCACATATTGATACAGGTGACTATGTAATCGTAGTTAATGCTGATAAAATCAAAGTAACTGGTAAAAAAATGGAACAAAAAATTTACTACAATCACTCTGATTATGTAGGTGGTATGAGAGAAACAACACTTGCAGAATTAATGGCTAAAAAGCCAACAGATGTTATTACTCTTGCAGTAAAAGGTATGCTTCCAAAAGGACCTTTAGGAAGATCAATGATTACCAAATTACACGTATACGCTGGTCCTGAGCATGAACAAGCATCTCAAAAACCAGAAGTATTAGAAATTAAATCAAGATATTAATTGTAAGAGCTGAAAGGAGGAAATAACATTGGCAAAAGCAAAATATTACGGAACTGGTAGAAGAAAAAGCAGTATCGCTAGAGTATATTTAGTACCTGGTACAGGTAAAATTACTATAAATAAAAGAGACATGGACAACTATTTCGGTCTTGAAACACTTAAATTAATCGTTCGTCAACCACTTGCATTAACTGAAACAGTTGATAAATTTGATGTACTTGTTAACGTACATGGTGGTGGATTCACTGGTCAAGCTGGTGCAATCAGACATGGTATTTCAAGAGCTTTATTACAGGCAGATGGTGATTACCGTCCAGCACTTAAAAAAGCAGGTTTCTTAACAAGAGATCCAAGAATGAAAGAAAGAAAGAAATACGGTCTCAAAGCTGCTCGTAGAGCACCACAGTTTTCAAAGAGATAAGCAGTTATCTGCGAACAAATCGCATATACAAAGCCCAGAATGCTTGCATTCATGGGCTTTTTTATATGGGCTTTTGTTCATAGGAACGCAAGAATGATCGAGATGAAGCGAAGCGGAATCGAGATTCATTTTTGTGTTCGCAGATAACTGCAATGTATTGAAGAATCTGAGATGACCGACATGAGCGAAGCGGAATGGAGGTTATCTCAGATTCTTGCTGATAATACGTAGATGTACCTGCTCCAGAGAGTTTACTCTCATGGAGCCTTTTATATTCGTAAAAATAAATGAATAAAAATAGTAAGCCCCGGGCGTTGTTTGACAGGAGAAGTTGGATAGCGGAACGGGGTTTTTGCATAGTACTTATGATTTTCTTAAAAAGAATTGACAACATATGTTAATAAGTATATTATGATATTAACTCGGTGATAATAACAAAAAGTATATAAGATATCAGGTGGTAAATATTATTTACAAAAACGTATTGATGTGGTGCTACAATCCCAATATAGTGCGGAGAACAGAAAAGAAGGGGAAAAGTGTATGAAACAATTATCAAGGGAGAAAAAGGGAACATTTCTTAGAGCATCTGTTAGCGACCTGTGCGATTTCGCATGTCAGTATTGTGCGACAGATCTTGGAATGGAAAATCACACACCAAAGTGCATTAATGCTCCATTGCTTAGTGGAGATGAATATGTAAACAACATGAGGTTGCTTGCAACCCATGGATTTGAAACAATCTCATTCACGGGTGGAGAGCCATTACTGGCAAAAGATATTGATAAAATTATAATGGGCTGCCGGCCATTGTTTAAGACAATGGAAATTACAACGAATGGGTCCAGGCTTTTAGCCAATATGGAACTTATTAAGGGATATATTGATGTATTAAAGATTTCAATTGATGCAGTAGATAATGACTTGCGAGTAAAGATTACGAAAAATTCTCAAGCAGCAAAGACGTTGGATGTTATTGAGGAATGCTGTAAAGCTGGTATTAAAACAATAGGTTTTAATTTTGTATATATGAAACAGAATGTTGACGAGCTTCCAAAGCTTGTGGATTTTGCAAAACATCTTAAGGAAATGTACAAAACTAATATATACATAAGTGTTTTGGATTTGTATTTTTCGGCGGGAAAACGAGAGTTTTGGAAAGAAGAATTCGTAAATCTTGAGCTGTTAAGAAATGATATGAAAGAAAAGGGGATTACTGTTAATCATAGACTTCGAGTTGGATGTGATTCTTACAACTGTGTATGGAATGGTGTGGTTGTTAACATGAAAGACAGCATTTCTTGCACTCACAGAAATGCTATGTGCGAGAAATGTAACGAATACTGTCAGGAAGGAATCTATAGTTTGAAACATTCAGCAAGTGGATGGATTAGCACTTGCCCATCTAATAAACCAGAACTTGGATCATTGATTGCCGGCCCAAATGTACATGATATCATTGATAAATATATAGATATCATCAATGATATCACAAGAGTTGATCACACAGGTGAAGAGTTCTTTTTAAGAAATGGTCTGCAGGAGGTGCTGGATAATGAAAGTAACACAACATTTACAGAAGGAAGAAGTAATAAGGTGTCTTGAATTAACGAATCAAATCAAGGCGGCGGCGAGACATTTCTTTGAAAGAAATGGGTTTGTGGAGTTTGATACACCAGTGCTTACATTTAAGAATGGTGAGCTGTACAATCCAACATTCAATGTGATGGTAGATGGTGAAAGCCTTAGTCTGGTGGACTCACCACAGATATATAAGATGCTTCTGATGTTTGCAGGCTGTGATAGATATTATCAGTTTGCCCATTGCTTCAGGCCTATTGCACATGAGAATAACAAGGATACAAGAATATGCGAGTTTATACAAATTGATACAGAGATGCATGTTGAAAATCTGGATAACCTTATAGATACAGCTAAGACATTACTTGAAAATGTTTGTAAAGAGCTGAATGTAGAGGTAAAGTTTCATATCATTGATGGAATTTGGTGCAGAAGTAAGTTTGGTGTTGGGATGAAACCAGATATAAGAGAGCGGGATGATGAGACATCAATAGTGATTATTAAGCATATGCCACTTACTAATGGGGAACGAACAGCTGATAATATTTTGATGCCAAACCATCACATTTTTGCCAAACCTGATGAGTTTAGCAAGGAGAAAGATTTGATGAATATTACAACAGAATCATTCGATCTTGTGATGAATGGGATTGAGATTGGTGGTGGAGATATGCGAATTACTGATGTTCGTATGCAGGAAAAGATGATGGATATATTTGCGGTTGATACGGAAAAATACAGAACATACCTCAATGAATTGGCAGATTATGATGGCAAGCCAATAGGAGGATTTGCGATAGGATTACAAAGATTTGTTATGGCGCTTACTAATACAAAGAATATCAGAGAAACAGTAGCATTTCCAGATTGGAGATAAGATTTAACATAGAAAAAAGATAATAAAATGATAGTGAAAGAGGGAAATGCAATGAATATAACAAATAAAAAGTATGAGGCAAGAAGTAAAGAGGAACAGCAGTTTTTGGATAACTACAATCCTGGTGAATATGCACCTATAGCAGTAACGGTAGATGCAGTAGTGTTTGGTGTTATAAAAAATGCTAGTGACAATTATAGAAAACTCGATAGTCAGTCGTTAAAGATACTTCTTATTAAGCGTGATGAGTATCCATATAAAAACTGGTATACTTTACCGGGTGGGTTTGTTTCACCGGAGGAAACACTGGAAGATACACTGGAAAGAACATTAGAAAGTAAGACTGGTCTGAAAGAGATATATAGTGAGCAGTTATATACATTTGGCGGAATTAATCGTGATCCTCGAATGAGAATTATCAGTTGCGCTTATATCTCACTTATTGATGCAGGTAAAGCCAGGATTAATGGAGCCGAGTGGTTTGACATAGAAGAAGCAAAAAAAATTACATTAGCGTTTGATCATAATTTAATCATTGAAGAAGCAATAAAGCGGATAAGAGGTAAGATTAATTATACCGATATAGTATTTAATATGATGCCAACGGAATTTACAATTAGTCAATTGCAGGAAGTATATGAAATTATACTTGGTGAGAAATTACTTGCACCTGCATTTCGAAGAACTATTGCTGATAAGATTGTGGATACAGGAAAAATGACAAGCAATGCAGGACACAGGCCATCAAGAATATTTATCAGAAAATAAGAGGATTTAGTATTATATGTAGCGTATTATTGAATTAGTGCTTGAGGGAGTATTCATCGGGACAATAATCCTGTTATCTTGTTCTGGATAATACGACAGCTAAGTAAGAATATGGAACGTTAACAGTTTACCATCTCCCTATATTCTCCTTTTATTTACTGGGAGCATGTGGTAGAATAATGTTCAGAATAACAAAAATCAGATTTAATAGTTAGACAAAATGAAATGGAAGCAGCTTAAGTATTATGAAAGAATCAAAACAAATTTCTGAATCAATGGGACTTGGAGTTATTTTAGCCTTATCAGGAGGCTTTATGGATGCCTATTCCTATGTATGCAGGGGGCAGGTATTCGCCAATGCACAAACTGGTAACATTCTATTATTTGGAGTAAATCTGTCAGAGGGAAATTATCAAATGGCAATTCGATATGTGGTTCCTGTTTTAGCTTTTACATCAGGGATTGCATTAGCTGATATAGTGAGACATCGATTCCAGACGAAGGCAAAAATACATTGGCGCCAGGTAACAATTTTAGTAGAAGCTATTATCTTATTTCTAATTAGTTTTATGCCTCAGACGCTAAATTTATTTGCTAACAGTCTCACATCATTGGTGTGTGGAATTCAGGTGGAGAGTTTCCGGAAAATCAATGGAAATAGAATTGCCACAACAATGTGTATTGGCAACTTACGAACGGCAACGCAGTCGTTATGTGATTACTGGCATATGAAAGAGAAAGCCGCAGCCAAAAAAGGAACTTTTTTTTATGGAATGATAGGAATCTTTGTTATAGGTGCTGTTATTGGAAATGCCTGTGTATCTTTGTGGCAGGAAAAGGCAATTATAGTCAGCAGTATTTTAATGTTTTCGGGATTTCTAATGATGTTCATGAAAGGCGATATACAATAATTCTGCCATTAATAGCAGCAACAATATAAGTATATTCCATTTAGAATGGAATTAAGGTATAAGGAGGCCATTAGTATGAATTATCCATGGTTAGATGAATATTTATTATCTATGAAAGGTGCTACCAAAGATTTTAAGGAAGAATGGCAGTGGACAAGATACATGGTAGGAAATAAGATGTACGCGGCTATCTGTAAAGATCAGACAGGGAAGGATTATATTATTACAGTAAAATTAGATCCATTAGACGGTGATTTCTTAAGAAATCAATATGAAGATATTACTCCTGGATACTATATGAACAAAGTACATTGGAATTCAATTAACCTGGAAGGAAATGTACCGGATGACCTTATGAAAGAGGTGGCGGAAAAATCATATAGATTAGTATTTGGCGGTCTTAGTAAGAAGCTCCAAAAAGAAATAGAGGAATGTTAATGATAAGGAGGTCTTTAAATGTCCCAAACGACTAAGAGAGCATTAGCAGCTTCTTTAAAAAAACTGCTGGCTACCACGACCCTTGATAAAATAACCGTAAAAGATATTGTTTGTGACTGTGAGGTAAATCGTCAGACATTCTATTATCATTTTCAAGATATATATGCTTTGATCGAGTGGATCTATACGACCGAAGCAGAGAAAGCCATAGATGGAAATAAGACATATGACACATGGCAGCAAGGCTTTAACCAGGTATTTGTATATATGCACGATAATAAACATTTGGTAATGAATACATATCGTTCTTTAAGCCGTGAGTATCTGGAACGATTTCTATATGAAGTTACCTATAGCTTATTGATCAATGTTGTTGAAGAACAATCAAAAGGAATGGATGTAAGTGTGGAGAACAAACAATTTATAGCTCATTTCTATAAATTTGCTTTTGTAGGTATTGTACTGGATTGGATCAGTACGGGAATGAAAGAAGATCCACAAAAGATAATTGACCAGATATATACTCTGATATGCGGTGATTTTAAAAAAGCACTTGAAAAATATAAACGTTGATCTTATACAAAGGAATGCCAATGTATGAATTTTATACATTTCATCTGCCGTGTTGGAACTTTCAACACGGTATTTTTATTGTCTATGGTAAGGACGTCATAAAATAGATATCCTATGAGTGTAGTAATTAATGATTACAATCATAGGAGGTAATTCGCATGGTGAATACAAATAAACAGGTATATTTTGTAGGAGGAGGTCTTGCATCTTTAGCAGGAGCTGCATACTTAATCCGTGACTGCAAGATGGAGGGAAAGAATATTCATATCATCGAGAGTATGCCAATCCTTGGTGGCTCTAATGATGGCATTGGCACACCAGAAGGGGGATTTGTCTGCCGTGGCGGACGTATGCTAAATGAGGAAACATATGAAAATTTTTGGGAACTTTTTTATTCCATACCATCTATTTATAATAAGGGTATGAGTGTATCAGAAGAGATTCTTAAATTTGACCATGAACATCCTACCCATGCCAATGCAAGGCTTGTAAATAAAGATGGATATGTTGAAGACGTGACCAGTATGGGATTTGATACTGCTGATAGAATGGCAATGGGAAAACTTCTTATCACCCCGGAACAAAAATTAGATCATTTAAAAATTTCTGACTGGTTTGGCCCACATTTTTTTACCACGAATTTCTGGTATATGTGGCAGACAACTTTTGCTTTCCAGACATGGTCATCCCTTTTTGAATTTCGTAGATATATGTTCCGGATGATGTTTGAATTTTCACGTATCCAAACATTAGAAGGAGTAACAAGAACTCCATATAATCAATATGATTCAATCATCCTTCCGTTAAGAGCATATCTGGATTCTGCCGGAGTTGATTTCACTATCAGATGTACGGTTACAGACCTGGATTTTGAAGAAATAGATGAAATTACTGTAACAGGCATTCAATATAAGGATGAGAAAGGTGAAGGAACAATACAACTTTATGATGGTGATCTTTGTATTGTTACAAATGGCTGCATGACTGACTCTGCAACAATTGGGGCTATGGATACGCCACCTGAATGGAATCCGGAAGCTCCTGTATCAGGTGTATTATGGAGTAATATCGCTAAGAAAAAGAAAGGTCTTGGAAATCCAGAACCATTCTTTGGTAAGCCGGATGAAACAAACTGGGAGTCATTTACGGTCACACTCAATGGAGACAGACTGCTGAAAAAGATCGAGTCATTCTCACGTAATGTACCCGGCAGTGGAGCACTTATGACCTTTAAAGATTCTTCCTGGAGAATGTCTATTGTAGTGGCTGCTCAGCCACATTTTATAAATCAACCAAAGGACCAGACAATCTTCTGGGGATATGGACTTTATACGGATAAAATTGGTGATTATATTAAGAAACCAATGGGCGAGTGCACCGGCAGGGAGTTACTATTAGAATTGCTTTATCATTTACATATGCTTGATGATAAAGACGAAATAATGAAAGATGTGGTAAATGTAATACCATGTATGATGCCTTATATTGATGCCCAGTTCCAGCCAAGAGCCATGGAAGACAGACCAAAGGTGGTGCCGGAAGGATCTACCAACTTCGCAATGATCAGCCAGTTTGTGGAGATTCCTGAGGATATGGTATTTACCGAAGAATTCTCTGTAAGAGCTGCAAGAATTGCTGTATATACACTTATGGGTATCAATAGACCTGTTTGCCCTGTGACACCTCATGCTAAGGATATAGGGACCTTAATAAAAGCATTCGTGACCAGTTATAGATAAAATAATTGTTGGGGCTGTGACATTTTCAGCCTTATAGCTATCAGAAAATCTATGTTCTCTCTTCAAACAGTGGATTGTAGGGAGAGCATAGATTTTTTGTATTATTCATAATAGTTTTAGGATAGTCCAATTGAGTCGTATAATTCATAAATAGAAAAGTTAAATATATCTTGTGTTAACCGATAATATAAAGTATAATATGACCATAAAGTCATGTGACCAGATAGTCATGTATGCAAAATGTGGAGGTATTATTATGAAAGTAACTTTTCTAACATTAGGAACCCGTGGTGATGTGCAGCCGTATGTTGCACTTGGAAAAGAGTTAGTTAAAAATGGTCATGAAGCAGTGATCTGCACGGGAGAAACATTTCGAAATTTTGTTGAGGAAAATCAAATAACTTTTTATCCGGCAACTGCAGATTTGATGGCAATTATTAAAACACCGGAGGGGCAGGCTATCTTTAATGGTGGTGGTAATCCGATTAAAACAATGAAATATCTTAAGGATGTAATTACACCTAAATATAAAAAAACACAATATGATTTTTTGAATGCCACAGAAGGTGCAGATATTATCATCTATCATCCAAAGGCATTAGCAGCGGTAGATATTGGAGAATTTCGTAATATTCCATGTGTGTGTATGCCGCCAGTTCCTATGGTTGTTCCGATAGATGAATTTCCTAACCTGGCATTTTCCCCGAAGGGTAATTTTGGACCGTTTATAAATCGACTTACGTATAAGATTACTTCATTAGGGTTAGCTTCCTATTTAAAAATGATAAATATATTTCGTGCAGAAGAGCTGCATTTACCAAAGAGAAAAAATAGTGAGAATTATTTAGACATTAAAGGGCATCCCATACCGGTCATTTATCCAATCAGTAAAGAACTCTTTAAAGATGTAGCCAGTTGGAATGGTAAGGTTGAATTGCCAGGTTTTTTCTATCTTGAGAATGAAGAAGAAATTTTAGAGGATGGTATAAGAGATTTTATTCAGTCCGGGTCAAAGCCTTATGTGATATCTTTTAGCAGTATGCCTCTTAAGAACCCAGTAAAATTTATGAAAATGATTGAAGAAACCCTTGAGTCGTTAGAGGAAAGAGCGATAGTAATTACAGGAGCCAGCGGAATGGAATCTAGTAAATCCAAGCGTATTCTTTCAGTTCCTCAGGTTCCTCATAGACTGATTTTTAAAGAATCCAAGGGAATTATTCATCATGGTGGAGTGGGAACAGTTGCCGAAGCATTACTTAGTGGGAAACCACAATTTATTATCCCGTTTAATGTAGACCAGCCTTTCTGGGCTGAGAGGTTATATCGAATGGGATATGCTCTGAAACCGGCAAAAGAGAAAGAAATTACTGTAGAATTATTAAAAGAAAGACTCAAAGAGATGGAAGATTCCAGAATGATTCAAAGAATGGAAGTATTACAGAACATTTTAAAAGAGGAAAATGGAACTCAAAAAGCGGTCAGATTCCTGGAAGAGTTCGTTAATAGAAAGTAATTTGACAATGTACAGCAAACTACACAAAAACACCGCCTGGTCTCGCTAAGGCGGTGCTTTGTTAAATAACTTCTTTTATGTGTAATATCTTAAATCCATCCACCATCTAATTTAATGACTTGACCAGTAAGATAGCCATTTTTATAAGCCAGATGGTAGACAAAATCTGCAACTTCTTCCGCTTTGCCAAGTCTGTTAGAAGGGATTTCATTGATCAGATTTAATAATTCATCATCTTCCAGAAACTGATTCATCTCAGTATCAATGGCTCCACAGGCAACGGCATTTACCTGAATGTTGCTTGGTGCCAGTTCCTTGGCTAATGCCATTGTAAGTGAATTGATAGCACCCTTTGTTGCTGAATATGCCACTTCACAGGAAGCTCCAACATTTCCCCAGACGGATGAAATATTAATTATTTTCCCACTCTTGTTGGAAACCATATCTGGAATGGCCAGAGTACAGCAATTAAATACGGAAGTTAAATTTGTAGCCACAATCCGGTTCCAATCTTCAATTTTCATATCTGAGAACAGACCTATATATGAAATTCCCGCATTGTTCACCAGGACATCAAGGTCACCATATAATTTCTTTATTTGTCCGAACAAATCTTTAGCAGTCTCGTAATTCCCAACATCTCCAACAAACGCCAGACAGGAGACATTATATGATTCGATTTCTTTTTTTGTTTGTTCCAACAGGTCTGCATTTTTAATACAGTTGATCACAACATTATAACCTTTTTTTGCAAATTTAATGGCAATTGCTTTGCCGATTCCTCTGGAAGAGCCAGTAATGAGAACCGTCTTTCTGTTCATAGTAATCCTCCTTTTATAATAATTATATATAGTATACCATATCCACTAAATTCGAAAACACCTCATTAAGTGGATAGGTACATATTCTCACTAAGCTCGAAAACACCTCGCTAAGTGTTCATATTATACCATGATTTGGGGAGAATATGAATAACCAGGTATGTCTTATTTTGTCCATGAAAGCCAATGCCTTACATGGTAAGAATTGCTTGATACTTGCTGGTCTTTCTGATATACTACCTATTAGAATGGAGGAAACAGGTGATATGAAGAAGAAAAACAGTCCATTAAAGATGTTTATGAAAGGATTCTTTAAATCCTTTTTTATTATTGCATTATTATTCCTTGTAGGATATGGAAGTTATAAACTTACAATGTTTTATTATAAACTTGAGGGACCACCACAGAATTCAAAAACGAATAAATTAATCAGAGATATTGTATCAGATGCTACAGTAGATGAAATCTCTAAGAATCTAATATTTTCCAGTGATAAGGTTTCTGGTGAAGTGAAAGGACTTGTACTGGAGATTGTTAATACCAATACGAATAACGTGGATTATATAACGATACCGGAGAATACACAGATTACTTTAAATAATGATATGTATCAAAGACTATGTGTAATAAATCCTGAGATTCCTCAGATCATAAAATTTTCAGATCTATATAAATATTTTGAAGAAGACTATGTTTATGAGTATGGAGTTCTGATATTAGAGGATTACCTTGATATAGATATCAGCTATTATACGGGGATGGAGGAAAGCTATTTCAATACCATTTTTGAAAACAATGAAGATAGGTTAGTACTTACCCAGGAATGGAAAAACACTTTTTTCTCAGCAAAATCTGAAGATGATATGAAGGATATCATAAAAGGAATGTATGATAAAATTTCTTCCAATCTCAGTATGAAAAAGAAAGAAGAGTATATTCCAACTTACATAAATGTTGAACCTGAATTTATCTATTTCTATCATATTAATGGAGAGCAGAAAATAGAAGGTTATATGATAGATGCAGAATCTTCGAATGCCATGATCAATGAGATCATCAACAACGATGCTGCTTATACGGTGAAGCAGGAAGAGAGTTCAGATCAACCAGGGCAGATCATCAGTTCAAAAGATTACAATATTAAGATATCTAATGGCAGCAAGATTACAGGATTGGCAGCCCATTATAAAGAAAAGCTTACTTTAGAAGGATATCAAATTACGGGAATTTATAATTATAGCGGGGAAACTGTAAATACAACTAAGATAATAGTGAATTCAGATGGTTTAGGACAGGACTTAGCGGCATATTTTGATGATCCAATGATAACTGTGGAAGAGTTAGATGAAGGGATAGATATTCACATTATTCTTGGAACGAAGGATGATGCGAAGTAGAGAGATTCCAATTGACAAGGTAACTAATTCGTTACAGTTGAGCCATAAGCTCGATTTCGCTTTGCTACATCTCGCTTAGGCAGAGCGCCATATAGAAAGTAGTGCACAAACCGCCCTTAGTGTGCAAGCACCCACGTGCAATTTGTATACTACTTTCTGTATGGCTGAACTGTAACACATATTCTGAATTAAAAAGGTGAATTTATGGGAACACAAATTAATATTATGGGCCTGGAAGTAGATATTATAGGTACGGATACCCTGGTAGCAAAAGTAAAAGGATACCTTGAGAGTGATGTACTTAATATTATTCTATTTGCCACGACTAATTTAATTGATCATACAATTGAAGATGAAGAGCTAAAGAATCTTGTCCTGGAGGCAGATTACATCTTGCCGGGAGAGGAAACTTTGCTCAGCCTTCATCATGTAGATACATTGAAAATAGCGTCTATGGTAGTGGATTATGAAAGTCTCGCATATGCGTTTCAGAATATCGATTTAAAAAGTACGACCATGTATCTGATCGCTGTTAATGAGAAAGAAGCAACAGCATATACAAACTTTATCAGGGATAACTATCCGGATATACAAGTTCTTGGTGCTTTTTATGATGATTTATTACAGAATCAGGAACTGGTGATTAATGAAATTAACAGTATAACTCCTGATATGTTATTATTTGTGATCGATACGCCTCTCCAGGAACGTTTCATCATGGAAAATAAGTCAAAACTAAATGCCAAGCTTTGTATTGGACTTGGACGTATCAATGTGGAAGCATCCATGAAACAAAAACAGGCAAAAAAAGTATTTAAAAACAAAACCCTGGAATATCTTTATTACTTTTTCATTGAGAACAAAGGAATAAAGAAAATTTTGGATGCCAGAATATTTAAAAGAAAAGTAGAGAACTATAAAAATAAAAAAGGTGGGAAAACACATGGAGATAATGAGTAAAAGATCCAAATTAGAAGAAATTGTATTGATTATTATCGGGGTGTTCTTACTGGCAGCTTCTGTTAACATGGTCTATGAACCTATTGGAATGGTAACAGGAGGAGTTTCGGGACTTGCAATTGTAATAAAACATTATACAAAGAACATAATATCTGGAGGTATTCCAGTTTGGGTTTCAAATACAGTTATCAATATTCCATTGTTTATTGTAGCCTGGTTTGTATTAGGTAAAAAATATATTGGAAAAACATTATTTGCCACTGTATGTTTCTCAGTGGCATTATCTATTGTACCAAGAGTAAATTTAGAACATCAGGATCTTCTATTGGCAGCAGTTTATGGAGGCGTTTTAGGAGGAATAGGATTAGGTCTTGTATTTGCAACCTATGCGACTACCGGTGGGACAGATCTGCTTAGTGCAATTGTGAATCACTATATAAAACATCACAGCGTTGGCAAGATGCTTATGGTAATTGATGGTACCATAGTTGCTTTGGGTGCTGTTGTATTTGGATTACAAAAGGCAGCATATGCGGTAATCGCAGTTTATATCACTACAAAAGTTATGGATAGTATATTAGAGGGCTTTAAATTTGCTAAATTGGCATATATCATATCGGAAAAGAACGAAGAGATTGCCCAGGAAATATTAACGGATATGGATAGGGGAGTCACCGGCATCTCAACCATGGGTATGTATATGAGAAAAGAAAGAAAAATGCTTTTTTGTGTAGTTTCACAAAAAGAAATTATTCAAATTAAGGACATAGTAGCCAAAAAAGACCCCAAAGCTTTTGTAATTGTTAGTGATGTAAGAGAGGTCATGGGAGAGGGTTTTATTGAATATAGACAGTAAAAAACTCGAAAACAGGTTGATTTATCGTGAAAAAGACTTGAAAAATATGGTTATATACAAAATATACAAATCCCTAAAAATTAATTTGTTGAATAGAGATATGGTTTTAAATAATCATCTGGTGTATTATTTAGAATATAAAAATAGTACAAGATGCTATTAAAAATCGACATTTTTATCTAGGGAGGAAATAAAATGGCAAGTTTATCACTAAGAAATATTAACAAAACTTATCCTAACGGATTTGTTGCAGTAAAAGACTTTAATCTTGAAATCGCGGACAAAGAATTCGTTATCTTTGTAGGCCCTTCAGGATGTGGTAAATCTACAACACTTCGTATGATCGCTGGTCTTGAGGAAATCACTGGCGGTGAATTATATATAGGCGATAAATTAGTGAACGATGTAGAACCAAAAGACAGAGATATCGCAATGGTATTCCAAAACTATGCATTATATCCACATATGTCAGTATATGATAACATGGCTTTCGGTCTTAAATTAAGAAAGACTCCAAAAGCTGAAATTGATAGATTAGTACATGAAGCAGCTAAGATCCTTGATATTGAACATTTATTAGACCGTAAACCAAAAGCTTTATCCGGTGGTCAGAGACAACGTGTTGCCATGGGTCGTGCTATCGTTCGTGATCCTAAAGTATTCCTTATGGATGAACCTTTATCAAACCTTGATGCCAAATTAAGAGGTCAGATGCGTATTGAGATCACTAAATTACATCAAAGACTTGAAACAACCATTATCTATGTAACACATGACCAAACAGAAGCTATGACTCTTGGTACCAGAATCGTTGTTATGAAAGATGGTATCATTCAACAAGTGGATACTCCACAAAATCTATACCAAAATCCAAAGAATCTATTTGTTGCTGGATTCATTGGATCACCACAAATGAACTTCCTTGATGCACAAGTTGTAAAAGAAGGTTCTGATGTTAAATTAACATTTGGTTCTCACTCAATTAAAGTAGCGGATGCAAAAGCTAAGAAATTAATTGATGGCGGATATGAGAATAAGACTATTGTATTAGGAATTCGTCCTGAAGATATTCATGATGAAGAGATATTCTTAGAGTCTTCAAAAGATAGTATCGTTGAAGCACAAATTAAAGTATATGAAATGTTAGGTTCAGAAGTATTATTATACTTCTCAATTGATCAGTTTGATGTTACTGCCCGTGTTAATCCACGTACAACTGCAAGAACAGGTGACAAAGTCAAATTTGCATTTGATTTAACTAAGATTCACTTATTTGATAAAGAAAGTGAATTAGTGATCTGCAACTAAGCTATAATAATTTGGGAATGCGCTTATGCGTGTTCCCTTTTTTATTCCAGTTCAGCCATGCAGAAAGCAGTGTGCAAATTGCACATGAGTGCTTGCACACTAAGGGCGGTTTGTACACTGCTTTCTATATGGCGCTCTGCCTAAGCGAGATGTAGCAGAGCGAAATCGAGCTTAGGGCTGAACTGGGGCTGAACTATAACCGAACTATAACCGAACTGTAACTTTTTTATAAATGAGCTACATACAATTAGTTTACTTTTGGCGAAAATAATGATAGAATTAGAATATGTGTAAAAATATATGTTCAGAATGGATATTAACTTATAAAAAAGATAAATAGAGGGAGTGACAACTTATGATTTCAAATCAAATATTGCAAAATACGATTGAAGGGTTAAAAGCAATAACAAGAATTGATTTATGTGTTATGGACACAGAAGGTAAAGCATTAGCAACTACCATATCAGATGCAGACGAATACGAAAGTGCCGTATTGGTATTTGTTGATTCACCGGCAGATAGCCAGGTATTGCAAGGTTATCAATTTTTTAAGGTTTTTGATGAGCATCAGTTAGAGTATATCATACTTGCAAAAGGTGATAGTGAAGATGTATATATGGTTGGTAAGATTGCTTCTTTCCAGATTCAAAATCTTCTGGTAGCTTATAAAGAAAGATATGACAAAGATAACTTTATTAAGAATTTATTATTAGACAACTTACTGTTAGTTGATATTTATAACCGTGCTAAAAAACTGCATATCGATACAGATGTAAGGCGTGTAGTATTTATTATTGAGACAAAGAACGAAAAAGATGTGAATGCACTTGAAACTGTAAGAGGTCTTTTCTCTGCTAAGACAAAAGATTTCATCACTGCCGTAGATGAGAAGAATATTATTCTTGTAAAAGAATTAAAGCAGACAGAAACTTATGAAGACATGACGAAAACAGCTAAAGTTATTGTTGATATGTTGAATACAGAAGCAATGACTCAGGTCCATGTTGCATTTGGTACTATTGTAAATGAAATAAGAGATGTATCCAGATCATACAAAGAAGCTAAGATGGCTTTAGATGTTGGAAAGATTTTCTATAGCGGACGTAATGTAATCGCTTACAGTAATCTGGGAATCGGCCGCTTGATCTATCAACTTCCAATGCCACTTTGTAAAATGTTTATCAAGGAAATTTTCGAAGGAAAATCTCCGGATGATTTTGATGAAGAAACTTTAACAACTATTAATAAGTTCTTTGAAAACAATCTTAATGTTTCTGAAACATCAAGACAGTTATACATTCATAGAAATACGTTAGTATATCGCCTTGATAAACTTCAAAAGAGTACAAATCTTGACTTAAGGGTATTTGAAGATGCCATTACATTTAAAATAGCATTGATGGTCGTAAAATATATGAAATATATGGAAAACTTGGAATATTAACTGATTCCTTGTATTTTGAGGATACTTGAGCTGCTTAAGTATCCTTTTCATACTTAAACGAAAAGGGAATTGGGAAACGCCTAAATATGTCTCAGAGCATGGGAACATCAATAACATAGAAAAGAGTTTCGAAATCTTAAACAAAAGAATGAAGGGAAAAGATAGATGGCATATTCATATAATATACGCAATGAATTTATAGATGACGAGCCTCCGATTATAGTACTTGAGAATGTTTCTAAATCATATCAGAAAGGTACTGAGGCTGTTAAGAATATCAGCTTAAAAATAAGGAAAGGCGAATTTGTTTTTATCGTTGGAAATAGCGGCTCAGGAAAGTCTACACTTATTAAGCTTATGCTGAAAGAAGTTGAGCCATCAAGCGGTAAGATTTATGTAAATGGGAAAGATCTGGGCAGGCTTCGCAGGGGACAGGTGCCAAAGCTGCGTAGAAATATAGGGGTAGTATTCCAGGACTTTCGATTATTAAAAGATCGAAATGTTTATGAAAATGTTGCATTTGCCCAAAGAGTGATAGAAAAGCCTTTAAAAAGTATAAGAGAAAATGTACCTGCTATGTTATCTATAGTGGGATTATCGGATAAATTAAATTCCCTTCCAAGAGAACTTTCTGGTGGGGAGCAACAAAGAGTAGCTCTTGCAAGAGCTCTTGTGAACAATCCTGTTTTACTGTTAGCAGATGAGCCAACAGGAAATTTAGACCCTAAGAACTCTTGGGAAATCATGGCTTTATTAGAGGAAGTAAACAAAAGAGGTACTACTGTGCTGGTGGTAACCCATAACAGGGAGATTGTTGATGCAATGCAAAAGAGAGTAATAACTATGAATAAGGGAATCTTAGTTAGCGATGAACAAAAGGGTGGGTATCTGTATGAAAATTAGAACATTAACCTACGCCATAAAACAAGGACTTAAGAATATAAAGCGCAATCGTATGTTTTCCCTTGCATCGGTTGGAACAATCATGGCTTGTTTATTCTTATTTGGTATTTTTTATTTTATTATTGTGAACTTTCAACATATGATTAAGACTGCTGAAACCTCAGTAGGTGTTACTGTATTTTTTGATGAAGGAATAAGCCAGGAACAGATTACCTTGATTGGTGATAAGATTAAAGAACGGACGGAAGTAAGTAAGATTAATTTTATTTCTGCAGAAGAAGCCTGGGAGAATTTTAAGGATGAGTATTTTAAAGGAGAAGAAGATTTAACAGATACCTTTGCCGATGATAATCCTTTGGCAGATTCGGCATCTTATGAGATATATCTGAATGATGTGTCCATGCAGCCTTCTCTTGTAAAATATGTGAATGCAATTGATGGAGTACGGCAGGTAAATAGTTCAGATACAACAGCTACAAGCTTATCGAATATAAATATATTAGTAGGATATATTTCTGTTGCAATAATTATTATATTGATTGCAGTATCCGTATTTTTAATAAGCACAACAGTTACTATGGGTATTTCCGTAAGAAAAGACGAGATATCGATCATGAAATTAATCGGAGCAACAGATTTCTTTATACGTTCTCCATTTATTGTAGAAGGTATCATTATTGGATTAATTGGTGCGACATTGCCGTTGATCGGTTTATATTTTATATATAATAAAGCGATATCATATATTTCAGAGAAGTTTAATGTATTATCGGGGATATTAAGTTTTCTTGATGTAAACAATGTATTTTCAACATTGATTCCAATTTCAATGTTAATTGGTGTGGGGATAGGTTTCTTCGGAAGCTTCTTAACAGTGAGAAAGCACCTTAGGGTGTAGGAGGATGACGAATGAAGAATAGGTTCAAACAAATTGCAGTTATGGGTTTGGTGGCTTTATTGATCGGTAGTATTTCAATTCCTGCCATGGCTACAAGTATTCAGGATGCCAAGGACAAAAAGTCAAGTCTGGAGAAAGCGAAAAAGAAAATAGAACAGACCATTAAAGACCTTGAGAAAGAAAAAGGGGATATTACTGCTTATATTTCCAAACTTGATAAGGAATTAGATACAATCAATAATAAGATTGATAAGCTGGAAAAAGATATCAGCCTGGTAAAGACGGATCTAAAAAAGACGAAAGCTGAATTAAAAGAGGCCAAGGAAACAGAAGAAAATCAGTATATTACCATGAAGAAACGTATAAAATATATGTATGAGAATGGAAGTTCTGATTATATTGAGGTACTTCTCAGCTCAAATGATATGTCTGATTTATTAAACCGTACAGAATACATTACCAAGATATCAGAATACGATGGAGAAATGTTAGACCGATATCAGGAAACAAAGAAAAAAGTAGAGAAAAAAGAGGCAGAATTAAAATCAAGTCTTGAAGCACTGAATAACTTGAATGAAGAAGTTGAGTTAGAGAAGGATGCCGTAACAAAACTCATTAATGAAAAGAATAAAGAATTAAGTTCTTATGAAGCTAAGATTGATGAATCTTCTGAAAAAGCCGATGAATTTGCAGAAAAGATTAAAATACAAGAGGACGTTATTGACGAAATGATAGAGGCTCAGTTAAGGGCCGCAGAGGAAGCAGCCAGAAAAGCGGAAGAAGAGAGGAAAAAGAATGAAGCTGCAAATGGTGGAAGTGCAGGCAGTGGTAATGTATCTTCAAGTGGATTTATGTGGCCATCCGATTCCAGTACGAGAATAACCTCCACCTTTGGTTATCGAAAGAGTCCTACCGCCGGTGCAAGTTCTTATCATCAGGGAATTGATATTGGTGCGGCAGCAGGTTCCAATGTTCTTGCATCTGCCGATGGAACGGTAACTGTTGCAACATACCAATGGGCAGCAGGAAACTATATTATGATATCTCATCCGAATGGCATATCTACTGTATATATGCACAATTCTAAATTATTAGTAAGTGTGGGCCAGACGGTGAAAAAAGGTGATGTTATTGCGAAAGTAGGATCTACTGGTGTATCAACAGGACCTCATATTCATTTTGGAGTAAGAGTGAATGGTGCGTATGTAAATCCATTGAATTACGTAAGTCCATAAAGTGGAAGCTTTACAGATGGCAGCCATTAGATAAGAATATGACAAAAAGGAAGAGGGAGTAAGTAATGAAGAATAAGTTTTGGACTGGACTCCTAGTTGGTATGTTAGGAACACTGTTAGTTGGAACAGTTGCTTTTAGTACCTACTTTATAAAAAGTGGAGCTATTTACAATCAGCAAAGTGAAGAAATTCAGACAGATGAAAAACTAACAGAATCAGTAGAAGTAAAGAAGAAAATAGATACAATACAAGGTTTGATAGACCAATATTATATAGATAAAGTGAAAGAAGATACACTTGCAGATGGGTTATATCAAGGATTAATGTACAGTCTGGGTGATCCATATGCAGCATACTATACCAAAGAAGATTTTGCCAGTCTGATAGAGGCTACCAACGGTGTTTACTGCGGAATCGGAGCAACTGTAAGCCAGGATGCAAAGACAGGAATCATTACCATTGTAAAACCTTTTGTAGGAGCACCGGCTTATAAAGCGGGTATCCTTCCAGGAGATGTTATCTATAAAGTAGATGGTAACGAAGTTACAGGAGTTGATCTCACAGAGGTGGTCAGCAAAATGAAAGGGAAAGAAGGAACTGACGTAGTGATTACAATAGTCAGGGAGGGAGAATTAGACCCAATGGATTTTACAGTAAAGCGTAAGCAAGTAGAGGTTCCTACCATTGAATCTGAAATGCTTTCTGGAAAGATTGGATATATTTCTGTTTCTGAATTTGATGAAATCACTTCTGCCCAATTTATTAATGCAGTAGATACTCTGGAAAAACAAGGTGAAAAAGGACTTATCATTGACTTAAGAAATAATGGCGGAGGATTGTATGATACTGCTGTTGCCATGCTTGAGCGAATGCTGCCAAAGGGACTTCTGGTTTATCAGGAAGATAAGAATGGGAACAAACAGGAAGACTACGCTAAAAAAGAGGATGAGTTTAATAAACCTTTAGTGATTCTGGTAAATGAGAATACCGCAAGTGCTTCAGAAATTTTTGCCGGTGCCATACAGGATTATGAAAAAGGTACAATTGTTGGAACGAAAACATTTGGAAAGGGTATTGTTCAATCGGTGATTCCATTATATGATGACAGTGCAGTGAAATTAACAGTAGCTAAGTACTTCACTCCAAAGGGAAGAAATATCCACGGAATTGGTATCGAACCGGATGTAAGTGTTGAATTAGATGAAAAGCTCAGACAAAAACCATTGATTAAAAAGGAAGAAGATAATCAGCTTCAAAAAGCAATCCAGGTTATCAAACAGATGGATAAATAAGTATTATAGTAATTAACATGAGATTAATGGATAATAAAAATAGAGGATATTCGTCAGGAAAGTTATCTTTGGCGAATGTCCTCTATTTTCTATTTGTTTCGTAATAAATAATCTTTTGGTGAATAGCCATACATTTTTAAAGAAAAGCTTATATTATCTGATGCGGTAACCTATGTAGTGAGGAAAAAGTAACAAATATCTTATACAACTTTCTAAAATATCCGGTGAAAAATACTGTAGATTGCCCATCTACCCGGAGCATGAGAAGATGGTCAAAAGCGAGATTGCAGATATTAAGAACCAGGGTGAGAGTTTCTGTGGTACAATAATAGTAGGATTATTTATTAGAGAATTTATGGAAGAAAGATCATGGCTCCATTTATTATATCTGTAGCAATAATAATCAATCATAAAGGTCAAGGAGTGTATCTGACATGAAAAATTATATTTTAGAAGGATGTGTTGATTCTGTAGAGTCAGCTATCATTGCCACGAAAGGTGGTGCAAATCGTCTGGAGTTATGCAGTAATCTTATCATCGGAGGAACTACACCGGGCAAGGGACTTTTTTTAGAGGTACGTAAGAATTGTAATATAAAGACCCATGTGCTGATACGCCCCAGGTTCGGTGATTTCTGTTATACAGAACATGAATTTAATATTATAAAAGAAGAAATCAACATGTTTCGTGAATTAGGTGCTAATGGAGTAGTAATCGGAATTTTAAAACCAGATGGAACGTTAGATATAGAACGTATGAAAGAACTGATAGAGCTGACTCAGGGTATGTCTGTTACCCTTCACAGAGCTTTTGATGTATGCAAGGATCCTATTCAGGTATTAGAACAAGCCAAAGATTTGGGAATTCATACAATTCTTACTTCAGGGCAGAAAAATCATTGCATAGAAGGGAAAGAACTAATTGGCGAGTTAGTAAAAAAAGCAGCAGGAGAGATTGATATCTTAATAGCTGGTGGCGTGTGTGACAAAGTAATTGAAGAGATGTATCCTGCAACCAAAGCTACCTCCTTTCATATGTCAGGTAAAGTAGTCAGGGACAGTGCAATGTTATATCGTAAAGAAGGGGTAAATATGGGACTTCCATCCCAAAGTGAATTCGAGATATGGCAGACAGATGAAGAAAATATACGGGCAGCGAAAGAAACCCTGGAGCATATAATAAAAACAGAATGAGGAAATGAGATATATTTTCAAAAGAATGGGAACAACAGATAGAGTTTCAATTTGAACAGAAACTGTTACTGCTGGAGGAGTGAGGGGCCGTAAAGCCCCTTTAATTTATAGTTCAATTCCATCCCTTGCTAAAATTCCATTATCATATGGATGTTTTATTTTTTTGATTTCAGATACGTAATCAGCAAGTTCTATCAACTCATCCGGTGCATATCTTCCAGTCATGACAACTTCTAATCCTTCCGGTTTTGTTTGAAGAAAATGCAGAAAAGAATTCTGGTCAATTAATCTAAATTTGTAAGCTAATATTACTTCATCTAAGACAAGTAACTGACAATCGGTTGTTTTAGCTCCTTCAATTACTTTTTCTAAAAGGTCAGTATACATTTCCTTTGCTTTTACTTTCTGATCCTCTGTCATTTGAGAATAAAAGCCATAGTTATTTACGCAGGGAATAAATGATATGTTATCAATTTCCTTAATTATCTTTAGTTCACTGGATTGATTATCTTTAAGAAACTGGGTATATATAACCTTTTTGCCATTTCCCGCACACCGGATACTTAGTCCAATTGCAGATGTGGATTTTCCTTTTCCATCTCCTGTATAAACATGAATTAATCCTTTCATTTTCCTTCCTCCATAATTTCATATATTCTTTTCATATCTAAATGTTTTCTTAATGTATCAGCAAGGAGGTCATATTGTTTTTCTTTATATTCTGTATAATCCATGGTTTTTACTTCATCGATCTGTATCCCTTTCCTGTGTGCCAGGGAGTCTATCAGTGCGCTCACTACTTCACTTTTGTCAAAAATACCATGGATATAGGTACCGTATACATTATTTGAAAATGCACCATCATCTTTTTCTAATGTATTCAGAGGATCATTTAAATTTGTTACATTTCCTATAGGATCTAAATTGGTATCTAATTTTGTAATGCCCATATGAATTTCATAACCTTCTATTTCGATACCACTTAATTCTTTTAATGGACCGTCAATGTGATTAAAATAGCCTTTTACCCTTGTCCGTACTTTTTGATTTTCAAAGGTAGTTTCCATTGGAAGAATATCCATTCCGGTAATTATGCCTCCACTTTCAACATTCCCAGGGTCATGGATTTTTCGCCCTAACATCTGAAATCCTCCACAGATCCCAAAGATTACAATTCCTTTATGATTAGCTTTTTGAATCGCTGACTCCAATCCATTCTGTCGTAACCATAACATATCATTCATAGTATTTTTGGTCCCCGGTAAAATAATCATATCAGGATTCCTTAATTCAGAAACAGAATGTACATAACGAAGAGATACCTGATTTGTGCATTCTAAAATATTAAAATCTGTAAAGTTGGAGATATGAGGGAAACGGATAACAGCAATATCTATGGGCTCAATCTCTTTCTTACGGACAAAGCGCTCAGAAAGACTATCTTCATCCTCGATGTCTATATTCATATAAGGAGTTACGCCAATGACCGGTATATGAGTGCGTTCTTCCAACATGGTAATACCGGAATCCAATAAGGATTTATCTCCCCGGAACTTATTAATAATGAGCCCTTTTACCATATTTTTTTCTTCTTCTTCAAGAAGTGTAATAGTTCCCACTAACTGGGCGAACACGCCACCCCGGTCAATGTCTCCAACAATCAAAACAGGGGATTTAGCCAGTTTAGCCATTCCCATGTTAACAATATCTTCTGACTTGAGATTGATTTCTGCCGGACTGCCGGCACCTTCAATAACAATGATATCGAATTCTTCTTCTAACTTTTCATAAGCCTTTTTAATATGTGGGATTAAATTCTTTTTACAGCTAAAATATTCTCTTGCGCTCATATTTCCTAACACTTCGCCATTTACAATCACTTGTGATCCAACATCCGTGGTGGGTTTTAATAAAATAGGATTCATAAGAACAGAAGGTTTGATTCCGGCTGCTTCCGCCTGCATTACCTGTGCCCGCCCCATTTCAAGGCCATCTTCCGTAATGAAGGAGTTTAATGCCATGTTCTGTGATTTAAAGGGGGCAGTCTTATAGCCATCCTGTTTAAAGATCCTGCATAGTCCGGCTACAAGCAGGCTTTTTCCCGCATTGGACATAGTACCTTGTATCATGATCGATTGTGCCATCTATATCACCTCCTGCAATATATGTACCAGTTTCTCATTGGAAATATGGTCTTTTACGGCAATTCGATAGTAACCTTGTTCCAGTCCCTCATAATTACTACAATCACGGATCAGGATTCCTTTGTTCAGGCATTCTTCATATAATCCTTTGTCGCCCTGAAAGAAGATATAATTTCCTTTTGAATCATATAATTTTAAATTCATCTTTGAGAGTTCACTCATTAAATATTTTCTCTCTTGCAAAATTAGCTCTATGGATTTATTTACATATTCCTCTTCCTCCAAAGCGGCGATTCCAGCCAGTTGAGCAGGGACAGATACATTCCAGGGCTGAGTGACCTCTTTCATCTTCATAAGCATTTCTGTATTACTGCTGATCATATATCCGAGCCTTAATCCGGGGATAGCATATAATTTAGTGAATGCTTTTAGAATGAATAGAGTTTTCACTGTTGTACATTTCTCTATGAAAGAATCTTGTTCTTCCTTATTTACAAAATCCATGAAACATTCATCTATTACCAGATAAATATTATAATCAACACATTTTTGAAGGATCTGATCTAATAGTCCGTTCGGGATAAGGTGTCCGGTAGGATTATTGGGATTGCATAAAAAGATAATATCAAGGTCGTTTGTAATTGCAGGAATAAAGTCATCAGTCAGTATAAAGTCATTTTCCTCTTTCATAGAATAATATGTGATATCGCAATCTATGGTATGCAATGCCTGCTCATATTCATGAAAGGTGGGAATGGGAAATAAAGCTTTCTTTGGCTTATAAGCCAGAACAAAAGAGAAGATAAGCTCAGCTGCACCATTTCCACATAGAATATATTCTTTTGGTAGTTGGTGCATTTTTGATAATCTTTCCCGCAATTTATTACACCAAGGATCAGGATAGTAAGAGACGGATCTGATTCCTTCACAGGCTGCAGTAATTACACCATCCGGAGGACCAAGTGGATTAATATTGGATGAAAAGTCTATCATATTTTTGTGTGTATAAATGTCACCACCATGTTGATACATATTCAATTCCTTTCTAAAAATGTGGATAATATGATCATTATCTTTATACCAGTGAAAATAAGAAAGCCTGCAATGGCAGTAATGTATAATAAATGATTTGCTTTTTTGATATCTTCACATTGAATTTCCCGATTATTGTCTCCGATTGTTTGCTTGGGATGGAGCTTACCAAAATAGTAAGCATCTCCTCCCAGAGTGATATCCAGGGCACCTGCCATCACTGCTTCTGTGTGGGCTGAGTTTGGACTGGAATGATGAAAACGGTCTCTCAGGTAAATTTTTATTGCGTTTTTTAGATTCAGATTCATGATCTTAGTACTGATAATCATAAGGAAGGCAGAAATTCTGGCAGGTATGAAATTTAAAATATCGTCCAATTTGGCAGCAGCTCTGCCAAAGTATAGATATTTATCGTTTTTATAGCCCACCATGGAATCCATTGTATTCACAGATTTATAAAAGAAGCCAAGTACAGGACCGCCAATCACCATATAGAACAAAGGAGCGATACTTCCGTCAGAGGTATTTTCAGCAATTGTTTCAACCGTTGCTCTTATGATACCCTGAGCAGATAAGGCTTCTGTATCTCTTCCTACAATCCTGGATACTGCATATCTTGCGCCATTTAAATCTTTTTTGCTCAGAGCCTGATATACTTTCATAGATTCGACTTTCAAGGATTTGGTGGCAATTAACTGATAACACATAATACTCTGTACCAGAATTCCTATATATAAATTCCACTGAAATATCAGGGTTAGAATGAGGAATGGAAGCATGGTGGAAATACCGGTCACTATGATGACTAAGAAGATACCGGCAATCAGCTCACCATATTTGGTTTTGGGAAAGATATTTCTAAGTATGCTCTCAGTAGTATTTATTATTTTACCTATCAAACGGATTGGATGCCAGAATCCTTCCGGATCTCCAAAGATAAAATCCAATCCGAAACCAATTGCTACAGAGATGATTGAATGCCACATATATGTAGTAACCTCCCTTTCTCATATTCCATACAAAATCCTGACCCATTGTCCACCTGCCAATGATAATAATCCTGGTGTGGGTAAGAATACTTATCTAATATACTCATAATCGTTCCACCATGTACTATCAGAGCAATGGATTTGTATTTGTTTTCAAGACTGTTTTTTATTATATCCTCAAAAGCAGAGATGCATCGCATTTTAAATTCCATAGGACTTTCTCCACCGGGAAAGGGAAGGAGCCCCTGACTGTCAATCCAGTTTTGATAGTCAGGATTTTTTGATAGCTCTATATAATTCTTATTCTCAAATGTTCCAAAATCACATTCATGTAAGTCCTGATATATCATTGGAACAAGATGTGGATAAATAATTCTTGCAGTTTCCAGGCATCTGGTTAATGGACTTGAATAGAGTGCATCAACCTCAGGGTATCTGTATTCAGGAAGAGTAGATATTCCTTCTTTTGAAAGTGATTCATCAGTAATGCCAATATATCTTTTATGGAAGTTTCCTTCGGTAGGAAAATGACGTATCATCACTAGTTTAATCATGCTTTATCACCATTCCAATTCCACAGGTGACCCGGTGAACTTCCTTTGCTATTTTTGCTATTTCACAACAGACCCTGCCTGTAACTTCCCGGTATTCCCGATCATAGGGATCCATAGGTACGATACCGCAGCCAAGTTCATCTACAATAATAATCAAATCTGGATTTTCAGTCTGAATCAGATCCATCAATTCGTAGATATCTCTATCCCCACGAAACATCCGATCGATCCATAAATGAAAATGATTGACTAAAGGCCTATTTAATAAGTCCTCCATAGTGCAATTTTCTCCATCCATAATATCTTCTTTCAGGATACCAGTTAGATTTAAAGTATATTCCAGCTTTCCCTGAAAAGCTCCGCCAGTAATTAATACCATAATTTATCCCCCACTATTACTGCAAATGCCATGATTAACTCACAAATCTGTAAAAAATATCCTGCGATGTCTCCAGTAATCCCGCCAAATTTTTTAACTGACATGAAGCGGTAATACAAAAACACGATGATTGCACTTAAGGATGTAAGCAATCCAAGCTTCCAGTGAATCAATATCATTAAGATTATCGTTAAAAGTATATATAGTATCATAGTGATACGGGTTGTCTGTTTCTTAGACTCGTTAGAAAACATAGTTGCAAGTCCACCGTCTTTGGCCAGAGGAAAGGTTACTACGGACAAACCGCTTAATGATCTTGACAGGACAAAGCTAAGTGCTAAAATAGGAACTCCGTTCAGGGTAACCTCATACCATATCCCGAAAGCCAAAAAGAAATAGGAGACACATCCAATAACAGCAAAAGCACCGGTATGTGGATCTTTCAGGATTGCCAATTTTTCTTCTTTGGTCCGATATGAGCTTAATGCATCCATGGTGTCCAGGAAACCATCCATATGAATTCCACCAGTAATGATAAGTGGAATGATTATAAGCAGAATAGTAAGAAGAACATGGCTGACAGTAAGAACTTGAGAAACTATGAACATCAGATAGATACAACCTCCAATTACCAGTCCGATCAATGGGAAAAAGCACATGACATACCTCATATTCTCTTTGGACCACTCTGCTTTCGGCATGGGGATCTTTGAATACATGGAGAATGCAATTATAAAATTATTCAATATTGTTTTCATAGGAATCTCCTTGTTTAAATATATAGTCTACCAGAGTGTCAAAGCTATTTTATAACAACAGGTATTCCATGAATCACCTCAATCACCTGATCTGCAATGGAGGCCATCCATTGATTTATATGTCCTAACAATTTAATATACTCTAACGTTTCATTACTATAATTACAGCCATCTTCAAATACATTATTCGTTACAATGATCAGATGATTTGCTTGTTTTGAAAGATTCATGATTCCTTTTTGTATGGCTGCAAATACATTATCTTTTGCACCGGAACTTGAAAACATCTCGTTAGCAGCCAAATTAGACATACATTCTAAAAGTACAGTATTACCAGCAGAGAGAAGCAGTTTATCCAGTCCGGTAAAACATTCTATGGTCTTGAAATTCTTGCTGCTACGCATAGCCTGGTGTTTTTTTATTCTTAATTTGCTTTCTTCGCCAAAGGGTTCCATGGTAGCAATATAGATAAGGTTATCCTGCCCTAGTTGTACTGCCAGGTTTTCTGCATA
Source organism: Mobilisporobacter senegalensis (assembly GCF_003752155.1). Taxonomy (GTDB): domain Bacteria; phylum Bacillota; class Clostridia; order Lachnospirales; family Lachnospiraceae; genus Mobilisporobacter; species Mobilisporobacter senegalensis. Next base: position 297,196 of record NZ_RJVG01000001.1, on the reverse strand, counting down.
TTCAGATTTACCACTGCTGCTTCCGCCAATCACAACTGTTACCATATAAACTCCAATCATAATTCTAAAGGTTGATAAGCATCTATATTAATCTGTTCAAATGTACTCATTTTTTCATATACTGCTAATCCCATATCCAGGAGTGGAAAAAGAGCAACTGCACCGGTGCCTTCTCCTAAACTCATATTGCAGGTAAGATAAGGAGCAACCCCAATAGAATCAAGCAATATTTTGCCGCCATATTCATTGGAGACATGGGATGGAAGAATATAATTCACAATCTTAGGTTCTAAACGGATTGCCATTAATGCAGCTGCGGAGGAGATAAACCCATCCATAACAACAGGAATCCTGGCTGCCGCACCGCCTATATATAAACCAACTAAACCGGCAATATCAAAACCCCCCACCTTCGACAGGACATCCAGTGGATCATTCTTATCAGGTTTATGTTTTTCAAGGGATTTTTTTATTACGCTGATTTTGTGCTCCAATCCCAAAGCAGATAAGCCTGCTCCTTTGCCGGTTACGAATTCTACCGGCATATCTAAGAGAACCGCAGATATTGCGCTACTGGTGGTTGTATTTCCTATTCCCATTTCACCGGTGGCTATAATTGAATAACCTTTCTCTTTTAACTCCAATACAGTATTAATACCAACTTCAATGGCCTGTATGGCTTGCTCCATGGTCATAGCCGGTTCCTGTAACATATTTTTCGTTCCATAGGCAATTTTTTTCTTTGGAACTTTAGTATCTATATTCATGCCGATATCTATGGGAAATACATCAGTGCCGCTTTGTTCTGCCATAATGCACGCACTGGTATTACCGGTAAGAAAGTTTTCAGAAACGATAGCAGTTACTTCACCTCCTACCTGAGTAACACCTTCTGTGACCACACCATTATCTGCGCACATAATTACTAAAGCTTTTTTATCTATAGTAACTTGATGAGTTTTTTGAATTCCGGCGATCTGAATGATTCCGTCCTCTAATTTTCCAAGGCTGTGAAGTGGTTTGGCAATGGAATCCCAGCGGTTTCTACACTGGCTCATAGCCAACGGATCCGGCAATTCTATTAAATCTAAGGCTTCTGTTAATCGCATACTTGCCTCCGTATCTATTTTTAATTTTAACATTGAAGAACAAAAAGTCTTCCATTATCCAGGTATCCGGATTTTGGGTTGTTTTAGAATTGTTAACTGCTTCTGAGGATTGGCAGATTTTGAATTGTTTGCTGTATGATTACAGGCAATCAGACCTAGTGCCGGAGTGATGGCACGTAGTACTAGAAAAATTTTATTCCTATATTTCATTGTTATCTCCTTCCGCCTTACTTCCCTCCGAAGTAGAATCAAAAAAATACATATGGCAGGTTTCCTGACTTATGGTCAATTTACTCACTGCAGCCTTCTCAGACAGATCATTTGATTCAACGAAAACTATGATTTCCGACAGATGGTTGAACCTCATGAAAAATCCAATGGCTATATGTGCAGCTTTCATCCCAAATACAGTAGCGGGGGCTGTTGCGGATTTTAACCGCATTCCCTTTTAACAAAATGAAGCACCATATGGATGTAACTTATAGGTTATTATATAGTCACTTTAATAATAATGCAACAGAACAAACATTCGAAAAATGATTGCGTTAAATTATCTTCTATGTTATAATGTGAACACTTAGCGAGGTATATGGTATAATCAATAACGATTAAGATTTATAGATTGAAGCCATATATGAATCGGGTTTTAATTTATATAAGACTTAATCAGAGAATAGATAACTGTTTAAGATATGTTAATTATAGAGAATAATAAATAAGACGTTTAAGGACAGTACCTGTAAGGATAAATAGATACATTTATAAAGACGGATAGAAATGAGGGATAATATGAGTGATTTTAAATTAGTTTCAGAATACGCGCCTACCGGTGATCAGCCAGAAGCCATCAAAGCTTTAGTAGAAGGTTTTAAAAGTGGAAACCAGTTTGAGACGTTACTTGGAGTAACCGGTTCGGGCAAGACCTTTACCATGGCAAATGTCATACAACAGCTTAACCGACCGACTTTAATCATCGCTCATAATAAGACCCTGGCTGCCCAGCTTTATGGAGAGTTTAAAGAGTTCTTTCCGGAGAATGCAGTTGAGTATTTTGTAAGTTATTATGATTATTATCAGCCGGAAGCCTATGTTCCGTCTACAGATTCTTATATTGAAAAAGATTCTTCGATTAATGATGAGATTGATAAACTGAGACATTCAGCGACAGCTGCATTATCTGAGAGAAGAGACGTGGTCATTGTAGCCAGTGTATCCTGTATTTATGGGTTAGGTGATCCAATTGACTATCAGGAAATGGTAATCTCCCTCAGACCTGGAATGATAAAAGACCGTGACAGTGTACTAAGGAAACTGGTGGATATTCAATATACGAGAAATGATATGGATTTTAAACGTGGCAGTTTCCGGGTAAGAGGAGATGTAGTTGAGATATTCCCTGCAACTTCTGATGAGTCTGCAGTAAGAGTAGAATTCTTTGGAGATGAGATCGATCGAATTACAGAGATAGATGTATTAACCGGTGAAATCAGATGTACATTAGAACATATCGCTATCTTTCCGGCTTCCCACTATGTAGTTTCACCGGATAAGATGGAGCGGGCAATTCAGACTATCGAAGAAGAATTGGAAGAACGGGTGAAATATTTTAAAAGTGAAGATAAACTGTTAGAAGCTCAAAGAATTTCAGAGCGGACGAATTTTGATATAGAGATGCTCCGTGAGACTGGTTTTTGTTCCGGAATCGAGAATTATTCCAGACATTTATCAGGGCTGGAACCTGGAAGCACACCGAATACTTTAATTGATTATTTTCCGGATGATTTCCTGATTATCGTAGATGAATCCCATATTACCATACCACAGGTCAGAGGAATGCATGCAGGGGATCAGGCAAGAAAGAGTACCCTTGTAGATTATGGTTTCCGTCTGCCTTCGGCAAAAGATAACCGACCTCTTAATTTTAATGAATTTGAAAATAAGATCAATCAGATGATGTTCGTATCTGCAACACCATCGGTATATGAGAATGAACATGAATTAATGAGGGTGGAGCAGATCATTCGTCCAACGGGGTTACTTGATCCGGAGGTAATTGTAAAACCAGTGGAAGGACAGATCGATGACCTGATATCAGAAGTGAATAAAGAGATTGCAGGTAAGAATAAAGTTCTGGTGACCACTCTGACAAAACGAATGGCAGAAGATTTAACAGATTATATGAGAGAAGTGGGAATCAGGGTAAAATATCTCCACTCAGACATTGATACCCTGGAACGTTCTGAGATCATAAGGGATATGAGATTAGATGTATTCGATGTACTGGTCGGCATCAATCTTCTTAGAGAGGGACTTGATATCCCGGAGATTACTTTAGTAGCCATCCTGGATGCAGATAAAGAAGGCTTCCTCCGTTCTGAAACATCCTTGATCCAGACGATCGGCCGTGCGGCACGTAATGCTGACGGACGGGTTATCATGTATGCAGATAAAATGACGGATTCCATGAACAAGGCAATTTCAGAGACGAACCGAAGACGTGGAATTCAGGATCAGTATAATAAGGAACATGGTATTACTCCAACGACTATTAAGAAAGCAGTCAGAGATCTGATTAGTATCTCTAAGAAAGCTTCAGCAGAAACTTATAAGTTTGATAAAGATCCAGAATCTATGAATAAGAAAGAATTAGAAGCAGTGATTAAGAAATTATCCAAGGAGATGCATACTGCAGCAGCAGAACTTAATTTTGAATTGGCAGCAGATCTTAGAGATAAGTTAGTTGAGTTAAAGAAGCAGCTAAATGATATAGAGTAATTGCTGTCTGACTGGCAAATAAAGATATACAGCATGTATGTTCATTCATAAGCATTAGAAAATGAGGTAAAAAGTAATGGCGGATAAGAAACATTATATAAAAATCAGAGGTGCCAAAGAGCACAACCTAAAGAATATTAATATTGACATCCCAAGAGATCAGTTCGTAGTATTAACAGGACTGAGCGGTTCAGGAAAATCCTCTCTGGCATTTGATACAATTTATGCAGAAGGCCAGAGACGATATATGGAATCTTTGTCTTCTTATGCAAGACAATTCCTGGGACAGATGGAAAAGCCTAATGTAGAAAGTATTGAAGGATTGCCACCGGCGATCTCCATTGACCAGAAGTCTACGAACCGTAATCCAAGATCTACCGTTGGAACGGTAACAGAAATCTATGATTATTTCAGATTGCTCTATGCGAGGGTAGGTATCCCCCATTGTCCGGACTGTGGGAAAGAGATTAAGAAACAGACGGTAGATCAGATGGTAGATGATATCATGAAACTACCTGAGAAAACCAAGATTCAATTACTGGCTCCCGTTGTCCGCGGCCGAAAAGGAGAGCATGTTAAGATTTTCGAACAGGCGAAGAAAAGCGGATATGTGAGAGTAATGGTAGATGGAAATCTCTATGAATTATCAGAAGAGATTAAACTGGATAAGAACAAAAAGCATAATATCGAAATCATTATTGATCGATTAGTCATAAAGGAAGGAATCGAGAAGAGATTATCCGATTCCATTGAAACTGTATTAAAACTTTCAGATGGATTATTGGTGGTGGATGTAGTAGAAGGAGAAATACTTAACTTCAGCCAGAGCTTCTCCTGTCCGGACTGTGGAATCAGTATTGACGAAGTGGAACCAAGAATATTTTCTTTTAATAATCCGTTTGGTGCCTGCCCTGATTGCCACGGACTGGGAATTAAGATGGAATTTGATGAGGATCTTATGATCCCGGATAAATCCCTTAGCATCACCGAGGGTGCCATTGCAGTAATGGGCTGGCAGTCAGCAGTTGACAAATCCAGTTATACAAGGGCTGTTTTAGATGCCCTGGCGAAAGAATATAAATTTGATTTAAATACTCCATATGAAAAACTTCCGGAGAAGATTAAGAATATCATCATTCATGGAACCAATGGAAAGAGTGTTAAAGTTTATTACAAAGGCCAGCGTGGAGAAGGTGTTTATGATGTTGCATTTGAAGGGCTGATTAGAAATGTAGAGAGAAGGTATCGTGAAACAGGCTCTGATTCCAGCAAACAGGAGTATGAGTCTTTCATGAGAGTTACTCCATGTAAGGAATGCGGGGGCAGACGTCTTAAGAAAGAGGCATTGGCAGTAACCGTAGGAGATAAGAATATCTCTGAAATTACAGACTATTCTATCCGTGACCTATCTGCCTTTATGGAGAATCTTCAATTGACACCAATGCAGTTAAAGATTGGAGAACTTGTATTAAAAGAAATAAGATCCAGAATTAAATTCTTGATTGATGTGGGGCTGGATTACCTGTCTCTGTCAAGAGCTACTGGAACATTATCCGGAGGTGAAGCTCAAAGAATCCGCCTGGCTACCCAGATCGGGTCTGGTCTTGTAGGAGTTGCTTATATCTTAGATGAACCAAGTATCGGCCTTCATCAAAGAGATAATGATAAATTATTAATGACATTGAACAACCTTAAAAATTTGGGTAATACACTGATTGTGGTAGAACATGATGAAGATACCATGTTTGCAGCAGATTATATTGTGGATATTGGTCCTGGAGCAGGAGAACATGGTGGACAAGTCATTGCATCGGGAACTGCCAAAGAGATCATGAAAGTGAAAGATTCTGTTACAGGAGCTTACCTAAGCAGAAGAATTAAGATACCTGTACCAAAAGAGAGAAGGAAACCTGCTGAATTCATCTCCATTAAAGGTGCAAAAGAGAATAACCTTAAGAATGTAAGTGTTGATATTCCACTTGGAATTATGACTTGTGTTACAGGGGTATCCGGTTCTGGTAAAAGTTCCTTGGTAAATGAGATCCTATATAAGAGATTAGCAAGGGACTTGAACCGTGCCCGCTGCATTCCGGGTAAACATGATAAGATGATTGGAATTGAAAAACTGGATAAAGTAATCAATATTGACCAATCTCCAATTGGCCGTACTCCAAGATCCAATCCTGCAACGTATACAGGGGTATTTGATCAGATCAGAGACCTTTTTGCGGCAACCCAGGATGCGAAAACAAAAGGCTATAAAAAGGGAAGGTTTAGTTTCAACGTAAAAGGCGGCAGATGTGAAGCCTGCAGCGGTGACGGTATCATCAAGATCGAAATGAACTTCTTACCTGATATCTATGTTCCATGTGAAGTATGTAATGGAAAACGTTATAACAGAGAAACCTTAGAAGTAAAATATAAAGGAAAGAGTATCTATGATGTGCTTGACATGACGGTAGAAGAAGCACTTACCTTCTTCGAGAATATGCCATCCATAAAGAGAAAAATTGAAACCCTGAACGACGTTGGTTTATCCTATATAAGGCTTGGACAACCTTCCACCACTTTATCCGGTGGAGAAGCACAAAGAATCAAGCTTGCAACAGAACTTAGTAAACGCAGCACCGGAAAGACAATCTATATCTTAGATGAGCCTACCACAGGTTTACATTTTGCAGATGTCCATAAGTTAATTGAGATATTACATCGTTTATCCGAAGGGGGTAACACAGTAGTAGTCATCGAACATAACCTTGATGTGATCAAGACCGCAGACTATATCATTGATATCGGTCCGGAAGGCGGAGATAAAGGTGGTACGGTAATTGCCAAGGGAACACCGGAAGAAGTGGCGAAGAATAAGAAATCCCATACAGGTGTTTATATTAAGAAGTGTCTGGAAGAGTAGGATGGTAAGTATGAAATATAACTTCTTTGCAATGATTTCAAGAATGAAATATATCAAGCGTTGGGCACTAATGCGTAACTCAAGAGAAGAGAATTTAAGCGAACATTCTCTTGAAGTTGCCATGCTGGTCCATGCCCTTGCAGTGATCAGTAATCGCAGATTGGGAAATCATCTGGATGTTAGTAAAGCGGCTTTGATTGCAATCTATCATGATTCCAGCGAGATTATCACCGGAGATATGCCTACCCCAATTAAATATCACAATCTACAGATACAAAGTGCCTTTAAAGATATCGAGAAAGGTGCTTCAAAACAACTGCTCTCTATGCTGCCAGAGGATTTAAAAGAGGATTATGAATCTGTCTTTTTTAAAAACAAAGATGAAGAATATCTGTGGAGATTAGTAAAGGCGGCAGACAAGTTATCCGCATTGATCAAGTGTATGGAAGAGAGAAAAACAGGGAATACAGAATTTATAAATGCAGAGAACTCTTTAAAGAAAGTATTAAAAGATATGGAACTTAAGGAAGTGGAGATCTTTATGAAGGAATTCTTACCTGGATTTGAAATGAATCTGGATGAGTTGAATTAAGTCCCACTTGATATCGTGCGATAATTCCATATACACCAATTCTATTAAGATAGGATTGGTGTATTGTTTTATATGAAATGAGTTCTCGATTCTATCCCTCAATTCATTTTTAAAATAGTGAATTAATTTCATCGTAAAATTTGCTAAGTATAATAGGTAATTGGGAAACTAATAAATAACCAAAGCTTTGGAATTTCCCAAGTATTTGTTAAGTATAAGTTTGAAAGGAATCTTTCAAGCTAGATTTGAGATTCAAATGAATATGTAAGTATATCCACATAAGTTATGTTAACAAGAATAAATCAATTATTATGGCAGATTATATAGAACATAACTATAATTTATAAACTGAAACTGGAGTATTTTTATGGATCCATATCCTTATAACAAACTATATAGAATATGGTTACAATTTAAGCAATAATAAGACATTTTATTCAAAAATTTATTTGGGACTGGTTAAATATAAGAGAATGTTGTAGAATAATGCTAATAATTAAAAACAAGCTATTGATAGAATCAGGAGGAAAACCCGTGAAAAAGGAATTAGTTATCATACTCGATTTTGGCGGTCAGTATAATCAATTAATCGCAAGACGAGTAAGAGAGTGTAATGTGTACTGTGAAGTATTGCCATATAATATAAGCATAGATAAAATAAGAGAACTTGCACCAAAGGGAATTATATTCACTGGTGGTCCAAATAGTGTATATGAAGAGGATTCACCAAGATGTGATAAGGAAATCTTTAACTTAGGTATCCCGGTACTTGGAATCTGCTATGGATCCCAGCTCATGACATATCTGCTTGGTGGAACCGTAAGTAAAGCACCAGTAAGAGAATATGGTAAAACAGAAATAGAAGTTGAAGCCAGTTCTAAATTGTTCGAAGGTGTTTCAAATAAAACAGTCTGCTGGATGAGCCATACAGATTATATCTCAAAATTAGCAGATGGTTTCAAAGTTACTGCACATTCGGAATCCTGTCCTGTTGCAGCATTCGAAAACCCAGACCAGAAATTATATTCCGTACAATTCCACCCGGAAGTAATGCATACTACAGAAGGAACAAAGATGCTTCGTAACTTCCTATATAATATATGTAATTGTTCCGGTGACTGGAAGATGGATTCTTTCGTGGAAACCAGCATCAAAGAAATCCGTGAAAAAGTTGGCAACGGCAAAGTATTATGTGCTCTATCCGGTGGTGTAGATTCCTCAGTGGCCGCTGTATTATTATCAAAAGCCATTGGAAAACAGCTTACCTGCGTATTCGTAGACCACGGCCTGCTTCGTAAAAACGAAGGAGATGAAGTAGAAGCAGTATTTGGACCTAGCGGACATTATGACCTTAACTTTATCCGTGTAAATGCCCAGGATAGATTCTATAAAAAATTAGATGAAGTAGAAGAACCGGAAGCGAAAAGAAAAATCATCGGGGAAGAATTCATCCGTGTCTTCGAAGAAGAAGCAAAGAAGATTGGAGTGGTCGACTTCTTAGTACAAGGTACCATCTACCCGGATGTTATCGAAAGTGGTCTTGGAAAATCAGCAGTCATTAAATCCCACCATAATGTTGGAGGACTTCCTGATTATGTAGACTTCAAAGAAATCATTGAACCACTTCGTGACTTATTTAAAGATGAAGTTAGAAAAGCAGGACTGGAACTTGGAATCCCTGAACAATTAGTTTATAGACAACCATTCCCAGGCCCAGGCCTTGGCATCCGTATCATCGGAGCCGTAACCCCAGAAAAAGTACGTATCGTACAAGATGCAGATTTCATTTACCGTGAAGAAATCGCCAAAGCAGGTATTGATAAGCAAATCGGCCAGTACTTTGCAGCATTGACTAATATGCGTTCCGTAGGTGTCATGGGCGATGAAAGAACTTACGATTATGCCATTGCGTTAAGAGCGGTTACTACAACGGATTTTATGACTGCGGAATTTGCTGAGTTGCCTTGGGAAGTAATTGGTAAGGTGTCCAGTAGGATAGTGAATGAGGTTAAAGGTGTGAATAGAGTAATGTATGATTGTACCGGGAAACCACCTGCAACGATAGAGTTTGAGTAATAAAGGAAAATCCTACATCCCAGTGTTTATGAGGGTTGTAGGATTTGTTTTTTGGGGTTGATATTAAATTGATATTAAAAGTTATTGTCAGTAGAATGTCTTTGTTTAAAATTTTGTGCAAGTTCTAATTTATTAGAAACTAAAGTCTTCAAGTCCTTGTTAAATTTATTATAGATTAAAAAGGATTTGTCTTTTCTACTTTGTCTATTTTTTTCATCTAAGCCATCCCTAATTTCAGAGAAAAAGTCTGGGGATATCAATTTTTTTATAGTTGGCTTATTAGCAATAAAGGTTTCTAAGAAACTTAGATTTGTTTCAAAGTTATATCTTAAGTCGCCATCAAAGAATCCCATATTATAAAAAGGAGTTAAATATTCATCAATTTGTGAAATAAATACAGTAGCTTGATTTATATCTTTTTCATTCCATTCAATTTCAGAATATAAAAGTAATTCATTAACAATTCCAAGTGTTTTATTTGCTTCTGTATTATTTAAGTTTTTGATAACATCTTTAACGCATGTTTTTGCTGCTTCTAATAAAGAGAAGAAACTGCTATCATCATTTACCGCATTAAGTAACTTTAGGCAATAATCTTCCATTTTACGAGAGTTTGCCGGCGGTGTTTTTTCTTTAACCCAAACTAAATGAGATATAATCATTTCAATATGATATTTGAATTTATAATATGTTTGTTCTATTAGTTCATTTTTAAATGTATTTTCAATTCTATAATTTAGAAAACTAGAAGTATAATACATTATAGGTTTATGGTCATTCACAAATATTTTTTTACTGACTTCTTCTTGCAGTTTGCCAACAAATCTACTAGCTATATGAGGAGAAGCTAAAAACACAGAAGCAAAACATTTCATTTGTAACTCTGGACTTATAATTTTAGAACTTTCAACATCTTGTCTATCACGGTATTGTCCATCTCTTCTTTCATAATATAATTGTGTAAAAGTGTCGTATGTATTGTAGAAACTTTCCAACTCTTCTTGATATTCATCCATTGATAACAATTGTATTTCTTGAACTTCTGTTTGGTTATTTGTAGCTTTTACAATATCTTTTATTATTTTGTCATTTTGAGTAATTACGATTTTAACGCTTATCCACATTTCTGCATTGATGAGATCTCTGTTTTCATATAATATATTTGTTGTTTGACATCCATTCACGATATAAAAGTTTTTAATAGTATATTGTCCTTGTCCCTTGTCTAATGACTTGCCAACTATAGTTATACCATTATTTAGCAAGCCAAATGTTTCTTTATGGTCTGAGTTAAGTGTTTGGATAATATCTTGATTAACACGATTATCTTCTGAACCAGCAAAATCACGTACATTCAATTCAAATATACCACGACGAATTCGGTCACTATCATCAATTATTATTTTCAAATATTCTTTTATAGGCATAACTGCAAAATAAGATTCTTTGACGCCGGCTATATATGGAATTTCAATTTTATTATTCAATTCAAAAGTTGCACTATTTTGAACTTTCGTTAATTCGTATTGTTTTCTGATAAATGCTTTATCTAGTATTTGAATGCATATATCATCTTTCTTAAAAATATCTAGTAACAATAGCGTCTCCATTATTCTATTTTTGGTTGATATATGGTTATCATCTTCAACATAAGTACCAGGAGTAATATAGTACAAATTAATTTTTATTGTTTTAATAAATTCATAATTTTGAAGAATTTTTTGAACCATATTATATTTTTCAGTTATTAATTCGTTCATTTTTTTCTTTGTTACATCAACAGGTCTAAACATATCTGCAACGCCATCACCGAAAGTACCAATTTCTTTTGTTGTAAAAGCCTCTGAGGTTTTTGATTGAATAAAGAAAAACTCAATCGAAAAATCCATTCCGGTATTGATTAAAGTAGTTAATTCTGAGATATTATTAATGTAACGATTATTAATGGAGAGAGCAAATCCGTCAATTCCAGCGTCGTCTCCATTTCCTACACATGATGAGAATAAATCAAAATTTAGTATGTTCTTTGAGGATAAACATATATAATTAATAAATTTTTCGAAGTTCTTCTCGAGATTTTTTTTGTCTAAATTCTGTTCAGTAATAAATTTTTGAAAATAATTGTTCAATATAATGTCCATATTTGGCTAATCTCCTTTGTATTTTAGGATTGAGTATAGTAAAATAACTTTCACAAGAATCAAAGTAATAGATGATGTTATATAATTAAAAGTTTATATAGATTTATAATCCCACTGCAATTTCCACTCCACATATTCTTCCTTCGTGATTACCCCATTATGGTAGTCACGTTTTTTTTGTTGCCATTCTTTAAAACATCTTCGATATTCCGGTAATGCAAACATTACTGCAATCGGCGATTCAATAGCTTCTCCATCTGTACCAGCTGGAATCTTCATTGACGGCTTATCAATATCCTTATCCGTCTGAAATTCAAACAGAGCTATCTGCAACGGAAATTCCTCTTCAAACCAGAAAAAAGATTCCATCACATCCAATGGATTATCAAATTCATATGTCTTTAGTGCATTGTAATTTACTTTTAAAATTTCAGCCATCTGGTGCAGCATAGGCTCCTTGATGGTTTTTCTGTTGTCAGATTCATATTGTGAAACTCTGATGTCTGCACTTCCTGCATCAAATCCCAAAGCAATTCCGAGTTCTTTTTGTGTCATACCTCGAAAGGTACGGATAAATCGAATTCTCTTACCTGTTGTCATAGGAAACCTCCTGTATTTTTTATTAAATCTAGTATAGCAGAGCCTGCTCTGAAACTCAACACAAACTTAATAAAATTGTTTTAATAAATAAAATTACATTTAGTTAATGAAAATATGTTGACTAATAGAAAAACATTAAGTATAATACAACACATAAACATGACTTAACGAAATAACATTAAGTGAAAAAAGGAGGACAGATAAGAAAGAAATGAATTACTGAAAATTGAATAGCGATATATCTTGGCAACAGATTTTGCGATAATACCAGAAATGGTGGAGCAAAACATAATGACACTCCTTTAAAAGGTGGGAAAGGATCTTGAACAGAAGAAGCCCACAGCTGATAATGCAGCAGAGGTTGCCTGAAATGGGAACACCAAGATATATGTAGAATGCAAAACAACTAATAATACGAAAGGAGGCATGTGAATGGAAGTAAGTATGTTTATGGATGTAAATGAAGTGGTTGAAATCTTAGGAGTGAAAAAACCTACTGCATACAAGATTATTAGACAACTGAATGACGAGTTGAACGGCAAAGATTTTGTAACAATCGCTGGCAGAGTCAGCAGACAATATTTTATGGAACGTTTTTATGGCTTACAAAAAGCTAATTAATAGAATTAAGGAGGGCAATGGATGTCAGCATACAAAGACCAGAAGACCGGCAAGTGGTATGTATTTTTCTACTACCGCAATTGGAAGGGAGAGAATAAAGGTAAAACCAAACGAGGCTTCGCAACAAAACGCGAGGCCTTGGAATGGGAACGGAATTTCAAGTTGAAGCAGAGCGAAAACTTGGATATGACCATGAATGAGTTTTACAAATTATATGAAGAGGATATGAAGCCAAAGTTGAAATTAAACACATGGCTTACGAAGAAACACATTATCACAGGAAAAGTATTACCATACTTTGGAGAGCGTAAGATGAATGAGATTACAGCCGCAGATATTTTGAAATGGCAGAATGTAATGATTGAATCGAAGAAAGAAAACGGTGAACGATTTAAGCCCGGCTATCTGAAAACAATTCATGATGAGCTGTCATGTTTATTTAATCATGCGGTCAGATTTTATAATCTGAATGAAAATCCATCTAAGAAAGCTGGGAATATGGGGAAAGAGTCCAAAGAAGAAATGCTATTTTGGACAAAAGAGGAATATTTGAAATTTGCAGATGTAATTAAAGATAAACCTCAATCCTATTATGCTTTTGAGATTTTATATTGGTGTGGTATCCGTGTCGGAGAACTACTTGCACTGACCATGAATGATTTTGATTTGGAGAAGAAAAATTTAACCATTAATAAATCATATCAGAGATTAGAGGGCAAGGATGTAATTACTTCACCAAAGACAGCAAAAAGTAATCGTTTCATTTCTATGCCGGATTTCTTGGTAAGTGAAATGAGGGATTATATGAATATGCTTTATAAATGCAAGCCAACAGATCGTTTGTTTCAGGTAACGAAAAGTTTTCTTCACCATGAAATGGATCGTGGGAGCAAAGGATCAGGAGTTAAGAGAATTACAATTCATGATCTAAGGCATTCACATATTTCTTTGTTAATTGATGCTGGTTTTACTGCGGTAGATATTGCAAATAGGGTTGGGCATGAAAGTATTCGTATTACCTATCATTATAGCCATATGTTTCCGAGTAAGCAGATTGCAATGGCAGAGAGATTAAATTTTGAAAGAATGGAAAGTGAGAGCATGAACGATGAGTCAGAAGATACTAGATAAAAAGAATCGCTGGAGAAGCTTAAATGTTGGATTTCGGATGTCTCCAGAGGAGGCAAAAGAACTGAATGACCGTGTAAAATTATGTGGGATACAAAAGCAGGATTATTTGATACAGAGTGCATTGTATCAGCAGATAACTGTAAGAGGTCACAAGGCTATGTACGATGAATTTCGGAAGCATTTACAGCATATCGAAAAGGAGCTAATTCGTATTGAGAAAGCTTCAGACATGGAAGAGGAACTTCTTACTCCACTTCGAACAATTCTGGAGATTATGTCAGAAGTAAATAAATTGTAGGAGGCGCTATGGAAGAACAGAATATTGAACTTAAGATGATTAATATGGCGGATATCATGGCAAGTCAGGTGGACTGGCTGTGGTATCCGTTTATCCCTTATGGGAAGCTTACCATTATTCAGGGAGATCCAGGAGATGGAAAAAGTACTTTGATACTAAATATTGCGGCTAGACTATCCAAAGGGGAAGGATTTGAAGAGGATATGACACCGATGGAGCCAATGAATGTGATTTATCAGACTGCTGAGGATGGACTTGCTGATACGGTAAAACCAAGACTTGAACAGGCAGGAGCAGATTGTAGTCGTATCTCTATTATTGATGAAAGTGAGAAATCCATTTCTATGGTGGATGAACGATTGGAGGAAGCTATTGTTAGGCAGAAAGCAAAGCTTCTGATATTAGATCCAATTCAGGCATATTTAGGTGGCGGTACAGATATGAATCGTGCTAATGAAACTAGAGATATGACAAAGAAGCTTGGATCATTAGCTGAAAAAACAGGATGTGCCATTGTTCTTATCGGTCATATGAATAAAGCTGGTGGAAATAAGGCGGCATATCGTGGAATGGGTTCCATTGATTTTTTCGCAGTAGCAAGAAGCGTCATTCTTGTTGGAAGAATTGAAGGGCAGGATAATATGCGAGCAGTGATACAGATAAAAAATAATCTAGCAGCGTTTGGTCATGCCAAAGCATTTGAACTGTGTGAAGAGGGATTTCGTTGGTGCGGTGATTATGAAATCACTGCTGACGAAGTTCTAGGTGGAATTATTCCAAAAGGTAGTAAACTTGAGCAGGCGAAACAGTTCTTAAGAGAGTTGTCGGGAGATAACGTGAAGATTCTCAGCACAGAAATTATTGAGCAGGCAAAGCAGGAGGGAATATCTAAGCGAACCTTAGAAACTGCCAAAAGCGAACTTGGAATCAATGCGAAAAAGGTTAATAACAGTTGGTATTGGGATCTAAGCAATGATGAAGCATAGGGTATTTAGGAAGAACGCAACATTGCAAAGTATCATGATTTGCGGACTTGTCTTTGCGATGTTGTTCTTATAATAAATCAAGAGTGCAAAATGTAAGGTTGCAATTAGAGGCTCCTTGCGGTGTTGCGGTCTTGAAATGAATGAAAGGAATTATAAAATCATGAGAAAACAAACCATATTTGAAAAATTAGAAATTGAATATCAGGAAATTGATGGGATATTTTATCCTGTCTTATCTGTTCCAACAGAAGAAGAACAACTGAAAGACGTGGGAAAGTATGGAAGAATGTGGATTGGTCATATGAAGAGTATTTATCCAATTCGATATCGTAGTCTGGTGAGATTCGGAGAGTTGAACAGCAAAGCTATGGAAGTAAATGAAGTTGCATATGATTTGCTTGATGATATTGAAAGTGGCTGGTTGCAGAAGCATAAACCGAGAAATGCAAATTCTTTTATGGAGCAGTTGCATTTACGGAATCAAGCGAGAATGATGGCAGAAGAAATGGTGTTTCATGACGTAGTGTATCAATTTCATTAATATCATGTTCTCAGCTTGGACTAGGTGCAAAAATTGTGTTCGAAGGTTGCAATTTATGTGTCTATGTCCATGGGAACATTTTGCAAATTGTGATAGCAGTTCATGCTGTCATTTTGGGGTAGTGATGGTAAAAAGTGCTATCGCAGAGCCGATGTGATAGTAAAAAGTGCATTCACTCGAAAAACTTTAGTGAGTGCACAAAATGCTATCAAATCAAGTTGGTGATGGCATTAATTGCTATCAAAGGGAGAAAGTGAGTGTATATTGTGCTATCACTCGAATTAATATGGGTAATCGTGGTAGGAGTTCTCAATACCATATTTACGGAATGGTAGGACTTTGTCCTACCATTTGTATTTTTGACAGGACAAAGTCCTACCAGAAATTATTATATTAAGGATTTATTTATGATATGCGGAGTCACCATGGTGAGTCCGCTATATTTAACCCCGAAGGGCGCAAAACCTGTTTTATCAGGTTGCATTTTTGTCGGCAATGGCTCACGTAGTGGGACTTTGATGACAAAAGTGCTTTTGCGTTACTTTTGACAAAAGTAACAAAACTTTCCTTGAGAAATCGTTCATTACGTGCCGTGACCGGCACCTATTACAGATAAGAGAGGGTGGTGCGATGCCACAATAAATTGGAGGAGAAATGTATGGAGAGGACAATAAGTATTATGAATGGAGAAGGCTCCTTGAATCATAACAACAGAACATTTACTGCTGATAATGTGGATTCAAGTAGAACTGCTCTCAATGTAACTTTTATCAATGACAATATAAAAACAGTTTATCATGAATTGTTTGATCAGGCATTAAAAAGTTACAACGATAAACAAACACGGAAAGACAGGCAGATCAAGAACTATTATGAAAAGATTTCACGGAGTAAGCAGGAAAAAACTTTTCATGAAATTGTGATTCAGATTGGAAATAAAGATGATATGAATGCTCGTGATTGGAAAGGTGAAACTGCTAGAAATATACTGAGCGAATATTATCATGGATTTCAGAAACGTAATCCAAATCTAAGAGTATTTAATGCAGTGATTCATATGGATGAAGAAACACCACATCTTCATGTGGATTATGTTCCTTTTATTGCAGAAAGTACTAGAGGGCTTACTACAAGAGTTTCTTTAAAAGGAGCTTTAGCGAAGCAGGGTTTTGTTGGAAGTTCAAGACAAGATACAGAATGGCATCGCTGGGTAGAAGCAGAAAAGCGGGAGCTTGCCGCTGTTATGGAGCGTTATGGTGTGAAATGGAAGCAGCTTGGTACTCATAATCAGCATTTATCCGTTTATGACTACAAAAAGCAGGAACGGATAAAAGAGGTTGAGGCTCTTGAAAAGCAGGTTGATAGTACAGAGGAAGAATTCCTTAAAACAAATAAACTTCTTGGGAAAAGCAAGCATGAACTGGAGAATTTGGAAACTATCAAGACGATGACCCAATTGGAGAATGAAGCTCTAGTGGACAAGAACAATCAGCTGAATAAGGAATTTGCTGCAATAAATACTAAATTTATGGCTATGTCAGAGGCGGTTGCTTCTGTGGATTCAATTATGTATGAGATTGATAATGGTAGAGAATATCAAATAGAACAGCCAACAGCGTTAATGTCTGCAAAGAACTATAAGGAGAAGATTGTAGATCCATTTATAAAGAAGCTTAAGCAGTTGGTACGAACGGTTTACGGTAAATATGCTGATTTGAAAGTGAAAATTAGACGATTGGAATTTGAAATGGAGACTATTTCAGAGAATGTGGCTGATCTTAGGAGACAGATAAAAGAAAAAGATGCTTGCATATCCACGTTACAGGTAAAGGCGGATAATTTTGATAAGATTGCAGAATATTTAACACCAGAGCAGATTGACGAGATGATTAAGGCAGTGGAAGAGATTCGGAGAATGCATAAGCAACAGAGGGAAATGAATAAGTATTATGAGGAGTGGAGAAAAGGTCGGTAAACAATGAATAAATTTTCTGGAAACTTCTTTTGTTTTTTGTCGTACTGATATAAAATAGTAGGCAGGAAGGAGGGGAGTGAGATGGAAAAGTGGAAAAAAAGTAATTTGCCTAAATCTGATGCACAACAGCCATCTGATGGAAGCAATCCAACTTGTAATCTTCGCTTATCCCAAGCGGAATATACCGTTGGCGGAACTAAAATTGACCAGAAAAGTTATTTTAGAAATGACGTCTTCAGCGGATGCGATTGGATACCTACAGAGAAAGGTGAAAAAACTGAAATCAAAGTTGATTTACAAATAGACGGAGAAAGTAAGGGAAATTACCAACTCAAAGTAACTCATGAACTACATCGTGAGTCTAATCAAGACAATGTTACAACTATTTTGCATTGGGAAAATGCCATACCAGCGTTGACAGATCAAGATATTACTGGCAAAGATTTGACATTATCAAGCGAAGAAGATGGAACATTTGTTATATCTATCGATTAATTATTAAAAAGTAATTGTGACCAATTCAAGGATTACAGTTACTTTTTTTGATATATAAATATCAAATATTTGTGTTTTAACATAATAATTAATGTGTTATAATGGTATAAATTTATGTAATTATGAAAGAACAAGGTGATCAGAATGGGATTCGAGGTATTTCTAAACGATTATTATGATTTATTAAAGCTAATGCACGATAATGAAGCTATTGTATTGGATAAAAAGATTATACCTTTAACACAGTTAGAAATAGCTGAATCGCTTAATTATAGTAAAATGAAAGTAAACTCTATGTTTGGTGTATTACAAAAAGAGGGATTTATTGAACAGCAAATGCGTGGAAAGTACGTTCTAACGGACAAGGCTGAACTTATACTTAAAGCAGTAGAATCAATTAATACAAAAATTGGGTAATGGAGGTGTGATATATGAGAGAAGATAGATTAAAACGGTTAATATTACAATATCAGAAAAGTATGAATTATTACAAGGATAAGAAAAATTCATATAATGAACAATCTTGTCGAGATGAATATATCAGTCCATTACTAGAATGTTTTGGATGGGATGTTCAGAATGAAAAAGGGAAATTGCCACAGTATAAAGAAGTAGTGGTTGAGCAGTTTTCAAATAGTTCGGAAAGACCAGATTATACATTAACGCTCAATGGTGTTTCTAAAATGTTCGTAGAAGCAAAGAAACCGAGCGTTGATATAACTGCTGACATTGAACCATCGATGCAAGCTAGAAAATACGGATGGAATGCAAAACATGTTCTGGCAATATTGACCAACTTTGAAAATATGATCGTATATGATACAACAAATAAACCAAAAGAGGGCGATGGGGTAAATACTTCTGTATTTCGAAAGTATCATTTTATGGAGTATGCAGAGAAATACCAAGAGATATATGACTTAATTTCTAGAGATAATGTATATAACGGAAAATATGATGAATTTGCTAAAACTAATCTACAGGATAAAAATAGATTTCATACAGAAATCGATGATACATTCTTGGAGCAGATTAATAAGTGGCGATTGAGACTAGGAAAATATCTATATACAAAGGATAGCAAATATCAAAATATAGACGTTTTAAACGATACAGTGCAGGATTTTATAAATCAGGTAATTTTTCTTCGTATTTGTGAAGACAGAAATTTACCGTTGTATTCAAAACTCTATGAGGTGGCTGCGAACAAGGAAGATTTACAGAATTCATTGACACAAGTATTTAAGGAAGCAGATAAACGCTATAATTCTGGACTTTTCAAAGGAGAAACTCCTATTTTTGATTTGAATAGTGATATTATTTTTGAAATAATAATGTCCCTTTATTATCCAGCTACGCCTTACTTGTTTACAATAATCGAGCCAAGTATACTTGGTAAGATATATGAAGCATTTTTGACAGAATGCTTAATTGTTGTGGATGGAAACGTAGAGTTAGCAAAGAAAAATGAATATAAGTACAGATCAGTTGTTAGTACTCCAACAGAAATTGTTAAGTATATGGTGAAAAATACTTTGGAATCAATTTGTGAGAGTAAAAGTCCAACAGAAATCTTGAATCTCAGAGTTATAGATATTGCATGTGGGTCAGGAGTTTTCTTGGAGGAAGCGTATCAGTATCTGGTTGATTATTGTACACAATGGTACGAAATAAATAAACCAGAATACTTATTAGAAATGAGTAATGGAAAACATAAATTGCCAATTAAAGATAAGAAGGAAATATTAAAAAATTGTATTTATGGGATCGATATAGATATTCACGCTGTTGAAGTAAGCAAGTTTTCGTTAATATTAAAGTTGATTGAAGATGAAACGGAACCATCTGTGAAAAACGCTACGCCTATTTTACCTGAATTATCTGCTAATATAATGCATGGTAATTCACTGGTAACAGATAAAGATATTGAAGGGATTAATATCTCCACAAAAGAGCTTTTAGAAATAGTTCCATTTGATTGGAACGAAATAAATAATGGAGAAAAATTCGACGTTGTATTAGGAAATCCGCCTTATGTAAAAACAGAAGATATGCATTCATTATCAAATGAAACTGAATTTGGTATTTATAAAGGTAAGTATTCAAGTGCATATAAGCAATTTGATAAATACTTTTTATTTGTCGAAAAATCATTAGAAGTCTTAAAAGATTCAGGTGTACTTTGCTATATCATACCAAACAAATTCTATAAAATAGCCGCGGGTCAAGAACTGAGAAAACTTCTATGTAAAAACATCAAGAGAATGGATGATTTTGGAGATGCACAACTATTTCCTGATAAAACCATATACAGCGCTATCGTAACAATTGGTAAGAATACATGTGATGAAATGAATTATTCTCATGTGTCTTCTTTAGCAGAACTATGGTCAGGAGAAGAGAATCAAAGTGTTAAAATCAAAAATATAAGATTGAATCAAGAGCCATGGAGTCTATCAACTGACATAGAATTTTTGAAAATACTCAATGCTTTAGAAGGGAAAACCATACCGCTTTCTAAAGCGGCAAATGTATTTAATGGAATCCAAACAAGTGCAGAACGAGCAGAATCTTTTTCTGACAAAAAAGAAGTGTATTGGTTTGATGAATCATGCATTATAGAAGAAAATGAGCAAGAAGTTAGAATAAATAAATTTGGTTCAGAATATAAGATTGAAAAAAACTTACTTAAACCTTATTTCAAGCCAACTAAGAAAACTGAAAAGGGAATGAAGACTTATTCTATTTTGAAAACGGATAAGAGAATTATTTTTCCCTATGATTCAGAAGGAAAGTTGATTGAGAAAAGTGTAATGAAAAGGCAATATCCAGGGATATTCCAGTACTTAGAAGCTTGCTATGATAGATTAGTGCCTAAATGTTTGAATGGTGGAATCGGACGCGATATCTCAGATGCAACAGAAGACACTTGGTATAAGTATGGGAGAACACAAGCTTTAACTGCATTTATTAACACACCAAAACTTATTGTACGTGTGTTAAGTAAAGAACCAATGTATGCATATGATGATAGTGATATGCTAATCGCATCGGGTGGCACTGCGGGATACTGTGCTATCAGCGAGTTATCAGATAGTAACTATTCGTTAGAGTATATTCAAGCATATTTATCACATCCATTTACAGAAAAGATTTTTCAGATGAATGGGAGTGATTTTGAAGGTGGATTTACTGCCAGAGGTACATTTTTATTGAAGAAAATACCGATCGTATCTTTGGATTTTAAGGATGAGAAGCAAAATAATTTATATAATACAGTTGTTTCTAACACAAAGAGAATATATGAGTTGAATTATGAAATGGAAGAAAAATCGGATAAAGCAACATTAAATATTCTTGAAAAGGAAAAAAATAAGTTGATAAAGCAAATCGAGGAACTAATAACTCGTGTTTATCAGCAGAAATTTTAGGTGATGATATGAAATTGAAAGAGGATAGCACAGAGCAGAAGTTAAGAGGTGCTTATTACACACCATTGCCATTAGCCGAAATGATGGTGGAGTTATTTCGAGATGATGAAAATATAAATGAAATACTGGAACCAAGTTGTGGTGACGGAGTATTTATTGATGGATTAATAAAGACTGGATACATCGAAAAAATAGCTTCCATCACAGCTGTTGAAATTAAGAAAAGTGAAGTGAAAAAGTTAAAGAGTCGTTTAATAAATGAAAAGAAAGTTAATGTATTAAATAAAGATTTTTTTGATTTTTATAAACAGTATTCTGATAAAAAAAAGTATGATTTAATTCTTGGAAATCCTCCATATATCAGATATCAATATCTTGAAGAAGAACAGAGAGATATGATGTCTACAATTTTGACTTCTCATGGGATGAAGGCAAATAAGTTAGTTAATACGTGGGTTGGATTTATTGTTGCATGCGTCCATATGCTGAGTGATAATGGGAAAATAGCATTTGTTATTCCAGCAGAAATATTACAAGTGGCATATGCAGAAGACTTAAGATTATTTTTGTCAAATTCGTTGTCAAAGATTACATTGATAACATTTGAAGAATTGGTTTTTCCTGATATTGAGCAAGAAATAGTGGTGTTTATTGGGGAAAAGGGAAAACAAGAGAAGGGAATCCGAATTGTTGAGCTTAATAATTTGGATGATTTAGAAACGTTTGATATTGAAACCAACGGATTTCAAAAAATGCAGCATGTACATGAAAAGTGGACGAAATATTTTACAAATAAGAAAGAAAATGAATTAATACGGAAAATAAAGGAAGATGAAAGATTTCAAAAGCTATCAGATGTTGCGCTTATTAACGTGGGAATAACAACTGGTAATAATAAATATTTTTCCGTAAGCAGTGAAGTGGTAAAAAAATATGAATTACAAGAGGTGGTTCGTCCTCTCATTGGAAGAAGCTCTCATGCGCATAGTATTTATTTTGAGGATGAGGATTGGCAAAAAAATGTTAAGAAAGAAAAAGCAGCATATTTAATAGATTTTCCCGACAAAGATATTAGTGATTATCCTAAAAAACATAGAGAATATATCAAACTTGGAGAAAAAAATGAGGAACATATAGGATATAAATGTTCAATCAGGGATAGATGGTATCGAATTCCGTCTATATGGGTTCCTGATGCATTTTTCTTAAGAAGAAATAACTTATATCCTAAATTCGTGTTGAATAGGTGTAATGCTGTTTCTACTGATACAATGCATAGGATCAAATTTAATACTGGAATTGATCCTGAAAGAATAGTATTATCCTATTATAATAGCATTTCTTTTGCGTTTACAGAGTTATGTGGAAGAAGTTATGGCGGTGGAGTCCTTGAAATATTGCCAGGTGAAGTAGGAAATATTTTGGTGCCAAAGCTTAATCAGATACCGCTGGAGAAGGTAAGAGAAGTGTTAGCAAGAATTGACACAATCGTAAGAAATGAGGAAGAAATAGAAAATGCATTAGATATTGTGGATCAAGAAATCTTGGTTGACGAAATCGGGATTGATTCTACGATGTGCGAAGAAGCTAGGTTGATTTGGAAAAAAATGCAGGGAAGAAGATTAAAACGAAGTTAAGAGGATTATGAGAAATATATTATTTTGAAAGGTTGGGAAATTCAATGACTAAACGAAATGCATCTGCGACTGTTTTTGGTTGGGATTTTCAAATCAATGCGGCAATTGTATTAATGCTCGATAATATCACAGAGGCTCAAAACGTACGCGTTGAGGGAAAAACAGAAGATATAGAGATACTTCTATCAAATGGAAAAACTATTTACTCTCAAGTTAAATCTGTTGAAGAAAGTAGCACGGATTTTAGGAATGTAAGAAAAAAGTTGAATGACGCCATAGCATCTTTATCTGATGCATATCAGGTAGGAAATTCTGAGCAATTAGTTTATATAACGAACTCACCCAACCCTTTCAATGATGAAAAAAATAAGAGTATATTTTACGGAAATGCAGTCAGGTCATATGATTCTTTGCCAGAAGATTATCAAAAAAATATTAATAAAATGATATCAGCTTTAGAATATGACATTTCAATGGATGTTAACCAATTTGCGATTAGAATTATTCCATTTGAAACAAATAATTTTGAAGAACGATATAAAGAGATTAAACATAAAATTATAGAATTTTTGTATGATATTAGCCCTAATGTAACTGGTATGGGGCAAGAAATAATGGAGATATGGCAACGTGAATTATTTGAAAATGCCTCTACTTCAAAACCAGATATTACGGTATCTAAAAAAGAGTTGATTTGGCCAATTATTGTCCTTTCAACCGATGTACAAAAATGTGATTCGTATATATTAGATGAAATTGATGAGTGTAATTATAGAGACTTAGTCAATACATATAAAACTTTGATAAATAGTCGTATAGAGAGATTTGAATATGCTACAAAAATCATTTCAGATTACCAATCTTATGATTTTCAAGGGAAAGTTAGTGATAAACTTAGGAGTTTCATTGCAAATTCTTGGGAAAATCATTTGGATGAGTTTGAAAATATAGAAGTTGATGAAGAAATCAAGCAACAGTTAATACAGATAATTATGTATAATATTTTGAAACAGAAAAGAATGATTTCCGATATAAAAAAGAAGGTGAGACTTTGAAATTTATTAAAACATACATACGAGAAGGAATGTTTGAAAGAAAAATTATATGGGATGAAAAGGTGAATCTTGTATTTAGTAGTAAGAACACGAGAGGAAAAACGACCTTGTTGAGAATACTTCTATTTTCTTTAGGATATCCAATTCCTAATACAAAGAAAATAAAGTTTGAAAAATGTATTTTTGAAACAGAAGTATACTGTGAGATTGGAAATGTAATTATAAGAAGAGAAAATGATTACCTTCAGGTTAATTATCTGCAAGAAGAAAAAAAATTCTTTTTGCCTCATGATCAAATGGAATTTCATAAATTATTATGGAATACAGATAACGTAGATATTTTGGAAAATATACTAGGGGCTATTTATGTCGATCAGGAAAAAGGGTGGACCCTATTAAATCGGGGAAAGGCAATTGGAAGCATACATTTCAATATTGAACAATTAATAAGAGGGCTTTCTGATAGAGAATGTAAAGAATTAATTTTTAAAGAAAAACATTTGTCTAATGAGCTGAAAAAATATAGACAGATGATGAATATTTCCAAGTACAAGGAAGAAATTAACGATTTAAAAGATGAATTAGTTTCTGAATCATATGATGAAGAGCTACAAAACAAATTAGATATTCTTAACTTTGATTATGACATGGTTAAAAAAGAACTTAAAAGAATTGACGATGTTATTAAGAAAAATGATTCTTTTCGTAAATATGTTGAAAGCATGAAGATTAGAGTAAGGTCAAGTTCAGGGGAAGAGATTCCGGTAACAAAAGATACCATAGTTGATATGGATGAATACGAAGATTTACTAGCAGCAAAAAGGAGACTCATTGCTTCTGAATTATCTTCAATAAGCAAAAAAATTGATAAGATCAAGTTAGAATTACCTATTCAAGATGATCAGTTTTCATTTGGAAAATCAGAATCGATTTTGAAAGAATTTGATAAAAATATTGTCAAATTTAATATTGACATAACAACTATTAGTAATATAATTTCTAAACTTGAAAAAGAACATTCATTGGTAGTCGCTGGGATTACAGAAGCAACAAGACATAATAATGCAATTGTTGACGAAATGTTTAAGGTAATCATAAAATACACCGATGAATTAGAACTTGGATTAAACGAGAAGGTTAATTATTTATTTACAAGCAATTTGAAAGAGTTATCTGGAGCAGTTTTGCATAAAATGGTATTTGCATACAGGTTAGCCTGTATTATTGAAATTCAAAAGAAGTTAAATATCAAACTACCCATTATATTGGATTCGCCAAGTGGAAAAGAAGTGGATAGACAGAATGTAAATGCCATGATGAATATTTTGAAACGAGATTTCTCTGAAAATCAAGTTATTTTAGCATCTATATATTCATATGATTTTGACGATATAAATTTGATAGAGATAAAAGATAAACTGATTGATCAGATGGTTGAAGAATTTAATTAAATTTAGACATGAAAGCATATTTAGATACTAAACTAAGGAGAATGAAGAGGATACATAGTGATTGATAAGATAAGAGTATATAATGCAGGGTTTGGAGATTGTTTTTTAGTATATGGTACAACTGATAAAAACAATTTAAGTTTTAAGTTACTTGTGGATGCAGGAACAGCAACCCCTTCGGCAACAAACGAAATAGATATTATAAAAGATATAAATACTGAAAGTGGCAAGGGAATATATGGTATGCTAACACATTTTCATGAAGATCATTACAAATGGTTTGAAAAGTTAAAGCGAGATTCATTTGATGTATTTTATTTGCCAAATTTTTTCACAGATATGGAAATAAAGTTCCAGTTACTTGCATTAACTTTCTTAAGTAGACGTTCTGCAATATATGAATTTGCACATCAGTTACTTTTGATAGTACCGAATTTATTACATAATAATATAATTAAGAATAATGGAGAAGTTCATTTTGTAAAGTTGTATGATCGTATAGTTGACGATATTGAAATTCTATGGCCTGAGTCTAGGAGAAATCCTAATATGGAAGAAATAATTGAGGAAATTGAAAATAAGATTACAGTTGAGCAAAATAGACTGATTAATGAAATTGTCGACTTATATATGGAACTTTTAACCGGGGAGATTATAGTGCAAGGTGAAAGGATTGTTTCAATAGTTGATACTATTATTAATTTGACTAATCAACTTATTGGGAATAATGAGCGAGGAAATATACTTTCAAGAAGTGATGTTGAGAAAATTAAAAAGGTTCAGAATCAGTATTCAATTGTATTTCATACAACATATGTTACTCAAAAGAATATTTTGTTTTTAGGAGATGTGAGCAGTGAAAACTTTGATAAATATATTTGTCCGAAAATTAATGATGGATATAAAATACTCAAAGTAGCACATCATGGTACAAAAGATTATTATTCAGATAAATTACCTTACTCTGAGAAGTTTATTATTTCTAATGCAAAAAAGGGGAATTGGGATATTACTGCAAAATATGCTATGAAATATCCGAATCCAATGTTTGTGTGTACCAATAATTCGGGGTGTGAAATATATAATACTTTAGGTCAAGATTGCATGATTATTAAAAGGGCACTTTCCACACATCCAAAAGGATGCTACTGTTCTATAGGAGCTGGGAATTTTTCTATGGATATCAATTTATAGTATTATAAAATTGATGTGATTCTAGCGAATGATATAAAAGTATTAAATTTATTATTGATATTAAATTGATATTAAAAGCTCCCCAAAAACCATATAATATGTATAATAGGTGTAAAAACTTAATGAAAATATATTAAGTTAAATCAAAAAACACTATATACATCTTTCCCGGTAGGGAGTTTGAATAAGCTACATGCCATGCGGCTACAAAATAAAGATGCCCGACGAGTGTTTACACTCAGAAGGGTATCTTTTGTTTTAGGGCCATAAAGCGACAGTCCGCCAGCGAGATGGAATCGTTGAAACCTAATATGATTTTGTAATATACTATGTTTCAGAGAGTCTATTAGATTAGCTGACTTTTCAATAATTCCATATTTTTGCATAAGGGTTAATGAAGAATGCGTACAAATAAGGACATAAATAAGAAATGGAAGAGATAAGATAGGGCAACTGGTGAGAAAGGTAAAATAATTAATCGATTTAAAACATAACATCAAATTGAGAAATTCAATTTAATGTTATATAATAATAGGTATAATTGTAATAGATATATTAAGAAGAAAAGAACGTGTTTTAATTGAAATTATTTGTAAAATTTGTTCATCATTGAATTGCGGAACATGCCACATAATAGAGATGGTTAAGGAACTTGAAAAATAAGAGTTGGGGGGTTACACTGTGGATAAAATTAAAGAGTTGCAAGATGGATTAAGTACAGCATTTATAAATACAGGCTACAATTCTAATCTTGCATATAGACCAGAATTTATTTCTAATGACTATAAAAAAGGGAAAAAAGTGTTAGCATCTATTGAGCAGGAACTGCAAAATTGTGATGAGTTTTGCATAAGTGTAGCATTTATAAAACAGAGTGGAATTGAGCCGTTGCTCATGACGTTGGAAGAACTGGAAAAAAAGAATATACCAGGTAAAATTCTGACGACAGATTATTTAACATTTAGTGAACCAAAAGCATTGAAATGTCTTGCATCATTAAAAAATATAAAACTGAAAATGTTTCGAACCAGTTCCGAGGCTGGTGGATTTCATACAAAAGGTTATATTTTTAGAAAAAAAGAGATTTATCGTATTATTATTGGAAGTTCTAATTTGACATTGAGTGCAATAACGAAAAATCGTGAATGGAATACAAAAATAGTGTCTGCAGAGGAAGGACAGGTGACACAAGACATCTTGCGTGAATTTAACGAGCTTTGGTCAGATAAGTCTTCTCTAGATTATGATGATGTTATCGATGATTATCAAAGTGAATATTTGAAAAATCAACTTATAAAGAAACAGCAAAAGCAAGCATTACAAGATCAGGTTATTGATTTGGACAGGTACACATTAAAACCCAATAAAATGCAGAGGACCTTCATTGATAATGTAATGAAAATGAGACAAAATGGGGTTGATAGGGCTTTGCTTCTTTCCAGTACTGGTACAGGAAAGAGTTTAGCATCAGCATTTGCACTTAGGGAAATGCAACCTAAAAAAATGTTGTTTTTAGTGCATCGGGAACAGATTGCAAAGCAAACAATAAGGAGTTATAAAAGAGTGTTCGGTAACACAAAAACATATGGCCTTCTTTCTGGTACAAGCAAAGACAAAAACATAGATGCTGAATATTTGTTCTCCACGATTCAGATGATGAAAAAACCAGAGATACATACGCAATTTGCAAAAGATGAATTTGATATCATTGTTCTTGATGAATGTCATCATGTGGGTTCTGATAGCTATCAACAAACTATGAATTATTTTAAACCAAAATTTTGGCTTGGAATGACTGCAACTCCAGATACAAAAAATTATGATATTTATGAAATATTTAATCATCAAATTGCTTATGAGATTCGCTTACAGCAGGCTTTAGAAGAAGACTTATTATGTCCATTTCATTATTTTGGAATTACTGATCTAGAAATTAATGGAGAGGTATTTGATGATAATGCGGGGGTTCGAAATTTTAGTAATCTAGTTTCTGATGCTAGAGTGGAATATGTTATTCAGAAAGCAGAGTATTATGGATATAGTGGAAATCGTGTCAAGGGCTTAATATTTTGCAGCAGAAAGGATGAAGCAAAGGAGTTATCAGCTAATTTTAATCGACATGGATATCGTACAGAAGTATTAACGGGTGAAGATAGTCCGGAAAGACGAGAAATGGTTATTGAACGATTAACTGATGATGATAACATTGATAACCAGTTGGATTATATTTTCACAGTAGATATATTTAACGAAGGAGTTGATATTCCAGAAATCAATCAGGTTATTATGCTTCGACCAACAGAGTCTCCAGTTGTGTTTATTCAACAATTAGGAAGAGGATTGCGAAAATATGAAGATAAGGAGTATGTTGTTATCCTTGACTTTATTGGAAATTACATGAATAACTTTATGATTCCGATTGCGCTATCAGGAGATAGAACTTATAACAAAGATGCTATTAGAAAGTACGTTATTAGTGGAAATAATGTGATACCAGGAGCATCAACAATTCATTTTGATGAAATATCAAAAAATAAGATTTTTAATTCAATTGATGGATTCAAAGGGATAAAAGAGATAATAAAACAAAGTTATAAAAATCTAAAAAATAGATTGGGAAAGATCCCTTATTTGATGGATTTTTATAATGAAGGTGAAGTAGATCCCTTATTAATTTTGAGTAAATACAAAACGTATCAGGCATTCCTTGAAGCAATGGAAGGAAAAGGACAAAAGGGAAAATTATCTGAAAGCGAAATCACAACGTTAGAATATCTTTCGAGAAATATTTCAAGTGGAAAACGACCACATGAGTTAGAAATATTACAAGAGTTAATTTCAACAGAAACTGTTTCTAAAGAAGATGTTCAAAAGCATATCTCAAAAAAATATGACATTTATGTTAATATGGAAAGTATAGATAATGCAATCTCCGTTTTGGAAGGAAAATTTGTAAGTAAATCAGATGAGTTAGAAAAGTACTGTCATATAGATATTGTTCAACAAGACGTACAGGGGAGACTTAGAAGATTGTCTAGTTTTTATGAAAGATTAAAACATGCGGAATTTTCAAGACAATTAAATGATATCTTATTATTGGGATTAAGAAGGTACCAGGATAATTATACAAATAAGAATAATTATAGAGAAAACTTTATTCTATATGAAAAGTATTCAAGAAGAGACGTTTGTTTACTTTTAAATTGGGGAAAAGACTACTCTTCAACAATGTATGGAATGAAACGAATAAAAGATAATGTATGCCTCTTTGTTACATATCATAAAGTTATGAGTGAAGATGAGCAGAAATATGTTAATGGAAAGCCTGATTATGCTGATGAATTCATGAATAATCAAACATTTTTGTGGGATTCACAGATTGGAAAAGGACCAGATAGTTCCTATATGCATGATGTTAAAGAAGCAAAAAATAAGCATTTGTTTGTTAAGAAGAGCGATGCTGAAATGGATTATTATTATATGGGGATGTTCGATATTGTAAATATTGAAAAAGGAGAGAAGAAAGATAATTCTGGTAAACTCAAAGATATTGCAAAGGTAGAATTAAGAATGCATGATTGCGTACGAGAAGATTTACTAAAATACCTTAAAAGTATAGATAAGGACGGAGGAGAAAAGTGAGAATAGTTAATGTTGTTGCAGCAGTTATAAAAGAAGGCAACAAAATCTTTGCCACACAACGTGGTTATGGTGAATTAAAGGGATGTTGGGAATTCCCAGGAGGCAAGATAGAAAGTGGTGAAACACTAGAAGAGGCATTAAAAAGAGAAATAAAAGAAGAACTTGATATAATAATTGAAGTTGGTGAGTTACTAGATACAATAGAATATGATTATCCAACGTTTCATTTGTCTATGAGTTGTTTTGTATGTAAAATTGTGTCAGGAAGTTATGTTTTAAAAGAACATTATGATGCAAAATGGCTTACAAAAAACGAGTTGAGAGATGTGGATTGGCTGCCAGCGGATATAGAATTGATTGATAAAATCGATATTTTATTAAACGAAGACGTTCTTTCTTAAATGTAAAAGGAGACTTATTATGCTTAAATACAGATTTGACACGCAGCTATTAATTGAAGGAGAAAATCTTTCAGAAGATAAAATAAACGATTACATTACGAAAAACATTGAAGGAGATTGTTTACTTGCTGTTGGTGATGAAGAATTGATAAAGATTCATTTTCACACGAATACTCCTTGGAAAGTACTTGAATATTGCGCATCATTAGGTGATGTTTATGATATTGTTATAGAAAATATGGAACGACAAGCCAATGATCTTCAAGGTTAAATAACAAAGATGAATTTATAAATAATCTGAAATAGCTGAATAAAAATTGCAACATCCCAAACAGCAGTGCCTTCATTTGGGATGTTTTTTACTTAAAAATTTATTACCTTTGATTCACCTGTAAAGTTAAACCTTGAACCTAATGTCAAAGGTATGAATAGCTATCCGCAAATGATAATCTTTCTCAAAATATAAAAGGAAGATTAGATCACAAGAAATCTATCAGATCTTACAAACCCCTTAATTTACTGGAATTCAGCAAACCCAAACACCAAAAAATTTCATAAATTTGAACTATATAACGATAAAAACTCTGTATTCAGAGCGCTTGACAAAAATAATTACGGATGTTAATCTATCAAAGTTAGCAAGGACTAACCCAACCCGATATTATAAAACATAGTAGCAGAAAAAGGAGTTAAATTTATGAAATTAAAAAAATTGAGTGCTATTTTAGCCATTGCATTATCAATATCTTTAACAGCTTGTTCTAACAACAAAGCTGATACATCTGACAAGGACAATGCACCTGTTGCAGAGGAAGAAACTACTGAAACAGATAATACTACAGAGGCTGAAGTAGAATATCCTATAACGATAAAGCATGCATTTGGTGAAACTGTAATTGAGAGTAAACCGGAACGAGTTGCAACTATTTCCTGGGGAAATCAGGATGTACCTTTAGCTTTAGGAGTAGTTCCTGTTGGTATCTCTGAAGCGAATTACGGTGTAACGGATGGAAGTCGTCTTTTACCTTGGACAGCAGAAGCATTTAAAAATTTAAATGTTGAAAGTCCTGTTCTTTTTAGTGATACAGCCGGTTTAGATTTTGAAGCGATTAGTGATACTCAGCCTGACGTAATTCTTGCAGCATATTCAGGTATTACTCAGGAAGAATATAATTTATTAAGTGAAATCGCTCCGGTTATTGCATATCCAACTCTTGCATGGCAGACTTACTGGCGTGACCAGATCATCATGGATGCAACAGGTATGGGAATGCAGGCAGAAGGAGAAGCATTGGTTACAGAATTGGAACAGCTGATTGCAGAAAAAGTTGCTACATATCCTCAACTAGCAGGGAAGAATGCAGCATTCTTTTACTTCAACCCTTCTGATTTAGGTAAATTTTATGTTTATCTTCCAACAGACCCTCGTGCAGCATATCTGTCTGATTTGGGAATGAGCGTTCCACAAAGTGTATTAGACATGGCAAAAGAATCTACAAGCTTTGCGCTTGAAATCAGTGCAGAAAATATTGATACTCTTAAAGATGTTGATATTATCATTGCTTATGGTGATGAGACATTATTAAAAAGCTTACAGGAAGATTCACTTATGGGAACAATGCCGGCAATTCAAAGAGGATCTGTAGCATTAATTCAAGATGGTACACCATTAGCAGCATCCGGTACACCAAGTGCACTTTCTATTCCGGCAACTATTGATGAATATTTAAGCGTAATCGGAGAGGCAGCTGATAAAGTAGAATGAAGATAAGGAAGATGATGATACTAATAAGTGCCAGTGCAATCAGTATTGCTCTATGTATATTTGCGTCACTGGCATTGGGTTCACGAAATATAGGTCTGGGAGAAGTAATAAATACTTTATTCCGCCAAGGGAGTGAATCTTTTGATGCACTTGTAGTTAAAGAACGTCTTCCAAGAACTGTATTCAGTATTATTGCCGGAGCTTCCCTTGGAGTCTCCGGCGCTCTGATGCAGGCAATTACCCGTAATCCGGTGGCAGATCCCAGTATTTTAGGAGTGAATACTGGTGCTTCTCTATTTGTGGTAAGCGGGATTGCCTTTTTTCATATTAATACTGCAAGTGAATATATTTGGTTTGCGTTAGCAGGTGCAGCAGTAACTGCTATTTTTGTTTATAGAATAGGTTCTATGGGGGCAGGTGGTGCTACCCCTATCAAGCTTGCTTTGGCAGGCGCTGCAACAAGTGCTGCATTATCCTCACTGGTCAGTGCAGTAATACTTCCAAGAACAGATGTAATGAATGCCTTCCGCTTTTGGCAGGTAGGAAGCGTCAGTGGTGCTACCTGGGAGGGGATTTTGACCGTGGCTCCGTTTCTTATAGTTGGTCTAATTATTGCAGTTCTATCTACTCCTGCATTAAATGCCCTGGCTTTAGGGGATGATGTGGCGACCGGATTAGGTGTAAAAACAGGTCTTATAAGAATTGTGGGAACTTTGGCAGGAGTACTTCTTTGCGGTGCTACAACTGCTCTGGCAGGTCCCATTGCATTTGTGGGATTAATGATTCCTCATATTATGAGAATGTTTTGCGGGCCAAATATGAGCTACATAATACCTATGTCTGCAGTAGGCGGAGCTGTTCTTTTAACTACTTCAGATATTATAGGAAGACTGATCGGAAGTCCCGGCGAACTTGAGGCTGGGATTATTACAGCATTTTTTGGAGCGCCAATTTTAATATTAATTGCAATGAGAGCGAAGGTGCGTTCATTATGATAAAAGACGATTTTAATATAGTAAAATCAGGTTTTCACAAAAGAAGAGTCCGTTTTATCGTTGTGACTCTTATTATGACCATATTGACACTGATTCTTTGTACGAGCATGCTTTATCTTGGGAATACGAAGTACTCTCCTGAGGTAATCATTAAAGTTATTTTGGGAGAACAGGTAAAGGGAGCTTCCTTTGCCATTGGTTCAGTACGATTGCCGAGAATGCTTTCCGGATTATTGGCAGGAATAGCCTTTGGAATGGCAGGAAGCACTTTTCAGACTATGCTTCGAAATCCTCTGGCAAGTCCGGATATCATCGGAGTAACATCCGGTTCCAGCGTTGCTACTGTTTTTTGCATTCTCGTTTTGAACCTCAGTGGAAGTATTATATCTATAACAGCGGTCATTGCGGGACTTATAGTAGCAAGTCTGATATATATCCTTGCCCGTGGAGGAAGTTTTTCAGGGGGAAGGCTGATTCTCATTGGAATTGGAATTCAGGCAATGTTAAATGCGGTGATATCATTTTTACTTCTAAGAGCTAATCAGTATGATGTGCCTGCAGCCCTTAGATGGCTTAGCGGAAGTTTAAATGGAATGAGTATGAAGAATGTTCCGGTACTCTTTCTTGTTGTTGTCATATTTGGGTGTATCCTGGTTCTGTTAGGCAGACATTTAAAGATTCTTGAACTGGGAGAACAATCTGCGATTACGCTGGGCTTAAAGGCAGATCAAACAAGGATTCTTCTGGTCCTAAGTGCTGTATTCCTGATTGCTTATGCAACTGCAGTCACAGGCCCTATTGCTTTTGTTGCTTTTCTGGCAGGTCCGATTGCAGGCAGATTAGCAGGAAAAGGTTATTCCAATGTAATACCTGCGGGGCTTACAGGGGCAATCATGGTGCTTTTGGCAGATATTGTGGGACAGTTTGCTTTTGATACTCGTTTCCCAGTAGGGATTCTTACGGGAATCATGGGAGCACCATATCTTCTTTACTTACTGATACGTATGAATCGAACCGGAGGAGCAGCATGAAAGAAACACCTTTATTTTCAGCCAGCAGCATAGTTGCTGGATACGATAAAAAAATAATTATTAATAATATTGATGTAGTAATTCCAAACAATAAAATCAGTGTAATTATCGGAGCCAATGCCTGCGGTAAATCAACTTTATTAAAGACACTTGCAAGACTGATCAAACCTGTTTCAGGAGAAGTCCTATTGGACGGGAAAGAGATACATGAGATTCCTCCAAAGCAGTTAGCCAAAGTGTTGGGCTTGCTTCCTCAGTCACCGGTGGTACCGGAAGGAATTACAGTTTCAGATCTGGTTTCCAGAGGACGATATCCATATCAGACCTTTTTAAAAGGTATGGAAAAAAAAGATTATGAAGCGGTGGAAGAAGCACTTAATATCATGGGAATTACAGAACTTGCCAACCGTAGTGTAGATGAACTCTCAGGTGGACAAAGACAGAGGGTATGGATTGCCATGGCTCTTGCCCAACAGACGGATATCTTACTTTTGGATGAACCAACTACATTTTTGGATATTACTTACCAGGTTGAAATTCTGGACCTGCTCACGGATTTAAACCGGAAGCGGGGAACAACCATTGTCATGGTACTTCATGATATCAATCTATCTGCCCGGTATGCAGATTACATATTTGCTGTGCAAAAGGGAAATCTCATTGCTCAGGGCTCTCCTTCAGAAATTATTACGGAAGATTTAATGCAGCAGGTCTTTGGACTTGACTGTGCGGTAATAAAAGATCCTGTTTCCGACTCTCCTTTTATCGTACCAAAGGGAAGATACCATGTTATGACAGAGTGAGTGAAATTTAGTGGCTTAAATAAGCAAAGATCAGAGAAAACTGGATGAGAAAAAGAATAGTATTGCAGAAATCTTTAAAAAGATTAATAAAAAATAGTCATGATTAAAATACGGGTATGCTCCCTGAGAGCATACCCGTATTTTATATTTTAATGACAGTATCTGTTCAGCCTAATGCTTAAAAATATTATATGTGGAAATAGTTTTATAAAAGCAATAAAATTAAAGCAATTTTGATAATTTATTAATGATCAGGTCAATAGTAATAAATAAAATAGCCTGTGAATCAAGAAATAACTGGTTTTTATCCAAATTAAGAGAAGGAATAGAAATAAAGCAGTCATATTTGTTAGAATATTTAGCCTTATTGTTCTGGGTAATAATTGCACAGGGAGTAGAGCGGTCAAAAGAAGTTTTTGCAGCCGCTGTGATGTAGTCAGTAGTACCTGATACAGATATAAAAATATGAAAATCAGAAGGAGTCGAAAAAGAGGCTTTTTCACTAAAGATACCGCCATGGATTATTGCTTCAGAATCAATTCCCAGAGAGGCAAGACGGTAGGTAAAATAAGTGGCAGAAAGACCGCTTTCATGGAGACCAAAAATTCTTATGCGGGAAGCTTTGCTGATATAATTACCAAGTGAAATAAGGCGGTCTTCACTTATATAGTCTGGAAGTTTCTGTATGCAGCTTACGTAATTTTCAATGATATCTATATTAGAGTTAACAACAGGTGGATTTTTAAACCTACCGGATTGGAGGTACTTAGAAACTTCGTATTTAAATTCAGAATATCCATTGTAGCCTAATTTTTGGCAAAAACGCAGCAAGGCAGATTTAGATACACCTGCTTTGGCGGCAACATTAATAATAGGATAGGATGATATATAGTCTGGGTTATTAATGACAAATGTTTTTATTTTCTCATCCGATTTTGTAAATTCTGATTCATGTAAATTAATTAATTCCATAGGGTTCATATAATTTCTCCATATATAATAATAGAATAATTTTAACTGTAAAAATTATAACATAGGATGGATAAAAACAAAAGTGGTAAATTTCCCAAAAAAAATGAGAAAAGTATTGAAATAAAATAAAAACTGTTGTATAATGTGAACACACAGAATAAAGAGAGATGTTAGAAAGGGTAAGGTATTTTATTTTATGGAAACACAAGCAAAAAAAACAGTATTGGAAAGAAGTACAGATTTTATTGAACAAAAGATTGCACCGCCTCTGTTAAGACTGTCACAGGTACGATATCTCGAAGCATTGCAGAGGACTTTTATAACATTGATGCCGTATATGGTATTAGGTGCTACTGCGACTCTTATTTTAAACCTGAGTGGATTGTTCCTTGAGGAAACCGGATTAAATATGCCTGGTGTTGCAAAAGCTATTGATAGTGTGATCAATCCATGTAAACCATGGCTGTTTCAGATTGTTTTTGTGACAATTAATCTGTTGGCAATGATTGCAGCAGTATTGAATGGTTACTTCCTTGGAGATTATTACAACAAGAAGGATTCCAATGTTACTGCGGTAGCATCGGCAGTTGTAGCCATGATAGCATTTTTGAGCTTTATTGATTTTTCACAACTCAGCGCTAATTTTGACTGGCCGGCATATATATTGGGATCACCGAGTTTATTTGGAGGATTATTGATTAGTATTTTTGCAGTAGAAATTTATAGATTCCTGATTGGAAGAAAGATTACAATTAAGATGCCGGAAGCAGTACCGCCAATGATAGCATCAGCATTTACCAGTATGATTCCAGTTTGTGCAGTTATTATATTATGTACTTTGATTGGACAGGGGTTAGGAGATTTTGATTTTCTGAGTATGTTAAATAGGGGAACAGCATATCTGGTAGTAGGCGGAAGCGGCCCGGTTGCACAGGGAATTGGTTTTGTTTTGGATAGAATTCTCTGGTTCGTGGGATTACATGGCTCCAATATTGTTTCTTCTGTTATGCAGCCGGTATGGACTACTATGATAACTGACAATATTAATGCATTTGCAGCCCATCAGGAAATACCATATATGTTTACAGAACAATGGATTAATTTTTATGTAAGATGTTCTATATTTCCGGTAGCACTTCTTTGCAGTATGAGTAAGGTAAAACGCTTTAAAGTGTTAGGAAAATTATCTCTTCCAGGAACTATTTTCAATATTGCAGAACCTGTTATGTATGGGTTACCAATTGTGTTAAATCCCCTTATGTTTGTTCCATGGGTACTTGGATTCGCTGTACTTTACGTTTTTAATGCAATCCTTGGAGTATTAGGAATCACTCCTGCGGTTGTTGCAATGACTGTATGGACTATGCCTGCTCCATTGGCATCTTTTATTGGCAGTGGGTTTAATATTGTAGCTCCAATCATCACTTTATTGAATATTACCATTATCTTCTTTATGTTTCTCCCATTTTTCAAAGTAATGGAAAAACAGGTGTTAAAAGAAGAAGAACAATATGAAGCAGAACAAGGCAGGGATAAATAATGGAAAAATATCGAATAGAACCATACAAACAGGAATATATGGAGCAGATTGTTGCTGGATGGAATGAGACATTAATTTTTGATCCAATTAGTGAAGAAAGATTTTTGCAACAGGTATTACTGGATGAAAATTTTGATTCTAAGTTGGCACTTGTTTTGTTGATAGAGGATAAGGTGGCAGGATTTTGTTTTGGAATCAAAAGAAAATATCCATATTTAACACGAGGCCTCGAAGAAAATAGAGGCTGGATCAGCACTATGTTTGTTCGAACAGAGTATCAAGGAAGAGGATATGGAAAAGCGTTGCTAAATGAAGTGGAAAAACGCCTTAAGAAAGAGCATGTAAAAGAAATCACCCTATGCGCTTACAGTCCAAATTATTTTACTCCCGGAGTCGATTTAAAATATGAAAAAGCGTTGCCTTTTTTTGAACAAAATGGTTATGTAAAAGGTCTGGATGCTGTAAGTATGCAAAGAGAGCTGTTTTCCTATAGTATTCCAGGAAAAACTCAGGATATGATAGAGCAGTTGAAGGAAGAAGGAATAAGTTTCAATACATATTCATTTTTATATATGGAAAAACTGTTGGACTTTGTCAGAAGAGAATTTGATGCCGGCTGGGTAAGAAATATTTTACAAGCGATTCGCAATGGAGAAGCAGAAGATACTATTTTAATTGCAACAGACATAGAAGATCAGGTAATTGGATATTGTATGCGAAAAATTGATGGTAATGATGCGAGATTTGGCCCTATTGGAGTAAAAGAGTCCATTCGCTCAAAAGGAATCGGAGGAATTCTGTTTGATTTGCAGATGAGAGAAATGCAGAAAAGAGGAATTTATTACGCATACTTTTTATGGACTCATGGCGCTGCAATAAGGTTCTATGAACGCCATGGAATGAGTGTATACAGAACATATCAACTTTATCGGAAAAATATTATGTAATTGCGAAACTCTAAAACTATATTTATTTGTAAAACAATTAATACAATTCTGGAGCGGAAGTTAAGGGTCAGGAGCGGAGGAATTCGTATTAATTGTTTCACAAATTCAGAAAACTTAATAGTTTCGCAAATGCCTATAAAAAATGTATAAGTAAGGAGAAATATTAGAATGGCAAAATACAATAGAATCGTATCCATTGGTGCCCATCCATTAGATGCGGAACTCATGGGCGGACCAATGCTGATAAAATATGCCGAGCAGGGCGCTGGCTGTACATTCGTACATGTGACTAAGGGACGCCTTACAGATTTAACAGCAACTGAGGAAGAGAAAAAAGCATATGAGGATGCATTAGACGATGAGATTAAAAGTGCAGCTGCTGCTATGGGATGCGATAGCTTTAGTATGAATTATATATCAGCGGAATTGCCCGCAGTGGAAGAATTTACGAAAATAATCCTGGAATATCTAAGAAAAGAAAAAGTGGATTGTGTAATTACCCACGCCCGTGGAACATTGCATCCCAGACATTATTATACTTATGAGGCAGTAACACAAGCGGTAAGAATACTTCATGAGGAAGGAAATCCAATACAGATTTATTACGGAGAGAACTGCGAAGATTTGATTGGATTCACGCCAACCGTATATGTCAGTATGAGTGAACAAAAGGTGGAAACATGGTTTGAAGGATTAAAGAACTATAAAATTTTTAATGGTAAAGTTAATGATGTTCCATATTATAATTATTATCTTTCTATGGGAGCGGTAAGAGCGATTGAAGCA
The DNA here is from genome assembly GCF_003752155.1 of Mobilisporobacter senegalensis. Taxonomy (GTDB): domain Bacteria; phylum Bacillota; class Clostridia; order Lachnospirales; family Lachnospiraceae; genus Mobilisporobacter; species Mobilisporobacter senegalensis. Next base: position 257,295 of record NZ_RJVG01000001.1, on the reverse strand, counting down.
GGGCGTCATGGTTTTGTAAAAGCGTATATGCACGGAGCATTGGTAGATAATGAATAAAGAGAAAAAGAAAGGCAGGTTTGAAGTATGAAAAAGATTGTTTTAATATGTGTGGCAGGAATGTCAACAAGTTTACTGGTATCTCATATGAGGGATGCTGCGAAAGCAGATAATTATGAATGCGAAATAAATGCATACCCTATAGCAAATGCACCGAATGTAATTCCTGAAGCAGACATTGTTCTATTAGGACCCCAGGTTAAATATATGGCTAATAAGCTAAAAACTGAATATCCTGAAAAATTAATTGAAGCAATCGACATGCGGGTTTATGGAATGATCGACGGTAAAGGTGCATTGGCACAGGCCAGACGGGTTATGGGGGAATAGAGGATGGAGAATTTCGAAACTATTTTATTTCAGATCATTTCTTATGTAGGAAGTGCCAGAAGCAGTTATATAGAAGCAATTGGACATGCTAGATCTGGAGATTTTGATAAATCGGATGAATTGATGAAATGTGGAAAAGATCAATTTAATGAAGGGCATCATGCTCATATGGAATTGATACAGAAGTCAGCATCCGGAGAGTTAGATATAGATAATTACCAATTGCTTTTGATGCATGCAGAAGATCAATTGATGAGTGCTGAAGCATTTGGAATTTTGGCAGAGGAATTTATGGAACTATACAAAATTTTAAACGACAAAGGTATCATCGGAAAGGCATAAGTAAAATGATAAATTTAGCAGCATATACAACAGAAAAAAGAAACAGTGATACAGTGAACCTGGATAATATGAGCTCTATGGAAATTGCCATGGTTGCAAATAAAGAAGATGAAAATGTAGTAAAAGCTGTTCAAACGGTTATACCACAGATTGCAGACACCATTGATATGGCTGCGGAAACACTTGACCAGCAGGGGCGGTTGATTTATATTGGCGCTGGAACATCAGGACGCCTGGGTGTATTGGATGCCAGTGAATGCCCACCAACTTTTGGAGTGTCAGAAGGATTGGTAATCGGTATTATAGCAGGAGGAAGAGAAGCACTTTTTCATGCAGTAGAAGGAGCAGAGGACAGTAAGACACTTGCAGAAGAAGAATTAAAAAAACAGGAACTAACATCAAGAGATATGGTAATTGGATTGTCTGCAAGTGGTAGAACCCCTTATGTATTCTATGGATTAAAATATGCAGCAAGTATAGGGTGTAAAACAGCCGTTATAGCCTGCAATAAGGATTCAATAATAGGGAAAGAGGCGGATATAGCCATAGAGCCCGTTACCGGTCCGGAGATATTGACCGGTTCTACAAGATTAAAAGCGGGTACTGCGCAAAAAATGATCTTGAATATGATTTCCACAGGGAGCATGGTCAAAATTGGGAAAGTATATGAAAATTTAATGGTTGATCTGCAAAATACCAATGAGAAATTAGGAGTCAGGACAGAAAATATTGTAATGAGTGCAACTGGTTCTGATAGAGAAACTGCCAGACAGTTATTGAAAGAAGCAGACGGAAGTGCAAAATTAGCAATAACCATGTTTATATTAGATAAGCCTGGGAATGAAGCAAAGGATATATTAAAATCCGCACATGGAAGCATTCGTAAGGCAATAAGGGAGAATAAAGAGTGAAGATAGGAATTTCCATTTATCTAGGGACAACTCTGGATAAAAATATAGAAATCTTAAAAAAAGCAAAGGAAGCAAAAGTTCCTTATGCATTCACATCTTTGCAAATTCCGGAAGAAAATGTGGATGATTACGAAAGAGAGGCAAAAAAACTTCTGGAAAAATGTAAGGAGTATGGAATACAGTTAATTGCAGATGTCAGTCCGGAGACGGTAAAAAAACTGTCTTGTAATACAATAGAAGAATTAAAGACCTGGGGCATTACATCAATAAGGCTGGATTACGGATATTCACCAGAAGAAATAGCCAACTTGTCAAAGACATTTCAAATTGTATTGAATGCTTCTACAATTACAGCAAAAGATATACGAGATTGGAAAAATGCCAAAGCTGATTTGTCAAGATTCATTGCCTGCCATAATTATTATCCCAAGGAATATACGGGGCTTTCCATTGAAAGAGTGCATGAGATAAATGAATGGTTAAAAATAGAAGGCTTTCAAACAATGGCATTTGTACCGGGAGATATGACAATGAGAGGACCATTGTTTGCAGGGTTACCCACAGTGGAGGCACATCGTTTCAGTAAGAATGATATTTTGCTAAATATGTTGGAAATGTATTTTGATGGAAAATGTGATATGGTCATGGTAGGAGATGTTGATGTGTCAGAGGAAGCATGGAACAATATAGGGATGCTAAATCAGGACATGATTGAGATAAAGGCAGCATTAGATAAAAAATACCATTTCATATCCAATGGGATTCATCATGACCGGGTTGACTCCAGTGATTTCATTTTTCGTTCTGTTGAGTCACGTATGTTAAAAAATAGAATTGAACCGGAAAATTGTGTTGATCGTAAAAAAGGAAGCATTTGCATCTCCAATAGTAAGTATTTAAGATATGAGGGAGAAGTAGAAATAGCGAGGCATGATTTACCTCAGGATGAAAGAGTAAATGTAATTGGCCATGTGGATCTGGCATATGTAAAGTATCTTCCATATATTAAGAATGGAATGGGGATAAAATTAGCGGAGTATGTAAAAGAATCCTTAACTCCAGAGAATAATTAGATATAGCAGTAATAATCTTAGAGGCAAAGTTTATAGGTCAACTTAAGTGACCTACAGACTTTGCTTCTTTTTTAATGGTAAAAGAGTGACACAGAAGGAAGAGCAGTATAAAATACAAGAGATGTTGAGATAATTCAATAGTGTCTTTCCCGCAGTTTCAAAATTGCAGAAAAAAAGCCGGAAATTGCAAAATAATAAGGTAATACGCGGGAAAAAGTATGATAACATAATATTAACAAGAATTTAACAAAGGCTTAATAAAGACAGGGGGTGCCAAAAAAGTGATAAAATGGATTGTTTTAGATATGGATGGCACACTTTTAAATGAAAGAGATCAGATTACAGAGAGAACAAAAAGTTGTTTGTTACGTTGCCAGGAGAAAGGAATCCGAATTATTCTGGCCAGTGGGCGCAGCTATACACGTCTGCTTCCTTATGCAGGTCAGATCCAGTTAAAAGAGTATGGCGGTTATCTGATTGAAGTAAACGGCATGGCAGTGTACAATCTGGAAAAGGAAGAACGGAGGGTAATGAAACAGTTACTCGAAGAAGATATCCGGGAACTATTCACATATGGGAAGAGCCTAGAAGTAGAAGTCCAGTGCTTTGAAGACCAGGCAATTTATTATTGGATACCCAAGTGGCAGATTCCCATAAAAGAGAAAGAACGGATGGAGCGAGGGCTGCCGGATGATTATCCAATGATCGGTGGAGCATGGACATGGATCACCGATACTACAGATGGATATCCGTTACAGAAGCAGATACAGTCTGCAAAAGAGATACCAAAGAAGCTGAATAAAATAAGTTATGTGGCAGATCCAAAGACAATTCAAAAAGTATATGATTGTCTAAAGAAACAATATGATGAAAATTATGAGATTGTAAGAACCTGTCCAAGACTGATTGAGATTTCACCTAAAGGGATTACAAAGGGGCAGACTTTAAAACAACTTATGGGAAAACATGCAATCAAACGTGAAGAAGTGATGGCTTTTGGAGATGGTGAGAATGATGTGGATATGTTCCGCCAGGTGAAATACAGTGTTGCCATGGAAAATGGAGAAGATTTTGTGAAAGAGCAGGCACATCTGGTGACAAAAAGTAACCGGGAAGAAGGCGTAGCACAGGTTTTGGAAAAACTTCTGGAAAGGATGGAGGAAAGTGAATGAAAAAATGAAGCCGAGGCAGTATGAGATATTAAAGTTTTTGGTAACTTCTTCTGCTCCCCTGGATATTGTATTTTTTCAAAATGAATTTAAAAAGAGTGAGCGAACCATCCGGTATGATATGAATGAACTAAAAAAGATCTGTGCAGAAAAAAATGTAGAGATACGCTATCGGACAAAGTGGGGATTCTATATACCGGCAGAACAAAAAGCAAAATGTTCCAAGATATTAATTGCCGGACGTCCTCAGAAAACTACAGGGTTTCTTAAGAATACAGAGGAAAAACGTATTTTAGAACTTTTTTTCTATTTCTTTGTAAAGAAAAAGGATATCTCAGCAGAACAAATAGCAGGAGAATTTTATATTTCCAGATCTACTTTAATGAGGATTATTCCAAGGTTTGATGAGTATTTTGATTATCGGATTCATCTGTCCTCTCATAAAACAGGAGGTTATGAACTCCAGGGCGATGAACTGATCCTCCGCCATATTGTTGCAGAGTATCTGGCTCAACGTTTTAAAGGCAGTTATACTGCAGAAGATTGGTATTTGCTGATGCCCGATACATTAAAAAAATATATGAATCTCCAAAGGCTGATCACAATCAGTAATGAAATCAAAAAGGTAAATGCAAGATATAATGTGTGGATATCCAACAGTGGATTTTTAAATCTTTTATCCTATTGTATCGCCAGTGACATCCGGAAACATTTTTGCAAATCTGAAAATTCTATCAGTGAGGCACAGGGATATGGAGAGACTCTTTTAAGCAGGCTGAATAAAAGAGTAGATAGTATAGAACTGGGCTATCTCAAAGATATTCTGATAGAGAATGAAATTGTGGTGAATATTCAGGAGACAGATGAAAAGAAAGTAAATTCCAGTTTGGAAAAAATCATAGAATTCCTAGAAAAAGAAGAAGCAAAATCCAATTATAAGTTTGATATGACAGGGCTTTTTGAGGATCTATACGGGCATTTAAAACATTCATTATTTTTATTCATGATTTCAAAGGACAAAAATAATGAGAAAGATGAAAATTATATTGTCATTCAGGAGGTAAAAGAGAACTATTACGATTTTTACTGTATGGCAGTAGAATGTTCCAGAATATTAGAGCAGGAATTTGAGATTGATTTCACGGATACGGAAATTTGTTATATTGCTGTCTATTTATATAAAAACTGTAAAAAACAAATTAATAAGAAGAAAAACGTTCTGCTGGTCTGCGCTACAGGAAAAGGATTGTCCCATCTTCTGGCAATCCGGTTGGAAAATGTATTCCCAATGTTGAATGTTGCGGGACAGATTTCTCCCTATCAGTTATCTAATATGAATTTTGGAAAAACAGTAGATTTTATTATATCAACTATACCTCTGAATGCTGTAGGAATTCCGGTACTGAAAATATCCCGGATTCTTTCCATGGAAGATATAAAGAGGATTCAGGAATTTTTAGACTATGGGAAACTGGTGGATGAAATTCCTCTACAAGAGAGAGACAGAGCATCCTTTAATTCAAAAGCAGATCCCTTCGAAATTTCCAAGACAATTCAGCAGGAAACCAATTTTAATAGTCTGACCAGTGCAGCCGGTATCATCAGTAAACTCATTTTAACATTGCTGGAATACACATCAAAGTTCCCGGAAGAATACAGAATGAGCCAGGATGTACTCCTTGGGATGATCATTCATATGAGTATGGCTGTTCCAAGATGGTTCCAGGGGACGAATCAGGATACTTTAAAAGAGATAGAAGAAGAATACACAAAGATAGAAAAAGATCACAGGGTAATTTTTGAGATCATGGAAAAATTTTTTACTTTGGTGGAGAATTCTCTTCAGGTGAGTATAACCATAGAAGAAAAAATTGCATTCTTCTTATACATTATAAAGGAGGAAAAAGAGGATGAAAGTACTTACTATTAAAAAAGGCAGGCTGGTTTCTCCAGTTAATGGATATCACGGGGATGTGAAAGATATCCTGGTGAAAGACGGAGTAATTGCAGCCATTGAAGATAAGATTGATCCACAGGGTACAGTTATTGACGTAGCGGGATGCATTGTTACACCTGGTTTCATTGACATCCATACTCACTGCTATCCAAAAGTATCTTTGGGATTAGAACCGGATGAACTGGGAATTAAGAGGGGGGCCACCGCAATTCTGGATGCAGGAAGCAGCGGAGCTGACAATTATGAGGATTTTTGTAAAAATTATATTGAAAAAAGCAGGACCAAAGTATATACCCTTTTAAATCTGTCCAAAGATGGCCTGATTCATGGACATGAATTAAGTGACATGAAAAACATTGATATTTCAAAGTTAAAAGAGACCATTAGGAAGTATTCGGACAATATCGTAGGACTAAAAGCCAGAGCCAGTTCCAGTGTGGTAGGAGAAATGGGTCTTGCACCTATTGCACTTGCAGCGAGGACAGCACAGGAAGTAGAAAAACCGTTGATGGTACATGTTGGAAACCATCCCCCTGAACTGACGGAGGTATTGGAACTCCTTCAGAAAAATGATGTTGTGACTCACGCTTTCCATGGAAAAGCAGGGGGTATTCTTAAGGGAGATGGACATATCATTCCGGAAGCCTGGAAAGCCAGGGAAAGGGGTGTTCTGTTTGATGTAGGACATGGAATGGCAAGCTTTAGTTTTCGTGTTTTCAAGCAGGCGTTAAAAGAAGGATTTGACTGCGATATGATATCTACAGATTTACATATTGAAAATTATAATGGACCTGTTTATAATCTGGCAGCTGTTGTCAGCAAAACAATTAACTGTGGGGAAGAATTAGAGAAGGCAGTGGCAAAGTGTACCAGTATACCAGCCAGACATTTTGGATTGGAAGGACTTGGAGAGCTGGCAGTTGGAATGACAGCCGACTTAAATGTGATGGAGCTGGTCAACTGTCGTGAAGATGCGAAAGATTCCGTTGGAGATTCTTTGGAACTGACCCAGAAACTGGTATTAAACAAAACAATTTACAGCAGAGGTAATGAAAGTGAAATTTTTGAACACACTGTTAAAAAATAGTGAACTGGACCCACAGATCAGAGATGAGATAATTCAGTCCTATCAGGAAGTAAAAGAAAAATTAAAGGTAAGTGAAATTTCTATGGATGAAGACGGGGAATTTATGTTCAGCAACCATATTCTAGCTTTGATAAAAAGAGTAAAGACACATTCATTTGTTGAGGATATGGAGGAAGAAGATTTTGAACAGGTATCAAAAGAAGCATTTGATACAGCAGAAAGTCTTGTAAAAGATCTGTTTGAAAAAGAACATATTCCTATCAATAAAACGGAAGTATTCCTTGTGGCGACTCACATAGAAATGGCAATACAGAAACAAAAGGAGGTAAAGGACTATGAGTAAAGAAGTATTGGTAGTAATCGGACACCGTATGGGAAAAGGGCAGGCAGTTGCCCGTGGTGTAGAGAAAGCAGGTGGGAAAGCTATTGTAATTCCGGGGATGGCCGCAGATATGAAGCTGGGGGATGTGATGCATGAAAATAATGCAGATCTTGGAATCAGTTTCTGTGGGAGCGGTGGTGCAGGTGCATTAACTGCAAAGAATAAGTATGGTTATCCGGCCAAATCAGAACTGCGTTCTGTAGATGCAGCCTGTACGGCAGTAGAAGAAGGCTGCAAGGTAGTTGGTCTGGGATTTTTAGATGTAGAAGAACTGGGAGAAAAATTAGTAGAAACTTATCGAAAAGTACATGGAGAATAATATGCATAATGATATATGTGAAAAGCAGTTATTGGAAGAACTACGTCATGAAATCGTGGTGACAATGAGTGGAGATTCTTTGGAAGATGTAACAGGAAAGATTTTTCAGAGTATGCGTAAGCAGATATTCATTGATATCATGAAACCAATTATTCAGATGGAAGCAGAAGAAGTTTATTTTCAGAAAGTGGATGTAAAACGGAAGACAGAACATTTTATGTTTTTTTTCTGGCCACGGGAGAAAGTGACATATACAATTACTGCCAAGATCGTAGTAAAAGTAAAATATCTAGATATTATAAAGGAGGATCTATAGATGTTAGAGATTATTATTTATTCATTGGTTATTGGGGCTTTAGGTGGAGGCTGTATTGCTGCTGGCGCGGCTCGTATGTTTCATGCGCCTAAGGTACAGGCTATGGGTGCATTCAGAACATTGGGTGAAATGAATGCTTGTAACGGAGATCCGATTGCCCATTTTTCATTTGGTCTGGGCTTCTTCTTCTCCGCAGCAGCTTCTGCTGTTGCAGCTGGTGCGTTGACAGGAGAGGTGCTACATAGAATTGTCCCTAACTGGAGTGCAGCATCTTTACTCGTTAAGAACAAAAATGTGGAAGAGACAGTTTGGAATCCAAGAAAAATGATGTTAGCCGGTTCTGTAGTTGGTGCAGCCGTAGTTGTTTTCCTAAATACTATGGCTCAGTTAATTCCAGAGAAATTATCCCTGATCGCACAAAATGTACTTACTCCTGCTACCGGATGGCTGATCAATCCAGTAATGCCGGCTATATTCTGGCTGGCTGCCATGGATGCGGGCAAGGTTGTTGGAATGTGGGGAACAGTACTAGGTGGTGTATCCGCATTGGTATCTGGAAATGCAGTACCTGGTATTGTACTTGGAATCCTGATTGGAAAATCTGCAGAAGAAAATGGATATAAGAGTAAAATGGTTCAGATATTGATTGGAATCGTAGTTGTTATGTTTATTGCAATTGCTTACTTTAGAGGATTTTTTGAAAAGTTCATGTAGGAGGAAATAAAGATGGAAAAGAAAACATTTACAGAGAAATTTGATGATTTTATGATGAAAGACAGTACCTTTATTCTGCTGGTTATGGGAGCAGCAGCGGCCATATTTGCAGGAACTTATATGTTCATTAAGTTTGGTACTGGTGCATTTAATGAAATATCTATTGTTGCCATGTTAACAGATGGAATGGGTAGTGGGGATTATGCGGCAGCTGCAGGATTTGCAGCCGGATTTCTAATTGCCAGAATACTGGAAGGCCCATTGGTAGGATTGATGGATATTGGGGGCAGTTTAATGACAGGTGTAGGTATCGGAATCCCAGCAGTATTTTTGTCTATGGGATGGAAGTTCCCATTTTCTAACTTCTTTGCAGCATTGGTAGTTGGTGCAGGAATTGGAATTACCATAGGTATTATTATCATGGTCATCCGTAAAGTAGTACCAGAAGGTATGGCGGTAGGCGGAACGAGCATCATGATGGGAGCTGGAAATGCGGTAGGACGTTATCTTGCTCCACTCATCGTAATAGCAGCAGCACAGTATAACGTATATGCAGGAATCGGTGCTGTTATCGGAGCCGCTATTTTCTATAAATGGGGAAAAGAAACAACCGGAGGCGCAATTTTAGGCGCAATGATTCTGGGCGCGATTTTTCTGAAATAACTTGGAGGTATAAAAATGAGCATATATCAGGATATAGGATTGAAGAGGGTAATTAATTCTTGTGGACGTGTAACAATATTGGGTGTTTCTACTTTGAGTGATGAAGTGGCCGAGGCTGCAGTTGCAGGAGGCCAGTCATATGTGGTAATTGAGGACTTGATTAATCGCGCAGGTGAGATTATTTCCGAGTATACAGGAGGAGAAGACAGTTGTGTGGCATCCTGTGCTTCTGCCGCAATTTGTCTCACAGTAGCCGGATTAATCTCGAAAGGGAAAAAATCCATTATGGATCGTCTCCCAGATTCGAAAGGAGTACCTAATGAGATTATTCTTCAGAAAGGACATAGTATCGAATTTGGGGCGCCTATATCAACGATGCTCAGACTTGGCGGAGGAGTGCCAATAGAAGTAGGTACAGTAAATGAAATAATCCCGGAAGATATCGAAGAAGCAATTAATGAAAAAACAGTAGCTTTATTATATGTTAAGAGCCACCACTCCGTTCAAAAAGGAATGGTTGATATTGAGACAATGATAGAAATTGCACACCGTCATGATCTTCCACTCATAATAGATGCAGCGGCAGAAGAAGATTTCAGGAAATATATTGCTATGGGAGCAGATCTGGTAGTATACAGCGGGGCAAAAGCCCTGGAAGCTACAACTTCGGGATTTGTGACTGGGAAGAAGGAATATATCCAGTATGCCAAAAAGCAATACCATGGAATCGGACGGCCAATGAAAATTGGAAAAGAAGGTATTATGGGGCTTTTGAAAGCATTAGATCTCTATGAGAACAAAGACATGAAAAAAGAAGTAGAAGAGAATCTTGCAAAAGTGCAGTACCTGTGTGAGGAAATCAATAAGATTCCGGGACTAAAAGCAATTCAGATCCAGGATGAAGCAGGAAGGGCCATTTACCGTACCAGAATTATGGTAGATCCAACAGTGAGTGATAAAAAGATTGGAGAAATCAACAAAGAGCTCCGTGCTGGAGATCCAATCATCTATTGCAGGGCAGAGTTTTTAAATCAGGGACAACTTGATTTTGACCCAAGACCATTGTGCGAAGGAGATAAAGAATTAATTGTAAGCAGATTGAAAGAACTTATGAAGGGATGAAATCATGGGAATAAATTATTATAACAATCGTGTATGCCTGAATGTACTGGCTGGAAATTTAAAGAATGCAGAAGAAATTTATGAAGCAGCAGAAAAGCATGTGGTAGTCGGTGTACTTTCTGCAAGCTATCCGGATATTCCAAGTGCAGTAGAAGATATGAAAAAGTATATGGAAGTTCTGGAAGGAAATCTTTCTGTTGGTCTTGGCGGCGGAAATCCGGCTCAGTGGAAAGCCGTAGCAGATATCGCAAAAGAAGTTAAAGCCAATCATTTTAATCAGGTATTTTCGGCAGTGGGATATACAAGAGCAAATGTAGAGAATGAGACAAGCCATATCAATGCATTAGTATCCCCTTCAGGAACACCAGGCATGGTCAAGATTTCTACAGGACCTCTATCCAAAGACTGTGAAGAACCAGCTTTCATCCCTGTGGACACTGCAATTACTATGATTAAGGAAATGGGTGGAAACTCCATCAAATTCTTTCCAATGAATGGTCTGGAGTGTAGGGAAGAATTGAAAGCAGTAGCGAAAGCCTGTGCCAGACACCATTTTGTTCTGGAACCAACTGGAGGAATCGGTCCGGAAAATTTCCGTGAGATTATGGAGATCATCTTAGAGGCCGGTGTGGAAAAAGTTATTCCACATATCTATAGTTCCATTATTGATAAGGAAAGCGGAAATACAAAGGTTGAAGAAATAAAAAAACTGTTGGCAGTCATAAAAGAATTAGTATGATTTTAGGATAGGTGGATATGAAAGAGTTTAAATATACAATCAAAGATCAATTAGGTATCCATGCAAGACCGGCAGGAATGTTAGTGAAAGAGGCTAAAAAGTTTAAAAGTGTCATTACAGTTGGCAATGGAAATGGACAAAGCGCTGATGTGTCCAGGATGATGAGTCTGATGGCACTGGGAATCAGATGTGGTGATGTAATTACCATAGAAGCAGACGGTGAGGACGAAGAAATTGCCATTGCAGCCATGAAAGCATTGATTACTGAAAATTTATAAGAAATGACCGCTGTGCACAGAAGATGGGTACAGTGGTCATTTTTGTGATTTATTCTATAATTTCAATTTGGAAAAGGCATCTGCAAATGCCGTGTTTACTGATTCTTCTTTCTGGGTTTTCAAGTATTTCTGTACATCTTTTTTATTGACTCCGGCACCTTCTTTTTCTCTTCTGTTCTTGAAAGAGGAGAGCTTTTCTTTGTAGCCGCAGGAACATATAAAGGTTTCATCTTCTCCCTTTTTGATCAGCTCCATCTTCTTATGACAGTTCGGGCACCGGGCGTTGGTCAGTTTTGCAACTGTCTCCCGATAGCCGCATTCCCTGTCCTGGCAGACAAGAAGACGGGCATTTTTCCCATTTACAGATAGCATTCGTTTTCCACAATGAGGGCACTTATTATTCGTCAGGTTATCGTGGCGGAAAGAACCATCACTTTGGCGGATTTCCAGAATTAGCTCCTCTGTATATTTTTGAATGTCATCAATAAAAATACTGCTTTTTCTTTTGCCAAGAGCAATACTGGAAAGCTCCATCTCCCATTTGGCAGTCAGTTCTGGTTTTTTCAGATCCTCAGGAATCAGTTCCAGGAGCTGTTTTCCTTTTGAGGTAATTAAAATTTCGTTCCCCCGTTTTTCCATCAGGAAAGAATGGAACAGCTTTTCAATAATATCGGCGCGGGTGGCTACAGTGCCAAGACCTCCCGTTTCACCAAGGGTCTTTTTTGCCCGGGCATCATCGGAGTCCATATATTTTGATGGATTTTCCATAGCGGAAAGAAGGGTAGCTTCTGTAAAGCGGGCAGGCGGCTTGGTTTTTCCGGTCGTCCCCATAACATTAGAAATGAGCAGCTGTCCCCCTTTTGCTAATTCAGGAAGAGCCTGATCAGATAAACCGCTGCTTAAAGCAGATTCCTCCTCATCTTCCAGGATTTCTGTTTCATAAACAGCTTTCCATCCGGGAGAATGGATGACTTTCCCTTTTGCAACAAAGGTCTGATTTTTAGCAGATGCTTTCAGAGTAGTTTGTTCATATTCGAAAGGGGGATAAAGAACACTAAAGAATCTGCGTACTACCAGATCATAGATTTTACGTTCTTCATTTGTCATATGGTCCAGTTGGACAAATTGTTCTGTTGGGATGATTGCATGGTGATCGCTTACCTTCTTATCGTCCACGAAAGATTTATTGGTCTGAAGTGGTTTTGTGATCAATTGACCGGCCAGTTTCCTGTAAGGTCCTGTGCTGCATGCCTGCAATCGCTCCTTCAATGTAGGAACGATATCAGAACCGATATAGCGGGAATCGGTCCGTGGATAGGTAAGCACTTTATGATTTTCATACAGACGCTGCATGATATTCAATGTCTCTTTGGCTGAAAAGCCAAACCGTCTGTTGGCATCCCGCTGCAGTTCAGTCAGATCATAAAGACCTGGTGAATAAGTTTTCTTTGCCGATTTATTTATTTCATTTATGGTTAATTTTTCTTGTTCCAGTTCCTTGGACAATGTCTCCATAAATTCTTTCTGAAAACAGCGGAAACTTCCGTTTTTTAAGTTCTGCCAGGTCCATTTGATGCTCCCTGCCATACATTCGATTCCATAATATTCTTCAGGGCGGAAGTTTTTGATCTCTTCTTCCCGTCTGGCGATCATGGCCAAAGTAGGAGTCTGTACACGTCCGCAGGATAAACTGGCATTATATTTGCAGGTCAGGGCACGGGTCCCGTTAATTCCCACCAGCCAGTCAGCTTCGGCACGGCTTTGTGCGGCATGATATAAAGAGTTGTAGTCACGTCCGTCTTTTAACCGGGCAAACCCCTCTTTAATTGCTTTGTCAGTGACTGAAGAGATCCAAAGTCGTTTTATCGGTTTATGGCAGCCTGATTTTTCAAGAATCCACCTTGCCACCAACTCTCCTTCCCGGCCCGCATCTGTAGCTATGATGATTTCAGAGACATCTTTACGGAACAGCTGGGTTTTTACTGAGCTATACTGCTTGGAAGTCTGCTTGATTACTACAAGCTCCCATTTCTTTGGGATCATGGGTAAATCCTCTATTTTCCACTCCTTATATTTCTTATCATATTCTTCAGGATCTGCCAGGGTAACCAGATGTCCCAGTGCCCAGGTAACAATATATTGATTGCCCTCCAGAGCACCGGGGATTTTTTTCTGGCATTTTAACACCCGGGCAATATCTCTGGCAACAGAAGGTTTTTCAGCTAATATTAATGATTTCATAGATTTTTCTCCTAATTCTAATAGGTATTTGCGAAACTCTTTTCTGTTGTTGCTGATGTTCCCGTGTTCTTAGGCTGTCTGCTACAGTTAGGAGTTTCGCAAATTTCCCTTTCTAAATACTGAATGAAATAAAAGTTATTATTATTAGTTTAAATGATAATAATGCCGAAATCAATAAAAAGGGAAACGAATTTTTGAAGGAATGACATTTTAATATATGCAGGAAAGAGCAGAGTATGTAGAAAGGGCAGACCAGTGAATATTGCTTGATTATTCATATATAAGGTTATATAATGGCTTTTACAATAACTTATAGAGTGGATTTATTGGAATATGACTATAGATTCTTTAGTACTTGCAGGAATATAATAGGTAATTGCGAAACTCCAAAGCATTGGCTATTTGTGATACAAATAATACAATTCCGAAGCGGAAGCTAAGCGGAAGGAGCGTTGGAGCGTAGGAATTTGTATGAGTTGTATCACAAACTTGGAATATTTATTAGTTTCGCAATTACCTATTACAGGAATATAAACAAGAGGGGAAATCAAAATGATAAGAAATATTAACTTTGATGAAATATCTGACGGAAAATTATATGATATAAATGATATGGTAAAGGCAGGATGTAATGACTGCAAAGGATGTTCTGCCTGTTGCCAGGGTATGGGAAAATCAATCGTTTTGGATCCTCTGGATATTTATCGTTTATTGACAAGCTTAAATATTACCTTCGAGCAATTAATGACGGATAAAATTGAACTCAGTGTAGTAGATGGAATTATCCTGCCTAATCTTAAGATGTCAGGAGATTCAGAAAGATGCTCATTTCTTAATAGTGAAGACAGATGCAGTATTCATTCAATCAGACCGGGAATCTGCAGGCTTTTTCCTCTTGGAAGGTATTATGATAATAATTCATTTAAATATTTTCTGCAGATCCATGAATGTAAAAATCAGAACCGGACAAAAGTAAAAGTTCGTAAATGGATTGACACACCGGACTTAAAGAATAATGAGCAGTTTATTATAGATTGGCACTATTTTTTAAAAGATGTACAGGATATCATGAAAGATACCAAGGATGATAGTCTGATGAAACAGATTAATATGTATGTATTGAATAATTTTTATATACAACCATTTGAAGCAAATATAGATTTTTATCTGCAATTTAATGAACGGTTAAATGAGGCTAAGAAATGGATAGCAAGGTTTTAATGTTGCTTTTATAAACATCTGGCACATTTTATCGAAAAAAGTTATAATAAGCAAAAGGGGTGAAATGTGTGATTCTATTAAAAGCAAATCCAGAGATAAAGGCAGTATTTCAAAAAATGATTAATACCATGGGCGAAAAGGTCGTATGGACAGAAGTTTTTCTTATAAATAACAATGATATTATTCTGGCTGGAGAAAAGAAATCGCTATTCTTTAATTTTGATAATAAACGTATCTTTAGTAAATTTGTAGAATTGAATATTAATGAGGAGCGGGTAGATAAGATAGTAGCAAATTCCTTGTTGGAAAACACATTGAATATGATTTTATATGCTTTTGGTAAATGGGGAGAAATTAAAGGACTTAAGGTGGAGACGGAATACGATCAGCTTAACAGGCTGCTTAATAATATTTTAATTGAAATAAATATTGAGGCCAGTCTTACAGATGAGAATTTCCGTTTCTTTAAAAATGGAATATTGATCACATACGAAGAAGTGATTCAATCTATATTAGATAAATCCAAATTAGAAGAAAAAGATAATAAAGAAGAGACACAAGAAAATGAGGAGGATGGAAACAATCCAGAAGAAGAACCGAAAGAGGAAGGATATGCCCTTGGGTTATGGCATAATATACAATGGATATCAGGGCAGTTTTCATTTGGAAAGGTTGAATTAACAGAAGGAGAGCGGGGAAAATTACGATTAGGTAATAATTTTTACGTAGTCAATTATAAATGCCCTGATTGTGGTGAAAAACTATATATGGTAGTTTATCCTGTGGGAAAAGAATTCCGGATAGAAACAGATGAATTGCCTGTTTATATGGCCCGGGCTTATACCTGCAATACCTGTAATCATTTTTATACTCCAAAGCCTCATAAATTGTTGATGGAAGGGGACGTTTATCATCTTATTTTTGAAGATGATAAAGTGGCTTATGAGGACTATCTTGAATTATTGGGCAGATGGGGAGAAAGAACTGCCAATAGCAATTTCAATCTCTATGAATCTGAATACAATAAGAAGCAGGAAGAGGAACCAGAGGAATTAGAGAAGATTAGTAATGAGCTGGAATCTATGACAGAGGAAAAACTTGCAGAATTACAAGACAAAATGGATTCTGGGTTTTATCCTCTGTTAAGTGTGGAGCGATACCATAATAAGATAGACAAAGAGCGAAAGAAAAGAAAACAGAATAGACGGAAAGCCAGAGAAAACGCTGGGATGAAAGAAGGCTTAAAAAGGAAAGAAGTAAAAGAGAAAGCACAGGATTTTAAACGTATCAACAGCAAAGATATAAAAAGACCACGTTTAAAAACCAGTTCTCCATCTATTCAACCTGCTAAAACATTAATGAAGGGATATACTACACCTCCAATAAAAAAGGGAGTAAAACCTTATTTGGAGAGAATAAAGGAAGAAAAGTCAGTAAATGATAATACGAAACCAAGAAATACAACCTCATCCTCTGGAAGGCAGTCCATAGATCAGAAGATGGGAAAGGGACATGAAAAAAGTATAAATCATTCAGCAGCTGATTCAATTTCAAGGTCATCAGATAGTCTTAAGGAAAATTTTCTAAAAGAGATACTGGAAGATATTATAGAAGGAATGCATGATATTTTCGAAATTAAATTAGATAAATTATCATTAAAACAATTAACTGATCTAAAGGCGCTCGTTCAATCAGAACAAAGATTAGATAACAGTAAAAAATATGGTTATATAAATAAGATAGAAAAAAAGCAGACAAAGGAAAAGATAAAGGAACTGAATCAAAAGATTGGATTAAGCCAGGATAAAAGCTATATAGAAATCTTAAGGACCATTGATGACGTAAAGAAGGAAGACTGGGAAGAAAGTGTAAAGAAACCATTTTTGGAATCCTTAATGGAGTATCTCATAAGGAGCGGGGAGAAAGAATTAAAGAATCTGGTTTTAAATATTCCTGAGAATCTTAATAAAAAGCAATATATTCAATTTACAGATAAAATGGAACAGTATAAAGAGATTGACACCAATCGATATAAAAAGATTCTGGATGAGAAACGTGATGGAGCGGAGAAACAAGAAATCATCGCGTTTATCAAACGAGCCAATGCCACAAATCGAACTTCTTTATTTGATCTATTTCATAAAATAAAAGAACAGGATTTTAGTGAAAAAAATCTTTCACCATATTTAGAAGAAATTCATGATAAGATTTATGCTTTGGATGAAGCTGCAATTAAAAAAATATGTCCTGACCCGGCGGAGATTAATTTTGAGGAAGGGCTACGGATGTATGAGGAAATATCTTCTGGAGATTTCCTGCCAGAGCTGAAGGTAAACACCCTTGGACTGATTGACCAGCGGCTTAAGAAAATCAAGATGGATGAATGTGAACAATTGGTTAAGAAACTTAGTAAGGATATGAAGTGGACCAGGGAAGACTTTCCAAGAATTTATTTTTTTGATGTGAGAAAAATGATGAGAGGAAATGGAAATGATGAATCATCCATAACTGTTCATAATGCTCTAAATACATATGCAGTAAACAGAGGGAAATATGAATATCCCATTTTAATCTGTGATACTTCTTCTTCAGGAAATGGAAAAGTAGGATTTGTATTGACTCCGGATCATATTTTCTATAGCAGCCTTATTAGTGCCGATGTGATGAATGTAATGAATGTAAAAGAGGTGTTTGGATATAACGGCTTACTTGGAAAAGGGATTTATGTAGAACATAAACACTCTGGAAGAATAAGAATATCAAAATCAATTAAATCAGTGAAACTAAAATCATTTGGGAAGATTTTAAATGAATTTATTGAGTATCTGAAGGAAAAACCAGAATCCAGGAGTATTTCCTACCTGGCAAAAGAAAAACATACGGTGAAATGTTGTTACCGCTGTGGGTATGTTTATAAAGGCGGCAGTGTATGCCCAAAATGTGGAAGTAAAAACAATAAATAACCGGAAACGATTTTTCTGAAAGAATCTCCTTTATAAATGATACATAGAATATAATAACAAAATCAACCAATGAGGTTATTATGATTATTCATGTAGTCAAACAAGGAGAAACAATTTTTTCAATTGCAGATTATTATAAAGTTAGTGCGGTCAGGTTAATTCAAGAGAATGATTTAATGAACCCCAATAATTTAGTTATCGGCCAGACGATAATTATAGTTTATCCAGAGCAGACACATACCGTAATACAGGGAGAGACCTTACCCGGTATAGCAGACAGGTATAATGTGACCCTCATGGACTTATTGAGGAACAATCCTTATCTTCTGGACAGAGAGTATATATATCCAGGAGAAATTTTAGTGATTCGTTATATTAATGAAAAGAGTGGAAGTATTAAAATAAACGGATATGCCTATCCATTTATTGATAGAAAGATATTAGAAAAGAACCTGCTCTATTTAACTTATTTATCTATATTTAGTTATACAATATCAGCAAATGGCGAATTAAATGATATAGATGATGCAGAACTCATTGATATGGCAAAAGGTTATGGAGTAGCCCCTATTATGGTAATATCAAATGTTACCAGTGAGGGAGCATTTGATAGGGACATCGCACATAATTTCTTGGCGGATAAAGATATACAGGATAATTTAATTGAAAATGTTTCCTCTGTTCTAAAGGAGAAAGGTTATTATGGGTTGAATCTGGATATGCCATATATATTACCGGAAGATAGAGAAAAATACATTGAATTTATTATTCGTCTAATAAGCAGGTTAAAGAGCCAGGAGATTAAAGTTTTTATTACTATATCGCCCAATGCTTTTCAAAGGGATGAAATAACGGATTTTAGAGAGATAGATTATACCAGGGTATCCCAGATAATTGATGGGGTGATTCTTATTTCATATTCCTGGGGATATACTACAGGAATTCCATTGGATGAAATACCGTTTAATTATCAGCAAATACTGCTGGCATATATTGAAACCCAGATACCGTCTGAGAAAATAACTTTTGGTATCACAAGTATTGGGTATATTTTCAGATTCCCATTTATAGAAGGGGTTTCAAGAGCAGAAGCCATAAGTAATGCAAATGCCATACAACTGGCGAGTAATGCAGGTACAGAAATTAATTATAATAAGAATAATCTCACATCTTATTTTTATATATCAAATAGCGAAGATTATTTAGTATATTTTCATGATGGAAGAGGTTTGAGCACTTTTCTGGAATTAGTGTCACAACATAATTTGGATGGGATTGCTTTTTGGAATATAATGTATTTTCTGGCTCAAGAATTTCTCATTATTAATACCCAGTATTACATTGAAAAGGTCATCTAGAAAATTAAATAAATAGTATTAAATGCCATTGATACTTATTAAAAGAAGGTCTACCTTAAAGATTTAGTTTAGTGTAGACCTTCTTTTGTCTGATAGATCACAGGACGATAACTCACGAGGGGTGTGAGTAAAAAAATTGATAATAGTAATTGGAAGGAGTTTTATTTTTACTACATTAATATTTAGGAGTTAAAAATTATGATTTATATGTCGAGGTAAATGGATAAGTCATGTTATTAGTCCAAACGACATTTACGAAGGCGATACGTTATAATAGTTATGAATAATGGTTTGAGGAATTAAATTAATATCTTCTGCCTCTGCAACCACAATCATCTTTGTCGTGTTTTCTCCGACGACTGCCTCGATTGCCATATTTGTCACGTCTATAGTCATCGTCGTCTCTAAAATAATTGTTGTATCTATAGTGTTCATATTTATCCCGATCTCTGTAACGACCCATACCATCCGCTCCTTGTTAAAGTATTGGGAAACCAGTTCCCACTATTATAATATGCACAATATAGAAGATAGTGTCATTCAATTACGAAAATTAGATATTTTTTTATAATTTTGTATTAAATGCTTATATATAGTGGGATAGAAAAGACATTTCCTATAAGCATGATGGAGAATGAGAATTGTATTTGGATTTCTTTGATGATATAATTATTCCTATAAGAAATCTTATAGATTTGACGTAAAAGAAATTTTATATTTATGGGGTTTGGATAGTCTGGGAGTAATTAAATGGGAGGGCAGTATGGAGCAATCAAAGCCAATCGTAACTTTTTACAAAATATTTGGGACATTTTGTCTTGTGGCAGGGATAATTTGCAATATATTGTTCGGAGCCATATCATTTGAAATGATCACGGATGATGTAGATGATTCATTTGGAAGTTTTATAGAGATGTGTATTGGCTTTATAATATGTATGATACTGATTGGTGTTGGTAAAACGTATATCAGTATGGTGTCTGATTTTAAAATATATATGTCCTGGCTGGCTGTTAATAAAACACGTTCTATCAAAAAACTGGCGGACGGCATGGGCCTGACCCAGGAAATTATTATCAGTAATTTAAATCAAATGATAAGTAGTAAGATTTTAAAGGGTGTGTATATAGATATGGAAACAAATCAAATAATATTTTCTGATGATTATATCACTGTAGAGTGCCGAAGCTGTGGAGCGGTCAATAAAATAAAACCTGGCATAGGTACAAAATGTGAACATTGCGGTACATATATTAAATAATACTATTGAGTATTTTACTAAAACTTCACAAGGAGATGATCAAAGTGATAAGCCATATAGCTATTTATGTAGAAAATCTTGAACGTATGAGAAATTTTTATGAAAAATATTTTGGAGGAATCTCCAATAATAAATATCATAATCCAAAAACAGGATTAGAAACTTATTTTGTATCATTTGGGGATGGATGCAGACTTGAATTAATGACAAGACCAGACCTTATACCTCGTGAAAAGGAACGAACCGGTACAGGATATGTCCACCTGGCATTTAGCGTAGGGAGTAAAGAAAATGTAGACAGTATAACAGCACAGCTAAAAAAGGATGGATACGAGGTAATCAGTGGTCCGCGAACAACAGGGGATGGATATTATGAAAGTTGCATTTTAGATCCAGAAGAGAATCAGATTGAGATAACTAAGTAGCATTATAAAAACAAATGGGATAATGTTAGCATCAAGCGTCAAACATTGATATAATTCAATGGCAGGCGCTTTTTTGCATTCTGTTGGAAGATATATATAGTTGTCCTTTATATTGTATTCATATAGAATAAAAACACAACGTATTTTCAACTAAAATTATTCAAATGTAACAAAAAGTTTAAGGATTACAGATATTACAAAAGAATGGTGAATTTACCTAAAAAATGAGTAAAAGTAGATATGTTTTAGATTAAAATGATAAAAATGTATTGACAAAGTGACATAGAAAATGTAATATATAACAAAGAGTTGATAATATTAGTACAAAAACATAACCAAAACGTATCCAAACAAGGAATAGTGCAAATTTACTCAGGAGTTTAGGTGACAGCTAAGTAATATGGTAGATTGGAAGGATTAAGGAGGATGAAGTAGTGGAGACATTAAGAATGACTACGGCCCAGGCATTGATTAAATTTTTAGATAATCAATATGTGAATGTGGATGGACAGGAGATAAAGTATGTAACAGGAATGTTTACCATTTTTGGGCATGGAATTGTATTAGGAATTGGTCAGGCCCTTGATGAAGATCCAGGAAGCCTGAAGGTGTATCAGGGCAGGAATGAACAAGGTATGGCTCATGCCGCAACTGCTTATGCGAAACAGAATAACAGAACTAAAATAATCGCTTGTGCATCTTCCATTGGACCAGGAGCAGCTAATATGGTAACTGCTGCAGCACTGGCTTCTGTAAATAATATTCCTTTATTATTATTTCCGGGAGATACTTTTGCTACAAGACAACCGGATCCAGTATTACAACAATTAGAGCAAAGCAATAATCTTACAATAACAACAAACGATGCGTTCCGACCTGTAAGCAAATATTGGGACAGAGTAACAAGACCGGAACAATTGATCACTGCCATGATTAATGCAATGAGAGTCCTAACAGATCCTGAATTGACAGGGGCAGTATGTATTGCATTACCACAAGATGTTCAGGGTGAAAGCTTTGATTTCCCAGTCGATTTTTTCAAAAAACGTGTACATAGAATAACACGGCCAACGCCAGTTTCAGAAGAGATAGAGGATATAACAAAATTAATCTTACAAAGTAAACAACCAATGGTAATCTGTGGCGGCGGAGTAAGATATTCCAATGCAGGGGAAGCTCTTACTAAATTCTGTGAGGAGTTCAACATTCCTTTTGCAGAAACACAAGCAGGAAAAAGTGCATGCATATCCAGTTCGCCATATAATCTGGGGGGAGTTGGAGTAACCGGTAATCTTGCAGCCAATACCATTGCTGAGAAGGCAGATTTAATCTTTGCAATTGGTTCCAGATTATCTGACTTCACAACTGGTTCTAAATCACAATTTAAGAATCCAAATGCAAAGTTTATCACTTTAAATGTTTCAAAATTCCATGCAGGTAAATTAGACAGTGTAAAAGCAATCGGTGATGCAAAAGCTGGTTTGGAAGCAGTAGGTATGGTACTACGGGAAGCTGGTTATCATGCAGCTTATACAAATGAGATACAAGAAGCAAAGAATGCATGGCAAAAAGAGATGGATTTCTTTAAAGACTATATTTATGATGAAGAATTTAAACCAATCGTAAAAGCCGGCAATCCAGGATCTATTGAAGAATTTACGAAATTAACAAAGAGTAACTTAACTCAGGTGGCTGCACTTTGTATGATCCGTGAATTGATTGATGAAGATGCAATTATTACAGGAGCATCTGGAAGTCTTCCGGGAGATTTACAAAGAATGTGGACGACGGATGCGAAAGACAGCTATCATATGGAATATGGATATTCTTGTATGGGTTATGAAATTGCAGCAGCATTAGGAGCTAAGATAGCAGATCCTAAGAAAGAAGTATATGCTATGTGTGGTGATGGAAGTTACCTGATGTTACACAGTGAAGCATTAACTGCAATGCAGGAGAGAAAGAAAATCAATATTTTACTATTTGATAACAGTGGTTTTGGATGTATTAATAATCTCCAAATGTCTAACGGTATTGGAAATCTGGCAACAGAATTCAGATACAGGGACAATGAGGAAAGTTCGTCCCATGACGGAGACTTAATCGCCATAGACTATGCAATGTCAGCAGCAGGATATGGATTAAAAACATATACAGTAAAAACATTAGAAGAATTAAGAGAAGCATTAATAGATGCAAAAAAACAGGAAGTATCTACACTAATTGATATTAAAGTGCTTCCAAAGACTATGACAGAAGGCTATAAATCATGGTGGAATATTGGTATCGCCAGCACGACTACCAAACAGTCTGTGCAGGATGCTTATATAAGAAAAGAAGAAAATCTCAAATCTGCGAGAATTTATTAGGAATTAAAAAAGAAAGGAGGGTAACATATGTTTGAAATGTTCGGATATCCAGAGTTTTCTACTGCGGGTGAGAAGGTACTTACAACCCGTGATGGAATATATAAGGATATGATGATGGACATCAGAATCTACAAAATGCAAAAAGGGCAGGAGAAAGTCTTTTGTATGGAAAAGGATGAAGCTGCGTATCTTCTGATTTCTGGCAGTATAGAGTATTCCTATGAAAATCATAAAATTACTGCAAACAGAAAGAATTGTTTTGAAGAAGGGGCATATTGCCTGCATGTAAGTAGAGGAACAGTCGTTACGATCAAAGCATTTGCTGAGTCAGAAATACTAGTTCAAACAACAGAAAATGCAACTGAGTTTGTAGGAAAATTCTACACACCGGAAGATTGTATGGAATCAACAGCAGGAATTGGTCTATGCAACAATACAGCAGTCAGATTAGTTAGAACTGTTTTTGATTATTCCAATGCACCATATTCAAATATGGTATTGGGAGAGGTTGTGGCAACACAAGGTGGATGGTCTAGCTATATTCCGCATCATCATCCACAGCCAGAGGTATATTACTATCATTTTGATTTGCCTCAGGGGTTTGGTGCATGTTTTATCGGAGAAGATGCATTTAAAATCAAAGATGGAAGCTTTTGCGCCATACCAGGTGGATTGACCCATCCACAGGTGACAGCACCAGGTTATCAGATGTACACTTGCTGGATGATCCGCCATTTTGAAGGTGACCCATGGAAAGCAAGAATTGATGATCCAGAGCATATCTGGATGCTAAATGCTACTTTTGAGTAACGAATATGGGTAAGTTACAAAGGCAGCATTCCTGAAAAGGAGAGGAATTAGGTAATAGGAAACTTGTTAACTGAAAAAAGTAAAACAAAAACTTGTAAAAGTGAAAGGGGATTTATTATGAAGAAAAAATTATTAGCTTTATTTATGGTACTGGCATTAACAGCAGGTTTAGCAGGATGTGGAGCGAAAGAGGACACAGCTGCAACTACTCCGGATACTTCTAAGGAAACAACAGAAGAGACAGCAGAAACTCCAGAAGAAACAGCTACAGATGGAGACATTCGAGTAGGTGTAATCTTAAAGACATTATCCAGTGAATATTGGGGTTATGTTGCAGCAGGTGTTAAGCAGGCAGGTGAAGATCTAGGTGTAACTGTAGACTTACAGGGACCGGCTTCAGAAACAGCATACGATGAACAAAATAATATGATTGAAACTATGCTTTCTTCACCAGATCTTGATGCTTTCGTTATTTCTCCATTACAACCAGATTCTGTTGTTTCTGTATTAGGAGATACTTCTGTTCCAGTTTTATTTGTAGATACAGATGCACCATATGATAAGAAAGTAACTTACATTGGTACAGGTAACTATGATGCTGCTTACCTTGGTGGTGAATATGCAGCGAAAAAAGCTGGCGAAGGAGCAAGAGCTGTAATCATTGGCGGCGTTCAAGGTAATACAACAAGTGATGAACGTGAAAATGGATACAGAGCTGCACTTGAAGCTAACGGCGTAAAAGTGGAAGCTGTTCAATATGCAGAAGGTCTTGCAGATAAAGCAGCCAGCATTATGGAAAACCTTTTAACAAGCTTAAATAATGATGTAGATATCGTACTTTGCAATAATGATGAAATTGCTTCCGGTGCATCAAGAGCAGCACAACAAGCTGGTTTAAAAGATATTATTATCGTTGGCTTTGATGGTATTCAGGCAGGTGTTCAAAATGTTATTGATGGAACTTTTGCAGCAACAGTAGCACAATCTCCATATAACATGGGATATATGGCAGTTGAAAAAGCTGTTGCAACAGCAAAAGGAGAAACAATAGACAAGAGTGTTGATACTGGTGCAACTGTAATTACTTCTGAAAATGCACAGGCATATTTAGATGAATTAAAAGCTGTTCTTGGAAAATAAGATTTAAATAATAATTCTGTTATTTTATTAGTTAAAACATTTACTCCTGCAATAAAGTGGGAGTAAATGTTTTAAAGTAAAATACTTCTGATATGCAGCAGAATTTGCTGAACCCAGGGAGGAAATGAAATGGAATTAAGAATCGGAGTCGTAGGAACCGGTGCAATTGGTGAAGATCATATTAGACGTCTCACAGAAGTAATTACAGGAGCCACAGTCGTAGCATTATCAGATATAAATGAAGAAAATGCAAGACGTATCGCAAAAAAATATAATGCTGTCTTTTATAAAACGGGAAATGAAGTAATCTGGTCACCGGATGTTGATGCAGTATTAATTGCATCGTGGGATCCCACTCATGCCGGATATGTTCTGGAATGCATTAAAGCAAAAAAATATGTGCTATGTGAAAAACCTCTAGCAACTTCAGCAGAAGAATGTTTAGAGATAGTAAATGCAGAAATTCAAGGGAAAAAGAAATTAGTTCAGGTTGGATTTATGCGTCGTTATGATACTGGATATAGAGAGCTAAAAGAAATGCTAAAAAGCGGAATAATAGGGGAACCACTAATGGTACATTGCTGCCATAGAAACCGGATACCTGGTCCGCAGCACACAACTGATATGACAATCAAAAATTCCGGTATTCATGAAATAGATGTTTTACGTTGGTTATTAGATGAGGAATATGAATCTGGCCAGGTGTTGACAGTCAAACAAAACAAAAATGCAGAGAGTGAATTAAAAGATCCGCAGATTATGCTATTAAAGACAAAAAGTGGTGTTCGAATAGATGTTGAGGTTAATATGAATTCACACTATGGATATGATATCCAATGTGAAATTGTAGGAGAAAAAGGGGTAATCCGTCTTCCTGATCCCAATACCATATTAACAAAATTATCTGGCAGGAACTCATATGAAATATATGCAGATTGGTCATTCAGATTTACCAGAGCATATGATATTGAAATCCAACAGTGGATTGATAGTATAAAGGGATCTGGTCCCGTGGGTCCAAGTGCGTGGGATGGATATGTTGCCTGTATAACGGCTGATACTTTAATTAAAGCAAGAAAGCGGGAGACCATCGAACCAATCATAATACAACCACGACCAGAATTCTACTGCTAACGATTAATTGAGAATGAGAAGAAAAGGTGATAAGACAATGGCTGATTATGTAGTAGAATTGAAAAATGTTACAAAGCGTTTTCCAGGCGTAGTTGCATTACAAAATATGTCCTTGCAGATTAAACCGGGTGAAATTCACGGACTAATTGGTGAAAATGGAGCAGGAAAGTCTACACTGATTAAAGTACTTACGGGAGTTCACCAAGCGGATGAAGGAGAAATATTTGTAGATGGGGCAAAACAGATCTTTAAATCGCCAAATGATGCAAAAGCCGCAGGAATTGCTTGTGTATATCAAGAATTAAATATAATTAAATTACTTTCAATAACAGATAATATTTTTATTAACAAAATGATTCGTAAAAAAAATAGTAGGTTTTTAGATTACAATACAATGCATAAAAAGGCACATGAGGTTATGCTTTCCTTAGGTCAAGACGTTGACGAGAAAAAACCATGCGGAAATTTTGGTATGGGAATTATGCAAATGGTCGAAATTGCAAAAGCAGTCCTTATTGATGCAAAACTGATAATTATGGATGAACCAACCTCAAGTCTTGGTGAAAAAGAGGTTGAACAGCTCATGGCTACCGTTCGTATGTTGAAAGAAAAGGGAGTTGCAATTCTTTTTGTATCACATAAACTGGAAGAATTATTTGAACTATGTGACAGAGTAACTGTAATGCGTGATGGAGAACATATTATAACAGATGATATAACTAATATGGATAACGATAAATTAATTACAGCTATGGTTGGACGTACCCTGGATAATCAATATCCGAAGATAAAAGTGAAAAGGGGCCAGGAGGCACTCAAAGTAGAAAATTTGAATTCCACAGGAGTTCTTCGCGATATTAGTTTTACAGCTTACCATGGTGAAATATTAGGAATATCTGGATTGGTAGGAGCAGGTCGTACAGAAACATGTCAGGCAATCTTTGGAGCTTTTCCAATTGACGGAGGCAATATATATATTGATGGAAGAAATGTTGTAATTAAATCACCCAAAGATGCAGTAAAAAATAGAATTGCACTATTAACAGAAGACAGGAAAGGACAAGGCCTTGTATTATCCCTTGGAATTGATACTAATTTAATACTTGCAAATCTGAAAATATTTAAAAAAGGTCCATGGCTGAATAAAAATAAGATAAAAGAAATCGGCAGTAAGAACGTGGATGATTTTAAAATCAAAACTCCTGGGTTAAAAACAGTGGTTGGTCAGTTGTCCGGTGGTAACCAACAGAAAGTGGTTATTGGAAAATGGATTAACACAGATGCTGATATATTTATTTTTGATGAACCTACAAGGGGAATTGATGTTGGTGCTAAAGTAGAAGTATATAATATTATGAATAAATTAGTAGCTCAAGGTAAGTGTGTCATTATGGTTTCTTCTGAACTACCAGAAATATTAGGTATGAGTGATAGAGTTATTATAATGAGAGAAGGTAAGATTATGGGTGAAGTTGACAGAGACACTGAAAAATTCTCTCAGGAAAACATAATGAAGGCAGCATGGGGAGGTAAAATATAATGGAAAAGACAATAAATATCAAGAAACTTCTTGGGAAACTGGGTCCTTTACTTGCGTTGGTAGTGTTATCAATCATTTTATCAATTGCCAGTTCTAATTTCTTAACAATAAATAATGTTATGAATATATTAAGACAAACTGCAGTGAATGGTTTAATCGCATCAGGTATGCTTGTAGTTTTGATCACTGCAGGTATTGATCTATCCGTTGGTGCCAATGCAGTAGTATGTGCCTGTGTTATGGGTATGCTAATAGATAAGTTTGGCATTACAAACCCTATCGTGTTATTAGGCGCATGTTTAATAACAGGAACTGCAATCGGATGTGCAAATGGACTTCTGCTTACAAAACTTCATTTACCTCATCCATTCGTTTCAACCTTAGGTATGAAGAATGTACTTTGTGGTCTGGCATTATTTGTAGTTTCCACAAAAACAATCAGTGGTTTTCCTAATGCCGTAACATGGTTAGGATCCGCAAATATTTTTAAAGGTAATAATTTTTCAGGAATTCCGATTGCGTTTATTGCAATGCTGCTATTATTTGTAGGATTCCATCTATTATTAAATTATACAGCTCTTGGAAGAACCATATACTGTGTAGGTGGTAATCCGGAAGCAACAAGACTTTCTGGTATTAATTCAGATAATATATTAATTTTTGTATATTCTCTTTCTGGATTTGTATGTGCTATAGCAGGTATCGTGATTGTAGGCCGTTCTGGTGTGGCAAACCCATCTTCCGCTATTTCTCCTTATGACACAGATGCGATTGCAGCATGTATTATCGGTGGAGCCTCCTTTATGGGTGGAAAAGGAACGATATGGGGAACTTTAATCGGAGCATTGATCATCTCTATCATCAGAAATGGTTTAACACTATTAAATGCAGCAAGTGACGTACAATATATGGTTATCGGTATCGTAATCATTGCAGCGGTATTTATCGATGTAACACGTAACAGAATGGAAGCAAAAGCAAGAAGATTAGCTGGCAAATAAGCTTTGGAAAGGTTTGGTAGAGAATGCGATTAAGCTATATTCCGGATAGTTTAGGTTATATGAAATTAGAAGATATGCTTGATACGGTTCACTCTTTGGGAGTAAATGCAATTGAGTTTACAACAGGAAATTGGTCGCAGGCTCCCCATATTAATCTGGATGAGCTGGTATCAAGTCTGGAAGCAAGAAAATACCTGCAAGATAGTTTTGATAAAAGAGATATGGAAATCATTGCGTTGAATTGTTCAGGAAATCCTTTGGCTTTTCAAAAGGATATGGATGTGACATTAAAAACATTTCAACTTGCAGAACAGCTTGGAATTAAAAAAATAGTTATGATGAGCGGACTGCCTTCCGGCTGCAGGGAAGATAAGACACCGGTATGGATCACAACCAGCTGGCCTCCTATGACTCAGGATATTTTAAAGTATCAATGGGAAGAGGTAGCAATTCCTGCATGGAAAAAGTTAGTTGATCAGGCGAAACATTTTGGGATTGAGAAAATCGCTTTGGAAAACCATGCATGGCAGCTTGTTTATAATCCGGAAACTCTTTTCAAACTCAGAAATGAAGTTGGTACAATGATTGGAATGAATCTGGATCCAAGTCATTTGTTCTGGATGGGAGGAGAGCCGATTGAAGCAGCAAGAGAATTAGGAAGTGCCTTATACCATATTCATGGAAAAGACTCCAGGTTAGAACGAGGAAAAGTAGGACCCAACGGAGTTCTGGATACAAAAGTAATAGAAGAATATAAAAATCGTTCATGGAATTATGTAGCAATAGGCTGCGGACATGATGTTAAGTGGTGGAAAGAGTTTTTTTCAGTAGCGAGAATGAGTGGTTATGATGATGTAGTATCCCTTGAGATGGAGGATCTGACGATGGATGCTCTGACCGGAGTGAAAATGTCCATAAATACCTTAAAACAGGGGTTAGGCATAATATGAAAAATGTGAAAGGATGGATTTTATTATGATTAAAATTGGTATTATTGGTGCCGGAAGAATCGGTAAAGTACATGGCGAAGGTGTTACATATGGAGTGAAAAATGCAGTTGTAAAAGCAATTGCAGACCCTTACATGAATGCAGACACAGAAAAATGGGCAAAGGAGCTAGGTATCCTTCATTGCTATTCAGATTATCATCAGATTTTAGATGATCCGGAAATTGATGCGGTTATGGTATGCTCTTCTACAGATACTCATGCTGATATTTCAATAGAAGCAATTCGTGCAGGAAAACATGTTTTCTGTGAAAAGCCAATTTCTCAAGACCTTAACAAAATTAAAGAAGTTATGGAAGAATTAAAAAAATCAAATGTAAAATTCCAAGTTGGTTTTAACCGTAGATTTGATCATAACTTTAGAGCTGTAAAATCTGCTGTAGAGGCAGGAAAAGTAGGAGATGTTCATCTTATAAAGGTAACAGCCCGTGATCCTGAGGCACCTCCGGTTGAATATGTAAAAACTTCAGGTGGAATGTTCTTAGATATGACAATTCATGATTTTGATATGGTTTGCTTCTTATCAGGCAGTAAAGTGAATGAAGTTTATGCTGCAGGTGCAGCTTTAGTAAATCCTGATATTGCAAAAGTTGGTGATATTGATACAGCAATTATCACTATGAAAATGGAAAATGGAGCAATCGCAGTAATCGACAATTCACGTCAGGCTGTTTATGGATATGATCAAAGAGCAGAGGTGTTTGGTTCTAAAGGGCAAGTTGCTGTTGCAAATGATACAGGCTCTACTGCAGTTCTAAGTACAGTAGACGGAATCACCGGTGAAAAACCATTATACTTCTTCTTGGAACGCTATATGGAATCTTTCTCAAGAGAAGTTTCAGAATTTGTAGATGCAGTTGTAAATAATTCAGAAGTTCCTGTAGATATTAATGCAGGATTACAACCTATCTTAATTGCTGTTGCTGCGAAAAAATCATTAGATGAAAATCGTCCAGTGAAGATTTCTGAGATTCAATTCTAAGAAAGGGGTAATTCTATGTTGGATAAAAATAAAGTAAAATTAGGAATTGCACCAATAGCATGGACGAATGATGACATGCCTGATTTAGGAAAAGAAAACACATTTGAACAATGTGTAAGTGAGATGGCTTTAGCTGGTTTTACAGGTTCTGAAATAGGAAATAAATATCCAAAAGATGTTGATACATTAAAAAAAGCATTGGATCTTAGAGGAATGCAGATCTGTAACTGCTGGTTTTCATCTTTTTTAATCACAAAGCCGTTTGAAGAAACAGAGAAAGAGTTCATTAAACAAGTGGATTTCTTAAAAGCTATGGGAGCAAAAGTAATTGGTGTTGCAGAACAGGGTCATAGTATCCAGGGACTGGATAAATCAGTTTTTGATGATAAATATATTATGAACGATGAAGAATGGGAGAAACTTTGTACCGGATTGAATAAATTAGGTAAAATTGCAAAAGACAAGGGAATATCCTTAACTTATCATCACCATATGGGAACTGTGGTACAAACAGAAGAAGAAGTAGATCGTTTTATGGAAAGTACGGATCCAGAGTATGTAAGTTTACTATTTGATACAGGTCATTTTGCATACAGTGGAGTAGATCCATTGAATATCGTGAAAAAGTATGTAAAACGTATTAAACATGTACATCTAAAAGATATTAGACCAGACGTTGTGAAAAAGGTGAAAGAAGAACATTTAAGCTTTTTACAAGGGGTACGACTTGGTACATTTACAATACCTGGTGATGGATGTATTGATTTTGAACCTATATTTAAAGTGCTTGAAGAATCAGGATATGAAGGATATATGTTAGTTGAAGCAGAACAGGACCCTGCCATTGCAAATCCTTTAGAATATGCAATTAGAGCGAGAAAATATATTGCTGAAAAAACAGGACTATAATTTAGGAAAGAAATGTAATTAAGGGTATATCGCAAAACAAGTACTTTGATAACTAAAAGAAACTATATATTTCTAGGAATTTGTACACAAATTATCTGTGAAATATATAGTTTCTTTTACATATGCGGTAGATACCTATTTTTGCAATCATACCCTTATTTACAATTATGAGGTGAGTGAACAAATGAAAAGTATTAAATTAAAATTAATATTCAATTTTTCAATCTTAATTGTACTATCAACGGTCACAATTGGGGTTGCCGCCACGGTAATAGCCAGTAATTCTCTTACCAAAGAGGCAAAATCTGCCCTTACTACCATGGCAAATCAAGGAGCCACAGTAACGGAAAGCAGGATGAATACACAAAAGAGAACATTGGAAACACTGGTGCAACTGGAAGAGATTCAGAGTATGGATATGGAAATTCAAAAGCCGATCTTACAGAATCAATTGGAGGCTTCTGGTTTTACGGATATTGGAGTAATGAATATGAATGGAAAAGTATTCTATTCCAATGGGTTAATGCTTCAATTATCTGAAAACGATCCTGCCAGAAAGGCATTGGAAGGCAAAGAGGATGCTTTTAATTTTGCTTTTAATGAACAATCCCGTAAAGTAGATTTAATGTATGCAGCACCGATCTTAAAAGATGGAAAAGTATTAGGTGCGTTGGTGGGCCGCAGAGATGGAAATTCTTTAAGCGAAATCACCGATGATATGGGTTATGGCAAAAAAGGCACTACATTTATTATTAATTCCAGCGGAACTGTCATTGCAAGCCGTGATAGAGAATTGGTACTTAGCCAATACAATCCCATTAAAGGGGTAGAAAAAGATCCAGGGCTAACTTCGGAAGCGAATCTATATAAGAAAATTTTAGAACAAAAAAGTGGAATTCTAGAATTTTCTTCCGGGAAAGTGAGAGAATTTTTTGGATTTACGCCAATACCAGGCACGGAATGGATCATTATCTTTACGGCAAGTGAAGATGAGGTTCTGGCAAGTATTCCGGTACTTCGCAATACAAGTATATCCATTGTTGCAATTATCCTGCTCATTAGTGTTATATTAGCTTATATTATTGGTAATTCCATTGCAAACCCTATTGTAAAAGCAGTAAAGCATGTAAAAGAAATGGCAGATTTAGACATAACAAGAGATATACATAAAAACCAATTAAAACGGAAAGATGAGATTGGTGATCTATCCAGAGCCCTGCAAAACATTATAGACAACTTAAGAATGATTATTAAGGAAGTGAGAGAATCTTCAGAACAAGTAGCAGCAGCTTCAGAAGAATTAACAGCTACTTCTGAACAATCTTCAACTGCAGTTGAGGAAGTAACGAAAACAGTTGCTGAGATTGCAAATGGTGCTATGGAACAGGCGCTGAATACAGAAGAGGGCGCAAAAAAAGCGGACCTGTTAGGTGAATCCATTCATAGCAACCTTACTTATGTAAATGAACTGAATCAAGCATCAGATCAGGTATCCCATGCGGTATCGGAAGGGCTTGAAGAAATCGAGAATCTCTTTCGCAAAACAGAAGAAAATAATAAAGCCAATAAACAGATATACGATGTCATTTTGAAAACAAATGACAGTTCATTAAAGATTGGCGAAGCCAGTGATGTAATCAATTCTATTGCGGAACAGACCAATCTATTGTCTTTGAATGCCGCAATTGAAGCAGCAAGAGCAGGGGATGCCGGTAAAGGATTTGCGGTGGTTGCTGAAGAAATAAGAAAGTTGGCAGAGCAGTCCGCAACTTCTTCAAAAATCATTGGTGAAATGGTGGCAGAACTTTGCGGAAACTCTGAGAATGCAGTGCAAACTATGGAGCGGGTATCTGTTCTTGTAAATGAACAGACTCAAAGTGTAATTCATAGCAAAGACAAATATATGCTCATTGATGAAGCCAGTGGTAAAGTATCAGAAACTGCGGACCGATTAAGTGTTTCTGGAGAAGAGATGGATAAGATGAAAAATGAAATTCTATTTACAATGCAAAATCTGACTGCAATTGCACAGGCCAATTCTGCTTCTACAGAGGAAACTTCAGCTGCTATGGAAGAACAGGCAGCATCTATAGAAGAAATCGCAGATGCAAGTGATGGATTGGCAGGCCTAGCACAGAATCTATATACTGTGATCAGCCGATTTAAAATATAAGGACAAATCAATTTATATACAGTGATTCGTAAAGACAGGAAGGAAAGTTAATATGGATATCATGAATTTTGAGATAATACAATGGATTTGGATTATAATTTCAGCTATCTTAATTGGCTTTTCTAAAACAGGTGTGAATATAGTCGCTACACTTGTTATAGCCCTGCTTGCGAATATTTTAGGGGGCAGGGATTCCACAGGAATCATGCTCCCTATGCTGATTATTGGTGATATATTTGCAGTGTATTATTATAATCGCCATGCAGAATGGGACAAGATAAAAAAATTGCTCCCATGGGTAAGCGTTGGATTATTGTTGGGAGCAATTACCGGAAAACTTATTAATGATAAGCAATTCAAGATATTTATAGCGATATCCATCATCTTATGCTTGTTAATATTAATCTATATGGAAATTAAAAAAGGAAAACTGAAAGTACCCAAGAATATCTGGATATTTATTATAGCAGGAATTCTTACCGGTTTTACAACTATGATCGGCAATGCGGCAGGCCCCATTTTCAGCATTTATTTATTGGCTATGGGACTTGATAAGAATAAATTCATGGGTACCATGTCCTGGTCATTTTTTATTATTAATATAATGAAACTGCCATTTCAAATATTCTTCTGGAACAATATTACACCTACCACTATTTTAGTTGGCATTTGTTTAATACCAGTGATAGCAGTAGGTGCAATATTAGGCTCAATATTCATTAAAAGGATCAATGAGAAAATATTCCATAAATTAATTCTGTTTATGACAGCGGTGGCAGCTCTTCGCCTGCTTATGTAAGCGGATTATTCAGGGTCAGCCAGTATGATGCTGCAATTATTATTCTCCAATGCTTCTTTAAGATCAGCCCTTGGAATTTCATCAGTAATTACTGAATTGATATTATCAAAATTGGAAAATGTCATTAAAGAGATGATTCCGAATTTTGTGTGATCTACCAGAAGATAATTTTTCTGGCTTTTCATTAATGCAGTGCGTTTGATTTCTGTTTCTGCCGGGGAGGAATTAGATGCGCCCCCATTTGTGGATATGCCTGTGGCTGCCAAAAATGCCTTGCTTATATTAAAGTGACTTAAAACTTCAGCAGAACTGGAACCTGTAAAAGAGAGGGTCTTACGATTTAAGCTACCTGATAGGGAGATAACATTAATGTTTGGGTAGGGAATAGATCGTAAAATAACTTCAACACTATTGGTAATGATTGTGAGGTTTTTCTTGTCTTTAATATATTCAACCATATGCATTGTGGTCGTTCCGGAATCAATAAATATAATTTCATTATCATTTACCAGTTCGGCGGCTTTTCTGGCGATGATCTGTTTTGTCTGGAAATTATTAATATTACGCTCGTTAAAGGAAATCATTGGTTTATAGCCTTCAACGGTGACTCCTCCATAGATTTTTTTGATTTTTTCAGTACTTACCAGTTCATCAATATCACGACGAATGGTGTTTTTTGATACATTGAATTCTTCACATAATTGATCAAGAGTTACTGTTTTTTGTTGATAAATATACTCTTTGATACTATCCAGTCGTTTTGATCTCAATGAGATACACCTCGTTTCCCTTTATTCACAATTAGGATTTTTACTAACTAATTAACTTAATTATATCTAATTATTTACTAGAAAGCAAATACAAAATTAAAAACATTATCAAAATATGATTAAAACTTTACAATGATGTAATCATAATGAAAATATTGGATTTTCTTGTGGTTTCACAGAAAAATGATAAAGATGTGTCTAAAACTTAATAAATAATGCTTGACTATTGGTTATATTTATGTTATAAATTGAGTATATTATTAATATATTTGATAAAAGTTGAGTATATTACATATAAATATATAGAATGAGGTGATTAGTTTGCCACTTGTCAATATGTCAAAGTTATTAAAGGAAGCGGAAAAAGGAGATTATGGAATCGGAGCTTTTAGTGTTGCAAACATGGAGATGGTACTGGGGGTAATAAGAGCAGCAGAAGAGTTAAAATCTCCGGTTATTCTACAAGTTGCGCAAGTCAGGCTGCCTTATTCTCCACTCAAAGCTTTTGGACCCCTTATGATCGCAGCAGCAAAAGAAGCAACGGTACCGGTTGCAGTTCATTTGGATCATGGTCTGGATCTGGATACGGTAAAAATGGCACTGGAATTAGGTTTTACTTCTGTTATGATTGATGCCTCCAGCCTTCCAATCGTGGAAAACATCCAGATGGTACAAAAAGTAAAAGAACTGGCAGATCAATACGGTGCTGATGTAGAAGCAGAGGTTGGCCAGTTGGCTGGCAGTGAAGATGGAAGTGTGGATCATGAAATGTTATATTCTGATCCGGATGAAGTAGAGAAACTTTACCAGGAGACAAAACTGGATGCAATAGCATTATCTATTGGAAATGCTCATGGTTTATATAAAGACACGCCAAGACTTAATTTTAATATATTGGAGGAAGCACATAAAAGAGTCCCAGTCCCATTAGTGTTACATGGAGGGTCGGGAATCAGTGATGAAGACTTTAGAAGATGTATCGCTGGCGGCATCCGTAAAGTTAATGTGGCAACAGCCACTTTCCTTTCCGTAGAGAATGCAGTTCGCGAATATTGTAAAAGCGAGAAACACGATTATTTTGTAATGAGTGACACCATGGTAAAAGGCACTTATGAAAATGTATGCAGACATATAAAGGTATTCCAAAGCGATAATAAAGTGTGATAGATACTATTCAATTACCTTAATGATATATTAGAAAGGAAGATTATATGGGATATATTCATTTTGATCAGACAAAAGAATTTGATCTGATATTATTAGGAAGAGTTGCAGTGGATTTTAATCCGGTGGATTATTATATGCCTCTTTCTGAAAGTACTACATTCAAAAAATATCTGGGTGGATCTCCAGGAAATATAGCTGTGGGTATGGCCAGATTAGGTAAAAAAATCGGATTTTTAGGAAAGGTATCGGATGACCAATTTGGTGATTTTGTAACAGATTATTTTAATAAAGAAGGAATTGATACCTCCCACCTGACCAAATGTAAGAAAGGTGAAAAAATCGGTCTTACATTTACAGAAATTCTTAGTGAAACAGAAAGCAGCATATTAATGTATCGTGATGGCATTGCAGACTTACAGTTAGATGTGGCGGACATTGATGAGGAATACATACAAAAATCAAAAGCTATTTTAATATCAGGTACAGCTCTTGCACAAAGCCCTTCTCGTGAAGCAGCACTGAAGGCACTTGCATTGGCAAAGAAGAATAATGTTGTAGTAATCTTTGATATTGATTATAGACCATATAATTGGAAGAGCCAGGATGAGATAGGCATCTATTATTCTATTGTGGCAAAACAAAGTGATGTGATATTAGGTTCAAGAGAGGAATTTGATCTGACAGAACAGTTAATTGAGCAAGGCAGGACGGATGAACAGACAGCGAAATATTTCCATTCCATAGGCAGTAAGATAGTGGTTATCAAACATGGTAAGGACGGCTCAACAGCATACACTAATGATGGTAATAACTATAGCATTAAGCCATTCCCGGTAAAATTACTTAAATCTTTTGGGGGTGGGGACGGATATGCATCGGCTTTTCTTTATGGATTATTTGAAGGGTTGGAAATCATAGATTGTCTGGAATTAGGAAGTGCTTCTGCAGCAATGTTAGTTGCAAGTCATGCTTGTTCAAAAGATATGCCGACTGTGGAGGCTTTAAAAGGATTTATTACAGATAGTAAAAAACAGTATGGTGAAATGATTGCCAGAGTTTAACCTATCAAGGAAGTCTCCCGCCTCAGTAGGCGGGAGTTAGGCTTACTTGTTTCAGTGGAGGTTCAAGCCTCCGCTGAAATAGCAGCATAGCTGCGTAATAGGTTATGAGCATGTAGCAAAGCGGAATGCGAATATCTGCTTTGACATATTAAATAATCAAGGTAACATCAATAAAGTGATCATCTATTAGAAAAGGAGAAATAATATGGAAATTATAAAATATTTTGCAGGTGGAGAATACCGCGAATCTAAAACAACAAAATTTACTGATGTATATAATCCAAGCACAGGTGAAATAACAGCAAAAGTACCATGTTGTACACAGGAAGAAATCGAAGAAGTAATTGGGATTGCAAAAGAAGCATATAAATCATGGTCTAAAGTTCCGGTAATCAAACGTACTCAGATTATGTACAACGTTCGTAATTTAATAATAAAGTATATGGATGAACTGACATTGCTTGTAGCACAGGAACATGGTAAAGTGTGGGATGAAGCAAAAGGTGATGTTCTTAAAGCACAGGAGGGAACAGAACTTGCCTGCTCTATGCCAACATTAATGATGGGTGAATCATTAATGAATACATCTGTTGGATTTGATACAACACTTTATCGTGAATCACTTGGTGTTTTTGCAGGTATCACACCTTTTAACTTCCCGGCTATGATTCCAATGGGCTGGATGACACCTACATGTGTTGCTTCAGGTAACTGTATGATATTAAAAGTGTCCAGTTCAACACCAAGAACAGCATTAAGGTTTGCAGAAATTTATAAAGAGGCGGGTCTTCCTGATGGTGTTTTAAATATTGTTGCATGTAGTAGAAATGAGGCTGAGATCTTCTTGACTCATCCAGATATTAAAGGTATCTCTTTCGTAGGTTCTACAGCTGTAGGTAAACATATTTATAGTACTGCAGCAGCTCATGGCAAGAGAGTGCAGGCTTTATGTGAAGCAAAAAATCATGCACTTGTAATGAATGACGCGGCTATCGAACGTAGCGCAGCAGGGATTATCAATTCTGCATTTGGCTGTGCCGGCGAGAGATGTATGGCCCTTCCGGTAGTTGTAGCAGAAGACGGAATTGCAGACGCATTAGTAGCAAAATTGGTCGAGCTTTCAAAGAATCTTAAAATTGGACCTGCATATGATAAATCTTCAGGACTAGGACCAGTAGTAACACAAAAACATAAAGAAAATGTTCTGAAATGGATCCAAAAGGGAATCGATGAAGGAGCTGAAATGGTTCTTGACGGAAGAGATGTAACGGTAGAGGGCTTTGAAAATGGATTCTACCTTGGACCAACAATCTTTGATCATGTAACAGAAGATATGTCTATTGGAAGAGATGAGATATTTGGGCCTGTACTTTGTATAAAGAGAGTTAAGAGTTTTGAAGAAGGCTTAGAAATCATGAATAATAATCCATTTGCCAATGGATCAGTAATCTTTACACAAAACGGATATTTTGCCAGAGAGTTTGCTGCCAGAACAGATGGCGGTATGGTTGGAATCAATGTAGGTATTCCGGTTCCAGTAGGGGTATTCCCATTCTCCGGACATAAGGATTCCTTCTTCGGTGATTTACATTGTCTTGGTAAAGATAGTGTAAGATTTTATACAGAATCAAAATGTGTGACAACAAAATGGTTTGATGAAGATGAAAAGAAAAAAACAAGTGTAAACACTTGGGACAACTAATATACTTTCAACTGACATATAGTCATTATATATAACCCTGCCTCCCCAATTCCTTCTTAATATACAAAGCCTCCGGATAATTTATCTGGAGGCTTTGCTGATTAAATTTTATACATCATTATTCTTTATAGATTGTCTTTTGGCATTTTTATTTTTGTTTTGATTTTCTTTGGTTAAAGGTGTTTGTCCTTTTGCTTTTTCAACCCGGACATCTTTTTTATCTATTTGGCTGTCTTTTGGCATGGAATCCTCCTAATAAGAAAATTAGTTAAAGTAACATCACTATTTAGTATGGATTTTTAAAATATAAATATACTAAAAATTACTATATTTATTTTGTCTGATTTCTTGACAAATATTATGGATTTATTAGAATAGTATTATACATGCAAATTAAATTGAGA
Source organism: Mobilisporobacter senegalensis (assembly GCF_003752155.1). Lineage (GTDB taxonomy): Bacteria > Bacillota > Clostridia > Lachnospirales > Lachnospiraceae > Mobilisporobacter > Mobilisporobacter senegalensis. Next base: position 217,399 of record NZ_RJVG01000001.1, on the reverse strand, counting down.
ATTTATATATCCTTTTGTTATATACCGAAACTATTGATATACTTATTGAAGATGAAAGGAAAATAAATAATGAATAAAGAAAAGATATTAATCCTTGATAACAAGCCATACTTATGTACAAAATGCGGATCCAAATATGAATATTTGAGCATGGGCGTATATAAATGTTCCCAATGTGGATTTATCACTATGGATGACTATGGAAAAGTCCGTACTTTCCTGGATGAAAATGGACCTGCACCAGCAATTAAAATTTCAGCAGGCACAGGTGTTCCAATCGAAATTATAAATCGCTTCTTAAGAGAAGGGAAACTTGAAATTCCAGATGGTTCAGATAATTATATCAGGTGTGAAAAATGTGGAAAGGCCGAAATAAGGTATGGAAGGTTTTGCCCTGCCTGTGCCCTTGAATTATCTAAAAAGATAGAAAGTGCCCTGAAAATAGAAGATATAGGAGAAGTGCCCAAATATAAAAATGGAAAGATGTATTTCTTAGGAAAATAGAAATATAAGTCTGTAATTTTTTGTAATTTTTTCTGAATTATTTCTAAAAACATTGTTTATTTATTGACAATTATTAAATATTTGTTAAAATATTTAATATATTCATTATGTTAGTTTATTCTTTTATATATTGTAAAATTTATTGCTATATTAAGTAATTATAATGGGGGAAGCAATATGGAAGGGCTTGAGAGAGTAGTTTTTAATGATGAAAAGTATATATGTGAAGAATGCGGTGGAGAATATGAGTATATGAGCCTCGGGGAGTATAGATGTCGCAAATGCGGACATACGGATAAGGATGATTTTGGAAAAGTCCGTGCTTTTATAGAAGAAAATGGCCCATCCTCTTCATTAGTAATTTCAAAAGGGACTGGTGTATCTGCGTTAAAGATCAAACAATTTTTGCGTCAGGGAAGAATCGAAATCCCGGATGGTTCCAGCTCTTATATTAAATGTGAAAATTGCGGAAGCACCGATATTCGCTATGGTAGATTTTGTTCGGCGTGTGCAAGGGAACTGGCAAAAGAGTTTGAAGGGGCGTTTAAGACGGAATATGTGGGAGAAGAACCTAAGCATAACAATGCCAAAATGCATTTTTTAGATAAATTGGATAAGTAAATAAGATTATTACTTATGACTATTTCTACATATGTACATAATTAAGAAATTAATTTTAGATGATCAATATAATAAAAAGAACTGTCCCACTAACGATTGAAAAATCGTAGGTGGGACAGTTCTTTTATTATGGATTTTGTCATAAAATAGAAATAGCGCCTCTGTTCTATTAAAGTTGTGCATTCTGACCTTTTGCACCTCGTTTACGGTTACGGACCTTCTTTGCGTTTAACTCTTTTCCTTCAAATATAAAAATTTCGCTATTGGAATCTACCGTGGTTGCAAAAGATACATTGTCTTCTTTCTCAAGAGTGATACCTTTCACTCCCCGGCTGGTTTTTTTAAGTTCACTCACTTCTTCTAATGGGAAGCCTAAGGACAAACCTTTCTTAGTAAGCATAATAACTTTTCGATTACCTGCCAAGATATCATGAGCAGAAAGCATTGTCACGCTGACCAACTCATCATTTGTGTCTAATTTTGTGGAGCTTATCATGGAACGATTAGTTTCGAATTCGGCTCCGGATACTAATTTGATATAGCCATATTTTGTTGTAAATAATAATTGTGATTCAAAAAGTGATTCAAATGAAGTATAGGTCAAGATATCTTCTTTATCTACTTTACATAAATTGTGGATTAGAGTTCCTTTATCTTTGATTTTACATTTTGGAATACTGGATGCTTTTAATTGATACATATTTCCTTGTGCGGTGAAAAAGCAGAGTTTATCTGTGTTTTTCATACATATAATATGTGAAAATTCTTTTAGGTTGTCTTCCGATACTCTTGTGTAACTTGCAGAATCTAATGACTTGGTATATCCAAAACGATCAATAAGTATATAAATATCTTCGATTTTTACTTCTTCAACATATTCAGCATTTGTAGCATTGATAAGCATTGTTCTTCTTGGAGTATTAAATAATTTTTTATATTCTTTAAGTCGATTCTTAATTACTTTATAGAGCTCCTTAGTATCTCCCAACACCTTACGATACCCTTCAATATTATTCTTAAGTTCTTCATCTTCATTATGAAGTTTGAGAATTTCTAATCCGATTAATTTGCTAAGAGGCATAGCAAGGATCGCTTCTGCTTGCCTTTCAGTAAAATCCAAAGTACTTGCCTGTTTTTTAGACTCAGCAGATTTGAAATTAATATCGGTGATATCACCATGAATTAAACAGGCTTTTGCTTGTTTTAATGATGAACTTCCTCTTAGAATCTCAATAATTAAATCAATCACATCAGTAGCTCTGATTAAACCATCTACAATTTCAAGACGGCTGATTGCTTTCTCTAATAAATGATTATACTCTTTCGTATACAGTTCTTCCTGGAAAGCTACAAATTCACGTATTAACTTACGAAGAGGAAATAATTCCGGCTGCTGCTTATGTACAGCTAAGAAATTAGCACTATAAGTATCTTCTAATGTGGTTTTCTTATAAAGACCATTCATCAAATTGTTAATATCACGATCTTTTTTTACTTCAATAACAATACGGATACCTTCTTTGGAGGATTCATCCCGTACATCAAAGATTTCATCGAATACTTTATCCTTCATTAGGGCGACCAGACTTTCTACCAGCTTGGTCTTATTCCCTGCAACAGTATAAGGAATCTCAGTGACGATAATATTTTTTCTACCATTGTCGGATGGCTCTATTTCAGTCTTTGCACGGATTTTAACTTTTCCCTCTCCGGTGGCATAGAGCGTTGACATGTCATCCTGATTTACAATAAAACCACCAGTTGGAAAATCAGGGGCAGGAATATAGTTCATTAATTTTTCAGTGCTTATATCCGGGTTATCCATATATGCTATAACACCGTCAATTACTTCTCCTGCATTGTGAGGTGGTATATTTGTTGCCATGCCGACGGCAATTCCTGTAGTACCATTTATTAGAAGGTTAGGTATCATTGCAGGTAGTACAGAAGGTTCTTTTTCGCTTTCATCAAAGTTTGGGATGAATTCTACAAGTCCTTTTTCTAAATGATCTAATAAAGTCATAGCACCCTGAGAGAGGCGGGCTTCTGTATAACGCATCGCAGCCGCTCCATCACCGTCAATGGAACCAAAATTTCCATGACCATCAACGAGCGGAACAGATAAGGAATAGTCCTCTGTCATATGAACTAAAGCATCATAGATGGAGGTATCACCATGTGGATGGTATTTACCCATAGTATCACCAACGATACGGGCACTCTTTCTATGAGGCTTATCAGGAGAAAGACCAAGCTCTCTCATGGCATATAAGATTCTTCGCTGAACGGGTTTCAGTCCATCACGAACATCTGGCAATGCTCTTGCAATGATAACGCTCATTGCATAATCTCTATAAGAATTTTTCATTTCTTCTGAAAAATCTAAGTGAATAATATTTTCTGTTATGGTTGCCATATTCTTCCCTCTCTATATATCAAGTTTTGCATATTTTGCTTCTTCCATAATAAAAGCTTTTCTTGGTGGTACATTAGAACTCATTAAAGTTGTAGTAATTTCATCAGCCTCTACGGTATCACTGATTTCAACTCTTGCAAGAATTCTCGTCTCTGGATTGAGAGTGGTTTCCCAAAGCTGATTTGCATCCATTTCCCCCAGACCTTTGTAACGCTGGATATTAAGAATCTTATTGCCAGGTATTTTACGGAATTTGTCTAATTCAAAATCATTAAAGATATATTGGGACTCTTTTTTCTTCTTTGCTTTTTGTGTTGACTCATATTCAACCAGGTATAAAGGTGGAAGTCCGCGGTATATCTTCCCTTCTAATATTAATTCAGGCATAAATCGATAGAAAAATGTAAGTAATAAAGTACTGATATGTGCTCCGTCTACATCGGCATCTGTTAAAATGATAATTTTATCATAACGAAGTTTGGTGATATCAAAGTCATCCCCGATTCCACATCCAAATGAGGCGATCATTGATTTAATTTCATTATTTACCAGAATTTTCTCAAGATTTGCCTTCTCAACATTCAGAATTTTGCCACGTAGAGGCAGGACTGCCTGAGTCTTACGGTTTCTGGCGGTTTTAACAGTACCGCCTGCGGAATCACCTTCGACGATATAAACTTCACATTCTTCTGGTTTCTTAGAGGAGCAGGAAGCTAATTTACTTTTGGTATCTATATCAGATATTTGCTTTAATACAGCATTTCTGGCTTTGTCACCAGCTTTTCTTGCGTTGTAGGATTTCATCGCATTGTCAAGAATACTTTTTAAGATTTCAATATTCTTATCAAGATAAAGCTGAACTTCCGTACTAAATACATCTTCTACAGCACTTTTAGCATCTGTATTACCAAGTTTCGTCTTAGTTTGTCCTTCGAATTGTGGGTCTGGATGCTTAATAGAGATAATAGCAAGAAGGCCGTTACGAATATCCTTGCCATCCAGATTTTCATCTTTTTCTTTCAGAACATTAAGTTCTCTTGCATACAGGTTCATAACTCTTGTAAGTGCAGTTTTAAAACCGGTTACCAGAGTTCCTCCGTCCACTACATTGATCCTGTTACAATAAGCATTTATCTGCTCGGTATAATTATTGGTATATTGAAAGGCCACTTCTACTTCAATATCTCCGCTTTTTCCTTCAATATAGATAGGTTCTTCATGTAACACTGTATTTTCACGGTTCAAATAATTAACAAAACTTTTAATACCAAATTCTTCTTGATAAGTTTTAGTGATACCAGTTGTTTCATCTATAAAATTTACGATCAAGTTTTTATTTAAATAAGCAATCTCTTTTAACTTCTTTTTAATGGTTTCAGGTTTAAATTCTGTGGTTTCAAAAATAGAAGCATCAGGATAAAAAGTAACCTTGGTACCAGTATCTGACTTATTACATTTCCCTACGACCGGGAGCAGGCCATTTTCCAATTTAGTAACAGGATGTCCCCCGTTCTCATATTCATCGCGGTATATCTTACCGCCATGTTTGATTTCTACTATCATTTTGCTTGAAAGGGCATTCACAACAGAGGCACCAACACCATGAAGTCCTCCTGAGACTTTATATGCAGAACTTCCGAATTTACCTCCAGCATGTAATATAGTATAAACTACACGTACTGTTGGAATTTTCTTGGTTGGGTGAATATCTACAGGCACACCCCTACCATTATCTTTAATGGTGATTCCTCCATCTTTTTGCAGTATTACATCTACTGTAGTGCAGTAGCCTGCAAGATGTTCATCGATTCCATTATCAAGTATTTCCCAGATTAAATGATGAAGTCCGCGACTACCAGTACTACCAATATACATACCTGGTCTTTTTCTTACTGCTTCTAGGCCCTCTAACACAACAATCTGACTGCCGTTATATTGATCCATATTGTAAATATTCCTTTCTCATTAGTTACTTTTTGTTTTGTATTATACCAATCCTAAATGCAGATTAGGAGCTCAAAAACTGGGTTTTCTCCCTCGCGTTGCACTTATCCATAATAACCAGGATATTTTACCATGCAAGCATGGAAAAGCCTTGCCCTTATGGACGAATCCTAAATGCAGATTAGGAGCTCAAAAACTGGGTTTTCTCCCTCGCGTTGCACTTATCCATAATAACCAGGATATTTTACCATGCAAGCATGGAAAAGCCTTGCCCTTATGGACGAATCCTAAATGCAGATTAGGAGCTCAAAAACTGCGTTTTCTCGCTCGCGTTGCACTTATCCATAATAACCAGGATATTTTACCATGCAAGCATGGAAAATACCTTGGTCATTATGGACTAATCTGCCTATCGTGGATATTATACCATGATTTTTTTGGATTCGTAAAATAATATTTACCATGAAAGCATGGAAAAGCGTTGTCTTTATGGACGAATCCTAAATGCAGATTAGGAGCTCAAAAACTGGGTTTTCTCGCTCACGTTGCACTTATCCATAATAACCAGGATATTTTACCATGCAAGCATGGAAAATACCTTGGTCATTATGGACTAATCTGCTTATCGTGGATAGTATATCATATTCTTATAAATTTATCTAGTTTTATACAAACATACATTCTTATTGGAATTACAAAATATATACATGGATTCCCCAAAATATAGTATAATATAATTCGTGTCATTGTTTATATTTAAGAAGTGGCAATTGACAAGGCTATACTAAGGAAATATAATAACAGTAATTAATCCTATAATAGGTTAAACTATATATTTCATAATGATTAATTTAAAATATTATAATAATATAAATTACTAAAGGAGGAGCAAGAATGAAGGTTGTAGAATTAAAAAAAGGTATTTATTCAGTAGGTTCTGTTGATTGGAATGCCAGAAGTTTTCATGGATATAGCACGAATAGAGGTATCACTTATAATGCATATTTAATTATTGATGAAAAGATAACATTAATAGATGCTGTAAAAGCAGGATTTGCAGAGGATTTATTAGATAGAATAGCAGAAATTATTGACCCGGCAAAAATTGATTATTTAGTTTCTAATCACGTGGAAATGGATCACTCAGGTGCAATACCTGCAGTTATGGAGGTCGCTAAAAATGCAACAATTGTGACCTCAGCTCCTAGTGGCTTAAAGGGATTAAAAGCTCATTATGGTGAAGGGTATAATTATTTGGGAGTAAAACCGGGAGAAACATTGTCCTTAGGAAAAAGAACCTTGTCGTTTGTGCAGACACCTATGCTTCACTGGCCGGATAATATGATTACTTATTGTCCTGAAGAAAAGATTTTATTTTCAAATGATGCATATGGCCAGCATTATGCTACAAGTAAATGCTTTGACGATGAAGTAGATCTTTCCATTGCGTTAGAAGAAGCAAAAAAATATTATGCAAATATATTAATGCTGTATAGAGCTCAGGCTCAGAAAGCTTTGGAGGCCACAAAAGGATTAGATATTGATATGATTGCGCCAAGTCATGGTGTTATCTGGAGAAGTCATATAAAAGAGATATTGAAAGCTTACGAAGAATATACCAGTGAAGAAACCAATGAAGAAGCTGTAGTTATTTACGATTCTATGTGGCATTCAACGGAAAGTATGGCGTTATCAATAGTAGAGGGCTTTGCAAAAAGAGGCATTACTGCTCAGCTGTGTGATTTGAAAGTAAACCATATTTCGGATGTTATGACAATGTTATTAAAGGCGAAATATATTGCAGTTGGATCTTCTACACTGAATAATAATATGTTACCGTCAGTAGCAGCATTCCTGACTTATTTAAGGGGTCTGACACCTAAAGGAGATAAACGTAAGGCATTTGCATTTGGATCTTATGGCTGGGGCGGTCAAAGTGTCGGTTTGATTAATGATGAATTAGCAAACTTAGGGTATGAAATCATATTAGAACCAATAAAGATTAATTATGTTCCGTCCAAAGAACAATTAAGGGAAATAGAAGCTAAGGTTGCACAGTTTTAAATGAAAAAATAATTAATTAAGATACAAAAAGAGTGAAATTTTCCATGGGATTTTTCACTCTTTAATTTTTTCTGGAATCCCTCTAAAGAATTCCAGAAAATGTCCGATAAATAAATTATAGGAATGTTAATATACTAATTTAAGGATAGTTAGTACATAATATTTTAATACATAACAATTAGTAAATTATTATAGGTGGTGAATGAGATGAGAATTGATGCGATCAATAAAGTGAGTCAATTATATCAAGCAACGAGTACGAATAAGACAACCAGATCAGAAAAGGCAAGTGCGGCTGATAAATATGAGATTTCTGAAGTAGGTAAGAATTATCAGTTTGCAAAGCAGGCAGTTGCTACAAAACCAGATGTGAGAGAAGATTTAGTGAACGATATTAAGAATCGTATTGCTACAGGAACTTATAGTTTTGATTCAGAAGAAGTTGCAGATATGCTGGTTGAGAGATATTTTGATACAAAAGCATAACTGGGCAAAGTGAGGTTTAACGATTGGCAAGTTTAATTGAAGAACTAATTATTATATTAAAGCAGGAACAGGAACTTTATGAAAGTTTGATCCCGATTGCAGAAGAGAAGACCAGGATAATTATTAAAAATGATCTTGGATCTTTACAGGAGATTACTGAAAAAGAGCAGCATGCAGTGGAGAAAGTGAATACTCTTGAGAAAAAACGGGAAGAAACAATTACAAACATTGGGACAGTGATCAGCAGAGATCCAAGTGTCCTTAATATTCAAACAATCATAAAGTTTTTAGAAAAACAACCGAAAGAACAAAAAGAACTTTCTATAATTCATGATAATCTTAAAAAGGCCATCCACAGGTTGATGGAGATTAATAATCATAACAAATCGTTAATAGAACAATCCCTTGAGATGATAGAATTCAATATGAATTTTATTCAGAGTACACGGATGTCACCAGGGAATAACAACTATACTAAAGGCGCAGCATCAGTCTATGATTCTACCAATGGAAGAGGAATGTTTGATGCGAAGCAGTAAGAAAAGGCTAGGTGATAAACAGTGGCAAATCTGATGACAAGTATGTATACAGGCATCTCTGGGCTTAATGTAAGCCAGAATGCTTTAAACACAACTGCACATAACCTTACCAATGTCAACACCGCAGGTTATGTCAGGCAACAAGTAATTATAAAAGACTGGGGCTATGAAAATATTGGCCAGGCAGCCAACTATACCAACCAGATAGGTCTTGGAACAGCTACAGAAGTAGTAAAACAAGTCAGAGACCGTTTTTTTGATCAAAGATACCGTTTGGAATTTGGAAGACAGGGCTACTATGAATCTCAATATAAAGCAGTACAGGAAATAGAAGATATCTTTGGTGAATTAGAAGGTGTAACTTTCCAAAAACCTTTGAATGATTTATGGAATTCAATACAAGAATTGGCGAAAGAGCCAGATAGTATTGTAACAAGAACGACATTTGCCAAGAATGCGGAAAGTTTTATTGAAAGAGCAGAGACAATATATGAACAATTGCAATCCTATCAGATCAATTTAAACATTCAGCTGACAGATAAAGTCAACCGTATTAATCAACTAGGGAAAGAAATCAGAGATTTAAATGTTAAGATCCGCAGTTATGAAGCATCTGGACAAGAAAGAGCGAACGATTTACGTGATGCAAGGAATAATTGTTTAGATGAACTGGGTGGATTAATTGACATTACTTATAAAGAAGACGCACAGGGAATGGTTAATATATCAGCAGAAGGCGTTCCATTTGTGAATGATACTACAGTGTTTGAGATGGGATTAAAAAAAGAAAGTGAAACTTCTCAGATGCTAAAACCAATCTGGAAAAGTACGGATACAGATGTATTCAATTTTGATAGAGTGCCGTCGGCAGAATATAATACAGACATTGGATCATTAAAAGGACTTTTAGTTGCAAGAGGTTCTGATTCTGCCAATTATACAGATATACCTGTTAGAGAAGCTTACCCTACAGAAGAAGCTTACCAAATAGGTGTAAAAGAATATAATACTATGATAGAAGCGTCTGTTATGAGAACGATTCAAGCCCAGTTTGATCAATTGATTCATGGCCTTGTTACCGCGATCAATGATGTGTTTGCACCAAACAAAGGTGCTATATTGGCTGCTGATGTAACATTACCGGATGGCAAGGTTTTAACAGGAGATTCCAAAATCAAGATTCTTGATGAAGAGAATGCGCCAGTTGGCCAGGATGAGAACCATACCAAAGGGGAGGCAATGTTTAACCGAAAGGGAATGGATCGATATACGGTTACTACTGCAACAGTATATGTATTAGATGAAAATGGAGATAAGATAGTATTAGATGACACAGATCCATTAAATATTATATATCAGACAGAGACAAAAGAAATATATATCTACAATGAAGAAGACCCGGATAATAATTATTCACTCTTTACTTTAGGTGAAATTGAGGTAAATAAAAAGGTAATGCAGAATTATTCAATTTTACCACTAAGTAATGCTAAGACTCCCGCAGCTTATGATAATAAGGCGGTAGAAAAACTTATAAATTTATGGAACCAATCATTTGCAACGCTGGGTCCTAATAATTCTACCCATAACACATTTACAACGTATTATACAGAATTTATTGGTGAATTATCCAATCGTGGTTATACACTAAAAAATATTACAGAAAACCAGGAATTTGCAGTAAATTCTCTTGATACGGACAGGCAGAATATTATGGGAGTATCATCTGACGAGGAACTGGCGAACATGTTACGTTTTCAACATGCATATAACGCAGCTTCAAGATATGTGAATGTAATAAGCGAGATGCTGGAACACATTATTATGAGGCTATAGCAAAGGATAAAAGAGGTGAGATAAATGGGATCAACATTTTTTGGACTTAATATAGGTGTTACAGGTCTTTATACATATCAGGCACAACTTAATACCACAGGACATAATATTGCAAACGCAGGAACCGATGGTTACTCAAGACAAAGAGCAATTCAAAAAGCGGGTCAGGCACTATCTGTTCATGGTACTCATGGTATGGTTGGTACAGGTGTCAATATCATTGACATCGTTCAGGATAGAGACCTTTATTATGATATTAAATATAGAAATAACAATGCCATCGGAGGGGAATATTCAGCAAAATATCATTATACTACTGAGATAGAGAATTTCTTTAATGAACTTACTTTAGATGGCTTCCATAAAACTTTTAATTCTTTCTTTGATAGTTTGCAGGAATTATCAAAGAATGTTTCAAGTTTAGATACCAGAACTCAAGCAAATAATTATGCTCTCAGTATGGCAGAATATTTTAATCAGTTAAATACTAATATTGCGTCAATTCAGGAAGAAGCCAATTTTGAGATAAAGAATCAGGTAGATAAAATTAATTCTTTAGCGGATCAAATTGCAACTGTAACAAAGCAGATCAATATGATTGAGGTAAGTGGTAAACATGCCAATGATCTAAGGGATCAGAGAAATTTATTATTAGATGAACTATCCCAGATTGCATCCATTTCTGTGACAGAAACACAAGTTGGTGAAGCTTTTGGTGTAAATTCCTTCGTGGTGAAATTAGATAATCATACATTAGTGGATACAGATTATTATAATACCTTGCAGGTAGTGCCAAGAGAGCAAAAGATGAATATGAATGACATAGAAGGCCTGTATGATATTCAATGGACAACTGGTCAGGATTTCAATGCCCTGAGTCAGACGCTTGGCGGAACATTAAAGGCATTGATCGAAGTCAGAGATGGTAATAATAATGAGAATTTAAGAGGCACCGGAGTCACAGGTTCTACAGTTGTAGATGGTGATGGAGATTTCGCGAATATTGCCGGCAGCAAAAAATTAATTATGAATAATGCTTTCGTCAATGACATAAATAAATTAAATATTCCTGGAACAGGTGTGATCACCGTAGGGAATAGAGAATATGAATATGTGGGATTCACTGCAAGAAAAGATGCGTCTGGTAATCTAGTGTACGAATTTGACTTAAAAGATGAATTAACCAAAGATGCTGTGGGAGAAAGTGTACGAGTAGGTGAAAGCATTAATTACAAAGGCATTCCATATTATATGTCTAAGTTAAATGAGTTTGTGCGTACTTTTGCTGCAGAATTTAATAAAGTTCACAATACCGGTGAAGATTTATACGGAAACAAAGGCCTTGACTATTTCAATGGTACTAATATCGTAACGGGAGAGAATTTTATATTAGAAGAAAATCCAAGCGTATTTTCCTCCTACGGTGAATCTTATACAGTAGTAGATGCAGATGGAAATACTTTGAGTTATAGAGGAAACTATTATCAGATTACAGCAGCTAATTTTACAGTCACCAAAGAAGTGGCAGAAGATCCTTCTCGCTTTGCTGCTTCTTCAGATGTGTCACAGGGTGTGGAAGGGAACAAAGTAGTTTTAGATTTGATCGCATTAAAATCTAAAACAGGCATGTTTAAGCAAGGACAACCTGCTGCATTTATCCAAACATTGTTTGATGAAATTGGTGTTGATACCAGGAAAGCAAAGAGCTTCTCAGAAAGTCAGCAGAATATATTAGCGTCTATCGCCAATCAAAGATTATCTGTCAGTGGTGTGGATGAAGATGAAGAAGCTATGAATTTAGTAAAATTCCAAAATGCGTATAATTTATCAGCAAAGGTTATATCAGTAATGGACGAAGTCCTTGATAAATTAATTAATGAGATGGGTGTATAAAAGGAGGTATGAATCTTGAGAATCACAAATAAAATGATGACCAATAATTCATTAAGTAATATTAACAAAAATAAGAACAGATTGAATTATTTGGATCAGCAATACTCTACTGGGAAAAAGATTCAGAAACCATCTGATGATCCGATAGTAGCGGTCAGAGCATTAAAACTAAGGACGACAGTGGCAGAAATAGATCAATATTATAATAAAAATATACCGGATGCCATGTCATGGATGGAAGTAACAGAAAGTGCCTTAAAAAACATCAATTCCATACTTACTAATATTCATACACAGTTTAATCAGGGAGCCAATGATACCCTAAGTAAAAGCGATAGAGATAGTATCGTAAAGAATCTTCAGGAAATGAAATCCCAGATATATCAGGAAGGGAATACGAATTATGCAGGAAGATATGTATTTACCGGATATAAAACAAATACGAGCCTGATTTTTAATGAAGAATCCTTGGATACCAGATATTCGATTGCAGAAAGCTTTTCTGGAACAGCCATTGAAACAGTAACAACAGTAGCTGGTTCTTATAAGATATCCGATTATAATGCAGGGACTTCTACTGTAAATGATTTTGCAACAGCACCTAATGTTGTAGAAAGTTATCGTATTCGGTTATCCTATGATCAACTTGATACTACGGTACCAACCATATCATATAAAGATCCTGTTACGGGAGATCCAGTAGCAGTAACACCTAATGTTGTATCTGTTACAGATTCAGATACGGCATATTCACCGGCTGCTGGTGCAGTGAATTTTATTCCTGAAACTGGGGAATTAATACTTGGTAAAGATGTATATAATGCCATGAGGCTCAATCAAACCGGTGATATAAAGATTACTTATGATAAGACTAATTTTGAAAAAGGCGATTTAAGACCGGAACATTATTTCACATGCACGACTGTTGATACCAAGGCAGTGCCTCCGGATCCGGGAACAAATTATAAGTTTGAAGATCAAAAGATTCAATATGAGATAACATTTAATCAGAAACTGACAATCAATACTCAGGGAAAAGATGCAATTTCCCATTCTATAGGCAGGGAAATCGATGAAGTTTTGGCTGCAGTTGAGGATGTAACAATTACAGAGGGAAAAATCGAAGAAGTTGAAAAACTTTTAAAAAGCCCACATACAACAGAGGAAGAAAAAGTAGTTTTAAACAAATTGAAAGAACAACTTGATACAGAACTTGTATTGAAGAATAGTATTCTTCAGGATAAATTCGGAGCAGGACTTACAGAAACTGAGAAATATCAGGAAAAAGTCAGTATCGTAATTGCAGATGCGGGCAGCCGTTATGTGAGATTGCAATTGACAGAGAGCAGACTGGACAGTCAACTGGTAGATTCAAAAGAGCTTATGTCTAACAATGAAGATGCTGACCTGGCTGAAGTCATTATTAATTACACTGCTGCAGAAACAATTTATAATGCATCACTGAATGCAGCTTCTAAGATTGTTAAAAATACACTATTGGACTTTATCTAAAATCAGCAAATGGAGTTTTGGGTACTAAATTAACAAAAGGATGATTAAAGGAGAAGATTATATGCGCTTTATGACAAAACATTTTGGGGAGATTGAATTAGGAGAGGAAAAGATTATAAACTTTGACAATGGTATTATGGGTTTCGAAGATTATAAAAGATATACAATTCTATTTGATATTGAATCCGGAGAAAAACCTGTTATTTCATGGCTTCAAAGTATTGAAGAACCAGGGCTTGCAATTCCGGTAATCAATCCATTATATGTGAGAGAAGATTATAATCCGACCGTAGAAGATGAACTTTTAATTTCCTTGGGAGAATTAAATGATGAGAATATTATAGTTCTTCTTTCGATTACAGTACCAAGTGATATCACTAAGATGACCTCTAATCTAAAGGCTCCATTTATTATTAATTCTGATACAAGAAAAGGTTGCCAAGTAATTGTTGAGAATAGTGATTACCCTGTGAAGTACAATGTCTATGAATCATTAGAGAAAATTAAAAAGACAAAGGGGGAGAAGTAGAATGCTTGCACTATCAAGAAAACTTGGCGAATCTATAGTCATAGGCAATGACATCGAAATTACAATCCTGGAAGTAAAAGGAGATCAGGTAAAAATTGGAATTAGTGCTCCAAAGTCAGTTTCAATATACCGCAAAGAAATTTATCTTCAGATCCAAGAGTCCAATCAAGAAGCAGCTAAAAGTGAAGTTTCAATAGATGATATTAAAAAGTTGTTTAAATAGTACGATTTGATATCATAATCAGCGAAATAAGACAAAATGTAGGATAATCTTACAATCATAATAAATAGCTATTAACATTTCAGATGCGAATGCCGATAAATTTCGTATAGATTATGGAAGTTACTAATCAAATATGAATAATCATATATCTTACTTAGGGCACGAAGCCTTAAGATGCAACCACATGGAGGTGGATTATTATGGCGATAGAAACAATTAAGAATACTGGTGCTTATCAAGCTGGATCAATTGATATCCAACCACTGGCTGCATCTAAGGCAAGTGGAGTCAATACAGTAGAATCTGCTATTACGAATGATAGAACAGACTCAGGCAGCAATGATGAAGGAAGTAAACAAGGAGAAGCAAGCATTACCCAGATACGGGCGGCTATTTCAGAGGCCAATTATAAAGCAACAAGGACAAGGTGTGAATTCTCAGTGGACGATGCTACCAACCGAATCTCTATTAAAGTAATTGATAAGATGTCGGAAGAAGTAATTCGTGAGATTCCACCGGAAGAAAGCCTTGAGATGCTGGCTAAGATATGGGAACTTGCAGGATTGATCGTAGATGAAAAAAGATAGGTACATTACTATTAGATAAAGGAGGGAGTATACAATGGCAATAAGATTAGCAGGGTTAGTTTCAGGTATGGATACAGACTCAATTGTAAAATCCTTAATGGATGCCCATAAATTAAAGTATAAAAAAACTACAGATAAAAAGGAACTATTAACTTGGAAGCAGGAAAAATGGAAAGATTTAAATGCTAAATTATACAAATTATATCAGGAAGATATTTCTAAAATGAGGTTGCAATCAAGTTATTTGACTAAGAAGGTGACTTCTTCTAATGAAAATTTGGTAACTGTAACAGGTAGTACAAGTGCGCCAGAAGGGTCACATAACCTCACCATAGACCAGTTAGCCAGTTCTCAATATGTTACAGGTGGTGTACTAGGTTCTTCTGTAACAACAAGTACAAAATTAAAAGATTTAGGTATGACCAGCACTAGTGGTAATAATAGTGTTATTACCATAACCAATGGTGATAAATCAAGAGAATTAATTGTAACGGATAACACAACTCTTGGCGATTTTCTTAACGCATGCAAAGAAACCGGATTAAATGCAAGCTATGACACAGCACAAAAGAGAATTTTTATTAGTTCAAAAGCTAGTGGGTTAGACAATAAGTTTTCTATTACAACTGGAGAAATATCATCTAATGCTTCTATATCATTGAATACGATTAAGAGTTATGTAAATTATTCAGGATTAACTGCAACAGAGCAAGGTAAAGTATATGATGCAATTCAATTATTGGAAGGCAAATCTGCAGCTGAAATTGATGATTTATATACAAAGGCAGAAAATGGGACTAAGAGTACAGACCCTGCAGAACAAAAGGCGATTGATGCAGTTACTACTTTACGTGATCTTGTAATAAAAAAAGCAGAAAAGGATGTAAAAGCATCCTCTACACAACAAGTGAAAGAAGAGATAAAAAATACATTAATTAGTAGCTATGGTGATCCGGATGCTGCAACGTTAAGTACACTTGAATCACAGGTTCAAGCAGAAATTGATGCAGGTAGATTACCGGCGGATACAGATGTTACTGGGACTGCAAAGGAGTGGCATAAGAAGAATCAAGCAGTTTTAGATGATATAAAAGCTCAAGTAGCATCTAAAATAGATGATGGGAAACTTACTGTTCCGGAGGATAAAACCAGAGAAGAATATATAAATGAAACAGCTCAGACTTCATATGATAAATTAACTCAAGCTAATAAGACTACATTATTTGATAATTTGGTGGCCAAAAAGTTGGCGACAGAAGAATCCCAGACAAAAATACAGGATACATATGATAACAATATAGAATCATATAAAAATGGATTATTAACTGGATCAGAAGGCCTGGTTGCGCAAATGAAGATATATGCACAAAACTCTACTATAATCAATGACAGCAGTGCCAATAATTTATCCAAGTTAAAACTTGGAGAGATTGATGGATCAGCTGTTACTGCAGCAACTACAGATGATATGACAGTAGTAGAAGCAGCAGATTCTAAAATTACGTTAGATGGAGCTGAATTAACTGGTTCTTCCAATGTTATTACAGCGAATGGATTAACTATAACCTTAAAGGGAAAAACACAAGGCGAAACTATATCTCTGAGTGTTAATAAAAATACCCAGGAAATTTATGATATGGTTAAAAATTTTGTGAAGAACTATAATGCAATCTTGAAGGAAATGAACACTTTATATAATGCGGCATCTACCAGAGGATATGATCCACTTTCTGACGATGAAAGAGAATCTATGACTGATGACCAGATTGAAAAATGGGAAACTAAAATTAAAGATTCTATTCTTAGACGAGATTCTACTTTAGGAACAGTAAGAGATGCGATGAGAAGCTCTTTGCAGACCAGTGTTGAGGTAGATGGGAAGAAATATTCGCTGGCTTCTTATGGTATTCAAACATCTACGATATATACGGAAAATGGTTTACTACATATATTTGGAGATAAAGAGGATGCTACTTACTCTGACAGAGAAGATAAACTCATGAAAGCAATCGAAGAAGACCCAGATACTGTAATGCAGGTTCTCTCAGGAATATCAAAGAATCTATATGATACTATGGCAGAAAAGATGTCTGCTATTCCTAATTTAAGAAGTGCTTTGACTTTCTATAATGATAAAGAGATGGATAAACTTCAAACACAGTATAAGGAAAGAATGTCCAAAGATGAGAAAAAATTAAAGGCTCTGGAAGATAAATACTATAAACAATTTTCAGCTATGGAGACTGCAATGGCGAAACTTCAGAAACAGCAAAGTGCCTTGTCAGGTTTACTGGGAAATACAAATTAATTTAAGGAAGTAAAAATGCCTGTTTGTAAGGGAATTTTTACGACGACAACCACGAGAAATCTTTCTTGTAGTCGACAAAATAAGAAAGATATTTACACATAATAATTGCTATGTTATATTAATTAATATAACATAGCAATTAATTTAGGAGGGGGAATTATGGCATTTAATCCAGCGGCAGCTTATCAAGGAAGTAAGATAAATACTGCTACACCGGCAGACTTAACTTTAATGCTTTATGAAGGTGCAATTAAATTTTGCAATATAGCAATTACTGCAATTGAAGAGAATAATATAAGTAAAGCAAATGCTAATATTATTAAGGCTGAGAAGATAATTATAGAATTTCGTTCTACATTAGATCATAAGTATCCGGTAGCAAAAGATTTTGATTTAGTATACGATTACATTTACCGCAGATTACTGGAGGCTAATATTAAGAAAGATAAGGATATACTGGAGGAAGTTCTAGAACACCTTCGTGGAATGCGTGACACCTGGAAGGATGTTATGAAAACAGCCAAAGTCGGAAGTGGCAGCTATTCTTATAAATAGCTTAATTAAAAGAGGAAAATTAAATGGATAATCAAAATGTGTATATAAATATTTTAATTAACACTCTTGCTAAAAAGAGTGCTGTATTAGATGACTTGATAGACATTACCTTGTTACAAGAAAGTTATTTAAAAGAAGCACCACAGAATATGGATTCTTTCGAGGAAACATTGGATAATAAATCTGAATTGATTAATAATCTTGATCAATTAGATGATGGATTTGAAGCTGTATATGAAAGAGTAAAAGAGGAATTAAAATCTAAAAAAGATTTGTTCCAAAATGAAGTTTTAAAACTTCAGGAATTAATTCGACAGGTAACAAATAAAGGTGTGAAATTGCAAGCTTTAGAGCAACAAAATAAACTTAAAATGGAAGCATACTTCTTAACCAAAAAGCAGGAAATTAAAAACTTTAAAAAAAGCAGTCAAACGGCGTCTAACTATTATAAAAGTATGATTGACAGACCTCAGGGAGATTCGTATTTTTTAGATAAGAAAAAATGATAAAAAAATTTAAAAAATTACAAAATAGATATAAAGTATTCTATAAATTATCCGATATATATTACAAGTAAGTCATTACTTACCATGTTAGATTCAAAGTAGCGTACGTACATAGAGCCTAACAATTACAAAAGATAGTTATTAAATTTAACTATAAACAAAAACAAATAGTAGCATGGATGCTACTAGAAATTCCAAGGAGGAAACAATATGATAGTACAACACAATATGGCAGCTGCCAACACAAACAGACAATTAGGTATCACTACTGGAAATCTTGCAAAATCAACTGAAAAATTATCATCAGGTTACAAAATTAACCGTGCTGGTGACAATGCAGCTGGTCTTACAATTTCTGAAAAAATGCGTGGACAAATTAGAGGTCTTGATCAAGCATCTACAAATGCTCAAGATGGTATCTCTTTAATCCAAACAGCTGAAGGTGCGCTTAATGAAACTCAAGCTATTCTTCAAAGAATGAGAGAATTAACTGTTCAAGCAGCTAATGATACTAACGTAACTGCTGACCGTGAAGCAATTGAAAAAGAATTAGATGCATTAGAAAAAGAAGTATCTCGTATTGCAACTGAAACTGAATTCAATACTATGAAGTTAATAGACGGAACATTCACTGGTAAGAACCTTCAAGTTGGAGCAAATTCAGGACAAAGTATTGAATTTTCAATTTTGACAATGACAGCTACAGCTTTGGGTGTAAATAGTATTTCAACTAAAATTAGCAGCCATGGATCTGCAACAGCAGCAATTACAATTATTCAATCAGCACTTAATCAAGTATCTACTCAAAGATCAGCACTTGGTGCATTACAGAACAGATTAGAACATACAATTGCTAATGCTGATAATACTTCTGAGAATTTACAAGCGGCTGAATCACGTATCCGTGACGTTGATATGGCGAAAGAAATGGTTAAGTACTCTAAGGATAACATTCTTCAACAAGCAGCTCAGTCAATGCTTGCTCAAGCTAATCAATCAACTCAAGGTGTGTTATCATTATTACAATAATCATTACCAAGTATTAATTAGTAGGACTGACTCTAGGTCAGTCCTACTTTTTTAAATATTATAAGATAGGATGGGGATAATAAGATGAGAGAACTGAAGGATATAATAAAAGAGTCAATACAATCAATAAATCAGACAACCGAATTATTTTATCAACAAAAAACAAAAGAGGGTTATGAGCAGTTAGAAAACACATTAATATTATTATCTAATACAATGAATAGTGTTTTTTCGTATATAAAAGAAGGCAATGATATTGGCATAAATGAGAATGAATTGGTACAATTATTATCAGATGCAATGAATGCAATGGAAAAGAAAGATATAATTTTACTTTCTGATATTCTACAATATGAACTAAAAGAGTTATTTGAAAATATTTTACAAGTTATTTAAATTTTAATAAATTATAAGAGCAGGAGTAGCTATTATGACATATTATGAAAAAAATGTAGAATGTATTAAAAAGAATAGAAAATATATGTATAGCTGTCTTAAAGATTTAGATATGTCAACAACTTTCGAACAGATAGAAGAAATTCGTTCTGTAATTGCAAAGGATGGAGAGCAAGCGGTTATCATTAAATATAGAGGAATAGATTATCGCCTGAATAGTTTATACAGGCCAATGGAAGAAGCTAATAAATGGGTAGATCAGTTTTCGTTTAATAATTATAATAATATAATATCAATGTATGGATTTGGGAATGGTATATTTGCAAGGGCAATTATTGAAAAGATGGGAGAAAAAGATACATTCTTAATTTATGAACCATGCCCAGAAATATTTTTTCATGTCTTAAATAATTATGATTTAACAGATATTCTATCTAATCAAAAAGTATCCATTGCTGTTGAAAAAATTAATGATTTTGAATTTCATAATGTCTTAAGAGGATCTATGGATATTACCAATATGAGCGGACAAATCATGTGTGCATATCCCCAATATGATAAGATTTTTCCTGAAAGCTGTGTTGAATTTTGGAAAGAAATTAAAGAGGCATATATTCATACGAAGACTAACGTTAATACTGAAATAGTTTTTGGGAAAAGGTTTATAGAAAACACGCTCAATAATATAAAATATATAAGTAAGAGCAATACAATAATTGAATTTAGAAACGATATACCGACAGATATACCTGCAATTGTTGTGGCAGCAGGGCCTTCTGTTGAAAAACAAATCGATGAAATAAAAAGGGCAAAAGGCAAAGCTGTTATTTTTGCGGTAGATAGAATACTTGAGTATTTACTAGATTCGGGTGTAGAGCCTGACTTCGTTGTTACCGTAGATCCAATGAAACCTGTAAAATGTTTTTCCAGTAGGACAAATGTTACTATTCCTTTAATGTGTTTTATAGAGTCGAATTATGAGATATTAGATCGCCATATAGGAAGAAAAATAATATGCAATTGCAATAGATTTTTGGATAAAATATATATTGATGCTAATAAAATACCACCGAGAACAAGATCTAGTGCGTCCGTTGCAACAGTAGCTTTTACACTTTGTGTTGTATTAGGGTTTGAAAGAATTATTTTAGTTGGTCAGGATTTGGCATATAGCGAAGGAAAGAGTCATGCTGGGGGAATAAAAGAAGAGTATAGTCTCGCAAGAGAGGTAATGGTTGAAGATATTTATGGAAAACAGGTTAAATCAAGATATGATTGGAAAGAGTTTGCAATATGGTATCAAGATATGCTAACAGTTTGTCCGAATCTAAAAGTAATTGATGCAAAAGAGGAAGGGGCTAAGATTAAAGGAACAACAATCATGTCTTTAAAAGAAGCTATAGATACGTATGGCGGTAAAGAAGCTGATTTCAGTCTGAATATTGATGAAAAAGCAGTAACGTTTGGTGATGAGGAAATGGTATCTATAAAAAAATATTTAAAAGATAATCTTGAAATATTAAATAAGATGAAAAAAAAATCAAATGAAGCTATTAAAGTTTGTAATATCTTGATTAAAGAAAGTAAAAAGTTTAAAACAGAAACTCATACGGCAAAAGAGGCCCTAAAAAAACTGTCTAAAATAAATACCTATATTCTTGAACAGCCGATTAATTCCTTGATGGATCAGTATGTTACAGCAGTAGCGGCCCAACAACTTGTAGATATATATCAATTTTCTGATGATGTTCAGAAAAATAGTATTAAAACATATGAAAAAGCAAAAAATGTTTTTGAAGCAATTCTTAATGCTGTGGATTATGTAAAACCTAAATTGGAAGAATCAATTGATAATCTATAATTTATGTAATAGACAATTAGGAGATTAATTATGCAGAAAATAGCATTGTTATCTAATGTAAATATGGAACCGGTCATTCAAAATATTACCAAAAAACATAATATTTTTAAAACAACAGGCTATGGTAATGTATTTGAAGAAATGGCAAATAAAAATTCTCAATTATATAAATATAATCCTGAAGTGATATATATTATTATTGATATAAAGGAGATATGTATTAATTGCGAAAGTATAGAACAGATTCATTTAGAGGTTTCAAACTGGTTTTCTTTATTTAGAAAATGTATAAATAGTCATATAGTATATTTTATTTCAGATGTTGATTTTCGTTCATATGATATGGAAATTGGAACTGATGATTTGGATACGTTAGTTATTGAACAAATCTGGAAAAAAGAGTTAAAAAATGTAATCAATGATTTTACTAATATACATCAATTTTCATATAAAAAACAAGTTGAGAAGATAGGTAAAGATAATTTTTATACGAATAAACTATGGTATTTAGGAAGAATTATTCATACAAACCTTGCCAAAGATTCTTTAATCAAGGAAATTGATAATTGTTTACAACTTTTAAAAGAAACTCAAAAAAAAGTTCTAATTCTAGATTTAGATAATACTATTTGGGGGGGGATTATTGGCGAAGGAGAATACAACAATATAGAACTTTCAGATGAAAAAATTGGTTTGATTTATAAAGACCTGCAAAGAATAATTAGAAGGATAAAAAACACAGGAATACTGCTAGCTATTGTTTCTAAAAATAATTATGAGGATGCCATTTCAGTTATAAGAACAAATCAACATATGATTTTAAAAGAAGATGACTTTATTGCAAAGAAAATAAACTGGATTCAAAAGGATATTAACATTTTAGAAATATCAAAAGAAATTAATCTTGGATTAGATTCTTTTGTATTTTTTGATGATAATCCAGCAGAGCGAGAATTAGTAAAAAATTCTTTACCAGATGTGACTGTTCCTGAATTTCCAAATAGAATAGAATTACTTCCTAAAGCAATGGAAGAGGTTTACACTAAATACTTTAAAAAATTAACATTTACAAATGAAGATAAAGAAAGGTCATTACAATATTTAGCTAATTCAAAACGTTTAGAATTACAAAAAAAAACAATGGACTTTACTTCATACCTAACAGGTTTACATATTACTGTGAAACCCGTTGAACCATTTTTAAATAGACAAAGACTGTTTCAACTAATTAATAAAACAAATCAATTTAATTTAACTACTCAGCGATACACGATGGTAGAATTAGAAGAAATAATACAAGCTCCAAATAAAAAAATATATGCATTTGAGATAAGTGATAAATTTGGCAATAACGGAATTACGGCTGTAGTGATAGTTAATTTGTTAAATCAGGCATTTATAGATACATTTATATTAAGCTGCAGAATTATGGGAAAATTTATAGAAAACTATATAATTGATTTTGTAGAAAAAGATTTATTAAAGGATGG
Source organism: Mobilisporobacter senegalensis (assembly GCF_003752155.1). Classification (GTDB taxonomy): domain Bacteria; phylum Bacillota; class Clostridia; order Lachnospirales; family Lachnospiraceae; genus Mobilisporobacter; species Mobilisporobacter senegalensis. Next base: position 194,100 of record NZ_RJVG01000001.1, on the reverse strand, counting down.
ATATCAAATTTTATTTAGCAAATATATAAAAACATCCAAAAATAAGCCAGTTGAAGATTTTTATGATAGGATGGGATATCAAATTATTGAAGCAACAGAAGATTATAAAATATATCGCATCAGTTTGGAAACAAAATTAGATCGAGAATACTATATTAAAAGGAGTTAGTTCAATAATGAGAGAACAAATATTTGAAATTATTGCAAGAATATTAGAGATGGATATTAAAGCCGTGAATGAAAAACTATCAATTGAAAGCACAGAAAAATGGGATTCATTGGCACACTTAATGATTATAGGCGAAATCGAGGAAAAGTTAAAAGTAAATATACCATTAGAGACAGTACTTGAGTTAAGTACAGTACAAGATTTGTTGGATGCAATACAAAAATAGGAGTATCTTATGAATGTAAAATTACGTAGGATTAATGAAGATGATTTGGAAAGAATCATAAAATGGAGAATGGATACTGACATTACAAAGTGGATGAATACAGATCCAACATTAACAATAAAGACACAAAAAGAATGGCTTAAAAATATTCAAAATAGTCAAACTGTTGAATACTGGATGATTGTAGTAAATAATCAACCAGCAGGTATTATTAATATAACTGATATAGATAAAATAAAAAAAGAAAGTTCTTGGGGGTATTATATAGGTGAAAAATCTCTTCGCTCTCTACAATTAGCTATGTATTTAGAGTGGAATTTATATGATTATGTTTTTGATGTTCTGAAGTTAAAAAGATTATATAATGAAGTACTAAGTTTAAATGAAGGTGTTATTAAATTGCATCAGCTATGTGGCAGTAAAGTAGAAAAAGTGATTAAAAATCATGTTATTAAAAACAATATAGAGTATGATGTGACTATAATGAGCATTATTGATACTGTTTGGAAAGAATTACGTTCAAGCAAAAAGTACGATTTTATTAAATTTGAAATGGAGAGATAATATGAAGATTCATCATATAGCCTATGCGGTTAACTCAATTGAAAAGTCGAAAACTCATTTTAAATCACTTGGATTCTCTGAAATAGAAAAAACAATTGTAGATATAAATAGAAAAATAAATATATGTTTTTTAGAAAACAAAGAAGGGAATAATAATACAGTAATTGAATTAATAGAATCTGTTGATGAGACAAGCCCTATTAGTAATTTAATAAAAAAAATGAGTGGAGCAGCAACTCCTTATCATATCTGCTATGAGGTTGATTCAATTGACAATGTGATTGAAGAATATAAAAAAATGGGATTTATACTAACGCAAAATGTAGCACCAGCAATTGCCATTGGTAATCGAAAGGTGGCTTTTATGTTTCATAAAGATATGGGTATTATTGAATTTGTTGAAAATAAGTGAACTGGGAGATAATGAAATGAAAATATTATGTATCATACAAGCAAGAATGGGTTCAGAACGTTTACCAGGAAAAATCATGAAAATGATCTTAGATAAGCCAATGATTACATATACTTTAGATCGTACAATGACCAGTAAATACATTGATGAAGTAGTGTTAGCTACTACAGAAAATGATTGTGAAGACCCAATGGTAGAATATTTAGAAGCAAATTATTATAATGTTTTTCGTGGTGATGAAAATAATGTATTAAAACGTTACGTAGATACTGTTAATTTATATAATGGAGACATTATTATTCGTATTACAGGAGATTGCCCATTTATTGATCCTATTATTATTGACCAAGTTATTACCTATTTTTTAACTAATAATTTTGAATTTGTTAGAGTTGATGTGCCAGAAAATTTTATTCGTGGATTTGATGTTGAAGTATTCACCAGACAAGCATTGGAAAAGGTTTATGATATCTCCAGAAATATAGAGGGAGATTCTCCATACAAGGAACATGTTACACTATATATGTATAAGCATCCAGAAGAATTTATTGTTGGTAAATTTGAAGGATCAGAATTTTATCAAAAAGACTATCGTTTATGTGTAGATACAAAAGAAGATTTTGAATTAGTAAGATTGATTTATGAACATTTTAAAAATAAATATGTTACTAGTAAAGAAATTGTTCAATTTCTTGATGAACACAAAGAAATTTCTCAAATAAACCAAGGCATTAAACAAAAGCACGTTTAATCATCGGGGGGATGCCATGAACAATAACATTAGATTAAAAGGAAGAAATATTAATAGTGAATCACAAACATTTATAATAGCAGAAATGTCAGCAAATCATTTAATGGACTATGACAGAGCAGTTGAAATTATTAAGGTATCAAAAGAGGCAGGTGCAGATGCTATAAAATTACAAACATATACACCTGATACAATAACGCTTAATAGCGACAAAGAATATTTTCAAATTACTCAAGGGACAATATGGGATGGTACTACTTTGCATAAATTATATCAAACTGCTTACACACCATGGGAATGGCAACCAAAATTGAAAAAAGTTGCACAGGACCTTGGATTAATGTGTTTTTCATCTCCATTTGATTTTACGGCAGTTGATTTTATGGAAGAAATGAATATGGATTTATATAAGATAGCATCGTTTGAAATAACCGACATTCCTCTAATACGAAAGGTGGCAAGGACAAGCAAACCAATAATTATGTCTACTGGTATAGCATATTTAGAAGATATAGAAAGAGCGCTGAATGTATGTAAAGAAGAAGGTAATGATAATGTAATCTTGCTGAAATGTTCATCTGCGTATCCAACACCGTATGAAGATATAAATTTAAAAACTATGATTGATATGAAAGATAAATTTAATTGTATCGTAGGTCTATCTGACCATACTATGGGATCTGCAGTTGCAGTTGCAGCAGTTTCCTTAGGAGCAAGAGTTATTGAAAAACATTTAACTCTGAGTAGATCAGATGGAGGAGCTGACGCAGCATTTTCTATGGAACCAGATGAATTTAAGAAAATGGTAGAAGATATTCGAGTTGTAGAAAAAGCAATAGGTACCGTTACTTATAAATTGACAGACAGGCAACTAAAAAGTCGTGAACATTCAAGATCTTTATTTGTTGTACAAAGTATTAAAAAAGGAGAGGTTTTTACCTCTGATAATGTAAAATCTATACGCCCAGCATTTGGTTTGCACACTATGTTTTATGAAGGAATATTAGGAAAAACTGCAGCAGTAGATATTGAAATGGGGACGCCTTTAAGCTGGGAGTTAATAAAAAAGTAATAAATTTAAATTAGTAAAATTAATTCAAAGGAGAAAATTATGAATGTATTGATATGGGGAGCTGGGGACGGTGGATTACGTACTCAAACAATGTTGCAATCGCATATAAAGGTAAGTGCTTTTATGGATATTGATAAGAATAAGATTAGGGAAAACACTCAATGGTATTCCAATTATTTCTGAAAATGAAATTATAAATTATTGTTTTGATTATATAATTATAACAGATTTATATAAATCTGAAATTACAGAGATTCTAACGAACCAATATTCTGTTTCGCCTCAAAAAATTTTGGATATTTATCAAGAGGGAATAATTGATGTACGACCAGGAATACTTAAAGCAATATGTCAAGAAATAAATGAAAAAGGAGTCAATGGCTCAGTTGCTGGGTGTATATAAAGGAGAATTTGCTAAATATATCAATTATTTTTTCAGTGATAGAAAGATATATTTATTTGATACTTTTTCTGGTTTTAATAAAAGAGATATTACTTTCGAAGAAGAATTCCATTTTTCTAATTCATCAGAAGGGGAATATTATAATGATAGTATACAATTAGTACTTGATAAAATGGTATATAAACAAAATTGTATTATAAAAAAGGGTTGTTTTCCTAAAAGCACTGTTGGAGTTGAGGATATTTTTTGTTTCGTTAGCCTTGATATAGATTTATACAAGCCGATACATGAAGGACTTATATATTTTTATAAACGACTGATAAAAGGAGGATATATAATGATCCATGACTATAGCAGTACTAGATTTGATGGAGTAAAAAAGGCGGTTCGTCAATTTGCAGAGGAAAAGGGAGTTAACTATTATCCTGTTATGGATTTAGGAGGAAGTGTGATTCTTTGTAAATAATGTACTATAGTAAAAAGCTAAAGTAAGTACAAGGAGGAAATTATGTATATTCCGTATGGTAGACAATATATTGATGATGATGATATTAATGCTGTAGTCGAAGTATTAAAATCTGATTATTTAACAACAGGCCCTAAAGTTGTAGAATTTGAAAATATGGTAAAAGAATATGTTGGAGCAAAATATGCAGTTGCTGTTTCAAATGGTACAGCAGCATTACATGTAGCTTGCCTTGCAGCAGGAATAGGAGAAGGTGATGAAGTTATTACAACACCTATTACTTTTGTTGCTTCTGCGAACTGTATTTTATATTGTGGAGCAACACCAATTTTTGCAGATATAAATCCCAATACATACAATATTGATCCAGAAGATGTTAGAAGAAAAATAACAAATAAAACGAAAGCAATAATTGCAGTTCATTTTACTGGGCAACCATGTGAATTAGATGAATTACGTCATATTGCTAAAGAGTATAATTTACTAATCATTGAAGATGCGGCTCATGCTTTGGGAGCTGATTATAAAGGGGAAATGATAGGTAATATTTCGGATTTAACAACTTTTAGTTTTCACCCAGTAAAACATATAACAACTGGAGAAGGGGGTATGATAACTACGAATGATAAAGAATTATATAATCGCCTTGTTCTATATAGGAGCCATGGAATTACAAGAAATCAATCACTAATGTCCTCCTATGATGGACCATGGTATTATGAACAGCTAGAATTGGGATTTAACTATCGTGTTACAGACATACAATGTGCATTGGGTATTAGTCAAATGAAGAAATTAGAACAGTTTGTGGCAAGAAGAAGAGAAATAGCTAATAGGTATAATGACGAGTTTTCTAATATTAAAAACATAATAATACCAAAACAACTAGATGGTTGTAATAATAGTTGGCATTTATATGTGATCCAAATTATTAATGAGAATAGAAGAGAAGTGGTTGAGTCGCTTTTAGCTCAAAACATAGGAGTTAATGTTCATTATATTCCTGTATATAAGCAACCATATTATCAAAATAATGGATATAAAAATACTGTATGCTCTAATGCCGAGGAAGTGTATTCTAATTTCATTAGTTTGCCAATTTATCCAAATTTATCAGATGAAGAACAAAATTATGTAATTAACAAAGTTAAAAAGTTATGTATGTAAATAATAAAATCCTTTTGAGGTGATAAAATGTATGATTTAGTTTTTAAAAACCAATTTGGTTATTATGAGTTAAAAAAACAAATGTCTGAAGTAGAAAGAAATGAATTTTATAGCAATAAATATTTTCAGAATAGTCAGGTATATACGAAGCAATATTCTGATGAAGAAATAAAATATTTCAATATAAAATTGGAAGAAAAAAAATATGTAGTGGATCAATTACGAGAAGAATTTAAAACAGTAGAAAAAAGAAAAGAGTTTCTTGATATAGGATGTGGGGAAGGTTTTGCACTGAAATATTTTAATGATAAAGGTTATAATGTAACAGGGATTGATTATAGTAGTTATGGTTGTAATCAACATAACCCAGATATGTGTAACAGAATATTGTTTGGGAATATCAATGAAAAATTGGATAAATTAATTAGGAAAAATTATAAATTTGATATCATAAATTTGGATAATGTTTTGGAACATTTATTTGAACCAGCTTTAACACTTGAGAAGTGTAAACAGGTTTCTGATGACAATACAATTCTCTGCATAAAAGTTCCAAATGATTTTTCAGCAGTGCAAGAATATCTATATAATAATAGGTTTGTAGATAGTCCATATTGGGTAGCAATGCCAGATCATATATCGTATTTTAACAAAGATGGTCTAATGGAATTGACTAAGAGTAAAGGATGGACTGGAGTTAAATTCCTATGTGATACGCCTATTGATTTTAATTTATTAAATGATAATGTTAATTACATTAAAAATAAAACTGTTGGAAAATCATGCTATAAGGCAAAGATAAAAATTGAAAATCTACTCCATGAGATTTCAATTGATGAAGTAATAAATTTATATGAAATTATGAGTAATATGGGTATTGGGCGAGAAATTATAGGCTACTTTAAATTAAGTTAGATAAAGAGGTGTTCGATTTTTATTTTAAGGGAGCAAGATAATGATATATTTTAGAGTTGATGGGAATGAACAAATTGCAACAGGACATGTAATGCGATGTATATCAATAGCACAAGCAATTGTTGAAAATGGTGAGGATTGTACTTTTATAATTTCTGATGATTATCCCAAGAAATTAATTCAATCTAAAGGATTTCCAACATTAAACATCAATAGCAAATGGAATGATCTTGAATTAGAGATAGAAAGATTAATAGAATTGATACGAGAAAAAGAAATTAAGAAATTGATTGTAGATTCTTACTTTGTGACAAAAAAATACTTGAAAGAAATAGGCAGACATGTTCGAATTATTTATATCGATGATTTGAATTTATTTACGTATCCTGTTGATATGATAATCAATTATGCCAACTATTATCCGAAATTTAATTACGAATCTTTATATAATTTAAAGAATATAAAATTATTGCTAGGCTGTGAATATGTTCCTCTGCGTAAAGAATTTTCTCAATTGGAACGAGAAAATGAAATAAATAATCCAGCAAGGACTGTTTTAATAACAACTGGTGGTTCAGATACTTATAATATAGCAAGTAGATTATTGATTGAAATTATTGAGCAAAAGAAATATGAGAATATCAATTTTCATGTTGTGTCAGGTGTATTTAATCAACATCTATCGCAATTACAAATGTTAGAAAAGACTTATAATAACATTTTTTTGCATTATAATGTTGAAAAAATGTCAGAATTAATGATGAAATGCGATATAGCGGTATCTGCGGGAGGAACTACTCTTTATGAATTATGCGCTTGTGGGGTTTCAACTATTTGTTTTGCAATTGCAGATAACCAAATCAATGGGGTAGAAGACTTTGGACACAATAATATTATGATCTATGCAGGAGATGTAAGTAAAAATATTAATATTGTTATACAAAATATATTAAAAGGTATTGCTTTACTTTATCAAAATGATCAATTACGAGAAATTTATTCTAAAAGAATGACAAATCTTGTAGATGGATGTGGTGCTAGCAGAATTGCATACGAAATATTAAGATTCTAGATATTTGTGACGATAATTTAATTAGTGAGAAAATAATAAAATTATTAGATTTAATGAAAGATAAAGTCATGGAGGAAAAACTATGTTAAATGGTAAGACTATTTTAATCACTGGAGGAACAGGATCTTTTGGAAAGAAATTTTTAGAGATGATATTTGCAAATTATAGTCCTAAGAAAGTGATTATATATTCAAGAGATGAATTTAAACAAAGTGTGATGAAATCTGAATATCAAGATAAAGTTGATTTATCTAAGGTTCGCTTTTTTATTGGGGATGTAAGAGACAGAGAACGTTTATATAGGGCTTTTGAAGGAGTTGACTATGTTATACATGCTGCAGCTATGAAGCAAGTGCCAACATGTGAATATAATCCTTTTGAAGCAATAAAAACTAACATCCATGGAGCACAAAACGTTATTGATGCTGCTCTAGATAAAGGTGTTAAAAAAGTAGTGGCGTTATCTACAGATAAAGCAGTAAATCCTATCAATTTATATGGTGGAACAAAACTTGTATCAGATAAATTATTTATTGCGGCAAATGCATATTCAGGTGAAAAAGACACTAGATTTGCAATTGTTCGATATGGAAATGTTGCAGGAAGTCGAGGTTCCATTATTCCAATATTTAAAAACTTAATTGAAAAAGGAGAGAAAGTATTACCAATTACAGATTTTAGAATGACACGTTTTTGGATAACGTTAGAACAAGGTGTAGAGCTTGTATTTAAAGCTTTAGAAGAATCAAAAGGTGGCGAAACTTATATTTCTAAAATACCCTCTTTTAAGATAACCGATTTAGCAAAAGCTATGTTGGAGAACGTTGAACTCAAGGAAATAGGGATTAGAGAAGGTGAAAAGCTGGATGAAGTTATGGTAACAAAAGATGATTCCAGAAAGACTTATGAATATGATAAACATTATATTGTGTACCCACATTTTGAATGGTTAGATCTTGAAAAGACATTATTGCCCGGAGGGAAATTAGTAGAAGAAGGATTTGAATATAATTCAGGAACAAATAAGGAGTGGCTGAGTATAGAAGCTTTAAAAATAGAATTATCTAAATTATAATATATTTGTGACTGATACATTTTGATTTTAAGGAGATAAAGTGTTAGAGAATATAAGAGAAATATTTATTAAAAATATAAAATTACTTGGTTATACTGATAAAACAATTACGTATTTAAGATTACAAAACTTTTATCAAGCGTTAATATATTCAACCAAATCTATAGAGACAATTTTGGAAGTAATAGAAAATATTCTAAATAATGAAATATACTTTAATGATGGTATAAATATTGTAGATGCAGTGAACATTAATCAAATGCTTGGAGATTTATTAGAAGCTCAAGAAAATAGAGATTATATACTACTAGCTGATTTATATGAGATGCAATTAAATCCATTTGTTTTAAGTCTGCAAGAAATGATTATTAGTAAAGAGACATTTACCTTAGACCAAAGCCTGTATAAAAAGAATATAGAATTGATTTTAAAAAAAGATTTTCAACTGGGAGAAAAATTGAAAAAATTAGATTCTCCTTTAACTTTATTAGAAGAGGGGTATTCCGTAGAATATACTTCTTGTGGATTAATGACATTGGCTCTATTTGATAATGGGAAAAAATATTATCTCCATAGTAATGGGCAGATTCTTCATGAGGCAGGAATGTTAGCCAGAGAATGGTTTTCTAATAATATTTCGAGATATACTGTCTATGGTCTTGGATTAGGCCATCATATTATTGAACTGATGGAATTAGATGATAGTATTAATATTACTGTTTATGAAAGTGATATTAATGTAATTCTTTTGGCGTGCGCTTTTGTTGATTTAAGACAGATGATTTCTAGTGATAGAGTAAATCTGATATATGATCCCTCTTTTGAAAAATTAAGTACTTGTATTAAAGATTTAGATGCTGAGAATAGATATATTATTCATTATCCTTCATTAAGAAACATAAAAAATATCAACATACGAGAACAATTAGAGGACTACTTTATCTCCTATAGCTCTGTGAATAATCAATTACACAAATTAAATAACAATTTCAAGAAGAATATCAAGATATATGATGGCTACATTGAGTCTCTCAAGGAAATGTTTAAAGGTAAAGACCTATACATTATAGCAGCTGGACCTTCCTTAGATAAAAATTATAAGGAACTTAAAAATCTTGGGAAAGATGTTATTATATTAGCAACAGGCACCGTATTAAAAAAGCTATTGTCAGTTGGAATAACACCACATTATGTTATTATAATTGACGCAAATGATGGAGTATACACACAAATTAAAGACATTAATACGAAAAATATACCATTACTCTATTTGTCTACTGTCTATTATAAAATTCCTGAAGACTATCTAGGGGAAAAATATCTCATCTGCCAGGAAGGATACAAAAAGGCAGAAGAGTTCGCAAGTGAACATAATTATCACCTTTATCAAACAGGAGGTTCTGTCAGCACAACAGCACTTGATCTAGGAATACAATTCGAATGTAAGAGAATAATTTTTCTGGGACTTGATCTTGCTTATACAAATAATCAAGATCATGCATCAGGTACTGCTTCATTTAATACAGTGGAGTCAAATGATTTAAGGCAAGTTGAGGACATATATGGTAATATGGTTGGAACAAGTAAAAATCTGGATATTTATCGTAAATGGATAGAACGTCGTATTAAGGAAGTAAAAAATATAGAATTTATTGATGCTACCGAAGGTGGTGCTAAAATAAAAGGTATGAAGATAAAGAAATTATCAGAATGTTTATAGTATAAGAGAGGTTGAGAGTCAACCTCTTTTGTTATTAGTTGAACTAAAGTTTATACTAGTTATATATATTGCTACATAAAAGTAAAATCACAATATATTTTACTAAAATCTCTTGTAAAATCCCTCGACATCAAGTAAAATGATTTTATAAACAGTTCAGCCATGCAGAAAGTAATGTACAAATTGCACGTGGATGCCTGCATACTAAGGGCAGATTATACATTACTTTCTATATGGCGCTCTGCCAAAGCGAGATGTAGCGGAGCAAAATCGAGCTTATAGCTGAACTGTAAATACAAATTCAGAGATAAAATTCACTTAGGGGGTATTACAATGGTTGGAATCAAAGACATTGCAAAGGCTGCAGGAGTATCCATATCCACAGTTTCCAATGTACTAAACGGTAAGAAGAATGTTGGAGAGGATACGAAAGAACGTATTCTACAGTTGTGTAAAGAGATGTCCTACTATCCTAATACCATTGGAAAAACCTTGAAATCTGGCACTAGTGATACGATTCTCTTTAATTTCAGTGATTTTGATCGTAGCTTTTATCTTCGAATTATTAAGGGGATTAGTGATTATGTGAATGATAATGATTTTGATTTAATTATATGTACTGAGAAATCCTGTGAGAAATATATGAGGAGTAATTTAACCAGTGGAGCAATTATATTAGATGCTAAGATGAAAGATAATGTATTAAATGGGATTGCAAGTGAAAGATATCCAATCGTAACCCTGGACAGGATTACGGATAATCCCTACATAAAGAGTATAGTTGTCAATAATTATGATCCTATGTATGAAATGGTGCAGCAGCTGGTGGATAATGGTTATCGCAGGTTTGGCTTTCTTGGAGGACCAGAGCATACGGCAGATAATCAGGAACGTTATAAGGCCTTCTCAGATGTTTTAGAGAATAATAATATTGTATTTCAGAGAAAGAATTATTTCTCTGGAGATTATCGTGAAAAGAGTGGTTATTCTGCAGCCAAGATCATTATGCTGGGAGAAGAATTGCCGGAGATATTAGTTTGTGCCAATGATAACATGGCGATTGGTGCCATGAAGGCATTTCGCGAAAATGGGATAAAAATTCCGGAAGATATAGCAATTACAGGGTTTGATAATTGTGATCTGGCAGAAGCAATGGAGCTTACAACGGTGGCAATACCAAATTATGAGAGAGGGTTCTTAGCCGCAAGGTATTTAATTGAGAATGTGAAAGGGAGGAGAAACGTAGAACCGTTTCGTATCTCTGCAAAAGTAAAATGGAGAAACAGTGTTCTTGTTAGTAAAATAAAATAAATATTTTACTAAAAGTTTTATGAAATCATATATAACTTGCTGATAAAAGGCGGTTATATATGATTTTTTTTGATTCTGATTTGTGAATAATAATCAAAATTATACATATATACTAAAAACAAATGGTTTTATATTGACATATTAAGCAATATGTCATATTATATTAGTATAACGTTTTACAAAGAATACATAGTTAGTAGAACATAAAAAAGGAGAGGGAATCATGAAATTGAAAAAAGTAATAAGTCTTTTCGTAGTAACTTCTATGGTAGCAGCAATGGCTCTTACAGGTTGTGGAAAGAAAGAAGAAACAAAACCTGAAGTTGAAACATCTACTGAGGTAGAAGGGGCAGATGAAGCTGAAACTACTGAACCTGAAAAAGAGATGGCAAAAAAAATCGTAGTATTCCAATCTAAAGTTGAAATTTCAGATCAATTGGAAGCGTTAGCAGAAGCGTATGAAGAAGAAACTGGAGTAGAAGTGGAAGTTTGGGGAACAACTGGTGATGATTATCCACAACAAATAAAGACGAAATTAAGCAATAATCAAGGTCCTACTGTTTTTTCTCTTCAACCGGGTGCTGAAGTAGAACAGTTAAAAGCTTATGTTGCAGATTTAAGTGATCTATCATTTGTTGGTGACATCGCTGAAGGTATGGCTCCACAGGCAGATGGTAAAGTTGTTGGTGTTCCTTATACAGTAGAAGGATTTGGACTTGTTTATAATAAATCCTTAATTGATCCTGCAAAGGTTAACAACTATGATGCCTTTGCCAATATGTTAAAAGAAATGAAAGCAAAAAGTATCAATGGATTCAGTTTATCACAAGAAGCTTATTTCCTGATTGGACATATTCTTAATACACCATTTGCTTTACAAGCAGATCCAGCAGGATTCCTTGCAAAATTAAATGCAGGTGAAGTAAAGATGGCTGATACACCAGAATTCCAAGAGTTTGGAAAATTTATGGAAGCTATCAGAGAAAATACGAACAATCCATTAGAAGTAAATTATGACAAAGAAACTGGCGATTTTGCAACCGGTAAATCAGCTTCTATTCATCAAGGTAACTGGTCATATGGTATGTTCAAAGATTATGATGTTGACTTTGAAATGGGAATGATGGGATTACCACTTAACGGAAACGATAAGATCGCAGTTAGCGTTCCAACTGCCTGGTTCGTGAATTCTCAAGCGTCTGAAGCAGAAATTAATGCAGGTAAAGCATTCTTAGAATGGTTATATACAAGTGAGACAGGTACAAAATATCTTATGGAAGAATTCGGATTTATTCCAGTTGTCAAAGGTATGGAAAGTCCACAACTAGATCCTTTATCACAGGAAGTAGCAAAATATGCAGCAGAAGGTAAGACTATTTCCTGGCCAATGACAAACTGGCCGGCAGGTATTGTTGATGTATATTTAGTTCCAGTAGCAGAACAATTCTTTACAACAGATATGACAGGGGCAGAATTCCTTGCAGCATTGGATGAAGCATGGGTTCAGGCAAATAAATAATTAATTTTGAACTAATAATGAAAGAAATCTAACATCTTCTTAATAGCTTAATCTATGGCAGTAGAATGTTTAAGATCCATTCTATGAATAAGCAGGTGTTAGATTTCTTACATTATAGTTTGCTTGGAAAGACTAAAAATAAGGAGGAATGATATATGAAGAGAAAAAGTGATAAATTCTGGTATGGACTATTTACGCTGCCGTTGGTATTTGTATTTACAACTGTTGTGTTGATTCCATTTATTATCGGTATTGGTTATTCTTTTTTCTCATGGGATGGGTTGCCTTTAAACCCGAAGGTTTTTGTGGGAGTTGATAATTTTATAAAATTGTTTTCAGATACAAGATTCCTATCTTCTGCAGGTCACACGATATTTTTTACGTTATTAGCCATAATCATTATTAATGTTTTAGGACTTACATTTGCACTTATTGTTACAACAAAATTAAAAGTACGCAATTTGGCAAGAACGATGTTATTTATGCCTTATCTTATTGGTGGTTTGATTCTGGGATACATATGGAAGTTTATATTCAGCGATGCATTTGCGAATATAGGAGAACAAACGGGACTTACAAATTTCTTTTTCAATTGGCTATTAGATTATGACTATGCTTTGGTTGCCCTTGTAGTGGTGGCTACATGGCAGATGGCAGGTTATATTATGATCATATATATTGCGGGGATTCAGGGAATACCAGAAGATGTGATAGAGGCAGCAGCTGTGGATGGAGCAGGATTTTTTAATACATTATTCCGTATTAAATTTCCCCTCATCATGCCTTCCTTTACAATTTGTCTATTCTTAACCCTATCCAACTGTTTCAAGATTTTTGATGTGAATTTATCATTAACAGGTGGGGGACCAAACAATGCAACGGAAATGTTTGCCATGAATATCTATAATGAAATCTTCCAATTGAACAATTATGGATATGGTCAGGCTAAGGCAATTATTTTCTTTATTGTAGTAGCTTCTGTAACATTAGTTCAAGTATCCATTACAAAGAAGAAAGAGGTGTCAATGTAATGAATAAAATAAAGAAATTTCTATTGAATCTATTGGCTGTTTTAGTTTGTGCATTGTACCTGTTTCCTATCTATATAGTTATTGTGAATTCGTTTAAGAATAGAGCAGAGCTATATGAAGATATGTTAGCATTACCATCAAAATTCAGTTTTGAATTTTATGAAAAAGCTATGAAGAAGATGGAATTTTTAAAAGCATTTGGTAATTCCTTTATTGTTACAGGGATATCCATATTATGTATTGTTATATTGGCTGCTATGACAGCCTGGATGTTGGTTAGAGTAGATAATATGTTTAGCCGGATTTTATTTATGACTTTTGTGGCAACCATGCTAATTCCTTTTCAAACATTAATGATGCCATTAATGCAGGTAATGGGATGGATCAGAGACACATTGCATATTCCAATGATTGATACATTAGGTGGATTAATATACATGAATATTGGTTTTGGTGCGAGTATGGCTGTATTTTTGTACCATGGATTTATCAAGTCAATTCCTGTTTCTTTGGAAGAAGCAGCTACCATTGATGGATGTAATAAATTTCAGACATTCTTCAAAATCGTATTTCCAATGTTAAAACCTACCACGGTAACTGTTATTATCCTGGATGTAATATGGATATGGAATGATTATTTGCTTCCATCATTAGTTATTTCCCAAAAGAATTTACGTACGATTCCTCTATCTACCGCTTCTTTCTTTGGACAGTTTACAATTCAGTGGAATTTAGCGATGGCAGGTTTAACACTAACGATCATTCCGGTTATTATTTTCTATCTATTAGCACAAAAGCACATTATTAAGGGAGTTGCAGCAGGAGCTGTGAAATAGCCAAAAGGAGCAGACAATGAGTAACAGACAATCAATTTATGAAATAAAAGACTTAAGCTTGAATAATGAAGATTTAATATTAAATGAGACAGTATTTCATAATGCCAATGGATATATAGGAGTGCGCTCTAATTTTGAAGAAGGATATCCTGAGGGGTTTGATTCTATTCGCGGTTCTTATATTAATGGGTTCTATGATATTGCACAGATGAAACAAGCTGAAAAATTATATGGTTTTGTAGAGGAAAAACAAACCATGCTAAATGTGGTAGATTCTCAAAGTATTTATCTGTTCCTTGATGATGAACCTTTTAATATGTTTGAAGGGACTGTAATGGAAAGTTCAAGATGGCTGAATATGAGTGAAGGATATACAGCAAGAAGAGTTGTTTGGAGATCTCCAAAAGGAAAAGAAGTAGAGATTATAATAAAAAGAATGACTTCTTTTTACCAGTTGTCTTTATTTACCATAGAATATTCAGTAAAGGCTTTAAATTTTGAAGGAAATATTACATTTAAATCAAACCATATTGGAGAAGTAATGAACTATTGCAATCCAGAGGACCCTCGGGTAGCGGGAGAGAGCTTTAGGCACTTATTTCCTCATAGTGCCAAAATAATTGAGGATGCTTCTTTTATTGTGACTCATACATCCAAATCCGGATTAGCTGTGTGCACTGGTGTAAAAAACTGTTTATCCAAAACAGGAGTCATGGATGTTTGTATTGAAGAACATAAGGCAATTTGTACCATAGAGAGCAATATTGTATGCAATGAAACCATAACCCTTACGAAATATACAGTTTTTAGTGATTCTATCAGGGAACAGGATTGTGAGCAAAAAGCTATGGAAGAGATGGACTGTGCTCTTAGTCTGAGTTTAGAAGAACATTATAAGAAACAAAGAGAATATTTAACGGATTACTGGAATCAAACATCTCTTGAAATTGAAGGTGATGATGAACTTAGTCTGGCAGTGCGCTATAATCTATACCAGCTAATCCAATCTGTTGGAAAAGATGAACATAGCAATATTGCAGCGAAAGGGCTAAGTGGAGAAGGGTATGAAGGTCATTTCTTCTGGGACACAGAGATGTATATCCAGCCATTCTTTACCTTGACGAATCCCAAGATAGCTAAAAATTTAATAGAATATCGTTATTCCATCTTGGAAGAGGCCAGAGAAAATGCCAGAATTATGGGCCATAAAAAAGGAGCGTTGTATCCTTGGAGAACTATTAATGGGAAAGAATGCTCAGGATATTTTCCCGCTGGTACCGCCCAGTATCACATTAATGGTGATATTGCTTATTCCATTGTCCAATATTATCTTGCAACCAAAGATATGGATTTCATTGCCGGGAAAGCTGGAGAAATTATTTTTGAAACCGCCAGGCTTTGGATTGATGTTGGGAATTATGTGAATGATGAGTTTCATATTAATGGGGTAACTGGACCAGATGAATATACCTGCATGGTCAATAATAATTATTATACGAATTCATCAGCGAAGAACCATTTAAACTGGGCAGCGAAGTTTTATCATTTATTGGATGAATTTAATTTGTTAAAACCGGTGGCAGATAAGATTGACTTAAGCCAGTCAGAAATAGAAGAATTTAAAATGGCAGCAGAAAAAATGTTTCTCCCATATGATGAGAAATTAAAGATCAATCCTCAAGATGATTCTTTCCTTCAGAAAAAGATGTGGGACATAAAGAACACGCCTAAGGAGAAATTCCCGCTACTATTAAATTATCATCCATTGCATTTATATAGGTATCAAGTGTGCAAACAGGCAGATACGGTATTGGCTCATTTTATTTTTGAAGATGACGAGAAGATAGAAACAATTCGTAATTCTTTTCTCTATTATGAAAAAGTCACCACTCATGATTCTTCCCTGTCAACATGTATCTATAGTATTGTGGCTTCTAAGTTGGGAATGGAAGAGAAAGCATACGATTATTTTGGAGATTCTGCCAAGTTAGATTTGTTTAATACCCATCATAATACGAAAGATGGCATCCATACAGCTAATATGGGCGGCAATTATATGGCAGTTGTATATGGTTTTGCAGGACTCAGATTAAAGGAAAGTGGATTATTTTTATCTCCATCCCTTCCAAAAAAGTGGAGTGGCTATCAATTTAAGGTTACTTTTGAGCAGAGCCAGATTAAAATTGAAGTAACAGAAGATATGTGTATAGTTACATTAGTAAGTGGAGACGAAAAGGTGATTCATGTATATGGAAGAGAGTATCATTTAAAAGATACAATCAGTATAGAAAGAATTTAATGAGCAATAGACAAATAAGTACGAAGCAACAGCATAAGCAGTACGGGATATTTTATCATTCAGTGAATTTGTCCATTATGACATCAAGTTTTAACAAGAAAGGGTTACATATGAAATATAAAGGAATTATCTTTGATTTAGATGGTGTAATATGCCATACAGACAAATACCATTACCTGGCATGGAAGCAGCTTGCAGATAAACTGGGGATTTATTTTGATGAAAAAATTAATAATAGACTTCGAGGTGTAAGTAGAATGGACAGTCTTGAAATCATATTAGAAAATTATAATGGAAGTCTCACAGCAACAGAGAAAGAAAACTATAGTGAGGAAAAAAACAATATTTATAAAAGGCTGTTAGAGGATATGTCACCAAGTGATTTGTCCAAAGAAGTAAAGGATACACTGGATCAATTGAAAGAAGATGGACTTAAGTTAGCCATTGGTTCATCAAGCAAAAATGCCAGATATATTCTGGAACAGTTAGGACTTGAAGGGTATTTTGATGCCATTTCAGATGGTAATAATATTGAGAAATCAAAACCAGACCCGGAAGTATTTTTAAAAGCATGTGAATATCTTGGACTTTCTCCAAAAGAATGTCTGGTCGTTGAAGATGCAAAATCAGGATTAGAAGCTGCAATTGAAGGCGGGATGGATCAGGCTGCAATTGGGGATGCAGTATATACCCAGTTAGCAACTTATGATCTGGCAACTTTTTCAGATTTATTGAAGTGTATCAGATAAAATATGATATATTATAATTAGAATAATAAAACCTTAATGAATATGAATCATGGATTGATTTAATATATATTAAGGTTTTTGGTCTTAAAAATACCTGGTTCAATATAAAATACCTGGTATTTTTTTGTTAATGATAAGTTTATGATTAAGGTACAAGCTACTATTGAATTCTAAAAAAAATTATATTATACTTTACTCAGAGAGATGCTGTGAAATGAAAGAAAGGAGGAGTTATATGGAAAAACAAATACTGAATATTCTTGGTGAAATTCAAGGTCAAATTAGTTGTATTCAAACAGACGTACAAGGATTGAAAACAGACGTACAAGGATTGAAAACAGACGTACAAGGATTGAAAACAGACGTACAAGGATTGAAAACAGATGTACAAGAATTGAAAGTGGATGTGTCTGAATTAAAATCTGACATGGCAAATGTAAAGTCTGACATTAAAGATTTGCAGATGAATCAATCACATTTTGACAGTGAACTTAGAAATGTACGGATTTTCATTGAAAATGATGTAATGCGTAAAATTGATCTGCTGTATGAGAATCGGGATACTGTTATTTCCAGAATTGATAAAATTGACCGGATGGATAAAACAGAAGAAGATATCGCATTGCTAAAGATTGCTGTATCGGCAAACAGCAGAGATATCAAAGAATTACAGAATCGATAAGTAAATATGAGAAAAAGAATGTCTACATTTGGGGAATGTAGACATTCTTTGAATGAGAGGTACTTAAAATGATAACAATTAGTGTGTGCATGATAGTGAGAAATGAAGAGGCAATACTTGCCAGATGTTTAGATTGTATAAAAGGGATTGCAGATGAAATTATTATAGTCGACACGGGCTCAACAGATCAAACAAAAGAAATTGCTAAAAAGTATACGGATAAGATTTATGATTTTAAATGGATCCATGATTTTGCAGCAGCCAGAAATTTTTCATTTTCTAAAGCAACAAAAGATTATATCTATGTGGCAGATGCGGATGAAATGATTGATAAAGAAAATATAGAAAGATTTCAAGGATTGAAGCAAGTTTTATTACCGGAGATTGAGATTGTTCAGATGTTATATACTAACCAACTGGAATTTGGGACAACATATAATTATGATTCTGAGTATAGGCCAAAACTTTATAAAAGGATTCGGACCTTTCAGTGGGTAGATCAAATTCATGAAACAGTGGAAATAAATCCTGTAATATATGATAGTGATATAGAAATCATTCATAAACCATCAGAAAACCATGCTGGCAGAGATTTTCGTACTTTTTTAACTTTGCTTGAAAAAGGAGAAAGGCTTTCTAAAAAGCTGGTCAATATGTATGCGAAAGAATTATTTATAGCAGGATCAGATAAGGATTTTATTGAAGCAAAAGAGTTCTTTTTAAATGTCTTAGAGGATGATGAGAGAACAATGGATGAAAAGAAAGATGCTCAGTGTGTTGTATGTAAATGTTGTAGAATACAAGATGATATACACAACCTATTAAAAAATTCAATCAAGGGTATCGCGGATAAAAATCCATCTTCTGAAATATGCTATGAATTAGGAGAATATTTTTATGAAATGAAAGATTATAAGGAAGCAACTATCTGGTTCTATAATGCAGCCTATGAGGCTGGAAGTAGTTTAAACATTCACTACGGTGGTGATTATCCGCTAAAACGGTTATCGGATTGTTATAGAAAGATAGGGGATGAAGAACAGGCAAAAATATATGAGGAATTAGCAAAAGAATGGAGTGTAAAATAAAAGGAGGTATCTTATGATTTATGTTATAATTATCTTATCGATTTTTATTGGTGATGGTTTTATTAAGAAATATATTGAAGAGACAAAGCAATATGGTAAAGATGAGAAAATCCTTAAAGGAAGGATTATTCTAAGTAAATATCATAATAGTGGAGCTATGTTAAATTTTCTTGAGAAACAAAAAGAAGTGGTGCTCGCTTTATCCTGTTTCATACTGGGAATTGTTCTCACATTATTTGCAATCCTTTTGCCGAAGAAAGAAAATAAGCTATTAAAATTTGGCTTATCTTTGATCATTGGTGGTGCGCTAAGTAATACTTATGATAGAATCAAGAAAGGTTATGTAGTAGACTATTTTAGTTTCTCCTGGCTGAAAAAGGTGATCTTTAACATATCAGATATCTGTATTTTTATAGGTACTTTACTGGCATCATTAGCCAAGCGGTAAGTAGTTTTACAAATTTAAAATAAGGCTTTTCAGGAAGAGTCATTAAATTAAGAAGAGACATATTTTCTTTTCGTTATTTGACGTTTTTCCTGAAAAGCCTTATTTTTTATTTATTATATTCCAGAGAAGCTCCAATGAAGCCTTTGAATAAAGGATGAGGTCTGTTCGGTCTTGATTTGAATTCTGGATGAGCCTGGGTGGCGATAAACCAAGGGTGATCCGGTAATTCAATCATCTCCACAATTCTATCATCTGGAGATAGACCGGACAATTTCAAACCATGTTTCTTGAATTCATCACGGTATTCGTTATTTACTTCATATCGGTGCCTATGTCTTTCTTCTATTATTTTGGTACCGTACACTTCAAAAGCTTTACTTGCTTCATTAAGAACACAAGGATAAGAGCCAAGTCTTAATGTACCGCCTATATCCTCCACTCCATTTTGATCAGGCATAAGAGCAATAACCGGATGAGAAGTATCAGGATTAAGTTCAATGCTGTGCGCATCTTTTAATCCAATCACATTTCTGGTGAATTCAACAATTGCCAGCTGCATTCCAAGACATAGACCTAAGAATGGAATCTTATGTTCTCTGGCATAACGAATTGCTGTTATCTTGCCTTCTACACCTCTGTCCCCGAAACCACCTGGGACTAAAATACCTTTTACATCACCAAGCAGCTTGTCTGAATTTTCATCTGTTAAGTCTTCAGATGGAATCCATTTGATATCTACACTGGATTTATGTGCTACAGCGCCGTGTTTTAAAGACTCTACCACGCTGATATATGCATCATGCAATTGAGTGTATTTTCCTACTAAAGCTATTTTTACGTTCTTTTCTGGGTGTTTCAGGGAGTGTACCATGTCTTCCCATTCCTTTATATCAGGAGCAGGACAGTCCAGTTCAAGACATTTACAGACTACATCAGCAAGATGCTCTTTTTCCATGGCAAGGGGAGCTTCATAAAGGGTATCCACATCAAGATTTTGAAGTACATGGCTGCTAGGTACATTACAGAAAAGTGCAATTTTATCTTTGATACCATCTTCTAGTGGATGTTCCGTTCTGCAAACAATAATACTTGGTTGGATTCCCATGCCTTGAAGTTCTTTTACGCTTGCCTGGGTTGGCTTTGTTTTCATTTCACCAGATGCTTTTAGATATGGAATCAGGGTTACATGTATTAGTATGGCATTTTCCCGTCCAACATCGTGCTGAAATTGTCTGATAGATTCTAAAAATGGCTGACTTTCAATATCACCAACAGTGCCGCCGACTTCGATAATTGCAATTCGGTCTTCTGCTGAATCTTCATTGCGATAGAAACGGCTTTTAATTTCATTAGTGATATGAGGGATAACCTGAACAGTTCCTCCTCCAAAGTCTCCTCGTCTTTCTTTTTGAATAACAGACCAGTATACTTTACCGGTAGTAACATTGGATTTTTTTGTAAGGCTTTCATCGATGAACCTTTCGTAATGCCCAAGGTCTAAATCTGTTTCAGCTCCATCATCCGTCACAAATACCTCGCCGTGTTGAATAGGGTTCATCGTACCTGGATCAACATTAATATATGGGTCGAATTTCTGCATTGTCACATGATATCCCCGCATCTTTAGTAATCTTCCTAAGGATGCAGCAGTAATACCCTTACCAAGACCCGATACAACACCGCCGGTTACAAATACGTATTTAACAGCCATTTTTTTCCTCCTTGTTTTTGAAATAATAAAAAAAGATGTAAAAAAAGTGTAGAAATCCCCCTACACTAACATCTTTGTTAGAGTTCTTTAATAAATTAACCTCAATATTATAACTCACATCGGCAAAAAAATCTATTAATTTTTTTAATAATCTTTATGAAAAAAATTGATTTGTATTCAAAAATGTGTATAATAAAGTTAGATGCAAATTTTTATAGATTTTTTAATTTATCTATGTATGAATAACATTACTTTCTGTATATTTTCCTAATATTAAAGATCTTATATGAAATAATCTTAATCGAATCTTATAAAACCCTAATTTGAACAATGAGTATGTAAAGGAGTAAATTATATGGCAAATAAATATGAAACAATGTCTCTTACTGCGTTAAAGGAAGAGGCCAAAAGTAAAGGGCTTAAAAACTTTTCTTCTATGAGAAAGCAGGAATTAGTTGATGCCTTAAATGAGTTGTCAGATGAAAATAATGCTAGTATTTCGGCAGCAGAAACAACTGGAATCAGTGAAAGTCAAAAGAGTTCCGTAGTGGCAGAACATGGGGGGAACTATAACACCAATAACACAGCGGGAACCCAGAACAATTCCCACCATGGAGTAAATAATAATCGCACTGGAATGGGTGCAGATATGGAACAACTGGATAGCGGAGAAACAAAAGAGGGCATTCTGGAAGTATTACCAGATGGATATGGATTTATTCGATGTGATAATTATTTGCCAGGAGAGAATGATGTATATGTATCTCCGGCCCAGATCAGACGTTTTAATTTGAAAACCGGAGATATCATCACAGGAAATACCAGAATCCGTAATCAAAATGAGAAATTTAGTGCTTTGTTATTCATAAAATCAGTAAATGGGTTTCATACTGCAGAGGCAGCAAGACGTAAGAAATTTGAAGATTTAACGCCAATCTTCCCAAATGAGAGAATTCATTTAGAGACTTCCGGTTCAACAGTTGCCATGAGAATGGTAGATTTGATTTCTCCAATTGGTAAAGGACAGAGGGGGATGATCGTATCTCCGCCAAAGACAGGTAAGACAACACTTATTAAGCAAGTAGCCAAAGCAGTAACAAAGAATTATCCGGATATGAGTCTGATCATCCTTTTAATTGATGAGCGGCCGGAAGAAGTAACGGATATCAAAGAATCTATAGAAGGAAAAAATGTTGAAGTAATCTATTCAACTTTCGATGAACTTCCTGAGAATCATAAAAGAGTTTCAGAAATGGTTATTGAGAGAGCTAAAAGATTAGTGGAACATAAAAAAGATGTAGTTATTTTACTTGATAGTATAACCAGACTTGCAAGAGCGTATAACCTAACGGTACAGGCCAGCGGCAGGACATTATCAGGAGGTCTTGACCCGGCAGCCCTTCATATGCCCAAGAAATTCTTTGGTGCGGCCAGAAATATGCGGGAAGGTGGTAGTTTAACCATTCTTGCCACTGCTTTAGTTGATACCGGAAGTAGAATGGATGATGTAGTATTTGAAGAATTTAAAGGGACTGGTAATATGGAAATCGTTCTTGATCGTAGTTTATCTGAGAAGAGAATTTTCCCAGCCATCGACCTTGCAAAATCCAGTACCAGAAGAGATGATCTGTTATTAAATCAATCAGAGCTGGAAGCGAATATCCTGATGCATAGAGCTTTAAGTGGTATGAAATCAGATGAAGCATTAGAAAGAATCCTTGAAATGTTCCTTCGGACAAAATCAAATTCTGAATTTATTGAAATCATTAAAAAGACTAAGTTGGTATAAATAACTATTGCAATCACTCATGACCTATGCTATAATAAAAAAGCTGTTTATAAGATAGGATAAAATTGGTGCAAGCCAACTTTAATACGAAAAGTTTGTAAAGAGGTGAAAATATGAGAGAAGGAATCCATCCTAATTACTATCAGGCAAAAGTAGTTTGCAACTGTGGTAATGAATTCGTAACTGGTTCAACAAAAGAAGATATCCACGTAGAAATTTGTTCAAAGTGTCATTCATTCTACACTGGTCAACAAAAAGCAGCTGCAGCTCGTGGTGCTATTGATAAGTTCAACCGTAGATACGGTTTAAGTCAAGAAAACTAAAGTAATGATTAAAACAGGTTGAGGTTTGTTAATCTCAGCCTATTTTTAAATGATAAAAGAAAGCGGTGAAAAGGTATGAAATCTTCTGGCATTGGAGGACAAGCGGTTATCGAAGGTGTTATGATGAAGAATAAAGATGTGTATGCAGTAGCAGTTCGAAAACCGGGGAAAGAGATTGCAATTGAAAAGAGTACATTTGTAAGTATTTCAGAAAAATATAAGCTTTTTAAGCTTCCTATATTTCGAGGTATATTAGCATTCATTGAGTCTATGATGATAGGTATGAAGACTCTTACCTTTTCAGCCAGTTTTTATGAAGAGGAAGAGATAAAACCAGGGAAAATAGAGACTGCATTCACGAAAGTATTTAAAGAAAAAGCAGAGAAGATTGTCATGGGATTTACAATACTTTTATCCATAGTAATGGCAATAGGAATCTTTATGTTACTTCCTTTTTTTATAGCGGAATTTTTCCAAAGCCATATTGAATCCCAGGTAACATTAGCAATTATCGAAGGCTTTATTCGTATATTAATATTTATTACTTATGTAGTAGCAATCTCACAAATGAAAGATATAAAACGTGTGTTTCAATATCATGGTGCGGAACATAAAACGATTAACTGTATTGAACATGGGTTGGAACTTACAGTAGAGAATGTGAGAATCCAAAGTAAAGAACATAAAAGATGTGGTACAAGTTTTATGTTAATAGTTATGTTTTTTAGTATATTATTCTTTCTGTTTATAAGAACAGATACAGTATGGTTACGTGTGATAATTCGTTTGTTACTCGTTCCCGTAATTGCAGGAGTTTCTTATGAGTTTATCAGACTGGCAGGGAAAAGTGATTCTAAATTGGTTGGGATACTAAGTAAACCGGGGTTATGGCTTCAAGGCCTCACCACGAAAGAACCTGAGGATGATATGATAGAAGTTGCAATTCAGTCAGTAGAAGCTGTTTTCGATTGGAAGGCATATTTGGCTGAAAATACGACAGTGGCAGAACAAGAACCTGTAAAGGTAAATGAAGAATTTAGCGTAGCAAAAGAAAGTCTTCTACAGGATGAAGATGAAGATGAGGACGATGAAATACTTCGTGCCCTGGATAAATATTTTATAGAGAATCAGAAATCAAATGAATGATAAAAAGAACAAAATCACATTAGCTACAGCTTTAGCTAAAGGAGTAAAAACTCTTGAAGAAGAAGGTATTAAAGAGGCAAAGTTAGATGCCTGGTATCTGATGGAATACTATTTTAATGTGACCAGAGCAGAATTTTTCCTCCACTCTGACAGAGAAATCACATCTCTTCAAATGGATGAATATACTGCATTAACCCAGAAGCGTGCAGATAATGTTCCGTTACAATATATTACTGGGGAACAGGAATTTATGGGACTAAAATTTAAAGTTGGTCCGGGTGTTCTAATACCAAGACAGGATACAGAAATTCTGGTTGAAGAAGTGCTGAAAGTGGCAAAAGATAAAGAAATTCTTGATCTATGCACAGGCTCTGGATGTATAATCACCAGCTTATCTAAATTAGGCAGGCTAAAGAGAGCAGTTGGAACAGATATATCAAAGAAAGCTCTTGAAATAGCCAAAGAAAATATTAAAAGCCATCAGGTAGATGTAACTCTTTTACATGGAGATTTATTTGAATCTGTCACAGGCAAATTTGATATTATCGTATCCAATCCACCGTATATTCCTACTGCAGATATTAATGGACTAATGGTAGAAGTAAAAGAACATGAACCGTTTATTGCACTGGATGGAAAAGAAGATGGATTGCATTTTTACCGTAGGATCGCAGCGGAAGCCGGAAAATATCTAAATCCGGGTGGGATGTTATTCTTAGAAATAGGATATGACCAAGGGCCTGATTTGGTACAACTATTGAAAAAATCGGGATACTATGATGTGGAAATAATAAAAGACCTGGCAGGGCTTAATAGAGTTGCATATGGAAGAATATAATGATTAAGAAGATTCATTTTATATAAATGGAGGAATAACGTATGTTTGATAAATTAGAGGATACGCTGAACAGGTATCTGGAAATTACGGATGAATTAAATGAACCCAGCGTTGTAAATGACCAGACGAAATTCAGACAACTTATGAAAGAACAAGCAGATCTTACGCCTATTGTTGATAAATATAAGGAATATAAAGCAACAAAGGAAGGAATCGAAGATAGTCTGGCAATGTTAGAAGAAGAATCGGATGAAGAACTTAGGGAACTTGCAAAAGAAGAGTTAAATGAATGCAAAGCAAGACTTGGTAAAATCGAAGAAGAATTAAAGATTCTTCTTTTGCCAAAAGATCCAAATGATGAGAAAAATGTTATCGTAGAAATCCGTGCAGGAGCAGGTGGAGATGAAGCAGCTCTTTTTGCAGCTGAATTGTTTCGATTATATTCCAAATATGCTGAGAAAAACCGTTGGAGAGTTGAAACTATGAGTTTAAATGAAAACGGATTAGGCGGATTTAAAGAAGCAATCTTTATGATTACCGGTTTTGGTGCATATTCCAAATTAAAATATGAAAGTGGTGTGCACCGGGTACAAAGAATTCCAGTGACAGAATCCGGTGGACGTATTCATACTTCTACTGCCACAGTTGCAATTATGCCGGAGGCAGAAGACGTTGATATTGAAATTGATATGAATGATTGTAAATTTGATGTATTCCGTTCGTCAGGGAATGGTGGACAGTCAGTTAATACTACTGATTCCGCAGTTCGTTTGACTCACATCCCAACAGGAATAGTTATTTCCTGTCAGGATGAGAAATCACAATTAAAGAACAAAGATAAGGCACTTAAGGTCTTACGTTCCAGATTATATGATATGGAAATACAGAAAGCACAGGATGCAGAAGCAGAAGCAAGAAAAAGCCAGGTTGGTACGGGAGACCGTTCAGAAAAAATCAGAACATATAATTTCCCACAGGGACGTGTTACTGACCATAGAATAAAATTAACTGTTCACAGGCTGGATGCAATAATGGATGGAGATATTGATGAAATTATTGATAGCCTGATATCCGCTGATCAGGCAGCAAAATTGAGTAATATGCAGGAGTCAGCCTAAATAATTATTGATTGAATAATAAGTAAATCCATTTTAACAAAAGGTAAGCCTTAAATATATTTTTAAGACTTACCTTTTTGCGTATATTTTAGTATTTATAATGGAAAAAATGATTAATATAATAACCAATGTTAAGATTCTGTTAGAAAATGAAAAATGTATTGCATATTTATATAGATGAACTATAATAGTGGATATGCCATAAACCAGAGGTGACAAAAATGTTATTTTTTAAGAAAAAAAAGTTTACAACCACCCAGATGATAACCGGAGGTTTTCTTATAGCAATCTTAATTGGAGGATGTGTATTAACGTTACCAATAGCATCAAAAAATGGAGAGTTTACCCCATTTATAGATGCTTTATTTACGGCTACTACATCCATATGTGTTACCGGTCTTACAACAGTAGTTACAGCTGAGCATTGGAGTTTTTTTGGACAGGTTGTAATATTGGCCTTAATACAATTTGGAGGGTTTGGAGTTGTTACCTTTACAACTACAATACTATTAATACTTCGAAAAAGAATTACTTTGATGGACCGGCTATTAATACAGGATGCATATAATCTTGATACTTTAAGAGGACTTGTAAAATTAACTATTAAAATCATGCAGGGGACCCTCATAGTTGAAGGAATTGGAGCAATTTTTTATTGCTTCCAATTTATTCCGGAGTTTGGAGTAATAAAAGGGATATGGTATTCTATTTTTCATGGGATATCAGCATTCTGCAATGCAGGTATTGATTTAATTGGTCCAACAAGCTTTGTACCTTATCAAACAAACCCTTTGATCAATATTAATACAATGGTATTAATTATATTAGGTGGTATTGGTTATCCGGTTTGGTGGGATATTATTAAAAAAAGCAGATTGGCAGTGAAAGAACAATTTTCAATGAAAAAATATATCAAAAAACTAGATTTGCATACCAAAATAGCATTAACAGTAACTGGAATGTTAATCTTATTTGGCGCAGCTTTTATATTTTTAAATGAATATAATAATGAACTTACCATTGGAAAGCTTTCCTTGGGCAATAAGGTAATGGCTTCTTTCTTCCAGTCAGTAACTTTAAGGACTGCCGGATATTTTACAATACCTCAAGAAAGTTTAAGAAATGGTTCCGCATTCATTGGTGTCATTTTTATGTTCATTGGAGGTTCACCATCCGGTACGGCAGGTGGTATTAAAACAGTAACGATAGCAGTGTTAATCCTTGCTGCTTTATCAAGTATTAAAGGGAAACAAGATGTTGAGATTTATCATCGAAAAATAATAGATGGTTATATAAAGAAAGCCTTAGCTGTTTTCTTGTTCAGCTTCACAACATTAATGGTCTCTACTATATGCTTATCCGTAGTAGAGAATAGAGATTTCATTGATATCTTATACGAAGTGGCATCCGCATTAGGGACGGTAGGCCTTTCAAGAGATGTAACTTTGTCATTATCTCCAATAGGTAAAATTATTATCATTATTACTATGTATTTAGGACGTATTGGCCCAATTTCATTGGCATTAGCTTTAAATGTAAGTAAAGACAAAAGTAAAGGATTACGTCTTCCGGAAGAGAAGATATTAGTTGGATAATTGACAATATAGGTAAGAAAGGGATATAGTATGGATAAAAAGGAAT
The DNA here is from genome assembly GCF_003752155.1 of Mobilisporobacter senegalensis. Lineage (GTDB taxonomy): Bacteria > Bacillota > Clostridia > Lachnospirales > Lachnospiraceae > Mobilisporobacter > Mobilisporobacter senegalensis. The sequence goes on along the minus strand of NZ_RJVG01000001.1, from coordinate 165,559 downwards.
TTGTTGTATTTGGACTTGGTAGATTTGGATGGAGTGTAGCGACTACTCTGGCTGAAAGTGGCTGTGAAGTTCTGGCAGTAGATGACAATGAAGATAAAATTAAAGATATTGCTGACATTGTTACTTATGCAGTAAAAGCAGATGCTACAGATAGTGAAACTCTTTCAACCTTAGGGCTCAGTAATTTTGACGGTGCTGTTATAGCAATGAGTGAAGACTTAGAAGCAAGTGTAATGGCAACAATACTTGTGAAAGAATTAGGAATCCCATATGTACTTGTGAAGGCTCAGACGGATCTCCATGCAAAGATTTTAAAAAAAGTTGGAGCAGATATGGTAGTCTTTCCAGAGAAGGAAACGGGCATGCGTGTTGCCCATAACCTCATTATGGGGAATTTCTTTGATGCAGTGGAACTATCATCAACATATAGTTTAATGGAATTAGAACCACTTGACGAGTGGGATGGCAAGAGTTTAAAAGATTTAAATTTACGTTCCAGGTACAAGCTAAATGTAATAGGCATTAAACAAGATGATGAGTTAAACATTAATCCGGATGCGGATGATTATATTACTAAAAACGATGTTCTTATTGTAATAGGTAAGAATGAAATATTAAATAAGCTTAAAATACTAAAGAATAAGGAAGTAAATTCATAATAAGGAGATATAGCAATTGATTAGTAGCAGCAGCAATGGACAGATAAAAAATTTAATGCAGCTTCAGAAAAAGGCAAAGGCACGTAATGAACAGGATGTCTTTGTTATTGAAGGAATAAAAATGTATGAGGAGGTACCAAAGGATAAAGTTGTAAAAGTATATATATCCGAATCCCTCTATAATGATATCCTATTAAAATATAGTGAGGAATATTTTAATAACGTTTCCTATGAAGTTGTAAAGGATACTGTCTTTAAAGAAGTTTCAGATACGATTACCCCTCAAGGAATTATGGCAATTATTAAGAAACAACATTATGATCTTAAAGATATTTTGAATCAAGAGGCTGCTAATCTTGTTATACTGGAGGATTTAAGGGATCCAGGAAATCTTGGAACAATTATTAGAACTTCAGAAGGGGCAGGGGTAACCGGCATCATTCTGAGCAAATCCTGTGTAGACTTATATAACCCTAAAGTAATTCGTTCTACTATGGGTTCCATATACCGTATGCCATATATATATGTGGAAGATCTCAAAGATACATTGGAAAAGGCCAAGAAATGTGGAGTTGCCTTATATGCGGCACATCTTGCAGGAAGAAAGGATTATGACAAAGAGGACTATACGAAGAAATGTGGAATTCTAATTGGAAATGAGGCCAATGGTCTTAGTGAGGAGATTGCTGAGCTGGCAGACAGGTATATAAAGATTCCAATGGAAGGCAGGGTGGAGTCTTTGAATGCTGCTATTGCAGCAGCTATTCTTATGTATGAAATCTACCGGCAAAGACGTTACTAATTTATAAAAATCCTAAATGACTTATAAGAATCTTAAAGCCCATAAGAATTAAGAGAATGCCGCCCGTAAGGGTGGCTCTTTTTTAAAATTTACCACCAAATTTATTACCTGTCAGCAAAAGCATCCATTAATTCTAACAAAATTTAACTGATATATAATAAAGATATTACCAGAATTTTGTCGAAATAGTGCTAATTTACTATTTTTTTGGGTTGAACAATTGAATAAAATGACATATTATTAAGATGAGGTAAAATTAATAAGAAAGGGTCATAATATGGAAAAAAATAAACAAATAAAGAATGAGGAACCGATTATAACGTCGGATGATATTTTTGTTATATTAAATGAATATCGCATTGGTAAAAAACCTCTTGCAAAATTGTTGGGTTGGGGTGAGACAACAATAATCAGATACATAGACGGAGATATACCAACAAGCGAGTATTCTAATAAGTTACGCACGCTGCTTAATAATCCTGTGTATTATCTGAAAATACTGAATCAGAATAAAGATAAATTGACAGGAGTGGCTTATCGGAAGAGCAAAAATGCAGTTCTTAATAAGCTCATGGGTTCTAAGTTAGATGTTGTAGCTCAGTACATAGTAAATATTACAGAGGGGCAAATTTGTGCATCAGCAGTACAAGCAATGTTATATTATACCCAAGGTTTTTCACTGGCAATTTATGATGTGGAATTATTTGAAGAAGATTACATAATTAGTGAAGAGAATATGCCTTATCCAAAAATATATAAGAATATGATATCGAAAGGAATCTCTCCTTTGGATATTGGTGAAGAAGCATTGTCCAGTCGTGAAAAAGAACTGATACAAGGGGTAGTAGAAGTTTTTAACTGGTATGGACCAAAAGCTTTAAAAGCAATACTGTCTTATGAGAAAATAGCTCTTAAAGTTAGTAAAGATAAATTTAATAATAATATCATTTCTAAAGATACGCTAAAAGATTATTTCAAAGATATTATTGAACAATATAACATTAATTCGATTGTCAAGATTGCTGGATATACAGATCAAAGAATGTTTCAAATTAAATCATTGATTCGTTAACACAATTGATTTATAAAACTATATAAGATTATACATATAATAATTAAATATAAAAAAGGTCTGAGATTACTGATATCATCCCTACATAAGAATGTTATTATAGTTACTAATAACAGGGAGAGCATATCAGGTTTAATCTGGACCTTCTTTAAATTATAGGAAAGACTTTATTGCTATTATAAGCATATGACTTCCTATAATTTAAAAAGATTGAATGTATTTATTCGTTTTTCTGGAAAGCATGAAATTTATCAACTAAATAAATTGGATTATATGACATTTTAGACTGCCTTAATCCTTCATGCCCCAGATCATCTTCACGATTTACTAATTTGGCGTCTGGAAATTCATGAATTAAGAATTGCTGGTTAATAAAGTTATAAAGACCGTTCATAGTAGTATTTGCTTTCTCTATATGTATGAAAGCACAGTTGGTGTAAGGAGAATAACTGCCGATAGAATAAGCAGAAAGTTTCCCGTCCACATAGATGCCCCCCATTTTAGAATCCAATAAGGAACAATTTTCAAATATTTTAAAGACACCAGTTTCTTCACTTTCAATTAAATTTCTCTCATCAACAATTTGTCTTTTCTCTAACCACTTTAGATGAAATTCCTTGATTGCATCAATATGCTCGCAGTTTAATGTTTTATACTCATATCTTCCATCATAAGTTTTAAGGAAATTGTTCAAATGATTCTTCTTTTTGTGCAAAGCCCGCCCACTCAGGGACCTTAGTTTATCTCCATCATACATATAATCTGAAGTATCTCTGCTTGGGATTACTTTAAATTCCTCATTAAACTCTTTTGACTCCTGTAATACTTCCAGGGTAGGCTTATCTATATTATAAATTTTTAGGGGTAAATGTAACTCCTCGTTAAAATATCTCTTCATTTCTAGAAAGGCGTCTAAAATATCCTCTTTTTTACAAAAGGGAATCATAGTCGCAGGTTGTTTATTTATTTTCATTAAAAAAAACAGATATTTTTCATTTACGTAATATTTGGTTTTATAAAAATTAGACCAAATAAATTGATTTATGAATGTGCCTTCACTCATATATATATCACGCATGGCAGAGTAATGTTTAAACTCCTCCATGGATTTTGCATCTAAGGTTTTAAACTCTAGATTCATTCTTTATCCTTCCTATCTTTCGTTAAAGTCTTGTAACAAAATAACCAATCTTTATTCTACCACATTTCCACAAATAAAAAACATTTTTATAGTTTTTTTATAATTGAGACTGGTATTATGACTCCTTGCCTTTAAATTTATTTGAGAATAGTCTATTGCCTAATTCTCTTTTTTCACACTTAAGTATCCTAGTGGTTCGCCTTTTAAACTTAAGAAAAACTCCGTTTTTCTTAAGTTCGTGGGCAGTCGCCCACTATCAGGATAATTAAGCCTCAATCTCTATGTAAACATGAGATTTTAGCTTAACTATCCTGATGATCAGCTCGTTGCCTTCACGAAAAAACCAACTCGCTACGCTCAAACAGAATTTTTTGCCGAGATTGGCGCAATCAAAAAAGAATAAGAACCACATGAATCCTTAAAGGTTCTAAAAGGAGAATTAAGTAAAGACTATTCTAATATAAATCTCGAGGCAAGGCTGACATTCTATGGATCAAGTTAACTACATTTATCATTCTGTGACATCAGAATTGATTTAAATCATCCATTTAAATTATATTAATCTATAAAATGTACTTCTATATAATATCAATAGTATATGGATAACGAACAATTTTTATATAGAGATTACATGGTAGATTATAAAAAAAGTTATTATTATTTCCCCAATATTAAAACCAGAGAATAAAGCAGCCAAATAGTTAATCATTAATTCTTTCATTTTCTCAATATCAGCTTTGCGTCTCAGTCTATATAGAAGCGACTGGTGATTGTTTGATTTTATTGGATTTTAAGGTTTTGTGATGTTCTTATTCTAATATAAGAGCGACAATCACTTTGAAAAATTCTGTCTGAGCGAAGCGAGTTGGTTTTTCAAAGTGATGTTATAAGCAATTATATTAGAATTAGAACAACTAAAAACCTTAACTGAGATAAAATCAAACAATCACCAGCCGCTTGGTATACCCTGGGGCAAAGCGTCTGTTTGTAACAAGCAAAGCGTCTGTTTGCAAGGCAGGAATTAACTATTTCTTTTGGCACGCATACGTTGGGTTGGATCTAATATTTTCTTACGGATTCTTAAACTAGTCGGAGTAACTTCTAATAGTTCATCTGTGTCAATAAACTCAAGGGCTTGTTCCAGGCTAAGAACTTTTGGCGGTACAAGTTTTAGGGCATCATCTGCACCGGAAGAACGAGTGTTTGTTAATTGCTTACGTTTACATACATTAACTTCGATATCTTCCGCTTTTCCGTTCTGTCCAATAACCATGCCGGCATAAACTTTTTCTCCTGCACCAATGAATAAGACACCACGTTCTTGTGCATTATACAATCCATAAGTAATAGACTCGCCGGATTCGTATGCAATAAGGGAACCTTGCTTTCTATATTGGATATCCCCCTTATAAGGACCATAATCGTCAAATAATGTATTGATAATACCATTTCCTTTTGTATCAGTCAGAAATTCACCACGATAACCAATAAGGCCTCTGGATGGTATAGAGAATTCCAGTCTTGTATAACCGCCGTTTGAGGCTGACATACCTTGTAATTCTCCTTTTCTTTGACTTAATTTATCAATTACATTTCCGGTAAATTCATCAGGAACGTCAATAATTGCTCTTTCCATTGGTTCAAGTAATTTACCCTTGTCATCATTCTTATATAACACTTCTGCTTTACTTACCGCAAATTCAAAACCTTCACGCCTCATATTTTCAATAAGAACAGATAGATGTAACTCACCACGGCCAGATACTTTATAGCTTTCTGTCGTGTCAGTTTCTTCCACTCGAAGACTCACATCCGTATTTAATTCCCGGAATAAACGTTCTCTTAAATGGCGGGATGTTACAAACTTTCCTTCTTTTCCAGCAAGGGGACTATCATTTACAATAAAATGCATTGCAATGGTAGGTTCTGATATCTTCTGGAAAGGAATTGATATGGGGTTAGCAGGAGAGCAGATCGTGTCCCCTATGTGAAGTTCAGATACACCAGAGATAGCTACAATGGCACCAATTGTTGCTTCATTTACTTCCACTTTTTTAAGACCATCAAATTCATATAGTTTATTAATTTTTACTTTATAATTTTTTTCTGGCTCATGATGATTTACAATTACAACATCTTGATTTACTTTAATCGTTCCATTATCCACTTTACCCACACCAATGCGTCCCACATATTCATTATAGTCGATGGTGCTGATAAGTACTTGTGTATCGGCTTCTGGATCTCCTTCAGGAGCTGGGATATAATCAATAATAGTTTCAAATAATGGTTTCATATTTTCAGGGGATTCATCAAGTTCCAGAATAGCAATACCATTTCTTGCAGAAGCATATACGAAAGGACAATCCAATTGCTCTTCAGATGCATCAAGATCAATAAATAATTCAAGAACTTCATCAATGACCTCCTGAGGTCTGGCTTCCGGTCTGTCAATTTTATTGATACATACAATTACAGGTAATTCCAGTTCTAATGCTTTTTTTAGAACGAATTTGGTCTGGGGCATAGCACCTTCAAATGCATCAACTACTAAAACTACACCGTTGACCATTTTTAAGACACGTTCTACTTCACCACCAAAATCAGCATGTCCCGGTGTATCTATGATATTGATTTTAACATCATTATAATAAACAGCAGTGTTCTTGGAAAGAATTGTAATTCCTCGTTCTCTTTCAATATCATTGGAATCCATAACTCTTTCTTGTACAACTTGATTAGAACGAAAAACACCACTTTGTTTTAGTAATTCATCAACTAATGTTGTTTTACCATGATCAACATGTGCAATAATTGCAATGTTTCTGACGTCTTCTCTTTTGATTTTCATATATTAATCCTTCCTTTATATAGATGGGTTTAGCATACCCCAATATACACACTATTACAACTTTACTATTGTAACATATAATTTTAATAATACAAGAAAAAATTTTTTCTAAATTTACAAAAATTTACTTCTAAAAATGACTTTACCTGAATATACATAGTAAAGGAATTAATTCATAGCAGAAGGTAAATTCTGTGCGGAAAAAGAGAGAGGAGTCGTACTATATGACAGATAAAGTATTTGATAATAATCAAGTAAATATTGCAGGAGAGGTAGTAAGTGGCTTTACATTTAGTCACGATGTATTTGGAGAAGGATTTTATATTTTAGAAGTTTCAGTTGATCGCTTAAGTAATTCTTATGATATTATTCCACTTATGATATCAGAAAGACTTATAGATGTGAAGGAAGATTATAAGGGCAAGTACATAGAAGTAACAGGTCAATTCAGATCCTATAATCGACATGAAGGAAATAAAAATCGATTAGTATTATCGGTATTTGTTCGTGAAATTAAAATTCTGGAGGAAGATTATGTAAGTTCCAAACCTAATTCAATTTTCTTGGATGGTTACATCTGTAAGGCTCCAGTCTACCGAAAGACTCCTCTGGGTAGAGAAATTGCAGATATCCTGCTTGCTGTAAACCGGCCTTATGGAAAGTCAGATTATATTCCGTGCATCTGCTGGGGCAGAAATGCCAGATTTGCAGAAAAATTTACTGTAGGTGGACATATACAGGTATGGGGAAGAATTCAAAGTAGAGAGTATCAAAAGAAAATAGCAGAGAATGAATTCGAAAAAAGAGTTGCCTACGAGGTTTCTGTAAGTAAATTAGAATATATAGAAGAAGAATAATAAAATAATAGATTTTTTTAAAAATCTATGTTACAATACCACGTATCAGTACTAACTTAAAGTGCAGCATTTCAATTTATAAAAGGAAGCGTTACAGTTGGTAGTCATCAGATAAAGATACGAGTAATGATGTACAGTTACGTCTTGCGGCGTGTACAATGAGGTGAAAATAAATGGATAAAAAGAAAGTTCAGGTATATTTTGGGAAGGGAAAAGGTAAGACAACTGCTGCAGTAGGGCAATGTATCCGGGCAGCAAGTCAAGGTAAATCAGTGATCATGATTCAATTCCTAAAAGGAAAGGACACAGATGAATTTTCTTTTCTTTTAAAACTTGAACCAAGTATAAAATTATTCCGATTTGAAAAGGCACATGAATATTATCGTGATCTGAATGAGGAAGAGAGGAATGAGGAGAGAAAAAACATTCTAAATGGTTTTAATTTCGCAAGAAAAGTGATTGAAACAGGGGAATGTGATGTCCTTGTACTAGACGAAATACTGGGCCTTATTGATTTAGACATTATCACAGTAGATGATATAATAAAGTTAATTAATTTAAAAGAAGATTATTATAAACTTCTTTTAACGGGACAGAATCTTCCGGAACAATTAGTTCCATATATGGATCGAATATCAGAGATTGTTCCAATTAAAGAATAAAATTTAAAATTTAATAAATATTATTAGAGAGCAATGAAGCATTTTTCTTGCTCTCTTTTTGTTATCAATAAACCATATTTGAAGAATAATGTAAAATTCAACAAAAGATAACAGTATTCAACAAATTTTTCTTGACTAAAGTTAAGAATGAATATAATATCTTACTAACAACTTAAGACAAATTTAAGAAAAATTTAAGAAAGAAGGATTATTATGAAAAAAAGTCGAACAAATGATAATGAAAAAACAAAACGGGGTAGCATTAAAGCAAAATTAATATTTATTGTAATCCCAATTATGATTATTTCAATAGTGACTCTTTTAACGATTACTTTTCAAGCTGCAAAAAAGATAATCGTAGGTTATGGCAATCAGACAATTGAATCAGTTTCTTTGGCAAATGCCAATCAGATTGAAACTTGGTCACAAGATATCTTATCTTTCCTGAATTCTGTTAAGAATACATTAGACACAGTAGCCTTTAATGAAGATACCCAAATGTCATATCTGATTTCTACCATGGATCAAAACGATAATTTTCCTGATGGTGTTTATATAGGTACTGATAATCTGGAATTTATCAATCCATTTAATTATATTCCACCGGATGATTTTGTAGTAACGGAAAGAGACTGGTATATAAGAGGATTAAAAAATGATAGTTTTGCCTATGGACCGTCTTATATTGATGTAATTACAAATAAACCAGTTGTAAGTGCATCGGCTAAAATAAAACCGGTCAATGGGGTAAATAGAGTAGCTGCTGTGGATATTTCACTTGAAGAAATATCAAATATGGTGAAAGAAATGAAGGTTATGAAAACAGGGACAGCTTTTTTGGTTGATACCTCTACGAATACAATTATTGCACATCAGGATCCAGATCTTATGAACATGGAAATTAATGAGAACAGTGAAGATATTTTTTTAGCAGAAGTAGTAAAACATATGAATGCAAAAGATTACAATGCATTCCATGTGAAACAGAATAAAGACACATATATTGTAGATTTGGAAATGGTGGAGAATTCTAACTGGGTATTAGTATCCACAGTTCCCCAGGCTGAAGTATTAGGCTCGTTACAGGAACTACAGTTATTAGTTATCATACTTGCAATTGTTTCGATTCTTTTAGTTATGGTTATTATAGAAAGAGTGATCCATGTAATCATTCATCCAATCAAGAAATTAACAGTAGCAATTACAGAGATTACAAAAGGTGATTTTACTGTAAATGTAACTGCAAAAGGGAATGATGAAATTGCTGTTATGAGCCGCAGGATGCAGAAATTCATTGAAACGATGCGGGGAATTCTGAAAGAGATTGGAAGTATGTCTGATAAGTTAAGCGGGCAGGCAGAAAACAGCAGTAAAGTAGCAGAAAACTTATACAATTCTGCACAAAACCAATCCAGTTCCATGGGAGAACTTAATTCAACGGTAGATGAACTTGCAAGGTCTGTAAGTGAAATCGCAGAAAATGCAACTACATTGGCAATGGTGGTTTCTGAGACCGGTGTGAAAGGAAAAGAAGCCAGCGGAAAAATGAATGAGACAGTTAATGTTTCCGAACAGGGACGTAAAGATATGGAACAGATAAATCTGGCCATGGAAGAAGTGAAGGACACGGTTAGCTCATTAGTAAAATCGGTAGAAGAAGTTGGAGAATCTACTGGAAAGATTAATGATATCGTAACTTTGATCGGTGAGATTGCAGAGGAAACAAATCTTTTATCATTAAATGCAGCAATTGAAGCGGCAAGAGCTGGAGAAGCCGGAAAAGGTTTTGCAGTAGTAGCGGAGGAAATCAGAAAGTTAGCAGAAAACAGTGAAAATTCCGTTAAGAACATTTCAGAATTAACAAATAATATAAGCAGATTAGTTAATAATACAGTGGATAAGACAAAAGAAAGTGCAGATAGTATTAAGAAGAGCATGACATTGATCGATACTGCAAGTGAAACTTTTGGAACCATTTATTCAACGGTAAGTGAAACGAGTACAATTGTACAGGATATGATTGAAAAAGTGCAGCATGTAGATAATGTAGCGACTTCTGTTGCAGCCATAACAGAAGAACAATCTGCAGGAGCAGAGGAAATCCTTGCAACATCTGAAAGTCTGTCGGAACAGGCAACTCAGGTTACTTCTAATAGTGAGACTGTAGGTAAAGATGCCATGGAATTAGCAGAGACTGCTGAGAATCTTGATAAACAGATAAAAACATTTAAGATATAATCGAATGTCTATAATCACACATAGAATTCATTGGATTAAATATTTAAGACAAGATACAGGACATACCGTATCTTGTCTTTTTTAGAGAACAAAATCTAAACAGATAATAGGAGTAGAATATTTATTTTATATAATTAAATATAATATTGAATTACTTAATTAAATTAGCTTTATTGGTTGACAAAAGAAATAAGGAATGTTAGTATAAGAGGCATAAATAATAGAAGATATTGTACATATCTGTTATTAATTTAATATTTTTGGTAGAGGCGCATTTTTTAAGAGTAAATTGCAGGATATGTTCAGCCATAGTCGAATGCAATGGAAAGGAAAAGATGCCGAAGGAGTAGTAACCCTGAATTTCTATTCCTGGGCATATGGTTAAGAGCCATATGACTGTCATCAATGCAACATGATGGAGTGCTACCTAGAGAACATTTTCGGTCTTTTTGACATACGGAAATTCTTTAGGAGTCGACCAGGTGTCGGCTTTTTTTACGGAAAGAAATAGACATTTAATGAATATAATAAAGTATAAAAGCCGAACAGTAACTTAAATACTTATAGGAGGGCTTCTTATGGCAATTTTTAAAGGTGCTGGTGTTGCACTAATAACACCGTTTAAGGACAATGGGGAGGTAGATTACGAAGGGCTTGAAAAATTAGTAGATTTTCAGGTGGAGGAAGGAACAGACAGTATTATTGTATGTGGAACGACTGGAGAAGCTTCTACCTTGACCCATGAAGAGCATTTAGAATGTATTAAAGTGGTTGTTGATAAAACCAATAAACGTATTCCCGTAATCGCAGGAACTGGTTCAAATTGCACAGAAACAGCCATTTATCTATCCAAAGAAGCAGAGAAGTTTGGCGTAGATGGATTGTTGCTGGTAACACCATATTATAACAAGGCAACACAGGGTGGATTAATAGAACACTATACAGAAATAGCAAAATCTGTTGATGTACCTATTATATTATATAATGTACCTGGTCGGACAGGATGTAATATTTTACCTAAGACAGTAGCTGCGTTAGTAAATACTGTGGATAATATTGTAGGAATGAAAGAAGCCTGTGGAAATATTTCTCAGACTGGGGCCTTAATGGCATTAACAGATGGAAAGCTTGATCTATATTCGGGAAATGATGATCAAATAGTACCATTACTCTCTTTAGGGGGAGTTGGAGTTATTTCTGTCTTGTCCAATATTGCACCAAGAGAAACACATGATATAGTGGCTAAATATTTATCTGGAGATACAAAAGGAAGCCTTGAGTTACAATTGAAATATTTTCCGTTAATTGAAGCTCTATTTAGTGAAGTGAATCCTATACCAGTGAAAGCAGCTGCACATCTCATGGGATTATCAGGGCCAAAGCTTAGAAGACCTCTTACACCAATGGAACCAGCAAATCTAGAGAAGTTAAGTAAATTAATGAAAGAAGCAGGATTACTATAATTGAAGGAGCAACGCATATGACAAGGATAATAATGCATGGATGTAATGGCTCAATGGGACAAGTGATTTCGGAACTTGCAAGACAAGATGAAAATGTTCACATTGTAGCAGGCATTGACTTAAGTGGAAATAAGAATAACTACTATCCTGTATTTAATTCAGTAGCTGAATGTGATATAGAAGCAGATGTGATCATTGATTTTTCTTCCGCTGCAGCGGCTGATAAGCTACTTAAGGATGCAGTAAAAAAGAAGATACCAATCGTTCTTTGTACTACAGGCCTATCCAGTGAACAAATTGAATCAATCCAGGAGTCAAGTAAAAAGATTGCCATATTAAAATCTGCTAATATGTCATTAGGAGTAAATACTCTTCTTAAATTATTGCAAACAGCGACCAAAGTTCTTAATGGAGCTGATTTTGATATTGAAATCGTTGAAAAACATCACAACAGGAAAATTGATGCACCTTCAGGAACCGCTCTTGCATTAGCGGATGCTATAAATGAAGTATTAAATAACGAGTATGCTTATCAATATGATCGTTCTGCTTTAAAGGAGAAAAGAAATAAAAAAGAAATTGGCATTTCTGCTGTTCGCGGTGGGACCATCGTTGGAGAACATGAAGTAATATTTGCTGGAGTGGATGAAGTAATTGAATTTAAACATACAGCATATTCTAAAGCTATCTTTGCCAAGGGAGCAATTAGTGCTGCAAAATTCTTAGGGGGAAAAGAACCGGGAATGTATGATATGTCCCATGTAATTGGCTGAAATTTAATAGTGTTCACGAAATTTTCACAGAATGTTAGATAAAAAAACACACATTTTTCCTATAATTGGGTAATAGGAATAATGTGTGTTTTTTGAATTTATAAATACAGGAGGAATTAATTTGATTGAAGTTAAAAATCTGATAAAACAATATGGAAATCAAAGGGCAGTTGATGATTTGAGTTTTTCTCTGGAAAAGGGGAAGATTCTAGGATTTCTTGGACCCAATGGTGCCGGTAAATCTACAACAATGAATATCATCACTGGTTATATATCTGCTACCAGTGGCAGTGTAATCATTGATGGAAATGATATTTTGCAAGAACCAGAAAAAGCAAAAAAATCCATCGGATATCTTCCGGAGATACCACCTCTTTACCCTGATATGACTACCAAAGAATATCTTAATTTTGTTGCTGATATTAAAGGTGTTAAAAAACCAGTGAAAGAGAATATGATTCTTGAGATTATGGAATTGACAAAGATCACAGATATGGCTGATCGGCTTATAAAACATTTATCTAAAGGATACAAGCAAAGAGTTGGTCTGGCAGGAGCAATCATGGGTTATCCTGATTTAATTATCCTTGATGAACCAACAGTAGGATTGGATCCAATGCAGATTATTGAGATCAGGGATTTAATCAAAGAGTTGAGCAAAGAGCATACAGTCATACTCAGTTCTCATATTCTTTCAGAAGTCAGTACATTGTGTGATCTGGTTATGATTATAAATAAAGGAAAATTAATTGTGTCAGATACTCCGGAAAACTTATCAAAACATATGTCAGCCACCAATCGGATTTATCTTATGGTTCATGGTGAGAAAGAGACGATAGAATCTGTTCTTAAAAATATTGATGGAATTATACATATAGAATTTGAGGAAGAAAAAGAAGACGGATATATTACTTTAACAGTGGAAAGTGAAGGTAGTATAGAAATCAGGGAAGATATTTTTTATGGATTAGCAGCAGCACAATGTCCTATCTATGAATTAAAAGTAACTAAAAAATCCTTAGAAGATATCTTCTTAGAACTTACAAAAAGTGAAGTAGAAGATGACGACCAGGAGAAACCGGAAGAGTATGGAGAAATCAAAAAGGAGGAGAATCAATGATAGCTGTCTTAAAAAAAGAATTAAATTCCTATTTTAAATCAATGACAGGATATATTTTCATGGCCTTTTTTCTTGTTATTATAGGAATTTATTTCATCGTTTATAATTTATCCTATGGGACTTCTAATTTTGAGTATACACTCCAATCCTCATCTTTTGCATTTATTATTCTGATACCTATTTTAACTATGAGGATCTTAGCTGAGGAGAAGAAACAAAAAACAGATCAATTATTGCTGACCTCTCCTTTATCTATTGAGAAGATAATTCTGGGTAAATATTTAGCAGTGCTAATGGTTTTCCTGGGTACAATGGCAATAGCCTCTTTTTATCCACTTATATTAACTGGATTTGGAGAAGTAGATCTGAAACTTGCCTATAATGGGATTTTAGGATTTGTCTTAATGGGAGCGACTTATCTGGCAATTGGATTATTTATATCTGCATTGACGGAAAGCCAGATGGTAGCAGCAGTCATTGGATTCATTGTGATGTTGATAACTTATTTAATTTCAGGATTGTCGACGCTCCTCCCAGCGGATCATAAATCTGCAGTTATAATTTTTACTCTATTTATCCTTATCATTTGTTGGATTGCATATCACATGATGCATAATTTGACAGTAACAATTAGTGTGGGTCTGATAAGTGAAGTAATTCTTATATTTATTTATTTTAAGAAATCATTTCTGCTGGATGGGGCGGTATCAAAACTTTTGAACAGTTTTTCTATGGTAAATCACTTTGATCGTTTTACCATGGGGATATTAGATCTTTCAGCAGTTGTTTACTACGTGAGTGTTACATTTTTGTTTGTTTTTTTAACAATACAATCCCTGAAAAAGAGAAGATGGAGCTAGGAAAGGAGGTAGTATCTTGAATAAATTATTTCAACGTATAAAACAGTCGTTTATAAATAAGAAATTTAAAAGTGGAGCATATAGTGCAGGGATCAGTGTCTTTGTAATTGCTGTTATAGTATTTGTAAATATAATTTCAAATCAATTGAATTTAAAGATAGATTTAAGTAAGGATGATAAATATTCACTAACAAGTCAAACAAAAAATATGATAAAAGATATATCCGATGAAATTAAATTATATTACATGGCAGGAGAGGACAGCCAGGATATTATAGTAAAACAAATTGTAGATCAATATGATGGAATTGTAAAAAATATTGAAGTTGAGATGAAAGATCCGGTCCTTTACCCCCAATTTGCTTCAAAATATTCAGATGATGAGGTGGCTGCCAATAGTGTTCTTGTTGTAAATTCTACTAATGGAAGAAATAAAGTAGTCAATTATAACGACATGCTTGTTACGGAAATTGATTACAATACCTATACGGAGCAAACAACAGGTATCGATGTGGAAGGGCAGATTACATCTGCTATTGAGTATGTAACTACGAAGGATTTACCGGTTATGTATCAGGTAGAAGGACATGGTGAATTAGAAATATCAACATCTCTTGCCATTTCCCTGGCAAAAGAGAATATAAATACAGAAAAACTGAACACATTGACTGGGGAAGTGATTCCAGAAGATTGTGATATACTGCTGATTAATGGCCCGCAGCATGATTTTACAAAAGAAGAAACCTCCATGATTCGTGAGTATTTAATGCAAGGTGGAGATGCTATTATACTAACTTCTTATTCTACTGAAATTATGCCTAATTTTGAAAAAATTTTATCAGCTTATGGAGTGACCATGGAAGAAGGTATTGTGGTTGAAGGAGATAATAGTCATTTTATGTCAGGAACTCCCACATATCTCATTCCTAATATAAATCACCATGATATTACCGCTGAAATCATAGGTAAAAATATGCCGGTTGTAGTACCGGTAGGAAAAGGGTTAAAAATATCAAAATCCTTAGAGGAATCCATTGCAGCAGAATCACTGCTAGATAGTACAGATGCTTCCTACTCAAAGGTGGATGTGAATTCTTCTACTTATACAAAAGAAGAAGCAGATATCAGGGGACCATTTTCACTTGGGATAGCGATTATAGATTCTAAGAATGATAGCGAGACAAAACTTGCTGTATTTTCATCCCAATATCTTATTGATGACAGTATGGTAAGACTTACCTCACTTGGGAATACAGATATATTTCTAAACAGCATTAAATGGATTACTGGGGCAAAAGCCGGTCTGTCTATCCCTTCAAGAAGCCTGGAACCAACTTTTCTATCTCTGAATGCAGCGGCGGTTAATTTCTATAGTGGGTTGGTCTTGATTGTGATACCTTTTGTTATATTAATTACAGGAGTAATAGTGACAATAAGGAGAAGGAAAAAATAATGGATTTATGGCGATAAATGGAATAATATTGATTCATTTCGATTCTATATTTTATTAGGAGTAATAAAATAAGGTTGTACATAATATATTAGCATATGGAGTAATTCAGTATTTCGTAATTGAAATAGGTGTGGTATTATAAATATTGTGTGTATACAGGAACCACCAGATACAGGGGGAAATAATGAAAAAGAAACTAATGCTAATTCTAATCGGAATAATCATAATTATAATAATATTAGCGATTGATTTGATGAACGACCATGAGTTATTGGATAATATAATAGATAGAGAACCTGCAGAGGTTCATGAAGAGGTGACTTATTCCAATGTTTGGATCATTGGAAATGATGGTAATATAATTGAAGCATTTGTAGAAGGGAAAAAACAAAAATATACATCCCAGTATCCATTATCTGAAGATATAGGTAATGTGATTGGCGATATTGTTGTTAAAGATAAAGAAGTAATAAAGATAACAATAAAGCCTGATAAAATGAATGGAAAGGTTCTGGCTTATACAGATGAGTATATAGAAATTGAAGATTTAGGAAAGATAGACACAGATAAAGATTTTAAGATATATAAGATATATGATGATATTATGATGGAAATGTCTTCGGGGATCTTGATTGGTTACAGTTCCACAGATTTCATTTTTTCAGATGGGACCATATGTGCGGCTATTATTAAAGAAGAAGCAAAACCGAAGAATATCAGGGTAGTTTTAAAAAATAATGATACGGGAGACATTTTTCATAATTCAGTAAGGCTTACCTCTGACAGCGATTATGTTCTATACTACGGAGATAAGAAGAAGGAATACAAAGCTGGTCATAAAATCAATGTAAAACCAAATAATAAATTATTATCAGAAGGAAGAATCAGAATTGAACCAAAATCAAAAGATGCTAAAATAGAGGTCCTATCTTTAACAAGATCTTCAGGAATACCCAAATATAGAGGGAAAATTGAAATTGGCAAGAACAAAGAAGGACTTACCATTATTAATGAATTAACCATTGAAGAGTACCTTTACAGTGTAGTTCCAAGTGAAATGCCATCCTCTTATGGTTTAGAAGCCCTTGAAGTGCAGGCTATCTGTGCAAGAAGTTATGCATATACACAACTGTCCAATAATGCCTATCACACGTATGGTGCTCATGTAGATGACAGTGTTTCTTACCAGGTATACAATAATATCGGTGAGAATGAGGTAACGGTAAAAGCTGTAGATGAGACCAGAGGTCTCATTATGGAATATAAAGGGAATATAATTTCAGCCTATTATTTCTCTACATCCAGTGGACATACATCCAGTGCGAAGGATGTGTGGATGAGTGAAAATACGATTCCTTATTTGGTAGGAAGCTTACAGGCTGTTGAAGATAAAAAGGCTGTAGAAGCTGTAAATAACGAAGCGATCGAAGTGGATGAAGAACTTGATCTTACCAAAGAAAGTAATTTTAGAAACTTTATTAAGAAAAGTGATATAAAAACATATGATAGTGATTTTGCATGGTATCGTTGGAAAGTGACAATTGATGCAGGAGATTTGAAGAAAGTTATTGATAAAAATCTGGCAGGCAGATATAATGCCAATCCAGCACTGATAAAAACACTTCAAAAGGATAACACGTACTCAAGTGTACCTATTGATACGGTTGGAAATGTTGAAAATATAACGATAAGTAAAAGAGCTACCGGTGGAATTGCAACCGAAATGACAATAAAAGGCAGTAAAAATACTATCAAAGTCATGACAGAATATAATATTCGAACTATACTGGCACCTCTTTACAGTAAAGTCATCCGTCAGGATAAAAGTGTAGTTGATAATCTGAGTATGCTCCCCAGTGCGTTTGTGGTCGTTGATCATAACAAAGAAGGAGGAAAACTTAAGAGTATAACTTTCACAGGTGGGGGATATGGTCACGGTGTCGGTATGAGTCAAAATGGTGTGAAAGCAATGGCAGAACTTGGTAAGAGTTATGAAGAAATTTTAAAACATTATTATCCGGGTATTGATATCGTAATGAATGGAGAAGTGAAATAAATTGAATAAAGCTGCTGCAAAACAAAGTTTCTTCTTTGCACAAGAGAACTCCATATGTTTTGCAGCAGCTTTTTATAGTATAAATTTTTAATAAATGTATTAAACTTAAATAAGAGTATTAGAATTAAGTATTAACATATATTATGATAAATGGTAATTTTAGAGAAGGGGTAAAAAAGATGACGATACAAACGATTGTTAATTTTATAAAATCGATGCTTCGAAAAATGAAAGAGGATTTCATAACAGCTTTTTCTGCGCAGGCAGCTTTCTTTATCATTATATCATTCTTTCCTTTTGTTATGTTTTTGTTAACAATGATTCAATCTGTATATACTGAGAGTACATTAATGAGAACATTCACCGATATTATACCGGGAGCATTTGATGCTTATGTAATATCTATTATTGATGAGATATATGATAAGACTTCTGGAACTATAATCTCAGTAACTGCACTTACAACACTATGGTCTGCTTCAAGAGCTTTTTTAGCCATAGTAAGAGGATTAAATTCTATTTATGATATTGATGAAAGCAGAAACTATTTTAAGCTTCGGATTATTGCAACAATCTATACTTTTGTTTTTGCTCTGATGCTTATTGTAAGCCTTGGATTTCTGGTTTTTGGTAATAGGATATATATTGAGATATCAACAAGATTTCCTGTACTGAATGACCTGGCATTACTTATTATCAGTCTTCGTACCATTGTCGGCCTATGTGTATTAGCAATCTTTTTTACAATCCTATATGTGTCTGTACCTGACAGGAAATCAGGCGTCTGGCGGGAAGTTCCAGGGGCATTACTGGCAGCAGTGGGTTGGATGGGTTTCTCCTATATGTATTCTTATTATATTGACCACATGGGTAACTATTCCAATATGTATGGAAGTCTTACAGCAATTGTACTTTTAATGCTTTGGTTATATTTTTGCATGTACATTTTATTTGTTGGGGCTGAATTCAACGTAGTACTGTCTAAAAAGAAGGAATTGAATGATATCTATATCAAATAAGCTGCAGTTGAGCCATAAGCTCGATTTCGCTGAACTGTAACAAAAATAAACTTGACACATATTTAAATTATGTTAGAATAAAACATAGATTTAACAACATATATCTGGTAGTGATCAGATAAAGGCTTAGAAAGTGTAAGTAGAGAATTAACTTCTAACAGAGAGAAGAAGTCATTGGCTGTAAGCTTCTTCAAGTTCAGTTAATTATTGAATTTCCCACTGGAGCTGCATCTCCTAATTTCAATGGAATAGTAAGAGATGACGATTATACACGTTACGTATAGCTTAAAGTGCTCATGTTCAAAACATGGGAATTTGGGTGGTACCGCGGAATATTAACTCCGTCCCTTTTTTAGGGACGGAGTCTTTTTTTTCGTGATGGCAACGAGCCGAGCAGCAGAATAATCAAATCGAACTTCATGTTTACATGAAAGTTCGAATTTGATTATTCTGATAGTGGGCGACTGCCCACGAACCTTAGAAAAACGAAGTTTTTCTAAGGTCTGCCCGGCTCATTAACCCCGTAATCAGAAAGGAGATTATAATGAAAGAAAAATTACAGTCCATTATGGAAGAAGCTCTTGCTCAAATTAATGGTGCAGAGAATCTTGAACAATTAAATGACATTAAAGTTGCGTTCCTTGGTAAGAAGGGAGAATTGACTTCCGTATTAAAATCTATGAAGGATGTGGCTCCGGAAGATAGACCAGTAGTAGGCCAATTAGTAAATGATGCCAGGGCTGCTATTGAAGAAAAGCTGGAAGAAAAGAAAAATGCCCTTGGGAAAAAAGCAAGAGAAGAACAAATTAAAAGGGAGACGATTGATGTTACATTACCTGCAAAAAAACCTATGGTTGGACATCGTCATCCAAATACAATAGCTCTTGATGAAGTGGAGAGAATCTTCATTGGCATGGGATATGAAGTGGTAGAAGGACCAGAAGTAGAATATGATTATTATAATTTTGAGGCCCTTAATATTCCTGCAAACCATCCAGCGAAAGATGAGCAGGATACATTCTATGTAAACAGTAATATTCTTCTTAGGACTCAGACTTCGCCAGTTCAGGTCCGTGTGATGGAACAGGGTCATCTTCCTATCAGAATGATCGCACCTGGCCGGGTATTTCGTTCTGATGAAGTAGATGCAACTCATTCTCCATCTTTCCATCAGATTGAAGGTCTTGTAATCGATAAGAATATTACATTTTCAGATTTAAAAGGAACATTAGCAGAATTCGCGAAACAGCTGTTTGGAGAAAACACAAAAGTGAAATTCAGACCCCATCATTTTCCATTTACAGAACCAAGTGCGGAAGTTGATGTAACCTGTTTTAAATGCGGCGGAGATGGCTGCCGTTTCTGTAAAGGCTCAGGATGGATTGAAATTTTGGGATGTGGTATGGTTCATCCGAAAGTCCTGGAAATGAGTGGAATCGATCCAAAGGTCTACTCAGGCTTTGCATTTGGTATGGGTCTTGAAAGAATTGCATTATTAAAATATGAAATTGATGATATGAGACTATTATATGAGAATGATACTCGTTTCTTGAAACAGTTCTAGGAGGAGGAGAAAGATATGAATACACCATTATCATGGATTAAAGCATATGTCCCTGATTTAGATGTAACAGCCCAGGAATATACGGATGCTATGACTTTATCAGGCTCAAAAGTAGAAGGATATGAAAAACTGGATGCAGATTTAGATAAAATAATCGTAGGAAAAATATTAAAAATAGAAAAACACCCTGATGCAGATAAATTAATTGTCTGCCAGGTACAGATTACAAAAGATGGGGAAACTGTTCAAATTGTAACAGGTGCACCTAATGTAAAAGAAGGAGACATTATTCCGGTAGTTCTTGACGGTGGACGTGTGGCCGGTGGACATGATGGAGAAAAAACACCAGGTGGAATTAAGATTAAAAAAGGAAAACTTCGTGGAGTAGAATCTTGTGGAATGATGTGTTCCATAGAAGAACTTGGTTCCACAAAAGAAATGTACCCGGATGCGCCTGAAAATGGAATCTATATTTTTAGTGATAATAAAGAATATGACGGAATCGAAATTGGCTCAAGTGCAATAGAAGCTCTTGGCTTAAAGGATGTAACAATAGAATATGAAATCACATCGAATCGTGTTGATTGTTTCAGCGTTATCGGCCTGGCAAGAGAAGCGGCAGCCACCTTTAGAAAGAAATTCATTCCTCCGGTAGTAACGGTAAAAGAAAACGATGAACAGGCAAAAGATTATATTAGCGTAGTGGTAGAAGATAAAGATTTATGTCCTCGCTATATTGCCAGGGTAGTGAAGAATATTAATATCGGACCTTCTCCACTATGGATGCAAAGACGACTTGCAGCAAGCGGAATTCGCCCAATTAATAACATTGTGGATATTACCAATTATGTTATGGAAGAATATGCTCAGCCAATGCATGCTTATGATCTGGATTTAATAGAAGGAAAGAAGATCATTGTACGTCGCGCTAAAGATAATGAAGAATTCCAAACATTAGATGGAGTGGAACGTAAATTAGATTCTTCTATCTTAGTAATCTGTGATGATGAGAAACCAATAGGTATCGCCGGTATTATGGGTGGAGAAAATTCAAAGATCACAGAGGATGCAAAAACATTGCTTTTCGAGGCTGCTTGTTTTGATGGAACCAATATTCGTTTATCTTCGAAAAAAATTGGACTTAGAACAGATGCATCTGGTAAATTTGAAAAAGGACTTGATCCTAATAATGCAATGGAAGCAATTAACAGAGCTTGTCAGCTAATTGTTGAGCTTGGTGCAGGGGAAGTAGTGGGCGGATGTGTAGATATCTATGATAATGTGAGACAGCCAAAGCGTATTCCTTTTGAGCCGGATCAGATTAATAAATTATTAGGGACAGATATTGATAAAGATACACAATTAGGATACCTTAAAAGTGTTGATTTAGAATTTGATGAAGAGACACAGGAAATCGTAGTACCTACCTGGAGACAGGATCTTGAATGCAGTGCAGATATTGCAGAAGAAGTGGCTCGTTTTTATGGATATGATAAGATACCAACTACATTACCTTGTGGAGAAGCGACCACCGGAAAGCTCTCCTTTAAGCTTAGAATTGAAAATATTGCAAGAAGTGTTGCGGAGCAATTTGGCTTTAATGAAGGGATGACATATTCTTTTGAAAGTCCTAAGGTATATGATAAATTATTAATATCTAAAGATGATAAACTTCGTCAAAATGTTGTAATCTCTAATCCTCTTGGAGAAGATTACAGTATTATGAGAACAATTCCGCTAAATGGGATGCTTACTTCTCTCTCTACCAATTATAATAGAAGGAATAAAGATGTCCGTCTATATGAAATAGGCAATATATATCTGCCAAAAATACTTCCGGTAACCGAACTTCCAGAGGAGAGGACAGAATTAACCCTTGGAATGTATGGAGAAGGAGACTTCTTCAGTTTAAAAGGAGTAATTGAAGAAATTCTTGAAAAAATCGGTATGAAAAAGATTACTTTATATGATCCAAAAGCAGGAAAACCTTTCCTTCATCCAGGACGACAGGCCAATATAATCTATGATAATGTTGTGATCGGATATATGGGAGAAGTACACCCGGAAGTTCTGGACAATTATGATATTGGTGAAAAAGCATATATTGCAGTTCTTGACATGCCTGAACTGGTAAGCAGAGCAAGCTTTGATACAAAATATACAGGAATTGCAAAATATCCGGCAGTCAGCCGTGATATCAGTATGGTCATGAAAAAAGAAATCCTGGTAGGAGAAGTGGAAGAAATCATTCGTAAGAATGGCGGCAACTTATTAGAAAGCTATAAATTATTTGATATCTATGAAGGTGCCCAAATTAAGGAAGGGTATAAGTCAGTTGCTTATTCCATAAGCTTTAGGGCAAAAGACAGGACTTTAGAAGATAAAGATGTAAATGCAGTTATGGCCAAGATCTTAAATGGTCTGCAAAAACTTGAAATTGAATTAAGACAATAGTAAAATGGGACTGTTGCAAAATACAGTTTTTGAACTTAGAAGAACTTTATATTTCTCGAAATTTGTGCTCCATCGCGCGAAAGGCAGCGGCATTCTCTATCTTGCCGCTTTTCGCACATACATCGCACAAATTATCTACGAAATATAAAGTTTCTTCTTATATATAAAGATTCTTATATTTTTGCAACAGCCCCATGTATCAATATGAGCGACAACCGAGTGAGAATGTGTCTAGACAAATTTTTTATTTGGACATACAATTGACAAAATTATTGGATAATATTACAATGAATACAAAATATTTCATAGTACATAAGCGTTTTTTCTAATATAGTGTATGAGGAGGAAGAAGAATGAAGAAAAATGTAGTGAAACATTTGGCATTTACTTTAATGTTATCTTTGCTTACGCCGATGGTTGCAGTACCTAATAACGCAATCGTTGTTCAGGCAGCAAAGAAAACAGCAGCTCCAAAGCTTAATAAAACAAAGGTGACTTTAAAGGGATTAAAAGACTCAGAGAAACTTACAGTTCTCAATCCGGTTTCAGGAGCAACATATTCCTGGTCATCAACTAATACTAAGATTGCAACAGTAGATTATAAGGGAGCGATCACTCCTGTTGCAAAAGGAACGACAACAATAAAATGCCGTATAAAATATCCAAATAAGACACAGAAGTTATTATCCTGTACGGTTAAGGTAGAGATTCCTGTGACAGGAATTAAGATTAATAACGCTGATTTAGGCGATAACAATGCTCATGTTATCGTGGTAGGCGAAAAGTATGATTTCAATTTTAATTATGTTCCGGCTAAGCCTTCATCAAAAGCATATTGGTTTATTGAAGATAAACAATTTGCATCTGTAAATGGTACTGGTGTTGTTACTGGTATAAAACCAGGAATCACAAGGCTTAAGATAGTTGCTGCACCAAATAGGGCAGGTGTAGATAAGAGTGATATTTATCATGCAGTTAATATCAGTGTTGTTGATAAAGAATTAAAAGCAACTCGTGTACAATCGGTAACTTTAGCCTCTGCAGGAGAACTTGTAATTAAATTTAGTGATCCAATTGATGCGTTATCAGTACTTAACCCAGATACGAAAGAACTAAAAGACACCATACGTATCTATCAGAATAAAACAAAAGAACCAACAACAGTGGATCCAGGGAAATTAACAGGTTCCTTATCCACAGATCTGAAAACATTAACAATCACTCCAGAGAAGACATTCTCCGGTGCATATGACATCAGAGTAACAAGTAACGTAAGATCAACAGAAAATGTTGCTGCGGCAGTTTATGATGAAACACTTACCCTGATTGATAAAACAGGACCAAGTTATTCAGGAACAACTCTTGATGATTCAGGAGTCATTTCAGTAATAAACTTTAATGAACCTGTAGATATCAGTGATATGGAAGTCCTGGATGTACTCATTGGTAACGGCAAAGCAAGCTCTTCAACAGAGAGTATGATTAAGAATAAGAGCAATTATGTATTAGCTAAAGATAAGAAATCATTAAAGATTGATTTATCCGGTATCTCAAGTACTGAGAAGAACCAGACGATTACAGTAATGTTATCTAATATCAAAGATTTTGCCGGTAACTATTCTAGTCCATATATAATGCCGGTTAACTTATATACAGATACTACACCAAAACCACAGGCTAAAATTGTATCAGTAAAACGTACTTCTTACAGTGTACTTTCTGTTCAATATGATAGGGCGATCAGATCGCCTGGTATTGCAATGGTAGGTGGAAATTCAATATATGGACAAGTGGATATTGACAATAATAAAATTGTTAATTATGCATTAAGCAGCAGTCAAAGTTCACTAAGAGGGAATCAGACAGTATCTATTGGGTATTGGGATTCTTACAATGTTCCATATACAGATACATCTGCTGATAAATATACAAATATAACAGTTAATTTTGATGTAGATAACAGCGCGCCATACATTGTTGATTATCGTTTGGATCCTGTAGTAGTGGGCACTACAACTACTTATAAATTAAACTTGACCTTTAATGAAACGGTGACTACAAACTCCACAAGCGGATATTTAACCTCAACCGTTTATACATCAAATGGTAATGTGCTTCCAAATACAAATCTATACTATACATTAAGTGTAAATGATAAGGTAGTAACAGTTTCATTTACAAGTACACAGTTAACTACCGGTAATTATAAAATTTCAATTCCAGCGGGATTTGTAAAAGATGTATTCTTTAACTCAAGTGTGGCAAAAGATATTACAGTGAATCAAAATGGTGCATATGGAACAGAACTGCCGGCACCGACAAGCATACAACAATCCAATACAAATCCAAGTGAAATTATAATCACTTTTGCTAATAAGCTGGACAGGGCCAGTGCAGAGACTGTGGCAAACTACAGTATATATGGAGCTACTGTAACAAAAGCTGTTTTAACAGAACAAACAGATACAAAAGCTGTGGTAACCTTAACCTTACAAACGGGAAGCATTAAATATGATGCAAGCTATCCAATTGTTCTTACAGGAATAAGAGGATATAGCGATAACCACGGACCAATATCTAAATATGAGACAATTATTCCTTTAAAAGAAAATACAGCACCAGTTGCATATACTGCAAAATATAAGAGCTCAAATAATTCGATAGAAATTACTTTTAGTGAGAATATTCAAGGTACTGCAAGATTCAATGTATACCAGAATAATACATTGTTCAATTCCAGTTCTGAAGTCAGTGCGTTTATAAGTAATAATACTGTTTATATCATGCTTAGTAAGACACCTTATAGTCCAAGTAAATTAACAGTAGCACCGGATACCAATAATGTAATTACAGATGTAAAAGGTAATGTAGCATTGGTTCCAACAATGTATGTACAAAATTAATTCTTTAGAAATTAATTTTTAAGAATAACAAAAGAGCTGAGAAATTATGGATATGATATACATATATATCCAAAATTTCTCGGCTCTTTTATTGTTATTTAATTGACTTGTTTCTGGGGATTGTATATAATTGAAAACGTACACAAAAATAGCTTTTAGGGGTGAAAATATTGAAGAAATCTCGCAAAACAGTAAACCATATTGCATGGTTACTTTTTGTAATATATATTATGTTGCTTTCTTATTTTTTGTTCTTTAGCGAGAAGTATGGCAGAATGGAAAATAATTCAGAATACAGATATAACTTACATTTATTTCAGGAAATTAAAAGATTTATAATATATAGAAAAGAAGTAGGATTTGAAAGTTTTATGGTTAATATACTAGGTAATGTATTAGCTTTTACACCATTTGGATTTGTATTGCCCATCATCAGTCCCAGTAACAGGAAGTTCTTCAATATTTTGATTTTAAGTTTTGAATTGACCCTTGGAGTTGAACTTATGCAACTGCTTCTTAAAGTTGGAATCTTTGATGTAGATGATCTCTTAATGAATACAGTAGGTGGAGTACTTGGATATATCTTATTTATCATTGCAAGGAGTATTTACTATAAAGTCTGGAAAGGAAAAAGTAATGTTTAAATTAAAGAAATCGAATTTTATGTTCTCAAATCGAAACCATTCTAAGAAAGGCATGCTTTCCACCGCATTGGGAGTACTTTCTATTATTGTTCTGATCATACTATCCATACTTTCCAGTACAAGCGGAGGCAATGGGAATATGCTTTTTGGGGGAATTGGATTATCAGCCCTCATTTTTTCTATTGGAGGACTTATTATAGGAATGCAGAGTTTAAATGAAGAAGAGGTGTATTATTCATTTCCGGTTGTAGGAACATCATTGAATACAATTATATTTGTTGTCTACATAATTATATATATTATGGGGATTTTGTTATAAAAGAGGAGAGGCCAAGTATTTAAATACTTGGCCATGTTAATGAAAAAAATAAATTTATATAATAGGGGGAATAGGTATTCATTAAGATTGTTTATTCTTAATAATTACTATGATTTTATTATACACAGAATATATGAAGATTGTTTGTAGAAAAATTGAACAATTTGTGAACATTACTTAAAAAATTGCAGGATTTCATGGAAGACCCAGTTACAGCTCAGCCATAAACCTGATTTCACTTCGTTACATTTCTATATGGCCAGACTGCGACAAAATCCAAGAATATCTTAAGGTTTTTGTAAGGATTTTTTATGATGCATATGCTAATATAATTTATATTAATGTAGGAAAATCAATATTTTGCTGGAAGAATTAGTTAAACTTGCTAAAAGTTATCATAATTAAAATAGTACACTTGTATATGTTTAATGATTTGAAAGAGGAGAAGACATGGAGCAGATAAATATTCTGGTAGTGGATGATGACAAGGATATCGCAGACCTTGTAGAGATTCATTTAATAAGCGACGGATATCGTATCTTTAAAGCTAATAATGCAAAAGATGGATTAGCGATACTGGAAAATGAAGATATAAAACTTGCTATCTTGGATATTATGATGCCAGGAATAGATGGACTCAGCATGTGTAAGATCATTCGGGAAACGAGTACGATTCCAATCATAATGCTGAGTGCAAAATCCAGTGATTTTGATAAGATCGTGGGGCTCAGTACAGGAGCAGATGATTATGTAATCAAACCTTTTAATCCATTAGAACTTACCGCCAGAGTAAAATCACAGCTTAGAAGATATACGAAGTTCAATCCGGATTCTCATGGTGAGAAATCAGATAGAGAAATTCAAATAAAACATTTGATTATTAATAAGGAAAGCCATAAAGTCATTTCAGGTGACAAAGAAGTAAAACTGACACCTATTGAATTTGATATATTATATCTGCTTGCTACTAATTTAGGAAGAGTATTTAGTACCGATGAAATATTTGAGCGAGTATGGAATGAAAAAATGTATGAAGCAAATAACACTGTAATGGTTCATATCAGAAGACTTAGAGAAAAAATTGAGATGGATTCAAGAAACGCACAAATCATAAAAACAGTTTGGGGAGTTGGTTATAAAATTGAGAAATAAAATATTTCACAGCTTTCGATATGAGGTTATCATATATGGTTTGCTAAGCCTGTTTTATGCCATTCTTACTGAACTTGGAATCTTTTTAATTATAAAGGGAGTAAAAACTTTTTTGGATCACATATCTGATGGCAGTATCCAGATGAATGAGGAACTGAATAATCAGGTTTTTTATGGAACTGCAGTAAATAATGTAAATCGGATTATGGATCAGCCAGAAGTCGGAAACCAGCATATCTTACTTACAGTCGTTGTTGTTATTATTGCCATCATATTATTTGTAGCATATTTCTTATTGCTCACCAAGGACTTTGCCAGTTATCTAGATGAAATAGTGGTTGGGATCAATGAAATTTCAGCAGGAAATTTTGATACAAGAATAGACATAAAAAATGAAGATGAATTCACTTTGATTGCCAGCAGGATCAATAAGATGGCGGATGACGTAAAACGAATCATGGAAAATGAACGTAAAAACGAACATGTTAAGAATGATCTCATTACTTCAGTGGCACACGATTTGAGAACTCCCCTGACATCTATCATTGGATATCTTGATCTGGTATCCTCAGGAAAAGAGCTGGATGATGACACGAAAAACCAATATGTTACCATTGCCTATAACAAATCGAAGCGTCTGGAAAAATTAATCGAAGACCTTTTCACTTATACAAAATTTAGTACGGGAGAGGTTTCAATGCACCCATGTGAGGTGGATATGGTAAAATTTATGGAACAGCTCGTAGATGAATTCTATCCAAGTTTTCAAGAAGTAGGACTCGATTATGAATTTAAATCAAGTCACAATCAGGCGATTATTATTGCGGATGGAGATTTATTAGCAAGGGCAATTGCGAACCTGATAAGTAATGCAGTAAAGTATGGAAGAGATGGGAAAAGCATTAAAATTGAAATTACAAAACATATAGAACATGTTGTTATTACCGTCACCAATTATGGTGAATTAATACCGGATAAAGATATCAGCAATATATTTGACCGTTTTTATCGTGTTGAAACTTCCAGATCAAGAGAAACAGGCGGAACTGGTCTGGGACTTGCAATAGCCAAAAATATTATAAAGATGCATGGTGGTTCAATTACTGCAAAAAGTGATTTTAATGGGACTGTATTTGAAGTTATACTATTGAATCAGCTTCCAGGGGGTCAATTCAACCTTGATTCTGTGGAAAGAAGGGAAAGACAATCATGAAACATAAATCTCTTATTATACTTGCCCTTACAATAATTTTCATGATTCTTCTTTCCGGTTGTATGAGAAAAATGATTTCTCAAACATCTGCTCTTCCTACTACGGAAGAAGAAACCAATGAAGAAGGGTACCGGGATCTAAAAGGAGTAGAAACTTTTAAAGTTCAAGATATGGAATTTGTGGTGAACTATGGAATCGATGGTTATGTAAAGTATGGACAATATTTCAGTGTTCAAGCCAGAATTGTTAATCATGGGGAAGATCATGATGGAGTCTTTCAAGTAATCATTCCGGGAGAAGGGAATGATAATGCACTCTATGAACAAAATGTAAAAGTGAAAGCAAATGAAACTACGGATGTAGAATTTGTGATTCGTATGAATGGGATAGGAGATCAGTTTCAATATAGGTTTGTTGATGAAGACAATGAGACAATAGTAGAAAAAGTGGCTGCTATAAAATTGTTGGAAGATCAGAAAGATATCTTTATTGGAGTGCTATCTAATGGACAATCGGAGTTTAGATATTTAGAAGACGGAGATACAGAGTTAATTTATCTAAAAAAAGATAATATTATGAATGATTATCATGCACTTGAAGCTCTCGACGGAATCATTATCTATAATTATGATCTGGAATTGCTTACGAAAGACCAATATATCTCAATTGAAAAATGGGTGCGGGAAGGTGGCAGTTTAATTCTTGAGAAGAACAGCAAGAATTATTTCCTGGACCTGTTGAAGGAGAGGACAGGAACAAAAAAGAATTTCTTTACAAAATATAATGTAGAATTTGGAAATGTCCTTGTAGCAGATGAAGATTTAAATATTCAGACAGACCAGTTTCAAACAATTGGAATGGAAATACAAGAAGAAATCATCCATGACCTTGGGGAAGGCAAGCTACGAAATAATTCAAACAGATATGGAGGGACTTTTTATAATTACAGGATCAATGATATACTCAGTATACCTGAATCGAAAGAGGTACCAGAAGTAACAGGGTATATTATAGTTTTAAGCATTTACATTCTTCTTATTGGGCCTGTTTTATATGTTGTATTAAAGAAAAGGGATAAAAGACATCTTGTTTGGATGTTGGTACCCATGACTGCTATAATATTTACTTTTATAGTCTATGCTCTAGGCTTTCATACAAGGATTACGGAACCATATGCGAAATATTTAACCTATACTAAAATTGGAGAAGATGGAAAGGCAGTAGAAGACACTTATTTTAGCCTGACATCTCCTTATAATATAGAATATAATGCTATATTTAATAGTAAATATCCTGTTGGGATCATATCAAATGAATATGGGTATATGTATGGGAATTTAAAAAAACATGATTATACGGAATATACAAAGGCAGTTGAATATAAAGAGGACAGTACCAATATTTTCATGCAGAAGTTCTCATCTTTTTCCCCTCTATATTTTATAGGAAGCAGAGAAACGACAAAGCAAGGGGGATATCAATATTCTATTAAAGATAACATAAATGAAATCAGTGGAGAATTTACGAATAATCTTGGATATGATTTGAGCCATACAGCTATTATGTGTAATGGAACAATCATACCGGTGGGTGATATTAAAGATGGAGAAACAACCCGGATTAAGAGTGATTCAGGGAACAGTTATTCAACATTAAATAGTATCTATTATACAGATGTAATAGAAAAAATTGCCGGAGGAAGCCTTAAAAGTAAAAATCTTGGTGTCTTAAAAAGATATAAAGCCCTGGAAATTTATTTAGAGGACAGCATGGTAAATTTGACAAAAGATAATTACCTCATTGGCTTTTCATCAGAAAAAGATACTCAGAGCATAATGAATACTCTGAGTATTAAGGGAAAAGGAATTGAAGTTGTTGTAATTCCTCTTGAAATTGGTGAGATTAATGATGATGGAGATATGAACATATCCAATTTAGATTGTTATATCACAGATACAGATGGATATTCCATTGATATCTACCGATATATGCCAAATGATGTAGTTGATGTGAAATATACATTTGGAAAATCAGATAAAATTAAGAGCATCCAATATTCAGATCGGGGTAATTTAGAGTTTAACCCAAATAGCAAAGCAGGATTTATTGGTTCCATCTATTTTTATAATAATCGGATTAAAAATTATGAACTTGTCTTTGAAAGTGGAAAAGCCAGAAGCATTACTGATATTGCTCCATATTTAGATGACGAAAACAATCTATTAGTGAAATATAAGGCAGAAACTGAAAAATTAAGGGAAGTCCCAGTTACGCTGCCGGTATTAACTGCCACAAAGGAGGCGTACTAATGCTTGATTTAGAGAATGTTCATAAAAATTATGGAAAAGTAACTGCTCTGGATGGCCTTAATATAACAATCAGTAAAGGTGAAATATTTGGATTTGTTGGGCCAAATGGTGCGGGAAAAACAACAGCAATGAAGATCATCTCCGGTCTTCTTCTGCCGGATTCAGGAAGAGTCAAGGTAGCAGGAGTAGATGCTTTAAAAGAAAACCATGTATTAAAAGAAAAGATAGGTTATATACCGGATTTCTTTGGAGTCTATGATAATCTGAAGGTAAATGAGTACATGGAATTCTTCGGGTCTATCTATGGGATGGAAGGAGAAAAAGCAAAAAAATTATCTCTTGAATTACTGGAGTTAGTAAATCTTTCTGATAAAGCAGAACAATATGTGGATCATCTTTCCAGAGGGATGAAACAAAAACTATGTTTAGCAAGGAGTCTGCTTCATAATCCGGAACTTCTTATCCTTGATGAACCGGCTTCCGGACTGGACCCCAGGGCCCGTTATGAGATGAAAGAGATTCTTAAGAATTTAAGACAATTAGGCAAAACAATTCTGATCAGCTCCCATATACTGCCTGAGCTTGCTCAGATGTGTACTAATATTGGTGTTATTGATAAAGGTAAGATGGTTATGACAGGCACAGTAGATCATATATTTCATGAAATGGAATCTGCCAATCCATTAGTGATCCGATTCACCAGAAATCATGAAAGAGCTTTAGAAATATTGAAAGAGAATCCTCTGGCAGATAATATAGCAATTAGAAATAAGAGTATTTCCATCACATTTAAGGGAAATGAAGAGGAAGAAGCAAGACTATTATCAACATTCATCCAAGAAGGGGTAATGGTATCTTCATTTACAAGAGAAGAGGGAAGCCTGGAGTCCTTATTTATGCAAATTACTGCAAAAGAGGAGGCTGAATTTACATGAAAATAAATCCTGTATATAAAAAAGAATTAAAGATTAGCGTCCGAACAGTAAAAATGGCTTTTATAATTTTCTTTTATAACCTTTTACTTGCTATCATCGGATTGTTTGCATTTTACCTTTCTTTTGAAGAGAGCGCAATGTATGGTGGAATAGATTATTCCAATATGCTTAGTATCTATACCACTATTGCAGTTCTTGAAATATGTCTTGTACTATTTATTGTTCCTGGATTTACTTCCAGCTCCATAACAGGAGAAAGGGAACGACAGACCTTAGAGATATTACTGACCACAAAGTTAAAACCAATCGAAATAGTTTTAGGGAAATTAGGTTCTTCCATTAGTTCATTATTATTGTTAGTATTTTCCAGTCTTCCTATTTTAGCAATCTCCTTTGCAGTTGGAGGAATCAGATTTATAGATTTATTGCAGCTCATGCTTCTTGCAATCGTAATAGCTGTTTTTATTGGAAGCATAGGTATTTTCTTCTCAACAATAGCCAGAAAAACTACCTCTGCCACAGTTTTTACTTATGGAACAGTGATCGCATTGATTCTTGGAACGGCGGCCATTGTATTTGCAGCATATCTCCTAATATCTTTTAAGATGGGGAAACAGTATGCATCGGTTGGAGTGTATAATCCACCTGATGTAGGTAATCTGATATTAATATTACTGGTGAATCCAATTGTGACTATGATAGCCATGATTACAGATCAATTTGGAAATTATTCAGAATTTTCAAAAATATTAAGTGAGTATGGAAAAGGAAATTCTACAATTATAGAAAACTGGTTTGCAGTAAGCGTCATATTGCAGTTAGTTTTATCAGCAGTGTTTATATTAGGAGCAGCAAAGTTTTTAAATCCATTGCGTAAGAGGAGAAGGGGCAATTCAAAAGAATAGATTTTAGACGTATAATAATATTTATTTAAATAATAAAGATTTCTAAATGATTATAGCCAACAAGCCAAGGGACTGTCTGCTCACCCCCTTAAAAATTATAGCCGCTATCATAATGATAGCGGCTATAATTTTTAATTGGTTCGCGGACAGTCGCCTAATGCACAAAAAGAGAAAAGGATTCTTTCATGCAAGCATGAGAATCCTTTTCTCTTTTTGTGCGCTTGGCTTGTTGTTTGCGCGAAAAATGAGCCACTTGGTTCTCATATGGCAATTGATTCTTTCCGAAACGAATCTTACTAACTTACCAAATTGAGCCAACGTGGCTTCAAATTCTGGAACTATGAAAATGGAAGAAGAAAAATATACATTTATTATAACACAAAATGTAAAAAAAGGTACCCCTTTTTTAAAAAAAATAAATATTTATCCATTAAAGGTATTTTAATGATATCTATTGGCTTTTTCCTTCACTTTATATCTATATAGTTTCTTATTTTTTTACTTAACCTGATTTGATGATATATTCTGGCATATTCGATTTCATCCACTTCCACAATATAATTTTCATAAAAATTTTTCTTAATACCCTGCTCTTTTAAAAGATTCACAGCTTTGTTATAAGCAATTGCGGCTTCTACTTCTGTAGGATATCTTCCTATTATAATATCTCCATTTACATGAATCTTCGCAAGATAGAAAGGTAACCCTCTTGTGATAATTTTAGATACTCCATGATATTTATTAATAATTTCGATATTGCCATATCGTAAATCTGTGGAGTCTCCATTTGCAAATTTATAATCTCTGCCAACCACTCCATAATTTTTAATTCCATAACGGGATAATATATTTATCTGCATTCCGTAATCAGAGACGAACAGGTGACCTCCTCTTTTCATAATTTTATGGGTAGAATAGTAGAACAAGTCATCTACATCAAATTTGAAAAAAGTATTTATATTAATATAGTAGATAAAATATCGATTCATTATATAAATTGGATTTTTAATATAAATTTTGTTGTCACGAAAATTAATTAATACAACCCATTTATCAAAAGAAAGAAAATGAATCCCTTTATTATAATTATCAATCTCATAAGAATAATCTTTAAGAAGATTATATGCTTCTTTATAAGCTTCATGAGCTGCATTTTCATCAGAGAAACTTCCGAGACTAATATGTTTATTGGAAAAGGTGATAGAAGAACGATAATATAAGGTACCGTTCTTTTTCTTAGCGATATAAACACCTGGCAGTAGTTTCATTCTCATCACCTCCTGTTTCTTACTTACAAAATATATAATAGAATAAACTTTACCCCATGACCACCGAATTAAGGTTTACTTTATCTATAATATCGTGTCACATGTCATACATTCATAATATATTATTAATATATTGTTTTTTACAATTTTTCACATATATATAAAAGGCTTTGAAGCCATGAAACGCAACAGATTGATTCCAGTTAAGTATACCACAATCAGAGTTTTCATTCAATTTTTGTATAGCTCATTGACGAATAAAGGAAGTGGAACGCGAAATAAAAAGATGAAAAATTTGGGATTCATTCCTAAAAATATTAAAAAAATATTACGAAATGAATAAAAACGTAAAATGTTGAACACAATATTTAATATAAATGTAATATTTATCTAATTAAATTATGTTGATATTGTATATAAAATCGGCAAATTCATTACAAACAATTGTTAAAAAAGCCGATTGATGGATAATTGTGGGAGAAGAAATTCAGAGCATATTCCAAAATTTAACGATTCTTATTGACAGTGATAAGTTAGATGATATAATGCAACTATGCCCAAAATGTGGCATAAAAATTTTTAAGAAAAGAGGAAGTATATTATGCTAAACATACACTCGTTTCTTCCAGGAATAAAAAAACGTATTAGAAAAAGCATGGAATCATGTTATAAATCAAGCCTGCTTGTGGT
Organism: Mobilisporobacter senegalensis; assembly: GCF_003752155.1. Taxonomy (GTDB): domain Bacteria; phylum Bacillota; class Clostridia; order Lachnospirales; family Lachnospiraceae; genus Mobilisporobacter; species Mobilisporobacter senegalensis. The sequence continues at coordinate 130,177 of NZ_RJVG01000001.1, read as the reverse complement.
AGGTTATACGTTGGTAGCGATTATTATCCTACTTAATTCCGACGTTTCAGAGGAAAAGGACAAAAATGTCATTGAAGCCTATGCAAAGACCGAAGATATTGTAGGTTCATTTGTAGGAACGCACGAAGAAACAGCCAAGAAAGCAAACATACGAGTCGATCAAAATCCGCAGGATACAATCATTCAGAAAGAAACTATATCAGATGTCTATAGCATGGGCGCTGTTAATACAGTGGTAGTGAGCGCTATAGATGAAGCATTCGAAGAACAGCAAAAAGAAGAAATAGAAGAGAATAGAGCTCGCAGATTGGAAGCAGATGAAGAGGCTAGAGAAGCAGCAGTAGTAAAGACTCAACAAGAAAAGGCGAAGAAATCAGCGAAAATAAAAGAAGGGAAAAAAGCTGTAAAAAGCAACGCAATTACCTTATCTGCATCAGAAAGAGAAATATTGGAGCGCATTGTAGAGGCAGAAGCAACTGGAGAGGATTTAAAAGGCCGTATCTTAGTAGCCAATGTTATATTAAACCGGGTAAAAAGCAAGAAGTTTCCGGATACAGTAAAAGGAGTAGTATTCCAGCGAAATGGAAGTCGTGTTCAATTCTCTCCTACCAAAGATGGAAGGTATTGGTCAGTTAAAGTTACAAAGAAAACGAAACAGGCAGTAGATGAAGTCCTGGCCGGAACAGATTATTCAAAAGGAGCACTTTATTTCTCAGCAAGAAGTAAAGCAGATCCAAGTAACATGAGTTGGTTTGATAGAAATCTTACATGGTTGTTCCGGTATAAAGGCCATGAATTTTATAAATAAGGTAGACTCAGATTGGAGAGACTGCTGCAAAACTATCATGAATAGTTATAAGGCTAGGAATGCCACATCTCCTACTAAATTTTAAAATCAGAGTAATATAAAAGATTCTTAATTACAGAAATAGGTTTCTGCAATTAAGAATCTTTTTATTATGTAAAAATTGGGTGATAGTTCAGATAATATTTGAACTGGGCTTCATTTGATAAAAATTTAAAATTCCAGATACATATTTATTATAGAAGAAACTCATATAAAAATGTTTCATAGTATAAAAATCTGGTTATTTATTGCACATTTAAGCCTTTCAAACATATTATATAAAAGTGAATAAAAATACAAGTATATTCACCTAAATTCTAAATATTAATATTGTATCCCCTACTTAAACATGTTATAATTCATAAAACACGAAACCCAATACTATAATAAAAAGGAATGAGTAAATATGAATCTCTTATACAAAAGTACTAGAAGTGATGACACATTAGTAACTGCTTCACAGGCTATCCTTAAGGGGCTTGCAGAAGATGGGGGTCTTTTTGTGCCAACGGTAATCCCAACTCTTGATGTAAATATGGACGAACTATCAAAAATGACATATCAGGAAGTTGCGTATGAAGTGATGAAATTATTCTTTACGGACTTCACAGAAGAAGAACTTAAGAATTGTATTCATAAAGCTTACGATGAGAAATTTGATACTGAGGAGATTGCTCCCTTAGCGAAAGCAGAAGGTGCTTATTATTTAGAATTATTTCATGGGGCGACCATTGCATTTAAAGATATGGCATTATCCATTTTACCTCATTTACTAACTACTTCAGCGAAGAAAAATAATGCAAAGAATGATATCGTAATATTGACTGCAACCTCTGGTGATACGGGGAAAGCAGCTTTAGCAGGATTTGCGGATGTAGAAGGAACTAAGATTATAGTATTCTATCCCAAAGATGGAGTCAGCCCTATTCAGGAAAAGCAAATGGTGACCCAAAAAGGTGATAATACCTACGTAATAGGAATCAAAGGTAATTTTGATGATGCCCAAAGTGGTGTTAAGGCTATGTTCAATAATAAAGAGCTTGCTGCTAAAATGGACAAAGGCGGTTACCAATTCTCTTCAGCTAATTCTATTAATATTGGAAGACTGGTACCTCAGATTGTCTATTATGTATATGCTTATTCAAGATTATATAAGAATGGGGAGATTGCCAAGAATGAACTCATCAATATAGTCGTTCCAACAGGTAACTTTGGAAATATCTTAGCAGCTTATTATGCCAAGAATATGGGAGTGCCGGTGAACAAGCTAATCTGCGCTTCCAATGATAATAAAGTGTTATTTGATTTCTTTTCCACAGGAACTTATGACAGAAATAGAGATTTCATATTAACATCTTCTCCATCCATGGATATTCTGATTTCAAGTAATCTGGAGAGACTGATATACCGCATTACCGGATCTGATGCATCTAAAACAAAAGAGTTAATGGATTCTTTAAGTAATAAAGGTAATTATGAAGTTACAGTTAAAATGAGAGATCAATTGAAAGATTTTGAAGGCGGATATGCAAGTGAAGGTGACACAGCTGATATTATTAAGAAAATTTATGAAGATACAGGATATGTAATTGATACACATACCGCAGTTGCTGCCAGTGTATATGAACAATATAAAGAGGCAGCAAAAGATTCCAGCAAGGCAGTGATTGCATCTACTGCGAGTCCATATAAATTTGCCAGAAGTGTCATGAACTCCATTGATATGAAATATGATAGTCTGTCAGACTTTGAATTGATTGATGAATTAAGTAAGATATCTAATACAGATATCCCTAAGGCGATAGAAGAGATTCGAACTGCGCCGGTTCTTCATGATAAAGTTTGTGATGCAGCAGATATGCAAAGTACAGTAGAAGATATATTAAAGTTATAGAGTGATACTAATTGGAATTTAGTGTTAACTCCATCTGAATATGGCCGATTGTCCAATAAATGTTACAAAAAAATTAAAATATACCACTTATGACAAATCCTTGACATAAAATTGACACAAAGTTAGGGCATTATAAATACATGTCAAGGATACAGCACAAGATCATTATCAACGAGGTCATGATTCTTAGCTGATGACTATGACTGAAATATAATCGTTTCATAGAGAAGAGTGTAATAAGGTATGGGGGGTTTGTACTACTGGTAATAATCAGTTAAAGCCTAGAATTATCAATGCACGACAGTTATACAATATGTAATCTTTGGAAGAAAAAAGACTTGACCTTTAGATTGAATATTGTTATAATCATCTTGTTATTGGAAAGATTATATTTAAGTATGCTTTGTATACTTTTCTTAGTAAGTACATAGGAAATCTATTATATATAGTAGATATTCCTGAAAATCATCTCTAAGAGGTGTGAAAGCATGAGAAAATATAATACTCAACCATATATTTTAAGGAGGAAGAAAGAATATGAAGAAGAATTTCTTTAAGAAATTAGCTGCCACTCTTGCATTCGCAATGGTAGTAACTTCTGTAGCTCCAGCAGCAACTGCTTCAGCGGCAGCAGGAATTACTCAAAAAAATGGTAGCACAGCAAGCACAGTATATGTGACTAAGTCATATGGCTTAAAGCTTGGTAAAGGCGTTAATGCAAAATGGACTTCAAGTAACAAGTCTGTAGCAACAGTTGGTTTAACAGGTGGTGTTTTAAAACCAGTAAAACCTGGTAAAGTAACAATCACTGCTAAGAGCACAAAAACTGGAAAATCTTACAAAAAGACTTTCACAGTAAAACAAAGAGCAACTAGCGTTGAACTTGGTGATGATATCTCTTTAGCAGTTGGTGATACAGCTCAACTTGATGCTGAGTTAACTCCATCTACTTCAACTGACGTAATCAGATATTTCTCTGATAACAAAGAAGTAGCTACAGTTGGTATGACTGGTGGTAAAGTTACAGCTAAAGCTAATGGTGAAGCTACAATCACTGTATATGCTAAAGCAACTACTGCAAGCAGCAATGCAAGCACAATGAACAAAGTTGACACTATCAAAGTTAAAGTTGGTACTTTCATTGAAAGCGCAACTCAAAACTCCGATACAAAACTTGATGTAACATTCAATACTGATATGAAAGATGCAAAAGCAGCAGATTTCAAGATTACTGCAGATGATACAAAGCTTGATATCGCAATTAAAGAAGCTAAAGTTGATGGCAAGAAAGTAACATTAGAAACTTTTGCTGAAATCAATGATGGTAAAACTTACACAGTAACTTATAAAGATAGCAGTTATCAATTCACAGCAACTGATAACAAAGTAGCAAGTATTGCTATTACACCAGCAACAGTTTCAGCTGAAACTAAAACTGAAATTAAAGTATTAGCTAAAGATGCTAATGGTGTTATCTTAAGTGAAAATCCATATGGTGATGTAAAAGATTCTAAGATTGAATTTAATATTGAAACATCTAATGGATATACTGAAGGAAGTAAATTATATTTATTCAAAACAGGTGACACTGCAAAAGCAACAGCTAAATATCATACTTATGACTATGTAGATGGTAAAGAAGTTGGTTTATTAGAAACTGAACTTACAATCACTGCAGTTGACAAGAGTGCTGCTGGTTTCCAAGAATACAAATATACTGTAGCTGAAACAGGTAAGGGACCTTCTAATTGGTCAACTGCAACACTTAACGATAAGTTAGCAGTTGAAGATACTGTTTCTAGATCAGTTTATGTTTACTTAAAAGATAATAATGGTGATGAAGTGACTGAAGGATATTCATTATCTTCATCAAATGAAAATGTATTATTAGTTAACGGTAATGGTCTTGAAGCTAGCTTAACAGCTGTAGCTACAGGAACTGCTTATGTACTTGTTAAAGATGTTGATGCTGATAAAGTTGTATTATCACTTCCAATCAACATTGTAGCTAAGAGAAAAGCTGCTTCATTAAGCTTAGATAAGAATTCAGTTACACTAGCACTTAACTCTACTCCAGCTGATTCTGCAACTGTTAAAGCAACAGTTAAAGATCAATATGGTGATAAGATTGCAGCAGGTAATTGGGGAACAGATAACTTAGATCCAGAATCAATTTCAAATGCTCCTGATATTGCTTTGGCTGTTGTTAGTGATGAAATCAGATTAAATACTAGTTACTTTACAGGTGATGGAGCTGGAACTTATAACTATAACGTTAAATTTGCTGGCTTAGTACAAAATCTTAAAGTTATTGTTAAAGATCAAGCTGCACCTACAAATAAATCAGTTTCATATAGCCTTGGCTTAAGTGATGAAAAGATTGATTTATTAGTTAATGATGATGTTACATCTAATAAGGTTTTCACTGCTGATGTTAAAGTTCTTAGAGGTGGTGTATTTGCTCAATATGCAGACATCGTATCTTATGAAATTAAGAATGTATCAACTAATAAAGTAGTAGCTAGCAATGGTGCAGTTGATTTACCAGTAGGAACAACTTCTATTTCAAAAACTGCTGTTACAGTAGGTGCTCCAGCTGTTAAAAATCTTGATGCAGGTAACTATTCTGTTACATTAAAGATTGCACAATACAAATGGGATGGTAATACTCTTAGTAAAGATTTAAATACTGATGGTAGCGTTAAAACAATTAAACTTAATAGAAGTTTTGTTGTTGTAGATACTCAACCTAAAGTTGAAGTTAAACAAGTTAAGACTACTAATTGTGATGATATCAATGATGCATTCGAATTCTACTACAATGGTAAAAAGCAAGATAATCCAGGTACAATTATAGTAGACGAAGTCGTATCAAACAAGACTCACTATATTAAGAAAGTAACTATAGATGTTACTGAAGGAACTACTCCTGTAAGAGTAACAGTTGAAGTTAACAAATCATTTACAGTTAAATAATTTTTAAAATTATTTAAGTAATATGAGTGAAAAGGAATGACCGTAGGTCATTCCTTTTTTGTTCTACGTCAAGTGTTGGGGGTTATTGGACTCATGCGCTTTTACTGATGCTAGGGCTATTTCTATAGTTAGTATTTCTAATAGTCTCTTGAAGATTTTAAAATTTCTTGAGGATAAAAGAATTGAATTACATTATTTAAGTAATAAGAATAGACACTAACGTTTCTTTAGAAAAAACATCTTCCAAGTTTTATTTTAAATATATATAATATATAAATAAATGGTCAAAAAAAATGATATATATTAGAAGGCTTTGTGTATTGATACAATTCCCAATATAGTATATAATTGACATACTTATAACATATTTATATACTAGACTCATATTATGACAATAATTATGTGGGAGATATCATCTTGCAACAATTATATGATGATTCTGCTGTATGCGTAAATTTTTGAAAGGTTAGGTTTATATCCATGCTAAAGAAACAGACACAAAAGAATCCAAAGAAACTAGTTAGAACACTAAAATCCTTATTCATTACTTTCATTTTAATAGTATCTTTTTTTAGCCCTATGGCTACAAAGGCTGAATCAGGGGATAACTTAAAAGTATCCTTTATCGATGTTGGACAAGGCGATGGTGCATTACTTGAGAGCAATGGGAAATATATGTTAATAGATGGAGGGCCAGTAGCTGCAGGACCAACACTCAATGCATACCTAAGAGCCAGGGGAGTTAAAAAACTAGAATATGTATTAGCAACTCATCAACATGAAGATCATATAGGAGGATTGATTAATGTATTAAAGAATTTTGAAGTAGAAAATTTGATAATGACTAATACTACTTTTCCTCACCAATCCTATTATGATTTTAATAATGTAATATTAAATAAGAAGGTTAATATAGTAAGACCTGTGATGGGTAAATCATTTCAGTTTGGCTCAACCACAATAACATATGTAGCACCAAATAACACGAATTATGCAAGCTATAATGACAATTCAATCGTCGTAAGAGTTGTCAATGGAGAAAATTCATTTCTATTTACAGGAGATGCTGAAAGTGTTTCAGAAAAAGAGATGATTGCTAAAGGACACAATCTAAAATCAGATGTATTAAAGGTTGGGCATCATAGCGCATTAACCTCTACCACTCAAGCTTTTTTAGATGCAGTGGATCCATCTATCTCAGTTATATCTTGTGGCAGGGATAACAGAGCCGAGTTTCCTAGAATAACTACCTTGAAGAAATTGGAGAAGACCAATATTTATCGTACTGATATATCCGGTACTATTACAATGGTAAGTGATGGAAAAGAAATTACTGTTGATCAAGAGCCATATTCTTATGCAGGTTCTAATATTGATATATTAACTGGTAATACAACAATATCAAATATAGTTGAGAGTAAAAATCTTACGAAGCTTCAAGCTGAAACTGCTCAGGGGAGTCTGGCCTTGAATGGTATCTATGGCGATGAAGATTATGATATGATTTTTGGAGGTAAACTTAAGATTGATTTCCTTGCAGATTATGGAGTTAGCTCTTTAAAGAGAATTGAATATGCATTTGCTCCATCAGATAAAATAAATAATATAAGTAATGTGAATTGGAATGTATTAACTGGAAATAGTTTGATTTTAACTGAGGATTTTGAAGGAAGTATCTATGTAAAATATATTAATAAATTAGGTAATACAGTCATTCGCAAGACACAGGGATTTACATTAGATGCTACTTCTCCAACGAATTGTTCCGTTGTTTCTAATCAGTCTAACCTTAACATTGTAGACATCAATGCGAAGAATTCATATGCAAACAAAGCATCAACTCCTATTACTTTGCAATTCAGTGCGGACTTTGGTATAAGTGGTAAAGGTAATGTTGAATACATGTTAGTAGAAAGAGGCAAAGGTTTTAGTAAAAACTGGCCTTGGACAGCAGGTAATTCTGTGACTATCAGCAATGATTTCATCGGCAGGGTATATGTAAGATATACAGATGGTGCAGGCAATGAAACAATAAAGAAAACTACTGGTTTTAGTTATGTTTCAAAAGAACCTATTAATACAAAAATAGTTTCTAAAAATGAAGAAATTAAATTTGTAAAATGGGGAGAAAAGAATTCGAAAGATATTATTATTAAATCGGAAATCACATTAAAATTTACAGCAGATTTTGGTGCAAGTGGCAAAGAAGCCATTGAATATGTTTTAGAGAATAACGGAAAGAAAACTAAATGGACCAAAGGTGATTCTGTAACAATTAAGAAAGGTTTCTCTGGAAGGATTTATGTAAAATTTACAGATAAAAATGGTAATTCTATTACTCGTAATTCTAATAGTTTTAAAGTTAAATAGAGTATATATAGAATGCCAGGAATATGATTTTAAATGAATGAGTTAAAAACCCAGTAGCTGTTGTATTTCAAATAATACAACAGCTACTGGGTTTTTATTAAATAACGTTTAGATATTAATTATTTAAATTTTTTTAGCTTATAGTTTATAGCCATACCCATACCCATCAATAACCAAAAGATTGGGGATACTGTTATTGTTGAATCATTGAAGAGCCCAGATACCATATATCCAATGGTACCAACAAAAATTGCTGCACCAATCTGCATATAATAATTCTCGAAATTACTTTTAAAATAAAGTCTAATGCAAGATATGAAATACATAATGTAAAATGTTAAGAAAGCAATAAGTGATAATACCCCAGTTTGTAATGCCATTTGTAAATACATATTGTGAGGTCTTGTTATTAAACTTGAAATATAATCATTATGATATCTTCCAATATAATCATTCTGTGGAAATACTAAGGAGAAAGTATCAGCACCTGAGCCTAATAGTACATGATTCTTTAAGAGAGGAAGTGTTCTTGACCATATATAACCTCTTCCAGAACCCATCTTTTCAAAGTCAGTGAATATAGCTGATTCAGCATTAATTATCTTATCAAATCTCCCATAGTTATTAATATAATAATAAGTATTATCACCTAGTTGATTCGTAAAGTACCAATTAACTCCATCAATAATTACATTAAAACTAGCGACAGAGTCTAAATGTGCTTGTTGTAATGTTATTGTATTAAAACGGGTATTATCGATGTAATAGGTACTACTGGATCGGTCTAATGTAGTTTGAATCTCATCACCATTTTCATCAGTTAAGGTAAAATCGAACAAGTTTTGGTCATTTAATTCTGTTTGTATCAATAGTTTATTATTATTATAAATTATTTCAATATTGTTATCATTTGTAAGAATAGAAGATAATGGATACTCAGGGGTCTTTACGTCTGTAACTATAGAGTGAAGCCTTTGTATAAATACATTTCCTGTAATTGCGTTAATTGATAAGAAGGCTATTATTAGAAAACTTATAATTCCAATCGAGAATTTCCAATGCTTTATTATTAGCTTTCTAAATAAAATAAGAATAAATGCAAGTGACACACATAATGCAACAAAACCATTTCTTGATGAGGAAGCAATCATACAAAGAATTAGTCCTGCAATAGCAATGCTATATAGGATTTGTAATTTACGTTGTTTGGTAAATAGCAATAATACTAAAAGTATAGGTGATATCAATGAAGTATATAAACCGACATAGTTTGGATTATATAATGTTAAATATACACGATTATCTTCAAAATTAAACTTTAATTGGTCAAGAATGTTCCAATGTTCTGAAGGAACAATTAATCTTTTGCCAAGATCAGAAGCAAAAAAATCATGGCTTGTAGCCTGGGTTAAACCAAGTACACATAATATCATTATACTTACCAAGAGGTATTTAACAATCAGTTTTATATCTTCTTCCGAGTTAGTAATAAGAAATACATAATACACTAAAATACAATAGCCCAGGATAACAAAAATTGATTCAAATTGTTCAAAAATACCTGTGTAACCAAAGGATGAGTACTCTGAAAATATAGTGGAAAGTAAAGCTAATAAAGCATACATACCCAAAGGAATTAACGAGAATGTAAATTTATATATGCCATTTTCTTTAAGGATATTAATACCTTTAGAATTAAAAAATTTATGACTAATTATATTCCAAATAAGTAACATAGTAATAATAAAAGTTATTATCGTAAATACCATACTTTTATTATATAGAAAGAAATCAAATTGAGTATCATTATTCCAAAACCAGTTAAAACCAGATAATCCGGTATTATATACTTTCATTCTTACGATTAAAGGAAGGATTGAAACAATGAAAACTATAGGAAGAAGGTACCAGTTTCTACTCATTTGCTTTGATGATGCATATGAGTTATTTTTCGAATGACGATTATTCTTAGACATAATAACTCCTTTAAAATATGTATTTTAATAATTCAATTAATAAGTATTGCATTATTAATTATACTATATAATGTGAATTGTTCAATATAAGTTTTGGTATAATATGAAAGTTTAATAATTGAATTAGTGGTTTATGAAAGGTGGATTATTATGAGCAAATTTAGTAGAAGAGGGTTCATTGAATCAGACACTCAGGAATTTGGACCGGAATCAAAGGATAAACTATATAATGCAGCTCATGATATTCTTTACCTTATAAATCGAGGTTATAACATAAAGAATGCCTCTACCTATGTAGGAGATCATTATCTCTTATCTGCAAGACAAAGGTTGGCATTAATGAGGGGGCTGACATCCAAAGAAATGTTGGAACGAAGAAAATCCAAAGAAATAGTAAATGAGCTAAAGAATACCATTATTCATATAGATAGTTTAAATACAATTATCACCTTAGAGGTAGCACTATCTAATTCACTTATATTGAAATGCATGGATGGAACGATTAGAGATCTGGCGGGGCTTAGAGGGACTTATCATTTAATTGATAAAACGAATGCAGCTATTAACTTAATTGGAGAAGAACTAGTAAAACAAGGAGTTAAAAAGGCTGTTTTCTATATTGATGCACCGGTATCTAATTCGGGAAAATTGAAGATAAAAATTATAGAAATTATGAGGCATTATGATATTGATATAGAAGCGATTGTTACGAATCAGGTAGACTCATTATTAGAGCAATTTAGCAATGTGATCACGAGTGATTCTATCATTCTTGATAGATGTATTAGTTGGTTTAATCTAAATAAAGTTATTATTGAAAACAATATTCCAGAGTGTATGTACTTTGATTTTGAAAGATATTCAGAAGACTGAGAATAATGGGAACGGACATTAAAATTGGCTGGTATTTTTTTATGTTGGATGAAGGTACATATATCCTAAAATCTGTCGCCTCAAAATTAGTCCTATCATTGTAAAGAGAGTGATTTTGTGATAATATTATTATAATATTGTCTAAAGAGGAGTAGTTATGTATAAAAAGTATGTAAAGCGATGTATTGATATTTTACTATCTTTTATAGGTATCATAATAGTTGGATGGATCATTCTAATTATTATGGTTTTAATTAAGTGCACCTCAAAAGGACCGGCTTTCTTTCGACAAAAAAGGATTGGCAATCAAAAGAGGGAATTCTATATATTAAAATTCAGAACTATGAGAATTGATGCACCAAAAGATACTCCAACACATTTACTTGAGAATGCTAATAGTTATATTACTCCAATCGGAAGATTCCTTCGTAAAACAAGTTTAGATGAACTGCCACAGATATTTAATATCCTGTCTGGAGAAATGAGTATTATAGGACCAAGACCTGCTCTCTGGAATCAATATGATCTGATTGCTGAGAGGGACAAGTATGGTGCCAATGATATTCGTCCGGGACTTACCGGATGGGCCCAGATCAATGGCAGAGATGAGATCCCAATCGATGTGAAAGCATGTTTGGATGGAGAATATGTTAAGAGATTAAGTTTTGTATTCGACGCAAAGATATTCTTTCTCACATTTGCAAGTGTATGGAAGAAAGAAGGAGTGAAAGAAGGGAAGAACTTTGAAGAAAGTCTTGATTATAGGAGGGAATAGTTATATAGGTAATTCTTTCATACAATACATAGGGCAATTGGAAGAGAAACAATTTTTAATAGATAAGATAAGTGTAAAACATAAAGAATGGGAACAGTATGATTTTACCGGGTATGATACGGTCATTCATTTGGCCGGAATTGCCCATGAAAGAGAAACCAGGCAAAATGCCCAGTTATATTACAGAGTAAATAGAGATCTTGCAATTAGTGTCGCGAAGAAAGCAAAAAAGAGTAAAGTAGGACAATTTATCTTTATGAGTACGGCAGCAGTATATGGTTCCAATGTAAGTGTGATAACAAAAGATACTTTGTCCCAACCTAATACACATTATGGAAGATCAAAGTTAGAAGCAGAACAAAAGATCATAGATCTAAATAGTGATGAATTTAAAGTTGCAATCGTCAGACCACCAATGGTATATGGCTATGGATGCAAAGGGAATTTTGAGAGATTAGTTAAGTTAGCTAAAATTACTCCAATCTTTCCAGACATACAGAACAAAAGAAGTATGATATATATTGAAAATCTGTGTGAATTCTTAAGATTATTAATAGACCAGAGTGAATGGGGTTACTTCCATCCGCAGAATGAAGAGTATGTATGTACCAGTGAGATGGTAAGAGTAATTGGTGAAAGTCTGGGAAGGACAATATATTTTACGAAGGCATTTAACTGGGGAATTAAGGCTATGCAAAAGAAAATTGGAATGGTAAGTAAAATATTCGGTGATTTATATTATGAAGTAGATGAGGAACATCACATAAAGATATTAGAAATTAAAGACATTAGTTTAGTACAGTCAAAATATTCAGTTGTGAATTTTAAAGAATCGATACATGAAAGTATTGAGCGTAAATAATAGATTGAGGTGCTCAGTGATGGAAAAACCAAAAGTTTCTGTGATTATACCAGCATATAATTGTAGCCAATATATTGAAAAAGCAATTGAATCTGTATTAAGTCAGAATGTACCTCTTGAAATTATTCTTATTGATGATAATTCTCAGGATAATTTAGGACAAGTAATAGAGAAATATATGAAATTAGACAACTTTATATATTTAAAGAATGAAACAAATATAGGTGTTGCAGAAGCTAGAAATAGAGGAGTACAAATTGCTACTGGCGATTATATTGCTTTTTTAGATGCGGATGATTGGTGGAGACCTGATAAGTTAATAAAGCAGATTAATTTAATGAAGCAGAAAAAATATGTATTATGTTTTACAGCCAGAGAAATAGTAAATGAAGATGGTATAACAACAGGTAAAATAATTCATGTACAAGATGAGATTAATTACAATAATTTGCTATATCATAATGGTATTGCTTGTTCTTCTGTTATTCTTAAGCGAGATGTAGCTTTAAAAAATCCTATGAAGTATAGTCATTTACATGAAGATTACCTAGCATGGCTTACTATACTAAAGAAGCATGGAAAAGCTTGTGGATTAGATGAACCTTTATTATTATATAGATTAAGTAATAATGGAAAATCAAGAAATAAATTAAAGTCTGCAAGAATGACGTATGGAGTTTACAGAGTTATGAAAATTGGCAGGATAAAAGCTTTCTTCTTAATGAGTTCACATTTATTACATGGTATTATTAAATACAATAAATTAGATTAATATAATTTATATATCAAAATGAAAAAACAGGAGAAATGGTAATAAAATGCGAATATCAGTAGTTATGGCTACCTATAATGGAGAAAAATATATTGTTGAGCAGATAGATTCTATTCTGAATCAATCAGTCAAACCCGATGAAATCGTAATTTTTGATGATGGCTCCCAGGATGGCACTTGGCATATTTTAAATTTATATAAGAAAAAGTATCCAGATATAATATATATCAGTCAGAATGAGAAAACCCTTGGATATGGTAAAAATTTCTGGGATGCTATTCATTTTGCAACGGGAGAATTTATATTCCTATCCGATCAAGATGATATATGGTATCAGGATAAGATAGAGAAAATGAGTAGAGTACTGGTAAATAATTCAGGAATCATGTCATTGTCTACAGCCTATGAATTGATTAATGAATGTGGTAATGTTTATCAGGATATAAGAAATGTAGTATTTAAAAATAATGGAGCATTAAAACGTATTTCTTGGAAAAAATTTATGATACATCCAAAGTATCCTGGCATGGCAATGGCAATTCGAAGAACATTATTAGATAATATTCCATCAATGCTACCAAATAATATTTCTCATGACTGGTTTCTTAATCAGTATGCATCTATGAATGGAGCGATGTATTTATGGGATAGAATTTTGACTCAATATAGACAGCATCAGGCTAATGCTGTTGGCTCTTCAGCCAGTAATCGAAAAATAGATGAGAAGATTCGGCGTATTCGTATTGTGACAGAGATAAAAGATTCAATGGAGCAATTATTGGAGATATTCAATCAAGAAGATGTTTCAACCACCATCAAAAAATTTATAGACAAATTGATTTACGTAAGCAAAATTCGTATTAAAAATATAGAAGATGAACGTTTTTTGATCTTGATTTTACAAGATCTAAGATTTCATGCATATCTAACAAAACGTGCTATACTAGGGGATATTTATATAAGTTTTAAGGTAATGAAAGAGAAGAGGAAGAAACAGTGATTCATATGATAAAATATATAGAGCATGTTTATTTAAAGATACAATAATAAAAATTATGATATAAGGAGAATTATAATGAAAGGAATTATATTAGCTGGTGGATCTGGAACACGATTATATCCACTTACTATGGTAACATCAAAACAATTACTTCCAGTATATGATAAGCCAATGATTTATTATCCGCTTTCAACACTTATGTTAGCTGGGATAAAAGATATCTTAATTATATCAACACCTCAAGACTTGCCTAATTTTACTAAATTATTAGGGGATGGTTCTAATTATGGAATTAATCTTAACTATGCAGAACAACCTTCTCCAGATGGGCTTGCACAAGCATTTATTATAGGAGAAAAATTTATTGATGGAGATTCCTGTGCCATGGTACTAGGTGATAACATCTTCTATGGAAATGGTCTAACGAAGCATCTTAAGGAGGCTGCTAATAGAGATATGGGAGCAACTGTATTTGGTTATTATGTAGATGACCCAGAACGATTTGGTATTGTAGAATTTGATAAGAATGGGAAAGCAATATCAATAGAAGAAAAACCGCAGAATCCCAAATCTAACTATTGTGTAACAGGCCTGTATTTCTACGATAACAGAGTATGTGAATTGGCTAAGCAAGTAAAACCATCCCATAGAGGTGAACTTGAGATAACAGATCTTAATAGAATGTATCTGGAAGATAAAACTTTAAATGTTGTAACACTTGGTCGTGGTTATGCATGGTTAGACACTGGTACTGTTGACTCTTTGTCAGATGCTACAGAATTTGTGAAAGTAATAGAGAATCGTCAAGGTGTTAAGATTGCTGCAATTGAAGAAATTGCTTATAAAAATGGATGGATTAACAAAGATAGATTGATACAATCAGCAGATCTTTATGGTAAATCTACTTATGGAGCACATCTTAAAAAGGTGGCGGAAGGAAAAATTATATATTAAAGAAGGTATTAACATGAATGTTATAAAAACAGACGTATTAGATGTATACATATTAGAACCTAAAATTTTTGGTGATAAAAGGGGATGGTTCATGGAAAGCTGGTCCAACAAAACCATGGAAGAAGCTGGACTGCATTATGATTTTGTACAGGATAATCATTCTTTTTCTGCTGAGAAAGGAACGCTTAGGGGACTGCATTTTCAAAAAGGTGAAGATGCTCAGGCAAAGCTTGTAAGATGTGCGAGAGGCGCTGTGCTTGATGTGGCTGTTGATCTAAGAGAAGATTCTCCAACTTATAAGAAATGGGTTGCAGTAGAATTATCAGAGACTAATTACAGGCAATTACTAATTCCAAGAGGGTTTGCTCATGCTTTCTTAACGCTGACTGATGATGTAGAATTCTTATATAAGGCAGATAATTATTATGCACCCCAATCAGATCGTAATATAATATGGAATGACCCTGATATCAATATAGAATGGGAAATTGATAACCCGATTCTTTCCGAGAAGGATGCAAATGCACCAACATTACGAGAGAGTGATGTGGATTTCAAATATGAGGAGAAATAGATATGAAGATAATAGTAACAGGTGGAGCAGGATTTATAGGCGGGAATTTTATTCACCATATGACCACAAAATATCCTAGTTATAATATTATTTGCTTAGATGCATTAACATACGCTGGGAATATTGAAACTTTAGAATCAGTAATGGATCATCCTAAGTTTAAATTTGTGAAAGGTGATATCTCAGATAGGGATTTTATATATCAATTATTTGAAGAGGAAAAACCTGATGTAATTGTAAACTTCGCCGCGGAAAGTCATGTAGATCGTTCTATTGCTGACCCTGGTATCTTCTTGCAGACGAATATTCTAGGTACTGGTGTACTTTTAGATGCTTGCAAAAAGTATGGAATAAAGAGATATCATCAAGTTTCTACAGATGAGGTATATGGTGACTTACCGCTTGACAGATCAGACTTATTCTTTACAGAGGAAACACCAATTCACACTTCTAGTCCATATTCTGCATCAAAAGCATCGGCAGATTTATTAGTACAAGCTTATTGTCGAACATTTAAAGTACCAGCTACAATCTCAAGATGTTCCAATAACTATGGCCCATATCATTTTCCAGAAAAGTTGATTCCTTTAATGATTGCTAATGCATTAAATGATAAATCTTTACCTGTATACGGGAATGGAGAAAATGTTCGTGATTGGTTATATGTAGAAGATCATTGCATCGCTATTGATATGATCATTCACAAAGGTAAAGTAGGAGAAATCTATAATGTTGGTGGACACAATGAGAGAACAAATCTTGAAGTCGTTAAAACTATAATTAGGGAACTTGGTAAAAGTGAAGATTTAATAAGCTATGTTACTGACAGACTCGGCCATGATATGCGTTATGCTATAGATCCTACAAAGATTAAGAATGAACTTGGCTGGGAACCAACGACTACTTTTGATGAAGGAATCAAGAAGACAATTAAATGGTACCTTGATAATAAGTCATGGTGGGAAAACATTATTAGCGGCGAATATCAGAAATATTATGACAAGATGTATGGAAATAGATAGTTTTATATTAAATAAGTTATAAGGGAGAGTGACATGAAAGTCTTAGTAACAGACGTAAAAGCACAACTAGGACATGATGTTGTGAAATACCTTAAAAATAGAAGTATTGAGTATACAGGTGTAGATATTGATGATTTTGATATTACTAATCATAATCATATCAGAAACTATATTAATAAATATAAACGAACAGTCGTCATACACTGTTCTGCTTATACTGTGGTTGATAGAGCAGAAGATGACAAAGAACTTTGCTATAAAGTCAATGCTGGAAGATTCAAAAGACTTCCAATCTGGAAGGATATATTAAAGAAATATATATAGACGTATTAGAAATAAATAACATGGACTAAATAATTCCATGTAATTATTTAGTGAAGGGTAAATATAATGAAATCAATAGTAAAAATTTTTATGACAGCGTTATGTTTAATAACAATTAACTACTTAATTTACACGTCAGTTGATATTAATATCGGAGAACAAGTAACGTTTTCTTTTACTGCATTTTCAGATGAAAGAAACATATACCAGGTCTTTTATAGTAAGAATGGATTATGGAATGAGCGCGAATCATCCCATAGTGAATATACATATGTTAAAAATGAACAAACTTTAGATTTTATAATACCCTCAAATACTTCTCAATTAAGATTAGATGTTGGAGATAAAATAACATCAATAAAGTTATCAGATTTTAAAATGAAACTTTTATGGAAAACGATAAAAGTTAATGTTAATAGTGGTAATGAATCATCTAATTATAATATAGAAAATATTCAACAGGTTAATAATATTATAAATGTTACTACAAATGGAAATGATCCATATTTTACTCTTGAATTAGACCAAAATGATTATAACCGTTTATTAAGTAATTTACAAATTATAAACATATTATTGAAATTAGCAATGTGTATCCTGATATCATCATTAATATTGATTGTCATTAAAAAATTCTACTATATAAAAAGTATTATATATAGTATATTTAATAGTAGAATACTAATTTGGAATTTAGCGAAAAATGATTTTAAAACAAAATATGCAGGATCTTATTTAGGAATAACATGGGCATTTGTTCAACCTATTGTTATAGTATTATTATATTGGTTTGTTTTTCAAGTAGGCTTTAAATCTTCGCCTTTGGACAACTTTCCATTTATTTTGTGGTTAGTGGCTGGAATAGTACCTTGGTTTTATTTTCAGGAGGCAATTACCAATGCAATGAATAGTATGTTGGAATATAGTTACTTAGTAAAAAAGGTGGTTTTTAAAATTAGTATATTACCTGTTGTAAAAGTTATTTCAGCACTTTTTGTACATGTATTTTTTGTATTATTTGCAATAGGGATTTACAGCATTTATGGATATTATCCGAATATATATACTTTGCAATTAATTTATTATTCTTTTTGTATGGCAATATTAGTACTGGGCATTTCATATATAACAAGTTCAGTTATTGTATTTTTTAAAGATTTAGGTCAAATAGTAGGAATATTACTTCAGATTGGCATGTGGATAACACCAATTTTATGGAGCTATACAATGTTACCTGTAAAGTACCAATGGTTACTAAAAATAAATCCTTTATACTATATAACAGAAGGTTATAGGGATAGTTTAATCAGAAATGTATGGTTTTGGGAAAAGACTAACTTAACTATTTATTTTTGGGTAGTAACTTTATGTTTATTCGGTATTGGAATGATAATTTTTAGAAAACTAAAAGTACATTTTGCAGATGTACTGTAATAAGAGGTAAGATAATGAAAGATGTTGCAATAAAAATTGATGATATTAGTAAAATTTATAAATTATATCAAAAACCAACAGATAGATTAAAAGAAGCTTTAGGAATAAGTAAAAAATTATTATATACAGAACACTATGCATTAAAAAATGTTAGTTTCTCTATTCATAAAGGGGAAACTGTTGGAATTATTGGTACAAATGGGTCTGGAAAATCTACCTTGCTAAAAATAATTACAGGAGTACTAAATGCAAGTAAAGGAAATACAACGGTACATGGAAGAATATCAGCATTGTTAGAATTAGGTGCTGGCTTCAATATGGAATACACTGGTATTGAAAATATATATTTAAATGGCACTATGATTGGATTTACAAGAGAAGAAATCGAAAATAAACTTAATGATATTATTCAATTTGCTGATATTGGTGATTTTATTAATCAACCTGTTAAAACTTATTCTAGTGGTATGTTTGTGAGATTAGCTTTTGCTGTTGCTATAAATATTAATCCTGAGATTTTAATTGTTGATGAAGCTCTATCTGTAGGGGATGTTTTTTTTCAAGCTAAATGTTATAAGAAATTTGAAGAATTTAAAGAAAGAGGAAAAACAATTCTTTTTGTTAGTCATGATCTTAGTAGCATTGCAAAATATTGTGACAGGGTAATATTATTAAATAGAGGAAATCTAGTAGCTGAGGGATCTGCTGCAGATATGATTGATTTGTATAAAAAAGTATTAGTAAATCAATTAGACGATGAAAATCAAAAAAGTGATATTGTGAAAACGAATATGCAAGACCAATGGAAAAATAGATTGATTATAAATCCTAATACTAATTCCTATGGAAATTATTTGGCTGAGATTATTGATTTTGGTCTATTTGATGATAAAGGTAATATAACCAATAACTTTATTAAGGGGAGGACGTTTACGCTAAAAATGAAAGTTAAATTTAATGCAGAAATACAAGACCCCATATTTGCTTTTACTATTAAAGATTTAAGAGGTACTGAAATAACAGGGACCAATTCAATGATTGAAAAGATCGGAGTTTTAAAAACTCAAATAGACATGGTTAAAGAAATTAGCTTTATGCAAAAAATAGATCTTCAAGGTGGAGAATATTTATTATCACTTGGATGTACAGGGTATAGAGCAGGAGATTTTGATGTATATCATAGATTATACGATATTTGTAATATAACAGTAATATCCGATAAAAATACAATTGGATACTACGATATGAATTCTATAGTCAATATAAAATAGTGAGGTAAGGAGGAACAATATTGGAAGACTTTATAGGTAATGTCAAAATGAATTATAAGTTTTATAAGGGTATTGATTTATATAGTGATGGAGAAGTAGAAGACATAATTCTTGACATTGTTAAATATAGGCCACAATGCGAATACGAGAAAATTATTATGCAGGAAAAGAGTTGGCCAATTTTTTATCATTTATCAAACTTAAGAACTAATATAGTTGAATGGATTCCAATTAATGAAAATTCCTCAGTATTGGAAATTGGTTCTGGATGTGGTGCGATTACAGGTGCTTTGGCTAATAAGTGTAAAAAAATAACATGTATTGATTTATCAAAAAAGAGAAGTGAGATAAATGCTTACCGTAATAAAGACAAATCAAATATTAATATAATTGTAGGTAATTTTCAAGATGTAGAGAAAGAATTAACTGAACAGTATGATTATATCACTCTAATTGGTGTTTTTGAATACGGAGAATATTATATACAATCTGATAAACCATATTTAGAATTTCTAAAAATAATAAGTAAGCATCTAAAGAAAAATGGTAGGATTATTATTGCCATAGAAAATAAAATTGGTATGAAATATTGGGCAGGATCCAAAGAGGATCATGTAGGAAAATATTATGAAAGTATTGAAGGATATACGAAATCAAAAGGGGTAAAAACATTTACAAAATTGGAATTAGAGGAAATTTGCAATAATGCAGGTTTTAAAGAATTTAAATTTTATTACCCATATCCAGACTATAAGTTTACAACTACTATATATTCAGATGATTATTTGCCACAAGTAGGATCACTTAATAATAACATAAGAAATTATGATATGGATAGGTTGATTACTTTTGATGAAAGTAAAGCATATGATACAGTTATTAGAAACAATTTATTTCCGCTATATTCAAATTCATATTTGCTAATTCTAACAAAAAGTGAGGGATAATGTATGGAAAGAATTATATATTCAAAATATTCTAACGAACGTGATGATGAATTTAAAATCAGAACTAGTATAACAAAAGATGAGAGTGATAATTTTATCCTATACAAAACACCTTTAACTGAAAAAGCGAAAAATCATGTGAATAACATGTATAACACTTATAAAAAATTATGTTATTATTACGAACAAGATATATTAAATATAAATAAATGTGAATTTAAAGAAGGCTTTGTTAAATTCGAATATTTACAAGGCGAAACATTAGAAAAAAAGCTAGATGACTTAATAGAATTAGATCGTGTAGAAGATATTATAAATCTGATTAAATATTATAGAGATAAAGTGACTAGTATAAAGGAACAAAAGCCTTTTGTAATTACTGAAGATTTCACTAAAGTATTTGGTAACGTAAACTTATCAAGTAATTTATTAGCTAGTTCAGTAAGTAATATTGATATTATATTTTCGAATATTATAATTAATGAAAAATGGAACTTAATAGACTATGAATGGACTTTTAATTTCCCTGTTCCTATTAATTTTACAATATATCGTGCTATTTTTTATTATATTAATACATCATCAAAAAGAAGTGAATTGTTAAGTTTAGAATTAATGAAGTTATTGGAAATTAGTGATAATGAGATAGAGCAATATGAAGTGATGGAACGAAATTTTCAAAATTATATTATCGGAAATTCATTAACAAGTTGGGAAATTTATAATAATATACATGGTAAATGTTATGATGTTAGTTACTTCGTAAAAGATGCAGAACAAAATCAAATTAGAAATGAAGTACAAATATATTATGATTATGGAGAAGGATTTAGTGAATCTAATTCAACCAAACATTATATCACTCCAGATGATAATGGGAAGGTATACATTAAAATTAAAATAGAAGAAAATATTAAGCAATTAAGGATTGATCCTGCAAGTGACTACAATATTATTATAATTGAAAAATTTGTAGGTTCCAATAATAATTATTATCCTTTAAAGTATAATAGTAATGGTTATAAAATAACAGAAAAAACAGTTCTATTTATAACAAGCGATCCACAAATATATGTTAATACTATTGATCCTGGGACAAACCTTATTGAATTAGAATATTTTATTAAAATGATACCATCTGAGTTATCTTTAGAATTATCTAAATATATATATTCAAATGAGAATACATTAGATTTATTAAAGTCTCAATTGAATGAATTAGATATAAAAGTAAAAGAATTTGAGCGTAATATAGATATAAGAGATGAATATATTAGAAACATACAGAAAAGCAGATTATGGAAGTATTATAAGAAGCATCTGATAAAAAGAGGCCAATATTCAGAGTTTTGGAGCTGATTATCTATCTATTAAAATGAGTAAAAATATTATATTTAAACTATAACCTAGGAGGAATCCATTTGTTAAATTACTATATAGAGAATATGAAAATTGCAAAAGATAAAAATAATTATTTATTGAAAATAAAAGGTTGGGCATTTGATAGTGATAGTAAAATTAATATAAAGATTACTGATGAGAAGGGTAAAATTTATCCTATAGATTTAGCATTTGAAGTAAGAAATGATGTATATGAATATTTTGATAATAGCGAAAATGCACTTAATTGTGGAATACAAGCAATAGTAGAAGATATTTCTAAAAAAGTAAATTATCTTCAAATTCATTTTATGGATAAAGATAAAGAACTTGGTATTTATGAGATAAATATGAAAGAAATAATAAAAGAGTCTTATCAAAAAAAAGTTTCTTTAGATAATTTCAAAAAGGTAATAAAGAGTTTTAAAAGGGATGGATTTATTACAACATTTCAAAGAATAATGAGTAGATTTGGTAGCAAGCAAGATAATTTCTTAGAAGAAAGTTTAATAGAACCATATATATTTCAAGAAGATAATTTTAACTATATCCCCCAAAATAAATACAATATGGTTATTGTTTTAAATGCTACTTCCAGTATATTAAAACAAAATGAGTTAGATCCAACATTAAATAGTATTAATAATCAAAAGGTTAATCGAATTATTATTTTAACAAATACTCTAAACCTTTTAAAGTATGATACATTAGATAGTAATGCTCAAATAGACATAATCATATTAGAGGAAGAATTAAATGAAAATAAAAGAGTAATACAATATTTATATCAGAACGTAAAAGGTTTAACTAATAGTTTTATCACTTTAATTTCTGGTGGTGATACATTAGCTTCCTCAGCTATGTCTATAATTTATGAAGCACTTGATCATTCTGGTTTATTAGTTGTAACAAGTGATGAGGATCGAATTTGTGATGGAGAATATATTGCTCCATTTTATAAGAGATTTGCGGTTCAATATAATAGACCAATAGAATTAATTCTTAGAAAATCGATAACAATACATGAAACTATGTTTGATAAATATATAGAAAATAATTTAGAGATTAAAGAAATTTATATTGTAAATAAAGTACTTTATCATTATCGACTGACAAATAAAGCAAATAGTAATGTAAAACCAATTGTATTTTATCTTCCGCAGTTTCATACATTTCCGGAAAATGATGAGTGGTGGGGAAAGGGTTTTACAGAGTGGACTAATACGAGGAGTGGAAAACCTTTATTTGAGGGGCATTATCAACCACATAATCCAGGCGAACTTGGTTATTATGACTTAATAAACGATCCTTCAATTCAGTATAAGCAGATAAGTCTTGCAAAAGAGTATGGAATATATGGTTTCTGTTATTATTATTATTGGTTTAATGGTAAAAGATTAATGGAGAAACCTTTAGATAGAGTATTAAAAGATAAAAGTCTCGATTTCCCATTTTGTATATGCTGGGCAAATGAAACTTGGAGTAGAAGATGGAATGGCCAAGATCAAGAAATTCTTATAAAGCAAGAGCATAATGAAGAAAACGATAATAAATTTATAGAAGATATTATACCTATTCTTAAAGATGAAAGATATATTAAATTAGGTAATGCACCTATTCTCCTAATTTATAGAGCAGAACTATTCCCTGACTTAAAGAAGACAATTAAAGTATGGAAAGAAAAATGTAAAGAAAATGGAATTAACGAGTTACATGTTTCACTCGTACAAACTTTTGGCTTAACTAACCCTATGATGTATGGGGGAGATTCAGCTGTAGAGTTTCCACCTCATAGCATAGTTACAGGAAACATCGCTTCTCAGATGCCTAAACTAAATAAGAATTTTTTGGGAAATATTTATGACTATAGAGATGTAGTTGCTCGATGCTTAAATAAAAAGCCTAATTATTATAAAGTTTTTAGAGGATGTATGCTAAGCTGGGATAATACGGCTAGACGAAAAAATGCTTCTAATATTTTTCATTATTCTGATCCAAATGAATATAAAAAATGGGTATCAGGACTTATTGACTATACTAAGACTTATAATAATGAAGATGAGCAATATATATTTATTAATGCATGGAATGAGTGGGCGGAAGGTACACATCTGGAGCCAGATGAAAAATATGGACGAGCTTACTTAGAAGTAACAAAAGAATCTCTTGATTCCAATTATTAAGGAGAAAGAAATGAATGAAGATATCGTAAGTGTTATTATACCTTCCTATAATTATGAAAAATATATTGTTGAATGTATGCAATCAATTGTTGATCAGGATTATAAAGAGATTGAATTGATTGTAGTAGAGGATTATTCTAAGGACAATAGTAGACAAATTATAAAATCATTTTTGAATCAGGATAATATTATAAAAAGATTTATTAATATAGTTTACATAGAAAATGAAGAAAACAAAGGAGCGCATTATTCTATTAATAAAGGAGTAATGGAAGCAAAAGGCAAATATATAGCAATTATAAATGCTGATGATTTATATGAAAGAAATAGGTTTTCTTGTATGGTTCCTAAGATGAAAACAGGTAATAAACAAATTATGTTTTCTAATGTGGAGATTATCGATGGAAATTCTAAAATTAGTTCAACAGAAGAAGCTGAAAAATTTCGTAGCTTACCTATGGAAGTAAATAAGTATCCTTATGTATCATATGCTCTACTAAGGCAGAATATTGCAATATCTACTGGTAACATGTTATTTACTAAGGAATTATACGAAAAACTTAAAGGATTTAGAGAGTATAAGTATATCCATGATTGGGATTTTATTCTTCGAGCATGCATTATTGATGAGCCTGAATATATTGCAAACACAAAATACTATTATCGTTTACATGATACTAATAGTTTCCGGAGACTAAAAGATATTGCTGATATCGAAGTAAAAATTGTATTAGAAGATTTTTTTGCATTAATAAAAAAAGGAAGCAACAATCCAGCCTTAAATAAAGAAAAGGTTTTTAAAGAGATTAAAGAAGAATATTTAAAAGTACATTGGAACAGAACCAATTTTCTATTAAGAAAGCTTATAAAACACAAATATAAATACAAGATATTAAAACATAGGAAAGATTAGCAGGTGTATATTTTTAAGTCTAGATAATATAAATTTGTAGTGAAAGGAACTATTAAAATGAAACAAAAAAAAATGATTATGAAATATCTTCTATGGTTATATGTAGTTATAGTAGTTATTTTAAGAATAGAATTAGTTAAGCATTTGCCAATTATAGCATTATCTGACGCAGATTATGATGATAATATGATGGTAAATATGGCATACAGTTTACTTGATGGAAAATGGCTAGGAAGCTATAATTATTTAATTTTACAAAAGGGAATGATATTTCCACTCATGCTAGCTTTTTTTTATAAATTGGGTATATCTTATATAACTGGAGTGACAATATTATATATAATTGGTTGCTTTATATTTGTATATAGTCTTAAAGATTTATTTAAGAATAGTAAATATCTTTATATAATTTTTACATTTTTAATATTTAATCCAATTATGTTTGATTCTCAAGTTATTCAGAGGGTCTATCGTAATAGTATAACTCAGGCCCAAGTAATGATTATCATGGGCTGTCTTATAGCTATATATTTTAGATTAAAGAGTAACAGACTAAATATTTTACCATGGTCAATCTTAGCGGGACTAACAATTTTATCATTTTTTAATACAAGAGAAGATGCAATATGGTTAATGCCTTTTATTATTGTTGTTACTATTATAAATTTAATTATAGTATTAAAGTTAATAAAAAACAAAATAATTAATATTATAATTATAATGTTACCATTAATGTTTCTTTTTGTTGGGAATAATATAATTTCATTAATTAATTATAATAATTATGGCGTTTATCTTAGAACTGAACCGATTGGAAGTTATTTTAAAGAAGCTAAATCTAGTATTTATTCAGTTACATGTAAAGAAGATATAGAATATGTTTCTGTACCTAGAGAAAAATGGAATAGACTTTATGCAGTAAGTCCGACATTATTAGACATGAAACCATATATTGAATCTTCATTAGATACATGGAGTAAGTATGATAGAAATAAGTATGATAATGAAGTTGAAGATGGATGGTTTACATGGTCTTTTCGTTCAGCGGTTAATTCTTATGGAGGCTATAAAAACGCGCAGTTTGCTAATCAATTATATAAGAAAATATATGAAGAAATAGAAGTTGCTATAGATACAGGAATACTTGAAAGAAAACCAACGATGCCTATTAAATCAATGTCTCCTTGGCGCGGCGGTTATACTAAGAAGATAATAAAAGAAATTTGGAATGTTGTTTTATTTACGATAGATTATGATAATGTTAGGGCTGCAACTGGTGTTAGTACACAAAATAGAACTGGAGGCATTCTTAGTTTTGAAAATATTACTAAAAATAATGCTATATACCCAGTTCAAGTTAATGGTTGGTTCATATATCATAAAGAAAAAGATGTACAATTAAAAATAATTGATAAAGATTTAAATATCATAGAAGATATTAACATCGAAAAAAGTGACGATCTTTATGAATATTTTAAGAAACAAGGTGAAATATATGAAAATGCAAAAAGTGCCAGATTTTCATTTACTAGTAAGACTCTTGCATCAGACGGTTTATATTTTCTGGCAGCATATGATACAGACGGAAATTTAATAAAAAATATTCCATTGGATGGTTCAGTAACATATGATAGTAATGATATTTATACCTTTAACTTTGACAATGTTACTAATAAAGTTAATAAAGTTAATTATTTAAAATCAGCATACAAATGCATAGAAAAATTGAACATAATAATCTCATTATACCAAGTAACAGGTACACTTTTAATATTAATTGGTATCACAGTATATATATATATAAGTTTTCTGCTATTTAAGCAAATTAAAGTTAAAAATTATAGCAATTTAAGTATTTGGTTAATACTAACAGCCTTAATAGCTTCATACTTTGTGTTATTATTTGGAGTTGTATATGCGCATATATCTGCATTTGATGCAATTAATACATTATATTTATCACCAGCATATATATTAATCACTGCTTTTTGGTCAATTGCAATTAGTTATGTATGTGATAATCATTTATTAAAGTATAGGAAGATATTAAAGGAGAGCAAATGAAAGTAGGAATTATCACATTTCATAATTATAACAATTATGGTGCTATACTTCAAAGTTATGCTTTGCAAAAAATATTATATAATCTAGGATGTGAGTCAGAAATTATTGATTATAATTGCAATTATATCAGTAAGCCTTACAGATATATAAATTTAAAGCAAAAGGGCTTTTTTACATATCTCTTTGGGGTTATTGGGTTTATATGTTACCTTCCTAGAAAAAAAAGATGCAATGAATTTCGTAAACTTATGAATTATAGTATCAGTGTAAATAATTCTAATATTAATAGTTTATCTAATGCATATGATTATTATATTTCAGGCAGTGATCAGGTTTGGAATTATAAGTTGACTAATTTTGACAAAAATTACTTTTTAGAATTTGTTAATGACAATAAGAAAAAATTAAGTTATGCTGCAAGTTTTGGTTTAAGTAATATTCAGAATCAATACAGGCAAGAATATGCTAAGTTATTGAGTAAATTCAATAAGATATTAGTGCGTGAAAAGCAAGGTGCTAATATCGTAAACGATTTAATTGGACAAGTTCCAGAGGTTGTTTTAGATCCTACCCTTTTATTAACTCAGGATGATTGGATCAATGTTTCTAGTGACATTAAACGGAAAAAAGAGTATATTCTAGTATATCAATTGGGATTTTCCAAAAGGTTAATTAATTTTACTAAAAAATTATCTCGTGAAACAAGCTGTGAGATTCTATTTATTCCATTCCCATTAGGGAAGTCTATAAAGTGTAGACCATTAATTAATATTGGTCCTAAGGAATGGTTAGGATTATTTAAAAATGCAAAGTATATTGTATCAGATTCATTTCATGGAATTATTTTTTCTGTTTTGTTTAATAAAAATTTCTTTGCTGAAGTATCTGGTCAACATAAAAATTCAAGAGCAGAAAATTTTTTATCTCAATTTGGATTAAAAGATAGAATTATTAGTAATGATTATAAAGTTCAATTAACACAAGATATTGATTATACTGTTATAAATGAAAGAATTAATATTGCCAGGGAAAAATCAATTGAAAGTTTAAAAAATATGTTAATTTAAATTAACAGGGAGGAATTTTATGATTCTTTATAAAGATAAAGATTTTTGTACTGGTTGTACAGCATGTGAAAATGTTTGTCCAAAAAATTCAATAACAATGATAGAAGATGAAGAAGGTTTTTATTATCCAGTAATTGATGATAAAATTTGTAATGACTGTGGATTATGTAAGAAGACCTGCCCTCAATATAAAGAATATAATAAATGTGAAAATATTCCGGAAATTTATGCTGCATCACATAATTCTAAAGATATTGTATTTAATAGTTCTTCTGGAGGGATGTTTACAGCTCTTTCAGACTGGATATTAGAAAATAATGGTGTTGTATATGGAGTTATGTTTGATGATAATTTTATTGTTTCTCATAATCGTGCTACTGATAGTCAAACACGGGACAAGTTTCATGGGTCAAAATATGTGCAAAGTAATATTTCATCAACATTTAAGCAAGTTGAAGAAGATTTAAAAAATAATATAATTGTTATGTTTACAGGAACTCCATGTCAAAATGCAGGTTTATTGAATTATTTGGAAAAAAGGAAAGTAAATATTGATAAATTATATACTTGCGATAATATTTGCCATGCAGTAACTAGCCCATTAATTTGGAAAGAGTATGTCGAGTTTATTGAAAATAAATTTGATGATAAACTTGTAAAATATAGTATGAGAAATAAAAAAGAAGGATGGAAATCCCAAAAAGTATTGGCAGAATTTAAACAATGCGATTACAGTAAAGAGTGTAATTCTAAATATTCATTTAATAAATTATTCTTAAGTTTACTACCCGTTAGGCCAAGTTGTTACGAATGTAAGTATACTAGTTTTAATAGAGTTACCGATATAACTTTAGCTGATTTTTGGAACTTTGAAGAAAATAATAAAATATTTGATAAAGATAAAGGAATATCATTAGTCTTAGTTAATAGTGAAAAGGGTAATAAGTGGTTTGAGGCAATTAAGAGTAATATAAGATTTGTATTAAGCAACCAGAAAGAATGTTGGCAACCTCATCTAGAATATTCTAGTGCTAAACCCAAAAATAGAATTAAGTTTTGGAATGAATATCATAGATATGGTGGTAATTTTATTATTAGAAAATATTCAGGAGGGACTTTTTCTAGTAATGCGAAAAGAATACTAACGCCCTATCTAAGGATGTTCGGCTTATATACTTTAGCTGGAAAAGTATATGCAATTGTTTTTGGAAAGAAAAAGTAAATGAAAGTGTGTGAATTGTGAATAATAAAGAAATTGTATCAAGTAAAAAGGTGTTTTTTTGGAATATAGTAGGTAGTTTATGTAGTGCTGGATCCTCTTTCTATTTATTAATGGTGGTTACCCGTATTTGTGGTGCAAGCCAAGCAGGAATATTTTCAATCGCATTTGCTATAGCACAATTAATGTTGACAATTGGAAGATATGGTATGAGAGCATATCAAGCAACTGATTTACGCGAAGAATTTTCATTTTCTACATATTTAACATCAAGGTTAATTACTAGTTTTGCGATGATAATTAGTAGTGTCATTTATATTATTGTGAGTGGATATACAATTGAAAAATCAATAATAATATTTTTTGTGTGCTTAATTAAAATGGTTGATGCAGTTGAGGATGTGTTTCATGGCTTATTTCAACAGAATTTTAGAATGGATGTAGCTGGTAAGTTATTAGCCTTTCGCAATTTTTTTACAATGCTATTATTTACAGTAATAATTTTAGTATTTAAAAACTTATTAATCACATGTTTACTAACCTCACTATTATCAATAGTCTTTTGCATTTTAATTAATATACCATTTACCACTAAATTTACAGATATTAATTTTAGCTGGAATTATAATAATCTTAAAAGATTATTTATTCAATGTTTTGCACTTTTTGCAGGTTCCTTTTTATCCTTATATATTTATAATACACCAAAGAATGCCATTGATAAATATATGTTAAATGAATTTCAGACATTTTATAGTATATTATTTATGCCTTCCTTTGTTATTAACCTATTTAGCGAATTCGCTTTTAAACCATTACTTACGAATCTAGCGGTATATTGGGATAAAGTTGAAATGAAAAAGTTCATATATATGATTGTTAAATTAATAAGCTTAATTATATTTATATCATTTTTTGTAATTTTAATTTCCTATTTTATAGGTGTAGAAGTGTTATCTTTAATATATTCAGTAGATATAAGAGAGTATAGAATAGAATTTGTAATTTTACTTATTGGTGGTACATTTAGCGCAGGTGTTAATTTTTTATATAATGTATTGGCTGCTATTAGAAAACAAAAAAGTATTTTAACAGCTTATGGTGCAATTGCGATTACAGCAACATTTGCTTCAGCGTTTTTTGTAAAAACCTATGGTATTCGAGGTGCGTCTATGGCGTACTTGTTATCAAGTTCTTCTCTTTTTACAATTTTCCTTGGAATATTAATTTTTAATATAATTAAAAAGATAAAAA
This sequence comes from Mobilisporobacter senegalensis, assembly GCF_003752155.1. Lineage (GTDB taxonomy): Bacteria > Bacillota > Clostridia > Lachnospirales > Lachnospiraceae > Mobilisporobacter > Mobilisporobacter senegalensis. Next base: position 99,226 of record NZ_RJVG01000001.1, on the reverse strand, counting down.
TAAGTTTCAATAGTAACTAATGAGAAAGGAATAAAAGAATGGATACTAGTATAAATAATGCCAAAATAGCTGTTTTAATTCCATGTTACAATGAGAGTAAGACAATAGAAAAGGTTGTAAAAGATTATAAGAATGTCCTACCAGAAGCAGATATTTATGTTTATGATAACAACTCAACGGACAGTACGGATGAAATTGCTAGAAAAGCTGGCGCTATTGTAAAATATGAATACAGACAGGGTAAGGGTAATGTTATTAGAACAATGTTTAGAGATATTGATGCAGATTGTTATTTAATGATAGACGGTGATGATACTTATCCTCCTGAATATGCTAGAGAGATGGTTTCATTAGTTTTAGATAAAAATGTTGATATGGTTATAGGAGATAGATTATCATCTACATATTTTGAAGAAAATAAAAGAGCATTTCATAATTTAGGTAATATAATGGTTAGAAAGCTTGTTAATTTATTTTTTAAAGGTAATATTACAGATATTATGACAGGTTACCGTGCATTCAGTCCAATTTTCGTAAAATCATTTCCAGTTTTATCAAAAGGTTTTGAAATTGAAACTGAAATGACGATACATGCATTAGATAAAAACTTAAATCTCAAATCAATTCCAGTAACATATCGTGATCGACCTGATGGGAGTGTATCGAAATTAAATACATACATAGATGGATATAAAGTAATATCAACAATATTTAGATTATTTAAAGATTATAAGCCATATGCTTTTTTTGGCACAATCGCATTATTTCTTGGAGTTTTTGCAGGAGCATTATTTATACCTGCCTTTATAGGATTTTTGCAAACAGGGTTAGTTACAAGAATACCGTCTGTTGTAGTATCTTCCTTTATGGCAGTTGGTGCAATACAATTTTTTATGTGTGGGCTTATTTTGGATACGGAAGCAAAGAAACACAGACAGTTGTTTGAATTACAAGTAAATATGATGCAAATGATAAGAAATAGTGGAAGATTTAATTATTAGTCTACTACAAGGGTTAAAGTTGATATTAAATACTAATATATTTTAAGTAGAGGGTTAATAAAAACTTTTATTAATAATTATACTTGAATTGTGTTATATCATACTATTATTTAAATATTCATTTAATGACTGTAAGGAGGCCTCCCATGTCAATATTATTCTCACCCTTTCAACTAAAAAACCTTACCTTAAAGAACCGCATTGTTATGCCGCCAATGTGCATGTACAGCGCTGACAATGACGGTAATCCAAACGACTGGCATTATATCCACTATACTACCAGAGCCATAGGTGGAGCTGGTCTTATCATACTGGAAGCAACTGGTGTGGAAAGCAGAGGACGTATTACAAATAAGGACCTTGGTATATGGAAAGACGAGCAGGTTGAAGGATTAAGTAAAATTGTGAAAGCCTGTCATCAGTATGGGACAAAAGTGGGAATACAATTAGGACATGCAGGCAGAAAATCGGAAGTGAAGGAAGAACATTGTATTGCTCCAAGTTCCATTCCATTTAATTCAGAATACAGATTACCAATAGAAATGAACAAAGATGACATTCAGACTGTTTCCCTTGCGTTTAAAGAAGCCGCAAGGAGAGCAGATCAGGCTGGATTTGATGTGGTCGAGATACATGCCGCTCATGGATATCTAATCAGTGAATTTTTATCACCACTTACGAATACAAGGACGGATGAATATGGTGGAAGTATAGTGAACCGTTATCGCTTCCTGAAAGATATCCTCCAGGAAGTGACTACTGTTTGGCCAAAAGAGAAACCGATTATTGTAAGGGTATCTGCGGAAGATTATGCAGAAGGCGGAAATCATGACACTGATTTAGCCAGAATCATGAAAGCAATCAAGAGACAGGGAATTGATCTTGTAAATGTAAGTTCCGGTGGCGTTGTGGATGTTCCGGTAAAAGCATATCCGGGATATCAGACAACTTTTGCAGAGACCATCCGAAGAGAGGCTAAGCTGCCTGTGATTACGGGAGGATTAATATCTTCATCATCTATGGCGGAGGAAATCCTTCGTAATGAGAGGGCGGATCTCGTATTTATTGGCCGTGAACTTTTAAGAAATCCATATTGGCCATTACACGCCGGAAAAGAAGTAAGGGAAGAGATAGACTGGCCTGCCCAATATAATAGAGCGAAATAAAGATTAAAGTTATATAGGATTGGTTAAATAGAATAAAATAGTTGATTTTTATTATGTATAAGCTTTTAGTGAGAATATATAGCTATCTCATTAGAAGCTTTTTTCACTTCTGGGGAAACCGGAATTAATTTCTAAAAGCTTGACAATAATTTACTATTAAATTAGTATAAAATTATAAAGGGGAATGTTTTTATTTAATAAATAAAATAATGTGAAAAGGGGGAGTTGTATATGAGTAGATTGGTGGTATCTTATAATGATCTTGACGATGTAATAAAGTCAGCCAAAAAGACTGCAATTATGCTAGAAGAATATGCAGAAACGCTGGAAAGTGAAGTAAGTAATAAACTAAGAAATTATAGTGGTGAATGGACAAATAATATTGATGAGGCGGATGACCTCATTCATGAGAAACTAAAACAATTAAGGCAGAAGGAAGATGATTTCCAGACACTTGCATATAATATGGGAACATTTAAAAATAGTTGCATGATAGCAGATAATAATGTAAAAGTTGCTATCGAATCCTTATCAGGAAATTTTAAAAATACATATGGCATGAAAGAAAATATATTTACCAATTTTTTCACTTATGTGGGAACAGAAATTACAAATTCCAATGCATTAACAAGATTCTTAAAAAGCAAGCATGATAATATTGAATTCGATCTGCCAGATATTACTGAAGAAATTAAGAACTGGTACAAAGAAGGTAAATATTTAGATAATGACTTAGTGAGGGCAACAATAAAGATGGGTGACAATGTTGTTGATTTTATCAAGGATCAATATGAAAATGCCAGGGATAATATTAAGGACGGAATTGCTGATGGAATAGAAGAAGCGAAAGCTTTTATACCGCGTCATGTTAGTAATAATCTGGCATTAGATTTTTATGACTTTATCAGTTTGCCACTCTTTGCAATATCCCAGGACAGGATTAATAAAAATTATGAGAAAAATACTGAGTACTTTAAAGAAAATTCCAGTGATTTGTTAGTACAAGGGGAAGACGGAAAAAATTACATAGAACATCAAGAGAAAAAAGAACTGTTTGGTAACTTGGACTTTGGGTTGAGTGATATTAACTCATCAGGTTGCGGAATAATCGCCACCTATAATGCTTTGGTAAATCTGAATTCATCTGTTTCAGACAACTTATTTCCAGATTTAATAAAATATTATGAGAAAAAAGGAATTGCAGCAAAAGGTTTCTTAGGGAATAATCCAAACGCAATCAAACAATATTTTGATGAAAATGGTTATAAAACGAAAATGATAACATCTACAAGTGAGAGTGATTTTAATCAGCTAGGGGAAGATTATGAAGCAATTATTGTAACAATATATAATGATAGATATGATATCACTGAACAAGCACATACTGTTGCAATAACGAAATATGATAGACAGTATTATTCTCATAATTTAGATGATATAGTAAATGGAGAACCAAGTTTTTATGAGTCAATAACCAATAATAATAAAAATGAGAGGAGAAAAATTATCTCCGCAATAGGAATAAGTAAGGAGCAAAAGGATGAATAGAAAATTATTTAATATAGTAATGGGAATATTGATAACCGTATTGTTTTCTGGCTGTTCTCATAGAGATAAAACAGGATATTACCCAATAAATAATATTAATTCCAAACTGTCACATAGCTCTAGTGGACTTACCTGTTCCAATGAAAAGGAAGATTATTATTATTCAAATGGTATTATTTATAAATATGGTAATTCCATTGAGAGTAGTGAACCAATTGTTAATACATACGAAGTACCCGGTGGTGAGGAATATTATCCCACCAATATTGCGGTAACTAACAATTATTTATATTTTATTATAGATGGAAAATTATTTCGAACGGATTTACTTACGAAGAAAACAGACTCTCTTTTTTCAGAATTAACAGGTCGTTTTGATGATGTTGCTGCAGATAAAACTGGAATATTTGTATCGTACTTTACTGATATATCACGAATCTATTGGTTGGATGATGGGAAAAAAGAATGGGGAAATGCTATAGACCTTCAAAAAATTTTATCAGAGGGAGAAAAGGTACAGAATATAAATGATTTTAATAATTATATTACCACATTTAATAATTATCTAATACTTGGAGATGATCATTTGGGAATCGATAATATTCGAGTAACCAGTGCATTTTCACAGAAGGAAAATAGAATTAACTTAGGGAATTTCGGAAGTGCAGAGGAATATTTTGTGCTCAATGGCATGATTTATGGTCTAACATTAGATGGATATTATCCTATTGATAATTCATCGATAAAATATATATCAGCATTGGATAATTATGATAGTGTACATTTTAACTGGAAGCCTGGTCATTATGTAGTAGAAAATGATAAATTATACCTGTTAGTTCAGTATGCCAAACCACCTAAGGTTGTAAATCCACACCAAAGTGATAGCATATTTGATGCCTTAATAGAAGTAGACCCAATCACGGGCGATAGTAAAGAACTATTTAAGACCAAAAGTAATATGCCAAGAATAGTAGCCTATGAGAAAGGTTTTGTATACCTATTTCGTGAGTATCAGATTTCATCCTATAACTTAGCAACAGGAGAGGAAGAAAAGTTAGCAGATTTACCAGAGAATGATTCCTTAATATTTGACTGTGTGAATGGAAAGATTTTTGTGTATAGATGGGAGACAAAATATCACGGTCTGGTAGCGGTTGTAGAGTTAATGGATGAATAAAAAAGGAGATAAACAATGAGTAAGAAGAAAATACTAATATTTTACTTATTGATACTTGTAACTTTACTATTCGGCTGTACAAAAAGGGACAAGACAGGACATTATAAGGTCTATAATATCAACTCTAAATTATCATATAATATGTATGGACTTGTTCATTCAACCGGAACGGATGACTATTTTTATTCTGATGGTATTATTTATAAATACCATAATACAATTGAAGATAGTGAACCAATAGTAGATACAGTAAAAGTTTCAAAAGCATATGAACTTAATCCATTAGGGTTTGAAGCAACAAGAAATTTTTTATACTTCATTATTGATTGGAAATTATATCGTACAGATTTAAAAACAAAGGAAACAATTCAACTTTTTAGCGAAGTAAAGGAACCTTTTGCAGATGTAGTATCGGGAGGGGATGGAGTATATATTGCTATTGATTCAGAGAATGAATTTACTTTTTGGTTGGAGGATGGAGAAAAAGATTGGAAGTCATTACATAAAATTCAGGATTTATTTACAAAGGATTCCAGGTATCAAAATATCAATGATTATTATAATTATGTATGCTCATATAGGTATAAACTTATTCTAGGAGATGATCGACTTGGTAGCAATCGCTTCCAAATAAACGGCATTTTTTCAGAGAAAGATGATAAGATGATTTATATAAATACAAGGTCTCCAGATAATCAATTCATGTTAAAAAATAAGCTTTATTGTTTAACACGAGATGGTTATTACGAAATTGGTAGTCAGGATATATATCCCATAACTGCTATATCTGAGTTTAAAAATAGTCGGTTTACTTGGGTGCCTGGTCATTATGTAGTAGAAAATGATAAATTATACCTGTTAGTACAGTATGCGAAACCACCTAAAATAGTAAATACCAATCAGCGTGATAGTATCTTTGATGCAATCATAGAAGTAAACCCTATAGCTGGTGATAGTAAAGTACTATTTAAGACCAAAAGTAATATGCCAAGAATAGTAGCCTATGAGGAAGGAATTGTATATCTATTTCGTGAGTATCAGATATCAGCCTACAACTTAGTAACAGGAGAGGAAGAAAAAATAGCAGATCTACCAGAGAGAGATTCTTTAACATTTGACTGTGTCAGTGGGAAGATATTTGTTTATGAACGGAAGTCAGGATATTATAGTCTGGTAGCGGTTGTAGAGTTAAAGAATTAAACTCTATAAGAATAAGCAAGGAGCAAAAGGATGAATAGAAAATTATTTAATATAGTAATGGGAATATTGATAACCGTATTGTTTTCTGGCTGCACTCATAGAGATAAAACAGGATATTATCCAATAAATAATATTAATTCTAAACTGTCCCATAGCTCTAGTGGCATTATCTGTTCCAATGAAAAGGATGACTATTATTATTCAAATGGAAATATCTATAAATATGGTAATTCCATTGAGAGTAGTGAGCCAATTGTTAATACAATCGAAGTATCCGGTAGTGATGAACTACATCCAACAAATATTGCAGTAACTAATAATTATTTATATTTTATTATCGATGGAAAATTATTTCGAACAGATTTACATACGAAGGAAACAGACTCTCTTTTTTCAGAACTAACAGGTCGCTTTGTTGATGTTGCTGCAGATAAAGAAGGAATATTCGTATCGTACTTTACTAATATATCACGAATCTATTGGTTGGATGATGGAAAAAAAGAATGGGATACTGTAATAGATCTGCAAAAACTTCTATTAGAGGGAAAACAAGTGCAAAATATATATGATTTTAATAATTATGTTAAACCATTTATGAATTATCTACTGCTTGGTGATGACTATTTGGGAACCGATAATATCCGAGTAACTACAGTGTTTTTACAAAATGATAGAATTATTTTTGTTAATAACGGAGGTATGGAAGAATACTTTATGCTTAATAGAATAATCTATGGTCTGACATTAGATGGATATTATCCTATTGATAATTCGACTACATGTTCTATTTCTGCATTGTATGATTATGAAATAGGGCAATATAATTGGTTACCTGGTCATTATGTAGTGGAAGATAAAAAATTATATCTACTAGTTCAGTATGCCAAACCACCTAAGGTTGTAAATCCACACCAAAGTGATAGTATATTTGATGCCTTAATAGAAGTAGACCCAATCACAGGCGATAGTAAAGAACTATTCAAGACCAAAAGTAATATGCCAAGAATAGTAGCATATGAGAAAGGTTTTGTATACCTATTTCGTGAATATCAGATTTCATCCTATAACTTGGCAACAGGAGAGGAAGAAAAGTTAGCAGATTTACCAGAGAGTAATTCCTTAATATTTGACTGCGTGAATGGAAAGATTTTTGTTTATAGATGGGAGACAAAATATCACGGTCTGGCAGCGGTTGTAAAGTTAAGGGATCAATAACAGTGAAAGTGGATGTGGGAGCAACCGTATGTGAATATTTTAATATAAAGGAATAATCGACTGGGGACGGAGTTTAAGTATAATATTCGTCCCCAGTTTCAATTTCTATATTTTGTGGGTATTTGATCTCCCAATCTGCATTGATATGATATAATGAAAACAATGAGCCAAGCGCGAAGCATTTGGCGAATGCAACAAGATCATGAACTTGTTCATGATATAATGAAAATAATGAGCCAAGCGTGAAGCATTTGGTGAATGTAACAGGATCATGAATAAATAGTTGAAAGAAGGGTTCCTTTATGAATATGGATACTTTTTATCAAGTAAAACAAATTTTGCAAGATAATGACAATATTGTATTCTTCGGGGGTGCAGGAGTATCCACTGCTTCAGGTATTCCTGATTTTCGTTCTGCGACAGGTCTGTATAATCGCCAGACCGGAAACAATTATTCTCCAGAATATATGTTGAGCCATACCTTTTTTATGAAACATCCGGAAGAATTCTATCGTTATCTAAGAAACAATTTATATTATCCTGATGCCAAACCTAATAATGCCCATAAGGCATTGGTTAAATTAGAGAAGATGGGGAAATTAAAGGCAATCGTGACCCAGAATATTGATGGGCTCCATCAGGTGGCAGGCTCAGGGAATGTAATTGAGTTTCATGGGAATAGTACGAAATTTTATTGTATGGAATGTGGAAAAGAATATCCATCAGAATATGCTTATGAAACTCTGGGGGTTCCAAAATGCAATGAATGTGGTGGAATTGTAAGATTTGATGTTGTGCTGTATGAAGAGCCGATAGATCAGAAGGTATATTCCCGGGCTATTGAAGCCATTGGGAAGGCAGATGTTTTGATTGTAGGTGGAACTTCTTTAGTAGTTTATCCGGCAGCAGGGTTACTACAGTATTATAAGAAAGATAAGCTGATCCTTATAAATCAGGAAGCTACAATGACAGATAATCAGGGGGATTATATTTTAATTGGAGATATTTCTAAGATTTTATGGGATTTGGTTCAGGAACTATGCCAGGGAGGAGTCGGTTAAAATGAGTATTTTATCTTTATTATTATGTATCATAGGTATTTTTTGCTTTGGTTACTTTCTTGCAATTGTATCCTATTCAGGAATTGGAACTGCTTTTCTATGGTTCTGGGCAGCAGCAGGAATCGCCTGTTTTCTTTTCGGAGGTATTCTTTTTTACATACATAGTCATAGTATAGGTATAAAAAAGTACATAAGTATTCCCTTCTTAGTAATAGTTCTATTTGGAGTGTCTATCTTTACCTTGACAGAGGGAACCATTATATACAAAGGCAATTCCAGACCCAACAAGGGAGCAGGATATGTAATTGTTTTAGGGGCTCAGGTAAGGGGCAGTACAGTGTCAAGGGCATTAAAGAATCGATTGGATATATCCTATAACTATTTAAAAGATAATCCGGATTCACTTGTAATTGTTTCAGGAGGGCAAGGGAGTGGAGAAGATATTTCAGAAGCTTTGGCAATGAAGAATTATTTGGTCACATTAGGCTTGGAGGAATCCAGGATTTTAATGGAGGACAAATCTACCAATACTAATGAGAATATTGCATTCAGTCAAAATTTTATTGATAGTAAGGATGAATCCACAGTTATTGTGACAAATAAGTTTCATGTATACCGTGCCACTATGATTGCCAGGAAACAAGGTATGACCAATATAGAGGGCCTTGGTGCTCCCAGTGATGATATTCTTATGGTTCACTATTATGTAAGGGAATTCTTTGCCGTAGTGAAAGATAAATTGATTGGAAATATTTAATTATAAATCAAAGAATTTTTTGCTTCACTTAAACTATATACTTAAGTGTGGATGACAATATCCCTTAAGCATATGTGTTAAATTTACAAAATTACCATAATATTTACATTGTAAAATTTTGTGAATCACAATATAATTGAACTTGTTTTTAATATCAGTAATCATTATCAACTGTACCACATATATAGGGAGGATATATATGAAGAACAAGAAGATTATATTTATAGTAGCATTTATGGTAATTACATTATCTCTTGGGAGCATACAGGCATATGCTGCATCAAATAACACAAATCTGTTTAATTTAATAAAGCAGTTATTTGATAGTAAAGGAGATCAATATTCAAATGTAGCCGGACAAGATATGGATAGGATTAATAATACCAATAAAGAATCCATTTTATCTGAGCTTTCAAATATTGATAAAGAAATCAATGCCCTTAGTGAATATGAAAAGAGACAGGTAACGGAGGGAGAAAGTCAGGTAAAACAGTATACGGACACTGCGAAATCAGACATAAAAGAGGGTATTAACCAGGGAAAGAAAAGTGCGGAAGATAAGATAAAAAGAAAAGTAGATACAAAAGTATCAGAAGGTAAAGCAATGATTGATGCTGAGGTAAGCAAATACATTAATTCAAAATAAGATTTCATAAAGGGGGTGGCTGTAGTGCATAAAGGCAACGGAATATATAAGATAGTGGTGTTTATCTTTATCATTATCTTTACAGGAGCGCTTCATGTACATGCAGCTTCCCCAAATCAAACAATAATTCAAAAGTTTGAAGCCCAGACACCAAAGCATTTAATATCTATTGATGAAAAAATGAAATATTTTTACTTAAAATATGTTTATGATATACGTATATATGGATATATTGAGCAATCAAATGCCAATAATGAAATCAATAAATATAAACAAAAGGAAATCAATCGGATTGATACAGAGTTGCAGGAATACAGCAAAAATCTTATAACCAAACATGAAAAGAAAATTGGTAATAAAAAAAAGCAGTTACTTAGAAAAATTGATCAAATTATTATACAGAAACAGAATGAAATGTATAATTAAGCAGGCAGCTATTTATATTAGGTATGGTGAATGACCGATATAGATGGCTGATATTTTTATGTAAGAAACTGAATTTATCAGTTACAGTATATTATTTATAAATAAAGCTTGTGCTGGTAAGGAGCCTGGACGTATAATATAAAAAATATCATTCAAGGAGGATATCATGATTTACAAAGAAATAAGTGTCAATGTAGAAGGATCCATGCCATATGTAAAGTTATGTATGTACTTTTTGGATAATTCAGATGAGATAGATCCAGAAAAATTACGTCCTCTTATACTTATATGCCCAGGTGGCGGATATTCCATGACATCAGACAGAGAAGCAGAAGCATTTGCCATACAGTTCATGTCTATGGGATATCACGCGGCGGTACTTCGTTATTCTGTAGCACCGGCACGCTATCCAACGTCCCTGTTAGAATTGTCTAAATCAATAGCTTATCTTAGAAGCCAGGGTGAAGAATATCATATTGATACGGATAAAATTATAGTTCAGGGGTCATCTGCAGGTGGACATCTGGCTGCCAGTCTGGGAGTGTTCTGGAATAGAGAATTCTTATCAGATAAACTAAAGGTTTCCGCTGAAACCATAAAGCCTAATGGGTTAATTTTAAATTATCCGGTAATTACATCTAAGAAGTTTGCTCATAAAGATTCTTTTCGTAATTTACTGGGAGACAGATATGATAGTCTTGTAAATGAGATGTCCTTAGAGGATCAGATTAGTAAAGACACCCCAAGAACATTTATCTGGCATACTTTTACCGATGCCAGTGTACCTGTAGAGAACTCCCTTCTCTTTGTGGAAGGCCTGGTAGAACATAAGATACCGACAGAGTTTCATATGTACCCGGTAGGGGCACATGGACTGGGACTTGCTAATGAACTGACTGCAAGACCGGATGGATATGGAATACAGAAGGAATGTGAAAGTTGGATACAATTAGCTAAAGTGTGGCTTAATGGGCTCACTCGTGAATAAGTCTTTTTCAGTTGAAATAATATTGCCTCGTCTTGATTTTTAGACGAGGCATTTTCTATATCATAAAATGTTTGAATATTATACATATCAGGTTCGTATTTTGGATTACATCTTAGAGGTTTTCATAATAAAATTAATATAATTATATTTAGGCAGAGTCTGTAAATAGGATGATGACTTATATCAGAACATATGTAAAGAAAAAGATTTCAGTGGTAAGGAGGAAATGCCATGGATTATAAAGAAGAGTATGATGTAATTGTAGCAGGTGGCGGACCTGCGGGAATCGGAGCAGCAGTTTCGGCATCAAGAAATGGACGGAAAGTATTATTAATTGAAAGAGCAGGGTTTCTTGGAGGTATGGCCACCAATGGATCAGTGCCGGCTTTTTGTCCTTATACTGATGGAGAGCGCCCTATTGTTGGAGGAATCGGACTGGAGGTTCTGAATTGTATGAAGAAGGAAAGCTACGTCAGTCCGTTTTATGACCATAAGGAAGGCAGAATAAAAGAATATGACTGGGTCCCAATTGATCCGGAAGTGTTAAAAAGAGTTTCTGATCAGATTGTATTGGAGAGTAAATGTAATATTCTTCTCCATAGTCTCGTAACAGATGTTATCGTGGAAGCCGGTAAGATAAAAGCTGTTAATGTACATAATAAGGGTGGAAATTACTGTATCAGAGCAAAATATTTTATTGATTGTACCGGAGATGCAGATCTTGTTGCCATGGCAGGGGGCTCCTTTGAATATGGAGATGAAGAGGGATTAGTGCAGGCAGGTACCTTATGTTTCAGGATCTCTAATTTTGATACAGATCGGTTTATGATATATGCCAGAGAAAGTGGAGAAGATGGAAATCTGAATGTTGCAGTAAAGAAAGCGAAAGAGAATAATGATTTTCCCAAAGATGAAAGATATGTTGCAGGGATTGCCCTGCAGGCGGATGGTATGGCAGGATTAAATTTTGGACATGTATATCATTTTAATCCACTGGATGGGAAGGATTTAACAAGGGCAGAGATGGAAGCAAGGGCCAGATTGCCGGAGTTCATGAATTTCTTAAGAAAATATGTACCTGGAGCAGAAAAGGCAGTTTTGGCTTCATCCGGTCCTGTGATTGGCTTAAGGGAATCCAGGAGAATTGTTGGAGATTATAAACTTACGAAAGAAGATTACTATAACAGGGCAGATTTTGAAGATACGATTGCCCGCTATTCCTATCCGATTGATATACATGCAGCAACACCAAAAGAGGATGATTACAGCACAAATAGAGAATATGTAACATCAAAATATAAGATTGGGGAAGCTTATTCCATTCCTTACAGAGCACTGCTCCCGGTTGGATTTCATAACCTGTTGGTAGCAGGAAGAACTATAAGCACTGACCGTGCTATGCTAGGCTCTGTTCGTGTTATGCCTGCCTGCTTTGCAACGGGAGAAGCCGCAGGGACAGCCGCCGCACTCTGCTGTAAGAAAAAGTTAACATTCCGCCAGATTCCAGGGAAGGAATTGCAGGAAATGCTCATAAAACAAGGTGGGATTCTATCATAAACAGTGATTGTGATACCATCAGATTTTAAACATCCATAAGTCATATATTGGATTTGCAAATAGTTTAAAATATAATAATATTTAAGTGCAATAAACAAGCAAAAGCGAAATGTAAAGGGAGGAATATTTATGAGAAAAAGAAAGTTACTGGCTTTCCTGTTATCCGTTGCTTTAACTGCAACGATGATGGCAGGGTGTGGAAAATCTGTTGATAAATCAGGCGACACTCCATCCACAACAGAATCCACCGATGAAAGTAAGACTGATTCAGAAGCGACCGGAGAAAAGACAAAAGTCGTTATATGGTCAAAAGACAGACATGATGCTGATTTAATCACTTCAAAAGTAGATGCGTACAATGGAAATAATACGGATAACATCGAAGTAGATTATCAAATCTATACAGAAAATTATGAACAGGCAATTGATATGGCATTCCAATCAGGAGAAGCACCGGATATCATAGTCCATCAGACCCAGATATTCCAGAAGTATGTCAACAGTGGAAGATGGGCTGATTATACTCCGTATATGGATGATGATTTCAAAGCAACATTTGGATCTGTAATCATCCCCGGAATGAACGAGATCGATGGAAAAGTTTATTATGTACCAACGACCGGTACAACTGGCCGTCTATTCTACAATAAAGCAATATTTGAAAAAGCAGGTATTGCCAATCCTCCTGCAACATTGGAAGAAATGGTAGAAGATGCAAGGATAATCACCAGTAAACTTTCCGGCGAAGGAATCTATGGTTTTGCGGCAAATATGAAGAGTCCGGGTTCTGCACTTGGCCGCTCTTTACTATATCAGGTACAACGGGAATTAGGTTTATCTTATGGTTATGATTTTGCTGCGGGTAAATATGACTTCTCAGGGTATGAACCGGTGATCAATTCCTGGAAAACACTGTTATCCCCAGAGTGTGCTTTCCCAGGATGTGAATCCTTAGATATTGATCCCCTCAGGACTCAATTTGCAGACGGTAAAATTGGGATGTATATTTCCTATACTCATGCAGAGCCGGGTGTTTATAAGAACCAGTTTCCAATGAAAGATGAATGGGGGGTTGTTCAAATCCCTGTAAGTGACGGTAACGTAAAAGGTGCTCAAAGCTACATAGCAAATGGCGGTTATTTATTCAATGCAGAAAGTAAGAATCTGGATGCAGCCTGGAAAGCGTACAGAGCAATTTTTACAGATATTGATTATTTAGCAGAGTACTATGAACAAGGCCTGGGTATCAGTATTATACCAGCCGTTATTGAAAAAGCGAAACCGGCGCAAGTTTATATAGATAATGCAGACCTGCTCATTGGAGATACAGATGCAATATGGCCGCTGGCTCCACAGGAAGTGAATGCAAATGCTGTATTAGTGGAAGGTATGGATATGTATGCTACCTTCGGAAGTATGATGTTAGGTGATGCAGATATCAAATCCGGTTTAAAAGATTTAACTGACAGATATAATGCAGCATTAAAAGCCGGAATAGATGAAGGTACTGGTACGGAGATTAAAATTGATAGTTTCAATCCAAAGAATCCTTCAAAATAAATAAAGGTTACTTAATGGGGCATAGTTATCAAACTAATGCCCCCAATTTATTATCGGAATTGTGAAACTGTATTATTGGTATCCCAAATCAGAATATATAAAAGTTTCACAATTATCCAGATACCTATGGAACAGAAAGGAAGAATAGCTGTGATGAGTAAACATGGCACACAAATATCAAACATAAAACGAATGAGAAAGATGAAAGAGAATTTACAATCTTACAGTTTGCTTCTCCCAAATCTGATTCTATTTATAGCGTTTTCTATTTATCCATGTATATGGACTTTGAAATTTATCTTTTACCGATATGGTGGAATCGGTACTCCTGATCCTAAATTTATAGGACTTGATAATATCATCCGGGTTTTTCACGATGAAATCTATTGGAAGACAGTGAGGAATACATTAATCTATGCAGGGGCAAAAATTGTACTGATCATACCGTTGGCTTTCCTCCTTGCATTATTTTTAAATAAGCAGCGCAAAGGCAACGGACTGGTGCAAAGTGTCATTTTTGTGCCAACGATTATGAGTTCTGCAGTAATGGGACTTGTATTCTATCTGCTATTTAATGTTTATAATGGACAGATCAATCGTTTCCTGCTGGATTGGAATGTTATCAAGCAGCCGATCAACTGGTTAGGTACCGATCATGCAATGAAAACTCTGGTTATCACAGCAATCTGGGGCGGCATCGGAAATTATATGGTTTATTTTATAGCAGGGCTTCAGAGAATTTCAGAAGATACTTTAGAAAGCGCCAGGATTGATGGTGCAAACCGCCTGCAGACTTTGTGGTACATAACAGTTCCAATGCTGGGTCCAATACTTAAGATCATACTTATGATTTCCATTACAGCAGCTTTTAATGATATGAGCAATGTAATGGTATTAACGGAAGGTGGCCCTGATAATTCTACAATGGTCATGTCATTATATGGGTATCAATTCTTCTTCTCCATCTCTCCAGGCAGCATTGTGTCAAAACAATATGGGTATGGTGCAGCTGTCAGCGCAGTTTCAGCATTAATAGCAGGTGGAATCACAGTATTTTATTTATTTGTATCAAAGAAATTAGATGATGTCTACTAGAGAGGAGGAAAGAGACATGGGTAGATTTAAGAGATACGGGCTTGGAATTGGTATAGGGATCTTTTTATGTATTATGGTTGTATTTACTTTATATCCTATTATTTATGCAGTAATCGGTTCCTTTAAAACCAATAGTGAATTGACAGCAGGAGGCAGTTTCTTTCCTCAGGATGGCTGGCACCTTGAGAATTATTGGAATGCATTTATTCAGGCGGACTTTGCAAAATATACCTGGAATAGCGTCTTCATTAGTATCTCAAGTATGTTAATTGCTGTCATTACTTCTTCTTTAGCAGGGTTTGTATTTGCAAGAAGAGACTTCGTTGGAAAAAAACTAATCATGATCTTTTATGTAGGGTTAATGTTTGTAGCATTGGGATCCGTAACTTTGTATCCCATTTATAATCTGTTAATGGCACTGAAATTACATAAAAGTGTAATTGGGTTGATCCTGGCATTAACGGGAGGACAGGCTTCTAATGTATTATTAGTAATGGGTTTTGTAAAAAGTATTCCAAAAGAATTGGATGAAGCTGCGATTATAGATGGGTGTACGATCTATGGGATTTTCTTTAAAGTGATAATGCCTTTGATCAAGCCCATTATGGCAGTAGTTGCATTATTTACATTTAGGAATTCATGGAATGATTATGTGACAACTTTAATTATGAGTATTTCCATGCCAAATTTAAGAACCTTAACAGTGGCAGTTGTTCAATTAAAATACTCTATTAATGCAGCAGCGGAATGGCATGTTATGTTAGCTGGTGCATCCATTGCCATCATTCCTATTTTAATTGTATATTTCTTTGCCAATAAACAATTTATTGCCGGATTGACCGCAGGAGCCGTGAAAGGTTAGTAAGAATGGCAGAATCCATGATATAATTATATTGTCAAAAATTGTTCTGTTGTGAGGTGGGGAAATGCTAAAGTTAATTGGTAGTTTAAAAATCCGTACAAAAATAATTATCCTGTGTTCAGCTATATTATTAGCCAATAGCAGCACTGTAGGATATCTTTACTACAATTATGCCTTTAAAGATACTTTGGAAAATACATATAGCAGTTCGGAAGATATTATATATCAGGCTAATAATTATCTGAACGACAGAATTGGAGCAATTGTTCGAAGAGTATATGCAATGTGCAATAATCAGACATTTACTTTAGCAATGAGTACCTATTTAAACGATCCTGAATGTGAAAGATATTCCAAATTATTAGGAAATATAGCAGATTCCATAACAGAATTATATCAGGGGGACCGGTATATCCATTCTGTTTATGTATATACAAGATACGGTGAATTCGATAATTTCTCCAGGATCAAAAGAAGAGATTTTAATTTTACAGATTCAGAATTTTATCTTGGTTTTGAGAATGATCCTCTAAAGACCATATCCTGGTTTCCGGCAATGAAAGATAAGATTTTTACAGGGAATGATACTGTGATACCTGTGGTATTCCGCTTTTTAGTAGTGGGAAGCAGGGAGAATGTATATATTGTTGTAAATCTCCAACAATCAGAATTTGTAAAGTATTTTAAAAATAGTTACGCATCTGTTGATAAATTATTTATCACAGATAAAGATGGGAATAACATTGTAAATTGCGGTAATGAAGAAAAACAGATCATAAAAAATTTTAACGAAGAAAAATTAGGCAGTAAAAATGCGATCTGTGAGAGTGTTTTATATGATAAAACAGAATACTTAGGTACCTTTACCAAGATTAAAACAAATGGATGGAACTTATACAGTATTAAATCAAAAACAGAACTACTCAGTAATTTGGAAGCACTTCGGATATTTATTATCATTATCACCCTCATAAGTATTGGGGTCAGTATATTTATTATTGCCCTATTTACCTACAGTATCACTGCTCCAATGAATCTGCTGGATAAGATAATGAGAAAAGCAATCCAGCAGGATTTTAAAGTTAAATTTCAGTATCCATATGATAATGAAGTTGGAAATCTGGCAAATAGCTTTAATTATATGATTGGTGAAATCGATGATCTGATTACGGAGCTTAATATCAATATAGAAGCATTAAAAGAAGAGAAAGAAAATGTGAAAACTGTGCAGAAGTTAAAGAGAAAAGCTGAATTAAAGGCACTGCAGGCCCAGATCAATCCCCATTTTTTATATAATACATTAAATGCCATTACCTGGCAGGCGGCAGACCAGGGAGCATCCGAAATTAGTATATTAGCCAATTCTTTAGGTAAATTCTTCCGATTAAGTTTAAGTAAAGGAAATGAAGTGATTACCTTAAAAGATGAAATAGAACATGTACGAAGTTATCTGGAAATTCAAAGTATACGCTATAAATCCAAATTAAATTATCATATTGATATCAGCCATGATCTGCTTAATGTCCCGACTATTAAATTATTATTGCAGCCGTTAGTGGAAAATGCCATATACCATGGCATTAAGTTAAAAGAGAAGCCGGGTTTCATCCATATCCATTTTAGCAGGCATTTCAATGACAATGGCATAACGGTCATAAAAATGTGTGTGGAAGATGACGGATATGGCATTGAAGAAGAGAAACTTAGAACAATTAATCACTGTTTATCGGAAGGTAAGATGAATCAGAACGAAGGATATGGTATTTTTAATGTAAATGAACGTATCAAATTATATTATGGAGATGACTATGGCTTGATGCTTGAGAGTAAATATAAGGAATGGACAAGGGCAACTATCATAATACCAACACATATCATGGAGGGTGATTAATATGTATCGTATTCTAATTGCAGACGATGAAGATTATATCAGAGATCTGGTAACGAAAAGTATCAATCAGTCATCACTGGATATGGAAGTTGTAGGTTGTGCAGAGGATGGTGCCAAAGCAATAGAGATGGTGAAAGAGTTGAAACCGGACATTCTGATTACTGATATCTGTATGCCTTTGGTCAGTGGAATAGAACTAATAAAAGGAATCAAAGAAATCGGTGAGAATATTAAGACAGTGATTATCAGCGGGTATGATGACTTTGCATATGCAAAGTCGGCAATGGACCTGGGAGTTACTAATTATTTATTAAAACCATTTCTTCCCGATGAATTATTCGAAGTGTTAGAAGGGATTATTGAGGAACTTAGGAATCAGGCAGCACTGATTCGAAATATGACAGAATTGCAGACTCATTTTGAAGATAATGTTTTATATATACAGGAGCGATTTTTAAAAGATTTATTTCTTAAACAGACGGGAAAGAGTGATTTTATTGATGAGGGTAAAGCAATTCGATTAGATTTGGAAGCAAATTTCTATTGTACAGGAATCTTAAAGATACAATCGGATTCCTTCCATAAAAAATGGAATTTTAGTAATCAGAAAGTAGTAGAAGAATTCTTAATAATAATCAAGGATCAGTATTTTAATAAAAATATTAAAACTTATGGTGTCAGTTTCCATGATAATCAGTTAGTAATGCTGTTTTGCAGCATATACGAGGATGCCTTTGAATTTAATTCAGGAATTAGAGAAAGTCTGAAGAAAATGAATCAAAGCCTCCAAAAGTATTATAATATGCAGTTTGTATGTGTTTTAGGAAAGATTTATAAAAAGGCGGAACAGATAAGCGCATCTTATGAAGAAGCCCTATCGGTAATCCAATATATCCTGCCCGACGGAAGTTGTGTCATTCATTATGATGAAGTGAAACAATTAGAAAAATCCGGGAATATGGAAAGGGACATAAAGAAACCCCAGGAATTGAAAGAAGAATTAATATTAGATATACGGCTTGCAAGAAAAGAGAATGCTTTGGTTGTCCTTAATAAAATACTCCAGTATTATGAACAAATCTATGTGACCTCTCATGAATTTGTAAATATGTCAATTTTAGAATTGGTTTTTTCCATTAATGCAGCATTGGTAAGATCGCAGGCAACATTTAATGTATGGAAAGATGATAAGATGAAGCAATATTTTAAGAATCAGATATTATGCGGAACCTTGTTTGATACTAAGATCTTATTAGAGAACTATATAACAAAAGCATGTGAAGAATTTTCAGGAATCATAACGAATCAAGGAGATAAATTGGTATATGATATCAAGACTTTAATTGAGCATAATCTATCCAATGAAGATTTTAATCTGGAAAGCATTTCTTCCCAATTATTCTTTAGCCCTAATTATATCAGGCAATTATTTAAGCAGAAAACAGGGGAAGGCTTTACGGAATATCTTATAAGAAAAAGGATGGAAAAAGCCGGAGAATTATTAAAAGATCCGCTTAATAAAATTCAGGATATTTCTGATGTTACAGGATATAGCAATCAAAGATATTTTTCGAGCTGTTTTAAGAAGTATTATGGATGTACACCAACGGAATACAGAGAACATGTATTGCTTGATAAAAGTTAAGTAAAGTACAAGATACTTTTAGCGAAAGGATAATTCATATGAAATTATTTCAACGAAAGAGAACGAAAGCTAAAACAGAAACGAAATTACGTAAAAAGACAAAATCCATGACAGCTTTAAAAAGGCATCCCAGACCCCAAAATAGAAGGAAGCATAAAAAATGGAGGATTAGTATCCGAAAACAATTAATCTTATGCTTTTTTATTCCGGTGCTGTGCATCATTGTTCTGGGGCTGGTATCTTACAGACAGGCATCCAGAATAATTGTGTCCAATTATGAGGATGCATCCATTGCCAATATCAATACGGCAGGAGAATATTATAATTTAATTTTAACAAGTGTAGAGGATAAATCACTTCAGATATTAAATGATACCATTATTAAGCAGTATTATTCGGGATATTATAAAAAGAATGTGGCAGAAGAAAATGAGATTTTAAAAACCTTAAGAAACAATATTGTTGCAATGGCTACGGCAGATAGTATCGTAGAGAATATTGCAGTGATTACAAGTTATGGGAAAGAAGCAGTTTCTTATGGCTCATTTTTGCAGACTTCTGTAGAAACTCCATATGAAGCATATGTAAAGACAGAAGAAGCGAAACAGGTAATAGCAACAGATAAAGAGAATTTATGGTATGGATACCACAAATTCTTTGATGATGAGTTAGGAATCAAAGAAAATGATTATGGTATCTCTTTGATCCGCCAATATTATAATAGTGGATCAAAACCAATTGGTTTTATCATGATTGATGTAAAGAAAAGTATTTTACAGGATGTAATCAGTGGATTAAATCTGCCAGAAGGAAGTTCTTTCGCATTTATTACTCCGGATGGAAGAGAAATTACAGATTCTGATGAAGGAATGGAACTATTATTTACAGACAAACAGTTTTATATTGATTCTACACAGAATGACAATGACAATGGATATAAATATGTAGATGTAAAAGGTATAAAATATTTATATGTGTATACCAAAGTGGGTGACACCGGCGTTATGGCCTGTTCCTTAATACCGGCTTCATATTTTACAGGTCAGGCAGACATTATTCGTAATTTAACAATTGTAATTGTATGCATTGCTTCATTTATCGCTATATTAACAGGTTTTCTAATCTCTAACGGAATCAGTGGAGCAATTAAGAATATTATGGATAAATTGTCTGTAGCTGCAAATGGTAATCTGACTATAGAGATTAAAACAAAGAGAAAAGATGAATTTAGAAACTTAGTAAGCAGTATCAATCATATGATTATAAATATGAAAAACCTGATTGAAAAAACAAGCAGGATTAACAATAAAGTACTGGGCTCGTCCAATCTGGTTGCTTCCAGTTCGGAACATATGTTAGAATCCAGCAAAAATATCAGTAATGCAATTCACGATATTCAACATGGCGTAGTGGAACAGGCAGAAGATACGGAACAATGTCTTTCCCAGACCAATGATTTATCAGAGCGCATTGGAAGAGTTTATAACAATGCGGGAGACATGGATCAAATAGCTGCTACTGCGAAAGATATTGTAAAAGAAGGAATTATAATTATAGATAATCTAAGTAAAAAAGCGAAAGCAACAGCTGAAATAAATCGAACTACCATCAGTAATATTGAAGAGTTGGAAGCAGAAACCATATCCATTGGTTCTATCATTAAAGTCATCACTGAAATAGCAGATCAAACGAATTTACTCGCACTTAATGCCAATATTGAGGCAGCGAGAGCAGGTACTGCAGGAAAAGGGTTTGTAGTTGTAGCAGATGAAATTCGAAAATTAGCAGAAGGCTCCAGTGAGGCTGCAAGTAAGATAAGCCAGATTATTGGACATATTCAGAATAAAACGAAAGTTGCCGTAGCTACGGTAAAAGAAACGGAGGTTATTATTCAGAGCCAGGAAGATGCACTGCATAATACCATACATGCATTTGAGAATATTAATACTCATGTAGAGAGATTGGCTAAGATGATTGATAGTATATCCAGTGAAATTCATGATATTGAACAGTCAAAAGCGACTACCTTAAATGCTATTATGAATATTTCGGCTATCTCAGAGGAATCTGCGGCAGCATCGGAAGAAGTAGAGACAACCGCAGAAAAACAGCTTGATTCTGTAACGAGATTAAATGAAGCAGCGCAGGAATTAAGAGGGCAGGTGAAGCAATTAGAAGAGGCCATTAGTGCATTTAAAATATAAAGGAGACGTAAGTTATGGCAAAAATGTTACCAGAATTAAAATCCAGCAAGGTTATTACAAGATATAATGGTGGTGAACCGGTTTTAAGTAAAAAAGAGATTCCATATGAGGCAAATTGTATCTTTAATGCAGGAGTCATCAAATATCATGGACAGTATGTTATGGCATTCCGTAATGATTATGATTATAATGGAAAAGGGGCTTTTAACGGGTGTATGATAGGTCTGGCGTTCAGTGAGGATGGAATTCACTGGAATGTAAGAAAAGAGCCATTTATTACAGTAGAAGATATCCATGACCCTGATGTCATTAAGGTTTATGATCCTCGTTTAACAGTAATAGAAGATACCGTTTATCTCTGCTTTGCAGTCGATACGAAACATGGCGTGCGTGGTGGCATTGGTGTTACGAAAGATTTTAAGAAGGTCGAAGTTTTATCACTAACTGCCCCAGACAATCGGAACATGGTATTATTCCCAGAAAAAATAGATGGAAGATATGTCCGTTTGGAAAGACCTTTCCCAGTATATTCAAGAGGCGGAGTTGACCGATTTGATACCTGGATGTCCTATTCTAATGATCTTCGCTATTGGGGTGATACAAAATTATTATTAGCAGTAGAAGACGTTCCATTTGCTAATGACAAAATTGGTCCAGGAGCACCTCCCATTAAGACAGATGCTGGCTGGTTAACATTATTCCATTCCGTAGATATTGACAGAACGAGAGGAAAAAATGGCTGGGAAGATCAGTGGCAGAAACGTTATTGTGCCGGTATTATGCTCCTTGATCTGAAAGATCCATCTAAAATCATTGGTATGTCAAAGGATCCATTAATTGCACCTGAAACAGAATATGAAACAGAAGGTGGTTTTCGTACCAATGTTATCTTCCCTGGGGGCTTAATACTTGAAGATAACGGAGAAGTAAAGATTTACTATGGTGCATCCGATACAGTGGAATGTATGGCAACTGCCAGAGTGGAAGATTTAATTACATTATGTAAACCAATAGATAAATAAATTTATACATATTTATGACATGTATTACAGGGGCTGTTGCCAAATAGTATCAGCTATTCGCATCAGCCCCATTATAATTAAGGAGGGATAGATATATGCTGTATCCAAAGAATAAGGAAAATTATCTTGAAGATAAACTATTTAAAAATCCAACAAAAGAATATAGAGGGACCCCTTTTTGGTCATGGAATACACGGATGACCAAAGAACATATTAACCGTACCCTGCCAGAATTAAAGGAAATGGGTATGGGAGGGGCACATATCCATTGCAGGACAGGTATGAACCTTCCATATTTAAGTGAAGAATTTATGGATATGGTAAAGTATACTCATGAAAAGGCCAGTGAATATAATATGTTAACCTGGTTATATGATGAGGATCGCTGGCCATCCGGCTTTGGTGGCGGCATTGTAACGAAAGATGATAAGTATCGAATGAGATTTCTTGTATTTTCACCTGTAAAATTATCAGAAAAAGAAGATATTGATAAGGTTGCCTTAGAAGCATCTGCAAAAGCTGTAAGAAGTGGGAAACGAAAGTTCTTAGGAAAATATGCGATTTTACTGGACGAAGGTTTTCTAAAAGATTATAAATACATAGAGAAAGATGAAACAATAAATGGATATGAAGAGTGGTATGCTTATCTTGAGATATCAGGAGACAGTGCGTGGTTTAATAATCAGTCATATGTAAATACCCTGGATAAGAAAGCAATAGAGCGTTTTATCGAGGTGACACATGAAACTTATGCTAAGTCACTGGGAGAATATTTTGGGGACTCGATTCCAGCCATCTTTACAGATGAACCCCAGTTGTCCACGAAAACAATGTTGGGCTTTGCAAATGATAAAGATACATTGACTATTCCATATACAGATGATTTCGATGTTACTTTTAAAGAAACGTATGGCGATAGTTTCTTAGCTCATTTACCAGAAATTTTCTGGGAGTTACCAGATAATCAATTGTCTGTTTACAGATATCGTTATCATGATCATACATGTGAACGTTTTGTAAGTGCTTTCGTAGATACCATAGGTAAATGGTGCAAAGAGCATAATCTACTTTTAGTCGGACATATGATGCAGGAACCTACCTTGTATTCCCAGACTTCTGCACTTGGGGAGGCAATGCGCTCTTATCGCTCCTTTGGAATTCCTGGAATTGATATGCTCTGTGACCGTAGGGAATTAACGACTGCAAAACAGGCAAGCAGTGCGGCTCACCAATATAATTGTCCAGGAGTTCTTAGTGAAATATACGGCGTTACTAATTGGGATTTTGATTTTAGAGGTCATAAGCTAGCAGGTGATTGGCAGGCGGCACTTGGAATCACAGTCCGTGTACATCATTTAACATGGACTTCCATGGCTGGAGAAGCCAAAAGAGATTATCCTGCATCAATTGGTTACCAGTCACCTTGGTATAAAGAATATTCTTATATAGAGAATTATTTTGCGAGATTAAATACTGCCCTTACCAGAGGAAAAGCAGAAGTTAAAGTAGGAGTGATACATCCGATTGAATCATACTGGTTATATTGGGGTACGAAAGAAAATACAGATGGTATCCGAAAGGAGATGGATTATAATTTTAATCAGCTGGTGAAATGGTTGCTGTATGGATTGATGGATTTCGATTTTATCAGTGAAGCTTTACTTCCAGAGCTTCATGGAATGGAATCATGGGATTCAGAGAATCCGGGATTTCAGGTTGGAGCTATGAAATACGATGTCATCCTCGTACCCAATTGTGTTACTCTTCGGAGGACTACAGTAGAACGCTTGAACGAATTCAGGAAAAGAGGCGGTAAAATTATATTTACCGGTACCACTCCAAACTATATAGATGGAATTGTATCAAATGAGTGTGAAGTTTTAATAAATCAAAATACTCATATAGGTTTTAATGAAAATGAGATATTAAATGCCCTTCTTCCTTATAGGCTGATCGATGTTCGAAATCAGGAAGGAAATCGTACTGATAATCTTCTCTACCAGGTGAGAGAAGATGGAGATGGTAAATGGCTGTTCCTATCCCATTCAGAAAGACCAAAAAATCCAGATATCCCAACCAAGGAAGAATTAAGTATCTGGGTTGAAGGAATATGGAATCCAGTAAAATACGATGCAATGACAGGAGAAATTGGCATAGCAGAGTATTTTCATAAAAATGGTAGGACATATTTAAAAGCAATGGTTTATGATCATGATTCGTTGCTATATTACTTAAAATCTGCAGAAGTGGATCAATATAATATTCATGAAGGTGATGAACATGTAAATTATACAGAGTCAACTGGCAAAGAAATAGAAATACTGTATCCAGCAAAATTATCTGTATTCTTATCAGAGCCAAATGTTTTACTTCTTGATATGGCAGAATATCGTTTTGATAGTGGGGAATGGAAACCAAGAGAAGAAATCTTAAGAATTGATAACTTATTCCGCGAAAGACTTGGTTTCCCATTAAGGACAGAGGCTTTTGCCCAGCCTTGGTTAGATACTAATGTAGAGGAAATTCACCATCAATTATCTTTAAGGTTTAGGATTAATTCAGAATGTACTATAAAAAATCCTGATTTAGCATTGGAGAATGCTAAAAAGGCTAAGATAATACTTAATGAAAAAGTAGTTCCAATTAATATTACCGGATGGTATACTGATAGGGATATAGAAACAATAAAGCTTCCAGACCTCGCACAAGGGGAAAATGTATTAGAAGTAACCTATCCATATTATTCCAAGTTGAATATAGAATACATGTATCTATTAGGAGACTTTTCGGTTGAAGTAGCAGGAAGTACATCTAAGATTAAAGAGTCAAACCATAAAATTACCTTTGGAGATATCATTTCACAGGGGCTGCCTTTCTATGGAGGTAATATATCATATGAGATACCTATTACTACGCAAGAAGGTGAATTAACGATTAGTATACCAAATTTCAGATGTCCTGTAATTAAGGTTTCATTGGACGGAGAAGATAAGGGACATATAGCATTCTCTCCTTATAGGCTACACTTAGGAAATGTTACAAAAGGGAATCATAAAATTGTCATCACAGCTTTTGGAAATCGAATTAATACCTTTGGAACTATTCATAACTGCAATCATACAGAACACTGGTGTGGGCCTAATGCATGGAGAACAGCCGGGACATCCTGGAGTTATGAATACCAATTAATGAGAATGGGTATCTTAGTGAGTCCTGGAATTACATTAAGAAAGAGTTAATTTATAAAGACTTGGCACCTGTTTCCGGTGTTTAGTAAGGAATAAGAATGTATGGAGGTTAGTATGAAAGAGGTATTTAAGAATGGTCAAGTTGTTTTATTTCAAGGAGACAGTATTACGGATTGCGGCCGAGACAGGGATGATATAACTTCTTTATCAGAAGGCTATCCTGGGGTTGTCGCTAAAATGTATAACCTGTTATTTCCTGATAATGGAGTAATATTTATCAATAAGGGGATATCAGGGAACCGTGTCATAGATTTGTTAGATCGTTATAATACAGATTTTAAAGAAATCAATCCTGATTTTATCTCCATTCTTATTGGAATCAATGATACCTGGAGAAGATATGACAGCAATGATCCTACCAGTACCAAGCAGTTTAAAGAAAACTACAGAAAGCTTCTAGAGAAAATTAAATCGGATATGCCAGATTGTAAGATAATGATAATTGAACCATATGTATTAAACTCTTTACCAGACCGGGCAGCATGGAGGGAAGATTTAGACCCCAAGATCCAGGCAGTCAGAGAACTTGGAAAGGAATATGCAGACTATTATCTTCCACTAGATGGAATATTTGCAAAAGCAGTAGCCACGAGGTATAATTGTAAACAGTTAGCTGAGGATGGGGTTCATCCTAATTCCCTTGGACATGGTATTATTGCCGAAGAATATCTAAAAGCACTGGATAGATAAAAATATACGGCTAAATGATTAGAAAACAGGAGGAAACTCAGCTAATAGAATATTTACATAAGGAGATTGCTTATGAACGTTACAAACTTATATGAATTATGGACGACAAAAGCAAAGGAAGATAAAGATTTAGTAAATGAATTAAAGGATATAAAAGGAGATGCTGAAGGAATCTTTGACAGATTCTATCGTGAGTTGGAATTTGGAACAGGAGGACTTCGGGGAGTCATAGGAGCCGGAAGCAACCGGATGAATATCTATACTGTACGTAAAGCAACACAAGGTCTGGCTAATTATCTGAAAGGCAAAGACAGGGCAAGTGTTGCAATTGCTTATGACAGCCGTATTAAGTCGGAGCTGTTTGCTAAGAATGCAGCGGCAGTTTTGGCTGCCAATGGAATTAAAGTATATATATACCCTGAACTGATGCCAACTCCTGCCCTGTCATTTGCCGTAAGACATCTTGGGTGTGATGCAGGTATCTGTGTTACGGCAAGCCATAATCCGGCAAAATATAATGGGTATAAGGTATATGGAAGTGATGGCTGCCAGATTACATTAGAGATGGCTGGCCGGGTCTTGGAAGAGATTAATAAAGTAGATGCATTTGAGGATGTCAGGGTACTTGAATTGGAAGCAGGGATTGGAAATGGTCTGATTGAATATATCAAACAGGATGTTGTGGATGCATTTATTGGGGCAGTTAAATCACAGTCATTAAATCCGGTAAAGTCCAATTTAAATGTTGTATATACACCATTAAATGGTGCCGGTAGAATGTGTGTACTTCGTATTTTGAAAGAAATAGGGGTTCACAACATAACTGTTGTTCCGGAACAGGAAGCCCCGGATGGTAATTTCCCCACTTGTCCATACCCTAATCCGGAGAAAAAAGAAGCTTTGGAATTAGGGCTTAAGTTATGTAAGAAAGTGAATGGAGATATATTACTTGCTACAGATCCGGACTGTGACCGTGTTGGTATTGCAGTTAAGAATAGGGATGGGGAATATCAATTATTAACAGGCAATGAAGTAGGAGTCTTGTTACTAGATTATATTGCTCAGATTCGTACTTCCAATCACACTATGCCAAAGAACCCGATTGCAGTAAAAACAATTGTTACAACAGATATGGCAAGTGAAGTTGCAAAAGAGTATGGAATAGAGATTATTAACACTCTTACCGGATTTAAATTTATAGGAGAGCAGATTGGACTTTTGGAAGCTAAGAAGGAAGAAGAGAGATATCTCTTTGGATTTGAGGAAAGCTATGGCTATCTTAGCGGCGGCTATGTAAGAGATAAAGATGCTGTAGATGCAAGTATGCTGATTATTGAAATGGCATCTTATTATCTTGAAAAAGGAATCACATTGGTGGATAAGTTAAATGAATTATATGATTGTTGTGGATATTATCAGAACCATTTACTCGACTTTGCTTTTGAAGGGGCCAGAGGAATGGATGAGATGGAAGCAATCATGAAAAATTTAAGAGAAAATCCGCCTGTGAATATTGGTGAAAATAAAGTAATAGGAGTAAGTGATTATAAAACATCCATAAAGACAATAGATGGAAAGAAAGAAACAATTCTCTTACCAAAATCCAATGTATTAGAATTTAATCTGGATGATAAATCGAAAGTAATAATCAGACCTTCTGGAACGGAACCAAAGATTAAAATATACCTGTCTACTTGCAAAGATTCTATGAAAGAGGCAGAAAATAGATTAGAAGATTTAGAGAAAGATGTGAAAATCTTATTAGGAAAATAACATTCTCCCCCACTTCAAATATAGTGGGGGAGAATATTTTATGCAATGGGTGACAATAGATTTAAAGTCGGATGAATACCAGTACTATTTTTATATATTCTATATTATGGGAGTAAGTGAACCGTTCCCTGTCCTCCATCTACTACAACTCTATCCCCTGTTTTTAATCTTGCAGTTGCATTGCCACAGCCTACAACGGCTGGTATCCCCAGTTCCCTGGCTACAATGGCTGCATGGGAAAGTGGTGCACCTACATCTGTAATAATTGCAGCAGCTTTGGGAAAGAGTGGTGTCCATCCCACATTCGTAGTTGTTGCTACAAGAATTTCGCCTGGAAGCAATGTATGCCCTTCTTCCGGAACGTTAAGAATGCGTACAGTACCTTCTACACGCCCGGCAGCACCGGCAAAGCCAGTCAGGCTTTCCGTATTGGAGGAAACTGTAATGGGTTTGGAAGCATCATAATAGTCAAGTCTTCGATTTGATTCTTTTGACCAGGTAAATGGATCAAAACGCCCCCGGATTACTGTTGGAAAAGAAGGAAGTTTTTTATATTTTTCATGATTTTCTTTCCTGATTGGAATATATGGAAGGGAAGTAGCATCACCTGCAAGTAAGGACAAGACTTCATCTATATACAGATAAAAAACATCATCCCCTATTTCGGTTATTTCGCCAACCTTTAAAGCAAATGTACGATTAAGACGGTATACTCTGGTCCACTCTGAGCGGGCAGATTCTCTTGTCCTTGCAGCTTCTGATACTTTAGCTAACTGCCTTTTAAGCCATCCTGTCTTTTTAGGGTAGCGTTCCTTAAAGCTTAATAATGCATCTTCGTATTGGAGATGCTGCCTTTTTAAAAGACCGTCCACATCTGTTTCTGATTTTATGAATTCTTCTATCTGGCGGTCTATCCAACTTGGATCTTCTGCCGGATGTGGAATGGATAGCTCAAATTCATGAGGTCCCCGATGACCATATTTTGAGAAATATTCTTCTTTTGACATTTCACCTTTCATTATTTTGCTAATACCTGTAACGGGACCAAGACTTGCTAGTTCTGAAGTTCCCCGCAGATTAGAGAGCAGAGTATTAGCATCCTCTTCTGTTACAAATTTCAATAATTTCTTTTTTACATTCATTGTGACGATACCTTTGCTGCCACCTAAACCATGTAACCATAATATTTTGTCGCTATATGGTTTGAGTTCTGTTTCCCACAAGCTTATTAATTCTTCTTTGGAAGAACATTTATGAATCAAGTTTTGTATTCTTAGGCATTGTACAGGATTGTTTTCAATGTCTTTGAATGCTGTCTTAGAAGCTTTCCTGACATTTTTACTGAATTTAAGCACTTTAGGAAGGATCTCTTTAAATAAATCTGTTTTTGTATAAGGATAGATTGGAAATTCTATCTCCTTTGGAAGATTACCAAAAAAAGTACCTGATATCTTAAGTGCGGACTTCACAGGAAGACCAAGTAAGGTATAAGCGGAAATTCTGCGATTATAATTGGAATAAATCCGCCCACAGATATTTCCTGACCAGACATAATAATCTTTGCTAAAAGTCATTTTTTCATCTAAATTACGGATGATACTCCATGTATAAGGGGTAATTACATCTGGAATCGCCTCACCAACATTAGTATTTACCCATAAATCGTCACCTGTTAAGGAATCATTTATATCATATTTATCTAAATTGCCAGGTGTTAAAGTTGTAATTGGTCTTGCCTGGAGTAAATACAATCTTCCATCTGATACAGCCCATTCAATATCCTGGGGAATCATAGAACTTCTTTCTAACTTCATTCCATATTGGAATAATTTCTTGCTATACTTTTTAAATTCATCGGGCCCTTCATATTTTCCTTTTGGTCGTATTAATTTGAAACTAAGTGCATTTGCCTCACCAGAGACTAGTTGTTCTCCAAGACCATGAACATAGTTCCCTGACATACTTCTTCGGCTGCCGGTAATAGGATCTACTGTGAAAAGTACGCCTGAGATCTGAGATGGGATCATTAATTGGACAACGATGGCTAATTGGTGAGCATGTTCCATCCCTTGGTATTCACTATATACTTTTACACGTTCTGATTTACCGGATTCGATTACAGTATCAATAGCCTCCAGGATTTCTTTTTCTTCCTGTACATTTAAAACAGTTTCAAATTCTCCTGCAAAAGAAGCAGCAGCTGAATCTTCGCTGAGGGCAGAAGAACGTACTGCGAATTTTGCACCTTTATAGCCTCTTTTTAATTCATCAATATATATTTTGATATCTTTCCAGGCATCCTTATCTAAATTTCCTTCACAAAAAGCAGAAGGAAAGATCACAAACCCAGGCGGAACCGGGAGGCCGGTCTGATACATCTGTGAGAGCATACAACCTTTTCCACCGGCATAGATTTCCAATTCGGGAGTTATATCCTGAAATTTTTTAACCATATTGCTCATACAATCCACCTCTTAAGCCTGAATTCCATATCGTATCATATCCAGGTATTTATTTCTTTCTATAATAAATTGTTTATAATATTCATCATCAATCAGATTTCCATCAATGGATTCTGTGAAATATTTATTATCAAAATATTCTAAAGTAAGCTGAACAAGGTCAAAAGCCTGCTTTCGATCTAATCCTTCCTTTAAAGGAACCTTTTCAAATAATTTCTCCCAGAATAGGGTTATCTTTTTTTGGAGGTCACCATATTTTTCTAAAAATTCGGCTTTTAACTCTTCCGGTATATGGTATAAGATATCTTTTACGATCATGTATACTTCAGGGTTATTCTTACCAAAATTGAATTTTAAATGGCTGAATTTCTCTCTGGCTTCAAAAAAATCAGATTCATCAGCAAGAGATCTTGCATCCATTTCATCCATTGCTTTTTTCATACAGTGATCCAGTATCTCCAGATATAATTCTTTTTTATTTTTAAAATGATGAAAGATTAATGTTCTGGAGATACCTGCTGCCTGTGCCAGCATAGATGTTGAGGTTTTCTCATAACCATGATGGGCAAAAATCTTTAGACAGGAATTTAAAATTTCATCTTTATCATAGAGTTGTATCGGCATAATTATCTCTCTTTCTTTTTTATTGACACCTCTGTCAGTAAAAGAATAACATATGCTGACATGGGTGTCAATAAAATTCATTAATCATAGTGTGAATCTTTATATTTATATGGCGAATCTTCGGAAATTTAATGGACTGTATTGATAATTTACCGGTTCTCAGTTAAAATAAAATTAATATATAATTTTAGGATAAGGAAGGTTGAAACTACTATGAGATTAGGTGCATTAGAAGCAGGCGGAACGAAGATGGTTTGTGCCATTGGAGATGAAACAGGAAAAATATTTGAACAGATCTCTATTCCAACAGAAACTCCACAGATCACTATGCCAAAATTAATTCAATATTTTAAAGAAAAAGAGATTGATGCATTAGGTATCGGATGTTTTGGACCAATTGATCTAGATAAGAAATCACCAACATATGGATATATTACATCAACACCAAAGATTGCCTGGAGAAATTATAATATTGTAGGTGCTTTTGAAGATGCACTGCATATACCGGTAGGATTTGATACTGATGTAAATGGATCTTGTCTTGGAGAGGCTACCTGGGGAGTTTTAAAAGGACTTGATTCAGGAATCTATATTACGATTGGCACCGGAGTTGGGGTTGGGGTATATTCAGACGGAAAATTATTGCATAATATGCTTCACCCGGAAGCAGGACATATTCTTCTTGCAAAACACCCGGAAGACAATTATGAGGGAAAATGCCCATATCATGGATGCTGTTTCGAAGGTGTTGCAGCTGGTCCTGCCATTGAGGCAAGATGGGGGAAATCTGGGAAAGAATTAACAGATGAAGAAGCTGTATGGGAGATGGAGGCATTTTATATCGCCCAGGCTCTAATGACATATATACTTACAATATCCCCTAAGAGAATTATTCTTGGCGGAGGTGTTATGCATCAACTACACTTATTTCCGCTGATACGTGAGAAAGTAAAAGAAATGCTGAATGGTTATATTCAGACAAAAGAACTGGATGATCTGGATACTTACATTGTTCCGGCTGGTTTAAATGATAATCAGGGAATTATGGGATGTCTTCAATTAGCCGTTTTAGCTTGTGAAGAATAATAAGTTAATAAATGACTTTCAATAATAAAAGCCGATATGCTGGTGACGCATATCGGCTTTTTGCTACTTAATCTGTTTGGACTTTCCAGAGAAAAGCAAAACTGCCTTCTGCCACACTGAGCCCTTTCTCTAACAATGAAGCAAGTGCCTGCAGCTTTCTTATGATCTGCTCTGGCTGCCATCCGAAAATGCCGGGATCAAGTAAAAAGGTAAATACAGACATAATGATTTCCGCATATTCCTGGGGATATCCGCATGTAAAAGAACCTTCTTGTATACCGTCTTCAATAATTCCAGATACGACTGGAGTCAAAGCAGTCAATATTTTGGAAAGAGATTTCTGATGGATTGCAGCGTTTTGTTGTTTATGCAGATATTCGTCCAGGGAAGCGTCTATAAATGAAGCCGTGTAGCTTTTTAGTAATAATGCAAATTTTGAAATTGCATCCAGACTGCTTTGTTCAATGAGTATCCGGCAAGATTCTATAATGCTGCCATATTGCCTTTCCACCAATGCATCCAGTACTTCTTCCTTGGAGTGGAAATAATAATACATCCCTCCCTTGGCTATTCCTGCTTTTTTCGCTATATCGCTGACGGAAGCTGTACCAGCCTTACCTTCCCGCAAAAGATTTTCCATTGCATTTAATATGAGTTCCTTTTTATCCATGTTATGCACCACCTTGCTATATATTATAACATATAAATTTATTGTTGACCACTGTTCAAAATTCTGTTATATTAAAAATGTTGAACAGTGGTCAAAAAATAAGGAGATTGAAGATATGATTAAAGTAATGATTTTTGCAGTTATATTATTAATGTTAAGCATTTGTCTTATGGGACTTGTAATCAATGGCAGTATTTTTACTATAAAGCACATGAAGCATGAGGAAAGTCATGGAATTACATTACGATTAAAAAAGAATGCAGTTACGTGCATAATAACATTCATTATGTGTATTGTATTGATCTGGTTTACCCAGATAAGCGCTTCCACTCCCGGTATTAAAGATGAAAAAGGAGAAATAATACCAGACAGCATATCTGAACTTAGACAGGTAGAATTAAACAGCCGTAAGGAGTGGATCAGTATACGGGGAAACAATAAAAACAATCCCGTACTCTTGTTTCTGTCAGGAGGACCAGGTGGTTCCCAAATGGCAGCAGTAAGGCATGACCTTTCGGAATTAGAAAAGTATTTTGTAGTTGTGAACTGGGATCAGCCAGGTTCGGCAAAATCATATGGAGCAGTGAACACGAAGTCTATTACAGTTGCTACATATATTGAAGATGGATATGCACTTACGAAATATTTATGTAAAAACTTTCATCAAGATAAAATATATCTTGTGGGAGAGTCCTGGGGCAGCGCTCTGGGTATATTTTTAGCAGAAAAAAATCCCGAATTATATCATGCATTGATTGGTACAGGGCAGATGGTAGCATTTTTAGAAACAGAAATCATAGATTATCAAAAAGCACTTGAACTTGCAGAAGAGAAGGGAGATATGAAAAAGGCAGCAAAGTTAATTGCTAATGGGAAGCCGCCGTATTATGGCAGGGATGTTACATGGAAAAGCGCAGAATACCTTCAGTATCTAAGTAATTTGATGGGAGGAAACCCGGAAATCCACAATAATGGCTACAATACCTTCCGGGATTTACTTTCAGAGGAATATGGAATCATGGATAAAATCAACTATTTACGAGGGATTATCAATACATTTAACCATGTATATCCTCAACTTTATGAAACCGACCTGCGAAAGGGTCATACGAAAATAGATATACCGGTATATTTTTTCTTGGGAAGATATGATATAAATGCTCCGGCATCGTTGGTGGAAGAATATTTTAAAATACTGACTGCTCCAGAAAAAGAAATCATCTGGTTTGAGCATTCGGGTCATAGTCCTTGGATCAATGAAAGTGGATTATTTGTACATGAATTGTTGAGGGTAACAAAAAATAATTAGCACATTGGAACATTGAGTACAGCTTCTATTTTTAACTAAAATGAGAAATTTTAGTTAAATAGTGGGAAAAAGTAAAAATAATACCTATGTGGGTAAAAATAATCCGTTAAAAAGTACCATGTTTTTTCCTACAATTAATGAATAGTAGAAATGAATCGCTATGTTAATTGGAGGGGAAAACAAATGAAGAGATTCCGTTGGAAAAAAGGGTTAAGATTTTCGAAAAAACTATCAGCTATATTACCTAAAAAGGGAAATCAGGTCAAGACAGGACAATTGCATTTTAAATTAAATAGTATCCGGGTTAAACTTATTGGAGGATTTATCATACCGGTAGGTTGTATTCTATTGCTTGGGATAGTATCCTATACGAAAGCTTCCAGGGGTATCATCAGCAGCTATGAAACTGCCAGTCAAAACAGCCTTAATATGTTAAGTCAGTATTATAGCCTTGCATTTCAATCAGTAATATCCAAATCCACTCAAATCAATGCCAATGAAGAATTAAAGAAATATTATTCAGGATATTATAAAGGAGATCCGCTGAAAGAAATTTCAGGTTTTAAAGAGGCACAGTCGTTAGCCAGTTCAACTACGATAGGAGATCAGATTATTAAAAGTGTATATGTTTTTAGTGAATATGGAGATGGAATATCTTCCTATGGTTCTTTGCCAAAAACTACATATAACGATTTTTTGAATTCGAAAGAAGGAAAGATAATTGCTGATTCAGAAAATGAATCTTACTGGGGTGGATACCATACTTTTCTGGATGAATTGGTAAATATAAAAAATGAGGATTATGGACTTTCCTTTTTTAATAAGCTTTATAGCACCTCAAATAAACCAATTGGATATATTGTGCTGGATGTAAAAATGGATTTTGTAAAAAAAGCTTTAAAAGATGTTAATTTAGGAGAGGATTGTATTTCTGGCTTCATAACCAGTGACAATAGAGAAATATTAGAAGGTGGGTATGATAAAGGCTTTAAGTTTGCATCCAGAGAATTCTTTCAAACTTCCCTGAAAAGTGACAAGCAAAATGGAAGCAGCTATGTAGATTATAACGGGGATACTTATTTATATATATATTCTAAAATAATGGATGGAAATGCCATTGTATGTTCATTGATACCGAAAGATATGATAACAAGACAGGCACAGGATGTTAAGACAGCAACTGTCATTATTGTCCTTATTGCCAGCATGATTGCAATTATAACAGGAAGCATTATGTCTTCGGGAATCAGCAATGCAATTCATAAAACGAATGGAGTATTGGAAAAAGCTTCGGAAGGCGATCTGACCGTAAGTGTAAAATTAAGAAGAAAAGATGAATTTCTAGCTTTAAGTAATAGCATTGCCAATATGATGGTCAGCATGAAAACGTTAATTATTAAAATGGCAGGGGTCAGCGCTACAGTGTCAGCCTCCGCTTATGACGTATCCAATAATTCCGGGCTTTTCTTAAATGCGACAAAACAGATTTCATCTGCAGTAAGTGATATTGATCAAGGATTAAATCAACAAGCTGCTGACTCAGAAAAATGTCTGATACAGATGGAAGGACTGGCAGATCAAATCGAAGAACTAAATAAAAATACAAATGCAATGGATCATATAGCACAGAATACAAAAAATGTAGTGGAATCTGGAATCGTTATTGTAGATGAATTAAATTTAAAATCAAAGGATACAGCCAATGTTACAAAGATTGTCATTGAAGATATTGAGCGCCTTGAAGTCGATTCAAAATCTGTAAGCAGTATTGTTGAAACGATTAATAGTATCGCAGAACAAACAAATCTACTGTCTTTAAATGCATCCATTGAAGCAGCAAGAGCAGGGGAAGCAGGAAGAGGATTCTCTGTAGTTGCAGATGAAATTCGGAAACTGGCAGAACAATCTGCTTCATCTGCAAATCAGATTGGAGAAATTATTCAAAATATCCAGTCTCAAACCAAGAAAACGGCAACAACAGCGAAAAGAGCTGAAGATATTGTAATATCTCAGGAAGAAGCACTTCTAAATACCATAAATGTATTTAACGAAATCAACGGTCAGGTAGAGAGCTTAACCAAGAGTATTGAGAAAATATCCGCAGGGCTTGTAAAAATAGAAGATTCAAAGAATGACACATTAGGAGCAATTGAAAGTATTTCTGCAACTTCAGAGGAAACTGCCGCTGCCTCAGGACAATTAGGAATTACAGTGGATAGTCAGTTAGAGGCAGTGAAAGATTTAAACCATGCAGCTGAAAGATTAAGAGCAGATGCTAAGAATTTGGAAGATTCCGTTTTAATATTTAAAATTGATTAATTAATCAGATGTGGAATGAAACCAAATGGAAGTAAATAGGAGGCTTACGTTAATTCTGCAATTAACCTATTTTTCTTTAAAAAATTAACCTATTCTGTTGATAATTTTTCTAATATAACATTCTATTGACAACCTGTAATAATTCTTTGACAGAATAATAAAATTAGAGTAAGATATCCATCATAAAACAAGACGATGGAGTCGGCTAAAAGCCTATAGCTTTAGCCTGCTCCATTTTTTTGTGCAAACGACTTTAAATAATTAGGAGGGAAATCATTTGAGAAAGACAATGAAAAAGCTTTTAACCTTTGGCTTGATAATTTCTATGATTGGTGCTTTGACTGCTTGTGGAGGATCAAAAAGTGGGAAAGATGAGGCGGAGGTAGTTCCAGAAACGACTGCAGAAGAAACGGCTGTGGAGGGAACCACCACAGATGGTAATTTAAATGTACATATTGACGTGGAAGTGGCATCCATGGATCCACAGATTGCAACAGATGGTACTTCTTTTGAAGTTATTGCAGCTATTACCGATGGGTTATATGCATTAGATGCAGATGGCAATCCTGTAGAAGCCATGGTTGATACGGTAGAAAAGAGTGAAGATGGTCTAAATTACACATTTACTTTAAAAGATGCAAAGTGGTCCAATGGGACGCCAGTCACTGCCAATGACTTTGTATTTGCATGGAGGAGAGCGGTTGACCCGGCGGTAGCAAGCGAATACGCATTTATCATTGGGATTGCAGGCATCAAGAATGCAGATGCAATTGCAGCAGGAGAGAAACCACTTGAAGAATTAGGGGTAACAGCAGTAGATGAAAAGACCTTGAAAGTAGAATTGGATACTCCGGTTCCATTCTTTGAATCTTTAATGGCATTCCCAACGTTCTACCCAGTAAATGAGGAATTCTATAAAACAGCGGGAGATCAATATGCAACTACACCAGAAACACTTCTTTCCAATGGTGCTTTTGTAATTACAAGCTATGAACCGGCAACAACTACGATCACTCTTGCTAAAAATGAAACATATTGGGATGCTGCAAATGTTAAATTATCAGGTATTAAATATCAGGTAATTAAGGACTCCCAGCAGGCTATGTTAGCTTATCAAAATGGTGATCTTGATCTGGTAACTCTTTCCGGTGAACAAGTGGAACAGTTCCAGGCTGATCCGGAATTTAAGAATATTATGGCAGGTTATTTATGGTATGTTTCTCCGAATCAAAAGATTGCCGGTTTAGAGAATGCAAACTTAAGAAAGGCCCTTGCATTGGCATTTGATAAAGAAGCTGTTACTGCCAATATTTTAAAGGATGGTTCTATTCCGGCATATTTTGCAGTTCCGGCATTATTAGCAATAGGTCCTGACGGAAAAGAATATCGTGAAGCAGCAGGCAGTAATTATTTTACGGCAGACAAGGCAAAAGCTCTAGAATACTGGGAAACTGCTAAAGCAGAACTTGGTGTGGATAAATTAACTTATACTATGATAGTAGAAGATACAGAATCAGCAATTAATGTAGCCCAATTCTTACAGGCGGAAATTCAGACAACATTACCTGGCATTACGATTAATATTGAACAGATGCCTAAGAAAAATCGTGTTGAAAGAATGCAGGAGGGTGATTTTGAACTTGGATTAACCCGTTGGGGTCCAGACTATGCAGATCCAATGACATATTTGGATATGTGGACAACCGACAGCCCTAACAATTACGGTTTCTGGTCTAATAAAGATTATGATGCTATTATAGAGTCTTGTAAGAAAGGCGACTTAGCCCTTGATGTGGAAAAAAGATGGCAGGCATTGATCGATGCAGAAAAGATAGTTATGGATGATGCAGTTATACTTCCTGTTTACCAAAAAGGAAATGCTATCATGCAAAGAACCAGTGTACAAGGTGTTGAATTTCACTCGGTTGCTATTAACAGATATTTTAAGAACGCAACAAAAAATTAACGACTCATCTGATAGAACAAAAGCAACTACTATATTAAAAAAGAAGTCCCAAGTGTATTTCAGCTTAGGACTTCTTGGCTTTATCTGAAAGGAATGAATTAATTGAGGAAATATATCTTAAAAAGAATAGGAATTTCTTTTATCACTTTAATGGCTATTCTTTTAATACTATTTTTAATGCTGGAATTTATGCCAGGCTCTCCATTTAACGATGAAAAGTTAAATGAAGCTCAGGTTGCTATTTTAAATGCCAAATATGGGCTTGATAAGCCGGTTGTAATCCGATTTTTTAATTATATAAAGAATATGTTAACAGGAGATTTTGGAGTATCGTATACAATCTCCAAGAACACTGCAATTACCACTTTACTTGAGACAAGGCTTCCAATCTCAATCCGTATTGGAGGCCAGGCAGTTTTGCTTGGGACTTTCATTGGATTGATTCTGGGCCTGATCGCCGCATTAAAGCATAATACCATATATGATACGATCACCACAGTAATATCTGTACTTGGTGTGAGTCTGCCATCTTATGTATTTGCATTAGCCCTGTCTTACACTTTAGGTTTTCAGTTGAAATGGTTTCCACTTCTCTATCAGCCGGAAGCAGTTGTCAAATCTTCTGTTCTTCCGACTATATCTCTTTGCATGTTTACAGTTGCAACAGTAGCACGCTTTACAAGAACAGAAATGTTAGAAGTATTAGGCTCTGATTATATGCTGCTTGCAGAAAGCAAAGGTCTTTCCGGCGGTCGGATAATTCTTGTTCATGGGTTAAGAAATGCCTTGATTCCTATTATTACCGTATTAGCTCCATTAGTTGTTGGTCTAATGACAGGTTCCTTAGTAATCGAGAAAATTTTCTCCATTCCGGGTATCGGAAGTCTCCTGGTAAATGCAATTCAGGCTAATGATTATAATGTTATCATTACACTGGCATTTATCTATAGTGCCCTGTATATTGGCATTATGCTGGTAGTTGACATTTTATATGGTGTGATCGATCCAAGAATTCGATTAGCAAAGGGGGATGGGAATGAATAATTTAATTCAGGAGGCAGAGAATACTGTATTTGAATTCCAACCGAAAGATTTTGAACCGGCAGAGAATCATAATATAAACATTGACAAAGTGTATGCAGCAAAATCTTATTGGAAAGATGTATTATCCACATTTTTGAAAAATAAAGGTGCAATTGTAGGTTTGATTGCTATTATAATGATTGGGATTATGGCTATGATAGGACCGGATTTAAGTGGTCATACCTATGATGCTCAGATTATTACCCATCAGAATTTAGCTCCCAGAGTACCGGGATTAGAAAAATTCGGCATATTTAACGGTTCCGAAAATATGAATACTTCTACAGGTAAAGTAAAGGTTAACAAATATGTAGATTCCAGTAAAACTACAGGTCTGGAGAATATCTATTATTGGTTTGGCACGGACGTGCTTGGTCGTGATATTTTTACCCGTACCTGGACAGGAACAAGAATTTCTCTGTATATTGCATTGGTCGCTGTTATTGTAGATATGTGTTTTGGTATGAGTTATGGATTGATCAGCGGGTATTTTGGAGGTATGGTGGATAATATTATGCAGCGTTTTGCAGAGATATTAAATGGCATTCCTACTTTGGTTATCGTTACTTTACTAATCTTAGTATTAAAACCGGGATTGACCACTATCACACTGGCCCTGGCTACAACAGGATGGATCGGTATGAGCCGGGTGGCCCGTGCACAGGTACTCAAACTAAAAGAACAGGAATTTATTCTGGCTTCCAAGACATTAGGTGCAAAAGATTTCTATGTCATATTTAAAGAAATACTTCCTAATATCTTTGGTCAGTTAATTATTATGTCCATGTTCTCAATTCCAAATGCAATTTTTACAGAGGCTTTTTTAGCATTTATCGGGCTCGGTGTACCGGCTCCTCTTGCCTCTCTTGGCTCTTTGATCAGCGAAGCATTTAAATCATTTACCACACATCCTTATATGATTATCTTCCCGGTTATTGTATTAGCCATTGTAATGCTGGCTTTTAACATGTTAGCAGATGGCCTTCGTGATGCATTTGACCCTAAGATGAAAGAAATGTAGGTGGTAAATATGGAAAAAGAAAAAGTATTATCAATCAAAGATTTATCCATATCTTTTCAGACTTCTGCGGGAGAAGTGAATGCCATCCGTGGTGTGAATTTAGACTTATATAAGGGAGAAACCATAGCTATTGTAGGGGAATCCGGTTCTGGCAAGTCAGTTACCGTGAAAGCAATTATGGGTATTCTTAGTGGGAATGGAAGAATAAATAGTGGAACGATTGATTTCATGTACCACAGGGGAGAGGAAGAGGTACATGAGGATCTGTTAAAACTGTCCAAGAAAGAAATGTGCCATCGGATTAAAGGGAAGCGTATTGCTATGGTATTTCAGGATCCGATGACATCCTTGAATCCTACCATGACAATTGGAAATCAGATCATGGAAGGAATGAGGTATCATTTTAAAACGCCTAAGCAGGAGGCTCATGAAAAAGCAATTAAATTATTGGAATTGGTAGGAATTACAGAGCCCCAAAAACGTATGAAGAATTATCCCCATCAGCTGTCGGGCGGTATGAGGCAGCGTGTGGTCATTGCCATAGCGCTGGCCTGTGATCCGGAAATATTAATCTGTGACGAACCGACTACCGCACTGGATGTTACAATTCAGGCAAAGATATTGGAACTGATCAAAGAAATTCAAGAAAAAACAAACATTTCAGTTATCTACATTACTCATGATCTAGGAGTGGTTGCTAAAGTTGCAGATTATGTTGGGGTCATGTATGCCGGAAAGATCGTAGAAAAAGGCCTTATCAATGAAATTTTCTATGATCCAAAGCACCCTTATACCTGGGGGCTTCTTTCTGCAATGCCGGATCTTGATACCAATGATGAACTTTTATATACGATTCCAGGCAGTCCTCCCAATCTGTTGAATAAAATAGAAGGAGATGCTTTTGCAGAACGTAACCAGTATGCTTTAAATATTGATCACCGGGTGGAACCTCCCTTATTTAAGGTGACAGATACCCATTATGCCGCTACCTGGTTATTGCATGAGAATGCTCCAGATATTCAGATGCCAATGGAGTTAAAGAATAGAATATATAGAATGTTGGGGGAGGTAGAGTAGATGGAAGAAGGAAAGAAACCTCTTTTAGTAGTAAAAGATTTAAAACAATACTTTAAGATCAATAAAAGATTTATGGTAAAGGCTGTGGATGGAGTATCTTTCGAGGTTTTCCCGGGAGAGACTTATGGTCTGGTGGGAGAATCCGGAAGTGGTAAATCTACCATCGGCCGTTCCATTATCCGATTGTATCAGCCAACTGCAGGGGAAGTAGATTTTAATGGTGTTAAAATCTCTGGAAGATTAACATCAGAGCAGACCAAACATCTTCGTGTTAAAATGCAGATGATTTTTCAGGATCCAATGGCCTGCTTAAATCCACGTAAAAAAGTATTGGATATTATAGCCCAGGGACTTGATATTCATCATTTATATTCCTCCCAGAAAGAACGGGAAGAGAAAGTATATAAGATCCTTAATATGGTTGGCCTCTCCAAAGAACATGCAAACCGCTATCCGCATCAATTCTCAGGAGGTCAAAGGCAACGTATTGGTATTGCCAGAGCACTCATTATGAATCCGGATTTAATTATTGCAGATGAAGCCATCAGTGCCTTAGATGTATCTATTCAGGCACAGGTAGTAAATTTAATGAAAGAGATTCAGAAACAGACCGGTACGGCCATTATGTTCATTGCCCATGATCTGTCCATGGTTAAATATATTTCAGACCGGATCGGTGTACTCCATTTAGGCCATTTGGTTGAGACAGGCACAACAGAAGAAATATTTAATAACCCCATTCACCCATATACAAAATCTTTACTTTCTGCAATTCCTCATCCAAATCCTAAGGTGGAAAAGGACAGAATTGCGATCAGTTATGATTATACTACTTCCGGCATAGATTACCGCCTTGGAACAAAGCACCATGTTGAAGGAGAACATTATGTGCTGGGTACAGAGGAAGAGATTACAAGATGGAGGGAAGGGGATTAGTGATATCCATTTCCAAAATGATCTTATATAGTAATAATCAAAAAAACAGTCAGCAGATGGTACATTGCTGACTGTTTTTTGTTTTTAAATATTCAAATTTTCTATTGACACTAACAAACGAATTAGGTGCACACTGTTATTGTAAAGTAATTATTAGCCGTATCTTAATATCAATCCATTTATATAAACTGATATTTAGATTACGACTCAATATACATGAGATATTAAGGAGGGAGTAGTTGATGAGTACATTAGTTGTGTCTTATCATGATCTGGAAGATGCAGCAAAAGATGCAAGAAAAGCTGCAGCACTGTTAGAAGAATATGGAGAAACAATTGAAGAAAAGATATGTAAAAAACTAAAAGAATACAGTGGAAGCTGGACAAGCAATATTGACGTGGCAGACCAGTTAATGAGAGATAAGTTAGTACAGTTAAGGCAGAAACAAGAGGATTTTGAAACTCTGGCATCTAATATTGAAACTTTTAAGAATAATTGTGTCACAGCCGATAATAATGTAAAGGTTGCAATTGAATCTCTGTCAGGAGATTTTAAAAATACCTATGGAATCAAAGAAAATATAGTAACAAAGTGGTTCAACTATATAGGTACGGAAATCGGTAATTCAAGTGCATTAGGAAGATATCTGAAAGATATCGGGAATACCATAGAAGTGGCAGTCACCGATGGAATCGAGAATATAAAGGACTGGTATAAATATGAAGGTGGTAAATATATCATAGATGATATAGTGACAGTAGCATTAGTTACACTGGAAGTAGTAGGAGCAGTGGTTGCCATAGCTTCCGGAGTAGGAGCCATTGTAGCCATAGCAACCGTTATAGCCACAACTATGACAGTTGCAAATGGTCTGACCTCGATATATAATAATTCTAAAGCATATAATGCGATGCAGAACGAGAATCCGGCATGGGCAATGAGATATGCCGGAAGAGATACCCTTACGGAACAAATGAGGGAAACCAGTGATAGTAAATTTGTTCATAATCTTGCAACAGGACTTGATGTATTAGAAACATCTGCAGGGCTTATAGTAAAACAATTTTGGAATCAAGAAAGAGAACGTATATTAGCTGGGCAGAATCCAACAAGAAATTGGTCACAAGAACAGCTTAATGACATTTTACAAGGTAACGTCCCCAAGTATAATGGTAAGCCTATTCAAGGACATCATACATATAGTGCTTCTAAGTATCCACATTTATCTAACGAGGGTGAAGTTATTTATCCAGTAACAAAAAATGAGCATTTACAAGGATGGCATGGGGGTAATTATAAAAAAAGTTTACCCGGAGAGCCAATAGTAGAGATAATAGATTTTGAGTAGAGGAGATCATATAATATGGATAAAATCTCAATTAAGATAATTAAAGATGCTAAAATCACAGAGTATATAAAAATTATTAGAAAGTATTATGATATATCAGTCGGTGAGCTAAAGAGTAAAATTGATAATAATTTATATTTAATGAATGTGGGTTATACC
This sequence comes from Mobilisporobacter senegalensis, assembly GCF_003752155.1. Taxonomy (GTDB): domain Bacteria; phylum Bacillota; class Clostridia; order Lachnospirales; family Lachnospiraceae; genus Mobilisporobacter; species Mobilisporobacter senegalensis. The sequence continues at coordinate 54,430 of NZ_RJVG01000001.1, read as the reverse complement.
GATGAAGAAGGAATCAAAAATATAGTTAATCTTTATTATGAACTTAGCAACTATGGTGCAAATGTTGAATTATATGAGCATGATAGGATTACTTCGATTACATTTCTGAATAATTTGTTAAATATGTATAGTGAAATTAGTCAAGATATCCAAGAATCTGATGATGAACTTTTGGAGTAAAAAGGGAAATTTAGCCAATGTATAAATTAAAGAATAAGACATGATATGGTTAAAAATGGAAGCTAGTAGAGGTGATGATTTTTATTGTCTAATGGTGCAGTCAAATTATAATTGTAAAGATAAATATGGTAAATCATGTCTTGATTATGCAAATGAATTTTTATGGAGAAAAGGGTTTATTGAACTGGTGGAGGAATTAGAGCATGATAAATAATATTGCTTATGGAGGTTTTGTTGTTTCGAATAACATTTTAAAGGGTGTACCAATACGGTATAGTTATCGTGAACAGAGTAGTATAAAACAATTGAATGGTTGGACTCTTTTATCTGAAAAAGATGATAATAATTATGTAAATAATCCGAAGAATTTTACAATCATAAATGCTGAGTCTATGTACAAAATAGCGCCCCAATTACTTGAAATATATGAGGCTCCATATGGAAAGCAGATCTGCTATTGTCATCTCACGAAAATATATTAATAAAGCAAGATTTTTTTGCAATTAGAGTTAACTCTATCCTTAATATTATGCTAGTAACTCATATTGTATTATTTAAGCAGAAATAGTATAATTTGTTAATGACATCGTAAAAATATTAAAGTGAGGTATATTTGAAAATTTTATCATTTAATGAAAGAAAAAAATTAAAAGAAAAATACAAATTATTAAATTTCCTTCCTGCTATCTGCGTAATGATAGGGATATTTTATTTTTCATCACAAACAGCAGTCCAATCTTCCGGATTGAGTGGTAATATAACAGAAAATATCATGGAAGTCATAAAAAATTTTTTAAATATACAGGAAGATATTAAAACGAATAACGTCTTCTTTCAGTTAGCAGAGACCATAATTCGTAAATCTGCTCATATGATGGAATATGCAGTACTAGCTGTAACAATTGCATATCCATTAAAAATATATGGAAATCAGGGTTTGAGATTAATGATATGGAGTGAACTGATATCTGTATTATACGCTGTCACAGATGAATTTCATCAATTATTTGTTCCTGGAAGATCAGGACAGTTGACGGATGTATTTATTGATGGAATTGGAGCACTTATTGGATGCATACTTTTTTGGCTGATAAGTAATATTATAGCCAAGAAGATTAATACAAAGAGAAACAGGAGGAATTGAAATGATGAAACAGGTAAATTGGGGTGTCCTTGGAACTGCTAATATTGCAAAGAAAGTTACGATTCCCGCGATGCTTAAAGCAAATAACTGCAAACTATATGGTATTGCAGGCAGAAATAAAGAAAAAGTAGATGAGTTTAAAGAAACTTTTGGTTTTGAAAAAGCATATTACAGTCTGGAAGAAATGTTAGAAGATGAGAATATCGAAGCAGTATATATTCCACTTCCTAATAATCTGCATAAGGAATGGGTCATTAAAGCAGCCAGAAGAGGCAAAAATATCTTGTGTGAAAAGCCTCTGGCTGGTTCAGAAGAAGATGTAAAAGAGATGATCCGTGTTTGTGATGAAGAAGGCGTTATATTTATGGAGGCATTTGCTTATCTCCATAGCCCTGTTATAAAAGAAATAAAAGATATATTGGATTCCGGTGCCATTGGGGAGTTCTCATTTATGGAAAGCACTTTTGTCACTCCAAGAAATCCGGATGAAAATATCCGTATGAATTTAGAGACGTTAGGTGGTTCAGTATATGATTTAGGATGTTATAATATTTCCTTAATATTAACTATGCTGGGAGAAGAACCTGATGAAGTGAAAGCAATCGCACATTTCACTGAGAAAAAAATTGATGATTTTGCAACTGCCTACTTTGGCTTTGCAGATGGTAAAAAAGCTTGTTTTACAACGGGAATGTGCTCTGTCCAGAGGGGCGACCGTTTCTTTATCTATGGGACAAAGGGAATTATTGAAGCACCGGTACAATTTAATCAGGAAGGGGAAATTAGCTATTATATTGTGAAAGACGGTGTAAGAGAAGAATATACGGTTTCCACACCAAATAACTATACTTTAGAAGTGGAACAATTGGGAAGATGTATTACAGATGGAGAAAAGCCATATGTAAACCATGATTTTTCTATTATCAATGCAAGAACCATAGACAGAGTTTTAAAAGATATGGGATATCAAGTTAGTTGATAGAATATAAAATAAATTTAATAGGATAATATAAAACATCTATATGATACTTTCTTAAACAAATAGGAGTGGGATCATATAGATGTTTTTTAGAGTAGTACATTATCTTAAGAATGCCATCATCAGTTTATGCAATAGGGAATAGTATAATTTTACAATTTTGCGCTAATATTATTCACGATAAGCAGATTAGTCCGTAATGGATATGACATTCCCCATGCTTGCATGGGATAATGTCATGTTCATTATGGATAAGTGCAACGTGAGTGAGAAAAACGCAGTTTTTCGATCTTCTAATCTGCACTAATGAAATGGTCCAATGTCTGAGCACCATGGATAAGTGCAAGGTGAGTGAAAAAAACGAAGTTTTCCCCGTTCCTAATCTGCATTATAGAAATGGTTCAATAATAAATACTTATGCAGGAGGCAAATAATATGAAAGACAATCTAAAAAACGAAAAAGACATGTTTGTAGGAAAAATGAAAGAAAAGGCTGGAAATATCACTGGAGATAATGAACTTGAATTGAAAGGCAAAATGCAGGCTATGAAAGGAAACATTGGAAGTTCTTTAGAAGAAATGAAAGAAGATGCAATGGAAATAACCAATGATCTCATAGATAAAGTAAGAGACAAAAAGAAGAGACCATGACAAATATGTAAAATTTATACGTAAAAAAAATACGTATAGTGGTAAAGATAATACGTTCAAAAAAAGATATAAAATTGACTATAATAGGGTTACAAAAATGTATTGGAGGAATGGAAATGAAAAAAAATCTCAAAAAGTTACTAGCAGTTTTACTTAGTACAACCATGATATTCTCTCTTTCAGCATGTGGTGGCAACAAAACCGATGAAGCCAAAGATGAAAGCAATAATGGGGCTGTAGAAGAGACCACTGATGAAAAAGATGAAGAGATCGGGTTAACTCTTTGGAGTATTGCAACAGAAAGTGATGCTTTTAACAATGCTTACACAAAAGCAATCGCTGATTATGAAGCAGCACATCCAGGAACCAAAATCACTCATGAAACATTCGAAAATGAGTCTTACAAAACTAAAATTAAATCAGCTGTAGCAGCGAATGAACTTCCAGACCTATTCTATACCTGGGGTGGCGGTTTTTCAAAATCATTCGTTGAATCAGGTAAAGTATTACCACTTGATCAATATTATACAGATGAATTTAAGGCTCAGTTATCAACAGCTGCCTTAAATAATGCGACTTATGGCGGAAAGCTATATGGATCAACTTATACAACACCAGTATCAGCATTATTCTACAACAGAGCAATGTTTGATAAATATGGTTTAAAAGCTCCTACTACCTGGGATGAATTTAAAAATGTCTGCCAGACTTTTCTTGATAATGATATTACACCAATTGGTATCAGTGTAAAAGATACCTGGGTACTTGCAATGACTCATGATGCATTTACGTTAAAATCAGCCGGACCGGACAAAACAGCAAAAGCAATTACGAAAAATGGCGTAAGCTATAATGATCCTGATTTCCTGGCATCAGCGCAAAAAATCAAAGAATTAGTGGATATGGGAGCATTTATTGAAGGTGCGACTGGTCTGTCTAATGATGAAGCAAGTGCTAATTTCTATAACGGAACAGTTCCTATGTATATTACAGGAAGCTGGATGGGTGGTTCTATCTTAACAGACGCTCCTAATCCGGATGACTTTGATGTGGCTCCAATCCCTGTAATTAATGGTGATAATGCCAAAATTACAGATTTCATGGGTGGTGCAGCTGATACGATTATGGTCAGCAACGCAACAAAATATCCAGATGCAGCTGGTAATGCAGTATTTGAATTAACCAGAAGTATCTCAAAATATGCTTACCTTGATGGTGCCGGTATCGCAGCATGGCAGGTAGATTATGACGACAGTTCTGTAAATCCTATTACTAAGAAAGTTGCAGAATATGCAACAGGAGCAACTTCATTTACATTATGGTTTGATACTTTAATGGATGCAAATGATGCTGGTGAATACCTTGCATTATTACAAGAATTATATATTGGTAACTTAACACCGGAAGAATTTGTTGAAGCTATGGCTGCTCAATTAGAAGGTTAACAGTTATTCAATTTGTTCGTGCAAACTTACCGGGAGGAATTTGAATGGAGAAAGTAAGACGTAATAAAATCGCAATATGTTTATTTATGCTTCCGGCTGTAGTGCTGTTTGCAATGATAATTATAATTCCAATATTTATGTCATCCTATTATAGCCTTCTTGACTGGGATGGAATAACGAAAGGAGTATTTGTAGGGTTAGATAATTTTAAAGAACTCTTTACAAGTAAATCTGCAGGTTTTCCTAAAACAATAAAGAATGCAATGTTATTGGCAGTTTTATCTACCTTTATACAATTACCAATCTCTCTCTTCTTTGCCATAATTCTTGGCAAAGGAGTGAAGGGAGAGAAGTTTTATGTTGCAGTATTCTTTATTCCGGTATTAATCTCAACAACTGTAATTGGACAATTATGGTTAAAGATCTATAATCCAGACTATGGTATTGTAAATGCGGGACTTAAATTTTTGGGACTAGATAATCTGACGCATGTATGGCTTGGAGAACAAGACACAGCTTTATTTGCAGTCTTTATACCAATATTGTGGCAATATGTTGGGTATCATATGTTACTTATGTATGCCGGAGTGAAATCCATTTCTACAGAACTTAGAGAAGCAGCTAAGATAGATGGTGCGACAGAATGGGGAATCGCCAGATATGTTACGATTCCTTTATTAAAACCAATCATCAGGATATGTGTAATTTTTGCTGTTACAGGTTCTTTAAAAGCATTTGATCTGATCTATGTTTTAACGAATGGAGGACCTGCACATGCAAGTGAAGTACCAAGTACATTAATGGTTTCAATGATATTTGGCAGAAACAGATATGGACTGGGAAGTGCTATTGCACTTATGATTATCTTTTTATGTTTCTTCTTTGCCATATTAATACGTAAATTATTTAAGACAGAGGAGGTGGAATAGCAGATGAAGACGAAAAAATTTAAATTAGGCAGGTTCATCATTACGATCGTTTTAGTATTCTGGGCCATTATTCAGTTATTCCCTCTTTATTGGATGTTTACTTTTTCATTGAAAGATAATAGTGAAATATTTGGGGCAAATATTATTGGCTTACCTCACAATTGGATATGGGAGAATTATACAACAGCTTTGACAAAAGGTAATGTAGGCCTCTATTTCTTTAATAGTATAGTTGTTACAGGGCTAACGATTGCTTTAACAACAATAGCGGCTCTAATGGCAACTTATGCATTAACAAGAATGGTATGGAAGGGCAGAAAAGCAGCAAACAATATTTTTATGCTGGGACTCACTGTACCTATTCATGCAGCTATATTACCGGTATTTATTATTCTGCGAAATTTAAGAATGACAAATTCATACCAATCACTGATTATACCATATTCAGCTTTTGCATTAGCTATGGCAATTATGATTAGTAGTAGTTTTATAGAAAGTATTCCAAAAGAATTAGAAGAAGCAGCTTGTATTGACGGCTGCGGAGTATATGGAATTTTTGGGCGTATTATCTTACCCCTAATGAAACCAGCATTAGCAACAATATCTATTTTTGTATTTTTACAGGCATGGAACGAATTAATGTTTGCTGTTATATTTATTAGTGACTCAAAATATAGAACATTATCCGTAGGGATTCAGACACTTTCAGGATCATATACAACAGATTGGGGGCCAATTGGTGCAGCCCTTGTAATTGCTACATTCCCAACTTTAATTGTATATAGTTTAATGAGTGGAAGGATTCAGGAAAGTTTAGTTATGGGAGCAGTGAAAGGATAGGTGGCAGAATGTATTATCAAGATGAGTTTAAGCAACGAGCCAAAGAACTTGTAGCAAAGATGACATTAGAAGAGAGGGCTGGTCAGCTTACCTATAATTCTCCTGCAATAAAAAGGCTGGGTATTCCGGCTTATAATTGGTGGAATGAAGCGTTACACGGAGTGGCCCGTGCAGGAACTGCCACCAGTTTTCCCCAGGCAATCGGCTTGGCAGCTATCTTTGATGAAGAATTTTTAAGTAAGATTGCGGATACGATCGCTACGGAAGGCAGAGCAAAATATAATGAAAGTGCAAAACATGAGGATAGAGATATCTATAAAGGGCTTACTTTCTGGTCCCCTAATGTAAATATATTCAGAGATCCACGTTGGGGCAGAGGCCATGAAACTTATGGTGAAGACCCTTATCTATCTGGCAGACTCGGTGTTGCTTTTATTAAAGGAATGCAGGGAGAAGGCAGATACCTAAAGGGAGCAGCCTGTGCAAAACATTTTGCGGTACACAGTGGTCCGGAAGATCTGCGTCATGAGTTTGACGCAAGAGTGAACGATAAGGATCTTTATGAAACTTATCTTCCGGCTTTTGAAGCATGTGTGAAAGAAGCCCAGGTGGAAGCAGTAATGGGTGCCTACAATAGGACGAATGGGGAACCATGTTGTGGAAGCCATACCCTGTTAAAAGATATTCTTAGAGATAAATGGGAATTTGATGGTCATGTTGTATCTGATTGCTGGGCAATTAAAGATTTTCACATGCACCATCATGTAACAAGTACAGCAGAAGAATCTGTAGCATTAGCAATGGATGCGGGATGTGATTTAAACTGTGGAAATATGTATCTATATTTAATGCAGGCTCATAAAAATGGACTTGTAACAGAAGAACAAATTACACAGGCAGCAGAAAGATTATTTACGACCAGATTTAAACTTGGTCTATTCGAGAAAACAGAATATGATGATATTCCATATGAGATGGTAGAATGTAAGGAACATACTGAGTTAGCAATTGAAGCGGCTAGAAAAAGTATCGTTATGTTAAAGAATGATGGAATTCTTCCTATAGATAAGAATAATATTAAAACAGTTGGTGTGATCGGGCCAAATGCAAACAGCAGGCTTGCATTAAAAGGTAACTACTATGGAACCTCTTCCAGATATATCACTCTTCTTGAGGGAATTCAAGATGAAGTCGGGGAAGAAGTAAGGGTATTATATTCCAAAGGTTGTGAATTGATCAAAAGTAAAACAGAAACTCTCGCTGAGGAACATGACCGGTTAATGGAAGCTGTAACTGTTGCAGAACATTCGGATATAGTTATCCTATGTCTTGGTCTTGATGAAACCATTGAAGGTGAAGAGTTAGATGAAGGCAACAACAGTGGTTCAGGAGATAAAAAGGATTTAGAACTTCCAGAAGTACAGAGACGTTTATTAGAAAAGATTACGAAATTAGGCAAACCGGTCATTCTTTGCTTAATCGCAGGCAGTGCAATTAATTTATCATTTGCAGACGAACATTGCAATGGTATTTTACAGACCTGGTATCCAGGGGCTCGTGGTGGGAAAGCAGTAGCTGACATTCTTTTTGGAAAATGTTCTCCGTCGGGAAAACTGCCTGTAACTTTCTACCGTACGCTTGACAATATGCCTGAATTCACAGATTACTCAATGACAAATAGGACTTACAGATTTATGAAAGAGGAAGCCTTATATCCGTTCGGATATGGTTTAACTTATGGTAATGTAGTTTGTACCTCTGCAAAATTTGTTGAACCGATTGTCCAAAATAAAGATATTAAAATAGAAGTGGATGTGGAAAATAAAGGTGATTTTGGAACAGAGGAAGTAATTCAGGTATATATTAAAGATTTAGAATCAAAATATGCAGTTTTAAACTACAGTCTGTGCGGTTTTAAAAGAATTAGATTAGAATCCAATGAAAAGAAAAAAATAAATATATCTTTCCCATTTCAGTCTCTGAAAGTGATAAATGAGAAGGGAGAGAAAATATTAGATAGTAGTAAGTTCAGAGTTCATGTTGGTACGAGTCAGCCAGATGAGAGAAGTACTAAGTTATTAGGCAATCCACCTTTACAACTATCCTTACAATTAAAATAATATCTAGTTTGTCAATGAACTTTTCAAATAGAATCCCATTTGCTACAATGTAATAAATGGGATCTATTTGTATAGGGGGCAGACAAATGAAAAGACATATGGCAAGAAGAATGAAAAAATGGTTTTTGACTCAGAAACTAAAAGATAAGGTCAGGTATTTATTCTTAGGAATCATAGGATTATATTTAGTACTGTTTGTCTTTATTTATATATTCTTTATTAAAAGAAGTATGCTGAATTATACATTGGAAAGTAATTATAATACAATGATATCCATTGGAAACAACTTAAACAGTGAGCTTAGTACCATTAATAGTATGAGTAAGCTTTTAACAGGGAATAGTAATATTAATACGTATCTTCTAAAAGATAAACCTGGTACAAGATTTTCCCATAATGCAATTACTTCTATGTATGATATAACCAATACTTTTAAATATGTAAGTTCTGTTTACCTATATCGGCTGGATGGGAAATATATCCATATCACAAATGGTATTACAATTGTGAATCAATATATCCTGGAAGAGGAGGAATGGTTCAAAGAAATCGTAGATGCAAGAGGCGGATATGTTTTGGACGTAAATGGCGGTGGTGCCTTTTTTCGAAAATCAGGGAAGCCTCTCATATCCTTTATGCGTATTGTAAACGATATTGAAACACAACAACCGATTGGTTTAATGATCATAAATCTATCGGATGACATATTAAAAGATTCCTATAAAGATATGACAAGTGATGATAAGCAATTCTATTATTATGATAAAAATTTAAAGTTAATTAACCAGGGTATTGACACAGAATTAGAGCGTGATATTGAAATTACGAGTAAAACATTTAATCAGACAACCATTGGTCCATTTGGAAATAAAAAAATTTTATCCTATTATCATATCCCTGAAACACCTTTTGTAATTGCAGGGATTGAAAAAATGTCGTATGTAGAATTCATTCCATCAAATGCAACATGGATTATTATTTCATTGATCATATTAACGATTCTTTCCTTAATATTAATCGGACTTTTTATCTCTATGTATATTACCACTCCAATAGAGCGCCTGGTTCAATCCATGGATGTTGCAAAAAGAGGATGGCTGAGAAGAGTTAGTCTAAAGCTTCCTGATGATGAAATTGGTCATTTAAAGAATAGTTATAATAACATGCTTGTGGCTATTAATCAACTAATTAACGAACTCTTAGAGAATGAAAAGGCAATGCAGAAAGCAGAGCTGGATGTATTACAAGAACAAATCAAACCCCATTTTTTATATAATACGTTAGATACCATAGCATATCTTGCACTTCAGGAATCTTCTGAGAATGTGTATGATGCGATAGAAACATTAGGAAACTTTTACCGCAGATTTTTAAGTAAAGGAAGTAAAGTAATTTCTATAAGGGATGAAGTGGCTATTGTAAAAGATTATCTAAAATTACAAAAACTTCGTTATGATGATATCATAGAGGATGAATATGATCTTTGTGATGATCTCCTTGAAGTGCATGTTCCCAAATTAATACTTCAGCCCCTTGTTGAAAACAGTATTTATCATGGAATTCGACTCAAAGGCGAAAAAGGATTAATAAAAATTTCAGTATTTCAAAAAGATGATTTCATTCATATTGTTGTCTATGATAGTGGAGTTGGTATGAATGAAGAACAACTGGATCAGATTATGCAGGACAATAATAAAAGTTTTGGTTTTAAAGGAACGATAGAAAGAATTCAGTATTACTATGGCAAGGAAGATGTCTTTGAGATTAAGAGTGTAGAAGGAATCTATACTGAGATCGACCTTAAAATTCCTTTATAGGGGGAACATATATGTGCAAAGTAATGATAATTGACGACGAAAGAGCAATCAGGAATCTACTTAAAATCACTTTAGAAAAAGAAAACTTAGGTCTTGAAATTGTAGGGGAAGCAGCAAGCGGTATTGAAGCGATCAATACTATAGATAATTATAAGCCGGATATCGCATTTGTTGATATCAGAATGCCATTTATGGATGGAATCGAGTTTAGTAAACTTGCAATAAAACGCTATCCCAATTTAAAAATTATCATATTAACAGCTTTTAATGACTTTGAATATGCAAGGGAATGCATTGGAATTGGAGTATGTGAATATTTGCTGAAACCAATTTCAAGAGACGAAATACGTGAAACATTAATAAAGGCAATCCAAGAAATAAAATTAAAAAAACCAGAGGAAAACTGGGAAGAAGAAATAGAAAGCAGCAGCAATTCCATATTAAAGATTAAGGAATACATTAGTAAAAATTATCAGGATCCAGAAATCAATCTTACATCAATAGCCCAACAATATGGTTTTAACCCAAGTTACCTAAGCCGCATGTTTAAAAATAAAACAGGGATTGGATTAAACGATTTCTTAACACAGTGCAGGATGGAAAAAGCCATCCATTACGCAAAAAAAGGGAAGTTAATGTATGTGACAGCAAAAGAGGTAGGAATTCCAGATCCAAATTATTTCAGCAAATGCTTTAAAAAATATACTGGAAAAATCTATTCAGACATGCACGATTAATAATTTTTAAAGAGTTTAGACAAACTAATAAGAAAATTTAAGGAGGTTTATTATGGAATATTTTAAAGGAATACAACAGATAAAATATGAGGGCCCACAAAGCAGGAATCCATTATCATTTAAATATTATAATCCAGACGAGATAGTAATGGGTAAAACCATGAAAAATCAATTAAGATTTGCCATGTCTTATTGGCATACCTTTACACATATGGGAAGTGATCCATTTGGTGTTGCTACAATATTCAGGCCATGGGACGATGCCAGTGATGTTATGAACAATGCAAAGGAAAGAGTTCATGCAGCTTTTGAATTTATGGAGAAGATGCAGATTCCGTTCTTTTGTTTCCATGACAGGGATATTGCACCTGAAGGAAAAGATCTGCAGGAAACCAATGCCAGACTCGATGAAATCGTAAAAGTGATTAAAGAAGAAATGGCCAGGACAGGAATTAAATGTTTATGGGGAACTACCAATGCATTTAGTAATCCAAGATTTGTTCATGGTGCAGGTACCTCAGCCAATGCAACAGTATTTGCTTATGCGGCTGCACAAATTAAAAAGGCGATGGAGATCACCATGGAACTCGGCGGTGAGAATTATGTATTCTGGGGTGGCAGAGAAGGTTATGAAACTTTATTAAATACGGACACTGAATTAGAATTAGATAATTTCGCGAGACTTCTTAAGATGGCAGTGGATTATGGGAAAGAAATCGGCTTTACAGGCCAATTTTTAATTGAGCCAAAACCAAAAGAACCAACGAAACATCAATATGATACTGATACAGCAACAGTACTTGCTTTTCTTAGAAGATATGGATTAGAAGATTATTTCAAGATGAATATCGAAGCAAATCATGCAACACTTGCTATGCATACATTCCAGCATGAATTAAACCAATCACGTATCAACAATGTACTCGGCAGTGTGGATGCGAACCAGGGAGATCCATTATTAGGATGGGATACGGATCAATTTCCAACGAATCTTTATGATACTACCCTGGGTATGTATGAAATCATATTAGCAGGTGGATTTACAAAAGGTGGATTGAATTTTGATTCTAAAGTCAGACGGGCTTCCTTTGAAGAATCGGATCTGTTCCATGCTTATATTGCAGGTATGGATACATTTGCAAGAGGATTCAAGGTTGCTGCCAAGTTAATTGAAGATAAAGTATTTGAAAACTTTAAAGCAGAACGTTATGCAAGTTATAATAGTGGAATTGGTAAAGATATTATAGACGGAAAAGTAGGTTTCAAAGAATTAGAAACGTATGCTTTAGAAAACGGAACTACTCCAAATACTTCGGGAAGACAAGAATTATTAGAATCCATATTGAATCAATATATTATAGAAACAAAGTAGTTAAAATGTTGAAATGGTTAAATAGATATTAAAAATACCCTTTAGGCAGATTTAGAACAGAATCTGGCTAAAGGGTATTTTTAATATCTATTTTTGTATGAAACAAATGAAATAAATATGAAACATATGTAATAATTGCAACAATATTGACAAATAAAAGTCCATATTTTATGATGAAATTGTTATAAATGATAAAATATTTAAAAATGATTATAAAAATATGGTGATTATATACAAAATTTGTTTCTGAAACAATATGAGTGAGGTGAAAATAATGTCATTGACTGTAAGAGAAATAGCAAAAGCAGCAGGGGTTTCTCCGGCAACCGTTTCAAGATATTATTCCGGAAGTGATGTAGTAAGTACTGAAGCAGCAAGAAATATTGAAAGAGTAGCAAAAGAGCTGGGCTATACACCAAAATCAAAGAAGTGCAGAGATAATGGAGTGATAGCTGTTTTAATTCCGGATTTGCAGCTGGGTTTCTATGGAGAAGTTTTAAAGGAGCTGATTGAACAAATTCCAAGGTATAACTATAGAATTGTTTTTATACCAACAATCGAAGGAAGTGATCATTATAAGATCTTCTTTAAAGAGATGAATATTGTTGGTGTGATATATCTGGATGAAGCAATTGACAGGGATATTATTAATTATATTTCCTCAAAAAAAATCAAGACTGTAATGTGTGCAGGGGCATCTTTCGACAGTAGATCTGAGATGGTGCATATTAATGATATTGCTGCAGCTTATGAGGGGACAAAATATCTTATTAGTTTAGGACATGAAAAGATTCTATTCTTATCGGACCATTTACGTAATATAGCATCATGCTTTCAACGTTTTACAGGATGTAAACGGGCTCTTGATGAAATTGGAATCAATATTAATGAAGAAGAAATGTTAGGTTGTGGCCCTGTTACATATGAAACCGGATATCGCTTGACAAAGCAATTCTTAGAAAAGAAAACAATCTTTACAGCAATTTTTGCATTTAGTGATGAGATGGCTTTGGGAGCCATTTCTGCATTGCATGATTTTGATCTTAAGGTACCGGAAGATGTTTCAGTATTAGGATTTGATGATATATCTGTCGCAAACAGGATAATTCCCAGACTTACGACGATACACCAGCCAATTAAAGAATTTGTAACTAAAACATTGGAAGCTTTTCAAGAACTGGATGCGGCAAACAGTAACCTGGAAATAACCTTACCCTATAAGCTTATCAAAGGCGGTACATGTACCCAGAACAGAGGAGTAAATATATATGAAAAATAAAGGAATTGTTGTAGCTTTTCAAAACTTAATACGGTGGATTTATTTAGCATTCTTTGTCCTTATATCGATAGGCCCTTTAATTTGGATTGTGATGTCCTCATTTAAATCCAACAAAGAAATTTTATCCTCGGCTTTTGCAATGCCAGGCAGTTTTAATTTTAGTGGATACAAGGCAGCCCTGGACTTGGCTCCAATATTTAAATTCTATGGAAATAGTTTGTTTATCGGGTTTGTAAGTACTACCCTTAATATTATTGTTGTATCAATGGCCGCGTATATTTTGGCAAGATGTTGTTTTAAAGGGAAAACGATCTTAACTTTATTACTATCCTCTTCTCTTCTGATTCCTACTTCATCATTATTAATGCCAATCTATATTATCATGACGAAAATCGGACTGTATGATTCTAAGACGGGGCTTATTATTGTATATGCGGCATTAGGATTACCTGCCTCATTATTTATTATTAAAAGTTATTTTCAAAGTATACCTGTTGAATTGGAAGAAGCCGCATATCTGGATGGAGCAGGATTTATCCGTACATATTTTACAATTGTATTTCCTATTGCCAAATCGGGATTAGCAACGGCAGCAATACTGCAATTTTTAACTGCCTGGAATGAATTCATGTTTGCTTTAATCCTGACAAAAAGTACCAATGCAAGAACGTTACCATTAGCTCTTAACTATTTTACATCCCAATTTTCATTTAATTATACAGCAATGTTTGCAGCTCTTGCCATGGTTATCATCCCAAGTATTTTAATTTATACATTATTGCAGGAACAAATAACAGATAGTATGGTGGCTGGGTCTATTAAAGGATAATCTGACACTTTGGTGTCTGAATATATAATGTATTTCAAGAAAGGGGAATTATTATGAAAAAAAGTATTAGAAAATGTTTAGTGGCACTATTGACCTGTTCCATGGCTGTAAGCTTATTTGTGGGATGCTCAAAAGAAAAAGGCGGTACGGCCCCGGATACAGAAAGCAGCAATGTTAATAACACAGAAGAAACTGGAAAGATTGTTGAGATAAGTTTTCCTACATCCTGGGTAGGTGTAAGTACGAATACAGAGTGGTTTAATGATCGTCTTGCAGCATTTAACGAGCAATACAAAGATAAGTATAAGGTGGTTGTAGAGGAAATAGCAGGGGACCAGGCATATGTAGATAAAATGAAGGTCTTATATTCTTCCAATTCTTTGCCCGATGTGATCAGTGCCGGAGGTTACAATCTAATTGATCCAATGAAAGACCAGCTTAAGGACTTAACAGACTATATCGATGCTGACTGGAAAGCAGCAAATAGTGAAGTATGTTGGAATGTTAATTCAAGAGATGGAAAAATTTATGGCATTCCATATTCAAGACAGGTCATAGGGTATTTTTATAACAAGGATTTATTTGCAAAAGCAGGCATTACAGAGCCAGCGAAAACATGGGATGAATTCTTTGTACAGTGTGATAAATTATTAGCGGCTGGAATTACTCCGGTTTCAATGGATACTGCAGATTCCGGATGGCTGACATCCTTAATTTTAGGAGCTATGGTAGCATCCACAGATGAAGGAGAACAGTTCATGAATACTTCCCTGCCATCCAACTACAACACACCTGAATTCATCAATGCAGCTGCTATGATTCAAAAAATGTTCCAAAAATATACTACCTCTGATGCAATTGGCGGCAAATATGAAAATGGTGCAAGCAATTTCTTCATGGAACAAACGGCAATCATTGCAAATGGTCCATGGATGGTGAGCGATTTTTATGATACAGCAATGGTAGAAGAAGGATTTGCTGACAAGATTGGTACAGCAATGTTTCCAGAAGGAGTTATGTATAATAGCGGTAAAATTGGATTTCACATTGCTTCTAAAACGGAAGATAAACTTAATGCTTCCCTGGATTTCGTAAGATTTCTAACATCGAAAGAGAGTCAGCAGAAGATGTTAGAAATGACAGGAGATATACCATCCGATGTAACGGTTACTTCAGACACGATCTATCCTATTATTAATGAAGTAATTGAAAATGGTAATAATGCAGCAAGAAATATCAATGACTTCCAAAGCCTGTGGTATGCTAATGTAGTGGACGAAATCAGTATTCAATATCCACTGCTGGCTCAAGGGGAGATTACACCAGAAAAATTTGCGGCAGCTCTGACAAAAGCAGCTGAGAAAAATTAATTAGAATAATATACTATTTCTTCCTCTGCCGGTCTGTTAAATGGAGGCAGAGGAAGAAGGATGGAGGTGACTGATATGCGTGTAAAGAAAAGTATGATGCTATGTTTCTTATTGCCATGCATCCTGTTGTTCGCTTTGATTTATTTAATACCAATGGGAATTGTATTTATAACTTCGTTCTATGATTGGAGAGCAGGAGGAGTGTTTCATTTTGTTGGATTAGATAATTATATGGAAGCTTTCATAAATGATACCAGAATGCATCAGGCACTTAAGAATACAGGGATATGGGCATTGCTTCAATCAATAGTCCACGTTGGGATAGGAACCATTACAGCATTTTTACTTGCTCGTAAACGCAGGGGCTGGAAAGTTCTTAGGACCATATTTATGATTCCTAATGTTATCTCGGCAGCAGCATTAGGTGTAATATTCTTAAATGTTTTTAATTCCAAATATGGACTAATAAACTCTTTTATAGGTGGGATTACAGGGAAAGATTTTTCAAAGAACTGGTATTTTGATCAAAATACGGCATTTCTTACAGTTACCTGGAGCTGGCTGCTATATGCCGGTTTAGTTATGATTTTAATACTTGCAGGAGTAATGTCAGTTTCAGATGACATTATAGAAGCAGCTAAAATAGATGGAGCGTCTGGTTTTAAAATAGATCTGAAAATCAGATTACCTCTTGTTCGAAATATACTTGGAACATGTGTGATAATATCAGCGACAAGTATGCTGAGGGAATTTGAATTAATATACTTAACAACCAATGGCGGTCCAGGTATCACAACATTGAATCTGCCATTATATCTATACAAAACATCTCTAACGGATAATAATTATGGCTATGCAAATATGATGGGTGTTTTACTGATCATACTTGGGATTTTTGTAGTATTTACCATCAATAAGTTATTCCGTATGAATGAGTCTGACTATTAATGATATTAAATGCAGGACAAGGAGGATATCAATGAAAATAACTGTAATTGGTGGCGGCGGTGTTCGCTCAATGTTTCTTGCTAAGAGCTTAGCACAGAATGGCAAAAGATTAGGTATTACAAAGATCGTATTCATGGATAACAACGAGAAAAAATTAAATATATATGGAAAGATGGCAAAACAGGTAGCAAACAGGATTGATAGTTCGCTAAATTTTAGTCTGACATCAGATCCAATAAAAGCAATAGAAGAGGCAGATTATATCATTACGACTATCCGCGTAGGGGAAGATGAAATGCGTATAAAGGATGAAAAGACTGCATTATCCCATAATCTTCTGGGGCAGGAGACCACAGGAGCGGCAGGTTTTTCTTTTGCTATGAGATCGGTACCTGTATTAGCAGATTATTGCGAATTAATTAAAAAGCATGGAAAAAAGGATGTGAAAGTATTCAATTTTACGAATCCTGCAGGTGTTGTGTCCCAGACATTAAGAGATATGGGGTATGATTTCACTTATGGAATATGTGATGCTCCAAGTTCTTTGCTCCATTCTTTTGCAAAATTATATGGAGTCAGTCAGGATGAAGTGACAGGGGAATGTTATGGACTGAACCATTTATCTTTTTTTAAAAGCATTAAATTAAATGGCAGGGAAATTATGCCTGAATTACTTCAAGATGATCGGATTTATTCAGAGACGGATATGAGATTTTTTGAAAAAGAGCTGGTATTACATATTGGATGTATCTTAAATGAGTATTTATATTATTTTTATTACCGGGAGGAAGCGATTTCGAATATTCTTGCCGCTAATGTTACCAGAGGAGAGGTTATTAGAGACATTAATATACAGATGACGAATGAATTATCAAAAATGGATGTAGAAGGCGATTTCGATAATTGCCTGAGAGTGTTTGAAAAGTGGTATGATAAACGTGAAACTGCCTATATGGCAAATGAGACCGGAGTAAAGAGCAAGAAACCTGCTTTTAAATTTGACATTTATGAAAAAGACAGTGGAGGATATGCAGGGGTTGCTTTAAAATATATTGAGGCTGAATTATCCAATGAACCACAGGATATGATTCTTTGTGTGCCAAACAATGGAGCCATTAAAGGATTAAAGAATACAGACGTGGTAGAAATCAGCTGTACTATAACGAAAGATGGTTATATTCCTCATAAGTTTGAAGAACTGGAGGAACTTCCAATGGAATTGATCCGAAGGGTAAAAGTTTATGAACGGCTTGCTTCTGAGGCGATAAGGAATCGTAATATACAGCAGGCAATTGATTGTTTAATGGTTCATCCATTAGTGAATTCCTATTCACTGGCTAAAACTTTGGTAAATCAATACTTAACTACGAATGATGAATATATTGAAGGGTGGAATTAGAATGGGCTTTGTATCCGGAGTAGGAATGATTAATGTAGATATACTATATTCTGGAATAAAGAATGTACCAAATGAAGGAGAAGAAGTATATTCAGAAAAGTTTGATATACAGCTGGGGGGAGGGATACCGGCAACCATGGTGAATCTGTCAAGATTAGGTGTCCCTACAAAGTTCTGTACATTTTTAGGGAATGATATGTTCTCCAATTATGCAAAAGAGCAATTAGATCATTATAATACGAAATATTATAATATGTATAAGGGAAATGGGATTCCACTTACCATAACATCTATCATAACTACGAAAAGAGATCGTACTTTCATCTCTTTTAGCGATAGGCCTGAGATTACAAAATCAGATCAGGAAAGTATATATCAAAAATTAAAAGGTGCTAAAATAGCAGATATGCATATAGGCTATCTGGAGGTTTATAGGCGCTTAAAAGAGGATGGTACGAAGCTTATTTTTGATGTGGGCTGGGATGAAGAAATGTCCCTGGAGAAATATTCTGATTATCTTGAACTTGCAGATTATTTCACACCGAATCAAAAGGAAGCCCTTAAGATTACAAACTCAGGTAATGTTATGGAGGCAGCTGAAAAATTAAAGAAATATTTTAAAAACGTAATTATTAAGCTGGATAAAGATGGATGCATGTGCCTGGAGGGAGAATGTTCCTATATCATACCCCCACTAAAAGATATAAAGATCACAGATGCAACTGGAGCAGGAGATGCATTCTTAAGTGGATTTATTTATGGTTTATACCATGATTATTCCGTGAAAGATGCCATTCTTTTTGGAAATATAACGGGTGGAACCTGTGTACAGGGTATGGGATGCCTTACAAGCTATGTGAATGAAGAAGAACTGTTAAAAATTGCTGAGAAATTGTGATATAGAAATAGGTATGTTAGGTTATTATTAGCCATTAGCATATCTATTTTTTCTATCTGTCTATTTCAGAATAAATATGTAGAAATATTTTTACTTTATGTTAAATATATATCTAAGTAATTAATAGATAAAACAGCTCATATGTATGATATTAGCACAAGGTCCATTGCAGGTATTATGTAATAAATCCTATTTATACAAAGTAATAGTTAAATTTATAACGTAAACGTATAAAAATCCTATTGATTTAAAAAAGCAATGGGGGTAATATTATAAATTGTTGGGAACAAAATTGTTTTTATAACAAAAAGTGATGTAATATATACTGAAAGGAATTATTATGGAATCTTATAAGTTTTTATTGGACTTAGCTTTAATTTTACTAAGTACGAAAGTGTTAGGTCTTGTAACAAAAAAATTTAAAATGCCTCAGGTAGTGGGTGCACTTCTTGCAGGATTATTATTAGGACCTGCTATGCTTAATGTGTTAAATGAAACGGAATTTATTATTTCACTATCAGAAGTTGGCGTAATTTTATTAATGTTTGCGGCTGGACTTGAATCAGATATTGGAGAATTAAAAAAAACTGGAAAAGCATCACTTATTATTGCGATTTTAGGCGTTATCGTTCCTCTGGTTGGTGGATTTGCAATAGCGTACATTTTTAATAAACCTGGGATTATTGATTCAAATGCCTCTGCAAATATATTTTTACAAAATATATTTATAGGAGTTATATTAACTGCAACATCTGTTAGTATTACTGTAGAAACTTTAAAAGAATTAGGTAAATTAAATACAAATGTAGGGAATGCAATCCTTGGGGCTGCGATTATTGATGATATACTTGGGATTATTGCTCTTACAATTATAACAAGTCTTGCAGATACAGCTGTAAATGTGGGAGCTGTATTGTTTAAAATATTCGCATTTTTTGTTTTTGCTATTATAGCAGGGTATGTGTTCTATTTTATTTTTCACAAGATTAGAAGCAGATATCAAAGAGATCTGCGCAGATTTGTTATTTTAGCTTTTGTTTTTTGTCTGTTGATGGCATATTCCTCAGAAGTATTCTTTGGAGTTGCTGATATTACTGGTGCATATATTGCAGGATTGGTTTTGTCAAATTCCAAGTCGTCTAAATTTATTTCCAATAAATTTGAAACAGTATCTTATGTTCTATTATCCCCAATCTTTTTTGCCAGTATTGGACTTAAGGTGGAACTACCCAAGATGACATTTGCTATTATATTATTCTCCATCCTATTAGTATTTGTTGCAATTATTACTAAGATAATTGGTTGTGGATTAGGGGCAAAAATTTGTTCGTTTTCGAATAAAGAAAGTATTCAGATAGGGAGCGGAATGGTCTCCAGAGGTGAGGTCGCACTGATTGTGGCAAGTAAGGGGGCAGCCCTGGGATTAATGTCCAGCGCTTTATTTGGACCGGTTATAATTGTTGTGGTAGCTACAACAATCATATCTCCTATTCTTCTAAAAATAGCATTTAAAACAAAAAAGAATATTGTAAAAAAGAATAATAACGAAGTATCTAAATTAAGCGCATAATTTATTTCATAAAAAGAAAAACTGGGGCTGTCCCATTTCGATCTTATAACAGCCTCGGTTTTTCTTTTTTAATGGAAGAAAATTAGATTTTATTAAAAATTGATTAGATTTTTATTAGAATAAAAGATAGTTTTTTCACAGATAATTCATATATTTTTCACATAATATACATTGTTAAAAATTATAATCTATAGTAAGATATAGCAATGTAATACCAAAAAAAGGAGAATGTACTATGAAGAAAAAAATATTAGCTTTCCTGTTGGCAATAGCTATGCTTTCTACCTTCATTCCAGCTAATACAGTAGTAAGAGCCAAAACACATGATGCAGCATATGCAAATCAGGTGATTGATGTATTAGGGATTATGAATACCGAAGGCCAAACAAATGGGAGTTCACAGGATCCGGTTACAAGAGCCGAGTTTGCACAAATGCTTGTGAATCTATCAAAATATAAAGATACCGTTGGTGCAACTACCAGCATATCTTTATTTAAAGATGTGACAAGTAAATTTGAAGGAGCCGGATATATTGAATTTGCCATAACACAAGGATGGATGACCGGATATATAGACGGTAATTTCAAACCTAATAAAAACATAACATTACAAGAAGCTGTCAATGGAATTGTAGCAATACTTGGCTATACGAATGAGGATTTTGCCACAAATAAAAATGCAGGGAAAATGTCATTGTATACCTCTAAAGATTTAGATGAGAATATTTCTAAAACAAAAAATGAAAGTTTAAATAGAGCTGATTGTGCCAATCTTTTTTACAATACGCTTGTTTCAACTATGAAAGATAATACTACGGTATATGCAACAACATTAGGCTATGCATTGGATGCAGATGGGGAATTAGATTATTTGAAACTGGTGAATAAAGAAATGGATGGCCCTATTATTGCCAGCATAAGTTGGAGCAGTACATTACCCTTTACAGCAGTAAAATACTATAGAAATGATGTAATCAGTGATAAGAATTCCATTGAGATTCATGATGTTATTTATTATTCAAAAAATTTGAAAACAGTGTGGGCATACAGTGAGAAAGTAACTGGTATTCTTAAGGAAGTTTCTCCAAGCAGATTAAATCCTACTGAAATTACAATAGCAGGTTCTACATATACATTAGGAACAAAAGAAATGTCTTATGAATTTTCAACTCTTGGAGATGTAAAAATTGGAGACGCAATTACATTGCTTTTAGGTAAAGATGACACGGTGGTTGGTGTTTTGAGTGAGGGTGAATACAATGCTAAAATCGGTGGTGTTGTTCTGGAAACATCAGAAAAGCTTACAGATGGAATTAATGGGTCAGTATATACAAGCTCGTTCGTGACCTTAGTAGATTCTTCCGGACGTAAATTAGAAGTAGAATATCAGGGAGATAAGGATGATTATGTACCAGGAGAAATTCTATTTGTAAGTTATAGTGATGGTAAAGCAAGTATCAGTAAATATGACAGATATGCAGGGGATATCAGTGGAGATATCAGCTCAGACGGCAGCGTAGTCGGTGGACGTATCATTGCAAATGATGTGAGAATTCTGGATGTTAAAAAGCAGGAATACATAAAGATTCCTAGCAGCAGATTAGCAGGTATGCACTTATATGCAAGTAACATATTATATTATTCTTTAAATGGAAATGAAGAAATTCAGGAACTTATATTAGACGATGTTACAGGTGATCTTTCAAGTTACGGTATTTTAATTGACACTACTGCAAATATAAATAATTTGAATCAATTAACATCTTCTTATCAATGTATGATAGATGGCGTAGAAAGTACATATACAACAAATGAAAACATAGGAGGCGTTAATAAAGGAGTTTGTAAGTTTGATTTTAATGGAAATACGATTGAATCAATTAAGAATTTATCAAATACATTTATTTCATCGATAAATGGAATGAAGATAAAATCATATGGTCAGGAATATATTATGGCGGATGAAGTTGATGTATACTTACTGAATTCATCCAAATATTATAAGACAACGCTTTCGAAAGTATCAGATTTAAATAAATATAATTTATATGCTTATTACGATGAAGCCACAATATCCGGCGGAAGAATCAGGATTATAGTAGCTCAGCGGAGACAATAGACAAGAAAGGAAATAGGCATGAGTGACATATTTAAAAATATAGGTAAGAAGTTCATAGGAATTATTAAAAAAATATTTTCAAGGAAATGGGTCAGAGTCCTTGCTATTATCCTTACAGTAATTATTGGTGGCATAACGATTTTATCTAATATAGCAAAAAGTAAATTTGAGCAAATGCAGAAAGATGCTATCGTAACAGAAGTTTCTGAAAAAAGGGATATAGAAAAAGTTTTGTCTTCCTCTGGAACAATAGAACCACTTAATACTTATGAAGTAACTACATTAGTGGATGGTGAAGTGATTGCCGCTGATTTTGAAGAGGGTGAACAAATAAAAGAAGGAGATATCCTTTATAAAATAACCACCGAAGATTTAGATACTAAGATCGAGTCAGCAAAAACGAATGTAGAACGTGCAAAGAGAAATTATGAAAAAGCTCTTGAAGAAAAAGGGAAAGCAGATGAGGATTATCAAGATGCTTTGGATGACCTTGGAGATTATGCAGTTAAATCTGACAAGGATGGGATCATTACGGAACTGCTTATAGAAGAAGGCAGTAAGATTCAAGCAGGGACTCAAATAGCTAAAATATATGATAACAGCTATATGTTATTGACTGTACCATTTAGTTCTGCCGATGTAAAAAAAAGCTGGGTGAATAAATCAGCCGTAGTGGAGATAGATGGAAGCAGTGAAACATTAAAAGGAACTATTACAAAAGTGAGTTCCCTTGAAAAAGTATTAACAGGTAACCGTGTTGTTAAAGATGTTACCATAAAAGTTAAAAACCCAGGCGGGATTACGCTGGAAACAAATGCATCTGCTTTAGTTGGTAATATATCAAGCAGTGGAGTAGGTACATTTAAGGCAATTGAAGATTCTGTTATAGTGGCAGATAATAGCGGTGAAATCAGTAAGTTAAGTGTTGACGAAGGGGACAGAGTTAAAAAAGGGTCTGTTATTGCATCACTTGATAATGATTCCATTGATGATCAGTTAGAGACATACCAGAAAACTGTAGATAATGCCAAGGATGGAGTAGACAATGCCAGGGATAATGTAGAAGATGCAGAAAAATCATTAGAAGAGCAAATAGATGCTTTGGCTGATTATAATGTTACGGCACCAATCTCTGGGCAGATCATCACTAAAAATGCATTGGTAGGTGACAAAATCAGAGCTGCAAATATGACAAATTCTCTTTGCACCATCTATGATCTATCGGCTTTAGTCTTTAAGATGTCTATTGATGAATTAGATATTATGAGTGTGAAAGTGGGTCAGGAAGTTAAAATAACTGCAGATGCTCTTCCGGATGCTAAAATCACAGGTTTCGTTACGAATATCAGTCTTCAAAGTACTACTAATGGTGGCGTAACACAGTATCCTGTGACAGTGGAAATTAAAGAACCAGGTAATTTGCTTCCAGGTATGAATGTAACTGGCGAGATCGTTACAGAAAGTGTATCGGATGTAGTTTCTGTTCCGGTAGATGCTTTAATGAGAGGCGATATAGTCTATGTGAAAGATGAATCAGTGAAAGAAGCAGTTGGTGACATACCAGCCGGTTTTAGAGAAGTAAAAGTTGAAACTGGATTGTCAAACGATGACTATATTGAGATAAAAAGCGGTTTAGAGGAAGGGAAGGAAGTTTATGTGGTACGACAGGGCGGCACAACAGTAATGATGATGCCCGGAGGAGCGATGGTAGCTCCTGCTGAGGGAGGTCCGGGTCAGGGAGATGGATCTCAGCGAAGACAGCGTACGGATGGTGCTAGTGCAGCTCCAGCCAGATAAGGAGGCATTATAATGGACAATGCAAGCACACCTCTTATTGAACTGATTGATATATATAAGATATATAAAATGGGTAATACAGAAGTAAGAGCCAACAATGGAATCAGCTTAAAAATTTATGATGGCGAATTTGTGGCAATTGTGGGGAAATCAGGAAGCGGAAAATCAACAATCATGAATATCATTGGCGCCTTAGATGTTCCTACGGAAGGCCAATATATATTAAAGGGGCAAGATGTAAGTAAAATGAAAGATGATGATCTTGCAGCAGTACGAAATAAAACCATAGGATTTATTTTTCAGCAATATAATCTGCTTACTAAAGTGAATATACTTGAGAATGTGGAACTGCCGCTGATTTATTCCGGTATGAGTAAAAAGGACCGAAAAGAAATAGCCATGAATGCGTTAGAAAAGGTGGGAATTGCTGATAAGTGGAAGAATCATCCCAATCAACTGTCCGGTGGTCAGCAGCAAAGAGTTTCCATAGCCAGAGCTTTGGCAGGGAGTCCTTCTCTTATACTCGCAGATGAACCAACGGGAGCCTTAGATTCCAGAACCAGCCGGGAAGTATTAGATTTTTTACAAACACTTAATAGTGAGGGAAACACTATAGTACTTATTACTCATGACCAATCAATAGCCATGGAAGCAAAGAGGGTAGTTAAGATTCATGATGGTCAGATTGTTTTTGACGGAGCAGTAGAAGAATATAAGGAGACAATAGAACATGGGCATAGGGCAGGCATTTAGATTATCAATAAAAAGTATTGTCAGTAATAGAATGCGTTCTTTCCTCACTATGTTGGGCATGATTATTGGTGTCGCTTCTGTTATTACTTTAACAGGAATAATGCAAGGTGCTACGGATGATACTATGTCACAATTCTCGGAATTAGGAACAAACAATATAACAGTTGCAATTACCAATACTGGTTCAAGGCATGTTGAAGTTGATGATATGTATAATATTGTAGATGAAAATCCTACTATTTTTAAGGCTGTAACGCCTAATGTAAATGCAGGTTATACAGTAAAAAATGGAGTCAATTCAGTAGATACCAGCGTAATTGGCGTTGGAGAAGACTATCTGGATATTAATCAGTTAAAAATGACCACAGGAAGATTCATCCAATATTCTGATATTAAAACACGTAACAATGTCTGTGTTATAGGAACTTATATCAGAGATGAATTATATGATGGGAATGTTAATATTGGTGACTCTATTAAGATAAACAGCCAGTTATATACTGTTATCGGAATTTTAGAAGAGAGTGGAGATTCCGAACAAGGCAGTGGTGATGATCGTATTCTGATTCCATATTCAAATGCAGCAAGAATGGCTAATATTGCTGATATATCAAGTTTTACTTTCTCAGCGATTGATACGGAACTTGTAGAAGCAGGAGAAAAAATATTAGATGATTATATATATAGTGTAATGAAAGATAAAGATTTATTTCAAATCAGCAGTTTAACTCAGTTACTTGACATGGTAGAAGAGATGATGGGGGTATTGACTGGAGTACTTAATGGTATAGCAGGAATCTCTCTATTAGTAGCAGGGATTGGAATTATGAATATTATGTTAGTATCCGTAGTAGAGAGAACGAAGGAAATTGGTATCCGTAAATCTCTGGGTGCTAAGAAAAAGGATATTATGAGACAGTTTGTTATAGAAGCTGCCATGATAAGCAGTATCGGTGGTATTATTGGTATCATCTTAGGCTCAATAGGCAGTATACAGCTTGGTAATCTTTTCAAGATCAGTGCTGTACCATCTGCAGGTTCTATCATTTTGGCATTTACAGTATCTGCTACTATAGGTATTGCATTTGGATATATGCCAGCCAATAAGGCAGCGAAATTGAATCCTATTGATGCTTTAAGAAGTGAATAGAGCTTTTGCAGGCATGACGCTTTGCCAAAGGAATACTTAAAAATAGAAAAACTCAATATAAATTTTATTTAGATCCTTAAGATCCATTAAAATTTATATTGAGTTTTTCTGTTTTATTTTATGCTTATATAGATATAAATAGTAGCCTCGTCCACGTTTGAATCTTGATATTCTTCAAAATCATAAGTATATGCACGGTTAAGATCCATTGCCCAAAGTTTTTGCCAAAATTCCGCTACTGCCTTTTGCATATGTCCCCGTACAAGGAATTTAGCATATTTTCCGGCAGGTATTACTTTTGCAACTGTACACGGAGGTATCTCTTCTGCTTTTTCTACTTCACATGCAACAGTAATATTATATTCACCATTTGCATCGGCTTCATAGTCGGAATAGATTCCCAGTGCTTTATCATTCACCTTATTATTGATTGAAGCATAGATACTATTTTGATAAAAATCATTCCATAAGGAACCTATGACAGCTGTCATATCAGGATCAGTGTTCTTGGTTCTTGCAGCCAGCCCTACCACTGTTTTAGAGTTTAAATAAACGGTTTCATAATTCATCGTGATTACCTCTTTTCTTTTTAGTAACCACATTATAATAAATATAACATGACAACTAATTGTCATGTTATGAATGTTTTTTTAAAATTTTTTCAATTTCCTTTTTATAAGATTTTCTAAGGTCAGATGGTTCTAAAATTTCAAGGCTTGAACCAAAACTTAATAAATAATTATATAACCATTCCCCATCAGGGACTGCTGCTTCCACAATCAACGAATCCCCTGATTTATTTATAGTACCAGTTCTAAATTCATCATAGATACGAAATGCCATGGATTCTTTAATTTTTAACTTCAGTTGAATATTTTTTCCTGTTTCTTTTTCATAAAATGTAGATATTTTTTCTGGGAGATTTACCTTTACTTTATCATGTTCAATGATTTCTAAGTCATCCATTCTTCTTAATTTAAAGAACCTATAATCTTTTCTCAATCTGCAAAATCCATATAGATACCAGCTATTACTTTTGAATATTAATTTTAACGGTTCAACAATCCGCTTGGTATTTTCACCATTATTACTAAAATAGGAAAAAGAAAGAGGAGTGGAATTAAAAATCCCCTTCTTTATTATTTCAAAAATCTGTTTTTCTGCATCACTTTGCTCCCATCCGGAAAAATCAATCTCTATCCAATCGGTCATATCCTTTTTAAAGATATTTCTTAACTTGTGAATAGAACTTTCTACGTTAAAGCGTCCTGTTGCTTTTATACTTTCCAAGGCAACCAAAACATTTTTTTGCTCTTCATCAGACAAAACAGTTTTATCTATGGAATAACCATCTATAATAGCGATTCCACCTCCTTTTCCTTGAGAAGTATATATTGGGATGCCGTTTGAAGATAAGATGTCAATATCTCTGTAAATTGTCCGGACAGATACTCCAAAATGTGCTGCCAATTCTGCAGCAGTGATATTTTTCTTATCTATAATAATATTAGTTATTGCAAATAATCGATCAATTTTCATAACTTTTTTCCTCGACTGATATTATTTAGTTACAGTTAATTTAAATTTAGCAGTCAGACCATTCTGGGTCGTTACAGTAATTGTAGTTGTACCCTTAGACCTTGCTGTTATCTTACCTTGTGTAAGCCCAATTGTGGCAACGTTTTTATTTGTGCTTCTAAAAGTCAGGCCAGTACGAACATTAGCAGGATATAACGTAGGTTTTAAATGATATATACTTCCAATTTTCATGGTCTTCTTAGAAATGGTTGTTATTTTGGTGGGTTTGACAATTGTTACTTTAACAACTTTGATCGTTTCATTCCCTGCTTTGTCTTTGGCATATATAGTATATGTGGAAGTATCAGTCACATTTATTGTTCCAATATTATTTTTAAGAGTTAGTTTAGTTCCGAGAGAATTAAAATAACTTTTTGCCCTGGATCCTTTTGCAAAACGAACTGAGGATAGGGAGTTTGAATTATCTTTTATCGTTATATTTAATGATTTATAGTATGAATTTGTTAAATATTTTTCAGAAGTAATTATTGTTGGAGGAGTCAGATCAAAATTTAATAAATCTTCATCTGTGTAATTTAATGCGGCAAAGGCATCAGGAATACCACCAGAAGAAATTTTATTATTCAGACCATCTACTTCTTTCACAGAATTTAATATAATTGCTTTTACCTGTGTTAAAGTGATTTTATCATAATGGGAATAAATTAGTGCGGCTACACCAGTTACCATAGGAGCTGCCATAGAGGTACCACTAAGATATCCATAACGATTCCCTGCAAGTGTACTCCAGATTGAAGTTCCGGGTGCAGCAATATCAACACTATTGATTCCATAATTAGAAGAAGGGTGCAATGTTCCGTTACAGGTTAGATTTGCCACGGATATAATATTATCCAGATTAAAAGAAGCTGGATAAATTGGTGTAGTATCATTATTTAAGCCTTTGTTATCATCATCACCATTGCCAGCAGCTACAACAAATAACATTTTTGATTTTTTGATGGAATTTTGTAATGCAATATCATTATTATAAGTACCGGCACTAATATTGCAGATGGAAGCGCCCATTTTCTCAGCATACTGAATTCCTTTAATTATAGATTCTGTTGAACCAGAGCCTTCACTGCCGCCTAATGCCTGGAGTGTCATGATTTTTACATTGGCAAAGGAAGCAACACCGGCAATACCATATTTATTCTGTGATGCAGCGACGATACCTGCAACATGTGTTCCATGATCGTCTAAAGTTCTACGGTTATAAACTACATTGGAGTCTGAATAAAAATTCCATCCATAAATATCATCTACAAAACCGTTGGAATCATTATCAATGCCATCTCCTGCTATTTCCATTGGATTAATCCACATAGAATCTTTTAAATCTTCATGGGTATTTGCAATCCCAGTATCTATAACTGCTACGATAACCTCTCTATTCCAGGTAAAATCATCAGGAATGTCAGATACATTCATATCTAAATCTATCCTGGAGGAAGTACCGAATTGATCCACAAATACTCCCTTATTCTCCAACGCCCATTGCAATGAATAATAAGGTTCTTCACTTATTGCATTTGTTTTATAAACATAATTTGGTTGAATCGAAGCAATGTTTTCGTCTGCCTCTAATATATCTATTGCTTCAGATAAGTCTGATTTATTCTTTAATTCAACAATTATACTTGTATCGGACAATTCAGATATACCTTCATCATTAATGGATGCCAAGGTTTTATTACTGTCAGGATGATCAATAGTATCTTTATAATTAATAATAATTTCGTTAGATTCATATTCTTCTACTTGTGTAATAGAGTCATTCCCGGTATCAAGAAAATCTTCGGCATTCACCGGTAAAATAGAAATATTTGATATATGATTAAATAGATAGATAATTGCTATTAAAATAAATAAATTTTTCGTGGTTTTTTTCTTCATAGTATCACATATGATATAAAATTCTTTCTTATATCAACACTCTCCTTTTTGTCTATATATTATAGAATATAACTAAGTCGAAAGTATGTCAATTTTCTTATGTGAGGTTGAAAAATATACACAATTCTACAAATTTATCCAATTGTGCGAAAGGATTGTTTTCATTAATTTATATCTTTATCTAATAAAATGATAGAAAATAAATATAGTTATGATATAATGAAAACAATGAGCCAAGCGCGAAGCATTTGGCGAGTGCAACAAGATCATGAACTCTTAATTTCATAAATAAGCTAAGTTTGTACATAATAATCTTAGCAGATATTCTAAATTATGAATAAGGAGTGTACAAGCTTGTTAAATGAAAAAGTAATAAAATTATTGAATAATCAAATTAATGCAGAATTCTACTCATCCTATCTTTATCTTGATATGTCATTCTATTATGCAGAGGAAGGATTGGATGGATTTTCAAACTGGTTTATGATACAGGCCATGGAAGAAAAAGATCATGCATTATTATTTTGTAAGTATTTACAGAATAATGAAGAGAAAGTAATATTAGAGGAAATCAAAAAACCAGACATTATTTTTAGTGATTTTAAAGATCCTCTGGTAAATGCCCTTAGGCATGAACAATACGTTACTGACTTAATCCATAATATGTATGATGCAGCATATTCTCTTAAAGATTTCAGGACGATGCAGTTTCTGGACTGGTTCATAAAAGAGC
The DNA here is from genome assembly GCF_003752155.1 of Mobilisporobacter senegalensis. GTDB lineage: Bacteria > Bacillota > Clostridia > Lachnospirales > Lachnospiraceae > Mobilisporobacter > Mobilisporobacter senegalensis. The sequence goes on along the minus strand of NZ_RJVG01000001.1, from coordinate 23,894 downwards.
AGGGAGAAGAGGAATTGAATGGAGACACTTTAATAAAGAAATATGATCTATTTGGATCAGATGCAAAAGGTTTATATATGCTGGATAATGAATTAGGAGCCAGGGTTTATTCAGCTCCATCTTTAATTTTATAAAATATTGATATTGAGCATCACTTTTTATAATGGTGATGCTCTTAAAAAGGGATGAATAGTTATGAAAGATATATATAAGTATATGGATAAGAAATTAATTGTAAGAAGATCATTTCTCATATTGTTGGATATCTTAGTAATGAATTTTGCTTCATTATGTGCTATCGTAACACGATTTGATTTTCGGATTGCCGGTGTACCGTTAGAATACAGCGAGGCAGTAATCAGATATGCCCCTCTTTATACTGCTATAACCATTGTTATTTTCTTTATATTTCGTTTATACCATAGTTTATGGCGCTATGCCAGTATTGAGGAAATGACAAACGTTATATATGCCTGCACAATAACAGCACTATTCAATTACATAGGGATGAAATTATTCAATATACATGTACCAAGAAGTTTTTATCCACTTAATTTATTGTTTTTGATCTGTTTTGTATCAGGGTCCAGATTTTTTTATCGTACATTAAGAATGATGAATAACCGATATCGAATGGATAAGCAGAAACATATTATGATTATTGGTGCTGGAGAAGCAGCCAGTGCAATTATAAAAGAGATAACTACAAGCAAATATTTAGATGGAAAAATAGTGTGCGCTATCGATGATAATAAATCAAAAATAGGAAGTTATATTCAGGGAGTAAAAATTGTTGGGAGTCGATATGATATTAAATCCAGCGTAGAAAAATATACAGTTACGGATATTATTATTGCCATCCCCTCCTCTTCCAAGAAAGAATTAAAACCTATATTAGACATTTGTAAGGAAACAAATTGTTCTCTTAAAATTCTGCCAGGAATGTATCAGATCATTAATAATCAAATAAGTGTAAGTAAATTAAGAAATGTAGAAATAGAGGATTTAATAGGGAGAGATATTATAGAATTAGATACGGAAAGTATAATGAATTATGTCAGTAATAAAGTTGTTATGGTAACTGGCGGAGGAGGCTCTATTGGAAGCGAATTATGCAGGCAGATCGTAAAACATAAACCAAAACAATTAATTATCGTAGATATTTATGAAAATAATGCCTATGATATTCAGCAAGAATTAATTAACCTTTACCCAGAGCTGGATCTGGTCGTATTAATTGCATCTGTACGTAATACCAATCGTATGGAATACATATTTAAAGCTTATAGACCAGAGCTGGTGTATCATGCTGCAGCTCACAAACATGTACCATTAATGGAAGTAAGTCCAAATGAAGCAATTAAGAATAATGTTTTTGGTACGTTAAAACTAGTGAAAGCTTCGGATAAATACGGTGTTAAGAAATTTGTTCAGATATCGACGGATAAGGCAGTAAACCCTACTAATATCATGGGAGCATCAAAACGTATCTGTGAAATGATCATTCAAACCTATAATAATCGTTCCAATACAGAATTCGTTGCAGTACGCTTTGGAAATGTACTTGGAAGCAATGGAAGTGTAATACCGTTATTCAAGAAACAGATACTGCAAGGTGGTCCGGTTACGGTTACCCATCCAGACATTATACGATATTTTATGACGATACCTGAAGCGGTTTCTTTAGTGCTCCAGGCAGGAGCATTTGCAAAAGGCGGAGAAATATTTGTGCTTGATATGGGAGAACCAGTCAGAATTGCAGAATTGGCAAATAATCTAATACGATTATCAGGTTTTACACCAGGAAGAGATATTGCTATAGAATATATCGGCTTACGTCCGGGTGAAAAATTATTTGAAGAACTCCTATTGGATGAAGAGGGGCTTCAAGATACAGCAAATAAAATGATACATATAGGAAAGCCTATTCCTTTGGATGAAGAAAAATTCTTACAAGATTTAGAGGAACTTTATATGGAAGTTATTTGTGAAAGTGATAATATAAAAGAGATTGTACATCAAATTGTACCTACCTATATTGAGAAAAGTGAAATCTAGTTTTTAGAGAAATATAAATTAATAATGATAACTATTTTTAAAAATAGATTGAAATACTAATTTACACTTGTTATAATTATTTGGACAATAGTTAGACAAATAGGAGATACATTGTAAACTATATTAAATCATTGCCCAGATATTCAATAAGTTTAGCATTGTTATTCTAAAAAACAGCAGTCACAAATTTCTAATTAATTTGGTACTGCTGTTTTTATTTATAGCCACATGTCGTGCTGAAACCAAATAGAATTTCGATCGATTCCTTTCATTAATTGCCAAACGGGGATGTGAAATGCAATTGCTAATTTAGAGATGCTTTCTACTGTAGGTTCTTTTTTTCTCTGCTCTATCAGGCGGATAAAGATTTCCGACAAACCAGAAAACCTTGCTAAATCTTTTTGAGTCCAGCCCTTTTTCTTTCGAATGATTTGTATGCTTTTAATTAACTGGTCCATGTATTCGGCTACTGTTAATAATTTGGCCTTATTTATTGTTATATCAAATGTTGTAAAATTATTCTCTTTACCATATAACTTTTCGTTTAAGGTAATTGGTTTTAATAATCTCCAAGGCTCTATTCTAAGACTAATTGCGATCTGATATACCTTAGAGATAGTGGGATTTCTCTTACCTGATTCAATCTCAGCGATATAAGATCTTTGCAAACCAGTTCGTATGCTTAATTGTTTTTGACTTAGATTACGCTGCTTTCTATAAAACCTCAAATTATACCTTAAGATATTATTACCTATATTGTACTGTACAGTATAAGTATTAATTTTTGGCCTTTTAGTCATATTATCTATTTACTATATAGATTATGGGGGGGACGCTTTAACATATAATATGTATTTTTAAATTCATGAAATAAATAATTAAGAGCCTTTTCATCAATACCGTGTGCAGTAAGCTGACGCTGGTAGAAATATGCCAGAGAGGGGAAATCAATTCGATCGATATCCACTGTCGACAGGCTTTCAACGATGCAATATACATTACTAATGGAGGGCAGCAGGGAAGGGCAGGGTACCTTATAAGCGCAAACATTGAATTCTAATTTATAAATAGCAGTTCGATCGGTAAATATGTAACGCCTGTTTATTGTTTTGTATATATCTTCTAGTTCATCGAATAGTATATAAATGGAATAAGTAAAAAGTCTTGGTATTATTTTGGAAACAAGACAGGATGCATTTTCTAAAATCGGATGCAATTGTAATTGAGTCGTTTCGAGGATCTTTTGAAATGGAGTATTTTTTGTGTGAACACCTATGGTACTTTCTAATTGAATCAGTTTTTTCACTGGGATTTTTTCATTCGCATCATTGTCAACTTTGTTCATTAATTCAATCTTGAATAATTCTTCAGTACGTTTGGCAGTCAAAGCCAAAGACTCAAGAATAGCTTTTTGAGCCTGACCAAGTTCAGTTTCAATTGTGATATTTTGAACGATGTTCTCTACTGTTGTCAAATTATTTCGCCCTCTTTCACACAAAAATTGATATATTACTTTCGTCTATGGTAAAATGTACCTATTAAAAGCCACTAACGCAATTATATCATACAATTTTTCTCATTGAAAGATGAAATGTTACAAAATATGGTGAGTTTTGTCTGTTTTCCTTAATTTTTCTGTCATATTAAGAAAAAATTGTAAAAAATAAAGTAATTAAAGATTACAAAATTTATTAAAAAAATGAAAAAAGTTCCATATTCAAGTACCTATTAGAACTAAAAACATATAATTTGTGTAAAATTCATGTAAATAATTAGATAAATTTGTTTGTTTATGTAAAAATGTTCAAAATTAAAAACTATAAAAAGTAAGAAATTCTTAAGAAATTTCCAAGAGTTAAAGTAAGAAATAAATTGTAATATTAAATGATTAATAGAAAAAAATGCTAAATATGGTATTAGCATATTTTACAAATTATTAATGATGAATGGGGTGAGAAAGTGCAGGATGAAGTAGAAAAAATTATTGAGATAAAAAATGTAAGAAAGATATACAGAATGGGAAACGAGAAAATATATGCAGTTGATGATGTTTCATTTGAAATACTAAAAGGTGAATTTTGCTGTTTACTTGGCACTTCTGGTTCTGGAAAATCTACTTTGCTGAACCTGATGGCAGGGATAGAAAAATTATCCGGCGGTGAGATTATTATAAAAGGAAAGAATATCCATAAAATGAATGAAAATAACCTGGCTAAATTTCGACAACGTTATCTGGGTTTTGTATTTCAATCATATAACCTTATGAATTCCATGACAGCTTTAGAGAATGTAGAATTTCCCTTGATTTTTAAAAGAGTTAAGACAAAGAGAAGGAAGTTACTGGCAAAGGATATGCTTTTGAAGGTTGGTCTGGGTTCAAGGCTGAATCATAAACCAAGTGAAATGAGTGGTGGCCAGCAGCAAAGAGTTGGTATCGCCAGAGCCTTTGTTTCAAAGCCGGAGATTGTATTTGCAGATGAACCTACCGGCAATCTGGATACAAAGACTGCCATGGAAGTAATGAACTTAATAAAGACGATATCAAAAGAGAATAATCAGACAATTGTTATGGTTACTCATGATAGAAGACTGGCTGATTATGCAGACAAAATTATACATATACTTGATGGCAAGATTCAATCCATCGAAGTGATACCAAATGATACAATGGAAAATGATCCAACCTTAGAAAAAGCAGATAAAGAAACAGCTGCAACTGAGGATAATATTGATAAAATGGTATTAGAGGAGAAAGATATGAGTTTGCCACAGATTGATGTGGATAGTTTATCAGAGATAGAAAATGTATCAATAAATACGATAGATGGGGATAAAATGACAGATATTAATGAGAAAGAAAGAGGGATAGAAGAATGAAATCAGTGAAAAAGTTACTTGTGTTATTTGTAATATCAATTTTAGTAGTTGGAAATATACCTAATCCAAATGTTTATATTGTAAATGCCTCGTCTACAGATGATGATGGGAATGATATAATCACTCCGGAAATAATTCCGACACAAAATATAGGGGCTACGACTATAATTCCAGGTGAAACTGCACATATTTCTATTTTTGTAAGATTGAATACATATATTGATGACCAGACCATATCAATAGAATCTGCAGATCCTCATATAGAGATAATCTCAGATATAACCTTGACCAGACCCAACAGTCAGCCGCCGGTAAAATTAGAAAGTAACATGGAAACGAAACTGGAGTTTGATGTGCTTGTAAAAGATACAACCAAAAAAGGGAATTATAATTTGACTTTAAAGGCATCAGGAGTGGATATTCATGATAAGTTTCATTCTGAGATTACCATGAAGCAGCCTATTATTATTAAAGTTCCTTCACAAAAAACACAACCTGAATTAGTGGTTGCAGATCTGAATATGCCGGAAAATGTGAAAGCGGGCATGGAGTTCAATGTTGATTTTACACTTACCAACACTGGTGGTCTGATGGCAAAAAATACAATTGTAACTATAGATGGATTTGCAGCAGATGGGATCATTCCTGCTTATAGTAAGAGCAGGTTTAACAAGGGAGATATTAAGACTTCAGGCTCTGAGGCTGTTTCAATCCCTTTGAAGGTATCTAATGATGCAGTCGGCGGTTACAAATCATTGACCATAAAGATAACTTGCAAAGACAGTGATGAGAATGACTATACCTTTGAAACGCCAATATATATCAATATCAAAGGAGGAAGTTCATTAGGAGATCCAAACCTGTTGATCACAGATGTTATACAAAGTGTAAGTTCTCCAATGGCAGGAGGTAAGGTTACCATTTCTTTCAATATGGAGAATAGAAGTAATAGTGATTTAAAAGAAATAAAAATCACTCCTACGAATTTAACGAATGCTAATTTCAGTCCTATAAAATCCGAACCATATAAATATATCAGCCTTTTGACTTCAGGCAGTAAGAAAAAAGTAAGTCTGAATCTTAATGTATCTAAGGATATTGCTGAGGGCCTGAATGAACTGGATATCAGTTATACCTATAAAGATGATACAGGAAAAGCATTTGGTCCTGTTACTGCTAAATTATTTGTCCTTAATGTTCAAAATGCTGATGAAGGAAGTACACCAAAACTAATTATCAGTGACTTTAAAACAAGTGAGGAGAACTTAAAAGCCGGGAAATCCTTTGATTTTAGCTTCGATGTTCTTAATACCAATAGTAATGTCAGTGCAAGAAATATTAAGGTTACTCTTTCTTCTACCGACAATGTTTTTTCAGTTACAAAAGGAAGCAATAGCTTTTATATTCCAATTATTAAGGCAGGAGAAACAAAGCATAATACAATGAACCTTAAAGTAAAAGCAGATTCCGTTACCAAAGCATATCCCCTTGAAATTAAGTTTGAATATGAATATGAAGGGATGCCGGTTCCAGAAGATGGTACGATCTCAACAGGTGTTACTGTTTCAGAAATCATCAATCTACAGGTTATGGAAAATGCCAGACCTGTGGTAAGCAATATAATGATGGGATACGGGGAAATACCTATCGTAAATACACCAACTACTTTAAATTTTGAATTCTATAATCTTGGTAAATCTGTTCTAAGTAATGTAACTGCCAAAATAGATGGTACTGATTTTACGGCTTCCAGTGCAATGCTGTTTATTGGTAATGTGGAAGCAGGTTCTGGAGATGTTTATGAAATAGAAATCACACCAATGATCGAAGGCTTAGCGAAAGGTAATTTAATTATTTCTTATGAGGACAGCAATGGAGATACAATTGAGGTACCAACACCATTTGAATCTACTGTAGATCCTATGCCTGCATTTAATCCTGATGAGTCTGATCCTGGTATGAATCCTCTTCCTCCAGAAACTAAGAAAGAAATCGTAAATTTACCAGTATTCATAATCATTCAGATAGTTCTGTTTTTCATTATGATTCCAATTGGCCGCAAAGTAAAACTGGAATTGTATAAGAAGAAATTACATAAGCAAGAAGAAAATTCAATTTAAGGGGGATTATAATGAAAATATTAATAGATAACGATTTAAATACAACTATAATATTTAATAATATGCCTGTCGGTATAATGCAGGCCAAAGACGTTATGGTAGTAGACGGAGGCGCGGTTTCGGGAGAAGGAGCTATGGAAGGTGACCCGGGGATGTATGGTGAGAATATAGAAGGAATGCAAAAAGATCCTCTATTAGCCAGCTGGCCATTTGTAGCAGGAATCTCTTTGGCTACGATAGTCCTTGGTCTGACTATCGGAATCCTCTTAGCGAAAAAGAGAATAAAAAAAGGAATTGTACTCTATGAAGATTAACCTGGAAAGGAATCTAAGACTATGAGAATAAGTGATTTGATGAAAATGGGACTTAAGAATCTAAGTCGTAGAAAGGCCAGAACCGCATTAACCATTATTGGAGTTGTGATTGGAACTTTATCAATTGTTATTATGATTTCTATCGGTATAGGTATGAATACCAGTTTTAGAACACAGGTCATGGAATTGGGTTCTTTAACTACAGTAACAATTCAAAAGAATGCTGCTATCTTTGATAAAGATGGCAATTATATAAATTCCAAAGAGCAGGCTATGGATGATAATCTTGTAAATCAAGTGAAGCAGATAGAACATGTAAAGGTTGTTTCTCCGGTAATATATAGAAGTGCTGTTATGTACAGTGGTAAATATCGCAGTGATTTTCAGATATTTGCTATGGACTATAATGCCTTTAAGGAATTTGGATTCCCAGCTCTCACCTATGGCAGTATGCCAACGGCAGAGAATAAAGATGTATTTTTAGTTGGCTCAGACGTAGGAATGAATTTTTATAATCCTGGCAGCCGTATGTATCAACAAAAACAAATAGATTTTTCGAAAGATAAAATCAAACTATCCTTTAATGGGTGGGATTATCAGATGGATCCTAAGAAAAAAGAAAAGAAAGTTCAATTAAAAGATATAGCGATAATGGAAAAAAGCAATAATGAATATGATTGGAACTGCTATGTAGACATTTCTTTCTTTATGGATCATTATAAAGATTACATAAAAACTTTGAAGGCAGAAGATCGAAAGAAAGCAGAAAAAGCTTTAAGAAATTATGACCAGATACGTATCAATGTTGATAATATTAAAAATGTAGAAGAAGTTCAGGATGCAATTACTGATCTGGGTTATGCTTCTGAAAGTTTAAGTATGTATTTAAAGCCAATGGAAGAAACATCAAAAATGTTACAGCTGGTTCTTGGTGGTGTTGGTGCAGTTGCAATGTTAGTGTCTGCAATCAGTATAGCGAATACAATGGTTATGTCCATATATGAAAGAACGAAAGAAATCGGTGTTATGAAAGTACTCGGCTGTGTGATCAGAGATGTGAAAAAGTTATTTTTATTTGAAGCTGCTATGATAGGATTGTTTGGTGGAATTATTGGTGTCATTATTAGTTATATAGCATCTTTTTGTATTAATAAATTTGGGGCACCAATCTTCTCTTCTATTATGAATAATGGCTGGGGACAAAATGAGGTTACTAAGTTTTCAATTATTCCCATTTGGTTACCTTTATTAGCTGCTGGTTTTGCTATGGCAGTAGGTATTCTTTCCGGTTACTATCCTGCAAACCGGGCAACCAAGATCAGTGCTATTGAAGCTATGAAGTCAGAGTAAGGAATTCAGACATGTTACGGGTGTTTAAAAGCTAGATTATACTATTTTTATTAGTTATAGGATGCTTTTAAACACCCTGTTTCTATGAATAACTTTAATTTTCCATCAAATTCATATAGTGTTTAGCCGATTCTATGAATTTAAATCATAATGAGTTACATATTGAAAAGAAATGGGAAGTGGTATATAATTTTTCCAGAATGGATTAAAATATATGGAAAGAAAAGAAAAAACATTTAGGAGTGAAAACATGAGTAAAGTAAGGACAAGATTTGCGCCAAGCCCAACAGGAAGAATGCATGTTGGTAATTTAAGAACTGCATTATATGCATATTTAATTACAAAACATGAAGGTGGAGATTTTCTTTTAAGAATAGAGGATACAGACCAGGAAAGATTTGTTGAGGGAGCCTTAGAAATAATTTATCGTACCCTAGAGAAAACAGGTTTAATTCATGATGAAGGACCAGATAAAGATGGCGGATTTGGCCCATATGTTCAAAGTGAGCGTCAGGCACAAGGATTATATTTAGAATATGCGAAGCAACTGGTGGATAAAGGGGAAGCATATTATTGTTTCTGTACGAAAGAAAGACTGGAAACATTAAAAAGTTCAGCCACTACGGAAGATGGAAAAGAGATTGCTAAATATGATAAACATTGCTTACATTTATCAAAAGAAGAAGTAGAGGCAAACCTTAAGGCGGGGATCCCTTATGTGATCAGACAGAACAATCCCACAGAGGGAACTACTACTTTTTCAGATATTATTTTTGGAGATATTACAGTAGATAATGAAGAATTAGACGATATGATTTTGATCAAATCTGATGGATATCCAACTTATAATTTTGCTAATGTGGTGGACGACCATCTTATGGAGATTACCCATGTAGTCAGAGGAAATGAGTACCTCTCTTCTACTCCAAAATATAATCGTCTCTATAATGCATTTGGTTGGGACATTCCAGTTTATGTCCACTGTCCTATCATTACCAATGAAGAACACAAGAAATTAAGTAAACGTTCCGGGCATTCTTCTTATGAAGATTTAATTGAGCAAGGCTTTGTAACAGAAGCTGTTGTAAATTATGTATCACTCCTTGGGTGGAGTCCTTCCGGTAATGAGGAGATTTTTACATTAGATGAGTTAATAAAAGAGTTTGATTATCATCATATTAATAAATCACCGGCTGTATTTGACATGGTCAAGTTAAGATGGATGAATGGTATATACATTACTAATATGGACACGGAAACATATTATAAGATGGCATTGCCATATATCAAAGAAGTGATCAGGAAAGAACTTGATATTAAAAAAATTGCAGATTTAGTAAAAACCAGAATTGAGACATTCTTAGATATTAAAGAACATATAGACTTCTTTGAAGAATTGCCGGAATATGATATTTCCATGTATACTCATAAAAAGATGAAAACCAATGAGCAGACTTCACTGGAAGTTTTAAAAGAACTGCTTCCAATCTTTGAAGAACAGGAAGATTATAGCAATGATGCATTATATGCAGCATTGATCCAATATGTAGAAAAGAAGGGCTGTAAGAATGGATATGCCATGTGGCCGATTCGTACTGCAGTTTCGGGAAAACAATCAACACCAGGCGGCGCTACAGAGATTATGGAAATCCTAGGTAAAGAAGAGTCTTTATCAAGAATCCGTATAGCAATTGAAAAATTAAGTCAGGAAATATAGAATGAATTTTAATGTATCACAAGAAAAGGCAATTACTCACGGCAAGGGACCCATGATGGTCCTTGCCGGGCCTGGTTCTGGTAAAACATTAGTAATTACGAGACGGACAAAATATCTCATTGAGGAGTATGGAGTGGATCCAAGGAATATTCTTGTAATTACATTTACCAAAGCCGCGGCAAATGAAATGCGGGAGAGATTTCAAAAATTGATGGGAGAGAACCACATACCAGTTAATTTTGGGACTTTTCACGCAATCTTTTTTACTATCTTAAAATATGCATATCACTTTAATTCTGGTAACATTCTAAAAGAAGATCAAAAGAAACAATTTATGAGAGAAATCATCGAAAAACTTGATTTAGAAATTGAAGATGAGAAAGATTTTATAAATGGTATTGAAAATGAGATCAGTCTGGTTAAAGGTGAGAGAATTAACCTTGATCATTACTATTCCATCAACTGTTCAGAAGATATATTCAAAAAAATATATGAAGAATATGATAATCGGCTCCGCAGGGCTAATTTAATAGATTTTGACGATATGCTCGTATATTGTTATGAGCTTTTAAAAGAGAGAAAAGATATCCTTAAAATCTGGCAGGATAAATTCCGATATATATTAATTGATGAATTCCAGGATATTAATAAAATTCAGTATGATATTATCAGACTTCTTGCGAAGCCGGAAGATAATCTATTTATTGTTGGTGATGATGATCAGTCGATTTATCGATTCCGTGGTGCAAAGCCAGAGATCATGCTTAACTTTGAGAAAGATTATATGAATGCAAAAAGTGTTTTATTGGATGTAAATTACCGATCCACAGTTAAAATCATAGAGGGTGCAAAAAGAGTTGTTAAAAATAATATGAAACGGTTTAGTAAGAATATCATAACCATCAATTCAGAAGGAGAAGATATTCAGCTCAAAACTTTTAAAGAGCTGGCTTTAGAAAATCAAACCATTATTGATGAAGTGCTCTCCTATCAAAAGAAAGGTATTCCATTATCAGAAATTGCAATTTTATTCAGGACCAATACCCAGCCAAGAGCCTTATTAGAAAAATTTATGGAATATAATATACCATTTAAGATGAAGGATTCCATGCCTAATATTTATGAACACTGGATTGCTAAAAATTTAATTGGATATATTAAACTTGCCATGGGTCAAAAAGATCGAAGCCTATTTTTACAGATCATGAATCGGCCAAAACGATATATTAGCAGAGAATATTTAACAGAGACTACGGTTGATTTTGAGCAATTAAAGAGAAAATACTCTGACAAGGACTGGATGATAGAACGTATTGAGAAATTGGAATATGATTTGAAAATGCTGTCAAACATGAATCCATTCTCAGGAATTAATTACATACGCAAAGGGATTGGTTACGAAGAATATCTGAAAGAATATGCAGACTACAGAAGAATAAAGATAGATGAATTACTGGAAGTTCTGGATGAAATTCAGGAAAGTGCAAAAAACTATAAAACATATGAAGAATGGTTTACCCATATAGAAGAATATGCATTAGAATTAGCAGAGCAGGCTAAAAATCAAAGAGAGAATGATATAGATAGTATTACTATGACAACCATGCATTCTTCCAAAGGTTTGGAATATGAAGTGGTATTTATTATTGATGCCAATGAGGGTATTACACCTCATCATAAAGCAATGCTTGAAGTGGATATGGAAGAAGAGAGGCGTATGTTTTATGTGGCTATGACAAGAGCCAGGAAATATCTTCATATTTATTCTGTAAAAGAACGATATAACAAAGAATTAGAGATTTCAAGATTTGTAGGAGAACTTCTTCTTGATATATCAGAATTAAAGACAGGTGCCTGGATTGAACATAAAATGTATGGCCCCGGAGAAATTAAGCAGAATAAAGATGGGAAATTAATCATTTATTTTAAAAATATAAAAAAAGAAAGAACCTTGGATCTTAATTTTTGCGTGAATCATCATATGCTAAAACTTATCAACAAAAAATAAGAACTTTCAATCTCTGTGATGAATCGGCAATCTATAAACATTCAATGAGTAATTAAATAAATTTCGGGATAAACTACTTATATAAGCAATTTTACTTACATCAAGTGAAACTTAATTCTATTGAAGAAAAGGTGATGGCATGAATCGATATAAATTAGTAGTAATATCCTTGATATTTTCTATGTGTTTTACAGCTTGTAGTACTAAGCCGAAAGAACCAAAGGTGAAGGTCGCAGACCTTATGGACCAGATTACTGATAAGGTGGCAAAAGATTATAAAATATCCAATGAAGAACAATTGGGATATAAACGATTAGATTTTCTGGAAGAAGATAGTAAGGATATTATCTCTACTATAAATTTAAAGAAGGATACCATTGAAGAAGGTTTTTACTTAGCAGATGCTACCGGAAAAACATCAGATCGAATAATGATAGCGAAAGCAAAAAAGGATACGGACATTAAAGGAATTGCTGATGCATTTCGAAAAATGAAGGAAACACAGGACAAAGAGTGGAAAAAGAAACAAAAAACAGAATATAAAAAAGTAAAAGATGCGTTAGTTGTGACTAAGAATAAATATGTTTATTATATCGTTTATGATGATATGGAAAGCATCAATAAAATTATTTCTGATGGTATTGTAAATTCTAAAAAATCTTAATATATCAAATGGATTTTAATAAAGAGATTCCAATTTAATATGAATTAACAAAAGAGTGTATCTTTATCCTGATGGATTAAGATACACTCTTTTAAAGAATACTATTCTTCGTCTTCTAACATTTCTTCGAATTCTTCATCATCTAATAATTCATCAAAAGCGTCAGCAACTTTTTCATATTCATTATCATCTTCAATATTAAGAAGTTCAAGCTCATTATTTTCGTGTTCAATGAAACGATATAAATATACTTCGCCTTCACCTTCTTCATTTTCCATTTCTTCAATTGGTACTAATGCAATATATTGGTTATCACCAACTGGGAAGATGGATAAAACAGCACATTCTAATTCAGAACCATCATCTAAAGTTAATGTAACAGTCATTTCTTCGCCATGGTCATGTCCACAGTCGCAACCATTTTCACAGTTATGATCATGCATATGTTCGCTCATAAATATACCTCTTTTCTGATTTAATTAAACTACAACTAGACTGTAACAGAAAGAAATAAAAAAAGCAAGATAAATGGTAAAATTTTATCTTAATTCTAATGATTGTAAAAGTCTATAATTCTTTGTTTTTGTCATCTTTTAGTATAAAGAAACTGAGAAAAAATATACTCGTTAAATTTATGAAAAAAATTGTTAAAAAATATTGACTTTATTGGAAAATGGAATAAAATTAGAGGGTATAAAACTTTTAAACCAAAAGAGAGGAGAAACATTCAGTGGTTACAACCAATGCTAATGATAGCAGACCAAGAGAAAACCGTGGCAGAGAGGCCGGAACAAGAGAGAATAATTATCAACCTAGAGGGAATCGCGAAAATGGAACAAACAATCGCGAATACAGACCTTACAATAGCGAGGGCCGAGAGAAAAAACCCTATAACAAAGAAGGAAGAGAAAATAGACCTTATAACAGAGAAGGCCGGCCAAACAATAACGGTGGTTATAACAAGGATGGAAGATCTGGAGGCTTTAAGAGTAGAGATAATAGAAACACCGGATATAATGGCTATAACAAAGATAAAGATGAAATGGATGATAACAGATTTAGCAAAAGCCGTATAAAAGATAACGGTGCAAAGCAGGCATCTTCGAAAGAGAAAGAACAGCAACCTGACAAGTTTGAGACTATGAGAAGACTTGAGAAGGAAAAGAAAGCTATGCAAAAGAAGAAAGTCGAAGATAGTAAAAAATCTGAAAAATCCGCGAAACCAGTTATGAAGAAAAAGAGAGCAAATAACATAGACTGGACCAAAGGTTATGAAAATGGATTATATGGCGATGATGATGAAGATTACACAATGTATCTTTAATCATATTGATAAATAAGTTTCACTTGATTGCACCACTGTAGGGAATACCTATGGTGGTGTTTTTTAATACCTGGGAAGTCCCCAATCTGATAGTGACTTTATTTATGTAATCTGCTATGATGTAAATGTATTTAGGATATGAATTAGGCAGGAACCATTATGTATCGAATAAAAGACAATATAATTAAAATATCAGTAAGAAATCTTGTAGAATTTATCCTCCGTTCTGGTGACCTTGACAATCGGGTCGCAGGAGGTGCAGATACGGATGCAATGAGAGAAGGCAGTAAGATCCATCGAATGCTTCAAAAACAGATGGGTTCTAATTATGATGCAGAAGTTCCTTTAAGTATAGAAGTGCCATTGATGCAGGATGGACATGAAATCATGGTACAAGTAGAAGGAAGAGCAGATGGAATTATACACTGTGAAGAAACTTCTTTTAATACTATGGATACGGAACTATTAAAACCAGGGATTGTTATAGATGAGATAAAAGGAGTGTATCAGGAATTGTCTTTTATAAAAGAGCCAATCAGGGTACACATGGCTCAGGCCAAGTGTTATGCATATATATATTCAAATCAAAATGACTTAGACAGAATTGGTGTCAGGATGACTTATTGTAATATGGATACCAAAGCTGTGAAATATTTTGAAGAAGAATATGATTATATAGATCTTAAGAAATGGTTTGACGAATTAATCCAGGAATTTGGGAAATGGGTAATCTGGCAATATAAATGGATTCAGACTCGTAATGAAACCATAAGAGGCTTAGAGTTCCCTTTTGAATATAGATCAGGGCAAAAACAATTAGTAACGGATGTTTACCGTACTATCATACGTAATAAAAAAGTTTATATCGAAGCGCCTACGGGGGTAGGAAAGACGATTTCAACAGTCTTTCCTGCAGTGAAAGCCATGGGGGAAGAGCTTACCAGCAAGATATTTTATCTTACTGCAAAAACAATTACAAGAACAGTTGCAGAAGAAACATACCGGATATTGGCAAATCATGGACTGAATATGAAAGTTGTAACTATCACAGCAAAAGATAAGATTTGTGTTTTAGATAAGATAGACTGTAATCCGGTGGCATGTGAACATGCGAAAGGCCATTATGACAGGGTAAATGACGCTGTTTATGATTTATTAACCAATGAAGGGGATATTACAAGAGATCTGATTGTTTCTTATGCTGCCAAATATAAAGTTTGTCCATTTGAGATGAGTCTGGACGTAACTTTATGGGCGGATAGTATTATTTGTGATTATAATTATGCGTTTGATCCCAATGTATATTTAAGACGTTTTTTTGTGAATGAAAAGAAAAATGACTATACTTTTTTGATTGATGAGGCTCATAATTTAGTGGATAGGGCCAGAGAAATGTATAGTGCACAGATATTTAAGGATCATATCTTAGAATGTAAGAGGATTATAAAAGGGAAAAGCCATAAATTAGAGAAAAAATTAGAAATATGCAACAAAGATCTTCTGAAATTAAAAAGAGAATGTGACGATTTTGAAGTAGTTGATAATATTAATGAGGTCGTGCTGCATCTTTTGGGGCTTGCCAGTGAATATGATGAATTTCTCCAGGAATTTAAAGCCTTTGATGAAAGAGAGAAAGTGTTACAATTATATTTTGATGTGAGACATTTTTTAAATATTTTTGAACTTTTAGATGAGAAATATGTAATATATAACGATTATGATGAAACAGAGGGTTTTCGGATACGGTTGCAATGTATGGATCCGTCTACGAATTTGCTTAGATGCTTAGAAAAGGGAAGAAGTGCAGTGTTTTTTTCAGCCACTTTATTGCCCATAGATTACTATAAATACCAGCTTGGTGGTGTGAAAGAAGATTATGCAATTTATACACCATCTCCATTTGACACAAGAAATCGTCTGATTATGATTGCAAAAGATGTAAGTACAAAGTATACCAGAAGAAGTGAAGAAGAATATCAAAGGATATTAGAATATATTTTTACCTTTGCCAAAGCAAAAACAGGTAACTACTTAGCGTTTTTTCCTTCTTATCAGATGATGAATCAGGTCTTTAGTCTGCTTGAAGGACAAATGGAAGAAAAGGAAAATGGAGAATTTGTCATAAATGATAAAGAGAATATGGAAACATCTCTGGAAATAGTCATTCAAAGAAGTAACATGACAGAATTACAAAAAGAAGAATTTCTGGATAGTTTTACTGTGAATCCATCGGTAATCCGTATGGGTTTCTGTGTTATGGGAGGCATCTTTAGTGAAGGAATTGACTTAAAACAGGACAGGCTTATAGGAGCAGTGATTGTAGGAACCGGGCTTCCCATGGTCTGCAATGAAAGAGAACTTTTTCGGAATTATTTTGAAGAAAGGACTTCTAAAGGGTTTGAATATGCCTATCTGTATAATGGAATGAATAAAGTATTGCAATCAGCCGGCAGGGTGATAAGAACAATGGATGATAAAGGAGCAATTTTGCTTTTAGATGACAGATTTCTTAATAAACAGTACCAATCTCTTTTCCCAAGAGAATGGTACCCTAATACAACAGTAGACAGGTTTTCCATGGAAGATATTTTAAAAGAGTTTTGGGTACAGGAAGAATTGGAGGATAACTATGTATAAAGCAGCAATATTTGATTTGGATGGAACAATCGCCGATACGGTAATATCTATCGCAGTGGCATGTAATAAAGCATTAGTGAAATGCGGGCTTATGGAAAGACCGATAGAAGAATACAACTATTATGCAGGGGATGGTGTAGATACACTTGTGAAAAGGGCACTATATGCAGCAGGAGATAAGGAGTATATTCACTATGATACAGCATTGGTACTTTATAAAGAAATATTTGAAGAATATTGTACTTATGAGGTAAAGGCATATGATGATATGAAAGAAACTTTAGAGTATATGAAGTCTAAGGGAATGAAACTGGCGGTGCTTACCAATAAGCCTCATGACAGGGCGGTTACCGTAGTTGAGAGCCTATATGGGAAGGATCTTTTTGATTATATATTGGGGCAGCAGGAAGGAATCGCCAAAAAGCCAGATCCGGAAGGGGCTTTGCTGGTAGCATCAAAACTTTCAGTAAATCCTTTGGAATGCATCTATGTTGGTGATACCAATGTAGACATGCAGACAGGAAATGCTTCAGGAATGTATACTGTTGGAGTTCTTTGGGGATTTCGTGATAGGAAAGAGCTGGAAGAGAATCATGCTCATGTTATAATTAAGAATCCCAGGGAACTAAAAGAACTTATCCTTAGGGGGTGATTTAGTGAAATTAATTCATACGTCAGATTTACATATTGGTAAGGTGATAAATGAATTTAGTATGTTAAAAGATCAAGAATATGCTTTAAAGCAGATCGCCAGGATAGCAAAAGAGGAAAAAGCGGACGGGCTGATTATTGCAGGTGATGTATATGATAGAAATATTCCGCCTTCAGAGGCAGTTGCTATTTTTGACCAGTTTGTAAGTGAACTGATAAAAGAAGGTATTCCCATACTTTTAATTAGTGGAAACCATGATTCACCAGAGAGATTGTCTTTTGCAAGCAGTATTCTGGAGAAAAAGAATTTTTATATCGCCGGTGTTTTTGACGGAACAGTAAAATGCGCCAGTTTTCATGACGAATATGGAGAGATAAATATATATTTAGTACCATATTTAAAACCTCCTGTTGTAAAACATATATTAGAGAAGGAAGAAATGGTATCTTATGAAGACAGTGTAAGAGCAATACTTAATACCATAGATTTAAATAAAAGTAAAAGAAATCTATTAGTAACTCATTATTTTGTTACAAATCTTGGAGAAGAGCCGGAACTTTCAGATTCTGAGACCCGTATTAGTGTGGGAGGCACAGATAATATAGATGTGTCTCTGTTTGATGGATTTGATTATGTAGCTTTAGGGCATATTCATGGTCCACAGAAAATAGGAAGGGATACGGTTCGTTATGCCGGGTCACCGCTAAAATATTCTTTCTCGGAAGTATTTCATAAGAAATCGGTAACAGTGATTGAATTAAAAGAGAAGGGAAATGTTGAGCTTCGTACAAGAGAAATAAAGCCACTTCATGATCTTAGAAAAGTGAAGGGAAAATTAGAAGAGTTAATGTCGAAAGAGGTTTATTCTATGGCGGATACCGGGGATTATCTTCAAGTGACGCTGACAAATCAGGAAGAATTAATTGATCCGATTGGTACCCTGAGAAGTGTATATCCCAACGTAATGCAGCTTATTTTAGAGAAAAATATTAAAAAGAATGATATGATAACAACTAAGACAGAACACATAAAGAATAAATCGACTTTAGAAATTTATAGAGAGTTCTATGAATCGGTAACAGAACAGGAATTTGATGAGGAAAGAAAAGCAGTCATGACATCTCTGATTGATGATATTGAAGGAGGTGGGCTTTTATGAAACCCGTACAATTGACAATGTGTGGATGGGGATCCTACCCTGAAAGAGCAGTTGTAGATTTTACTAAATTTTATAATGATGGATTGTTTCTTATTACCGGTCCTACCGGAGCGGGAAAAACTACAATATTTGATGCCATATCATTTGCTCTTTACGGAGATGTAAGTGGTAAAACGAGAGAGAAAACCACAGTAAGAAGTGATTTTGCATCTCCTGAAATTGATACATATGTAGAGCTGATTTTTCAACACAAAGGAATAGAGTATAAGATTCTAAGAACACCAAAATATTTAAGACCTAAGAAAAGAGGAGATGGTTTTACCACCTCCAATGAGACAGCGGAGCTGTCCATTAGCGACGATCCTCCAATTGTAAATCTGAATGATGTGAATCGAAAAATGAATGAAATTATGGGGATCAATTATGAGCAGTTTAAAAAGATTGCTATGATCGCACAAGGAGAGTTCCTTGAATTACTGGTACATTCAAAAGATCGTGTTGAAATTTTAAGAAATCTCTTTAAAACCAATCAATATGAGAAGTTACAGTATCTATTAGCGGACAAAGCAAAAACTTTGTACAGGCAGATAGAAGAATACAGACATAAAGTGGATGAAGCAATTCATTTAATAGATACAGGAGAGAATGAAGATTTATATCATTTATGTAATGCCTCAAACTATAATTATGAAAGTATTATAAATGCTTCCAAAGAGTATATTCAGATGGATAAAAAATCACTTTGTAATCAAGAGAAAGAGTTGTCTGATCTGGATAAACAAATCAAAGAATTAATTACTTCCATTACAAAGGGAGAACAATTAAATTATAATATAGATAAGTTAAACCAGGTAACTTTACTTATGAGCAGCAAATTAAAAGAACAAGACCAGATAAAAACTATGGAAACTGTTCTGGCGAAAGCTTTTAATGCTGAAAAAGTCAGGGCAGATGAAAGTATCTATCAGGACGCTCTTTTAAAATACATCAGTCTATCTGATAAGATAAGCTTGCTTAAAGATTCCATTATTGATTTAGAAGGAGAAGTTAAAAAAAGTAAGGAACAATATGAGGAGGCATTGAAAAAAGAAACTTCCATTGAAGATTTTCAGAATGAAAACATTATATTAGAAGGGTATCTGCCTTTAATTGAAGAACTAATAAAGATTCAGGATAAACTTGCTATATTGGAAGAAGAGATTCATTCTATTGAAAGAAAAGAAGAAGATCTTAGTGTTTTAGAAGAAGAGAAAAAAGTATTAAAAATCGAACTTGAGAAGGAATATGATTCTTATCAGAATATTGAACAGCATATTGGTGAAATTCATCTACTGCAGCAAATCGGGGAAACCAGGGATAGAATCTATCAGGATGCAATAAATCTTATCAACAATCTGTTTGTTGAAAGAGAAAAGCTTATCTCTTTCCAGGAAATATATGAAAAAGCCAATAGTGGATTAAAAGATTTAAGACATATTTATGAGAGTAAAGAAGAGTCTTACAAAAATGCAATTGTAGGTATTGTGGCAAAGATGGTAAAAGAAAAGGAACCATGTCCGGTCTGTGGATCATTAGAACACCCTTATGTTGCTAAAATTTCAGAGGCAGTACCCGATGAGAGAGAATTAGAAGAGTTAAATAAAAAATTAGAGAAGAAAAAAGAAGATTTTGATAATACATATCAAAGAACTGTTAAAAAAAGAACAGAGGTTGATAGTATTATGAAACAATTAGAAAAGCTTCTTGTAGAATTAGATATACCCTTTGAATCTATGGAGAATGACAATACAAAAGAATTGCTGGTGACTAGGAGGGAGGAACATTTAAATTATATAAAAAATCTTGAGAAGAAACTTAAGGAATTTACTTTATGTAAGAACCGAAAAGCAGATTTAAGAAAAGAAATGGATAAACTGGATGATTCTTTGGCTGAAATATTGGAACGAAGAAAAGAAAATACATTCATTTATAATGAAAGGAAAAGTGAACTGGATGTATTAAAAGGAAACATAGAGCAATTAATTTTACGGTTATCAAAACATTTTTCCAAAATACAGGGAAATGAGATAAACATCAAGGAACAAATTCAAAATCAGATGAAGGAGTTAAAGGCTAAGATTATTGAGTTTAAAGAAGAAATCCGGGTAGCAAAAGAAAATTATGAGCTACTACAATCCCGGCTGCTAAGTAATCAGACGCTATTAACCAACAGTGAGAACGAATATGAAGTATTACAAGGTGAAATTAATACAAAAAAATGCAGGTTCTTAAAATCTCTGGAAGAGAATATGTTTCAGACGGAAGAAGAGTATAAGAGGTCAATCCGTTCCAATGAGGAAATGGAAAGACTATCTGATCAAATCAAAGAATATTATGAACAACTTCAGTCTATGGAAAAGACAAAAATAGCTCTATCAGAACAGGTGGGAGAGGAGAGCCATGTTGATGTAGACGGGTTAAGAAGTTTACTGGAGCAGTTGGAAATTGACCAGAAAAATTTGCGGGATGGAAAAGAAAGAATTATTTCAAGAATCACCGGGAATCAGAAACTGACTGGATCAATGGAAATAAACCTTGAGAAGAAAAAGGAATTAGAAGTAGAATATGGTGTTATAAAAGACCTTGACAATGTCACCAGAGGTTATAATAAAGAAAGACTTGTTTTTGAACAATATGTACTGGCTTCCTATTTTGAAGATATTATTATGGCTGCAAATCAAAGATTATCTACAATGACCAATGGCAGATACGAATTGCTTAAAGTAGACAAAGTAGCGGATGCCAGAACAACAGATAGTCTTAATTTAGAGGTCCTTGATAATTATACAGGGAAAAAACGTTCGGTAAAAACATTATCTGGAGGTGAATCCTTTAAAGCGGCATTAGCTTTGGCATTAGGATTATCTGATATTGTTCAGAACAACGCAGGAGGTATTCAGATTGATACCATATTTATCGATGAAGGATTTGGTTCTCTCGATACGGAATCTTTAGATCAGGCATTGGATACCCTAACTTCTCTTACAGAACATAATCGTTTGATTGGAATTATATCCCATGTTAATGAACTAAAAGAAAGAATCGATAGCCAGATTATTGTAGAAAAATGTAATACTGGCAGTAAAATCAAAGTAGTGTGATCAGATAAAAGGAGATAAGCAGATGATTAATACAATTATACTGGATATTGGGCAAGTACTTGCTGATTTTTGTTGGAAGGAATATTTAGAGGAATGTGGTTATGATAAAGAGACCAGAGAAAGAATAAGCAAAGCGACTGTATTAGGAGAGTATTGGGGAGAACAGGACAGGGGAATTTTAAGTACCCATGAACTTATCCAGTTATGTGCCAGCAAAGATCCCGGCATGAAACAAGAAATCACGAAATTATTTGAAGATGTCTCTAAGCTGGTGGTAGAATATGATTATTCTGAAGATTTTGTGAAAGGCCTGAAGGCAAATGGTTATAAGGTGTATCTGCTATCCAATTTTGGAACGAATTATGAAACCTTAAAAGAATCCTTTCGTTTCTATCCATATGTAGATGGTGGAGTGATATCTTATGAAGTGAAACAGATAAAGCCGGAACCGGAAATTTATCAATCACTAATAAAGAAATATGATATTGATCCCCAAGAAGCAGTTTTCCTGGATGACAGGGAAGATAATCTTGAATCGGCAAAAGAGCTGGGCTTTCATACCGTAAAAGTAGAAAAATTTGAAAAGGCAGTGGAAGATTTAAGAGAATTAGGAGTGAAAATTTAAAGAATTCTACTTAAATGTAATTGAAAGGCACCTTAAATGTCAGTTCATACTTTCATATAAGGTGCATTTTTAAGTGGGTGCAATAACTATAAGCATACTATTTTATAAAAACATTCGGATCTGGTCCTTTGTGCAGGTTGCTACGATATGGTCATGAATTCCATAATATTCTCCATCTGTATGTACGTACATTTTTTTATCTGCCTTGATTTCAATTGTTTTGGCATCAAATATTTTTACACCTTTGAATAAGTGTTGTTTTCCTATAAATAGAGAAGGTAATAAAACAAGTGCTTTAATCTTAGGGATATCATAGATTACACACACAGATAATTTCTGATCCTGATAGCTGGCATTTGGTGTCATTATCAGTCCTCCGCCTTCGCATTTTTGAATCATACTGGCAATAAAAAAAACCTTTTTAAAATGATAGTTCTCAATTCCATCTACAATAATGTGAATATCTGAAGGGGTATGCTTCACTAAATTTTTAATGGCTATGACAGGATAAGTAAGCTTTCCAAGGCGAAGTTTATTCAAAATGATTTTTATATTTGAGTTTAATGCTTCAAAACAAACACTGGCATCAAATCCAATGCCCATGCTTACTGCAAATTTTCTCAGCTTTGTTTGGGATGGTGTCTGAATGATTCCATGGTCTACATATTCAAAATGTTTCCCGGTAAGTATTCTGTCTAATGCTATTAATGGGTCATTGGATATCTTTAGACCTCTAGCTAAATCATTGCTTGAACCGGAAGGAATATAACCGAGAATAACTTCGTTATAATTATCTATACCATTAATGACTTCATTCATTGTTCCATCTCCGCCAAGAACTATGATATTTTTAATCCCTTTATATGTATTACATATTTGAGTGGCTAGTTTAGTGGCATGATATTCATAATGTGTAAAGTGAAAGGCATAATGGACCTTCTTTTCGTCCAGCCCAGCCTGTACAATATGCCAGA
Source organism: Mobilisporobacter senegalensis (assembly GCF_003752155.1). Taxonomy (GTDB): domain Bacteria; phylum Bacillota; class Clostridia; order Lachnospirales; family Lachnospiraceae; genus Mobilisporobacter; species Mobilisporobacter senegalensis. The sequence goes on along the minus strand of NZ_RJVG01000001.1, from coordinate 275 downwards.
CTTTAAGTCCGTTCCCTGTGCGTGATTTTGGATTAATAATAAAATGATACATGTCTGTCTCGCTTTCTACGTAAACCTTCTTTTTAATGGAACCTTTTCAATAAATATAATATAGTCATATATTTATTGTCAATAAAATTAAAAATCAATCAGAGTCAATAAAATTAAAAATAATTTATACTGTCAAGGGTTTTTGATAATGTCCTTATAAACTTTAAACATTAGCACCAGATTTTTCTGGTGCTTTCTCCTTATGAAAAATGTATTTTCAATAC